>NZ_CP017057.1:1360000-2720000 GCF_001719165.1 Erythrobacter litoralis
GGTGCGCAGCGTCGATGGCTTTGCGCGTAGCGAATGGGACGCGCAGATCGCGGGCGGGGGAATCGCACTCGCCGCGCTCGAAGGGGCCGGGCTCGCCGCGCTCGGGGATGCGTTCGAAGGCACGCTCCTGGCCCCGCTGCTCGCCCGGTTCGCGCGCAATTTCGAGGCCGCGATGGAGGACGGGACACTGCGCGCCGACCTCACCGTGCGGCAGGACGGGGAAGGACTGTCGCTGGTCCTGCCCGAAGCGCGGCTTGCGAGCGGGGCGGGCGAGACGATATTCGCCGCCTCGCGTGTCAGCTGGGCCGACGGCGCGCTGCGCGGCAATTTGATGACGGGAGGGGCGGGCCTGCCGCGGATCAGCGGGCGGATGGAGCAGTCGGGCGGGGCAGGCGGAAGGGCCGGCGAACTGGTCTTTCGCCTTGCCATGGCGCCTTACGAAGCCCGTTCCCAATCTGGAACCGCGAGGATCGCCGTGCCGCGCATGGAACTGCGCCAGACTTCGGGCGGCCTCGCCTTTGCCGGACTGGCCGAGGCGAGCGGGCCGATCCCGGGCGGAGCCGTCGATTCGCTCAGCCTTCCGATTGTCGGAAACTGGACAGGCACGCGCGGCCTCGCGCTCGGCCCGCGCTGCACCGAGGCGCGGTTCGAGGGCCTGTCCTATTACGACCTCGCACTCGGGCCGGAGCGTCTTACGCTGTGCCCTGACGAAGCCCGCGCCATGATCGTTTACGATGAAGACCTGCGCGTCGCGATTGCCGCCGAGGAACTCGATCTCAACGGCAATCTCGGCGAGACCCGACTGCGCCTTGCGGCAGGCCGTGCGCGGCTTGGCTATCCGGGCGGCTTCGCGCTTGACGGTCTCGATGTCACTCTCGGCGAGGACGACGCCGCGGTGCGCCTTGCCGCCGCCACTGTGACCGGAAACATCGGTGACACGTTGTCGGGCGAATTCGCAGGGGGAACGGCGGCGCTGGACGCTGTCCCGCTCGACCTTGCGGCGCTCGGCGGAAGCTGGCGGTATCAGGATGGCGCGCTGGTCGTCGAGCGCGGGGCGTTTGTTCTGTCCGAACGCATCGATGGCGAAGCGCGCTTCGAACCGCTGATCGCTCGCGATGCGGTGCTGACACTCGAGAACAATGCGATCCGCGCCGAAGCCGATCTGCGCAATCCCGCCTCCGACGCAATCGTCACGAACGTCGCGATTCGCCACGATCTCGCCGCCGCAAGGGGCCGGGCCGTCCTGAACGTGCCCGGTGTCGTGTTCGGCGACGCGCTCGCGCCGGAAGACCTGACCTATCTCGCCAAGGGCGTGGTCGCCGAGGTCGAGGGAACGGTGCGCGGCGAAGGCTTGATCGAATGGGACGGCGAGGAAGTGACGAGTTCGGGCCGTTTCTCCACCGACGGCATCGATCTTGCCGCAGCTTTCGGCCCTCTCACCGGGCTTGCTGGGGAGATCGTCTTCACCGACCTCCTCGCGCTCACCACCGCGCCCGGGCAGGTCGTCACGATAGATACGATCAACCCCGGCGTCGAGGTGTTGGGCGGGCGCGTGGTCTATGCACTGACCGACGGGCAGGTCATCTCCGTCGAGGATGCGCGCTGGCCCTTCATGGGCGGCACCCTGATCATGCGCCCCGTGGTACTCGATTACGGCAGTTCGGGGGAAAAGGCCTATGTGTTCGAGATCGTCGGGCTGGAAGCGGATCGCTTCGTTGCCGAAATGGAGCTCAGCAACCTCTCGGCCACCGGGACATTCGACGGGGCGGTGCCGATCGTGTTCGATTCCAACGGCAATGGGCGGATCGAGGGCGGTCTGCTGATATCGCGACCGCCGGGGGGCAATGTCTCCTATATCGGCGAGCTCACCTATGAAGACATGGGCGCTATGGCGAATTTCGCCTTCCAGGCGCTGCGCTCGCTCGACTACACGCAGATGGCGGTCGCGCTGGAGGGGAACCTCGCGGGCGAGATCATCACCCGCTTCACTTTCGACGGCGTGCGCCAGGGCGAAGGGGCGAGCCGCAATTTCATCACCCGTCGCCTGTCGCGCCTGCCGATCCGCTTCAAGATCAATGTCCGTTCGGAGAACTTCCACGAACTCGCCACCATGGTGCGCTCGTTCTGGGACGCGGAGTATATCCGCAATCCTGTCGATCGCGGCCTGCTGACCACCGGGGAAGGCCGCTTCGTGCCGCGCGCGCCGCAACCCGGCGAAGCGCCCGAAACCTCTCCGGATGCGACACGCCCCGACGATCCACCCGTTCAACCGCCAGAAAGCGAAGACACCCTATGAGAGTTGCGAAATTGACCGGACCCGCCGCCGCTGCCAAGACCCGTGCCTCGATCGATACGGGAGCGGGATCAGCGATGGCGGGGCAAAGGATGAGAGGGCTCTGCGCGGTTTTGCTGCCCGCGATAATGCTCGGCGGGTGCATCAATGTGAACGCTCCCGACAAGCCGATCGTGATCGAGCTCAACATCAATATCCGGCAGGAAGTGATCTACCGGCTGGCCGAGGACGCGGCTGACACGATCGAGGAAAATGCGGACATCTTCTGATCTTGGGAGGGTTCGCGGCTTGGAGGAACGTGATGCGCAATTTTGTTCGAGGCGGAATGCTGGCGGCGGCTGCTGGCGCGGCGCTGGCGGTGGGGATCGCGGCCCCGGCCATGGCCCAGCGCGACCCGGCCTATGCCGCAGCGCGTGCCGAGGGCAAGGTGGGCGAGGGCAGGGACGGCTATCTCGGCATCGTCGCTCAGCCGACGCCCGCGCTCCAGCGGCTCGTCGACGACATCAACATCAAGCGCCGCGCGGTCTATGCGCGAAAGGCGCAGGAAAACAACGCGACGATCGAGGAATTCGCCTTCACTGCCGGGTGCCAGGCGATTGCGCGGACCGAGCCGGGGGAAAAGTACCAGGCACCCGATGGATCATGGAAGACCCGCACGAGCGCGCCGCCCGAACGTGACCCGCGATGTCCCTAGTCCGTGCGCACCCGCATCGGCGGGTCCGTCATTCCAGGCGCTTGCCCGCCGTTTCGTTTTTTGTTGCACCGCAAGATAATCGCCCGGCTTGACGGGTCCCACGGTTGACTTGGGTTTGGCCCCCTTCTAAGGGGTCCGCGCCCTCGGCGGGCACCTCCTAGAACGTGTCTCGCGGCCCTATCAGGAAAGCAGGCATGAACGACGAGAAACCCGCCCGAGAATCCAATGCCGAGGATGCGCGGATCGACGCGCTCGAAGCGCGGCTCAAAGCCGCACGCGAGCGCGAGGAAAAGCGCAACCGGCCAAAGGTGCAGGGGACCGACGCGAATTACCGCGCCGGGAACCGCGCACTGGCGGACCTGCTCGGCGGATTGATCGGTGGCAGTGTGATCGGCTGGGCGGTAGACGCGCTCGCCGGGACATCGCCCTGGGGTCTGTTGGTCGGCCTGTTCCTCGGGACGGTGGTGGCCTTCAGGAACATTATTCTTTCGGCGAACAAGCGCCCCGAGATGCAGGCAGAGGACCCGGACGGGGACGAGCCTGACGCGGGGCGCGGTTCATAATAGGGATCAGGGACCGACATCGTGGCAGCCGAAGAAGGCAAAGTCGATCCGATGAAGCAGTTCATGCTCGAGCCCCTGTTCGGCTCGGAAGGCTGGGAACTGGCGGGCTTCAACATCGCGTTCACCAATTCCGCGCTGTGGATGGCGGTCACCGTCGTCCTGTTATGGGCTTTCGTCGCGGGCGGCATGAAGCGCGAGCTCGTGCCCGGACGCTGGCAGATGGCGGTGGAAAGCTTCACGGGCTTCATCGACGACATGCTCGAAGCGAACGTCGGCAAGGCGGGGCGCAAATACGTGCCCTACATCTTCTCGCTGTTCATGTTCATCCTGTTCGCCAACCTGCTCGGCCTGCTGCCGATCGGCGTGTTCGGGGTGCATCCCTTCACCTTCACCAGCCATTTCACCGTTACCGGTGTCCTCGCGATCCTCAGCTTCTCGATCGTCCTGATTGTCGGTTTCTGGAAGCACGGCCTGCATTTCTTTTCGCTGTTCGTGCCGCACGGCACGCCGCTCTGGCTGATCTGGCTGATTCCGGTGATCGAGCTCATTTCCTTCCTCGTGCGCCCCTTCAGCCTCGCACTGCGACTGTTCGTGGCGATGATGGCGGGCCACGTCCTGCTCAAGGTTCTGTCCAGCTTCGTGATCGACAGCGTCAATGCCGGGCCGATCTTCGGCGGATTCATCGGCATTCCGAGCTTCGTTCTGATGATCGCCATCAGCGCGCTCGAAATCCTCGTCGCGGGGATCCAGGCCTATGTCTTCGCGCTGCTCACGTCGCTGTACATCAACGACGCCGAGAACCTTCACTAAGTCACTCCCTTTCCCCTCCAAACAGTTTTGAATCCAAAGGAGTTTTTCAAAATGGAAGCAGAAGCAGCCAAGCTCGTCGGCGCCGGCCTCGCAGCGATCGGTGCCGGTATGGCCGCGATCGGCGTGGGCAACGTCTTCGGTTCGTTCCTCGAAAGCGCGCTGCGCAATCCGGGTGCGGCCGACGGTCAGCAGGGTCGTCTGTTCATCGGCTTCGCCGCGGCGGAACTTCTGGGCCTCCTGGCCTTCGTCGTCGCGATGATCCTGATCTTCGTCGCCTGACGCCTTTCGGGGGCGCGAGGCGCATCGCGCCGAGCGCCCCCTCGTATTTCCTCACGCTGACCGGGACCGGCCCATGCCTCAGATATCCCAGCTCGCCGAATTCTACTCCAGCCAGATCCTCTGGACGCTGGTGTTCTTCAGCATCACCTTCTTCCTGATCGGGCGCGGCATGGTGCCCAAGGTGATGGACACCGTGCAGCTGCGCGACCGCCAGATCGCCGACGACCTCGCCGCCGCGCAAGCTGCGCGCGATGCCGCCGACGAGCAGGAAGAGGCATGGAAGGCCCGCGAGGCCGAAAACCGCAGCCGCGCCCAGGGCCTGATCGCCGAAGCCAAGTCGAAAGCCGCTGCCGAGACCGAGGCGAAGCTCGCCAAGGCGCAGGAGCGGCTCGATGCGCGTCTTGCCGAGGCTGAAACCACGATCGAGGCTGCCCGCGCCGAGGCGCTGGCCGAACTCGAAGACGTTGCCACCGAGGCGAGCCAGGACATCGTCGCCCGCCTCACCGGCGCGAAGGTGGACAAGCGTTCGGCCCGCTCGGCGGTGAAGAAGGCAATGACCCATGCGTGACACCCTCACGATCCTCGCCACGTCCTCCGACTATGCCGAACCGGCGGCGATGGGGCTCGATTCCTACCAGTGGGTCGGGCTTTCCATGCTGGTCCTGCTCGCCGTCTTCATCTGGAAGAAGGTTCCCGGTATCGTCACCGGCGGGCTCGATGCGCGCATCGCCGAGATCCGCCAGCAGCTGGACGAGGCCAAATCGCTCCGCGCCGAGGCAGAGTCGCTCCGCGACGAATATGCCGCCAAGATCGCGAATGCCGAAAAGGACGCCGAGGCCATGATGGACGGCGCCCGGCGCGAGGCCGACGCGGTCCTCGCCAAGGCCGAGGAGGACGCCGCCGCCATGGTCGCCCGCCGCGAGCGGATGGCCGAAGACAAGATCGCCGCCGCCGAGCGCGAGGCGATCGAGGACGTGCGCGCCCGTGCTGTCGAAGCGGCGACCGCCGCCTCCGGCCAGCTTATCGCCGCGAGGCACGACAGCGAAGCCGACGCAAAGCTCGCCGACGAGGTAATCGGCTCGCTCTGAGCGAATAGCCGATAGGAACAAGGGAAGGGCGCTCCACCGGGGCGCCCTTTTTGCATTCAGGGTTCGAACACGACCTTGCCGACGAGTTCGCGGCGGGCCATCGCCTCGAAGCCCGCGCGCCAGTCGGCCAGCGGCAGGGTGCGGTCGACCGCGGGCGAGATGCGCCCAGCCTCGGCCAGCTCGCGCACCGCCGCGTTGATCGCCCGGCCCCGTTCGGGAAAGCGCCGCGCATATTCGCCCGCGCGCAGGCCGACCACGGAAAAGCCCTTGATCAGCGGGATGTTGGTCGCGATCTCGGCGATGCGTCCTGAGGTGAATCCGACCACGACGAGCTTTCCGCCGAAGGCGACGCAGCGGGTCGATTCGTCGAACACGTCGCCGCCCACGGGATCGATCACGATGTCCGCAAGCGCGCCCTCGGTGATCTCGCTGACGGCCTCTCGAAAGCGGCCCTCGGCGATGATGACACGGTCCGGCCTGGCCCTGGCCATGATGCCCTCGCGCTTTGCCGCCATGCCCGTTGCCGCGATCACCCGCGCGCCGAGTGCTTTCGCGAGATCGCAGGCCGCAAGCCCCACTCCGCCGCTCGCCCCGTGAACGAGCACCCACTGGCCCTCTTCCAGTCCGCACAATTCGACGAGGCCGGTATAGGCGGTAGAGTAGGCAGCCCCCATTGCCGCGCCCTGCACGAAGGACAATCCCTCCGGTATGGGCGAGAGCCCGCGCGCGGGAATGGCGGCGATTTCGGCAAAAGCGCCGGTCTTGTTGCCGCCCATCACCCGGTCGCCGATCGCAAAGCCGCTATCGGCATCCGCCTCGATCACCTCGCCTGCGCATTCGAGCCCGCTTACGAAGGGCAATGGCGGTTTGAACTGGTATTCGCCGCGCGTCATCAGGAGGTCGGGATAATTGAGCGAGGCCGCACGGACCCGCACCAGCACTTCGCCCGAAGCGCGTTGGGGTTCGGGCACGTCGGCCAGCGACACGCCCGACAGGTCGCCCGAAAGGCGCTCGACCAGCAGAGCCTTCATGAGGGGCTAGAACGCGTCCTTGGCGGCCCTGAGCGCCGCGAAGGTTTCATGCGGCGCATTCCCGCCCCAGCGTGCGGCGAGGGCCGGGTCGTCCGCGCGCAGGAAGGGGTTGGTCTCGAGCTCGCGCTCCAGCACCGTCGGCACGGTCGGCTCGCTGCGCGCGCGCTTGGCTTCGATCTCCCTGGCATAGGCCTTGAGCGCCTCGTTCTCGGGATCGGCATGGAGCGCGAATTTTGCGTTCGCCGCGGTGTATTCGTGCGCACAGTAAAGCGTCGTGCGCGTCGGCAGGCGGCGGATCCGGTCGAGGCTGGTCCAGAACTGCTCGGGCTGGCCCTCGAACATCCGCCCGCAGCCGAGCGCGAAGACCGAATCGCCGACAAAGGCGAGGCCTTCCTCGGGGATGTGATAGGCGATGTGGCCATTGGTGTGGCCGGACACGTCGATCACGCTTGCGATATGCTCGCCCAGGCTCACGGTATCGCCATGCTCCACGACCTCGTCGATGGCCGAGAGCCGCTCGACCTCCTTGGGAGCGATCACTTTCGCGCCGGTCGCCGCGACGATTTCGGCGTTGCCGCCGGCGTGGTCGGGGTGCCAGTGGGTGTTCCAGATATGGGTGATGGTCCACCCCTTCGCCTTGGCCTGCCTTAGATATTCCTTTGCATCGGGGGTATCGATCGCGGCGGTTTCTCCGGTCACCGAATTGTGCAGCAGGAAGCCGTAATTGTCGGAGAGGCAGGGGAATTGGTGGACTTGCAGCATGTCGCGCAGTCTACGCGCTCATGCGCGCATAGAAAAGGCCCGCCTGCCGATGGGGCAGGCGGGCCTTTCTCATGTCCCGGGTCGCGATCGACACCGCAGGTGTCGCAAGGCCGCCCGGCCGCCGGAGCGAAGCACGGGAACTGCGCCGAGGAGGCGCGCCCGGATGGGCGCGCCTCACACGATCAATCGCCCTTCTTGAGCGCTTCGCCGAGGATGTCGCCGAGCGAGGCGCCGCTGTCGGACGAACCGAACTGCGCCACGGCTTCCTTCTCTTCGGCGATCTGGCGCGCCTTGATCGAGAAGTTGGGCTTCTTCGAACGGTCGAAACCGGTGACCATCGCATCGACCTTGGCACCGACCTGGAAGCGGTCGGGGCGCTGTTCGTCGCGGTCGCGGCCGAGATCCGAACGCTTGACGAAGCCGGTAGCGCCGTCTTCGCCGACCTGCACTTCGAGACCGCCGTCGCGGACCTCGAGCACGGTGACGGTGACGACCGCACCCTTGCGCAGCGAGCTCGTATCGGCGCCTTCGGCGGAGGGCGCGCCCTTTTCGAGCTGCTTCATGCCGAGGCTGATGCGCTCCTTGTCGACATCGACGTCGAGCACGACCGCCTTGACCATCTCGCCCTTGCGGTGAAGCGCCAGCGCGTCCTCGCCCGAAATGCCCCAGGCGATGTCGGACATATGGACCATGCCGTCGACGTCGCCGTCGAGACCGACGAACAGGCCGAACTCGGTGGCGTTCTTGACTTCGCCTTCGACTTCGGAGCCGATCGGATGCTTTTCGGCGAACTCTTCCCACGGGTTGCGCTGGGCCTGCTTGAGACCGAGGCTGATCCGGCGCTTTTCGGAATCGACCTCGAGGATCATCACTTCGACTTCCTGCGAAGTGCTGACGATCTTGCCCGGGTGGACGTTCTTCTTGGTCCAGCTCATTTCCGAAACGTGGACAAGGCCCTCGATGCCCGGCTCGAGTTCGACGAACGCGCCGTATTCGGTGATGTTGGTGACCGTTCCGGTGATCTTCATGCCCACCGGATACTTGGCCGAAACGCCGTCCCACGGATCGCTTTCGAGCTGCTTCATGCCGAGGCTGATGCGCTGCGTTTCGGTGTTGATGCGGACGATCTGCACGGTGACGGTGTCGCCGATATTGATGATTTCGCTGGGGTGGTTGACCCGCTTGTAGCTCATGTCGGTGACGTGGAGCAGGCCGTCGATGCCGCCGAGGTCGACGAAGGCACCGTAATCGGTGATGTTCTTGACCACGCCGTCGATCACCTGGCCCTCGGCCAGCTTGTCGATCAGTTCGCTGCGCTGTTCGGCGCGCGTTTCCTCGAGCACGGCTCGGCGCGAGACGACGATGTTGCCGCGGCGACGGTCCATCTTGAGGATCTGGAAGGGCTGCGGCACCTCCATCAGCGGGGTGACGTCGCGCACGGGGCGGATATCGACCTGGCTGCCGGGGAGGAAGGCCACGGCGCCGTCGAGGTCGACGGTGAAGCCGCCCTTGACCCGGCCGAAGATGCGGCCTTCGACGCGCTTGCCTTCGCCGAATTCGCTTTCGAGCTTGTCCCAGGCGGCTTCGCGGCGGGCGCGGTCGCGGCTGAGCATCGCTTCGCCGTCGGCGTTCTCGACGCGATCGACATAGACTTCGACCTCATCGCCGACCGACAGGTTGTGGTCGTCCTCGCCGCGGGCGAATTCCTTGAGGTTGACGCGGCCTTCGGACTTAAGGCCGACATCGATCACGGCCATCCCGGCCTCGATCGCGGTCACAGTACCCTTGACGACGCGGCCTTCGAAGCCGCCATCGTCTGCACCGCCGAGCTGTTCGTTAAGGAGCGCTTCGAAATCGTCGCGCGTGGGGTTGGGCGAAGTCGCCATAAGGTTGTTACTTCCTAAGGTTCGTTTTGCTACCGGCCACCGGTTTTTCCGGGGTCTTTCTCCGTCTCCATCGCACCATTGCGGTGGCTGACGGGGCAAGAGGCCGTTCGTCTTCGCAGCGCCGGATGCGCATGCGAAGGTCCGCAGGCCATCTTTCATGACGGCTCGGGACGGCGGCGCGCGTAGGCCAAAGTGGTCCGAAAGGCAAGGCGAATCGCGCGCCGGCAGCCCGCCGGTAATCGGTTTGTAAGCCATTGAGGCTAGCCTCCCGTGCATCGAAATGGCCAATCGGGGACCGACCATGACGAGGATTTGCGCAGGCTCGCACAGTGCGAAGGGATGGACGCGAGCGCTTGCGATGCCGCTCGCGCTGCTGGCGGTCGCGGCCTGTTCGGGTGAGGCGGAGCAGAACGTCTACGAGATCAAGCTTGCTGATGCGAAGGCGAAAATCGGGCGGACCCAGTCGCAATACGACACCGGTTCGGGACTGCGCACCATGCGTCCCGCCGGCACCCTCGCGGGCGGCGTACGCGTCAGCCTCGCGAATTCGGGCGCGTTCGGTTCGGCATGCACGGTTCGGTTCGAGGCCGTGGACGACCGCCGGACGCGCGTCATTCCGGACTGCGGATCCACGGGGGCGGCCACGACCGATATGCTCGCCGAGTTCTTCGAGCTCGAGGTCGCGGCGCATGTCCGCAAGATCCTGACCGGGGAGCCGATCGACGGCGAGGCGCTCGGCAAGAGGATGGCGGTGGTCATGGCCAAGAACATGCCGGCCATGCAGAAGGAAGGCTTCAGGCCCGATTCCGACTGGGTCGAACAGCAGCGATCGGCGGCGATCCAGCGGGTCGAAAACCAGCAGGATGGCTGGGGCGACGATGCCTCCGCCATGGACGGCTGGAACGATTGAGCTGGCCAAGGTCGAGCTGGCCAGGGGAGCCTAGCCCCGCAGTTTCTCCTCGACCGCCTCGAGCACCGTCTCGAAGGCCTCCTCCTTGCCAAAGCGGGTCGTGTCGATGACCATCGCATCGGGCGCGGCCTTGAGCGGCGCGTCCGCGCGGTTGATGTCGCGCGCGTCGCGCCGCACGATGTCCTTCTCGATCTCGGCCAGCGGAATCTCGTCCTCCCGGCCGATATGCGCGCTCGTCATCTCGAGCCAGCGGCGCCGCGCGCGCTCCTGCACGCTGGCGGTGATGAACAGCTTCACGTCGGCATCGGGCGCGATCACCGTGCCGATATCCCGCCCGTCCAGCACCGCGCCGCCGGGCTGTTCGGCAAAGGCGCGCTGGCGCTCGAACAAGGCTGCGCGCACCGCAGGATGGACCGAAACCCGGCTGGCGAGGCCGCCGACTTCCTCGCTGCGCAGGATCGGATCCGCCAGCAGCGCGTCCGGAAAGGCGCAGGCTGAAAGTGCGTCCGCCTCACGGTCGGGATCGCCGCCGCCAAGTGCGACCTGCTGCCCGACCGCGCGGTAGAGCAGGCCGGTGTCGAGATGCGGCACGCCGAAATGCGCGGCGAGCTGCTTTGCGATGGTCCCCTTGCCCGAAGCAGTCGGTCCGTCGACGGCAATGATCATCGGAAAGTGTCCCTGATAGTCCGCGGCGTGAGCGCGCGCTTTTCGCGCCTGCGCCAGCGGAAATGGAGAAAGACGAGAGCCGCGAGCGCGGCGAGGAGGTTGAAGGCAAGGTCGATCCCGCCCGGATCGCCCCCGGTGCGCAGCACCGACACCGCTATGGCCGTGCCGATCAGAAGGAGCGCCGCGACGAGCCGGCGGGCCAGCGGCGTGCGTCCGAGCAGGAGCAGCGTGCGCTTCACCTCTCCTCTACCTCGACCGGTTCGCCCGTTCCATCGGTGCGGCGCGCCTGCACCGCCTTGATCAGCCCGGTGATCGCGATCGCCGCCCAGAAGCCTTCGAGCACGAGGCTTGGCCAGTTGGTGTGCACGACGAGACTGACGGTGAGCAGCGCCGCCCCGGTGAGATTGGTGCCATGAAGGAGGAACGGATTGGCCCGCTCGGCCAGCGTCAGATAGGCATAGGCGCCGATGATGCAGGCCGTCCCGAAAAAGCCCATCAGCGAATAGATGTCGAGCGGAGTGGTCATCGGCTGTGAGCTCTCCTCAGCCGTAGCGCGCGAAAACGAAGCGGCTGCCGTCTGCGCGGAAGGCGATGACTTCGTAGGGCTGCACCCGATTGCCCATCTCCATCCCCGGAGAGCCGATCGGCATGCCCGGAACGGCAAGGCCGACCACGCCCTCGGGGCGCTCTTCGAGAAGGCGCTCGATCTCGGCGGCGGGGACGTGGCCTTCGATCACATAGCCGCCGACCGTCAGCGTGTGGCAGCTCCACAGGTCCTGCGGGACGCCGTGTTCGGCCTTCACCAAAGCCATGTCCGGGGTGATCGTTTCGGCTACAGCGACCTCGTTTTCGGAACGGACGTGCTCGGCCCATTTGCCGCAGCAACCGCAATTGGGGTCGCGGAACATCTCGTAGGTCGCGGCCTGCACCGCCGAGGAACAGGCGGCGAGCGCGAGCAGGGCGGAAGCGAGAAGGGGGTGTTTCATCCAGGTTCTCCGATTGGGCAGGGCGAAGATGGGGGTCAGGACATTGCCTGTTCAAGCAGTGTCGCGAAACCGGGAAAGCTCGTCGCGATCGGCGCGACGTCATCGACCGCGACGCCGCTGCGGCTCGAAAGCCCCGCCACGGCCATGCTCATGGCGATGCGGTGGTCGAGCCGTGTCGCGATCTCGGCGCCCTCGGGCGTGCCGGCAAGCGGCTCGCCGCCGGTGCCCTGGATGACGAGCCCGTCCCCGCGCTCATCCACCCGCGCGCCGGCGAGCGTCAGCGCGGCGGCCATGGTCGCAAGACGGTCGCTCTCCTTGACGCGCAATTCCTCCAGCCCACTGGTGGTCGTGGTTCCCTCAGCCAGCGCGGCGGCGACGAAAAGGATCGGGAATTCGTCGATCATGGCAGGCGCAAGGGCAGGGTCGATCGCCGCGCCCTTGAGCGCCGCGTGGCGCACGCGCAGGTCCGCGACCGGTTCGCCGCCTACCTCCCGGCGGCTCTCCTCGGCAATGTCCGCGCCCATGCTGCGCAGCGCCTCGATCAGGCCGGCGCGGGTGGGATTGATGCCGACATTTTCGACCACAAGGTCGCTTCCCGGAACGAGCGTTGCTGCGACGATGAAGAAGGCGGCGGACGACGGATCGCCCGGCACGGTCACGTCGAGCGGGGTCAGTTCCGCCTCGCCATGCACGCCGACCACCCGCTCTCCGTCCTCCTCGCCGATCTCGAGCCGCGCGCCAAAGCCTTCCAGCATCCGTTCGGTGTGATCGCGCGTCGGCACAGGCTCGATCACGCGGGTTATGCCGGGCGTATTGAGCCCTGCGAGAAGCACGGCGCTTTTCACCTGCGCGCTCGCGACCGGCAGGCGGTAGGCGATCGGCACGGCGGGGAGGGCGCCGCGCACCATCAGCGGCAGCGTGCCGCCGGGCGATGCCGTTATGTTCGCGCCCATCTGCGCCAGCGGCGTGATGACCCGCTCCATCGGCCGGCGCGAAAGACTGGCGTCTCCGGCAAAGGTCGCGGTGATGCCATGGCTCGCGACGAGGCCCATCAGGAGCCGCGTCGAGGTCCCCGAATTGCCCATGTCTAGCGCCTGCGCGGGTTCCAGCAGGCTGCCGAGCCCCGCGCCCTCGACGATCCAGGTCCCGCCCTCGCAGCGTTCGACATGTGCGCCGAAAGCCCGCATCGCCGCCGCCGTGGCGAGCACATCCTCGCCTTCGAGCAGGCCCGCGATCGTGCTGCGCCCGACCGCGAGCCCGGCGAACATCAGCGCGCGGTGGCTGATCGACTTGTCGCCGGGCACGGCGATCCTGCCGGTGAGCGGCGCGATCGCGGGAAGGAAGGTGTGGGCGGGCATCGTCTGCGTGGGGCTCCTTGGCGCGCGCGGGGCGGATCTTGGTTGCGGCGGTGCTTTGACAGCGCCTCCCCCTTCTGGCAAGGCGCGCCGCCACGTGCAGGCCCGTGCTTGATTCAGGCAGGGGGCGCGCCCACTTTCCACGACTGACTTGACGGATACAACGGCACTCGCAAGGACATCGGGCGAGGCCAATTCGAGGACTATAAGAGCATGGCTAAGCCGGAATGGGGTACCAAGCGTACCTGCCCCAAATGCGGGGAACGCTTCTATGACCTGGGTAAGGAAGACCCTGTGACCTGCATCGAATGCGGCGAGCAGTGGACGCCGGAGCCGGTTCTGAAGTCGAAGCAGCCGATCCCCTTCGAGGAAACCGAGAAGAAAGAAAAGGATACCGAATCCGATTCCGATCTGTCCGGCGATGACGATCTCGAGGACATCGACATCGACGACGATGACGATTCGCCCGACAACGATGTCGATCTCGGCGGCGACGACGATCTCGGCGTGTCCAAGGGCAAGGGCGACGACGAGGAAGAGGACAGCTGATCGGGCCGCCCATCCGCATCGCGCGGGGGCGGGATCGGCGGGCGGCGGGCTTGATCGGAGCCGCCGCCTCCCCAAATACCTCTTGCAAATGGGAAAGCGCGCTTATAATGGCCGCTTCCCGCGGGCGGGCCCTATTCGGGCATGTTCGCAATCTGACTGGCTCGGGGCCTTAGCTCAGCTGGGAGAGCGCAACACTGGCAGTGTTGAGGTCAGCGGTTCGATCCCGCTAGGCTCCACCAGTCAAAGACATTCGTGGTGACAGCCGCATGGGAAATGCGGCAGTGATCCGCACGCTGGCCGACGAGGTTTCGTCCGCCGGCGTTTTCGCGTTTACCGGGCCTTCTGGATGGTCCGCGAGGAGTGACGAGGCGATGTTCGACAATCTGTCCGACCGGCTTGGCGGCGTCTTCGATCGTCTCAAGGGCCGCGGCGCGCTCAAGGAGCAGGACGTGCGCGATGCCATGCGCGAAGTGCGCGTGGCCCTGCTCGAAGCCGACGTCGCACTTCCCGTCGCCCGCCGCTTCATCGATTCGGTCACCGAAAAGGCCGTTGGCCAGGACGTTCTCAAATCGGTCACGCCGGGCCAGCAGGTCGTCAAGATCGTCCACGACGAACTCGTCGAGATGCTCGGCGGGGCCGATGTCGAGGGACTGAACCTCGAGGCGAAGCCGCCGGTCGTCATCATGATGGTCGGGCTTCAGGGTTCGGGCAAGACGACCACCACCGCCAAGCTCGCCAAGCTGATCCGCGAACGCCATGGCAAGAAGGCACTGATGGCCTCGCTCGACGTCAACCGTCCGGCGGCGCAGGAACAGCTTGCGGTGCTGGGCGAGCAGGTGAGCGTCGCGACGCTGCCGATCGTCGCGGGGCAGCAGCCGGTGGACATCGCCCGGCGCGCGATGGAATCGGCGCGGCTCCAGAATGTCGACGTGCTCCTGCTCGACACCGCGGGGCGCCTGCATGTCGATGAAGCGCTGATGGCCGAAATGAAGGCCGTATCCACCGTCTCCGCACCCAATGAAGTGCTCCTCGTCGTCGACAGCCTCACCGGCCAGGACGCGGTCAATGTTGCGCAGAGTTTCAGCGGAGAGGTCCCGCTCACCGGCGTGGTCCTCACCCGGATGGACGGCGATGCGCGCGGCGGCGCGGCGCTCTCGATGCGCGCGGTCACGGGTAAGCCGATCAAGTTCGCTGGGACCGGCGAAAAGCTCGACGCGATCGAGACCTTCCGCCCGCAGGGCGTTGCCGACCGCATCCTCGGCATGGGCGATGTCGTCAGCCTCGTCGAAAAGGCGGCGGCGACGATCAAGGAGGAAGAGGCCGAACAGCTCCAGCGCAATTTCGAAAAGGGCAAGTTCGATCTCAACGACCTGCGCATGCAACTGCGCCAGATGCAGAACATGGGCGGGCTCGGCATGCTCGCCGGGATGCTCCCGGGCATGAAGAAGGCGAAGGCCGCGATGGCCGCCTCGAACATGGACGACAAGGTGCTGGTTCACATGGACGCGATCATCGGTTCGATGACGCCCAAGGAACGCGCCAATCCCGCGCTGATGAACGCCAAGCGCAAGAAGCGCGTCGCGGCCGGCAGCGGGACGGACGTGCAAACCGTCAACAAGCTGCTCAAGATGCACCAGGAAATGGGCCGGGCGATGAAGCAGATCAAGAAGATGGGCGGATTGAAGGGCCTCGCCGCGATGTTCGGCGGCGGCGGAGGACCGGGCGGTCCCGGCGGTATGCCCGGGCTTGGCGGGCCGGGCGGTATCGGCGGGCAGGGCGGCCTCCCCGGCCTTGGCGGGCCAAAGAAGAAATAGTTTCAGTTCACGATTACAAACACTTCCATTCGAAAGGTAAGATAAAATGGCAATTGCAATGAGGCTCTCGCGCGGCGGCGCCAAGAAGCGTCCCTATTATCGCATCGTCGTCGCCGACAACCGCGCCCCGCGCGACGGCAAGTATCTCGAGCAGATCGGGACCTACAATCCGCTGCTGGCCAAGGACGATCCCGCCCGCATCAAGCTCGACGAGGACCGCGCGCGTCACTGGCTTTCGGTCGGCGCGCAGCCGTCGGACCGCGTCGCCCGCTTCCTCGATGCCGCCGGCATCATGGAGCGCAAGGCCCGCAACAACCCGCAGAAGGCCGAGCCGGGCGAGAAGGCCAAGGAGCGCGCCGAGGAGAAGGCCGAGAAGGCCCGCGAGGCCGAGGAAGCCGCCAAAGCCGCCGAAGCCGAAGCGAGCGAGGCCCCGGCCGAAGAGACGCCGGCTGAAGAGGCTCCGGCTGAAGAAGCTACGGCCGAAGAAGCTGCCGCCGAAGAGGCTCCGGCCGAAGAGGCGGGTGAGGAAAAGGCCGAGGGCTGATCCCCTCGATCCGCTCGCGCCGGGCCGGATGACGGCCCGGCGGGGGTGGGGAGCGCGCTGTGGCGACAGACCGGATAGAACTCGCCGCGATCACCGGCGCGCATGGCGTTGCCGGAGAAGTCCGGCTCAAGCTGCTGGGCGAGGGCATGGAGGCCCTCGCCGCGCATCACACCTTCAACGGGGGGGCGCTGACCCTTGCCAAGCTGCGCTCCGACAATAAGGGCGGCGCGATCGCGCGTTTTGCCGAGATCGCCACTCGCACCGAGGCTGAGAGGCTGCGCGGCACCGCGCTCACCGTCCCGCGGGCCGCGCTCCCCCCTCTCGGGGAAGGCGAATATTACCATGCGGACCTGATCGGCCTCGCGGTCGAGACCGATGCGGGCGAGAACGTGGGCGAGGTTATCGCGGTCGCCAACTTCGGCGCCACCGATATCGTCGAGATCCGCCGCGACCCGGCTCCTGACAAGGGGCCGGCGACCTTCATGGTGCCGATGACGGAGCAGGCGGTGCTGCGCTGGGACGAGACACGGATGGTGATTGCCGCCGCCTTTGCCGAATGATTTCGGGAACCCGGGGCCGCGCGCATGCGCTGGTGAGGCATGAGACCCAACCCCGCCGCCCTTGCCAGCGCGCTTTTCGCGATCGGCGTGACCGGCTGCGACACCGCCCCGAGCGAGCAATCCGTCGAACCTTCGCCCAGCCCTGTTGAGGCAGAGATGATCACCGTCGAAGAGCGGATCATGGAAGGGACCGAATGCCCGGTCCTCGTGACCCCTGACGGCGCGCGCTATGCCCTTGCGCTGGGCGAAGCCGACTTCGGCCCCGGCGATTATGTTCGCTTCACCGGCCCGCGTGCCCAAGCGAGTGTCTGCATGGAAGGCGAGGCGACCCTAACGCCCGACTATATAGAAAGCATCGATCCTCCCGCGCGCGACCGCGACCCGGCCCGTGCGGGAGGCATCGCGCTCGACGTCGCCTATGTCACCGGGGCCTGGGCCGCCAAGGGGGTCGATGCGACCTGCGACCGGCCCGATTTCGAGATCAGCGAAAGCCCCGGCGCGATCGTGATCGAGACGCGGGTGAACGGGACGCCCGAGACCGCGCGCGTCGTTCTGGGCGACTATCCGCGCATCGACTGGGACGACCCGCTTCCCGACACCCCGATCGAGGCGCGCGGCCCCGACGGGCTCGCCGTGCTGCGCCCCGCGACCGACGCGGCCTATGATTCGATGGAGATTGCCGGGCACAGGATCGCGGGCGATGGGGCGGTCTTCGTGAAATGCGCAGGCTGATGCGTCAAGAAGGACGCGATTCTCGCAAATTCAAAGATTTAACCTTTGTTACACCGCGTAATCCTGCTTCGCGAGAGACCAGTCTCGGCCAAGATGCTTGCGGCGCGTCATAAGGTGATTGCGTCAGACGCAATTATCTTGCGTTTTTCCCGAAAGGCTCCGCTTCGGTTGAGATAAGTGCGGCACCGTGTTCTAATTCGCGCACTCGACAATTCGGGATCATCGCTTCGCGAGGGCAGCCTCCGCCGGAGCGTGTTCCCACGCGCCTGCAACGCTTTGTCAGAACGGGGAATGGACTGTGGAGAAGACCACGATGAGCACCTTCGCGCCCGAACGCCAGCAGGATTACGGGGAGGATCCTCATGCAGTGCGCGAATCCGATGTCTATGTGAACGAATATGTCCGCGGCTTCGTCGAGAAGTGGGACGAGCTGATCGACTGGGAAGCCCGCGCCGAGAGCGAAGGCAAGTTCTTCATCGACCTTCTGCGCGCGCGCGGCAAGAAATCGGTGCTCGATGTCGCGACGGGCACGGGGTTCCATTCGGTCCAGTTGCTCAAGGCCGGGTTCGACGTGTTTTCCGCCGACGGTTCGGCCGAGATGCTCGCCATGGCGTTCCAGAACGCGGCCGACCACGATTTCGTGCTCAAGACCGTCCATGCCGACTGGCGCTGGCTGAACAAGGACGTGCACGGCAAGTTCGACGCGATCATCTGCCTCGGCAACTCCTTCACCCACCTGCACGACGAGAAGGACCGCCGCCGCACGCTTGCCGAGTTCTACGCCGCATTGAAGCATGACGGGGTGCTGATCCTCGATCAGCGCAATTACGATGAGATCCTCGACAACGGCTTCAGCTCGAAGCACAAATATTACTATTGCGGCGACCAGGTCACGGCCGAGCCTGAATATGTGGACGACAGCCTCGCGCGGTTCAAATATTCCTTCCCAGACGGTTCAGACTATCATCTCAACATGTTCCCGCTGCGCAAGGAATATGTCCGCGGGCTGCTGAGGGATGTCGGCTTCCAGCGCATCCACACCTATGGCGACTTCCAGGATGACCACGAGGATGCGTGTCCCGACTTCTTCATCCATGTCGCCGAGAAGGAATATCTTGCAGATGACGAGTGACGCGATGACGGGCGAAGCGGGCGTCGCGGTCGCGCGCGACTATTACGACAGCAGCGATGCGATCGAGTTCTACTCCACCATCTGGGGCGGCGAGGACATTCATGTCGGCATCTATGACGACACGCGCGACATCCGCGAGGCGAGCGCGACCACGGTCGATACCATGGCGCGATTGCTTTCCAGTGTGACAGGGGCCAGTGAGAGAGTGGCCAGTGATAGAGGGGCCAGTGAGACAGGGAGCAACCTGTCGCAGGCCCATGTGCTCGACATCGGTTCGGGCTATGGTGGCGGGGCGCGGCGGCTCGTCTCGAAACACGGCGCAGGTCATGTCACATGCCTCAACATCGCGGAGGAGGAGAACGCCCGCAACCGCAAGCTCACCGGCGAGGCGGGGCTGCTCGACCGGATCGATGTCGTCGACGGCTCGTTCGACGCGCTGCCTTTCGATGACGGGGCTTTCGACGTTGTGTGGAGCCAGGACGCGATCCTGCACGCACCCGACCGCGGCGCGGTTCTGGACGAAGTCGCGCGGGTGCTGAAGCCCGGGGGGCGCTTCATCTTCACCGACCCGATGCAGGCCGACGGGCTTTCCGACCCCAGCGCACTCCAACCGATCTATGACCGCATCCATCTCCAGAACCTCGCCAGCTTCGGCTTCTACCGCGAAGGATTGAAGGCGCGCGGGTTTCAGGAGGTCGAAGTGCAGGATCGCTCGCGCCAGTTGCGCAACCACTATGCCCGCGTCGCCGAGGAACTCGACTCGCGCCGGGGCGAACTTTCGGCGAGCGACGAATTCGTCGACCGGATGATCGCCGGGCTCGGCCATTGGGTGCGCGGAGCGGACGAGGGCCGGCTGACGTGGGGGATCATGCTCTTCCGTAGGATCTGACGGGCTGGCGACACCGTTCGTCCGAGGCTAAGGAACGGGCGGGGCAGCGCTTGGGCGCGCCCCGCCCGTTTCGTGTTCCGAGGAGGAAAG
The DNA here is from genome assembly GCF_001719165.1 of Erythrobacter litoralis. Taxonomy (NCBI): domain Bacteria; kingdom Pseudomonadati; phylum Pseudomonadota; class Alphaproteobacteria; order Sphingomonadales; family Erythrobacteraceae; genus Erythrobacter; species Erythrobacter litoralis. Next base: position 1,379,634 of record NZ_CP017057.1, read on the forward strand.
CCGCCATGTTCGAAGCGCCCGAATGGCTGTGGTGGGTGATGCTGGTCTCGCCGCTGATCCTGACGCCGATCGTCGCCAATATCGCGCTTGCCCGCGCCAAGGAGCGGCCCGGGTTCGGCGCGATGATGGGCATCGGCGCTTTGGGTGCGGTTCCGCTCGCTTTGTTCATGGCCGCGACCCGAGAGGGCGGGCTGGGGGGCGGGTTCGTCTTTGCGCTTATCGTGCTTGCGGTCTGGGGCAGCACGGTCGGCGCGGCGCTGGCGAGCTATGTCGACTGGCTGCGGCGCGAGGATGCCAAGCGGCGGCCGCCGCAGGATCTGACCGAAGCCGAATGAGTTTCGCCGCCACTATCCTGACGCTCTACCCCGAGATGTTTCCGGGGCCGCTCGGCACGAGCATGGCGGGCCGCGCGCTCGAGCGGGGGGACTGGACCTGCGAGGCGGTGCAGATCCGCGATTTCGCAACCGACAGGCACCGCACGGTCGATGATACGCCCGCAGGCGGCGGGGCGGGAATGGTGCTCAAGTGCGACGTGATCGCGCGCGCGGTCGATCATGCCACCGCGCTGCAACCCCAAGCCCCGATCCTCGCCATGACCCCGCGTGGCAGACCGATCACGCAGGCGCGCATTCGGGAACTCGTCGAAGGGCCGGGCGTCACGATCCTGTGCGGCCGGTTCGAAGGCTTCGACGAGCGCCTGTTCGAGGCCCGCCCGCAAATCGAGGAAGTGAGCCTTGCCGACATCGTGCTTTCGGGCGGAGAACCCGCCGCGCTCGCCATACTCGACGCTTGCATTCGGCTGCTTCCCGGCGTAATGGGCGCGGCTTCTAGCGGCGAGGAGGAATCCTTCGAGGACGGCCTCATCGAATATCCGCATTACACCCGACCTGCGACATGGGAAGGGCGCACGATCCCCGAAGTGCTGCGATCGGGGGATCATGCGAAAATCGCCGCCTGGCGCAAGTCCATGGCGCGCGAGACGACACGGTTACGCAGGCCCGATCTATGGGAGCGTCATGGGGACGCTCCGGACCGGTCTGCCTCTGGCGCGCAGCGTGAAAAGAAGGAATGGGACCAGTGAACCTGATCCAGCAAATCGAAGCCGAGGAAATCGGCAAGGTCGAACGAGAAATTCCCAGCTTCCGGGCCGGCGACACCGTGCGTGTCGGCGTCAAGGTCAAGGAAGGCAACCGCGAGCGTGTGCAGAACTTCGAAGGCGTGGTGATCGCGCGTTCGAACCGCGGCATGGGCTCGAACTTCACGGTGCGCAAGATCAGCTTCGGCGAGGGCGTCGAGCGCGTCTTCCCGCTCTACTCGCCGATCATCGACGACATCACCGTGGTCCGCCGCGGCGTCGTGCGCCGGGCCAAGCTGTATTATCTGCGCGGCCGCACCGGCAAGCGCGCGCGCATCGCCGAACGCCGCGAGAACGCGCCCAAGGCGTAAGCCTCGCGCTCCAAGCGAATTCAAAAAGGGCGGCTCCGCGAGGGGCCGCCCTTTTTCGTGCGCGAGCCTTTGCAATTCGCGCGCGCTTTCGTCATGTCGGCTGCCAGCAATGACGAAACGAAGGGGCCGTCCTTGAAATGCGCTTGTCGATACTTGCAGCCGCAGGTGCTGCGATCCTTTCTTCCCAGCCCGCTCTTGCCGACGACACCATGATGGCAGAGCCCGAACTCACCTTCGAGCGGGTCTTCGCCTCGCCCTCCCTGAATGGCCCCACGCCGCGCCAGGCGAAGCTGTCGCCTGACGGCAAGTACCTCACGCTGCTCAGGAATCGCGAGGACGACCTCGAACGGTACGACCTGTGGGGCTACGACACCGCGACGCGCGAATGGCGCATGCTGGTCGACAGCGAGGCGATCGGCACGGGCCGCGAACTGTCCGAGGACGAGAAGATGCAGCGCGAACGCGCGCGGGTCGGGAACCTCAAGGGCATCATCTCCTATCAATGGGCAAGCGACGGGTCGGGCGTGCTCGTGCCGCTGGACGGCGACCTCTATTTCGCCAATCTCGACGGCAGCGTGACGCGGCTGACCGACACCGAGGGCAGCGAACTCAATCCCAAGCTTTCGAGCAAGGGCGGGTACGTCTCCTTCGTGCGCGACCGCCAGCTGTGGGTCGGCCCGTTCGGAGAGGAAGCGCGCCCGATCACGCCAAGGGAAGCGGACACGATCCGCTGGGGCGAAGCGGAATTCGTCGCGCAGGAGGAAATGGGCCGCCTCACCGGTTACTGGTGGTCGCCCAACGACCTCAGGATTGCCGTCCAGCGCACCGACGAAAGCCCGGTCGGCATCGTCACCCGCGCCGCGATCGGGGCGACGGGTACGAAAGTGTTCGATCAGCGATATCCGGTGGCGGGCTCGGACAATGCGATCGTCCAGCTTTACGTGATGGACCCCGACGGCGGCAACCGGGTCAAGGTCGATCTGGGAGAGGAAACCGACATCTATCTCGCCCGCGTCGATTGGGGACCGGACGATTATCTGTATGTGCAGCGCCAGGACCGCGCGCAGACAAGGCTCGACATGCTGCGCGTCGATCCCGAGACGGGCGCAAGCGAGATCTGGTTCACGGAGAAATCCGCCCGGCCCGATTACTGGATCAACCTGTCGGACAATTACCGCTTTCTGAAAGACGGCAGCCTGCTGTGGTGGTCGGAGCGGTCGGGCTTTGGCCAGTTCTATCGCTTCGATGGCAGCGAATGGACCCAGCTGACCCAAGGCAATGCGCCCGCGACCAGCCTCGACGGTGTCAACGAGGAGGAGAACGCGCTGTTCTACACCCGGGTCGACGACGTGCTGACGACGCAGGTCTACCGCGCCGCACTCGATATGGCGGTGGAGCCCCAGCGTCTGACCGATCCCGACTACACCAACAGCGCCAGCATGGACGCAAAGGGCCGCGCATTGCTCGTGACGAGGTCGAAACCCGACCAGCCGCCGCAGAGCTATCTCGCAGGGCGCGAAGGGCAGCGGATCACCTGGATAGAAGAAAACGCGCTCGACGCCGATCACCCCTACACGCCGTTTCTATTGAGCCATGTCATGCCCGAATACGGCACGATTCCGGCCGAGGACGGGACGGAACTTCACTACATGATGCTCAGGCCCGAGATGGAGCCGGGGAAGCGATATCCCGTGTTCTACTACCACTATTCCGGCCCGGGCCCGCAGCTGGTGAACAAGGGCTGGACCGGCGCGCTCGCGCAGGCGGTGGTCGATCGCGGCTATATCTGGTTCGCGCTCGACAATCGCGGGTCGGCCAATCGGGGCGTCGATTTCGAGCAGCCCATCTACCGTGCGATGGGCGGCGTCGAAGTGCGTGACCAGAAGGCCGGGGCCGAATGGCTGAAAAGTCGGTCCTTCGTAAATCCCGACAAGATAGCGATCTATGGCTGGTCCTATGGCGGCTACATGACGATCAAGCAGCTCCAGGCCGATCCGGGCCTCTACGCCGCGGGCATTTCGGGCGCGCCGGTGACCAAGTGGGAGCTTTACGACACCCATTACACCGAGCGCTACATGGGCGATCCGAACGAGGTTCCCGAAGCCTATGCAACGGCGAGCGCGATCGCGAATGCGGGGACGATCAGCGACCCGCTGCTCATCGTCCACGGAATGGCGGACGACAACGTCGTATTCGAGAATTCCTCGGAGATCATCGCCGCGCTGCAGGAAGGCAACGTCCCGTTCGAAATGATGCTCTATCCCGGCTACACGCACCGCGTATCGGGCGAGAACATCTCGCCCCATCTGTGGAACACGATCTTCCGCTTCCTCGAAAGCCACGATGTGACGCCGCCGGAATGATGCGCGAAGGTGCCTGCTGCCCCATTATCCGGGCGGAATGACCTGAGGCGCGCAAGACATGGTTGTCGCAGCGGCGCGAGTCGCTATCTCGCTCACGGCAACACAAAAGGAGAATGCGAATTGGGCTATCGGGTGGCCATCGTCGGGGCGACCGGCAATGTCGGGCGTGAAATGATGCAGATCCTCGCCGAACGCGAGTTTCCGGTGGACGAGGTCGCTGCGGTAGCCTCCGGTCGCTCCACCGGGACCGAGGTCGAATATGGCGACACCGGCAAGATGCTGAAATGCCGGAACATCGAGCATTTCGATTTCGCGGGCTGGGACATCGCGCTGTTCGCGGCCGGAAGCGGCCCGGCCAAGGAATACGCGCCCAAGGCCGCGGCGGCGGGATGCGTCGTGATCGACAATTCCTCGCTCTACCGCATGGATCCCGACGTGCCGCTGATCGTGCCCGAGGTGAACCCGGACGCGATCGACGGCTATACCAAGCGCAACATCATCGCCAATCCCAACTGCTCGACCGCGCAGCTCGTGGTCGCGCTGAAGCCGCTCCATGATTTCGCGACGATCAAGCGGGTGGTGGTCTCGACCTACCAGTCGGTCTCCGGCGCGGGCAAGGCGGGGATGGACGAGCTGTTCGAACAGTCGCGCGCGATCTTCGTCGGCGATCCCGTGGCCCCGGCCAAGTTCACCAAGCAGATCGCCTTCAACGTCATTCCCCATATCGACGTCTTCCTCGAGGACGGCTCGACCAAGGAGGAATGGAAGATGGTGGTCGAGACGAAGAAGATCCTCGATCCCAAGATCAAGCTGAACGCGACCTGCGTGCGCGTGCCGGTCTTTGTCGGCCATTCCGAGGCGATCAACATCGAATTCGAGAACGAGATCTCCGCGGAACAGGCCCAGGAAATCCTGCGCGAGGCCCCCGGCATCATGCTCGTCGACAAGCGCGAGGACGAGGGATACGTCACCCCCGTCGAATGTGCGGGCGACAGCGCGACCTACATCTCGCGCGTGCGGGAGGACCCGACGGTCGATAACGGGCTGACCCTGTGGTGCGTTTCCGACAACCTGCGCAAGGGCGCGGCATTGAACGCGGTGCAGATCGCCGAACTGCTCGGGCGGCGGCATCTCCAGAAAGGGTGAGCGCGATGCGGCCTGCCATTCTTGCCGGGGCCATGCTGGCGCTTGCCGCCTGCGGAAGCGAACCCGAGGAAGCGTCGCTCGAGGAGACGCCGGCCCGGCAGGCGATCGAGGCCAATGCCGTGCGCCTTTCTGGCGAGGGCCTGGCGGTCGGGGGCGAGGCGTTCTTCTTCAATGCCGGACGAAACGAGGTCGAGACCGCGCTTGCGAAAGTGCTGGGTGAGCCGAGCCGGAGCGACACCAACACCGAATGCGGTGCAGGCCCGATCGATTTCACCGATTTCGACGGCGGGCTGACGCTGCATTTCCAGGAGGCTGCGCTCGTCGGGTGGAACTGGCACCTGCCCTATGAGGGCGATGCTCCCACGGCCGAGAATGTCGCGCTTGCGGGCGGAGAAACCCTCGGCGCCTCGCGCGCCTCGGTCGAGGGGCGCGAGGGTTTCGTGCTTGTCGAAGGCAGCACTCTGGGCGAGGAATTCGTGCTCGCCAGCGGTGTGGGCGGCTTCATCGAGGAAGGCGAGGTCGCGATGCTGCACGCCGGAACCCAATGCTTCTTGCGATGAGGCGGGACAGGCGATGACACTGGCTTGCGACCTCTATTTCAGTTTCCGTTCGCCCTATTCCTATCTTGCGATCGGCCGCTACCGCGCGATGATGCAGGAATACGATCTCGACATTACGCTGCGTCCGGTCTGGCCGCTTGCCGTGCGCCAGCCGGATTTCTTCGAGCGCAATCACCCCAACTGGCTCGGTTACACGATGCGCGACATGATGCGGGTGGCGCAGTTTCACGACATTCCCTTCGGTCCGCCCATGCCCGATCCGATCGTGCAGGACGTCAACACCCGCCAGATCAGCGCCGACCAGCCTCATATCAGGCGGATCACCCGGCTCGGTCAGGCTGCGGCGCGGCGGGGCAGGGGGATCGCCTTCGCGCACGAGGCGGGCAAGCTCATCTGGGGCGGGGCCACGGGCTGGAACGAGGGCGAGCATCTGAAAGGCGCGGCCGAGAGGGCCGGGCTCGATTTCGCGCAGATGGAGGCCGAGGCCGTGGACGATGCCGAAGCGCTCGATGTCGAAATCGCCGCCAATCAGGCTGCGCTCGAAGCCGCTGGCCATTGGGGCGTGCCGACCCTCGTCTTCGAGGGCGAACCGTTCTTCGGGCAGGACAGGATCGAGATTGTGAAATGGCGGATGAAGCAGAAGGGCCTCGCGCCGAGGGCTGCGGAGCAGTGAACGTCAGCCTCTTTGCGATCGGCCATGTGCGCGGCGGGCGCGATAGGGTCGAGGACGATCAATGGGGCCATGTCGAGGCGGTCATCGAACTCGACCCCGCCCGTTTCGGGCCAGAGGCGCTGGAGGGGCTCGACGAATTCAGCCATGTCGAGGTGATCTTCCTCTTCGACCGGGTCGACGAAAACGCGGTTCACACCGGCGCGCGTCACCCGCGCGGGATGAGCGACTGGCCGTGCGTCGGTATTTTCGCCCAGCGCGGAAAGGACCGTCCCAACCGGCTTGGCCTGACCACCTGCGAGGTCATCGGGATCAAGGGCCTGTCCGTTTCCGTGCGCGGGCTCGATGCGGTGAACGGCACGCCCGTTCTCGACCTCAAGCCGGTGATGAGCGGCTTCCGCCCGCGCGGAGAGCTGCGTGAGCCGCAATGGGCGCGCGATATCATGAAGGATTACTGGTGAGCGATCACACGACCACCCATTTCGCCTCGTTCGACGGCACGAAGCTCGCGCTTCACCGGCAGGGCGAGGGGCGGCCCGTCCTGCTGCTCCACGGCCTGTTCTCGAGCGCGCAGATGAACTGGCTCAAATGGGGCCATGCCGCACGGATCGCCGGTGCTGGTTTCGAGGCGATCATGCTCGATTTCAGGGTCCATGGCGAAAGCGAAAGCCCACGCGAGCCGGAACGTTATCCAAAGGACGTGCTGGTGCGCGACGTCGCGGCCCTGGCGGAACATCTCGGGCTGGAGGAGGGCGACTTCGACCTCGTCGGCTTTTCCCTCGGCGCCCGCACCGCGCTTCATGTCGCCGCACGCGGGGTTCTGTCGCCCCGGCGCATGGTCGTGTGCGGGATGGGCGTCACCGGGCTGACCGGGTGGCAGCAGCGCGCGGCGTTCTTCAAGCGGGTGATCGACGAGTTCGACACGATCGAGCGCGGCGATCCCGCCTGGCAATCGCGGCAATTCCTCAAATCGCAGGGCGTCGATCGGGTCGCGGCGCGGCTGCTGCTCGATGCGATGGGCGATCTCGAACTCGAGGCGCTCGAGAACGTCGCCTGCCCCGCACTCGTGGTGTGCGGCGTCGATGACCGCGACAACGGTTCGGCGAGCCACCTTGCGCAATTGCTGCCCGATGCGCGCTACGAGGAAGTGCCCGGCGCACATCTCGACAGCGCGACCCGGCCCGAACTGGGCGAGGCAATCGTGGATTTCCTGAAGGACTGACGTCGAAGGGAAATTAGTGGGCCCCCGCCGCAGACGGATCGGCGGGGGCCCGGGCTCTCCGGCCTCACGGGGGCTATGGCCGGTGAGCGTACCGATCGTCGCAAGGATCGGTATCAGTTTTCGTTGTCCAGTGGAAGCAACATTATCTCATGTCATTCAAGGAATCCAGCAAAATGCGATGCGACCTGCTTAGCAATAGAGACAGGGCGTTCGCGAACTGCGCTTTGACGCGGCTCCGTCACCCGTTATGCTCATCTCCATGAGATCGAGGGACATGCCGGGGCTGCTCGCACTGACGGGGGCAATGCTGCTAGCAGCCGGATGCGCAGCCGCACCAAAGCCGGACGGGGCGGCGGGCGCGGGCAGTGTCTCCGCCCCGGCGACGCTGTTCGTCGCGGGCAAGCGCGGCAACACCCTGTCGAAAATCGCTCTTGAAAGCGGCGAGGAAGTCCTGCGCAAGGACAGCTGCACCAATCCGCACGAACTCGCGACTTCGCCCGATGGCATGTTCGTGGCGCTCGCCTGTTATGGCGGGACGACCGTGGACCTGTTCTCGGCAGCCACGCTCGAACGGGTCGCCAGCATCGATCTCGGCGAAAATGCCCGCCCGCACGGGATCGTGTGGCACGAAAGCGGCGACATCTTCGCCACCGCCGAGGGACGAGGCTCCCTTTTCCGCATCGCGGGCCCGCTGACGGACGAACGGGCCCTGTTCGAATTCGCCACCGGCAAGGAAGGCAACCACATGCTCGCCGTCAGCGCTGATGCGAAGACGGCATGGACCACCGATCTCGGCTCGCGCACGGTGACGCGGATCGACCTCGTCACCCGCCGCGCGCCTTTTTCGGTGACGGTGGGGGAGGAGCCCGAAGGTATCGCGCTCACCCCTGACGGAGGCGCACTGTGGGTCTCAGCGCGCGGATCGAACCAGGCCTTCGCGCTCGATCCCGTAACAATGAAAGTGCGCGAGACGGTCGCGACCGGGCGCTTCCCGCTGCGGATCGCGATCCGGCCCCAGGGCGATGTCGCGGTCACGTCGGACCTGATGGACGGCTCGCTCTCGGTCATCGACCTCGACGGGGCCGAGGTGATCCGTACGATCCGCGTCTCCGGTCCCGAGGCGGCGCAGGACCGGTTCCAGGTGACGATCCTGTGGTCGGACGACGGCCGGCGCATCTATGTCGCGGAGACCGCGAGCGACACCATCGCCGAGGTCGATTACGCCAGTGGCACCGTCCTGCGCCGCCTTGCGGCAGGTGAGGGCGGGGACGGGCTGGCCATCCTGCCGTGAACCCCTTTCCCGATCCCCCCCGCATCCTGCCCGTCGTCGGCTGGCGCGAAATGGTCGATCTGCCCGAGCTCGGCCTTGCGCGGATACCGGCCAAGATCGACACAGGCGCGCGCACATCTTCGCTTCACGGGCAGGTGATCGACGAATTCGCGCGCAACGGCGAGAAATACGTGCGTTTCGCGGTCGACTGGGACGGCGAGCGGCACGAATGCGAGGCGGTTCATGTCGATATTCGCGGTGTCACCAGTTCGAATGGCGAAACCCAGCGCCGCTATGTCATCAAGACCCCGCTGACGATCGGCGAGGTTCGCTTCCGCGCCGAGATCAGCCTGGCCGACCGGTCGGACATGAAATTCCCGATGCTGGTCGGCCGCTCGTCGCTGCGTCGCCGCTTTGTCGTCGATAGCGGATATTCATGGCTGCAATCTCGCGGCATGGAGGCGGTGAAGGGACATCGGCCCTGACCCGCCGGCCCGATTCGCCCCCGTTTCACTCAGACCAAGGTTTGCCTTCATGAAAATCGCGATGCTGGCCCGCAATCCGAACCTCTATTCGCATATCCGGCTGAAGGAAGCGGCGGAGCAGCGCGGGCACGAGCTCGACATTCTCAACACGACCCGCTGCACGGTCCATATCGCGAGCCATCGGCCGGAGGTCTATTACAACGGCGAGCCGATGATCGGTTATGACGCGGTGATCCCGCGTATCGGGGCCTCGATCACCAATTACGGCCTCGCGATCCTCAGGCAGTTCGAGATGCGCGGCTGCTGGCCGCTGAATGAAAGCGTCGCGATCGGGCGCAGCCGCGACAAGCTGCGCAGCTTGCAGATCCTCGCCAAGCACGGGTTAGGACTGCCGCTCACTGCCTATGCCAATGATCCCAAGCAGGCCGAAGAGATCATCAAGGCGGTCAAGGGCCCTCCGGTCGTCATCAAGCTGCTCGAGGGAACGCAGGGTATCGGCGTCGTGCTCGCCGAGACGATGTCGAGCGCGAAGTCGGTGATCGAGGCGTTCCGCGGCGCGAACGTCAACATCCTCGTGCAGGAATTCATCAAGGAAGCGGGCGGGACCGACATCCGTGCGCTTGTCGTCGGGGGCAAGGTGGTGGCCGCGATGAAGCGCACCGGGGCGGCGGACGATTTCCGCTCCAACCTCCATCGCGGCGGCAGTGCGCAGGTCATCAAGATCACGCCAGAGGAACGCTCCACCGCCGTGCGCGCGGCCAAGCGGATGGGGCTGAACGTGTGTGGGGTCGACATGCTGCGGTCCAATCACGGCCCCGTCATCATGGAAGTCAATTCATCACCCGGCCTCGAAGGCATCGAAAGCGCGACGGGGAAGGACGTTGCAGGCCAGATCATCGCCTTCATTGAGGCGAACGCGAAGGTAGGCAGGACCAAGACGCGCGGTCAGGGGTAAGGGGCCGGGGCGCCTTCTCCGCCCGAGCCCTGGCCGGTCTATCCAACGGTCATCCAGCGCCGGGCGGTCCAGACCGGACCCGACAGCTCGCGTCTTGAAATGAGCATGAATGGCGCTCGCGAGCGGCTTCATGCCGGTTTCCTTCGAGCGCTGATGCGCAAGCGGAACGCTTGGATCATGCCGCTCGCAATTGCCCCACGAACCGCGTGGTCGAGCTTTCGAGCCCCTCGACATGCTTGAGCAGGGCGGCGGCGGCGCGGTCGATTTCGGCGGCGAGTTCGCGCGTCGTTTCGGCGGTCCCTTCGAGCGAGCGGCTGCGCTGTGCCATCGTGCCGATATCCTCGGCGGCGCTGCGGGCGTAGTTCTCGATCGTGTCGGCCGATTTGCGCTGGCCTTCCACGTCCCAACGGATCGCGTGCGCGGCCTGATCGAGTTCGGCGATGACCTCGGCGATATTGTCGAAACTGGTCTGCGCATCCATCGTGCCAGAGCGGATGCCGGACAGAAAGGCGTCGATCTCGGTCGCAGCGTTGCCGGCCTGCCGGGCGAGCGACTTCACCTCCTGGGCGACGATTGTGAAACCCTTGCCCTGCGCACCTGCGGAGGCGGCCTCGATCGCGGCATTGAGAGCGAGCAGATTGGTGCGCTCTTCGATGCGGGCGATGGCGCGGGTCGCCTCGCCGATCGTGTCGGAATGCTGGGCAAGCGAGCCCACCGCCTCACCGCCCGAGGAGGAACGCTCGGTCGCGCGGGCGGTGAGTTCCTTCTGCTGGCTGACATTGCCTGCAATGCTGGCGATCGCGCCCGAAAGGTCCGCGATCCCGCGCGCGACGGTACCTGCCGCCTTGTTCGCCTTTTCGGCCGCCCCTGCGACTTCGCCCGCGCGCACGCCCGCCTCCCGCGCCACCGCGTCGAGCGCCTTGGTCGTGCGTTCGAGCAATTGCGCAGTCGCCACCAGCGAGTTCGTAAGTCCGCCGATCGTGTTTTCGAAATCGCGCGCGATGCCGGCAAGGGTGCTGCGGCGTTCCTTTTTGGCGGCGCGTGCAGCTTCTTCGCGTGCCTCGCGCTAGTGCGCGATGAGCTTGCGCGCTTCCCTGAGCGCAGCGCCCTTTTCGCTGAGTTGTTCGGCCAGTTCGACGCCATTCGCGCGCGTCTCTCCCAATACGGTGAGCGAACGGCGCAGCACGTCCGCTATGAGCGCCAGCCTTACCGACGCGGCGGCGAGAGCGATCACGTGGATGGAGATGTCGCCCATGTGGACCTCGCGGCCATAGGTCCATTCGGGCGCGAGCAGGCCGAGCGCAACGTGGTGGAACGCTATAAGCGCCCCGGACAGCATGATGGGCCGGGAATCGCACGTCCAGACGAGCGCGGCGAGGGCGGGGAAGAAATAGAGATGCATCTCCATCTGAAGCCCGCCTGCATCCATCACGGCGATGAGGAGGGCCGGTTGGGCCGCGGGCACCACCGCGACGGCAAGCCGGGCGGCGCCGTCCGTGCGGCCCGTGCGCTGGTGAAGCGTAGGCAGGGCGTTGGCGAGCGCGCTCAGGAGGGCGGCAATGATCGCCTCGCGGCCAAGCGGAAAGGCCAGCACGGCAAGCATGGCGGTGACCGTCCAGCCCGCGATGACGATAGAGACGAGACCGCGCTGCCTGACGCGCCCCACTTCGCTGTCCATCCTGTCCGCCTCCCACCCTTTGGCTTGCCCATCTCGTGATGAGCGCCGGGCGGGCGGGCCCTGCAGGGGATCGAGTGGCCCGCCCGGATACCCCGGACAGGCCCATTGTGACGCAATCGGGTTAGCGCGCCCGAGCCGCGGTCCTGCGTATGTTTGCGGTGTGGGGCGGCCTGCGGGCTCGCCACACCGCAGCCGGCGTCACCGGAAAGGCGGTTCGTTGAATGCGCGCAGTTTCCTGCTGTGCAGCCGGTCGCCTTCGTCGCGCAGGCGCTTGCACGTCTCAAGCCCGATCTGGAGATGCGCCGCGATCGCTTCCTCGTAGAACTTGTTGGCCTGCCCCGGCAGCTTGATCTCTCCGTGGAGCGGCTTGTCCGAGACGCACAGCAGCGTGCCGTAGGGCACGCGGAAGCGATAGCCCTGCGTCGCGATGGTCGCGCTTTCCATCTCGATCGCGATCGCGCGGCTCTGTGAGAAGCGGAAGGCCGAAGAGGAATAACGCAGTTCCCAGTTGCGATCGTCGGTGGTGACGACCGTGCCGGTGCGCATGCGCTGTTTGAGGTTCGCGCCCTGGACGCCCGACACTTCCTCCGCCGCGCCGGCAAGCGCCTGCTGCACTTCGGCGATGGGCGGGATGGGAATCTCGGGCGGCAGCACGTCGTCGAGCACGTGATCGTCGCGCAAATAGGCATGGGCGAGAACGAAGTCGCCGATCTTCTGGCTCGAACGAAGCCCGCCGCAATGGCCGATCATGAGCCAGGCATGGGGGCGCAACACGGCAAGGTGATCGCAGATCGTCTTGGCGTTGGACGGACCCACGCCGATATTGACGAGCGTGATGCCGCGCCCGTCCTCGCGGATGAGGTGATAGGCGGGCATCTGGTGGCGACGCCAGGCGGTGTCGCTGAGCTGCTCCTGCGCGTTCTCGGCCGCATCGGTAATGTGCAAGCCGCCCGCGCCGGTCAGGTCCGTGTAGCCGCCCTTGCCGATCTGTTTCGCGCCCCAGTTCACGAATTCATCGACATAGCGGTGATAGTTCGTGAAGAGGATGAAATCCTGGAAATCCTCGACCCGCGTGCCGGTGTAATGGGCGAGCCGGGCAAGCGAATAGTCGGTGCGCAGAGCGTCGAACAGCGAGAGCGGCATGTCGCGCTCCTCGTCGAACTCGATCCCGTCGGCGAGCTCGTCGCCGATGAGGGCAAGGTCGGTCGACGGGAAATATTGCGCGATTTCCTGCGGCGCGATGCCGACCATCGCCGCACCCGCCTCGCCGTCGAGGACATAGGGGAAGGGGATTTCCTGGCGCGACCGGCCGACGGTGACATTGATCTCGTATTCGGCCGCGATCAGGTCGAGCTGTTCCTTGAGGTAGGGCGCGAACAGGTCGGGCCGGGTGATCGTCGTGGTATAGGTCCCCGCCATTTCGAGCCGCCCGAAAGCGCGGGTGCGGTCGTCGGCGTCGGCTCCGCTCGAATCCCGGCCCGAATAGCGCAGGGTGAGTTCGGGATAGGCATAGCTTCCGTCCTGCCGCTTGCGTGCCGGCGGGATCGTACCGTCGCGGCCGAAGGCGATCACGTCCTCGCGCAGGGTCTTCACCGCGTCGGAATAATGCTGCTGCAATTGTTCGAGGATGCTGGAGATCGGGGTCATGGGCGCAAAGCCTAACGCTGGAATGTGAAGGATCGAAGGGGAGGGGGCCCGTTTACAAGAAGGGCGCGAAAGCCGATCGACCTCCGCGCCCGTCCCGTGTTCGTCGTAAGGCGAGGAGGCTTACAGCTCTTCCTCGTCGTCGCGGTCCGGATCGGTCGCTTCGATCTTGGCCTCGGTCTCGCTCATGCCCTCGGGCGTGTCGACGCCGTCCTCGAGCAGTTCGGCCGGGATCTCGCCGGGTTCGAGGTTCGGGTCGACGCGATTCGCCTCGGCCTGTTCCTCGATTTCGCGCTGCTCTTCCTCGAACAGCTGGGCGAGCACATCGACGCCCTGCGACTGCAGTTCCGCCTCGTCGTCCGAGCGCGCCACGTTCGCCTTGACGGTGACGTGGACCTCGGGGTGGAGGGCGACAGTCACCTCGTGCATGCCGATCGTCTTGATCGGCGCGCCCATGATGACCTGCTTCTTGTCGATCCCGTGGCCCTGCGCTTCGAGTCCGGCGACCATGTCGCGGACATTGACCGAGCCATAGAGCTGGCCGGCATTGGACGCGGCGCGGATCAGAACGACCTCTGCACCGGCGACCTTTTCGCCCTGCTTTTCGGCGGCTTCGCGGCGCTCGGCGTTTTCCTTCTCGAGACGTTCCCGGTTCGCTTCGAAGACCTTCTTGTTAGCGTCGTTCGCGCGCAGCGCCTTCTTCTGCGGAAGCAGGAAGTTGCGGGCATAGCCGTCCTTCACGGTGACGATGTCGCCGATCGAACCGAGCTTCTCGATGCGTTCGAGGAGAATGATATCCATGATTGCCTCTCCTCTTACTTCACGATGTAGGGCAGCAGGCCGATGTGACGCGCGCGCTTGATGGCCTTGGCGAGTTCACGCTGCTTCTTGGCCGAAACGGCGGTGATGCGCGAAGGCACGATCTTGCCTCGCTCGGACATGAAGCCCTGCAGCAGGCGCACGTCCTTGTAATCGATCTTGGGAGCGTCGTTGCCGGAAAACGGGCAGGACTTGCGGCGGCGGAAAAACGGGCGTGCCATCAGTCACGATCCTCCCTGTCGGAACGGCGCTTACGGTCACGCTCGTTCTTGCGCATCATCACGCTGGGGCCTTCCTCGTGCTCGTCGACGCGGATGGTCATGTAGCGGATGACGTCTTCGTTGATGCGGGTCTGGCGCTCGAGCTCCTCGACGACCGTGCCCGGCCCGTCGATGTTGAGCATGACGAAATGCGCCTTGCGATTACGGTCGATCTTGTAGGCGAGCGACTTAAGACCCCAGGTCTCGGTCTTGGTGACCTTGCCGTTGTTCGCTTCGACGATTTCGGTCGCCGTGGCCGCCAGCGCGTCGACCTGGGCCTGCGAGAGGTCCTGACGCGCGAGGAACACATGCTCGTAGAGAGCCATGCCTTTTCCTTTCACTTTCCTGCCGATCGCTGGCTTGTCCGTCCGGATGACGGGGCCCCTCCGGCTTTCTTCGTTCCGCTCCAGTTGAAGCGAAGCGCGCCACATACCGATTTCGTCGGGGAATGCAAGCGCGGATGGCCGCTTGTCTCGCGCGCGCGGTTTCTTCATGACGCCGGTGATGACCCGCTCGCGTTTAACCCCCGCCGCCTGCCTCGCGTGCCTTGCCGCGGGCTGTTCGGCCGGTGACGTGATCGACACGGGCCGCACGCGGGCGACGATGTATTTCGCCGAGGCCGAAGTCGAACGCTGCGTCGAAATGGCGCGCGATCCAGGCGATGCGATCGCCAACGAACCGGTCGAGATCGGCTCGTTCACCTACGCGCACTATCCCGAAAGCGGCCTTGTCTGCCGATCCGACGACCTAGGCCGACCGGTTGCAGCGTTCCTGCCTGAATCGAACCGCACCGCAAGCCATCGCTGGGTCACGGAAACGGGCTTCGGCATCCTCGGCGAACGGCACACTTTCGGACCCTTCCCCGGCGAACGCCCGCAATCGTAAGCCCCAGTTGTAAGGAAGTCTGATGCCCACAGGTCTTGTCGCGCTCCTCGACGATGTTTCGGTGATCGCCCGCGCCGCCGCCGCCTCGGTCGATGACATCTCGGTCGCGGCGGGCAAGGCAGGGTCCAAGACCGCGGGCGTTGTGATCGACGATGCCGCCGTCACGCCGAGTTATGTCACCGGCCTGTCGCCATCGCGCGAATTGCCGATCATCTGGTCGATCACCAAGGGGAGCCTGTTCAACAAGCTCGTCCTGCTGCTGCCCGGCGCGATCCTGCTGTCCGAATTCCTGCCGGGCGCGATCATCTGGATATTGATGCTGGGCGGAGCCTTCCTGTCCTATGAGGGCGCCGAAAAGGTGATGGAGAAACTGGGCGGAGCCAAGCATGGCAAGACGGTCGAGGACGAGATTCGAGACCCCGCCGAATTCGAGAAGAAGCGCGTCGCCGGCGCGATCCGCACCGACCTCATCCTCTCGGCCGAGATCATGGCGATCACGCTGAACGAGCTCGACCTGCCGAGCTGGTGGGAGCGTGCGCTCGCGCTCGCGCTGGTCGGCGTCGCGGTGACGGTCGCGGTCTATGGCGCGGTCGCGGTGATCGTGAAGCTGGACGATATCGGCCTGCACCTCACCAAGCGGGACAACCCGGCATCGCAGCGCTTCGGCCGGTTCCTTGTCGATTCCGTGCCGAAGCTGCTTACGCTGCTTTCTGTGGTCGGTACGGTGGCGATGCTGTGGGTCGGAGGCGGCATCATCGTCCACGGGACACACGAAGTCGGTTTCGACGTGCTCTACGACTTCGCGCACGGGGTCGAATATGCGGTCAAGGGCGCGACCGGCGCGCTTTCGGGCGTTCTCGGCTGGGCGAGCTATGCCGCGGTCTCGGCGCTGATCGGGCTGGTGCTGGGCGCGGTCATCGCCTTCGTCCTGCACAAAGTGCTGGGTGTGGGCGCGGAGGAAGCGCACTAGGACAAATCCCATGACCGAGCCGATCCTCTGGACCTGCGCCCGTTCGCGCGGGCTTCGCGCCACCTGGGCCGCCGAGGAGGCGGGAGTGGACATCGACCTTCGCATCCTGCCGTTCCCGCCGCGCTACAGGGCGCCCGAGTTCCTCGAGGAGAACCCGCTCGGCACGGTGCCGCTGCTGATCGACGGCCCAGGGGATAAAGGTGCGCGCATGACCGAAAGCTGCGCCATCGCGCATTACCTTGCGACGCGCGAGGGCTACACCGACCTCGCGATTGCGCCGGGCGAGCGGGACTACGCCGAATACTGCGATTACACCTACCACGCCGATGCGACGATCACCTTCCCGCAGACGGTCTTCATGCGCTTTGCCATCTTCGAGAAGGACAAGGGGCTGGAGGAAGCGGGCCACGCCTATGCCAAGTGGTTCCACAAGCGGCTCGTCAAGGTCGAGCAGCGGCTGGAGGGGCGCGAATACCTGTGCGCCGACCGTTTCACCGTGGCCGATATCTGCGTCGGCTATGCGCTGATCCTCGCGCAGAGCGTCGGTCTCGACGAGGGTGTGCCGGACAGCCTCAAGGCCTACCGCGAACGCCTGACCGCGCGCCCTGCCTACAGGCGTGCTTTCGAGCGCGAGGAAGAGCAGCGCAAGGCGCTGGAGGCGAATGGCTAGGGCGACGGCTCCGTTCGTCAAGTGAGGCGTGGCCCGGTTAAGGCCGGAAGTGGGCTCTCATCCGTCCGCTCCGTCCGGCTCAGTGACCATCCGGACCGCGTGTCAAAGCGAATGACCTTGTCCTTAAGTGAGCCGCAAACGCTCGTCGCGACCTATGGCCACGCGTATTCCGCGTTGCGGTTCATAGACTTGAAAGCGTCCATCGGGCATTTTGACAGGATCGATAATCGTTAGCGGAGGCCAGGCCTGATGAGCGAAACGGGTTTCGGAAAAACCCCTTTCTCTTCAAGGATGGCTGCGAGAGATGATGTTTCTCCCGCCTCGCCTCCTTTTGTCGGCGGTTTCGCGCGGAATAGATCCCGGCCAAGGCCTCTCGCCCTTCTGTTTGCCTTGCTCGTCAGCGGTGGGCTGTTCGGCCTCATGCTTTTCGTGTCAGTCGGAAACGAGCGCGCGAGCCCGTTGCCAGAGACGCCGGTCTTGTTCAGCGCGAAACACATTTCAGCGCAGGACAGCGCAAGGCCGGAAGAGGAACCAGTTCAGCAAGAGGAAGTCTTCGCCGACAGTCCCGAGGAAGCTGCACCGGCCAGCCGCCCGCACACCCTTGCTCCTGCCCCCTCTCTCCCGGTCATGCCTCCACCTGCAATCGATTTGATCACTCTTGAGCGACCACAGGTCCAGATCAGCGACGAAGGGCTGAATACCATTATCGCGGAAAAGAGCGAGGGCAACGACCGGCTGGGTTCGCCAGGCCGCGGCGGCAAGGGAGGAGATGGTATCGCCGGGGACGGCAGCGGCGGCGCGGGCGAGGGCAAGGGAAGCGGCAGCCAGTTGATCGCCTCGTGGGCGCCCCAGATGGATTTCTCCCTGAATTATCGATATTATCCGCCACGGGCGCGGCGCGAAGGTGTCGAGGGTGTGGTCCTGCTCGAATGTTTCGTTTTGCGCCGCGACCGTGTGCGCGATTGTACGCTCGTCGCGGAGAAACCTGCCGGCTATGGATTCGGCAAGGCGGCGCTCAGGACCGAGCGCGGGATGCGGGTCCGTGTTCATAACCAGGCCGGGCGGCGGATCTATGACGAATGGGTCATGATCAAGACCTTCTTTCATCTGCCAGAGTAAGATTAGAGGGGGGCGAGAGCGCTGGCTTCGCCGGATGTCCGCGCAGCTTCATCATGCGCGAAGGCTTCTTCTCCCCATTCGCTGGCGGAAAGCCCTGTTTCAAGCGAACTTCCGCGAAATCCGTCATATGCGCGCTCACGCCGCCTGGTCCTCGCTGACGGGCCGCGCCGACAATTCTCGCCGCAGCAGCTTGCCGATTGGGTCGCGCGGCAGCTTGTCGACGAACTCGATGTAGCGCGGGCGCTTGTAGCCCGCGATTTTTCCCTTGAAGCGCGCCGTGATCTCTTCGCGCGTCAGCTCCATGCCGGGTTTCAGCACCACGAAAGCCTTTACCGCCTCGCCCCATTGCCTGTCGGGCACGCCGCAGCAGCCCGCATCGGCGACCTCGGGCATTTCGGCGAAGACCGCATCGACCTCGGCTGGATAGACGTTCTCGCCTCCGGTCTTGATCAGCTCCTTGGCCCGCCCCAGCAGGTAGCCGAGCCCGGCCGAGTCCATCGTGCCGAGATCGCCGGTGCGCAGCCAGCCGTGGCCGAGCGCCGCCTCGCTCGCTTCTTGGTTGCGCCAATAGCCGAGCATGACCGAAGGCCCGCGCAGGGCAATCTCGCCTTCCTCGCCCGGGGGAAGCTGGTTGCCGTCCGGATCGAGTATGGTCATCTCGACGTGCGGCATCGGCCAGCCGATCGAGCGCGGGTGGTCGAGCATGTCGGGATAGTCGATGAAGGTCGCAAAGCCGCACACCTCGGTCTGGCCGTAGCCGCCGACGACGCGCGCGTCCCAGTCCCTTTCGATGAATTCGTAGATCTGCGGGCGCCCCATCCCCGACCCGCCGGTGTAATTGGTGAGCGGCATGATCCCCTCGCGGATCGGTTGCATGGCCTGCCACGGGAAGGAAATCTGCGGGAAAGCGCTGGTCGTGGTGCAGCCTTCGCGGTGGAGGAGATCGAGGATCGCCGCGCTGTCGTCGTCGCGGCCCGCAAACACGCTTGTCCCTCCGCAGGCGAGCATGGCGGCGACCTGCTGCATGCCGACGACGTGGAACATGGGGTTGACCGAGAGCAGGCGTTCGGCGGGCGAGAAACCGCGGCGCACGCAAAAGCCCAAGGCAGAGGAGGCGACCGCGCTTCCCGCCTGCAGGCATCCCTTGGGCCGGCCGGTCGTGCCGCTCGTATACATCATGTAGAGCGGCCGTTCGGGGGGGAGGTCGGGCCAGGCCGGAGGGTCGTAAGTGCGGGTGACGATCTCCTCGAACGCGCCATGCGGGTCGTGACCCTCGTCGACCTCGATCATTTCGCCCGCCTCGGCCTCGGCCAGCAGAGCGAGGAAGCGCGGATTGGCGAAGGTCATGGCGGGTTCGGCATTGCCTGCGATCCAAGCGATTTCGCCGGGGGCGAGCCGCCAGTTGAGCAGCACCGCGATGGCGCCGATCCTGCCGCAGGCGAGCAGCACGGTGAGGAAGGGCGCGCCGTCGGTCAGGAGGAGCGCAACCCGGTCGCCCGGAACGATGCCCTTCGCCAGCAGCCAGCGCGCCAGCGCCTCGACCCGCGCGTCGAGATCACCATAGGTCAGGCGCTGGGAGCCGTCGACCGCCGCCTCGCGGCCTGCGAGACGGGTGGCGCAGGCGCGCAGCAGCGTGTCCATCGACAGATCGCGCGGATGGGAAGCGGGGACGTGTGACATGGCGCTCGCATCTCCTTTGGACATGAATTAGTCAGGAAAGGCGCACGGCTTCCATTCGCGGTTTTGGGGGGATTTCAGGGGCGCGTCCGGTCGAGCGCCGCGCCGCATTTCCCGCACGTCCGGTTGGGCCAGGGCACGACGAACAGCCCGCGGAAGAACAGGTTCTTGCCGCAATGCGGGCAATTGTACGAAAGCATCCGCCGGTTGGCGACGACGAGCCCGACGATCGCGGCGGCAAAAGCGAGGGTGGAATGGCCGTAGAACCGGTCGACCACGGCGACGAACAGCACCGAGACAGTCAGCGCGCCCAGCATCCACCAGGCATGCCGGCTCGCGCGATCATAGATGGTCACGAAAGCCGTCCCAGCACATCCTTCGCGAAATCGCTCAGCGTGTCGTCGCGCGCGCCCATGATGACCACGCGGTCGCCTGCTTTGGCAATGTCGACGATCCGCGTGCCGCAATCCTCGCGCGCCGGGACATGTTCGGCCTTTCCGCCTGCCGCCGCGATCAGTTCGACGATCCGCTCGATCCCGACGCTGCGGTCGACCGTGCCGCCGAAATAGACCGGGTCGCACATGATGGTGACGTCCTCGTCATCGAGTTCGCGGGCGAATGTCTTGGCGAGTTCGGCTCCCATCTGCTTGAGCGGGCCATAGCCATGCGGCTGGAAGAACGCGATGACCCGTCCCGGCGTCGCCTTCAATGTGCGCAGGGTTGCCGCGCATTTCTCCGGATTGTGGCCGAAATCGTCGATCACGGTGATGCCGCTTTCGCTCGTCCCCACCACATCGAAACGGCGCGCGAGTCCTTCGAAGCTGCGCAGCGCATAGGTCGATTTCGCCACATCGATCCCCGCCGCATCGGCAGCGGCGATCGCGGCGAGCGCGTTGGACAGGTTGTGCAGCCCGGGCATGGGCAGGATCAGCGGGAAAACCCGGCGGCTGCGATTGTCCATGATCGCCGCGCGGATGCCGAAGGCGCTCTGGTCGATCGAATCCGGCTCGACCGTGATGTCCGCCTTCGCATCGCGCAGCCCGAAACTGGTGCGATTCGCGAACTTTTCGGCGAGGAATCGCGCCTCCTCGCTGTCGGTGTTGACGACCGCGCGGCCAGAAGCCTTGAGGAAATTGCCGAAGAGCACGCGCAACTCCTCGATGCTCTTGTGGTCGAGGCTGACATTGAGCAGCACGCCGATGGTCGGCCGGTAGAGCGCGATCGAACCGTCGCTTTCATCGACCTCGCTCACGAACAGGCCCGATGAGCCGACACGCGCGCTGGCGAAAGGATTGTCGGCCTGGGCAAAGTTTTTCATCACCGCCCCGTTCATGACGGTCGGATCGTGGCGGCCTTCGTGGAGGATCCAGGCGATCATCCCGGTGACGGTCGACTTGCCGCTCGTGCCGCCGACCGCGATCGAATAATCCGCTTCGTTGAACAGCGCGGAAAGCAGCTCGGCCCGGCTCATTCGCTCGCAGCCCAGTTCCTTCGCCCGCGCGACCTCCGGGACCGTGTCCTCGATCGCGGCTGAGGCGATCAGGATCTGATCGCGCGAGGTGATGCCGCTGCCGTCCTGCGGGAAGAGATCGAAGCCGTGGCTCTCCAGCCAGGCGAATTTTTCGGGGGTTCGGCCCTGGTCGCGGCTGCGGTCGGAGCCTGCGACCGGGTGCCCCCGGCCATGCGCGATCTGGGCGAGCGGGAGCATCCCCGATCCGCCGATCCCGCAGAAGAACAGGGGGCGCTCCGCGAGCGACCCCGACCCGACGCTCTCAACCTCGACCCCGTCAACCATGGTCTTCATGGTTATGGACTTGCAGAGCCCAAGACAAGCGGCATAGGGTCGTGCGCGTGACGAATATCGCGATCTGCGCCCCGGCGACCCCGATAACCCGCGACCATGCGCGCGCGCTGAAGGAACTCGTCGCCGCCGAGTTCCCGCAGCATCGGGTCCATTTCCACGAACAGTGCTTCATGCAGGCGGGTCATTTCGCGGGCGATGATCTGGCGCGCCTCACCGCCTTCGTCGAATGCGCCAACGATCCCGACTTCGACGTCGTCTGGTTCGCGAAGGGCGGATACGGGTCCAATCGCATCGCCGAAGCCGCCATGGTGCGCATGAACGCCGCCGCGCGGGCCAAGACTTTTGTCGGCTTTTCGGATTGCGGATACCTGCTCGCCGCGCTGTACAAGGCGGGCGTGGGACAATGCGTCCACGGCTCGATGCCGGTGAGTGCAAGGTCGGAACGTGGGCGCGAGGCGGTGCGCCGGGTGATGCGCTGGATCGGCGGCGATACGAGCGGGGTGGAACCCAGCCTCGACGGGACGACGCCCGCGGTCGCCTTCAATCTCATCACTCTTGCCATGGTCGCGGGCACGCCGATGATGCCGGACCTTTCGGGCCATGTCGTCATGGTCGAGGAAGTGAGCGAGCATCTCTATGCGGTCGACCGGCTGTTCTTCCACCTGGCCGGGACCCTGCCGCGCATTGCCGGCCTGAGGCTCGGCGCGATTACCGACGTTCCGGAGAACTATGTCGAATTCGGGCAGAGCCCCGAAGAGATCGCGCGCTATTGGTGCGACCGCGCCGGCATCCGCTATCTCGGCCGGGCCGAAATCGGCCATACGCCTGCCAACAGGGTCGTACCCTTCGGGCTTGCCAGCCCGCCCAGCGGCTCCTAACCCGCGCGGAATTTTCGGAAGCAGGCCGCGCGCCGCCGAGCTCCTATGTCCCGCTCTCGCTTATCCGGGCGGACCGCCCCCAAGCAGCGAAGCGCCGGGGCGGGGACGGCTTCGGGGACGCTGGCGGTGCGGCGAGACAAGGAACAGAAATGCGCGCATTCGTTTTTCCCGGGCAGGGCAGTCAGAAGGTCGGCATGGGCAAGGACCTAGCCGAAGCATCCCCCGCCGCGAGGGAGGTGTTCGAGGAAGTCAACGAGGCGCTTCTCCAGAACCTTTCCGGCATGATGGCCGAAGGGCCCGAGGACGAGTTGACCCTGACCCAGAATGCCCAGCCCGCGATCATGGCCAATTCGATCGCGGTGCTGCGCGTGCTGGAGCGCGAATTCGGGGTGAGGATCGCGGACCATGCGTCCTGCGTCGCGGGCCATTCGCTCGGCGAATATTCGGCGCTGTGCGCGGTCGGCGCGTTCGACCTTGCCACCACGGCGCGGCTCCTGAAGCTGCGCGGGCGTTCGATGCAGGCGGCGGTCCCGGTGGGCGAGGGCACGATGGCGGCGCTGCTTGGGGCGGACATCGAAAGCGCAAGGGCGCTTGCCGAAGCCGCCGCGGGCGAGGGCGAGGTGTGCGAGATCGCCAATGACAACGACCCGACGCAGGTCGTCATCTCCGGTCACCGCGCGGCGATCGAACGGGCGGTCGGCATGGTCAAGGAGCATGGGATCAAGCGCGGCATTCTGCTGCCGGTTTCCGCGCCCTTTCATTGTTCGCTGATGCAGCCCGCCGCCGATCGCATGGCGGACGCGCTGTCCCACACGCCGCCCGCCGCGATGGCGCTGCCGGTCTATGCCAATGTCACCGCAGGCAGGGTCGAGGATTCGGAAGAGGAACGCGCGCTGCTGGTCGAGCAGGTCACGGGCCGCGTGCGCTGGCGCGAAAGCGTGATGGCGATGCGCGAGGACGGGGTGGAGAGCTTCGTCGAACTGGGCGGCAAGGTGCTTGTCCCGATGATCGGCCGGATCGACAAGGAGGCGGAGACGGTGAGCCTCATCTCCATGGAAGATTGCGAGAATTTCGCCAAGTCGCTCGGCTGACCGACCGGCGCGCGGTTGACCCTGCGGCCTGCCGGGCGCACAGGGACAGCCGAAAGGCTTGAAGGAGGAAGGCCATGTTTTCGCTCGACGGGATGAACGCGCTGGTGACCGGCGCAAGCGGGGGAATCGGCTCGGCCATCGCGACCGCGCTGGCGAAGCAGGGCGCTCGGGTCGCGCTGTCGGGCTCGAACGGGCAGAAGCTGCGCGGCTTTCGCGAACAATTGCACGAGGAGATCGGAGGCGATCATGTCGAGATCACCTGCGACCTGTCGAACACGACGCAGGTCGAGGAGCTGATCCCCGCGACGCTCGATACGCTGGGAAGCATCGACATCCTCGTCAACAATGCCGGGATCACGCGCGACAACCTCGCCATGCGGATGAAGGACGAGGAATGGGACGATGTCATCCGCGTCGACCTCGAAGCCGCCTTTCGCCTGATGCGCGCCGCTGCCCGTCCGATGATGAAGGCCCGTTTCGGCCGGATCGTCAACATCACCAGCGTCGTCGGCACGACGGGCAATCCGGGCCAGATGAACTATTGCGCCGCCAAGGCGGGTCTTACCGGCATGACCAAGAGTTTCGCGCAGGAAGTGGCTTCGCGCGGCATAACCGCCAATTGCCTCGCTCCCGGTTTCATCCGTTCGGCGATGACGGCGGCGCTCGATGAAAAGCAGACCGACGCGATCAATGCCCGCATCCCGATGGGACGTATGGGCGAGGGTTCGGATATCGGGGCTGCCTGCGTCTACCTTGCCAGCCGCGAGGCCGGCTATGTCACCGGCCAGACGCTCCACGTGAACGGCGGGATGGCGATGACGGGCTAGGAGTCCTGCTGCTCGCGCCCCTTATCCCCAAACGAATCGACCCGCGCGAAGGCATTGATCTTGCCCGGGACACTGACCGCGCTAAGGTTTTCCGGACTGTTCCGGCGCTGGAGGGGCGATTCCGGCTCTCTCCCTGCCACCACGAGACAAGCGATAGGTTCCACAAATGAAGGCTAGGGGCACATGAAGGCTACGATCGAACGCGCGACGCTCCTGCGTTGCCTGTCCCACGTGCAGTCGGTGGTCGAACGCCGCAACACGATCCCGATTCTCTCCAATGTCCTGATCGAGGCCAGCGAAGGCGGCGCGGTCAAGGTGATGGCGACCGACCTCGATCTGCAGGTGGTCGAGACCATGACCGCCGCATCGGTCGACAGCCCGGGCGCGATCACCGTTTCCGCCCATCTCCTGTTCGACATCGCCCGCAAGCTGCCCGACGGCAGCCAGGTCAGCCTCGAGACCGCCGACAACCGGATGGAGGTCAAGGCCGGGCGCAGCCGTTTCAAGCTTCCGACCCTGCCGCGCGACGATTTCCCCGTCATCGTCGAGGGCGACCTGCCGACCAGTTTCGAACTGCCCGCGCGAACGCTCGCCGAACTGATCGACCGCACCCGTTTCGCCATCTCGACCGAGGAAACGCGCTATTACCTCAATGGCATCTTCCTCCACGTCACCGACGAGGACGAGCCGGTGCTGAAAGCCGCCGCGACCGACGGCCACCGCCTCGCCCGCTTCACCATCGCCCGGCCCGAGGGCGCTTCCGGAATGCCCGACGTGATCGTTCCGCGAAAGGCCGTGGGCGAACTCAGGAAGCTGCTCGACGAGGCATTGGACGGCAACGTCCTCGTCGACCTGTCGGCGAGCAAGATCCGCTTCACCCTTGGCGGTGAGGGCGGGGTGGTCCTCACCAGCAAGCTGATCGACGGGACGTTCCCCGATTACAGCCGCGTCATCCCGACCGGGAACGACAAGCTCCTCAAGGTCGATCCCAAGCTGTTCTTCGCCGGCGTCGACCGCGTCGCGACGATCGCCACGGAGAAAACCCGCGCGGTCAAGATGGGCCTCGAACCGGACAAGGTGACGCTTTCGGTCACCTCGCCCGACAACGGCACCGCGACCGAGGAACTGGCTGCCTCCTATGCGAGCGAGAGCTTCGAGATCGGCTTCAACGCCAATTACCTCAAGGACATTCTCGACCAGATCGATGCCGATGAGGTCGAACTGCACCTTGCCGATGCGGGCGCGCCGACATTGATCCGCAAGGATGAAAGCAGCCCCGCGCTCTATGTGCTGATGCCGATGCGGGTGTGATTTCGGGCGCCTCGCGGGTGGGAAAGCCGCCCGCAAGGCTGTAAGGGGTTCTCCGCAAGAGGAGAGCCCATGACCACCACCCGCATCCATGTCCGCAAGGACGCGCTAGAGCGCGCCGAACTCGTCCATGTCGAGCCGATGGACCTTGCCGACGGCGCGGTCCGGCTTGCGATCGAGAGCTTTTCGGTCACTGCCAACAACGTGACCTATGCGGTCGTCGGCGACGGCTTCAAATACTGGGACTTCTTCCCCGCGCCCGACCCCTATGGCATCGTCCCGATGTGGGGCCATGCGCGGGTGGTCGAAAGCAATCATCCCGACATCGCCGTGGGCGAACGGGTCTATGGCTACCTGCCGATGGGAAGCTCGCTCGACATGGTGCCGGGCAAGGTGAGCGCCTCCGGCTTCACCGACATGAGCGAGCATCGCCAGCCGATGAGCCCGGTCTACAACCAGTATTCGCGCCTCGCCGACGATCCCGAGCATGATCCTGCGCGAGAGGCGGAGCGGATGATTTTCGGGCCGCTTTTCCGCACGGGTTTCCTGATCGCCGACTTCATGAAGCGCGAGAACTGGTTCGGCGCTGGCCAGGTGCTTCTCACCAGCGCCTCGTCAAAGACAGCCATGGCCCTTGCCAGCGTGGCGAAGGCGAATTCGCCCGCGATCCGCCGGGTCGGCCTTACCTCGAAGGGGAACGTCGATTTCGTGCGCGCGACCGGGCTTTACGATGACGTGGTCGCCTATGACGAGTTGGAGCAGATGGAGAAACGCGCGAGCGTCGTGGTCGATTTCGCCGGCAATGCCTCGCTGCTGGGCCGGGTCCACGATCATTTCTCCGACGCGCTCGAATACAGCTGCCTCGTCGGCGCGACCCACAAGGAGGCGCGCAGCACCTTTGGCGGGGGCGAGGCAATGACGGGGCCGAAGCCGCAGCTCTTCTTTGCGCCCGACCACATGATCGCCTTCGCCCGCGACCATGGCCGCGAGGAGGCCTCGCGCCTTGTTGCCGAGGCGTGGCGCACCTTTCTGGGCGAGGTCGCGGGCACGGTCGAGATCGACCGGCGCGAAGGCCTTTCCGCCGCGCGCGAGGTGTGGCTCGAAATGGTCGCGGGAAAGGTCGACCCGGCCCGGGGCATCGTGATCGAGCCCTAGGCCAGGGCCTTGCCCGAGCCCGCTATTCGGCCGCTTCGGCGAGTTCGACCCGCTGCGGCCCGCGAACGAGGCCGCCCGGCGTCGTGCCGGTCCACTTTCCGTTCTCGAAGGTCACCTCGCCTGACTTGATCGTGAAGCAATAGCCATCGGCCTTCTGCAGCAACCGCTTGCCGCCTGCGGGCAGGTCGAAGGCGAGCCACGGCTTGCCGAGTTTCAGGGCATCCATGTCGATCACGTTGATGTCGGCGAGATAGCCCGGTGCGATCAGCCCGCGATCCTCGAGCCCGTAGAGAACCGCCGTATCGCGGCACTGACGCTTGATCGCGTGTTCGAGGGCAATGCGCTCGCCCCGGCGGCGCCCCTTGACCCAGTGTTCAAGCATGAAGGTTGGCGAGGCCGCGTCGCAGATCGTCCCGCAATGCGCGCCGCCGTCGGACAGCGAATTGACCGTGTCCTGGGCGAGCTGGAGCGGGTGGAGGAAATCGAGATTGCCGTCGGCGTAGTTCAGGATCGGCAGGTAGATGAAACCGCGCCCGTCATCGCGGCACAGCATGTCATAGGCGTATTCCTGCGGGTCCATCCCGGCCTTCTGGGCGCGGGCATTGACGCTTGCCTCCGGCCCCGGCTCGTAGTCGAAATCGGGGTCCATCTCGTATTGCAGCGCCCAGCCCTGGGTGATGACCATGACCACGCCGAGAATGTCCTTGGGCGCCTCGGTGTAGTCGTTGGGTTCGGACAGGAGCTGTTTCTTGAAAGCCGGATCGAGCAGTTTCGCCTTCTGCTCTTCCCACGAAAGGTCCTTGATCGCCTGCCAGCTCGGGCGGAACGCAAAGGGGTTCACCGTACCCTGCCAGGCCATGATGACGCCGTTTCCGCGCAGAGCGATCTGGGCGACGATGTTCGCGCCGTTGTCGTTTTCCGCGCGCATTTCGGCGATTTGTTCGTCGAGCGGGAGTTCCTTCGCGATCGATTGGAGCGCGGCGAAGGTGACGGGGATACCCGCCTCGCGGCTCAGCTTGCCCATCCAGGAAAACTCGTTCCATTCGCGGTTGAGATCGCTCGCCATTTCGAAAACGGCATGGCCGCCCGCCGCCTTGGCGCGGCCCATGGCGAGGCCGATCGCAACCAGTTCCTCCTCGGTCGCGGTGGTGCCGGGGACAAGTTCGCCGTCGACCGATTTGTGCAGGACGGTGCGCGAGGTGGAAAAGCCGAGGGCGCCCGCGCGAACGCCTTCCTCGACGATCCGGGCCATCTGCTCGATGTCCTCCGGCGTAGGCACGGCGCCGGGCTGTTCGCGCTCGCCCAGCACGTATGCGCGCACCGCGCCGTGGGGCACGTGGGTTGCGACATCGACGGTTCGCGGTAGCTTTTCCAGCGCATCGAGATATTCGGGGAAGGTCTCCCAGTCCCATGTGATCCCTTCTGCAAGGGCCGTGCCGGGAATGTCCTCGACCCCTTCCATCAGGCTGATCAGCCATTCGTGGCGGTCGGGTTTGGCAGGCGCGAAACCGACCCCGCAATTGCCCATCACGACCGTCGTGACGCCGTGCCAGCTCGACGGGGCCATTTCCTGGTCCCAGGTCGCCTGCCCGTCATAATGGGTGTGAATGTCGACGAAGCCGGGGGCGACCACCTTGCCCGCGGCGTCGATTTCCCGCGTGGCCGAACCCTCGATCCGGCCGACGCCGGCGATGAGCCCGTCCTTGACCGCCACGTCGCCGGTGAAGGCCTGCGCCCCGCTGCCGTCGACGATTGTCCCCCCGCGAATGATCAGATCATATTGCGCCATTGTCTCTCTCCCTTATTGGCTGAAATGATGTCGCAAAGCGCGCCTGCCTACAAGGGGGCGATCGCGGACCGGACCTTGGTTGACGAAAGTCATACCCCCTCAAGGAGGACGAAAATGATTGCGAGGCTTGTCGCGGCGGCGGCGCTTGTAGGACTTGCTGGATTGGCCCCGGGCGAATCCAACGCGCGCGGCGGGTGGCGGCTGGTGCCGGAAACCTCGCTTTCGGCCATGCTCGACTGCCTCGAGGCGGAAGGGCGCACGCTGGTGTCCGCGCATCGCGGCGGGCCTTCGCCGGGCCTTCCCGAAAACGCCATCGCGACGATGGACGCGGTGCTGACGGCGATCCCGGCGGTGATGGAAGTCGATGTCGCGCAGAGCGCGGACGGCGTCCTCTTCCTGCTTCACGACGACAGGCTGGACCGGACCACTACGGGCGAGGGGGTCGCTGCGGAAAAGCCGTGGGCGGATCTTGCCGCGCTCCGCCTCACCGACGGCGCGGGCTGGGTCACGCCCTATGGCATCCCCACGCTTGCCAAGGCGCTCGACTGGGCGAAGGGCCGCACCGTGCTCCAGCTCGATTTCAAGCGCTCCGCCCCTCACGAGGCCGTGATCGACATGGTGCGCGAAAAGGGCATGGAGGACAGCGTCATCCTGATCGCCTATTCCGTGCCTGCCGCGAAAAAGCTCCACGACCTCGCCCCCGAAGCCATGATCTCGCTATCGGTCGAAAGCCCCGGCGCTCTCGCCGAGGCGGTTGCCGCGGGCATCCCGGCGGAACGCATCATCGCCTTCACCGGCACGCGGCTGGCGCGGCCCGATCTCTACGCGGCGCTGGACGAGGCGGATGTCGAGGTGATCTTCGGCACGCTGGGCCGCTCGCCGAACTCGATCGACAACGTGATCGCGCGCTTCGGGACGGACGAACGCTATGCCGAATTGTCGCAGGGGGGCGTCGACGTGATCGCCACCGACCGCCCGCGCGAAGCGGCCGCCGCTCTGGCCGCAGCGGAGCGGCTGCCCGAGGCGGGAGTGTGCGGGGTGGAACAGGGCGGATAATCTGCGCGGACAAATGCAAGCGCCGCCGGCAAACCCATGAGGCAGGGCAGGTTTTTCTCGACAGGGCGGGGCGGGGCAACGGTGCGTCGCGCTTTAGCGCCGTGCGATTTGACGATCGATCCGGCTGCGTTTAGTTTTTTGCAATATAACAAGGGGGATGAGAATGTCGAAGAGAAGCCGCCGCCCAGTGACGGGTCGTCTCGCGCTGCTGTTCGGCGCCTTGGCCATGGGCATCGCACCCCTTCCGGCACACGCGCAGCTTGAGAGCATCGTGCGCGATGGCGTGCGCGGGGCTCAATCGGTCGAAACCTGCGAGGATGGCGAAAAGGCAGATACCGGGCGCAAGGTTCTCGGGGGCATCCTGGGCGGCCTTGCGCGCAGGACGGCCCGCAAGGCGCGCCTGCCCAGCTTTACCCCGGTCGCGGAATTCTCGGGCGAGCTCACCACCGCGATCGCCTGTAAGCTCGATCCCGAAGAACAGAAACAGGCCGCCGAGGCGACCATCAACGCGACCCGCGGCTCCGAGACCGAACTTCGCCCCGCAGTCGGATCGAGCGCTTCTTGGGAATCCGAAAGCCGGGACGCGGTCAGCGGCACCTCGACCGTTACCGGGGTCGAGGAGCTCAGCGAAGATGCCGACTGCATCACCGTCACCGACGTCGTGATCGTGAAAGGCGAGGAAACCCGCGCCGAAAAGCGCATGTGCCGGCCTCCGGGATCGGCACGCTATTCGATCGTCGCGTGATCATGCGACCCCATCGCCTCCTGTTCCGCCCGTTCGCCGCGATCGCGGCGGCAGCCATGCTGGTGGGTGCGGGCGAGATGGATCCCGACAATCCCACCTGCCCGGCCGAGCCTGACTGGGGTCCCGCCGAGCGCATGACGCTGACCCCCGCTGACCGGGACGGCAAGCGCGTACTGCTTGCCGAAGGCGTGATCGATTTCACCTTGCCCCGGCGGCTGAGGGAGGCGATCGAAGCCGACGAAAGGATTTCGGAAATATGGCTGCGCTCGCCCGGCGGGGATGCGGTCGCGGGCAACGATGCAGGCAAGGTGATCCGGTCCTTTCCCGGCATGCTGACCCGAATTCCGGCGGGCTGGACCTGCTTTTCTGCCTGCAATTTCATCTTCATGGGGGGCGACCGCCGCCACATCGACGAGGGCGGGATCTTCATGGTCCACATGTTCACCCATACCCAGGACCGGTTCACCATCAAGGAAGCGGTCCGCGAAGGTGAGGGTGCGACAGCCGAGTTGATCGCGGAAATCGAACAGTCCTCGGCCCTGCTGGCGAGCCAGGACAACGATTTCCTGATCCGCATGGGCGTGAGCCGCAAGCTTCTGACCGACATCATGTACCGGGTGCAGGCGGTAGAAAGCGAACGCGACAGCCAGACCCGCTATTGCCTGAGCCAGGCCGAAGCGCGCGAATACAACGTCGTCCCGGTCGAACGGCCCGCCGGCTGAAACACGCGCGAGGTATTCGGCGCAGCCAGGAGCGCGCGGGGCTCCGTATCCTCAGGCCGCGAAGGCGCTCGTGCGGCCCGCTTCCTTCTCGCTTTCGGGCGCGTCGAGGAATTCGCGGATTGCCGCCACGCTTTCGTCCGCATGGGTCAGCAGGAAGAGGTGCCCGCCGCCCTCGACCGTGACGAGGCGCGAATTGGGGATCATCGCTTTCAGGATCTTGCCGTTGGCCAAGGGCACGATCTGGTCGTCCTCTCCCATCATGATCAGCGTTTCCTTGCTCATGAAGGGCAGTGCCGGAAGGCTCGTCCAGCCGATCATGCACATCAGCTGGTAGAGATAGCCGCGCGGGGAAGGAGGCTTCAGCCGCCCGATATGGCTGTCCTTCTGGTGCTCGGCCCCGTCCTTGTCGACCCCGCCATAGAGCGTGGCGAAATGTTCGTTCATGAACTCGGGATCGATGTAGCGGCGCGGGTTCGCCATCTTGGTGAAGGCGGCGGGGTTCCCGGGAATCATCGCCATGCCCGGTGTCGTCGCGATCAGGGTGAGCCGGCGGGTGCGCTGAGGATGCTGGAGCGCGAAATGCTGCGCCATCGCGCCGCCCCAGGACACGCCCATCACATCGACTTCGCCAAGACCGTAGCGGCCAAGGATCTGGGCCGCGGTCCAGCTCATCGTGAAGGGGTTGTAGGGGATCAGCGGTTCGGGCGATTCGCCCACGCCCGGCATGTCGAACATGATGAAGCCGCGTTCGGGCAGCGCGTCCGCCAGCGGGGCCACCGCCTCGATGTTCGCGCCGATGCCGTTGAAGAACAGGATGGGCAGATGATCGGAGGGCTTGTCGAGCCTCCACGCAGCGGTCCGTAGCGTCCGGCCGCCGACCTCTTCCATGGTCACGACCGCGTCTTTCATGGGCTCAGACAAGTATTTTCCGTCCTTTCGTGCGCGCCTTTCGATCCCCCGGTCGGGCGCATTCATTGGGGTGGGAGGCACGCGCGCGGATCCCTCGCGCCTGTGCCTCCCGTAAGGTGTTGCGGGCGGCCTCTATCAGACTTCCTCGACGACGTAGAGTCCCGGCGCGGGGCCGACGGGCTTGTATTTCGCATTGCCGAGCTTTGCGGGCGCCGCCTTTTTCTCTCCGGCGCGCGCCTGCAGCCATTCGATCCAGAACGGCCACCAG
Source organism: Erythrobacter litoralis (assembly GCF_001719165.1). Classification (NCBI taxonomy): domain Bacteria; kingdom Pseudomonadati; phylum Pseudomonadota; class Alphaproteobacteria; order Sphingomonadales; family Erythrobacteraceae; genus Erythrobacter; species Erythrobacter litoralis. The sequence continues at coordinate 1,412,025 of NZ_CP017057.1, forward strand.
CTTCCCTTGACCTCCTCGACGCCCTTGAGCCAGTCGTCGGCGGTGGCGGGGAGCTTGCCCGCCTTCTTCTGGACGAAATACTTCGCCTTGGGATTGGTCGGCGGGTTGAGGATCGCCTGCATGTGGCCCGATTGCGAAAGGACGTAGGTCACGTCCTTCGAACCGAACAGCTGGGTCGAACGATAGGTCGCCTTCCACGGGGTGATGTGATCGGTCACCCCGCCGAGGATGAACAGGTCGCTCGTCACCTTCGACAGGTCGACCTTGTGATCGGCCATCTCGACCTCGCCCTTCTTCGTGAAGGCGAGCGTTTCGTAGAGGGTGAGGAAATCGGCCATGAGGCTCGCCGACAGGTTGGTCGCGTCCGCGTTCCAGAACAGCACGTCGAAGGCGGGCGGATCTGCGCCGAGCAGGTAATTGTTGATGACGTAGTTCCAGATGAGGTCGTTGGGCCGCAGCCAGGCGAAGCCGCGCGCGAGGTCGTCCGCCTCGATCACGCCCGCTTTCATCGCGCGCTGACGGGCGAGCTGCATTCCGTTCTCGGAGACGAGCGAGCCTGCCTCGATGTCGGTCGCCTTGGGGTGGAGCACGCAGACCATCAGGGTGAGCGTGCCCATGAGGTCGGACTTCTCGGCGGCGAGTTTCGAGGCCAGCACGCTCGCGGTCTGTCCGCCCGAACAGCCCGCGGACACGTTGACCGTCTTCGAGCCGGTGATCGCTGCGACCGCCTCCATCGCTTCGGCGCAGGAGGCGACGTAATCCGCCATGCCCCACTTACCCTGTTCCTTCGTCGGGTTGCGCCACGAAATGACGAAGGTCTGGATGCCGTTGTCGACCTGCCATTTGACCACCGATTTTTCGGGGCTGAGGTCGTTGATGTACATCTTGTTGATCTGCGGCGGGATGGTGAGCTGGGGGATCTCGTAGACCTCGTCCGTCGTCGGCGCGTAGTGAATGAGCTCCATCATCTCGGTCCGCAGCACGACTTCGCCCTTGGAAGTGGCGATGTTCTCGCCCAGCTTGAACGGGCGCTTGTCGACCTGGCTGACCATCCCCTTGTTGTGGACGATGTCGTTGTAGGCGTTCTGCAGGCCCTTGATGAGGCTGAGGCCGCCCGAATCTATCAGCCGCTTCTGCGCGGTCGGGTTCCCGGCGAGCGTGTTGGTGGGGCTGAGCCCGTCGAGGATGATCTGCGCGATGAAATTCGCCCGGTTGCGCTCCAGCTCGTCGAGTTCGAGGTCCTCCAGCCAGCCGCGCATCCCCTTTTGCACGGCGAGGTAATATTGCACCCCGGCGCGGAAGAACGGATTGAACTGCCAGGCCGGGTCCATGAACCGCTTGTCGCGGGGATCGGGGGCAAGCTCGCTCTTGCCGGTCATGATCTTGACCATGTCCTCGCCCATCGCCTGCGCGTGGCGAAAGGTGCGCGCCGGGTCCGACGCCGTCTCGCGCAGCAGCAGCGCGACCGCGCCGACGAAATCCTCGCGCGCGACGCCGATCAGCGGCCCGAGCGCATTGGTCGATTGCGCCGCCTCGTTCTCCAGCCTGACACTGTCCGCCATGGTCCCCTTGCATCCTGTTTTCGGCGTGCCCACCGGGCCGCTCTACGCCCGGCAGAGTGGCGCGCCCCCCTTCGCTTTGCAAGCGTCTCGCGCCCGATGCCGCGCTGGCCCCGGGGGCGTTACCGTTTTTTTATCCATGATGGTCTAGCACGGCCCCGGATCGCGCCTAATCGAACAGGACTTCATTCAGGTGGCAGGGCTTTTCTCACGGATCAGGAAGCAGGGCGATGAGCCCGCAGCCGCCGGTCGTGCGCCCCCAGCGGCCGTCCCGATCGTGCCGAGCGACCTTGCGCGCCGGGTCGAACTGCTCGACAGCCTCGAGGAAACCGGCGTCGGCTGGTTCTGGGCGAGCGATGCCGAAGGACGGATGATCTATTGTTCGCCCGCCGCGCTTGCCCCGTTCGAAATCGGGCCGGATGAACTCGCCAGCCGCACGATCAACCAGATGTTCGAACAGGAACGCAAGGAGGAAGGCAAGGGCGAGGGCAGCGCCCGCCCGCTCAAGTTCCTCCTCGCCGCGCGCGCCACGCTCGGCCCGACGCCGGTCCGGGTCAAGCTGGGCAACGGCGAGACCTGGTGGGAAATCGCGGGCAAGCCGCGCTTTGCCGGGGACGGCAGCTTCACCGGCTATCGCGGGACCGCAAGGGACATCACCGGCACGCACGAGGAACGCCGCAAGGCCGAGCGCGCCTCGCAATACGATTCGCTCACCGGCCTGGCCAATCGCTACCGCATGAGCCGCCAGCTCGAACAGACGCTCAAGGCCTTCACCCATGCCAAGCGGTCCTGTGCGCTGCTGATGATCGATCTCGACCGGTTCAAGCAGGTCAACGACACGCTCGGCCACCCGGCGGGCGACGAATTGCTCAAACAGGTCGCCGCGCGCATTCGCCGCGTGCTGGGCGAGCGGATCGAGATCGGACGGCTGGGGGGCGACGAATTCCAGGTCATCCTGCCCGATCACGACGATCGCGGCGATCTGGGCGACATCGCCCAGCAGCTCATCCAGATGGCCTCGCAGCCCTATTCGATCAACGGCAGCCGCGCGGTCATCGGCGTGTCGGTCGGCATTGCCGTCGCGCCCTATGACGGGGTCGAGCCCGAGGAGCTGACCAAGGCCGCCGACCTTGCGCTCTACGCGGCGAAGGGGGGCGGGCGCGGCCAGCATCGGTTCTATTCGCGCGACCTGCGCGACCAGGCGAGCTTTCGTCACCAGATCGAACAGGACCTGCGCGACGCGCTCGTCGGCGAACAGCTGCGGATGCATTACCAGCCGATCGTCGATGCGAAGACCCACGAGGTCGCCTGCATGGAGGCGCTGATGCGGTGGGAACACCCGGAACGCGGCATGATCTCGCCTGCCGATTTCATTCCCGTCGCCGAGGAAGTCGGCCTTATCCGCGAACTGGGCACCTGGGCGCTGAACGAGGTCTGCCGCGAGGCCGCGACGTGGCCGGGCAAGGTCAAGGCTGCGGTCAATGTCTCGGCGGTGCAATTCGCCGCCGACGATTTCGTCGATATCGTGCGCAAGGCGCTGAAAAGCTCGCGCGTCGATCCGGCGCGGATCGAGCTCGAGATCACCGAAAGCGTTTTCATGGGCGATGTCGAACGTTCGCAGCGTGTCTTCGCCGCGCTCAAGAAGCTCGGCGTGCGGCTCGCGCTCGACGATTTCGGGACCGGCTATTCGTCATTGAGCTATCTGCGCGATGCGCCGTTCGACAAGATCAAGATCGACCAGGGCTTCGTGCGCGGCTGCGCCGGCAAGGACAGCAACAATCTCGCCATCGTCGCCGCCGTCGTCAGCCTGGCGGACGCGCTGCGAATGGAAACCGTCGCCGAAGGGGTCGAGACCCAGGACGAACTCGCCGTGGTCACCCGGCAGGGGGCGAGCCATGTCCAGGGCATCCTCTTCTCGCGCGCCATCCCGGGAGAGGAGGCGCTGCGCCGGTTCGAGGAGGGGGACCTCATCCTCACCCCGCGCGGACCGGAGAAATACCGCGCCGAACGACGCACCGAATTCCGCCGCGTCGGGCTGATCCATGGCGATCATCGCTACAACGTGTTCCTGCGCAACCTGTCGAAGACCGGGGCCAAGATCGAGGGCCTGCTGGGCGTCGAGGTCGGGACCGAGATCGTGCTCGACCTGGGCGGCGGGCAGCTTGCCGTGGCGGTGGTGCGGCGTTCGGAAGGGGCGGCGCAGGGGGTCGAATTCGAAACCCCGCTGATCAGCGACGGGGCCGACGGGCTGTGCACCCGCCACCGGGTCTCGCCCTACCAGATCGAGCTTGCCGGAAAGCCGCTCCAGGCGCTGGGCGATGATCCCTATGCGGCGCTGATGACGATGCAGAATCGCACCCCCAAGGCCTTCATGGAAGTGCAGCCGAATTAACTCCTTTTGCCCCGCAAACCCCGGAAAAGGGTCGGTCTTCACGGCGCGTTAACTCTTGGTCTTAGCCAGAATGCAAAAGGATTTGCCCTAGGACTGCGCAATGGTTGCGCGTGCAGGCATTTCTGGATCGGAAGGGGGGAGACAGATCGTCCCCGTACCCGATCGCGCGCCCGAATCCCCCGATTGCGAGCGTCGCGAAGGCGAACGACGCGAGACGCTGCGCGCAGGCGAGCGGCACACCACGCTAAGAGCCGCGCATCCCGCGCCGGTCAGGCGCAGCCACGAACATTTCCTGCCGCGCCATTCGCGCGCGCTCGCGCTGCTTCTGGGGCTCGCCTACGTGCCTTCGGCGATCGTCGCGGGCGGCCTGCCCGATGGCATCGCGCTTGCGGCGGGCTTCGCCTCGGTGATCCTGCTTACGATCGGATCGGTCTTTTCCCGGATCGAGCGGCGCGAAGGCACGGGGCTTGCCCTGCGGCTCGCGCTGGTCGGGGTCGGCGTGGTCCTGCCGATGGGCTGCGCAGGCTACACGGTCGCGCACTGGGTTGCCGACGGCCTGCCGTGGCAATGGGCAGTGGCGACGCTGCTGTCGATCAATGCCGCCTCGGCGACGGTCTATCGCACGCGGGTCATCTCGCTGTTCGCGGCCAAGATCGCGACCTGGGTGCCCTTTGCGCTTGTCGATCCGAGCCGGCTGACGATTTCGGCCATGATCGCCGCGGGGATCGCGCTGATGCTGATCGCGCGCTTCGAATGGAAGGACACCCAGCGCCGCCGGGCCAGCAGCGAGGCACGCGAGCGGGTCGCGGCGCGGGCCGAGGACATCCTCAGGAGCTTCGAGGAGACGGGCGAGGGCTGGTTCTGGGAAACCGACCGGCGCGGCCAGCTCACCTACATCTCGCCCAAGGCGGCGCATGTGCTGGGCAAGCGGCCGGGTCAGGTGATCGGCCGCCCGCTGACCGAGATCGTTCATCCCGCGCCCGGCGCGTCCGATGCCGAGCGCACGCTTGCCTTCCACCTTTCGGCGCGCTCTGCGTTTCAGGACATCGAGCTTCGCGCGGCGACCCTGGGTTCGGGCGGCGAGGATCGCGAAGACGCGCGCTATTGGGCGCTGACGGGGCGGCCGGTCTACGATTCCTACAAGAATTTCTGCGGTTTCCGCGGCCACGGCACCGATCTCACCGAAAAGCGGCGGAGCCAGCAGCAGGTCTCGCGCCTCGCCCATTACGATTCGCTCACCGGCCTTGCCAACCGGGTGCAGATGAGCCGCGCGCTCGAACAGATCCTTGCCGCCCCGCGCGAACGCGACCGGGCCTGCGCGCTCTTCCTGCTCGACCTCGACCGGTTCAAGCAGGTCAACGACACGCTCGGACATCCGGTCGGCGATGCACTGCTCAAACAGGTCGCGCAGCGGCTCGAACGGGTGATCGGCCCGGCCGGGCGCTGCGGGCGGCTGGGCGGCGATGAATTCCAGGTCATCGTACCCGCGCCGCAGACCCGCCGGCATCTCGCCGATGTCGCGCGCGAGATCATCGCCTCGCTCTCGCAGCCCTATACGGTCGAAGGCCATGCGGTGGTGATCGGCGCCTCGGTCGGCGTCGCGGTCGCCCCCGATCACGGCACCACGAGCGAGGACCTGATGCGCAATGTCGATCTTGCGCTCTATGCCGCCAAGGATGCGGGGCGCGGCTGCCACCGGTTCTATTCCGATGAACTGCATTCGGCGGCCGAGGAGCGTGCCGAGCTCGAAAAGGACCTGCGCGAGGCGATCGCGCGCGGCGAGCTTGAACTGCACTACCAGCCGGTCGTCCATGCCGCGAGCGAGACGATCGTCGCGTTCGAGGCGCTGATGCGCTGGAACCACCCCCGCCGCGGGAGCCTTGCGCCCGACAAGTTCATTCCCATCGCCGAGGATGCCGGGCTGATCGACCAGCTCGGCCAGTGGGCGCTGCGCACCGCCTGCGAGGACCTCGCCCGCTGGCCCGTCGCAACAAGCTGCGCGGTCAATGTCTCGCCGCTGCAATTCGCCAATCCCGAACTGCCCAATGTCGTCGCCAATGCGCTCGCCCATGCGGGGATCGAACCTGCGCGGCTCGAGCTCGAAATCACCGAAAACGTCTTCGTCGGCGACGGCTCCGCCACCGAGTCGATGTTCGCGGCGCTCAAACGCGTCGGCGTGCGGCTCGCGCTCGACGATTTCGGGACCGGCTATTCCTCGCTCGGCTATCTCAAGAAAGCGCCTTTCGACCGTATCAAGATCGACCAGAGCTTCGTGCGCGGCGCAAGCGAGAAGGGCAGCCGCAATGGCGCGATCATCGCCTCGATCACCAGCCTCGCCGATGCCCTGGGCATGGACACGACCGCGGAAGGGGTGGAGACGCTGGACGAGCTCGAACTGGTCAGGGTGCTGGGATGCAGCCACGTCCAGGGCCATGTCTATCACCGGGCGATGGACGCATCGGAGGCCGGAAAGCTGGTCGAGAGCGACACCGCGGTCTGCCCCGAAGGCCCGCGCGCGGCCCGCTCGTCGCGGACCAACCTGCTGCGCCGCGTGCTGATCATGCATGCAGGCGGCACGGTGAGCGCCACCTTGCGCAACATTTCCGAAGGCGGCCTGCTGCTCGATGGGGTCCGGAACATCCCGGCGGGCAGCGAGGTGGAAATCGAATTCGCCGGCGGCCAGCGCGCGAGCGGAGTGATCCGCTGGAACCGCGACGGGCGCACCGGGATCGAGTTCGACCAGCCTCTTGAGCGCCGCACGGACGGCTCCTTCGCCATCCTCGCCGGCGCTCCGGCGCGGCTCGCCGGATGAGATTTGGCGCCCGGATTGGCGCCGGCGTCTTAGCGAAAAACTAACCAACCGCCTTTACGCCGGGGTGAGATCAGGAACAGCTTTCGCGCGCGCCATGCCCCGGAAAGGGGGCCGCGTGCGCGGTGGACCAAAGCCGGGAGGACATAGGCGACGTGCCCTTGAAGGGTCTGCTGTCTTCGAGAAGCGGGAACATTGCCGCGAACCCGGGCGCAAGAGGCGCCGGGGCCGGATCGTCGCTGTCCGACGCGCAGAAGCTCGCCATGCTCGAGGATCTCGAACGCTCGGGCCTAGGCTGGTTCTGGGCAAGCGATACCGATGGCCGCCTCGCCTATCTTTCCGCGACCATCGCCGAACGGCTCGACGTGCCGATCGACGAACTGGTCGGCCACCCGGTCGCGCAGATATTCCAGCCGGCCGCGAGCGACGGGCGCGAAAAGCCGCTCGCCTTGAGGCTCGGCGCGCACAAGGCGTTCACCGGCCTCGCCGTGCGCGCCGCGAGGCGTCCCGACGGCGCGGTCCTGCGGCTTGCCGGGCATCCGGTGTTCGAGCCGTCCGGGCGGTTCCTCGGCTTTCGCGGCACGGGCGCGGACATCACCGAGGAATGGTACCGCGAGGAGGAGACGGAGCGCCTCGCCAAGTTCGATTCGCTCACCGGCCTCGCCAATCGCCACCGCATGGCGCAGTTCATCGAATCGACTCTCACCGCGTTCAGGGCGGCCAAGCGCAATTGCGCGGTGATGATGCTCGACCTCGACCGGTTCAAGCAGGTCAACGACACGCTCGGCCATGCGGCCGGCGATGAATTGCTCAAACAGGTCGCCGACCGCCTCAAGCGCGCGATCGACCGCGAATGCGAAATCGGGCGGCTTGGGGGCGACGAATTCCAGGTCATGCTGCCCGACCTCGACGATCGCGGCGTTCTGGGCGAGATCGCGATGAAGGTCATCGCCATGCTCAAGCAGCCCTACAGCCTCGCCGAAGGACGCTGCGTGATCGGATCCTCGGTCGGCATCGCGATTGCGCCGCATGACGGGGTCACGCGCGAGGAAGTGGTGCGTTCGGCCGACCTTGCGCTCTATGCCGCGAAGAATGGCGGGCGCGGGCAGTTCCGGTTCTATTCGGGCGAACTCGAGAACGAGACGATCTTCCGCCGCCGCCTGGAGGCCGATCTCGGCACGGGGCTTTCGGAAAACCAGCTCTTCGTCAAATACCAGCCGGTGATCGAGGCGAAGAGCGGCAAGGTGACGACGCTCGAGGCGAAGATCTGCTGGAATCATTCGCAGCGCGGCGAGATCGACGAGGAGGAATTCGCCAGCATCCTCGACGGCTCCTCGCTGGTCGGCGATGTCGGACGCTGGGCGATCCGCGAGGCGTGTTCGCATGCCGCGCTATGGCCCGAAAGCGTGCGCGTCGCGATCGGCGTGCCGGTTGCTCTGTTCAGCGAGCAAGGATTCGTCGACACGGTCGCCGAGGCGCTTTCGGAGGCCGATCTGCCTGCGAACCGGGTCGAACTGGGAATCAGCGAGGCGGTCTTCTTCGGCGATGCGAACGAGGTCGACCGCACGCTGGGGCGCCTGTTCAAGCTCGGCGTGCGCCTGACGCTCGACGAATTCGGCTCGGGCTATTCAAGCCTCGCCTATCTGCGCCGCGCGCCGTTCGACACGATCCGCATCGACAGCCGCCTCGTCGCCGAGGCCGACCGCGAGACCAATGGCGGCGAGAGCCGCGAACTGGGCCTTGTGCGTGCGATCGTCGCGCTTGCGGGCGCTCTTGGCATGGACACGCTGGCAGGCGGGATCGAGACGATGTCGCTCAACCATGCACTGACCGAATGCGGGATCGGTTTCGTGCAGGGGCCGATCTATTACGAGGCCGCCCCGCGCGAGACGGTCGAGGCCGAGATCATGGGCGAGGGCTGGCGGATCGACCCGTCGAGCGACCGCACCGCCCGCGCGCGCCGCCGCACCGTGCTGCGCAAGATCAACGTCATCCACGACGACCATTCCTACGAGGTGACCCTGCGCAACCTGTCGCGCACGGGGGCTCTGATCCAGGGGCTGATGGACGTGCCCAAGGGGACGCAGTTCGTGGTCGACCTTGGCGGCGGGCAGCTTGCCGTTGCGACCGTGACGCGCACCAATGGCGACACGCAGGGGCTCGAATTCGAACAGCACCTCGTCGATGACGGCTCGGGCGGTCTCGTCACGAGGAACCGCGTCAGTCCCTATGCGCTCGCCGCCGCCGGGGCGCCGCTCGCCGCGCTGTCGCCGGGAAGCTACAAGGCGATGGGCGGAATGTCGCGCCAAGGCGGGCACGGCGAAGGGGGGCACGGCGAAGGCGGGCAGGGCGAAGGCCAGTCGATCCCGCAATTCGGCTATGCGAAAAGCGCGCGGGTCGAACAGGCCTGATACGCACCTCCGAAGCTTCCCCCTGAAACGCCCCGCGCGCTGACTTGCGTTTTTCTCGCATGACACTGCGCGAGAGCGGCGCTATTCGCGTGCGCAAATGACCGACCTTTCAAAGATCCGCAATTTCTCCATCATCGCGCATATCGACCATGGCAAGTCGACGCTCGCCGACCGGTTGATCCAGGTCTGCGGGGGCCTCACCGAACGCGAGATGAAGGAGCAGATCCTCGACAACATGGATATCGAGCGCGAGCGCGGTATCACCATCAAGGCGCAGACCGTCCGGCTCGACTACACCGCGAGCGACGGGGTGACCTACCAATTGAACCTGATGGACACGCCGGGCCATGTCGACTTCGCCTACGAAGTCAGCCGCAGCCTCGCCGCGTGCGAGGGTGCGCTGCTGGTGGTCGATGCGGCGCAGGGGGTCGAGGCGCAGACTCTCGCCAATGTCTACCAGTCGATCGAGCACGACCACGAGATCGTCCCCGTCATCAACAAGATCGATCTGCCCGCCGCCGATCCGGACAAGGTCCGCGCCGAGATCGAGGACATCATCGGTCTGGATGCGTCCGATGCGGTGCTCACCAGCGCGAAATCGGGCATCGGCATCGAGGACGTGCTCGAGGCGATCGTCAGGCGCATCCCGCCGCCTGTCGGCACGCGCGAGGCTCCGCTCAAGGCGAGCCTGGTCGATTCCTGGTACGATCCCTATCTCGGCGTCGTCATCCTAGTGCGCGTGCTCGAAGGAACGCTCACCAAGGGGATGGGCATTCGCTTCATGCAGGGCGGCACGCAGCATCTCGTCGACCGCGTCGGCTGCTTCACCCCCAAGCGCACCGATCTGCCCGAACTCGGCCCCGGCGAAATCGGCTTCATCACCGCCCAGATCAAGGAAGTCGAACAGGCCCGCGTCGGCGACACCATCACCACGGTCAAGAACGGCGCGGACAAGGCGCTGCCCGGTTACCGCGAACCGCAGCCCGTCGTCTTCTGCGGCCTGTTCCCGGTCGACGCCGCCGATTTCGAGAAATTGCGCGAGAGCATCGGCAAGCTGCGCTTGAACGACGCGAGCTTTTCCTACGAAATGGAATCGAGCGCAGCGCTCGGCTTCGGCTTCCGCTGCGGGTTTCTCGGCCTGCTGCACCTGGAAATCATCCAGGAGCGGCTGAGCCGCGAATACGACCTCGACCTCATCACCACCGCGCCTTCGGTCGTCTACCGCGTCCATCTCGGCCATACCAAGACCGAGGACGCGAAGGTCATCGACATCCACAATCCCGCCGACTGGCCGGACGTCAACCGGATCGAGATGATCGAGGAGCCGTGGATCAAGGCGGTGATCTACACGCCCGACGAATATCTCGGCGCGATCCTGAAACTGTGCCAGGACCGGCGCGGGGTCCAGACCGACCTCACCTATGTCGGCGGGCGCGCGCAGGTGACCTACGAATTGCCGCTGAACGAAGTGGTGTTCGATTTCTACGACCGCCTGAAAAGCATTTCGCGCGGCTATGCGAGCTTCGACTACGAACAGATCGGCAATCGCGAGGGCGATCTCGTCAAGATGAACATCCTCGTCAACAACGAGCCGGTCGATGCGCTTTCGCTCATCGTCCACCGCTCGGTCGCCGAGGAGCGCGGGCGCGGCATGTGCGAGCGTCTGAAGGACCTCATTCCGCGCCACCTGTTCAAGATCCCGATCCAGGCCGCGATCGGCGGCAAGATCATCGCCCGCGAAACCATCGCCGCCCTGCGCAAGGACGTCACCGCCAAGTGCTATGGCGGCGACATCAGCCGCAAGAAGAAGCTGCTGGACAAGCAGAAGAAGGGCAAGGCGCGGATGCGGGAATACGGCAATGTGTCGATCCCGCAGGAAGCGTTCATCGCGGCGCTGAGGATGGGCGAGGAATAGCGCCCCGCGCCTCGATTGCGCGGCAATCGGCAATCGGGCCGCGGGACGGCTTCACTTCCGTAGCAGGCTAACCCGCCTCAGCCCTCGGGCATCTCCACATAGTCGCCCAGCCGCGCCAGCACCGCGCTCGCATCGAACGTGTCCTCGGCGCTTGCAGGGGCGTTCCCGCGATACATCTCAATCACGGCCGAGGCGCTGTACTGGTCGCTCGCGCTGATCCGCGCGGCGGGGAAGGGCGTCCCGCCAAGGGGATTGTACACGCCCCAGCCGAAATCGGCGTTGTAATAGCGCCAGCCGGGAGCCCAGCCCGGATAGGTCGTGGGCAGCGTGTCGATATCGATATCCGCCTCGGTCTGCTCTCGCACGACATAGAAGCCGTCATAGCCCTTCTGCCGGGTCAGTTCGGCGGCGCGGTAGAGGAGATATTCCTCGACCGTCTCGCGCGCCGTCACCTCGTTGCCGGAAAAGCTCACGCGGTAACGGTCGGCGGCGATCTGCTCGCTCTGGTAACCGAATTGCTGGCCGGCGACTTCGGCCGACTGGTAGGGCGTCGAGGTGGCGCAGGCCCCGAGCGAGACGGTCATTCCAAGCGCGGTGGCGGCAGCGAGTGCGTTGCGGGTTCCTAAAATATGTAACCTCCTGAAATATAACATTCTTTTTCAGGAACGAGATCGGGAGGGGCGAAGTTCCGAAATCCGTCAGGGGAAAGGTGATCGGGAATGTCCCCGCACCGCTCGCCAACCTTCACTTGGCGTTCAGCGAGGGCGCAGCTATACGCTCGCCCCATGACGACCCGGATCACGACCAAGCTTTCGCGCGCTGCTCTTCTCGGCGCCGCCGTCCTTGCCACGAGCGCCTGCGGCGGCGGCTCGGCCAACGAGGATGTCGCCTATGTCGCGCGCGACGTCGAATCGCTCTATGCCGAAGCGCAGCGGCGGCTCGATCGCGGCAATACGATCCTTGCCGCGGCCCTGTTCGACGAGGTCGAACGCCAGCACCCCTATTCGCCCTGGGCGCGCCGTGCGCAGCTGATGAGCGCGTTCAGCTATTACCTCGCGCGCGATTACAACAAGGCGATCCAGAACGCGCAGCGTTTCCTGTCGATCCACCCGGGGAACAAGGACGCGCCCTACGCCTATTACCTGATCGCGCTGTCCTATTACGAACAGATCAGCGACGTGAACCGCGACCAGAAGATCACCGAACAGGCGCAGACCGCGCTCGAGGAGGTCAACCGCCGCTTTCCGCAGAGCGAATACGCCGCCGATGCGCGGCTGAAGCTGGATCTCGTCGCCGATCACCTCGCGGGCAAGGAAATGGAGATCGGGCGATTTTACCAGCGTTCGGGCCAGTGGCTTGCCGCCGCGATCCGGTTCCGCAACGTGATCGAGGAATTCGACACGACCAGCCACACGCCCGAGGCGCTCTATCGCCTGACTGAAAGCAATCTCGCGCTCGGCATCCCGGACGAAGCGGTGAAATACGCATCGGTGCTGGGGGCGAACTATCCCGGCAGCGAGTGGTATGAAAAGGCGTACAAGCTGATCGACAAGCACGCCGACGGCGTCAGGCCGAGCTAGGTTCCCTTCACGCTCACACCGCGAGCCTCGCGCGCAGGTCTTCGACGCGCGCCGCGTTGACGCCATTGTCCGAATGACCGACCCGCGAGGCCGAGCGCACGTGCACCGCGTCTTCGGCCCTGCGCAGTTCGAGGTCATCGACGAAGCCGAAGGTGCGCGAGGTGAATTCGGCCGCGATGTAATCCGCCTCCTGCCGGGTCACGGTGCCGCCCATTTCAGCGATCGCGCCGGGCAGGACCTCCCAGTTTTCCAGCGGGAGCGGCGGGGTTCGCCTGGCCGGCGCCGTCCCCGCTTCGCTGGAGACGCAATTGGGGCTGTCGGGACAGGGCGCCAGCGCGCCGTCCACCCGTCCGGGCGCGCTCCCGCGCTTCGAATACTGCCCGAGCGCGGCGAAACCTCCCACGGCCAGCGCCGCAAGGCCGATCAGCGTGACGGTGCCCGTTCGGATGATGCTCATGCATTCTCCAAATACCGGCGATCGTAACCGTTCCCGGCGCGGTTCGATAGCTGTTCGCAAAGGGCCTCTCCACGCGTGACCGGCGGCCAAGCTTGGGTTAACAGGATCGCGCCATGCTGACCCGGCTTTCGATCCGCAACATCGTCCTCATCGAAGCGCTCGATCTCGAGTTTCGCGGCGGGCTCGGCGTGCTCACCGGCGAAACCGGGGCGGGCAAGTCGATCCTGCTCGATGCGCTCGGCCTCGTGCTCGGCGACCGCGCGGAAACCGCGCTGGTGCGCGCCGGTGAGGACAAGGCGAGCGTGACCGCGAGTTTCGTCTTTCCCGCGCTTCCCGCAGGGATAGCCGAAACGCTCGACGATGCGGGCATCGAGATCGAGCCGGGCGAGCCGCTGCTGATCCGGCGGCAGGTCAAGGCCGATGGCGGCTCCAAGGCCTTCGTCAACGATCAGTCCGCCAGTGTCGCCCTGCTGCGCGCGCTTGCCCCGGCGCTGGTAGAACTGCACGGCCAGCACGACGATCGCGGCCTCGTAAACCCGCGCGGCCACCGCGAATTGCTAGACCGCTATGCCGGCACCGACCTTGCCGCGCTCGCCGCCGCATGGCGCGACTGGGCGAAGGCCGAGGCGCAGCTGGCCGAGGCGCGGGCCGAGGTCGAACAGGCGAAGGCGGACGAGGACCTGCTCACGGCGCATCTCGCCGAACTCGACGCGCTCACGCCCGAGGTGGGCGAGGAAGAACGCCTCGCCGCCCAGCGCATCGACCTGCAGAAGGGCGAGCGGCTGTCGGGCGAACTCGAGGAATTGCGCCACATCTGGGAGGGTTCGGATTCGCCGCTCGCGAGCCTGCGGGTGGCGGCGCGCAAGCTCGACCGGATCGCCGAGGAACACCCGCTGCTGGCCGAGGCGCTGGCCGCGCTCGACCGGGCGGTGATCGAGGCGGGGGAGGCGGAGGAAACGCTCGAACGCGCGGCCGAGGCGCTGGTGCATGACCCTGCCGCGCTCGAGGCGGCGGAGACGCGCCTGTTCGACCTGCGCGCGCTCGCCCGCAAGCACCGCTGCGAGGTCGATGAACTGCCCGCACTGATGGAGGAAATGCGCCGCAAGCTCGCCGCGATCGAGGGCGGGGAGGCGGAACTGGGCGCGCTCGAACGCGCCGCGACAGAGGCGCGCGCGGCTTACCTCGCAGCGGCCGATGCGGCGCACGAGGCGCGCGCCAAGGCGGCGGCGCGGCTCGACAAGGCGGTGGCGGCCGAGCTAGCGCCGTTGAAACTCGACGCGGCGCGGTTCAGGACGGCGATCACCGGCCTGCCGGAGGACAAGTGGGGCGCGCTGGGCCGCGACGCGGTCGAATTCCTGATCGCCACCAATCCCGGCGCCGATTTCGCGCCGCTCGCCAAGATCGCGAGCGGCGGCGAATTGTCGCGCTTCATCCTCGCGCTGAAAGTGGCGCTGGCGGAAAAGGGCGGGGCGGCGACGATCATCTTCGACGAAATCGACCGCGGCGTGGGCGGCGCAGTGGCGAGCGCCATCGGCGAACGGCTGGCGCGGCTGGCCAGCGATGAGGGGCAGCTTCTGGCGGTGACCCACTCGCCCCAAGTCGCGGCGCGCGGGGGCCAGCACTACCTCATTGCCAAGGCGTCGTCCGGCACGGTGACGAAGACGAGCGTGGTGCTGCTCGGCGCTGAAGGGCGGCAGGAGGAGATCGCGCGGATGCTTTCCGGGGCGGAGGTCACGCCGGAGGCAAGGGCGCAGGCGGATCGGCTGCTGGAGGGGGTGTGATGGACAAGACATCGGTCGTCGGCCTAACCGCAATTGCCGGATTTGTGGCGGGAGGCGTTTGGCTCTCCGCCCTGCTGGACCGCAGCCCCGATCCGACCGAGCCGGTCGCCGCAGCGATCAAGGCGGATTTTTCCGAATATATCCCCTATCTGAAGGATCCAGTCAGAAGGGCGGAAGCCGGGATCGACAAGGCCGCGATTTGTATCCAGACCGAAGAATTGCTCGATTACCCAATCCTCGCGGATCGGCTCGCGGACAGTTTCCTACACCCGATACCGGTTGCGGATTGCACCAGCAAAACCGTCGAAGGCGATTTCGGGATGTTCACCGCGCTGACCTACTGGTTCGACAAGGACGGCGCGGAGGCTGGGAAGATCGACGTAGTTGCGGTCCGTTGCCCAACGCCCTCGCGCTGCTTCGTCGATATCGACCACCGAGGCGGCGGCAATCGTTACGAGGCGATACGTTCAGATGGCAGATGGATGGCGAAATGGCACAAGATGCGCTGGGTGGTCTGAATGACAAGAAAGAAGGATCGGAGCGCTCGTCCGGCCGCCTTCATTGAACGGATGAGGCCGATTTGTTGATGACTGACACCGCCAACCTCACCGAAGCCGAAGCCGCGAACGAGCTGATGCGGCTCGCCAAGGCCATCGCGAAGCACGACCGGCTCTACCACGCCGAGGATTCGCCCGAGATCTCCGACGCCGAATACGACGCGCTGGTGCGCCGCAATGCCGAGCTGGAGGAAGCTTTCCCGCATCTCGTGCGCGAGGACAGCCCCTCGAAGAAGGTCGGCCACGCGGTCGCCGCCTCGCCCTTGAGCAAGGTCACCCACGAGGTTCGCATGATGAGCCTCGATAACGCATTCAGCGCAGAAGAGGTCGAGGAATGGGCCGCGCGGGTGCGGCGTTATCTTGCTCTGCCCGAGGATGACCCGCTCGCCTTCACCGCCGAGGACAAGATCGACGGGCTCTCATGCTCGCTGCGCTACGAGGACGGCGTGCTGGTGCGCGCCGCGACGCGCGGGGATGGGCAGGTGGGCGAGGATGTCACGCCCAATGTCGGCCATATCGCCGACATCCCGCAGCAGCTCCCGAAAGGCGTTCCCGCCGTCTTCGAGGTGCGCGGCGAGGTCTACATGGAGCGCGCCGCCTTCGCCGACCTCAACGCCCGGCTGATGGAGGACGCGCGCGCTGCCGCCGAGGACAAGGGCGAGGACTTCGACCCCGCAAAAGTCCGCCAGTTCGCCAATCCTCGCAATGCGGCGGCCGGCTCGCTGCGGCAGAAGGATGCGAGCGTGACCGCGAAACGCCCCTTGCGGTTCTGGGCGCATGGCTGGGGCGCGGTGAGCGATGTTCCGGGCGAGACGCAGGAAGATGTGGTCGAGGCCCTGCGGCGCTGGGGCTTTCCGATCTCGCCGCTGTTCACGCGGGTCGAGAGCGTCGAGGGCCTGCTCGCGCAATATGACCGTATCGGCAAAGCGCGCCCGGACCTTCCCTATGAAATCGACGGGGTCGTCTACAAGGTCGACCGATTGGACTACCAGCAGCGATTGGGCTTCGTCGCCAAGGCCCCGCGCTGGGCATTGGCGCACAAATTCCCCGCCGAGCGGGCCGAGACGGTGCTGGAGGCGATCGACATCCAGGTCGGGCGCACCGGCAAACTGACCCCGGTGGGCCGCCTCGCCCCCGTTCTGGTGGGCGGGGTGACGGTGACCAATGTCACGCTCCACAATCGCGACGAGATCGCGCGCCTCGGCGTCCGTCCCGGCGACCGGGTGGTGATTCAGCGCGCGGGCGACGTGATCCCGCAGGTGGTCGAGAACCTGACGCGCGAGGAAACGCGCGAGCCCTTCCACTTCCCCGACCATTGCCCACGCTGCGGCAGCGAGGCGGTGGCCGAAGAGGGCGAGGTCGACGTGCGCTGCACCGGCGGCCTTATCTGCCCCGCCCAGCGCACCCAGCGGCTCGAACATTTCGTCAGCCGCAAGGCGCTCGACATCGACGGGTTCGGGACCAAGACCATCGCCCAGTTCTTCGAACTCGGCTGGCTCGAAAGCCCGGCCGACATCTTCCGCCTGAAACAGCGGCGCAGCGACATTCTCGCGCTGGAGGGGTGGCAGGACAAGTCTGTGGATAACCTGTTGGCAGCAGTGGAGAACCGCCGCGAGCCGGACGCCGCGCGGCTGCTTTTCGGCCTCGGCATCCGCCACGTGGGCGAGGTGACGGCTCGCGACCTCCTAAAGAACTTCCACGAACTCCGCGTCATCCGCGATCTTGCCCAAAGGGCCCGCGCCGGGGACGAGGAAGCGGCCGGAGAACTCACCGCAATCGACGGGATCGGGCCGAGCGTGGTCGAGGCGCTGGGCGATTTCTTCCACGAACCGCACAATGTTGCGGTGTGGGAGGACATTCTCTCCCAAGTCAGCCCGCCGCGCTACGAGGTCGAAACACTAGACAGTCCCGTCGCAGGGAAAACCGTGGTCTTCACCGGCAAGCTCGAGACGATGAGCCGCGACGAGGCCAAGGCGCAGGCCGAGCGTTTGGGCGCGAAGGCGGCGGGCAGTGTCTCGGCCAAGACCGATCTGCTGGTCGCGGGGCCGGGGGCGGGGTCGAAGCTGAAGAAGGCCGAGGAACTCGGGATCGAAGTGGTCGACGAGGCGGGCTGGGCGGTAATCGTCGCCCGGGCCGATGCAGGGGCGGGCGTGTGAGCGACCTGCTCCGCGACCTTCACCCGCAGGCGCTCCGCATCGCCGGGGCGCTGCGCTCGCGCGGCGAGAAGGTCGCGGTCGCCGACGGGTCCACGGGCGGGCTGATTGCGGCGAGCCTGCTGACCGTTCCGGGCGCGCTCGATTTCTTCGTCGGGGGCGGGGTGGTCTATTCCCTGCGGGCACGCGATGTCCTGTTCGCTCTCCCGCGCGAGGCCTATCGGGGTATGCGCGGGGCGAGCGAGGATTATGCCGCGCTCCAGGCGCGCGCGATTAGGGACAATTTCGGCGCCGAATGGGGCCTTGCCGAAAGCGGTTCGGTCGGCGGATCGAACCACCCCACGGGCGCTCCGGCGGGCCGCAGCGTGGCGGCCATTGCCGGCCCCGACGGGTTCGAGCGGACCGCCCCGATCGAAACCGCCAGCGATGATCGCATCGCCAACATGGCCGACTTCACCCGCAATGCGCTCGACCTGCTCGAACGCTCGCTCGCCGAAGCCTAGTCGTTGGGCATGATGTAGATTTCGCGCACCGCTGCCGTCTTCGGCTGCTCGAGCGCATAGACCACCGCGTTCGCCACGTCCTCGGGCTGGATCTTGGTCGGCATCTCGTCGTCGAAGAAATCGGTGTTGACCATGCCCGGCGCGATCACCGTGCAGCGTCCGCCCCATTCGCGCATTTCCTCGGCAAGGTTCTCGCCGAAACCGTGGACGAACCACTTGGTCGCCGAATACACCGAGCCCTTCATGTTGTCGCGCCCGGCCTTGGACCCGGTGACGAGGAAATGGCCCTTGGTCTTTCTCAGGTGCGGGATCGCCTCGTGCGCAGCATAGAGCACGGCGAGCACGTTGATGTGGATCATCTTGTGCCAGTCCTCGGGATCGCCGTTTTCGATGCCGGGCTGCTTCGCGCCGGTGCCCGCATTGGCATAGACCGCATCGATTCCGCCGAAATGCTCCGCCGTTTTCGCGAGCGCATCCCTGATCGCGTCGCGGTCCGTCGCGTCGCAGGGCAGCGCGAGAGCATGCTCGCCGATTTCGTCCGCGAGTTTTCCCAGCTTGTCTTCGGAGCGCGCGACCAGCGCGACGTTCCAGCCTGCCTTTGCCGCCGCACGCGCGGTTGCCGCGCCGATACCGGAGGAAGCTCCGGTGATGAGAAGGGTTCGGGTCATGCGAATGTCTCCCTATCGTTTTGTGTTGGTTCCTTGCCTTTCAAGCGAGCGGGACCGGGCGCGGTTCCGGCGGAGAGATTTTCGCACCGGTGTCGAATCCGGCCGGGCAGGCGCGTCTTCGGGCGAGGACGGGGCGCGGATGATCCCGGTCCCGCCGCGCGCCGGGCGGCCATGGCTCGTGCGAGGCCGCGCCGGGTTCACGCCCTAGCTTTCAGGCACCCACTTCATCACCCCGCCGGAAAGCGGCGTCCACCAGCCCGTGCGAATGCCCGCCTGCGCGAGCCGGTCGCTGGTCCACTGGTTGCAGGTCCGCCCGAGATGGTAGGTGCCGCGCGCGGAATAGAACACGTCGTGTCGCGCATATCCCGCAAAGCTTCGTGCATCCGGTGCGAGATCGGAGGCGATATTCGCGGCGAGCGCGCGATATTGTTCAGGGCTGATGCGCAGGCGCCGGAAGTTTTCAGAAGGGGCGGGGCGGACATACCAGGAGACATGGATCAGGCCTTCGCCTCCGGTGATTGCACCCAGCGCATTGCCGAGCTCGAAATCGGCCCAGGTCGGGGTTTCGAGAAAGAAGGTGCGCTCGCCCCAGCTCACCGCGACATGGGTGTAGGGGCGCGCGCTGGCAGTGATGTCCGCGGGCGGGAAATGCGCGCGCCAGTCATGCCCCTCGGCAAGGATCGGCATGACGATTTCGGTGTGGACACCGTTGTCGCCGACCATGATCGTGACACCGGTTCCGGGCTCTTGCCAGTGCGCATTGCGCGGGATCGAAGAGCCGATCCATGCCGTAAGCCCGAAGAGGACGGGCAGGGCGACAAGGGCGAGCGCGGCCCGCAGCAGCCAGCGGCGCAGGTCCCTAGCGGCCACGGCGCTTGCGCAGCCACAGGATCGCCCAGTCGCCGCGCTGGATGCGGGCGACGAGGTGGAATCCCGTGCGGCGATAGGCGCGGCGCACTGCGGTCTCCTGCTCGCCTGCAAGAAGCCCCGCCAGCAGCACGCTTGCGCCCGGCGCCGTGTGGCGCGCGAAATCGGGGGCGAGTTCGACGAGCGGGCCGGCAAGGATATTGGCGATCAGCAGATCGTAGCGCGCATTCACGCGCAGCAATTCGTGATCCATCCCCTCGGCGACGACGAAGGCCATCTGGCCGGGTCTGGGGCCCAGCGCGATACGGTTGAGCGCGGCGTTCTCGGCCACGACCCCGGCGCAGACCTCGTCGATGTCAGAAGCCGTGGCATGGGCGAGTGGCCACAGCCGCAGCGCGGCAAAGCCGAGCAGCCCGGTCCCCGTGCCGATATCGGCGATCCGCCGCGCGACGACGCCGCGCGCCTTCATCTCGCCCAGCATTTCGAGGCAGCCCGCCGTGGTGCGGTGCTGGCCGGTGCCGAAGGCCTGGCTTGCCGGGATGACGAAATCGATCGCATCCGGATCTGTGGGAAATTCGGGTGTGTGGACGTGAAACCGTCCGGCGCGGATCGGCTGGACGTTCTGCTGCGAGAGCGTCAGCCAATCCTGCGCGGGCAGGCGCTCGACCGCGATCTCGGGCGGATTATCGGCAAAGAGGCCCGCCAGCGCCGCTTCCTGTTCGGCGCCCGGCTCGCGCGGATACCAGCCTTCGAGCACCCAGTCCTCGGGCCGGTCCTCGGCCAGTTCGCGGCCCGCAATGACCAGTTCGGCGTCCCATTCGTCGATCATGTCATGGGCAAGCAGCGCCTGCTGCACCGCGCGCTTTCCGGCATGGGCGGTGAGCTTCCAGGTCTCGCCGGAGGCGGCGTCAGCGGACAAAGCTCGCCCCGTTCGCATCGATCACCGCGCCCGTCATGCTGGCAGGCGCGTCGAGTGCGCAGAAGGCGGCGATGGACGCGATCTCCTCCGGCTCGGCCACGCGGCCGAGCGGGATGTCGGCAAGCAGGCCCGGACCGCCCCGGCTTTCGAGATAGTCGCCTGCCATGCTCGTATCGGTGAAGCCGGGCGTGATCGCGTAGCTAAGCACGCCCATGTTCGCATAGGCGCGCGCGATCGTCTTGTGCATCGCGACCATCCCGCCCTTGGCCGCGGCATAGTGCCAGTGCGTAGGGGAATCGCCGCGATAGGCGGCCCGGCTGGCGACATGGACCAGCCGCCCGCGCACCCCGTCCTCCCCCGCATCGCCATCGAGCCAGTGGAGCACGGCGAGCCGCGACAGCTGCGCCGCCGCGGTCAGGTTGATGCGCAGCGTGTCCTCCCACGCATCGAGCCATTCGATATCGGAACGCTCCAGCCGCGAAGCCTCGAACAGTCCGGCATTGTTGACCAGCGCATCGATCCGCCCGCCGCCCGCTTCGAGCGCTTGCTCCCAGAGCATTTGCGGCGCGGCAGGATCGGTGAAGTCGGCGGCGATCTCGATGCCGCCTTCATCGCCGGCTCTGCCGCGCGTCGAATGGCCGATCACCGTGACCCCGCGCGCCGCCAGCGATTGCCGCGTCGCCGCGCCTATACCCCGGCTCGAACCCGTAACAAGAATGACACTCATGCAATCCCCTATCCCGAAATTTGCAAGCGCTGTCGAGCGCTGGCCGCTTGCCACAAGGCACAGCATCGTTAAGTGAGAGCCGGGATATCAATGCGAGCACGAATGACCATGAGCCAAAGACCGCTTTCTCCGCATCTCCAGATCTGGCGGTGGGGACCGCACATGCTGGTTTCGATCCTGCACCGGGTGACGGGATCGGCCATGGCGCTGGTCGGCCTGCCGCTGCTGGCCTGGTTCCTGGGTGCGCTAGCAAGCGGGCCGGAAGCCTATGCGACCTTTGCCGGGATCATGGGCACGCTGCCGGGCTATGTCGTGCTGTTCGGCCTTTCCTGGGCTTTCTTCAACCACATGATGAGCGGCCTCAGGCATTTCGTGCTCGATATCGGGGCGGGCTACGATCTTGACGTGAACCGTTTCTGGTCAGTCGCCTCGCCCATCATCGCCGCGGCGCTGACGATCGCGCTGTGGTCCTGGCTGCTGCTGGCGAAGGGGATCTGAACAATGGGTAACGGTACCTCGATCGGCCGCGTTCGCGGCCTCGGCCCCAGCCACGAAGGCGCGCATCACTGGCTGCTGCAGCGGACCACGGCGGCGGGCAATCTCATCGTCATGACCTGGCTGCTGGCAAGTTTCCTGATGCTGCCAGATTTCGGCTATGCCAGCGTATCGACCTGGCTCGCCCAACCGATCGCGGCGGTGCCGATGGCGCTGCTCGCGATCAGCCTGTTCTGGCACGCCCGGCTCGGCCTGCAGGTCGTGATCGAGGACTATATCCACGAACCCGGGTCCAAATTCGCGCTCATCACGGCGCTCAATCTCGCGGCAATCGGCGGCGCGGCATTCGCCATCTTCAGCGTCGCAACCCTCGCATTCGGAGCACAAGGTTAATGGCAAGCGCACCCGCCAACGATGCAGGCCCTTCGCTGAAGGGTTCGTACAAGATCATCGACCATTCCTATGACGTGGTTGTCGTGGGCGCGGGCGGCAGCGGCCTGCGCGCGACCATGGGTTCGGCCGAAGCTGGCCTTCGCACCGCCAACATCTCCAAGGTTTTCCCGACGCGCTCGCACACCGTTGCCGCGCAGGGCGGGATTGCGGCGAGCCTCGGCAACAACACGCCCGACCACTGGACCTGGCACATGTACGACACCGTCAAGGGGTCGGACTGGCTGGGCGATCAGGACGCGATCGAATATCTCGCCCGCGAGGCTCCGCAGGCGGTCTATGAACTCGAACATGCAGGCGTGCCCTTCAGCCGCAACGAGGACGGGACGATCTACCAGCGGCCCTTCGGCGGGCACATGCAGAACATGGGCGAAGGCCCGCCCGTGCAGCGCACCTGCGCGGCCGCCGACCGCACGGGGCACGCAATGCTCCACGCGCTTTACCAGCAGAGCCTCAAATACGACGCCGATTTCTTCATCGAATATTTCGCGCTCGACCTCATCATGGCCGATGTCGACGGCGAGAAGAAGTGCGTCGGCGTGATGGCGATGTGCCTCGACGACGGGACCATCCACCGTTTCCGCGCGCAGAGCGTGGTGCTGGCGACCGGCGGCTATGGCCGGTGCTATTTCACCGCCACCTCCGCCCACACCTGCACCGGCGATGGCGGCGGCATGGTGCTGCGCGCAGGCCTGCCGCTGCAGGACATGGAATTCGTCCAGTTCCACCCGACCGGCATCTACGGCGCGGGCGTCCTCATCACCGAAGGCGCGCGCGGGGAGGGCGGATACCTCACCAATTCCGAGGGCGAGCGGTTCATGGAACGCTATGCCCCGTCGGCAAAGGACCTCGCCTCGCGCGATGTCGTCAGCCGCTCGATGGCGCTCGAAATGCGCGAAGGGCGCGGCGTCGGGCCGGATGGCGATCACATCTACCTCCACCTCGACCACATCGATCCCAAGGTGCTGGCCGAGCGCCTGCCGGGCATCACCGAAAGCGGCAAGATCTTCGCCGGCGTCGACCTGACCCGCGAACCGCTGCCCGTGACACCGACCGTGCATTACAACATGGGCGGCATCCCGTGTAACTATCACGGACAGGTCGTCACCCTCGGCCCGGACGGGAACCCGGATACGGTCGTCCCCGGCCTCTATGCCGTGGGCGAAGCGGCCTGCGTTTCGGTCCACGGGGCGAACCGTCTCGGCTCGAACTCGCTCATTGACCTCGTCGTGTTCGGCCGTGCGACCGGCATCCACCTCAGGGAGAACCTGAAAGCCGGTGCGAGCCAGCCCGAACTGCCGACCGACAGCGCCGATTTCGCGCTCACCCGGCTCGACCATTTCCGCTATGCCGAAGGCGGCTCGCCCACCGCGGCAATCCGCGCCGACATGCAGAAGGCGATGCAGCAGCACGCCGCCGTGTTCCGCGATCAGAAACTGATGGACGAGGGCGTGAAGAAGCTCGCCGAACAGAACAAGCGGATGGAGGACATCAACGTCTCCGACAAGTCGCTGATCTGGAACTCGGACCTGATCGAGACGCTCGAACTCGACAACCTGATGGCGCAGGCGAACGTGACCATGGCGAGCGCGGCCAACCGCAAGGAAAGCCGCGGCGCCCACGCGCACGAGGACTATCCGGAGCGCAACGACAAGGAATGGATGAAGCACACCATCGCCTGGTTCGACGGCTGGGGCGGGCGCGGGTCGAACATCCGCATCGATTACCGCCCGGTCCACGAATACACGCTGACCGAGGACGCGACCTATATCGAGCCCAAGGCGCGGGTTTACTGAGATAGGGGAGGTCATCCTTCCCAAGTTGGCCGGTTATGCCCTGCTGGCGACCTTGGCCGCAGGGATAATCGCCTTTTCTGCGACCAGAATCTCGGATCGATTTTACCGCTTAGGCTTGATCGCGTCGGCATAACGGCGCGGGGAGAGGTTGTCGGCCACAGCTTCTTCACCTGCCGAGGCGGCGATGACAGTTGACCGCCGCGCGCCCAACGACGCGATGCTTGGCGCTTGACCCTTCTGCGACCAAAGGGCAGCTTGCTCCTCCATGAAGCGGGGCGCGATCACGGTGGGGGTGTGGGCAAGCCTGCTTGCGCTGGCCGCGCCGTCTGCCGCCAACCCCAACCAGCCCCCGCCGCACACCGCTCCCTTTCCCGATCTCTCGACCGGCAAGGACCGAAACGAAGCGCGCGCCAGCTTCGATCTGGGGCCGCACATGCAGCGCGGGATCAGCGTCGCTCAAGTGCTCGAACAGCGCGAGCGGCTCGATGCGGCGCTGGGAGCGCTCCAGCCGCAAAGGCGCGGCATTCTCGATGCCTATGTTGTCACCGTTGCTCTCGACAGCGACCCGGTCTTCGCCCGCGAGGCGCGCGAGGCGGGACGGGTGCTCGAACGGCGCTATGGCGCGAAGGGGCGTACGCTGGTGCTCGCCGGGCCAGATGGCGCACGCGACGACCGGCCGCATGGCTCGATTCGCGCGCTCGTCCTTGTGCTTGCCCGCATTGCCGAGCTGATGGACCGCAACGAGGACGCGCTCGTCCTTTATACCACCAGCCACGGTGCGCCTTTCGGCCTGACCTATCATTACGGCGATACCGGCTACGGCATCCTCAGCCCGGCGCGGCTGAAGGCCGTGCTCGGGGAGCTCGGGATCGAACGGCGCGTGCTGATCGTCTCGGCCTGCTATTCCGGCATCTTCATCCCCGAACTGGCCAGCCCCGACAGCGCGATCATGACCGCGGCGGCAGGCAACCGCACCAGTTTCGGCTGCGAGGCGGACAATGACTGGACCTTCTACGGCGATGCGATGATCAACCGCGCGCTGCGCAAACCCCTGCCGCTCGCCGAGGCAGCGCAGGAGGCGAACCGCACGATCGCCGGGTGGGAGGCGAACCTGCGCCTGTTCGCCTCGCTGCCGCAATTCAGCATTGGCGACGGGGCGAAGGCGTGGCTTGCCGAACTCGAGGCGAACCTGCCCGCGACGGCGGGCGAGCCGGTCGGGCGCTCCACCTTCGAAGCCGCGAAGGCGAAGCTCGCTAGTCAGCCTGCTCCGCCGGCCGCACGTCGATGATCGTCACCGGGTCGGCGAGCATCTGGCCCTTCATCACCCCTTCGCCCTTGTCCGGATCCCCGGGCCGCGCGTGGATTTGGGCGACCACGTCCATCCCGTCCACGACATAGCCGAACACGGCATAGCCATTGCGCCACATGGGATTGTCGCTGTCGGGCCGCGCGTCGAGGCCGGTCTGGTCCTGCAGCATGATCGAGAAATCGCCGTTCGCCGTGCCCGGATTGCCCATCGCCATCGATAGCGCACCGTTGGTGTGGGACAGGCCCGTCTCGCTCGTCGGTTCATGCTCTATGCCGGGCAGGATGCGGTCCGGGTCTTGCTGCGTTCCCCCCTGGATGAGGCCGTTGGGCTGGGGATCGCGGTCGAGCTTCATCGAGCGGTAGAACACCGTCCCGTCGAAGCGGTCTTCTGCGGCATAGCGCAGGAAATTCGCCGCGGTGATCGGCGCACGCTCGGTTTCCAGTGCGACCGTGATGTCGCCAAGCTCGGTCTCGATCACGACCAGCGTCGTCTCGTAGTCATCCGCGACGGTCGCGGCGGCCGGAGGAGGAGGCGGCGCGTCCGATTTCACCTCGAATTTCATCAGCAGGGTGCGCTGGCAGCCGGGCGCGTCGTCTTCGGCGCAATTACGGAAATTGTCGTCGCTGAAGAGGTAGAGATAGGTCTTGCCCGATTGTTCGCGCAAGGCGAGTCCCTCGAAATTGTCGAGCTTCATCGGCGGGCGCAGCACGGCAAGCGTTTTCGGCGGGACGCCGTCTGCGACCTCGACGATCGCCGCGCGATTTCCTTCCTCCGGGCGATAGCTGCGGAAAAGCACATAGCACGTGCCGTCCGCCTTGCAGGCCGCATCGGTCGGAACGCCGCCCGCTTCGGCGATGCCTTCGGGGGCGGGCAGGTGAAAGAGGCTGGCGCTCGATCCCGTCACCCGCACGCAGTTCGGCCGGTCGGAGCCCACCCATTCCCCGCAGGCGAGAAAACCGTCCTCGAACCCGGCGAGCGCCTCGATCCCGTTATTGCCGGACGCCTGTTCGAGCAATATCGCCGCGCGATCCTCGGTCGCAATGGGCGCGGCGCGGTAATCGGAATAGCGCCAGATGCGCTGTTCGCGCTCGAAGGCGATCAGCCATTCGCCCGACGGCAGGCGCGCGATCGCCTCGGCATCGGCCCGCGCCTTGTCTTTCATCTCGTCGCCATCGGTGTCGAGCAGCGGGCCGATTTCCATCGCCGCGACATCGACGAGGCGGCGATTGATGTCGTCGGGAACGATCGTCAGCCAGCGGCCGTCGTCGCTCACCGCGTGAAACTTGCCCTCGTGCCATTCGAGCCCCGAAATGCCGCCGATCTCCTGTTCGTCCGGTTCGATCTCCAGCGCGCCGCGGAAGATCAGCTCCCCGATCTCCTCTTCATCCTGAATGCCGGGATCGGCCGGGTTGGTGAGCGGGAAGAATTCCTGCGCGCTGGCCGGCAGCGCGACGAACAGCGCGGCAACGAGGGCGACGAGAAAGCCGGAAGGCGGGGTGCGATGCGTCATCCGTCCGATGATATCGGCGCTTCGTCGAGGCGCAAGCGGCGTTGGACCCGGTTCATCCGGGTTTAATGTTTACAGCCGTAATCGCTACGCTTACAGATGTAGTCGCAAACAGGGAGTGCGTTTTTCCCGTGACCGATCGCAACCAACCCGAACACCTTCCCGCGCCCGACCGGATCAGCGACGCCGAACACGCCGTCATGGAGGCGCTCTGGACGCGCGGGACGCTGACCGCGGCCGAGGTCTGCGATGCCGTCTGCGAAACCCGCGACTGGAGCCTCGCGACGGTCAAGACGCTGCTCTCGCGCCTCGTGCAGAAGGGCGCGATCGCCACCCGCCCCGACGGGCGACGCTATCTCTACAGCCCGAAAATCGCGCGCGCCGATTATGTCGGCGGCGAATCCCGCCGCCTTGTAGACCGCCTGTTCGGCGGGCGGCCCGCCTCGCTCTTTGCTCATCTCGCCGAGGCAGAAGCACTCAGCGAGGATGACCTTGAAGAGATCGAGGCGCTCCTCAAGGAGATGCGCAAATGAGTGGCTGGCTCATCGATACGCTGATCTGGACCGGGGTGCTGATCGCGCTCGTCCTCGTCATCCGCCGCCCGGTTGCGAAGGCCTTCGGGCCGGGCATGGCCTATGCCCTGTGGGCGCTGCCGATGGGGCGGCTGGTGATGCCGCCGATCACGTTGCCCGCCTGGCTCGCCCCCGAAAAACCCGTGGCGGTCGAGGCCGGGCCGCCGGCGAATTCGGTCGACTTCGCCCCGGTCGCTTTCGAGCCTGCCGCTATGGCCGAACCCGCCGAAGAAGCATCCGCGCCGCTGCCGGAGCTCGGTGCGATCGACTGGGAATGGCTCGCCTCCGCAACGCTGGCGCTGTGGCTGGCCGGGGCGGCCGTGTTCCTGGCGATCCGTTTCCGGCACTATTTCGCGCTGCGCGACGAACTCATCGAAGAGGGGCGTGAGGTAGGCCGCATCGCCGGGCCGATTGCGCCGATCCGCCTGCTCGAGACGGAAGGGACGCGCGCGCCGCTCGCCTTCGGAGTGCTTGATCCGGTGATCGCCCTGCCGCCCGATTTCATGGCCCAGCCCGACCGCACTGCGCGCGATCTCGCGCTCGAACACGAACTCGCCCATCATCGCGGGCTCGATCTTATCATCAATGTCGCCGTGCAGCCGCTGTTCGCGCTGCACTGGTTCAATCCGCTCGGCCGTTATGGCTGGCTGGCGCTGCGGCGCGACCAGGAGGCGGCCTGCGATGCGCGCGTCTTGGCTGCGCGCGGGCAGCGCGAACGCGCCGCCTATGCCCGCCTCATCGCGAGCTTTGCCGCCGGACCGAATGTCGCGCTTGCCGCGCCCATGGCCTGCCCGGTGCTGGGCGAGCAATCGATCATCCACCGTTTGAGGAGCCTCAAGATGTCCGACCTGTCACCCCGCCGCCGACTGGCCGGCCGCCTTGCGCTGGGCGCGGCGGTGCTGGCCCTGCCGCTGACCGCCTCGATCAGCTACGCCGAAGCCAGCGCACCCGAAGCGCCGGTCGCGCCCGAGGCACCGCAAACCCCCGGCGATGCGCCCCAGCCGCCCCAGCCGCCTGCTCCTCCCCAGCCGCCCGAGGCGCCGCCCGCGCCCGCGCCCGAGGCGATCGAGACGGTCGACCCCGACACGGCAACCCCGCAGGTCTTCTACGAGGAAGAATCCGAATACGTGACGATATCCGAGGACAAGAACGGCAAGCGCCGCAAGGTCATCATCAAGCGCGTGACCGATGGTGACGGCAAGACGGTGAGCAAGGATGAACGCGCGATCGCGCTCGGCACGCACACCGAAGTCATCCGCGCCAAGCGTGCCGACGGCGAAATGAGCGAGGAGGAGATCGAGGCGATCATGGTCGAGGTCCGCGAAGGCCTCGCCGCGGCGGACAGGGCGTTGAAGGACGTCCCCGCGATCGTCGCCGAGGCCATGGCCGAAGCGGGCAGCGACACCATGGTGAAGCAGCGCACCGTGATCGAGATGAAATGCGATCCCGCCAGCGACGAGGTCGCGACCACATCGACGGATGCGGACGGCGTCACCGTGGTCAGGCTGTGCCAGCCGCGGGTGATGGAACAGGCGCTAGAGGGAATCAGGGAAGCGCGCCGATCGATTGCGGAAAACCACGAGATGTCGGCCTCGATGCGCAAGAAGGTTCTGAGGGAACTCGACCGCCAGATCGACAGCTGGGAAGACGCGGCCAGCTGATCCGGAGGCAGGCCTGCAAGGGGAGGGGCGGGCGGCCTTGAGGCGTGCCCGCCCCTTCATGCGTTCAGCGCGGATCGGCCGGGGGTTCTTGCGCGGCCTGCTCCTCGGCGGCCTGCTCCTCGGCGGCCTGTGCCTTCGAAGCCTGTTCGTCCGCCGCCAGTTCCTCCTCCATCGTCATCGTGCGCGGGGTGGCCGGATAGTCGCAGCCGCGCCCCATTCCGAGCCCCTTGAGAAAGCCGCGCCGCACCATGCCCGCCGTTATCGCATAGATAAGCTCGCGCTCTTCGCCCGCCGCGCCGGTCACTTCGCGCACGATGCCGCGAAAGGGGATCAGCGAGCCGACCAGCCCCTTGGCCACCCGGCCCGGCTTCAATCCGCCTTCGGGCCGGCCGAGATAATCGTAATCCGGGCCGAGCACGCGGTCGATCCGCGCGATCTCGGCGACGATCGCGTTGCAGTCGGTCAGCGCCTCTCGGGCATAGGGGTCCTCGGCCGCCTCGATCAGCACGGGCGGGATTTCGTCCCCGTCGATATTGAGGTCTTCGAGCGGGGTGCGGGCGATATCCTCGACATCGGCATCGGGCTTTGCCACCTGCGCGTATGACGGGGCGGCCAGGCAGGCGGCTGCGATGAACGCAAGCGCCCTATTCGAAATAAGCATCGCAAGCCGCATGATCGCCTCCCTCCATTCCCAGCCGCAGCGCCGCCATGCGCTGGGCGCTGGTGCCGTGGGTGAAATTTTCCGGGTCGATCCGTCGTCCGGCCTGCCGCATCAGCGTGTCGTCGCCGATGGAACTTGCCGCCGCCATGCCTTCCTGCATGTCGCCAGGTTCGATCCGGTCCCGGTTGAGCCCGGCCCAGACGCCCGCATAGCAATCTGCCTGCAATTCCATGCGCACCTGCAGGCCATTTGCGCGGCTGGGATTTTGCGCCTTGGCCTGCCGCACCGCACCGGCAATACCGGTCAGGTTCTGGATGTGGTGGCCGTATTCGTGCGCGATGACATACAAACGCGCGAAATCGCCGCGTGTGCCCGACATTGTCGCAAGCTGTTCGTAGAAGCCCGTGTCGATATAGATGCCCATGTCCGCCGGACAGTAGAACGGGCCTGCCGCCGATGACGCGCTGCCGCAGCCTTCGGTCGTCACCTGCCCGCCGCGATAGAGGTCGAGCACCGGCTGTTCGAAACGTGCGCCCGCCCGGGCGAAGACCGGCTCCCAGGTCGCATTGAGGCTGTCGAGCGCATCGCACGCCTCCCTCGCATAGGGGCCCATCGCGCAGACCTCGGCCTGGCTCATCGCGTTCGGCTCGGCGCCCCGCTGCGGCAGCGCCTGCTGCGCGCCCTCGACCATGCCGATCGTCTGGCGCGGGTCGAGATCGAGGAACCACGCCGCCGCGAGCGCGATCAGGATCCCGACGATCCCGAGGCCGCCCGCCTTGCGCGCGCGGCCGCCGCTGCTGGAACGCACCTTGATGTTCGACGTGTCGTGAGAATCGAGCCGCATTGTTTCCTCTCCTACCGCACCGCAAATCCCGCAAATCGCTGGACAGGCGGGCCGCGCTTGGCGAAAGCCTGCGCCATGACGAACCGACTGCAGGAGAAGGACGAAATGCTCAAGGGCGATGCCGCGAACGGATCCATGCTGGCGGGCAAGCGCGCGCTGGTGACGGGTTCGACCTCGGGCATCGGGCTTGCGGTCGCGCGCGCCCTGAAGGCGAAAGGCGCCTCGATCGTCCTCAACGGGCTTGGCGACCCGGACGAGATCGAGCGGCTGCGCGAGGAACTGGACGCGGATTTCAAGGGCGCGAACCTGATGGACCCTGGCGCCATCGCGGCAATGATGGAGGAGGTCGGTGTTGTCGACGTGCTCGTCAACAATGCCGGGATGCAGCATGTCGCTCCGGTCGAGGATTTTCCGCCGGAGAAATGGGACGCGATCCTCGCGCTCAACCTCACGGCTGCCTTTCACACCACGCGCCTCGCCGTGCCGGGGATGAAAGCGGCGGGCTGGGGACGGATCATCAACACCGCGAGCGCGCATTCGCTCGCCGCCTCGCCGTTCAAGAGCGCCTACGTTGCGACCAAGCACGCCATTGCCGGCTTCACCAAGACGATCGCGCTCGAACTTGCCGAACACGGCGTGACCGCGAACTGCATCTCGCCCGGCTATGTGTGGACCCCGCTGGTCGAGAACCAGATCCCCGACACGATGGCCGCACGCGGCATGACGCGCGAAGAGGTCATCAACGACGTGCTGCTCGCCGGGCAGCCGACCAAGAAATTCGTCCAGCCCGAAGACGTCGGCGCGATGGCCGTGTTCCTGTGCTCGCAGGCGGCCGACAACATCACCGGCGCCAATTTCAGCATGGACGGAGGGTGGACCGCGAAATGAGCCTTCCCGCACGCCTGATGCGGTTCGCCGCGACGGTGGTCGGCCTTGCCGCCCTGGCCGCCTGCGCGACCATGCCCGCGCCGCGCGTCCCCGACGCCGAGATCGAGGCGATCCGCGCCAATCTGGTGCGCGACATCGACGTGCTGGCGAGCGACGAATATGGCGGCCGCAAGCCGGGAACCGCGGGCGAGGTGAAGACGGTCGAATTCATCATTGCCGCTCTCGAAGGGGCGGGGCTCGTTTCGGGCACGAATGATCCGGGCAGCGCCTGGCGCGCGCCGGTCGAGCTCGTTGCCACCACCCCGCAGGCGAGCGGCCTGTCGTTCGAGATGGGCGCGCGCGGCGTGCTGGTCCCCGACGAGGAAGGCGTCGCCTTCACCACCCGCCGCCGCGTGCTGGTGCAGGCCGGGCCCGATCTCGGCAGCGAACTGGTCTTCGTCGGCCGCGAGGCCGATAGCGTGTCCGCAGAAACCGCCGCGGGGCAGATCCTCGTCATGCTCGGCGAGCCCGGTGTCAGTCCCGAGCGGCGCGAGGCGCTGTTTGCGAAAAACCCGGTGGCGATAGTCACCGTGGTCGATGACGAGAAGGAGATCGCCGCCGCCCGCGAAGCCCAGGGGCGCGAGCGGCTGCTGCTGGCGAGCGAAGAGGAGGTGCGCCTGTCCGCATTCGTCACCGAGGGGGCGATGGCCCGCGTGCTCGGCGAGGAAGCGTGGCGCACGCTCGAACGCAGCGCCCGGAGCGAGGGTTTCACCCCGACCACCATCCCGGCGCGCGTGACGATCGAGGCGACCTCGAAGCGGCGCGAATTCACCAGCGCCAATGTCATTGGCCTCCTGCCCGGAACGAAGCCGCGAGCAGGCGCGGTGCTGCTGCTCGGCCACTGGGACCACCTTGGCGAATGCGGCGAGGCGCCCGATCCGATCTGCAACGGCGCGGTCGACAACGCGTCGGGCATTGCCGCCATGCTCGAACTCTCGCGCCGCCTCGCCGCTTCCGGCCCGCATCAGCGCGACATCTACGTGCTCGCCACCAGCGCCGAGGAAGCGGGCCTTCTCGGCGCCAAGGCCTTT
Organism: Erythrobacter litoralis; assembly: GCF_001719165.1. Taxonomy (NCBI): domain Bacteria; kingdom Pseudomonadati; phylum Pseudomonadota; class Alphaproteobacteria; order Sphingomonadales; family Erythrobacteraceae; genus Erythrobacter; species Erythrobacter litoralis. Next base: position 1,444,576 of record NZ_CP017057.1, read on the forward strand.
GCCGAGAACCCGCCGATCCCGCTTTCGAGCATTGTCGCCGCGTTCAATTTCGACACCGTTGCGGTTGCGCCCGCCGGGACCCCGCTCGGCTTCGTGGGCGAGGGGCGGACCGCGCTCGATGGTGTCGTCGGGGCATTCCTCGCCGAGCGCGGGCGACCTACCGGCGACCGTGATTTCGCCGAAAGCTTCCTCAGGCGGCAGGATGGCTGGGCGCTGCTCGAAAAGGGCGTGCCGGCCGTGCTGCTGTCGAGCGCCTTCTCCTCGCGCAAGGTTCTGGGCCCCTATCTTTCGAGCGATTACCACCGTCCCTCGGACGAGCCGGGCCGGATCGAATTGGGCGGGGCGATCGAGGACCTGTTGCTGCACGAGGAACTGGTGCGCCGCCTTGCGGACACCGGATTCCTGCCTGCGGGCAGCTGAATCGCTGGCAAGCGACGATAGCATTCGAAAGCGCCCTAGCGTTTGCGCCGATGCGCGATTACATGGGCCGTCACGATTCTCCCGGTCCGGGCCTGCGCCCGGTCTGCAATTCTTCAGGAAAGTGACGCTCATGGACATCCCGCTCGGCCTTACCTTCGACGACGTGCTGCTGCGTCCGGCCGAAAGCGAGGTCCTGCCCTCCATGGCCGACACCAAGACGCGCCTGACGCGTGAAATCGCTCTCAACATCCCGATCCTTTCCAGCGCGATGGACACCGTGACCGAGGCCGACATGGCGATCGCCATGGCGCAATTGGGCGGGATCGGCGTCCTCCACCGCAATCTCGACATCGACGAACAATGCGCCGCGGTGCGCGCGGTAAAGCGGTTTGAGAGCGGGATGGTGGTCAACCCCATCACCATCAGCCCCGATGCGACGCTGGGCGAGGCGCAGGCGCTGATGCAACAGCACCGCATCAGCGGCATCCCCGTGACCGACCGCGATGGCAAGCTTTGCGGTATCCTGACCAATCGCGACGTGCGCTTTGCCGAAAACCCGGCCCAGCCCGTGCGCGAGCTGATGACGACCGACAACCTTGCGACCGTCGCGATCGGCACCAGCCAGGAAGAGGCGCGCCGCCTGCTCCACCAGCGCCGGATCGAGAAGCTGCTTGTCGTCGACGACGATTATCGCTGCATCGGCCTCATCACGGTCAAGGATATCGAAAAGGCCGTGACCTATCCGGATGCGACCAAGGATGCCGCCGGGCGCCTGCGCGTCGCCGCCGCCACGACGGTTGGCGATTCGGGCTTTGCCCGGACCGAGGCGCTGATCGATGCCGAGGTCGACGTGATCGTGATCGACACCGCGCACGGCCACAACCGCGAGGTCGCGCGCGCGGTCGAGCGGGCGAAGAAGCTGTCGAACGTGGTGCAGGTGATCGCCGGCAATGTCGCCACCCCCGAGGCGACCCGCGCGCTGATCGATGCGGGGGCGGACGCGGTGAAGGTCGGGATCGGCCCGGGTTCGATCTGCACCACCCGCGTCGTAGCGGGCGTGGGCGTGCCGCAACTGACCGCGGTCATGGAAAGCGCTGCCGAGGCCAAGAAGTCCGGCGTGCCCGTGATCGCCGATGGCGGTCTTCGCACCAGCGGCGACATCGCCAAGGCGCTCGCCGCGGGCGCGAGCACGGTGATGGTCGGATCGATGCTTGCCGGGACCGCCGAAAGCCCGGGCGAGGTGTTCCTTTACCAGGGGCGCTCCTACAAGGCCTATCGCGGCATGGGTTCGGTCAGCGCGATGGCGCGCGGCAGCGCCGACCGCTATTTCCAGCAGGACGTCTCCGCGATGAAGCTGGTGCCCGAAGGGATCGAAGGGCAGGTGCCGTTCAAGGGTCCGGTCGCCGACGTGATCCACCAGCTTGTCGGCGGGATCAAGGCGGCGATGGGCTATACCGGCGCTGCGACCATCGACGACCTCCAGACGCGTTCGCAATTCGTGCGGATCACCAATGCGGGCCTGTCGGAAAGTCACGTCCACGATGTCGCGATCACCCGCGAGGCGCCGAACTATCCGACGCGCTAGGGTTCTTCCATGACACCCGCCGCGCGCGTTCAGGCCGCGATCGAGGTGCTCGATGCGGTGATCGAGGCGGCGAAGGGCGAGGGTGCGCCTGCCGACCGCATCGTCGCCGAATATTTCCGCGCTCGCCGTTATGCCGGGTCGAAGGATCGCCGCGCGGTGCGCGAGCTGGTCTATTCCGTGATCCGCGCGATCGGGCCGGTGCCGGGCAATGGCCGCGATGCGATGCTCGCCTTTGGCCGGGCCGAGCCTGCCAATCACCATGTGCTCGATTTGTTCGATGGTTCGCCGCACGGTCCCGCGCCGATCGAAGCAGGGGCCATCGAGGCGAAACCGGGCCTCGCACCCGACTGGCTGGTCGCGGCGCTGGCGCGGTCGGGCGTTAGGGGCGAGGCGGCGCAGGCGCTGATGGGGCGCGCGCCGCTCGATGTGCGGGTCAACTCGCTCAAGGCGGATCGAGGCGCGATCGACCTGCCTGAACCGGGCGAGCATCTCGCCGCACCGCAGGGCCTGCGCTTTTCGCCGGGCACGCGGGTCGAGGAATGGGACGCCTACCGCGAGGGCTTGGTCGAAGTGCAGGACCATGGCAGCCAGCTCGCCTGCCTTGCCGCCGGCGTCCGGCCGGGTGAGACGGTGATCGACCTTTGCGCGGGCGCGGGGGGCAAGTCGCTGGCGCTTGCCGCCGCGATGGAGAATTCGGGCCGCCTCATCGCCTGCGACACCGACAAGCGTCGGCTCGGAAACCTCGCCCCCCGCGCCGGGCGGGCAGGGGCCGGGCTCATCGAACCGCTGCTGCTCGATCCGGGCCGCGAGATCGAGGCGCTGGCGGATGTCGCGGGCAAGGCCGACCTCGTGCTCGTCGATGCGCCCTGTTCGGGCACCGGCACCTGGCGCCGCAAGCCCGAGGCGAAATGGCGGCTGACCCCGCGCGCGCTGGAGAAATACGCCGCGCTGCAGGATCGCCTGCTCGACGTCGCGGCCCAGCTCGTTCGTCCGGGCGGGAGGATCGTCTTCGTTACCTGTTCGTTGCTGGACGAGGAAGGATCAAAGCGCATCGATGGATTTCTCGCCCGCCATGAAGGCTTCGAGCCGCGCGCCGTTAACCTTCCGCTCGGAACACCGCGCGCGGAGGGCACCCGGCTCGACCCGTTCCATCACGGCACAGACGGGTTTTTTGTCGCCAATTGCGGCTCGGCGTGTTAGCCCTATGCCTTATGGCTGAGCCTGCCCGATCCTGGCCTGCTGCAATCAAGGAGCTGTTCATGCGTTTTGCGCCCGCTGCCGCCGCCCTCTCGCTGTTTCTCGCCACCACGGCAAGCGTGACGAGCGCAGGGGACAAGGCACCGGATGTGCGGGCAGAGACGCTGATCCAGCAGGGCGAGGCTTCGCTCGCCGCAGGTGACACGCAGGGCGCGATCGATGCGTTCGAAGCGGCGCTGGCGGTCGACCCTGCCTATACCCCGATTTTCGTCCATCTTGCCGAAGCCGCGCGCCAGAACGGCCTTCAGGGCAAGGCGATCCGTTATTACCGCGAGGCATTGGCCCGCGATCCCGACAATTTCGCCGCCATTTCGGGCGAGGGCGCGGCGCTTGTCGAAAAGGGCGCGATCGAGAAGGCCAAGCGCAATCTCGCCCGGCTGCAGAGCATGTGCGGCGACAGCTGCCCCGAAACGGTCGCGCTGCGTTCGACCATTGCGACAGGCGCCAATCCGCCCGCCGGACAGCGGCTTGCAGTGGACACAGGCGAAGGCACCGCGGCCGCCAACTGACGATCCGCTTGCCGGGCATTGCCATGCTGACGCTGCACCATCTCGAATATTCGCAGAGCTTTCGCATCCTCTGGCTGCTCGAGGAACTGGGCGCATACTATCAGCTGAAAAGCTATAGGCGCGATCCCGAGAGCAATCTTGCGCCCGATGATTACAAGGCCTTGTCTCCGCTCGGCACCGCGCCGGTCGTGACCGATGGCGATCTTGTTCTGGCCGAAAGCAACGCCATCATCGACTACATTCTCGACGCATATCCCGACAGCGCGCTTCGCCCCGCACCCGGCAGCGTGGACCGTGCGCGGCACCTGTTCTGGTTCCACGCGGCGCAGGGTTCGCTGATGTCGACCCAGATGGTCTCGATGGTCCTCACCCTGCTTGAAACCCGCACACCCTGGCCGATCAGCGCGCTTCTCAAGGCGATCTTCGGCCAGGTGCGCAAGCTGTTCGTCAATCCGCGGCTCGATGCGCTGTTCGGCCAGATGGAGAAGGATCTCGCTGAAAAGCCCTTCTTCGGCGGCGACAACCTGACCGCCGCCGACATCACGCTTGTCTATCCGATGTTCGCCGCGCGCGACAAAGGTGCGTTCGAATTGGGCTATCCCAATATCGGCAGGTGGTTCGATCGGGTCGAGTCCATGGAGAGCTTCAGGGCGGCACGCGCCAAGGACGATCGCGAACGGATCACCTTCCGGTTCTAGTATCGGCCGTTTCTAGCGGGGTAGGTGATCGCGGAATTCCCCCAGGATCTCGCGATAGACCTGCCGCTTGAACGGGATGATGAGCTCGGGAAGCTGCTCCGGTTCGATCCAGCGATAGGCGTTGAATTCGGGCGGGTCGTGCGCTTCGAGATCGATGTCGCCCTCGCTGCCCAGGAAGCGGCCAAGGAACCAGTGCTGCTCCTGCCCGCGATATTTGCCCTTCCACACCTTGCCGAGCAGTTCGGGCGGAAGGTCGTAGCGCAGCGGTTTCGAAGCGGGGGTGATGATTTCGACCAGGTCGGGCGTGATCCCGGTCTCCTCTCCCAGTTCGCGCAGCGCGGCGGACTGCTTGTCCTCGCCCGGATCGATCCCGCCCTGCGGCATCTGCCACGTGCCGTGGGCGCGTTTTTCGATCCGCTGGCCGACAAATACGCGGTTCTCTTCATTGAGCAGCATGAAGCCCGCGCAGGGGCGATAGGGCAGGTCGCCGGGAGAAGTGGTCATCTTGGCTCAGGCTCCGAGCATGAATTGCATCGCTGCGACAACCCGTTCGAGGTCGGCCTGAGTGCTGGGCACGGCCTGTCGCAGATTGGTGAAGCTGTGGGTGACGCCTTCGATTTCGAGGAAGACGTGGGATCGGCCCGCCTCGGCCAGCGCCTTGGCGTAATCGCGGCCCGAATCGCGGATCGGATCGAGGCCCGCGGTCACGATGACTGTCGGCGGCGCGCTCGCATGGTCGCCAAGGATCGGAAAGGCGCGCGGGTCCGTGCGGTCGCCCTGATAGGCGGCATCGAAGAATTGGACCGCGGCCTTGGTCAGGACGAACCCGTCGGCGAAGGCATCGAGGCTCGCCGAACCCATTGCGTCGGCCGCGAGCGGGAACAGCGGGACCTGAAGGACCACCGGCACATCGGCAGGGTTCGCGGAGAGCAATTGCCCGACCGCGATGGTCGCCGTGCCCCCGGCGCTGTCGCCGATCGTGACAAGCCCCGTCGCCTCGCGGCCCAGCGCGCCGGGACTGCCCGCGATCCAGCGCGCCGCCGCTTCGCAATCGTCGATCGCGGCGGGGAAGGGGGCTTCGGGAGCGCGGCGATAATGCGTCGCGACCACCGGCAGGTCGAGCAGGTGGGCAAGCTCGGTGCAAAGCGCGTGATGCGTTTCAAGATCGCCGATGACGAAGCCGCCGCCATGGAAGAAAGTCACCAACGGGCCGGCCTCGCGCCTTTCGCGAGCATCGTAGAGCCGGAGCGGAATGTCCCCCGCCGGGCCGGGGCAGGAAAGGTCGCGGATGACGGCAAGTTCGCGCGCGGGCTTGTCTGCCATGGCATGAAGGGCCACGTAGCTGGCACGCGCCTCTTCGAGAGTCATGTCGGCGATCGCCGGTCCCTCCATCGCGGCGAGCGCATCGAGAAAGGCGCGCATGTCGGGTCTGACGAAGGGGGCGGCATCGTTCATGGTGTTTTCTCTCCCTGTTTCGGCCAAGGCTGATAGGCCGGGGCAAGGCGCATTTCCACTGGCCAATCGCGCCCAATCGCGCAAGGCGGCCAGAATCAAGCGAGGTAGATACGCGAGGCAATGAAATATTCGGTCCGGACACGAACGCGGCTGCCGCTGCTTTTCGCGCCCAGCGCGATGTTCGTCGCCTATTTCCTGCCGTTCGCGAACCAGGTCCAGACAGCGATCTTCGGCATCGCGGTGGGCGCGATTGCCGGCTTCGCCTCGCGCGGGGCGGTTGAGCGGCGCTTCGATCCGCCCGATGCGCCGGCGGGTGTGAAGCGCCGGATCGTCGTTGCACTTGCCCTGTCCAAGCTGGTTTTCGGGCTGCTCTTGATGCTTCTCAGCATCCTTGCTTTCGCCGACTGGCTGGCGACGCCCTTCACGGTGCTGGGCGGTTATCTCGCCGGGACGACCGCCGCGACGCCGCTGTCGCGCGGCGATTTCGAGGCCCGGCGATAGGGCGCGAGGGGCGAGGGGGACATGGACAATCTTACCCACAGCCTCGTCGGGGCACTGGTCGGGCAGGCGGGGCTGAAGCGCCGCACCGGGCTTGCCATGCCGGCACTGGTGATCGGCGCGAACCTGCCCGATATCGACGCGGCATGTTTCTTCTGGCTCGACGGGGCGGAGCATCTCGGCTTTCGCCGCGGGATCACTCATGGCCCGATCGCATGGATGGTGCTGCCGCTCCTCCTTGCCGCCGTCCTGTGGGGCTTCGATCGCTGGCAGGACAATCGCGGCAAGCGGCCCGAGGCGCGCGCGCCGATCGATTTCGCATGGCTTTACTGGCTCTCGCTGATCGGCTGCCTGACCCATCCCGCGCTCGACTGGCTCAATGTCTACGGCATCCGTATCTTCGAGCCGTTTTCCTCCGCGTGGTTCTATGGCGACACTCTGTTCATCATCGATGTCTGGCTGTGGGCGCTGCTCGGTTTCTCGCTGTGGCGTTCGCTGCGGCGGGAAAAGCGCGAAGGGCCGGGCAGGGGCGAACTCATCGCGCAGACCGCGCTTGGCGTGACGCTGCTTTATGTCGCCTTCAACGGGCTGATCTCGGACTATGCCGCCTATCACAAGTCGATGCTTTATGACCCCGAGCCCGAGATCGCGATCGCCTCGCCCGTGCCGCTGTTCTTCTGGGAACGCGAGCGGATCATCCGGACCGAGGACGGGCGCTGGTATTCGACCGAATGGGAGGGCAAGCCTTTCGGCAATGGCTATCACGCCCCGCTTGCGACGATCTGCCGCCTGCCCGCCAATGCCGCGGAGGCTTCGGACGAAGCGCGCGCCTTTCTGTCTTGGTCGCGCGCGCCCTTCGCCGAAAAGGCGGAGGACGGGTCGGTCATCCTGCGCGATGCACGCTTCTACGATCCGCGCGCTCGCGACCGTTTCAGCGTCGCCCTTCCGGCACACAAATGTGAGGAACTGGACGCGCCCTGATGCGCTTTTGCCGGCATGAGTGACGTTCAGATCGTATGGCTGCGGCGCGATTTGCGCATGGCCGACAACCCCGCCCTTCACGAAGCCGCAAAGCTGGGCCCCGTCTGCGCGGTCTACGTGCTCGACGATGCCGCAGCGGGCCACCATGCCATGGGCGGTGCGTCGCGCTGGTGGCTCCACCGCTCGCTCGAAAGCCTGTCGAAGAGCTTCGGCCGGCGCAATGCCCGGATCGTGCTGCGGCGCGGCGATGCGGTGGAGGAATTGTGCAAGCTGGCCGGCGAACTCGGCACGCGGACGGTCCATGCCAATCGCCATTACGAACCATGGTGGAGAAAGGCGCAGGGCACCCTGTCCGAAAAGCTCGACCTGACGCTGCACGACGGCAATTATCTCTTCCCGGCGGGCCACGTGACGACCGGGTCGGGTGAGCCTTACAAGATCTACACGCCTTTCTACAAAGCGATGCGCGCACAATTCCCACCGCGCGACGCGGTGCCGGAACCGAAGACGCTGTCCTCGCCTGATGAATGGCCGGAAAGCGACGATCTCGCGGATTGGGACCTGCTGCCGACGAAGCCCGACTGGTCCGGCGGGATCGCCGCCTTCTGGGACGTGGGCGAGAAGGCCGCGCACCATCGGCTCGCCGAATGGGACGCGGATGTCGGCGATTACGAGGCGAAGCGCAATCTGCCGAGCGTCGACGGCTCCTCGCGCCTGTCGCCCCACCTGCACCATGGCGAGATCACCCCGGTGCAGATCTGGCACGCGCTCAAGCACCACCGCTCCGAAGGCTGGCAGAGCTATGAAAGCGAGCTGGTCTGGCGTGATTACGCACAGAACGTCATCTGCCAGTTTCCCGGCTATGGCAGCCGCAATTACCGCGAGGATTACGACGCGCTCCAATGGCGCGACCCATCCGGCGACGAAAACGCCGCGCGCGATCTCGAGGCATGGCAGAAGGGCATGACCGGCTATCCGATCGTCGATGCCGGGATGCGCCAGCTCTACGAGACCGGCTGGATGCACAACCGCGTGCGCATGATCACCGCGAGCTTTCTCATCAAACACCTCCTGATCGACTGGCGCGAAGGCGAAAAGTGGTTCTGGGACTGCCTCGTCGATGCCGATTACGGCTCGAACTCGGTCAACTGGCAATGGAATTCGGGGACGGGCGTTGATTCCAACATGTTCGTGCGCATCATGGCCCCGCTCACCCAGAGCGAGAAGTTCGATGCTGCAGGCTATATCCGCCGTTACGTGCCCGAGCTTTCGGGGCTCGATGCGCCCCATATCCACGACCCCGAAGCGCATGGCTGCCGGCCGAAGGGCTATCCGCGCAAGATCATCGCGCACAAGGCAGGTCGCGAACGCGCCATGTCGGCCTACAAGGCGATGAAAGGCGAATAGGCCGGTCGGATCGGCCTGTGAAATCGGCCTGTGGGATCGGGCTGGCCAAATGTGGCGGGACGATTGGGACATGCCCCGGCTTGCTCCCGGCTGCGGGGCGAGCCTATGTAGGCCCGCATGAAGGCGGGAGAGATCAGGGGAGAACGGCTTCTGGCCGGCGGAGCGCGCTTTGCGCCGTCGCCCTCGCTATTGGCCTCGCCCCTTTTCGCCCGCCTGCTGGCGCCTGCCTTTCGCACCATTCTCGACCGGATCGACGCCGGGCTTCGGGCCGGTTCGCTGCGCGCATACCTTCCCGACGGGACGACCCGCCTGCTGGGCGGCCACGCGCCCGGTTTCGAGGTCGAAGTGCGGCTCAAGGACTGGCGCGCCCTCGTAAGGCTGGCGACGCAGGGTTCGATCGGCTGGTACCGCGCCTACGAAGCTGGCGAGTGGGAAGCGAGCGACATGGTCGCTCTGTTTGCCCTGTTCTCGGCCAATGCCCGCAGTTTGGGCGATACGGCGCGTTCGTCCGGGCCCTTTCGCCTGCTCGCAATGGCCGCCCACCGGCTCAACCGCAACAGCCGCGCGGGCGCGGCGCGCAACATTTCCGCGCATTACGATATCGGCAATGATTTCTACGCCGCATGGCTCGATCCCGGCATGACCTATTCAAGCGCGCTCGATGTCGATGAGGAAAGCGGCGCGGACTCTCTCGTCGAGGCGCAGGCGCGCAAGATGGATGCCATCGCCGCACGCCTGGGAAAGCCTGCCCGCGTGCTCGAGATCGGTTGCGGCTGGGGCGGCCTCGCCCACCGTCTCGCAGCCGGCGGAGTCGCGGTGACGGCGATCAGCCTCAGCCGCGAACAGCTCGACTGGGCGCAGGCTTGCCGCGATGACGCCATCGACTTTCGGCTGCAGGATTATCGTGACGTCACAGGGCAGTATGACGCCATCGTCAGCGTCGAGATGGTCGAGGCGCTGGGCCGCGAATACTGGAGCGAATTTCTCGACTGCATCGCGCGCTGCCTGCGGCCAGGCGGGCGTGCCGCGATCCAGTTCATCTCCATGGCCGACGACCTGTTCGAAACCTATGCGCAAAGCGCCGATTTCATTCAGGCCTATGTCTTTCCGGGCGGCCTGCTCATCAAGCGAAGCGAATTTCGCCGCCTTGCCGCTGAGCGCGGGCTTGCATGGCACGACCAGGCCGATTTCGGGCAGGATTATGCGCGCACTCTGAAGGCCTGGCTCAAGCGTTTCGATGCTGCGGTCGCGGAAAACCGCCTGCCGAGCGGGTTCGACGATCGCTTTGTGCGGCTGTGGCGCTATTACCTCGCCTATTGCGAGGGCGGCTTTCGCGCCGGCACGATCGATGTGCACCAGGTGACGCTGATCGGGGAATAAGAGAGGGGATGAAAGACATGACCATCAATCGCGGCGCGCTTGGCGCGTTCCTTGCCGCATGCCTTGCCGGCACTTCGGCCTGCACGGGCAGCTATGGAAGCGCCGACAACGCGATGGCGAGCGCGCCTGCGGCGCTGGCCGAGGTCGAACGGATCACGCCGCCCGCACGCGACCCGTCCGAACTGCAGGTCCTGTTCTGGAACGACGCGCAGCGTTCGGCGCGTTTCCGGGCGATGGAGAACTGGTTCGAGGGCCACGAAGTCCCCGCTGCCTCAAAGACCCGCACGCTGGCTCGCGGCGAACCGCTGCCCGCCGCGCTTGCAGAGGAAATCCGTGCACTGATGGAAGAAAGCTCGGCTGCGGGCGTCATGGTGCTTGATGGTGGCAGGGTCCGGTTCGAGGAATACGGGCTCGGCCTCGGGCCGGACGATCGCTGGACCAGTTTCTCGGTCGCCAAGAGCTTCACCTCGACCCTGCTCGGCGCGGCGATCCGGGACGGCTTCATCGCCAGTCTCGACGATCCCGTGACGCAGTACATTCCCGGCCTCGAAGGCTCGGCCTATGACGGCGTCACCGTGCGCCAGCTCGCCACCATGACGAGCGGGGTCGCGTGGAACGAGGATTACACCGACCCTCAAAGCGACGTTGCGCGGATGAACGAATTCGTCCTGCGCTATGGCGAGGACGCGATCGTCGCCCAGATGAAGGAACTCCCGCGTGAGGCCGAGCCGGGCGAGAAATGGGTCTACAAGACGGGCGAGACCAACCTGATCGGCCTGCTGGTCGAGAACGCCGTCGGCCTCCCGCTTGCAGAATATGCGCAGGAAAAGATCGTCGAGCCGGCCGGTTTCGCGGGGGGAATGTTCTGGATGACCGATCCGCGCGGCGGCAATATCGGGGGCTGCTGCCTCAGCCTGCGCCTGTCCGATTATGCCCGCATGGGTCAGTTCGTGCTCGAAGGCGGTGAGGGTGTTTCCGGAGGTCAGGTCGTCCCCGAAGGCTGGTTCGCCGAAGCGAGCGCGTCACAGGCCGAGTTTGGCAACGGCTTCGGCTACGGCTACCAGTGGTGGACCTATCCGGGCGGCAATTTCGGCGCGCAGGGCATTTTCGGCCAATCGATCACGCTCGTACCCGAGCGCGACATGGTCGTCGCGATCGTCAGCAACTGGCCGAGCGCGAGCAGCGAATATCGCGGGCAATGGTTCCGGCTGATCACCCGGATCGCCGCGGCGCAATAGGTGCGGGGCGGGGCCGCCGGCCCCGCCTTATGCCATCGGGCGATAGACGCCGGTATTGCTGTAACGCTGCAGGATGTTGTCGTGCACGATCGGGCTCAGCAGCTCCGAAAAGGCGCAGCCGACAATGCAATTGTCCCACCACACGACTTCGGCCTGGAGCGATTCGAGGCCGGGCAGGGTGAGCCAGCAGACCTGGCCTTCATGCATCCGGTTGATCGAGGCCGCCGAAAAGCCCGAGATCGACAGGTCGTGGACCACGCTTTGAAACGCGCGGCCACCCGACGCCCTCAGCGTGGCGGGGATCGTAAGCTTGGTGCGCTCGCCGCAGCGATCTTCCTGCGCGACGACGCGGTAGCGGTCGGTGTCGAGGGGCATTGCGTTATCCCTTGTCCAATCAGCTTTGGTCTCTTGCCGGTTGGTCTCAGGCAACACATTCACCTATGAGACTTAATGCCTCATTTCAGCGGTTGGTTAACAAGACGGTAAGAGCCCCGTGAAAGCGACGGGCCGTGCCGTCACGCTGCCGAAACGAGCCGGTGCGTCCTTCAGTCGACCCTCTCGCGGTGGCCCGAGGGGAAATCCTCCTGCACGAGCTCGACGATTCGCGTCGCCACCGTTTCGGGCGGCTTGACCGTTTCGGGATCTTCGCCCGGATAGGCTCGGGCACGCATTTCGGTACGCGTCGCGCCCGGATCGAGCACCGCAACGCGCACGGGGCTCAACCTCTCGACCTCGGCGCCGTAGGTTTCGAGCAGGTTGTCGAAGGCCGCCTTGGTCGCGGCATAGGCGCCCCAGTAGGGCCGCGGGTCCGATCCGACGCTGCTGGTGAGGCCGATGACGCGCGCACCTTCGGCCTTGCGCAGGAGCGGATCGAACGCGGCGAGCAGCGCCTGCGTTGCGACCAGATTGGTCATGATCGCCTGGTTGAACTGCTTCGGATCAACCTGCGAAAGCGGTGTGAGGTCTGGCATGTAGGCCGCTGAAAGAACGAGAATATCTATCGTGTCCCAACGCCCCCCTATGGCGCCGGCGAGGCGCGCGACGCTGTCCGCTTCTGTGAGGTCGAGCGGGGCGATGGTCGAGGTCCCGCCAATCGCATGGATCGCATCCTCGATCTCTTCCAGAGCCTTGACCCGCCGCGAGACGAGGATGACATGCGCGCCCGCTTCGGCGAGCGCTTTCGCGGTGGCGGCACCGATGCCGCGGCTGGCGCCGGTGACGAGGGCGGTCTTGCCCGCGAGGGGTTTTGCGTCGGTCATGGATCTCGCTGTGCCTTGGAAACGTCGGGAAGAGCGCTGCTATCAGGCCGCCTTGGGATCGGCAAAGGGAAGCTGCGCGGCGCGCTGTTCGGTCATGCGGAAATCGGTCAGCGAGGTGGGATATTCGCCGGTGAAGCACGCGTCGCAGAATTGCGGGCACGCCTTGTCGCGGTCCTTCTGCCCCACCGCCCGGTACAGCCCGTCGATCGATATGAAGGCGAGGCTGTCGGCCTTGATGAATTCGCGCATCGGTTCGAGTTCCATGCGCGCCGCCAGCAATTTTGACCGTTCGGGCGTATCGACGCCATAGAAGCACGAATGCGCCGTCGGCGGGCTGGCCACGCGGAAATGGACTTCGCTCGCGCCCGCTTCGCGCATCATCTCGACGATCTTCATGCTGGTCGTGCCGCGCACGATGGAATCGTCGATCAGCACGATCCGCTTGCCCGCGACAAGGCCGCGATTGGCGTTGTGCTTGCGCTTGACGCCGGAATGGCGGGCGCTGTCCGATGGCTGGATGAAGGTGCGCCCGACATAGTGCGAACGGATGATGCCGAGCTCGAACGGCAGGCCCGATTGCTGGGCATAGCCGATCGCGGCGGGCACGCCGCTGTCGGGGACGGGCACCACCAGATCGACGTCGGCGGGCGCCTCTATGGCAAGCTGCGTGCCGATCGCCTTTCGCGCCTCGTAGACGCTGCGTCCGGCGAAATAGCTGTCGGGGCGGCTGAAATAGACATGTTCGAAAATGCAGGGCCGCGCCTTGGGCGAACCGAACGGGCGCACGCTGCGGATTTCCCCGTCGAAGCCGACCTGGAGCATTTCGCCGGGTTCGACCTCGCGGATCAGTTCCGCGCCGACCACGTCGAAGGCGACGCTTTCGGAAGCGAACAGGATTGCATCCCCCATCCGTCCCATCACGAGCGGACGGATGCCGAGCGGGTCACGGCAGGCGATCATGCCTTCGGGCGTCATCACGATCAGCGCATAGGCGCCTTCGACGAGGCGCAGTGCGTCGATCAGCCGGTCGGCAATGGTCGGATAACGGCTGGTCGCGACGAGGTGGATGATGACCTCGGTGTCGGAGGTCGACTGGAAGATCGAGCCCTTGTTCACGAGATCGGAGCGAAGGGCCTGCGAATTCGAGAAATTGCCGTTATGCGCGACCGCAAAACCGCCGCTCGCGAGTTCGGCATAGAGCGGCTGCACGTTCCTCAGGCCGGATCCGCCCGTGGTCGAATAGCGCACGTGCCCCGCTGCCATGTGGCCGGGCAGTTCGCCGATCGCTTCGGAGGAGGAGAAATTTTCCGCGACATGGCCGAGCCCGCGGCGCGAATAGAATTCGCGCCCGTCGAAGCTTGTGATGCCGACCGCTTCCTGTCCGCGATGCTGGAGCGCATGGAGGCCCAATGCGGTCGCAGCCGAAGCATCGGCGGCGTTGATCGCGCCGAACACGCCGCATTCCTCGCGCAGCTTGTCGCCGTCCGCATCGAGGAAGGGATGAGTGAGATTCGCGTCTAGCCGGTCCCGGACCCGTTCGGGAGCCTCGCTCTTCTGCGTGGAATTGGTCATGGTGTTCGAACCCGCTCAGCTGCCCCCCGACCGTCGCCTCCCCAATGGCGATGTTACCGCTGGATTACAAGGGTGCGGACCCCTCCCATGCCCTGCTTTTTCATGACAGCTTTCCTACGGGCGTCCCGCTTTGCCCTGCCATCGCCGCGCGGCATTGCGGGAAAAAGGGCCAGCGCCTACAGGCAGCGTTCAGCAGTCACCGGCGAGATATTCCACCCACAATGCTTTCCCCTTTCGAATGGATGATTTCCAAGCGCTACCTCTGGCCCGGCAAGGGCGAGGCCTTCATCGCGCTTGTCGCCGGGATCTCGGTCGGCGTGGTGATGCTCTCGGTCGCCATGCTGGTGATCGTGATGAGCGTGATGAACGGTTTTCGCGGCGAATTGCTCGACAAGATCGTGGGCCTGAACGGCCATGCGATCGTCCAGGCCTATGGGGGCAAGCTCGACAATTGGGAAAGCGTCCTCGAGGAAGTGCGCGAGACCGACGGCGTGACGAGCGCGAGCCCGCTGATCGAACAGCCGCTGCTGGTCAGCTTCAACGGGCGGACCGTTGCGATCCTCGTACGCGGACAGACGCAGGAGGATATCGACGAGCTGGGCGAAAAGGTCGTCGCGGGCGAGATCGAGGCGCTCACCTTCGATGCCGGCCCGAGCCTGCGCAGCGATGAAGGCCCCGAAGCGGGCGCGGTCGCGATCGGTTCGCGGCTTGCCCAGAATATCGGCGCGCGGGTGGGCGACACGATCACGATCATCAATCCGCAGGGCCGCTCGACCCCGTTCGGCACTTCGATCCGGCAGGTCCCCTACGAAGTCGGCGCGATCTTCGAGGTGGGCGTCTACGACTATGACGAGAAGTTCATCATCATGCCGATCCCGACCGCGCAGACCCTGCTGCTGATGGAGGACAGCATCGGCATGATCGAGGTCACGGTCGAGGATGCGGACCAGGTCGGCGAAATCCTTGCCCCGGTGAAGGAAAGCCTCGCCGGACGCGCCGTCGTCGCCGACTGGAAAACGATTAATGCGGCTCTCTTCGAGGCCCTGCAAGTGGAGCGTGCCGCGATGGGCTTTGCACTGAGTTTCATGGTTTTGGTCGCCGCTTTCAACATTCTTTCGAGCCTCGTCATGCTGGTCCGTGCCAAGACCCGCGACATCGCGATCATGCGCACGATGGGCGCGACGCGGCGCAGCCTGCTCAAGATATTCGTCACCACCGGAACCACGATCGGCGCGATCGGGACGATTGCCGGGCTGCTGCTCGGCGCGCTGGTCCTGCTGTTCCGCGAACAGATCGTCCAGGGCATCGCCTTCGTGACGGGCCAGGAATTGTGGGACCCGGAGGTGCGGTTCCTGTCGACCATGCCCGCGCGCGCCGATCCGGTGGAGATCATCGCAATCACCGCGCTCGCGCTGGTGCTGAGCTTCCTTGCGACGCTCTATCCCGCGCTCAAGGCAGCGAACACCGATCCGGTGCAGGTGCTGCGCTATGAATAGGGGCAATGAAGGCACGCCGATCGTTGCGCTGCGCGGCCTTACGCGCAGTTTCGAGCAGGGCGGCCAGCGCATCGACGTTCTGCGCGGGGTCGATCTCGACATCATGCCGGGCGAGATCGTCGCGCTGCTGGGGCCGTCGGGATCGGGCAAGTCGACCATGTTGCAGGCGGTGGGCCTGCTCGAAGGGGGCTTTTCGGGGTCGATCGCCATTGCCGGGCAGCAGGCCGAGAAACTGCCGACCGACGGGCGCACCCGGCTGCGGCGCGAACATCTCGGCTTCGTCTACCAGTTCCACCACCTGCTGCCCGATTTCGACGCGCGCGAGAACGTCGTCATGCCGCAGATGATCGCGGGCGCTACGCGCGCCGAGGCGGAAGAGCGCGCCGACAGCCTGCTCTCGAGCCTCGGCCTCGGCCACCGCCTGACCCACCGGCCGAGCCAGCTTTCGGGCGGCGAGCAGCAGCGCGTGGCCGTCGCCCGCGCGCTCGCCAACCGACCGACACTGGTTCTGGCGGACGAGCCGACGGGCAACCTCGACGAGGCGACTTCGGACACCGTGCTGGCCCAGTTCCTCGACCTCGTGCGGGGCGAAGGCAGCGCGGCACTGGTCGCGACCCACAACGAACGGCTCGCCGCCCGGATGGACCGCGTCGTGCGCCTGAAGGAAGGCCATCTCGAATAGGTGCGGACCCGAAGTGGCTCCTGACTGTTGGTGAAGGGAAGGAGGAACAAACATGTCAGACCATCCCAGCACCTATGACGGCACGCCTAAAAAGAGCGACGAGACCGCGTGGCAGGACCGCGCCGCGCTTCACGCCGCGGATGACGGCGACGGCATTTTCGACGGGGCCAAGGCGATCCGCCGCGGGACCTTCGCCGAGATGATCCGCCACATCGTATCGCTGCCGGAGGAAGATCGCGGCCGCTACGTCATCGAAAAGGCGGGCGACCGCGAATATTCGGCGGCCGAGGCGGTGGAGCTGAGCAAGCGGTCGGATTTCCCCGGCCGCACCTGACGGCAGGCGGTGTTGGCGCTTGACACCCGGCCTCCGGCTGGCGGAGCAAGGGGTCAGCGCTTCACAAGCAGGGGATCATCCATGACCACCATCGCCGATTTCACCGTCACCACCAATCGCGGCGAACCGCTCGACCTTGCCAGCAAGAAGGGCAAGGTCCTGCTCGTCGTCAACACGGCGTCGAAATGCGGCTTCACCCCGCAATATGACGGGCTCGAGGCGATCTACCAGCAGTTCAGGGAACGCGATTTCGAAGTCCTCGCCTTTCCCTGCAACCAGTTCGGCGCGCAGGAGCCCGGCAGCGCCGACGAAATCGCGGAATTCTGCCGGGTCAATTTCGGCGTCTCCTTTCCGCTGATGGCGAAAGTGGACGTGAACGGCCCCGATGCCTCGCCCCTGTTCGACTGGATGAAGAAAGAGGCAAAGGGCCTGATGGGCTCTACCTCGATCAAGTGGAACTTCACCAAGTTCCTGATCGACCGCGATGGCAAGGTGGTGAAGCGCTACGGCCCGCAGGACAAGCCCGAGGCCATCGCCAAGGACATCGAGAAGCTGCTGTGACCGGGGGGCCGGCTGTGGAGAAGTAGGCGGCCGGGGCGCTTATCGAATCCGCGATCATTTCCTAGATTACGCGCATGCGTTACGCCCCTTTCGTCCCCTTGCGTGTCCTGTCGTCCTATTCGATGCTCGAAGGGGCGATCGACCCCAAGGGTATCGCGAAACTGGCAAAGGAGCGCGGCTTTCCCGCCATCGCCATCTGCGACCGGGACGGGCTCTACGGCGCGGTCATGTTCGCATCGGCCTGCAAGGGCGAGGGCGTGCAACCGATCATCGGCGCGCTGTTGGGCGTCGCGCGCGACGGGCCTTCGGGCGCGGCCTCGCAGGGGGCGATCGGCTCCAACAAGATCCCGATCGATTACCTGCCGCTCTTCGCGCAGGACGAGCGCGGTTATGACAACCTGTGCCACCTCGTCAGCCGCGCCCATCTCGACCGCCCGCTCGAATTCGATCCGCATGTCACGATGGATGACCTCGAGGGCCGCACCGACGGGCTGATCGCGCTGACCGGGGCGGGCGAGGGGGGGCTGACCCGCCTGCTCGCCGAAGGGCAGGACCGCGCGGCGAAGGCGCTGTGCGACCGGCTCGACCGGCTGTTTCCTGGCAGGCTCTATATCGAGATTGCGCGCCACGGCGATCCGGTCTGCGAGGCGGCGGAAGAGGCATTGATCGACCTCGCCTATGCCCGCGAACTGCCGCTGGTCGCGACCAATCCGGCGAACTTCGCCGAACCGCACATGCACAAGGCGCATGACGCCATGCTGTGCATCGCCCATTCCTCCCAGATCGAGGCCGAGGACCGCCCCCATTCGAACCCGCAGGCCTTCGTGAAGTCCGATCGGATGATGGCCGAAATCTTCGCCGACCTGCCCGAAGCGACGGCGAACACCCTCGTCATCGCACAGCGCTGCGCCTACGCGCCGCCCGACCGGGCGCCGATCCTGCCGAGCCTTGCGGGCGACCTCGAAGGCGAGGCAGCAATGCTGGCCGAGGATTCCCGGCGGGGGCTCGAGGTGCGGCTCGAACCCTATGGCGAAATGGCCGAGGAAGAGCGCCGAGCCTATTTCGACCGGCTCGATTACGAGATCGGGATCATCGTCAAGATGGGCTTTCCCGGCTACTTCCTGATCGTCGCCGATTTCATCAAGTGGGCCAAGGAACAGGGCATTCCGGTGGGGCCGGGGCGCGGTTCGGGCGCGGGCTCGCTGGTCGCCTGGGCGCTCACCATCACCGATCTCGACCCGATTCGCCTAGGCCTGCTGTTCGAACGCTTCCTCAATCCCGAACGCGTCTCCATGCCGGACTTCGACATCGATTTCTGCGAAACCCGGCGCGGCGAGGTCATCCGCTATGTCCAGAAGAAATACGGGCACGATCACGTCGCGCAGATCATCACTTTCGGCAAGCTGAAGGCGCGCGCGGTGCTGCGCGATTGCGGGCGCATTTTGCAGATGAGCTACGGCCAGGTCGACCGGCTGTGCAAGATGGTCCCCAACCACCCGACCGACCCGTGGACCCTGCCGCGCGCATTGAACGGCGCGCCCGATTTCAAGCGCGAATACGACAATGACAACGAGGTCAGGCGCCTCATCGACCTCGCCATGCAATTGGAGGGGATGCCGCGCAATTCCTCGACCCATGCCGCGGGCGTGGTGATCGGCGACCGGCCGCTGTCGCAGCTCGTCCCGCTCTACCGCGACCCCCGCTCGGACATGCCGGTCACGCAGTACGACATGAAGCACGTCGAAAGCTCCGGCCTCGTCAAGTTCGACTTTCTCGGCCTCAAGACGCTGTCGGTGCTGAGGAAGGCGGTCGACCTCCTCGCCCTGCGCGGCATCGACATCGATCTGGGGGCCCTGACACTCGACGATCCGGCGGTCTACGAACTCATGCAGGTCGGCAACACGGTGGGCGTGTTCCAGCTTGAATCCGAAGGGATGCGGCGCACGCTGAAAGCGGTGAAGCCGACCAATTTCGGCGACATCATCGCGCTCGTCTCGCTCTACCGGCCGGGTCCGATGGACAACATCCCGCTGTTCGGAAGGCGCAAGGCGGGGGTCGAGCCGATCGAATACCCGCACGAAAAGCTCGCCGGCATCCTCGAGGAAACCTACGGCATCTTCGTCTACCAGGAACAGGTGATGCAGGCCGCGCAGATCCTTGCCGGGTATTCGCTCGGCGATGCGGACCTGCTGCGCCGCGCGATGGGCAAGAAGAACCAGGCCGAGATGGACAAGCAGCGCGCCATCTTCATCGAGGGCTGTGCGCGCGTTTCGGGAATCGAGGCGGCGAAGGCGAACGAATTGTTCGACTTGATCAACAAGTTCGCCGGCTACGGCTTCAACAAGAGCCACGCGGCCGCCTATGCGCTGCTCGCCTACCAGACCGCGTGGCTGAAAGCGCATTATCCTGAAGAATTCTACGCCGCCTCGATGTGCTTCGACATGCACCAGTCGGAAAAGCTCGCCGTCTTCGTCGACGATGCGCGGCGCTATCCGGGGACAGAAGGCGGCATCGAGGTGCTGCCGCCCGACATCAATGCCTCCGAAGCGCGCTTCACCGTTGAACAGACCGAGCGCGGTTATGGGGTGCGCTATGCGCTCGCCGGGATCCGCAATGTCGGGGAAAAGGCGATGGAGGCGATCGTCGCCGAGCGGCAGGCGAAGGGGCCGTTCGCGAGCCTGCAGGATTTCTGCGAGCGCATTCCCCACGGCGCGATGAACCGCCGCCAGTTCGAGGCATTGGCCTGCGCCGGCGCGCTAGACTGGCTCGAACCCAATCGCGCGCTCGTCCACGCCAATGCCGAACACCTGCTGGCCGTTGCCGAAGCCGCCATGCGTGAGCGCACCAGCGGGCAGGCTGGGCTGTTCGGCGGCGAGGATACGCCTGGTGAGACGCTGCGGCTCTCCCCGACAGAGGAATGGAGCAAGGCCGATCGCATGGCGAAGGAGCGCGAGAATTTCGGCTTCTATTTTTCCGGCCACCCGATCCAGGAATTCCGCACCGTGGCGCTAGCGAACGGGGCACGCACCTATCAGAGCCTGATTGAAGCCGCCGCCAGCGGCACCGCGGTGATGGCCGCGATGGTCGAGAATGCCGTCAAGGCCCGCACCAAGCGCGGCAAGGAATTCATCCGTGCCGATTTCTCCGACCTGTCGGGCCAGTTCTCCTCGGCCTGTTTCGAGGAATCGCTCGTGCCGCAATTCGAACGCTGGGCCGCGAGCGGGGAATGCCTGCTGCTCAATGTCGAGCTCGACGCGCCCGCCCCGTCCGAACCTCCGCGCCTGACGATCCGCGGGGCGCGCGAGCTCGCAGGCGTGAGCGGAGCGACACCGATGCAGCTGAGCGCCGACATATCGAGCATGGATGCGCTGCTCGAGCTCAAGATCGAGCTCGATATCGCGCAGGGCGAATGGCAATCGGGTTGCGGCGAAGTGCTCGTCCGTCTCGCGCTTGAGCACGGCGGCCATGTCGCGGTGCGGCTCGGCGGCGATTACATGCTCGACGGTGAACTGGCCGAGCGGCTGGCGGCGATCCCGGGAATCGACAATGTCGAACTGGGGCCGAAGCGTGGCAAGGCACGGCTCAAGCTGGTGGCGTAGTGAACCGCGCGCTTTCCGACCTCACCGACAAGGAAAAGGATGCGCTGCGTCTCCTGCTCGCGGGCCACGATGCGAAGTCGAGCGCTAATGAACTCGGCATTTCCGTCCACGCATTGAACGATCGGCTGCGGGGTGCACGCCGCAAGCTGGGCGTGTCGAGCAGCCGAGAGGCCGCAAGAATTTTGGGTGAGACCGAGAGCGAAGACCCCCAAAATCTTGCGCACACAGATTCCGGGATGTCCGCAGGGCCGGCATCTCACGACATTGCAGTCCTCGATGAAACCCGCCGTGCCGGCCTTTCGCGGGCCGCATGGCTGACAGGAGGAATGCTTATCATGTCCATGGCAATTGCAGCCGCCGCCATCTTTCTTCTCGCCGACGGACCGGCAGAGCCCGCCCGCATCGCCGAAGCCGAAAGCACGGCGCAGGATCGCGGCAGTGCCAATCCGGTCGACCAGGCCGACGCCGTCTCGATCGAGCGCGCAGAGGCGTTTCTCGCGCGGATCGACGCGGGCGATTGGGAGGGGAGCTGGGAACTGACCGGCACGCCGATCCGCTCCGAAATATCGCCGCGCGAATGGCGGGAGCAGGTGGCACCGGTGCGCGCCCCGCTCGGCAGGGTGCTCTCGCGCGAAGTCGCCACGATCGAGCGCGCCTCGAGCCTGCCGGGAGCGGCTGATGGGGAATACCAGGTGATGCAGTTCCGCACCCGTTTCGAGAACGAGGAAGGGCACTCGGTCGAAACCATCGTGATGAAGATGGGCCCGCAGGGCTGGGAGATCAGCGGCTATTTCATCGCCTGATCGGCAATGCCGCAGGAGCCAAGGAAAAAGGGCCGGGAGATCGCTCTCCCGGCCCTTTGCCATAAGGGCTGCGCCCGGCGCTGTCACATGCCCGAATTGGGACCGTAGGTTATCTCGACCCGGCGGTTCTGCGCCTCGCGCACGCCGTCGACGGTGGGAACGCGCGGCTGCGATTCGCCGAAGGCTTCGCTCGAGATGCGGCCTTCGGGAATGCCGCGCCGGGCAAGGTATTCGCGCACGGATGCATTGCGCCGCCCGGCGAGCGCCATGTTGTAGGTGACCGTCCCTGCGCGGTCGGTATGGCCTGCGAGCATGACATCGGCAGCGCCGCAATTCGCATAGGCCGTCACCGCGCCGTCGAGGATCCTCGCCGCTTCGGCGGTGATCGTCGACTGGTCAAAATCGAAGAACACGATGTAGGGCCCGGTGTTGCAGACCGGCTTCGGGGGTGGAGGCGGCGGCGGGGGCGGCGGAGGCGGCGGCGGGGGAGCGGCCGGTTCGGGTGCGGGCGCCATCGCCGGTTCGGGCGCGCTGCCGAAATTGTAGCGCAGGCTCGCAAGGATCGAATGGCTCTGGAAGTCCGCTTCGAGCGGGTCGCCGAAAGCGCTTTCGAATTCGAATTCGTCGATCACGAAATAGCGGTATTTGACGCCGAGATCGATTTTGTCGCTGACGGCGTAACGAAAGCCGCCGATGAGCTGCCAGGCGAAATCGGTCGCCGAATCGTCGATGATGGTCCCGACGCCCGCCACCTCGACCGGCAGGTCGACATTGGCGAAGCCCGCCCCGCCGCCGGCGAAGATCTGGAAATCCTTGCCGAATTCGAACAGGCCGTTGACCATGCCGCTGAAGATCGAGAGGTCTTCCTCGTTCTGGACGACCGTGCCGGGCACGATGCCCGCGCCGGGGACGAGTTCGGGGTTCACCACCGTCAGGCTGTCATAGCCCGCGCGCTTGTAACCGCCCTCGGCTTCGAGCCGGAAGGCGCCGAAATCGTAACCGACGACGATATCGGCATCGATGCCGGTATTGGTGTCGGCGAATGCTGCGTTTTCCTGCAGCCCGTCGGGACGGGCGAGGTCGATGTCGACATCGACCTGGTCTTCCAGCATGACGCCGCCGTCCACGCCGACATAAAGCCGCCCGTCGCGCGCCTGCGCCGGGACAGCGACGATCGCGGCACAGCCCGCAAGAAGCATCGCAATTCTGGTCATGTCCGTCCTCTCGTCAGTGATCCTGTGCGCCGAGGCTTAGGAAACCTGCGTGGCAAAGCCGTGACAGATGTTCGCGAAGCTGTCGCAAATGCGATCATCCGGCGATTGCCAAGCGCGCATAGGCTCGGCATGAACACCGACCTTCAAGGATTCACGCCGGGCAGGGATTCCCGGCAATCGAGACAGTCTTCATTGAATAGGGGAGAGACGAGAATGGCGAAGCTCGGAGCGATGCAGGACTGGACCATGCGCATCACCAGCGTGATCGATCATGCCGCGCGCGAGGCCGGAACGCGCGAGATCGTGACCCGCTGGGCCGATGGCAGCGTGACGCGCACTGACTGGGCCGGGGTCAGGCGCGATGCGCTCAAGATGGCGCAGGCGCTCCAGCGGCTCGGGATCAGGCCGGGAGAGCGAGTGGCGAGCCTTGCCATGAACCATTCGCGCCATCTCGTGAGCTGGTATGGCGTCGCAGGCATGGGCGGGGTGCTCCACACGGTGAACCCGCGCCTGTTCGATGACCAGCTCGACTACATCGTGAACCACGCCGAGGACCGCGTGCTGCTCTACGATGCCGCGTTCCAGCCGATCGTCGACAAGATGAAGGACCGCTGGACCACGATCGAGCATTACATCTGCTATGATAGCGGTGAGAACGCGCCCGCTTTCGAGGACTGGATCGGCGCCGAGGACGGCGATTTCGAATGGGTCACGGGCGACGAGCGCGATCCGTGCATGATCTGCTACACGTCCGGGACGACCGGCAATCCCAAGGGCGTGCAATACGAACACCGCTCGACCGTGCTGCACGCGATCGCGGGGCTGCAGCCGGCGGCGTTCAATTTCTCGGGATCCTCGGTCATGCTTCCCGTGGTGCCGATGTTCCACGCGGCGAGCTGGGGCCTGCCCTATGCGGGCGCGATGGCGGGGATCAAGTTCGTCTTTTCCGCGGTCAACGATCCTGCCGTGCTCCACCAGCTGATGATCGACGAGAAGGTGACCGACAGCGCGGGCGTTCCGACAGTGTGGCTCGCGCACTTCCAGTACTGCGATGCCAACGGGCTCGACCTGCCGCCATTGAAGGCCGCGACAATCGGCGGTTCGGCCGCGCCCAAGTTCATGATCGAGCGCCTGATGAAGAACGGCACGCGCGTCCAGCACGCCTGGGGCATGACCGAGACCAGCCCGATCGGCACGGTCGGCGGGCCCACCTGGGACTGGGAGGAGCTTTCCTTCGAGGAGAAGGTGCAGAAGACGACCATGCAGGGCCGCCCGATCTTCGGTGTCGAACTGCGCACGGTCGATCTCGACGACATGGTCACCGAATTGCCGCGCGACGGGAAAAGCTCGGGCGCGCTCCAGATCCGCGGGCCCTGGATCATCAAGCGCTACTTCAAGTCGGACAAGGACGCGGTGAACAACGAAGGCTGGTTCGACACCGGCGATGTCGGCATCCTGCATCCCGATGGCACGCTGCAACTGACCGACCGGACCAAGGACGTGATCAAGTCGGGCGGCGAATGGATCAGCTCGGTCGAGCTTGAAAACGCCGCGGGCGGCCATCCTGCGGTGGCCGAGGCCGCCTGCGTGGGCATGCCGCATCCCAAGTGGGACGAACGCCCTGTGCTCTTCGTCGTGAAGAAGGCCGATGCCCAGGTAAGCGCGGAGGACATCATCGAACACCTGCGAAGCCAGGTCGCGAAATGGTGGCTCCCCGACGCGGTCGAGTTCATCGATGAAATCCCCCACACTGCGACCGGCAAGATATCCAAGAAGGACCTCCGCGACCGTTTTTCCGACTATCGGCTCGAGGCCTGATCGGCGATGGAATGCGAAACCTTCATCGACCCCTCGCCGGAGAATTTCGAGCAGTTCAAGAAACTGCCGCGCGACGAACCGATCCACATGCTCAACCTCCTGCTATACCGGGAAAAGGCGGACTATCCCGAAGGCCATGAACATGCTGGCAAGGGCTGGTCGGGCCGCCGCGCCTATGAGGAATACGGCAAGACGTCCGGCCCGATCTTCCGCCGCGTCGGCGGCAGGATCGTCTGGCGCGGCGCGTTCCGCACGATGGTGACCGGACCCGAATTCGAAAGCTGGCACGACGGCTTCGTCGCCGAATATCCAAATGCGGGCGCCTTTTTCGAGATGATCAAGGACCCCGACTATGCGCACGCTGTGGTGAACCGCACGGCCGCGCTGGTCGACAGCCGTCTGGTGCGGTTCAGCCCCGGCGAGGTGGGCGAGGGCTTTGGCTGAACCTCGCGCTCGAAAGGAAGGGCGGGGTCAGGCCTCGTCGCCCGTCGCCTCTTCTTCGCTTTCCTCTTCGCCGTAGAGGTAGTCGAAGAAATCGTTCAGCGAGCTCTCCCACAGCTCGATCTGGCGCCGGTAATTCTCGCGGCTGATCCCGCCATCCGCGATGATGTAGAGGCGCACCGAGATGGTGCCCTCGGGATCGATATAGGCGCGGCCGAAATTCTCGCGATAATTGTAGGCGTTGATCGCCTCGGCCACCTCGGCCTCGGTACGGCCTTCACGATTGAAGGTCGCAAGCAGCGAGGTTCCGAGGCATTCGGCTTCGAGATCGTCGTCGGTGCATGCGAGCAGCAGCGCATTGGCGTAGAGGCCGGTGGCGAAGGTCACGTTGATGCTGCGGCTGTCCGCAAGCTCGTCGTGACTGGCCTCGATCGCGTCGAGCGCGGTCAGGAGATCGGCGCGGCTGAATGTCCCGAGCGGTGCGGTGTCCTGCGCCGCAGCCGGCCCGCCGAGCGATAATGCCAACGGTGCCGCCAGTGCCCCGAAAACCCCCAGATGCTTCATTCCATTACTCCCTTTCAGCCCTCAAGGCGGGTCCGTCTTCATTCCGCAGCGCCATAGAGCGCTTCGCTGTATTGCGCGATGCCAAGGCCGAAGAGGCCGATCGCCGTGACGAGATTGGCGCGGGTTACTCCGCCATCGAGCACGAGATATGCTTTCAGCAGGTGCTCGCCGCGTTCATTGATGATGACGCTCGCAGGGTTGAAGCTCGACGAAAAACGCCGGGCAATGCGCGCTGCAGTGTCCGTTTCGCTTGCCTTGGGCGGCGCGAAAAGGCTCGTCATCAGCAGGCCCCGGCACGGGCCTTCCTCGCAGGCCGAGCGGCGCAGGACCGCGACACCGCCGCCGGGAAAACCCACTCTCACAACGCGTCCCTCCTCGTCGAGCGGGGTCGCTTGGGCACCCAGCGCAAGGAGCGCCTCGCGCAAGGTAGCCTCGTCGATGGTCTCGATGATCGCGCGCGCGGATTCGTGCGTGTCGGCAGCCAATCCCGCCGCCGGGTTCAGCACCCCCAGCAGCGCTGCGCCTGCAGTCTTCGCGAAAATCCGTCTCATCTGTACCCCCGCCGCCGAGGCGTAGTGCGCAAGGGCCTGTCATTCAAGCGAATATCCCTCACGCGAAAAGGTCGAGCTGGCCATGCGTCGAAGGCCTGCGGAACCGGGTGCAATCGAGTTCGAAACGGTGTTTGCCGATCCCGGCCCGTTTGCAGGCGATCGCGAAGCGGCTGCGGAACAGGTCCGCCCAGACGCCTTCGGGCTTCATGCGGGTGCCGAAATTCGGATCATTGTCCCGCCCGCCCCGGATCGAGCGGACAATGCTCATGACCTTTCCCGCGCGTTCCGGGTAATGGACATCGAGCCATTCGCGGAACAGCGGCGCGACCTCGTGCGGCAGGCGCAGCGGGATCCAGCCGGCGCTCGGCACGCCGATCCGGCCCGCTTCGGCGACGATCCCTTCCATGAATTCATCGGTGATCGCCGGAATGACGGGCGAGACGGAGCAATGGGTCGGCACGCCGGCCTCGACCAGCCGGCCGAGTGCGGCAAGCCGCTTCGCCGGGGCGGCGCAGCGCGGTTCGAGCTTGCGCGATAGGTCCGGATCGAGGCTCGTCACGGAGATCGCCACCGCCACCAGGTTCTCCCGCGCCATCCGGACGACAAGGTCGAGATCGTCGAGAACACGGTCCGACTTGGTCGTGATCGTCACCGGGTGGCGCGCTTCGAGGCACACATCCAGCACCTGCCGCGTGATCCGCCAGTCGCGCTCGATCGGCTGATAGCAATCGGTGTTGGTGCCAAGCGCGATCGGGCGCGGGCGATAGCCGGGTTTCGCCAGCGTCGCGCGCAGCAATTCGGGCGCATTGGGCTTCGCGAACAGGCGGGTTTCGAAATCGAGCCCGGGCGAAAGGTCGTGATAGGCATGGGTGGGCCGCGCATAGCAGTAGATGCACCCGTGCTCGCAGCCGCGATATGAATTGACCGAACGGTCGAACGGCACGTCAGGGCTCTGGTTGAAGCTCAGGATCGAGCGCGGCCGTTCCTCGGTAACGGTCGTGCGCAATCCGGGGGGAGGGCCGTCCAGCGTGGCCGCACTATCGCGCCAGTCGCCGTAGGCCTCGCGCGCTGCAAGGCCGAATCGCCCGGGCATTCGCGAAGAGGCGGCGCCGCGTCCTTTCATGGCGGTGCGTTGGGGGTCGGACATGGGCAGGAACATAATAAGAACATCATGCCCTGTCGAGTGCTATCCGCGGTAGATCTGCAGGCCCGCTCCGATCGCCCACAACCCGATGAGCGTCACCGATTCCCACCCGATCTTGCCCGGCCCCTCGCGTTGGCGGCGCAGCAGGCCGAGCAGCAGGACCGCCGTCATCACGATCACCAGCCCCATCCAGAACACCGTCGCGTCGGAAATGGCGTGATAGATGCTGCCGTCGCGATAGGCGAAGTCGCTGGCGGCAACGAAAAGCGAATCGAACATGTTGCCGCCCACGATCCCGCCGATTGCGAGCTGCGGTGCCCCCCTGCGGACCGCGGCGATCGTGGTGACGAGTTCGGGCAGCGAAGTGACGGTCGCGGTGCCGAGCGAGCCGACCAGGCTCTCGCTGAGGCCAAGCCGTCCCGACAGGGCAAGGCCGGTTTCGCCGACGACATAGCCCGCCGAGCCGACGATGAGCACGAGCCCGCCGAACAGTGCGAACAGCATGGCGAGGGACTCGCTCTTGTCGTCCTCTCCGGCTTCGTCCTCCTGCGTGTCGTCGGTCTGTTTCGGTAGCCACATCGGTTCCTGGTGGATCCGGTGCGCATTGTGGAGGCCGATGAGATAGACCGCGATCAGCACCGGGCTCAGCAGGTTGACGCTCCACAGCGTGATCGGCGGCGCAGCCCATGCCATGACGGGCAGCGCGACCAGCACGATCAGCACCGTCGCCTGCCCGAGATTGACCGCACTCACCCCGGCATGTTCCAGATTGACCCGCTTGTAGAACAGGTCGGCAAGGGCAAGGAACATGGTCTGCGCGACGATCCCGCCAAGCGCGTTCGAGACGCTGAGATCCGCCGCTCCGCTGGCGGCGGTGCTGGTCGATGTGACGATGCCTGCAATGCTCGTCCCGGCGCCCAGCAGGACCGATCCGATCAGCGCTTCGCCAAGCCCGGTGCGGTCCGCGATCACGTCGGCATAGCCCGCCATCTTGGAGCCGAAGACGGCGATCACCACCGCGCAGGCGGCGAACGCGGCGGCGAGCGTCGTGGTCGAATATTGCGCGAGATCGAGCAAGGAAGCTCCCGAATGGACGGCGTGATGCCTGACCAATCCGGGGCGGACGGGCTTTGTTCCGGCTTCAGCTTTCGCGCAGGCGTGGCATCAGCTCGACGAAATTGCAGGGCCGGTTGCGAGCATCGAGCTGTTCGGCGAGGATATTGTCCCAGCCATCCTTCACCGCGCCGTTCGATCCGGGAAGGGCGAAGATGTAAGTGCCGCGCGCGACGACAGCGCAGGCGCGCGACTGGATCGTGCTGGTGCCGATCGTGCCGAAGCTGATCCAGCGGAACAGTTCGCCAAACCCCGGGATCTCGCGCGCGCCTTCTATCATCGCGAGCGCTTCGGGCGTCACGTCGCGGCCCGTAAGCCCCGTCCCCCCGGTCGAGACGACCGCGTCGATGGCGGGATCGTCGATCCAGCCGTTCAGCCGCTCGACCAGCAGCCCCGCATCATCCCGCTCGATCGCGCGCGCGGCGAGTGAGTGCCCGGCGGCGGTGATCCGGTCGGCGAGGAGGTCGCCCGACGTGTCGTTGTCGGGCGTGCGCGTGTCGGAGACCGTGAGGACGGCGATATTGATCGGCACGAATTGCTTCGCCTCGTCGATCGCCATTGCCTTGCGCCCCTTTCAGTCGTCCTGTTCGACCCTTGCGGTTCGGACCGTAGACATTTGCGGGAAGACAGGCCAGCGCCCCTGTGCCAACGCACGGCGGCTGGGCGAGGGAACGCCGGCCGCGCGCTCGTACATCCAGTAATTGCGCATGACGATCGCGACATAGCCGCGCGTTTCCCAATAGGGGATCGATTCCATCCAGAGCAGCGGGTCGCCCTGATCGTTGATCTCGCTGTTCCAGCGATCGACCGGGGTCAGCCCGGCATTGTAGGCAGCCATGATCTTGGGCAGCAGGCCGCCCGTCGCGCCGCTGTCGCGCAGCATTTCGAGATGCTGCTGGCCGTAGGCGAGATTGACCTCGGGATCGTTGAGATCTTCATAGCTTGCGCCCAGTTCGAGGCGGCGATCGTGGTCGCGCGCGGTGCCGGGCATGATCTGCATCAGGCCGCGCGCATTGGCGGGACTGACGGCGGCCGCGCGGAAATTCGATTCCTGCAGCGCATGGGCGAAGGCAAGCGCGGGATCGACCCGCCAGCCGGTCCTCGGCTGCCAGCGCGCCACTGGAAAACGCAACGCCGCTTCGCTGCGCATGCCATAGGGCGCGTGATGGGCCATGAACAGCTGTGTCGATGGCAGGCCCAACTCACGCGCAAGCCGGGCGAGGGCGGGATAATCGCGCGGCGGCCCGATCCGGGCCTCGTGCCGCAAGACCTCGTCGGCGAGCGAATAGCGTCCGATCTCGACCAGCGCAGCGGCGACGCGGATATTGCCCCGCCGCTCAAGGTCGCGCCAATCGCTTTCGGTGAAGGGTTCCGGAGTGGCTTCGGCAGGCAGTTCGATGCCGAGCTGATGGGCGGCGAGCATGCCATAGAGCGTTTCGTGATGGCGCGCGGCGGCGGCGAGATGCGCCTGCGCTTCGCCCGGTTCGCGGCAGCGGACCAGCGCGCGGTGGGCCCAGTAATGGGCGGCGGTGGTCAGCTCTTCATTGGTGGAGCCGCGTGCCGCCTCGGCGAAGTTTTCCGCGGCCAGGGCACAATAGCCCAATCGCCACGCGGCAAGCCCTGCGACCCATTCGCCCTCCGCGACCCAGGGACCGCTTCCCTCTGCCACCCGTTCGGCGAGCGCGAGCGCGGAGGTATCGTCGTTTTCGATGTAGTAGCTCCAGGCAACGCGCTGGCGCCATTCGGCGCGCGCCTCGGGGCTGAGGCCGAAATCGACTTCGTCGAGCAGGCGCTGGGCCGAGCCGGGATCATCGTTCCTGATCGCATCAAGGATCGCTGCGCGCACCTCGCCGGGCATGGTCCCGTCCTCGATCGTGCGCGGCCGGACCCGTTTCGGGGCGGCGGGCTGCCGGCTGAGCGCCTGGCCCGAAGGAAAATCGGGGACATATTCGAGCCCACGCTTCGCGCCGAGCCGGCCGAGCTGTTCGGCATGCGGCAATTCGACGCCGAGCGCGAACCACCGCGAAACCTGTTCGGCGCTGACCCTGGGGCTGCGCGCATGGGTGTAATATTCGGCGAGCGCAACCTGCTTCAGGATACCTTCGTCGTCGCCGAGCAAACGATCGACCGTCTCCCAGTCCTCGCGATCGATCGCGGCGAACACGGCGCGGTAATGCTCGCGCTCGCGCTCTGAGAGCACGGCCGGAAGGACGGTCGCCGCACGCGGCGTGCGGTCATAATGCGCGACCATGCTGCCCGATTGCTGTGCGGCAAGCGGGGCGGGGGCAGCGACAAGCGCGCCCAGGACGAGCATCGTTGCGCCGATCCTCTTCACCGCTGAAATCTTCGTCACGCCTGTTTGGCCGACCATTCCATCCATCTCCGCCAGAATCGGGCCTTGAGCTTGGGCATCGCCATCAGGCTTTCGAGATCCTCGCTCATCAGTACTGGGTTTGTGGAGTGCTTATGGTGAATATTGGGTAAGTTCCCGTAATCATTTTTGCCGTGAGCGCCCATAAGCGCGCCCAGCCCTGCACCAAATGCGACGATTCGCTGCGGGGCTGCGAGCTGGATGTGATGCGAGAGCACTTGCGCCATGCCGCGCTGCGCTTCGGCGGCGCAATCGGCCATCGGCATGAAGCGTGGCAGGGCGGATGCGACATAGATTTCCTCAGAGGCGGTTCCCATCGCTGCAAGGATCGCTTCGAGCAGCCTGCCTTGCGGACCCGCCAGCAATCGCTCCCGGTCGCCTTCCTCGGGATGGACGACCAGCACCATCAGCGCCGCCTCGGCAGTTCCGCGCGGCGGTACGCGCCCGCGCGGCCCGATCGCGTCGAGGCCCGGCGCGCTCATCCACCATTCGCGGAACGCCGCGAGCGTTTCGGGCGGCGAATCGCCCAGAAGATCAGGCGGCGGCGCTTTTTCCTCGATTGCCGGTTCGCTGGGCCGGGCAGGGGGGCGATCGCGGTCCTCCCCTGGGTCGGACGCGGACGCCGCAGGCTCCGGCTCGGCGAGCCATGCCGTAGCGTCATCGGCGAAATCGAGATCGACCCCGGCCAGCCTCCACCATTCGCGGTGGGCCGCCATTTCGCGGGCAAGATCAGGGTCGGCTGCGGTCATGCTCTTCCAATGCGGGTCTTGACTGTCCGGGGGGCAGTTAGCAAGTGCAATAGGCAAGGGCGGGCACTCAAGACACCCGCGGGCGTTGAGCCAGAAACGAAGGGTTACAAGAGAAGCGCATGAGCGAACGTGAATCAATGCCCTGCGATGTCGTCATCGTGGGGGGCGGCCCGGCCGGCCTGTCGGCCGCGATCCGGCTCAAGCAGTTGAACGAGGAACTCGAGGTCGTGGTCCTGGAAAAGGGCTCCGAGATCGGGGCGCACATCCTTTCGGGCGCGGTGGTCGATCCCAAGGCGCTGGACGAACTGCTGCCCGACTGGCGCGACAATGGCTGCCCGATGGCTGAAACCCCGGTAACCGACAACTGGCACTGGATGCTGTCCAAGGGCGGCAAGACATCGCTCCCGCATGCGATCATGCCCCCGCTGATGAGCAATCACGGCTGCTATACCGGCTCGCTCGGCAACATGACCCGCTGGCTCGGCGAACAGGCCGAGGAACTGGGCGTGATGGTCTTCCCCGGTTTCCCGGCGGCCGAGGTCATCATCGACGATAACGGCGCGGTCGCGGGCGTGATCACGCAGGACATGGGCGTGGGCGCGGACGGAGAGAAGAAGCCGGAATACGAACCCGGCATGGAAATCCTCGCCAAGTACACGCTGTTTGCAGAGGGCGCGCGCGGTTCGCTGACCAAGCAGATGAAGGCGAAATACGACCTCGAGGCGAATTGCCAGCCGCAGGTCTACGGCCTTGGCATCAAGGAATTGTGGGACATCGATCCCAAGAAGCACGTGCCCGGCCGCGTGATCCACACGCAGGGCTGGCCGCTCACCGAAAGCGACACCTGGGGCGGGGGCTTTCTCTACCACCAGGCGAACGGTCAGGTCGCGATCGGTTTCGTCACCGCGCTCGACTACAAGAACCCGTGGGTCTCGCCCTATCAGGAATTCCAGCGCTGGAAGCAGCACCCGGCGATCCGCGAATATCTCGAGGGCGGCAAGCGCGTCGCCTATGGCGCGCGCGCGATCAACGAGGGCGGCTGGCAGTCCGTACCGAAGCTTGCCTTCCCCGGCGGCGCGCTGATCGGCTGCGCGGCGGGGTTCGTCAACGTCCCCCGGATCAAGGGCAGCCACACCGCGATGAAGAGCGGGATGCTCGCCGCCGAAAGCATCGCCGCGGCAATCGCGGCGGGTCACGAGAAGACTGAGCTTTCGGACTACGACAGCACGCTGCGGTCTAGCTGGATCGCGGACGAACTGAAGAAGGTCCAGAACGCGCAGCCCGCCGTCGCCAAGTATGGCGGCGACATCGGCACCGCGCTTGCCGGCATCGACATGTGGATGCGCACGCTCAAGATTGGCCTTCCGATCTCGATGAAGCACCACCGCGATCACGAAATGACGGGCCGCGCGGACCTTTATCCGAAGATCGACTATCCCAAGCCCGACGGCGAGATCACCTTCGACCGGCTTACCAATGTCGCCTTCAGCTACACCAACCACGCCGAGGACCAGCCCTGCCACCTCCAGCTCAAGGACCGCGAGCTGCAGAAGGAAAGCGAGCTGGAAGTCTATGGCGGGCCTTCGGCGCGCTATTGCCCGGCGGGCGTCTATGAATGGGTCGAGGAAGAGGGCAAGGAGCCACAATTCGTGATCAACGCGCAGAACTGCGTCCACTGCAAGACCTGCGACATCAAGGACCCCAACCAGAACATCAACTGGGTGACGCCGGAAGGCGGTGGCGGGCCGAATTATCCGAATATGTGATCGCACACGGTGCGGCGGACACTCCTGATTGCCGCGTTTATCGCAACCGCATTTACTTCGCTGAGCGCGGGGTGGTGGTTGCGTGGTCATATGGCAATCGATGACTGTCTCGATGCAGGTGGGCGCTGGGAATACGTCGGCTCCTACTGCGTCGGCGCTCCGTTTGAGGATGCACCGCGCAACAACGAGGGTGTGGGATGAAGGAAACCGCCTACGCCAAGATCAACCTCGCACTGCACGTTCGCAGTCGGCGGGAGGACGGGTATCACGAGCTCGAAACCCTGTTCGCCTTCGTCGATGCGGGGGACATCCTGAACGCCGCGCCTGCCGATGCCGACAGTGTCACCACCCTCGGTGAATTCGCGGGCGGGCTGGATAATCCGTTCGACAATCTCGTCGCCAAGGCGCTCTCCGCGCTTCCGCGCCCGCAGGGCCTCGCGATCACGCTGGAGAAGAACCTCCCCGTCGCGGCTGGTCTCGGAGGCGGCTCGGCTGATGCGGGTGCGGTGTTCCGCATCGTCGAAGGGCTCCAAGGCCTACCCGACGACTGGCAGGCGCGCGCCGCGAAACTCGGTGCGGACGTGCCCGCCTGCGTCCTCAGCCAGACGCATATCGGGCGAGGCACCGGGACCGAGCAGGAGGAGGTGGAAGACGACCTCGTCGGAACTCCGGTCCTCCTCGTCAATCCGCGAGTGCCGCTTTCGACCGGCCCGGTGTTCAAGGCGTGGGACGGCGAAGATCGCGGCGCTCTGCCCGAAGGCCCCGCGCGGCACATCTCCTTTGAGGGGCGCAACGACCTCGAGGCCCCAGCCATTTCGCTCTGCCCGGTGATCCGAGAGGTGCTGGACGCGCTTCGGGACACCGATCCGTGGCTCGCCCGCATGTCCGGCTCTGGCGCGACCTGCTTCGCGCTCTACGACAGCGCATCCGAGCGCGACGCCGCCGCAGCGCAGATCGCGAAGACGCACCCCGACTGGTGGCAGCTCGCTGGAAGCCTCAGATGATCGACGGCCAGCCCTATCGCCATTTGGGCGAGCCGCGCCCTGTGTCCGGAGAGCCGACCATCGTTTGCGTCGCCGACCACGCCTCCAACCATGTGCCTGAAGACATCGAACTCGGCATCGCGCCCGAATTGCTCGATCAGCATGTCGCGATCGACATCGGCGTCGCAGGGGTCGCGACCCGCATGGCGCGCCGCCACTCCATCCCCGCGCATCTCGCCACGGTCAGCCGCCTCGTCTGCGATCTCCACCGCGAGGAGGACCATCCCGGCGTCGTACCGGAAAAAAGCGACGGATATCTCATCCCCGGCAATATCGGGGCCGACATCGAAGCGCGCCTCGCCCGCTTCCATCGTCCCTATCACGCCGCGCTCAAAGAATGGCTCGAGGCGGCGCAACCCGACCTCATCGTCTCGCTCCACTCCTTCACGCCGAGGATGGCGTCCACTGACGAGGCACGCCCGTGGGACGTCTCGCTCCTATGGAACACCGACGACCGCGCGGCGCGCCACGCGATCCGATTCCTGCGCGACGAGGGGCTGAATGTCGGCGAGAACGAACCCTATTCGGGAGCCGAACTCAACGCGACGATGAACCGCCACGCCGAGGCGCATGGGCGGCCCTATTGCTTCTTCGAGATCCGCCAGGACCACATCACGACCCGCGTCCAGCAATCGCGCTGGGCAGACATGCTCTCGGACGTCGTCGGAAGGGTTGCGCTGGCGCTTTCCTGAAGGCAGGGGCTGTTGCGCGAAACAGCCAGTGACGGGAAAGAATATGTCCGAACGCTTCGACAAGTCGAAACTGCCCAGCCGCCATGTCTCCGTCGGCCCGGAACGCGCGCCGCACCGGTCCTATTACTACGCGATGGGCATGACCGAGGAAGAGATCAACCAGCCCTTCGTCGGGGTGGTCAGCGCGGGCAATGACTCGGCGCCGTGCAACACGACCCTGAACGCGCAGGCCGACATCGCGCGCGAGGGCGTGATCGCCGGGGGAGGGACCCCGCGCCGTTTCAACACGATCACCGTCACCGACGGGATCGCGATGGGCCACCAGGGCATGAAAAGCTCGCTCGTCAGCCGCGAGGTGATCGCGGATTCGGTCGAGCTTTCGGTGCGCGGCCATTGCTACGATGCGCTGGTCGGCTTTGCGGGCTGCGACAAGAGCCTGCCGGGCATGATGATGGCGATGCTGCGGCTCAACGTGCCCTCGATCTTCGTCTATGGCGGATCGATCCTGCCCGGCACCTACAAGGGCGAGGACGTGACCGTTGTCGACGTGTTCGAGGCGGTCGGCCAGCACGCGGCGGGCAATTGCCCGCTGCAGGAGCTGATCGCGCTTGAGAAGGTCGCCTGCCCCGGCCACGGCGCATGCGGCGGCCAGTTCACCGCCAACACCATGGCCTGCGTCGGTGAGGCGATCGGATTGTCGTTGCCGAACAGCAACATGGCGCCCGCTCCTTACAAGTCGCGCGAGGAAATCGCGCGCGCCGCCGGCAAGCAGGTGATGACCCTTGTCGAGATGAACCTGCGCCCGCGCGACATCGCCACCCGTGCCGCCTTCATGAACGCGGCGCGCGTCGTCGCGGCCACAGGCGGCTCGACCAATGCGGCGCTTCACCTGCCAGCCATGGCGAGCGAGGCGGGCATCGATTTCGACCTGTTCGATGTCGCGGAAGTGTTCAAGACGACGCCCTACATCGCCGATCTCAAGCCTGGCGGGAAATACGTCGCCAAGGACATGCACGAGGCGGGCGGGGTCTACATGGCTCTGAAGACCCTGCTCGACGGCGGCTTCATCGACCCTGAACCGATCACCGTGACCGGCCGGACGCTGGGCGAGAACATCGAGGAGATCACTTGGAACCCCGATCAGAAGGTGTTCTACGAGGTTTCCAATCCGATCACGCCGACCGGGGGCGTCGTCGGCCTCAAGGGCAGCCTCGCGCCCGACGGGGCGATCGTGAAGGTCGCGGGGATGGCGCGGCTGCAGTTCAGCGGCCCGGCACGGGTGTTCGACCGCGAGGAGGACGCCTTCGCGGCGGTCGAAGCGCGCGACATCGCCGAAGGCAGCGTGATCGTCATCCGTTACGAAGGGCCGAAAGGCGGCCCCGGAATGCGCGAAATGCTCTCGACCACCGCCGCGCTTTACGGCCAGGGCATGGGCGAGAAGGTCGCGCTGATCACCGACGGACGTTTCTCGGGCGCGACGCGCGGTTTCTGCATCGGCCATGTCGGACCCGAAGCCGCCGAATGCGGGCCGATCGCCCTCGTCGAGGACGGTGACACCATCTCCATCGACGCCGAAGCGGGCACGATCGATCTCGAAGTCGAGGAAACGGTGCTGGAAGATCGGCGCAAGGCGTGGCAACCGCGCGAGCATGATTACCAGTCGGGCACGCTCTGGCGCTATTCGCGGACCGTCGGTTCGGCGCGCTACGGCGCGCTCACCCATCCGGGGGCGAAGGCGGAGACTCACTGCTTTGCGGATATCTAGCGCGGTCCTGCTGACGGTCTGTCTCGCTTCCTGCGGGCCGGAAGCGGGGGTTCCTCAAGGCGACGCCATCGCCTGTGCGATTGGGCCGGGGGCGCAGTTCGAGGAACTGTGCGTGCTCGAAAAACTGGCGATGGAGGGGGGGCGCGAAATGCTCGTCATCCACCATCCGGGCGGGGGTTTCCGGCGTTTCGTGATGGAGAGGTCGACGCTTCTGCCGCTTGACGGAGCCGAACCGCTGGTCGTGAATGCCGACTATTCGCAAGGGGCTCTCGAATTCTCCGTCGCAGGCGACCGTTACCGCCTGCCGAACGATCCCGATCCGGAGCTCTGAATGGTCGACCGCCAGATCCTGACCGCCGACCAGATGCGCGGAGCCGAACAGGCGATCTTCGATGCCGGCACGAGC
The DNA here is from genome assembly GCF_001719165.1 of Erythrobacter litoralis. Lineage (NCBI taxonomy): Bacteria > Pseudomonadati > Pseudomonadota > Alphaproteobacteria > Sphingomonadales > Erythrobacteraceae > Erythrobacter > Erythrobacter litoralis. The sequence goes on from NZ_CP017057.1 coordinate 1,481,947, forward strand.
GTTTCCGATCTGATGGAGACCGCCGCCGGCGGCGCGGCCGAGTGGATCCGACGGATCGCCGCCGGGCGCTCGGTCACGGTCCTGTGCGGCCCCGGCAACAATGGCGGCGACGGCTATGTGATCGCGAGGCACCTCGCCGAGGCAGGCAACGATGTCACGGTCGTCGCTCCCGTCGAGCCCAAGACCGATGCGGCGCGAACGGCGCGGGACCGGTTCGGCGGCCAGGTCCGGTCTTCGGGCCGTGAGGTCGAAGCGGAAGTGCTGGTCGACTGCCTGTTCGGGACCGGGCTTGCCCGGCCGCTTTCGGGTGAACTCGTGCTGCTGCTGCGCGATCTTGCCGCGCGGCATCCGGTTCGCATCGCGGTCGACCTGCCCTCTGGCATTTCAAGCGACAGCGGCGAATTGCTGAACGAAAACCTGCCTGAATACGACGCCACGCTCGCGCTTGGGGCATGGAAATTCGCCCATTGGAGCCTGCCGGGCCGCGCGAAAATGGGACGCAAGCGGCTCGTGCCCATAGGTATCGACCCGGTCGAGAGTGCGGCGCAGCTGATCACGCGGCCCCGGATCGAGCCGCCAGAGCGCGACAGCCACAAATACCGCCGCGGCCTATGCGCCGTTGTCGCAGGCTCCATGCCGGGGGCGAGCCTGCTGGCGACCCTTGCCGCTCAGCGCGCCGGGGCGGGCTATGTCAAGCTGCTGAGCGAAACCGAACCCGCCGCCGCGCCGCCCGATCTCGTCATCGACACGCGCCCGCTGGCGCAAGCGCTCGGGGACGAGCGGATCGACGCGTTGCTGTGCGGCCCCGGTCTCGGGCGCGAAGATAGGGCGACAGAGCGCCTGGCAGCGGTTCTGGACGCTGCGAAGCCGACCGTCCTCGATGCCGATGCGCTCGTACTGCTCAGGCCCGGCATGGTCGCCGAAAGAGGTGATCTCGTCGCGACCCCGCATGACGGCGAACTTGCGACCCTGTGCGACAGCTTCGCTGTCCGCGCCGACGGTAGACGCGACCGGGCCCGGGCGCTGGCGAGGGCGAGCGCGATGGTCGTCGTAGCCAAGGGCCCGGACACTGTCGTCGCTGCACCCGATGGCAGGCTCGCGATCGCGGTTCCATCGCCAAGCTGGCTGTCGGTCGCGGGAACGGGCGATGTCCTTGCCGGCATTCTCGCAAGCCGGCTCGCCACCGGAGGCGACGCGTTCGGGGCTGCCTGCGAGGCAGTCTGGCTCCACGGCGAGGCGGCGCGGCTTTGCGGGCCGGCCTTCACGGCAGCGGAACTCGCCCGCGCCGTTTCGCGCAGCCTTGCCGCCGCGCTTGTCCCGGGCATGCCGTGAGCGACCCCGCCGACATCGTGCGCATTGCCGCTAAGGGCGACGGTCTGACAGGCGACGGACGCCATGTCGCAGGCGCCGTGCCGGGCGACCGCGTCGCGCCGGACGGGACGATTACGCCGGGCCCGAACCATGCGGCCCCGCCCTGTCCGCATTTCGGCCCGTGCGGCGGATGCCAGCTCCAGCATGCCGATGACACGGTGCTGGCCGAATTCGTGCGCGACCGTGTGCTCAATGCCGCAAGCGGGCAGGGGATCGAGCCGGGCGAGGTCCTTCCGGTCCATCTCTCGCCCCCCGCGAGCCGCCGCAGGGCGGGCCTTCACGCCCTGCGCACGGCGCGAGGCGCTGTGATCGGCTTTCGGGAAGGCGGCTCTCACAGGATCGTCGACATGAAAGCCTGTCCGGTCCTGCGCGAGGAATTGTCCACGCTCGTTCCCGCGCTTCGCAGCTTCATCGCCGCACATGGCGGCAAGGGCGGGATCGAGGCGCGGATGACGCTGGCCGATCAGGGGGTCGATCTCGCGCTCACCAATATGCCGCTCGACAGCCTCGCGGCGACCGAGGCCGCGCTCGATTTCGCGCGCGATCACGGCCTTGCGCGGCTGTCGATCGACCAGGGCTATGGCGCGGAAACCGTGTGGGAGCCGGACCCCGTCACGGTCACCCTGTCCGGGATTCCCGTGGCACTGTCGCCCGGCTCTTTCCTGCAGGCGACCGAAGACGCCGAGGCCCGCATGGCCGCCGATGCGGGCGCGTGGATCGACGATGCGGCCATTGTCGCCGATCTCTTTGCAGGGCTGGGCACCTTCGCCTTCTCCCTCCTCACGAGCGGCCCTGCCAACCGCAAGGTACTCGGCGTAGAGGCTGACCGCGCGGCGCATCTCGCCTTCAAGGCCGCCGGGGGGCGGACCGGGGGGCGCGCGCTCGCGCTCCATCGCGACCTCTTCCGCGCGCCGCTCCAGGCGGGCGAACTCGCGCGTTTCGATGCCGTGCTGCTCGACCCGCCGCGCGCCGGGTCAAAGGCGCAGGTCGCCGAGATATCCGCCAGCGCCGTCCCGCGCGTCTGCTATGTCAGCTGCAATCCCTCGAGCTGGGCGCGCGATGCAGCGCGGCTTGTCGAGGGCGGCTTCAGCCTCACGAAACTGCGCCCGGTCGGCCAGTTCCGCTGGTCGACCCATGTCGAACTGGTCAGCCTGTTCGAGCGCGCCTGACCTTCACGCCCTGAGCGCCGAGAGGATCTGAGCGTCGAGCCAGTCGCGGTGTTCGGGCCGGTCATAGGCATGGCCTGCGCCTTCGCACCGGGCGATCCGCGCGTCGTTACCGTCCCAGCTTTCGGCAAAGACCTGCGCGGTGCGATCGGCGGTGGCAAGGAGGATGCGAACCGGCCCCTCGTAAGCCGCAAGGCCTGCGCGCATTTCCTCGGCAAGGCTCGAAGGGGCGGGCGCGGGCCTGAGCGATCGGACCAATCCGCGCGCGAGCTTGCCCATATCCACTCCGCCGCGCAGGAGCCGCGCGACCTCGCGGGGGTTCTTCAGCTTTTCGGCATAGCGCGCCCGGATCGCCGAAGGGGGAGGGCTGGCATCGTCCTTGCCATCGTCCTCGACCGTCCATGGATTGGACAGGACCAGTCCATCTAGCCCCGCTCCCTTCGCCAGCATCAGCGCAGAGGCCGCATCGCAATTGCCGAAACCGATCACCCGGTCGACCTGCGGCGCCAGCGCGCGGAACGCTTCGAGCGCTGCGGCGATGTCGCGCGCGCTGCGGCGGAACCCCCGGTTCTCGCCTTCGCTGTCGCCGATCCCGCGCCGGTCGAAACGGAACACCGGAAAACCTGCCCGCGCGATGCGCGAGGCAAGCAGGGACTGGCCGGAAAAGGCGCCAGAGCGGATCTCGTTTCCGCCGCTGACGATGAGGAGCCCGGTCGTGCCCGGCGCCGTGTCGAGCGTGCCGACGAGCTTGAGGCTGCCGCAGCCGAAATCGAGCGGGAGCCGGGTCATGCAACGCCTTCCCCGGATGGCTCGCCCGGCTTTTCGCCGAGCGAGGAGGCGATGATCCCAGCAAGAGCGGCGGCCTGTGCGCGATCATGGTCGGGCTCGGCCCGCAGCCACAGTCCGGCACCTCCGATCTGGGACTGGGGGATGTCCCGCTGGATCTGCGAAGGTTCTGCCCCGGCGACCGCCAATTCGCGGAAGAGCTCCGCGCCGAGCGGCCATCCGGCGAGGACGAGGCCCGTGTTTCGTCCCTCTCCCATCAAGGCCTCCGAGCTTTCCTCGCGCCCTTCCTCACGCGCGGCGATGGTGCGGGCGCGTATCATGCCGCGCAGCTGCTTGGGGCCGCTCTGCGGGGCGTAACGCCAACCGGGAAGCTGGGGCGGCGCGATGAGCGCGCCGGCACGGACCGCAAGCACATGGGTCGCGGCGAATTTCTCGGCTGCCTCAAGGGCCGCCGCGCGCCAGTCCGCGATCGTCTGCGTCTCCAGCGGTACCAGGCTTTCATTGCATCCCGGCAGGTCGGGCAGGAAACTGTCGATCCTGCTTTCGTCGAGCCCGCGCATGACCTCGAGCGTGAAACGGCGCAGCTTGTTCGCCTCGTCGAACCATGCGGGCAGCACGAGCAGGCGGCTCGCACGGTCCCGGTCGAACGACAAGAGCAGTTCCTCGGCTGTTTCTCCGCCCTGAAGCGGGGCCGTCCAGGTGCCGATCACGATAGGCTCCTGTGCTTGTGGCTGACGCTGATTCAACCCTGCGCGAGCTTTGCCTCGGCAAATGCAAGCAGCCCGCCATAGGTCTCGAGCATCTCGCCATCGACGTCGTCATCCTCGATCACGATGCTCAGCCGGTCTTCCATTTCGGTAAGCAAGCCTGCGACCGCCATCGAATCGAGTTCGGGCAGGTGGCCGAACAGGCCCGAATCCGGCCCAAGTGCAGCCGCCTGCGCCGCGTCGATGCCCAGAACGTCGGCGATGATCGCCTTCAGTTCGCTGTCGATTTCGGTCCGGTCCATTCCCGTTCCCGTCTGGCTGTCGCCTGCATCTGTCGCGGCGGAGTTGATGGCCGGATTGGTGCTCATGCGATGCGGATCCCTTGTTCGGGCCCTGCGCAGCCATTGCCAGAGCGAGGCCCGTTCGTGGAGCGCGGCCTTAGCCAGCGGGCGGCGCGGGTGCAAGCTCCGGCACGCGGGGCGAGGCCAGCCGGCGGGCCGTAAGCCGCGCGAGATCGATCCAGCCGCGTGCCCGTCCCATGTCGAGACAGTCGATCTGGTAGCGTGGGCGGATTTCCTCCATCCAGTCGGCCTTGTAGGGCTGGTCACCCGTCCCGAAATCGACCGTCGCAACCCGGTCGCGGTCGATGACGTGTTCGAACAGGCCAGCCGTCAGCGTCGTGCCGGCCGAGAGATGCCGGTGGCTTTCAAGATGGGCGAGCTTGTGGATGAAGGCCGTCCCGTTCTCGACCGTCCAGCATTGCGCCGCGACGGGTTCGCCATCGTGCCATGCCATTCCGAAGCGCAGGCGCCCCGCGTCCCCTTCCGCGCGGGCAAAGTCGCGCAGCATTTCGGGAAAGTCCTCCTGCGGCTTCCAGCTCGCGGCGTAGATCCGCTCGTAGGCGTCCCAGAGTTCGGCGTCGAAATGTTCGATGATCCGGGTCTCGACCTTTCTCGCCTTGCGTTTCAATGTCGTGCGCATCCGCCCCGGGCGTCCCGCCCAATATTCGGCGAAGCTGCGGCCGCGCAGGTGGAGCACGTGATTAATGTCGTAGCGCGTCACCTCGACCCGCCAGCCGGCAGAGCGAAAGGCCTCGGAAACGCGGCTCGCGGAGCCGTCCTCCTCAGGCACCGGGGCGAGCGTCACGCGGTGGCCCCTGGCCTTAAGCTGGCGCGCGATCTCGGTCAGCAGCCGGTCGCCGGGCTCTCCGGGAGGGGCGAGCGGGCGCCAGGTGAAACTGTACCAATTGCGCAAGGGGGCGATCCGGCCGGCCTTTTCGGTCAGCGCAAGCGCGGCCTGCCCGTCCCCGTCGCTGGCAATGGCAATCAGGGGGGCGAGCCCGGTCCCGGCGAGCAGCGCATACCACTCCGCGCGGTCGAAGGGGGAGGGCGCGGGAATGCTTTCGCCGCTAGCAAGGCCCTGAAGTGCGTTAACGCTATCGTGACAGGTCGCAACGATCATTATAGTTGTCCCAAACGCCTCTCCGATCGCTTCCGTCCGCCCGCGCAGAAAGCCTGATGCCAAGCCTCTTTCATCCAGAGACCCACGCGCAAGCGGCCGATTGCGCCGATACGCCGCCCGATCCTGCGCCGTGTCCGATCGACCACCTGGCGGTGCTGGCCGGACAGCGTGGACGGGGCGGGGACCCCGCGCTCGTGCTGCGCTCGGGGGTTATGGATCATGATGCGTTAAACTTGCGTGTTGACGATCTTGCCGCGTGGCTCATGCGGGAGGTGCCGGAAAAGGGCGCGCGCGTGGCGAGCTGGGCGGCGAAAGGCGAGCTTACATGTCTGATGCCGCTCGCCGCGCCTCGTGCGGGGCTCGTTCACGTGCCGATCAACCCGCTGCTAAAGCGTCTTCAGGTGGCGCACATCCTTGCCGACAGCGGCGCGCGAATGGTGGTGGGGACGGGCTCGCGGCTTGCCTCGCTCGAACCGGAAGACCTGCCGGAAGGCTGCCGCACGATCGAGGAGGCCGAGGCCCTGGCCCGGGCATCCGATGCGGGGCCGGGACCGGGGCCATCCTCTGCCGATCCGGAAGCGCTGGCGGCGATCCTCTACACCAGCGGTTCGACCGGGCGGCCCAAGGGCGTGATGCTGACCCATGCGAACATGTGGCTGGGGGCGGTTTCGGTTGCCCATTACCTCCGGATGCGGGGCGACGACGTGACGCTGTCCGTGCTGCCGCTGAGCTTCGATTACGGGCAGAACCAGTTGTTCTCGACATGGTATGCGGGAGGAAGCGTTGTGCCGCTCGATTTCCTCTTTCCGCGCGACGTGGCCAAGGCCTGCGCGAAGCATGGCGTGACGACGCTCGCCGCGGTCTCGCCGCTCTGGGTGCAACTGACCGAGCTTGACTGGAAAGTCGAGGAAAGTGCCCCGCTCAGGCGCCTGACCAATAGCGGAGGCGCGCTGACGGTTGAGCTTGTACAATCGCTCCGGAGGATCTTCCCGCAGGCGGATCTTTATCCGATGTATGGTCTGACCGAAGCGTTCCGATCGACCTACCTCGATCCTTCTTTGGTAGAAAAATATCCGACATCAATGGGTAAGGCGATACCCTTCGCAGAGATTCTCGTCATCGGCGATGATGGCGAAGTGGCCGGGCCAGGCGAGGAGGGTGAGCTTGTCCATTGCGGGCCGCTCGTCGCGCAGGGCTATTGGCAGGACCCGGAACGCACCAGCAAGCGCTTCCGACCGGCCCCTTCTGCGTCGTGTTATGGGGGGACGGCCGTGTGGTCGGGTGACCGGGTACGGCGCGACGAAGAAGGCCTGCTCCATTTCGTCGGAAGGCGCGATGCCATGATCAAGAGCGCGGGCAACCGCATCAGCCCGCAGGAGATCGAGGAAGCCGCGCTCGCCAGCGGCCTCGCCTCCGAGGCGGTCGCGCTCGGCATCGCCGATCCGCGGCTCGGCCAGGCGGTGCACCTCGTCGTGCGCGGGCCGGGCGACGCCGATGCGCTCGCAAGGGCGCTCAAGACGGCGCTGCCCAATTTCATGCAGCCGCAGCGCATCCACTGGCGCGAGACGATGCCCCTCAATCCCAACGGCAAGATCGACCGCACGGCGCTTGCCGCCGAACTCGCCGCTACAGCCGAGGACGCGAACGAATGAAACCCGTCGGACCGATCCCCAGCGGCTACGAAACCCTCGACGGCGAGCTGACGATAGGCGGGCGCACCGCGAGTGCGCTGGTCGAGGAGGCGGGCGGCACGCCGCTGTTCGTCTATTCGGGTGCGCTCCTCAGCCGGCGCGTCGCCGACCTGCGCGCCGCGCTTCCCGGGCGGATCGGCATCAACTACGCGGTCAAGGCGAACCCCATGCCTGCTGTCGTCACCCACATGGCGCCGCTCGTCGACGGTTTCGACATCGCTTCTTCGGGGGAACTGGCGATCCTCGAAAAGGTCGGCATAGATCCCGCGCGCATCAGCTTTGCAGGCCCCGGCAAGCGCGAGGACGAGCTTGAAGCCGCGATCGCCGCCGGGGTGACGCTCAATTGCGAATCCGCAGGCGAGGCGGCGCGTTCGCTCGCGATCGGCGAGCGTATCGGCAAGCGGCCGCGGATCGCGATCCGGGTCAATCCCAGCTTCGAGCTCAGAGGGTCGGGGATGAAGATGGGCGGCGGGGCGAAGCAGTTTGGCGTCGATGCCGACAAGGTCCCCGCGCTCGCCCGCGAGGTGATCGGGCAGGGGGCGGAATGGCGCGGCCTCCATATCTTCACGGGCAGCCAGGCCCTGAGTGCAGAAGCCATCGTAGAAACGCAAGGCAACGTATTGAATTTGGCGGCACATCTTACCGATGAAATCGGCCACGGCCTGCCCAAGCTCAACATGGGAGGCGGTTTCGGCATCCCCTATTTCCCGGGAGATGAGCCACTTGATCTCGCCGAGGTGGGGCGCGCCCTTGGCGAACGGGTCGCGGACCTTCCGAAAGCGCTCGCCGGGACCGAGCTGTGCCTTGAACTCGGGCGCTATCTCGCAGGCGAAGCCGGGGTCTATCTGTGCCGCGTCGTTGACCGCAAGCAGAGCCATGGGACGACCTATCTCGTCACCGACGGAGGCCTGCATCACCAGCTCGCCGCCTCGGGCAATTTCGGAACGGTGGTGCGCCGCAACTACCCTTCGGCCATCGCCACCCGCTATGACGAGGAGCCTGCCGAAGAGGTCAACATCGTCGGCTGCCTGTGCACCCCTCTCGACCGGCTCGCCGACCAGGCGATGCTGCCGCGCGCGGATGTGGGCGATATCGTCGCGGTGTTCTGTGCCGGAGCCTATGGTGCGACCGCATCGCCATCGGCCTTTCTCGGTCATGGTCTGGCGCGCGAAATACTGGTCTGATCGCCGGGCCGCGCGCGCGCCCGGCCAGGCCGTTCGTTAACCTGTCGAATTGCCCTGTCCCAAGGCGGGATGGGGTCTCGATTGAGGGCTTATTCCTAACACTCTCTTCACCATTTTCGGGCAGAGGCGAAGTCCATGTTCGCCGGGCCGTGCGTGGGCAGGTCGCTCCTGCCCGGAGCCGACCGGCCAGGCGGACCCTTGGCCCGAGGACAGGTATCGATGCTCAATCCGCCGCTTTTCCGTTTTCCGACCGCTCGCCTCGCAGCGCAGATCATGGCAGCCGTGCTGGTGCCGATCGGCCTTGCCGGCTGCGCTGCCGGAGGACCGGAACTGCCGCCAGCTACCTACGGAGCCGCGCCCGAGCAGCCTTCGGAGGAATACCGCATCGGCCCGCTCGACGACATCACGATCCATGTCTGGCGCAACCCGGAACTGAGCGCGGAGAAGGTCAAGGTCCGCCCCGACGGGCGGCTGACCATCCCGCTTGTCCAGGACATCCCGGCGGTCGGCAAGACCGCAACGGAACTGCAGGACTACATCGCGGGCGAGCTTGCCCAGTATATCGAGCAACCGATCGTTTCGGTCATCGTCAACACGCCCGGCGGGACCTACGATCAGCGCGTGCGCGTGGTCGGCTCGACCGAACAGCCCGCCTCGCTGCCGTATCAGGCCAACATGACCGTGCTTGACGCGATGATCGCGGTCGGCGGGCTTGGCGAATTTGCAAGCGGCAACCGTGCCAAGCTGATCCGGCTCGACCGCGAAAGCGGCACGCAGAAGGAATACCGCCTGCGCCTCGCTGACCTTCTGAAGCGCGGGGATGCGAGCGCCAATGTGATGCTTTCGCCCGGCGACACGATCATCATTCCCGAAAGCCGCTTCTAGGGGCGCGCGGCACGGATGGACGAACTCTTCGATGAAGTGCGCGCGGCGCTCTGGTCGGTCTGGCACCGGCGCTGGATCGCGATCGCGGTCGCGTGGGGGGTGTGCCTCCTCGGCTGGCTGGTGGTCGCGCTGATCCCCAATTCCTACGAATCCAAGGCGCGCATCTATGTCGATGTGGAAGATGTCCTGTCCGAACAGCTCGGCATTGCGGGCGACGGGCGAGAGGAAATCCTGCGCGTGCGCCAGACGCTGGCGAGCAACGTCAATCTCGAACGGGTGATCAAGGGGACGCGTCTGGGCGAGGGGATTTCGACTCGCGGCGAGATGGACAATGCGATCGCCGACCTTGCCAAGCAGGTCGCGGTCCAAAGCGAGGAGGACAATCTCTTCGCGATCACCGCTACGGTCGGCAAAAGCGACCTGTCCGATGCTGAGAACGCGGTGCTGGCGCGCAATGTGGTGCAGAAACTGCTCGACATCTTCCGGGAGGAGCACATCGCCGGAAACCGTGCGGGTATCGACCAGGCGCTGGCCGAACTCGATTCCCAGCTCGAAGAGCGCAAGACCGAGCTCGAAGCGGCCGAGGAGCGTCGCCTGTCCTTCGAGGCGCAGTATCCCGATCTCATCGGTGGCTCGCAGACGCTTTCGAGCAAGGTCCAGCAGGCCCGCACCGAATTGCGCGATGTCGATGCCGACCTCGCCGCCGCGCAGAGCGCATTGGCCGCGATCGAGGGCCAGGTTTCGGGCACGCCGCGCACCATCATCAGCCCCGGCGGGGCGACGGGTCCGCGCGGCGCGCTGATGCAGGCGCAGGCCCAGCTCGCCGAATTGCGCTCGCGCGGGCTTACCAACGTTCACCCGGACGTTATCGCGACGAAGCGTCAGGTCGATCTGCTGGCGAAACAGGCAGCAGCGGCTGGACCCGAGGATGCCGGCGGCACGCCGAACCCTGCCTACACATCGCTCATCGCGATCCGCGCGGACCGGCAGGCGGCGGTGGAATCGCTCCAGGCGCGGCGTGCGGCGCTGCAATCGACACTGGCCTCGCTGATGGCGAGCCAGGCGAGCGAGCCTGCGATCGCCGCCGAAGCGAACCGGATCAGCCGCGACTACGACGTGCTGCGCAGGAATTACGAGGATCTGCTCCAGAACCGCGAGGAGATCAGGACCCGCGGCCACGTTGTGGACGAGACGAGCCAGTACAAGTTCAACCTGATCGACCCGCCGGTCGTCCCGCAAAAGCCCGCTGCGCCCAATCGGCCGGTCCTTTTGCTTGGCGTGCTGGTCGTGGGTCTTGGCGCGGGTGCGGGCGTCGCGTGGGGACTGGGCCAGCTGCGTTCGGGTTTCGCGACGCCGCAGAAGCTCGAACGCGCTTTCGACCTCCCCGTGATCGGTGCGATTTCCCTGACGCTGTCGGATGCGGCGAAGGCGCTGGAGCGGCGGCGGCTGAAACAGTTCGCGGGGGCCTGTGCGGGGCTGGGCGCGGTATTCGTGATCCTGCTCGCGATCGAGGTCGTCTCGGTCGGGACGGTGGCATGAGGAGCGGATCATGACCAAGCACAGCAGGATCACACCCGCAGGCGAACCCGGAAAGAAGCGCCCTTCGCTGCTTGAGCGGGCCGAGGAAACCTTCGGGAAAGGCCGTCTTGGCCCGGCCGGCGTGCCCGCGGACCTGCCCGAACCGCCGCGCCGGGGGCCCCGGCCAGCGCCGAGTGCACCCGCAAGCCCGGGAAAGGCGCTGGTTCCGACCACGCCCGAGCAGCGCGAACAGGCCCGTATCGGGCTCGCCGGGCCGTACCAGACGATCGACCGGGCGCGGCTCCGTGCCGAAGGCCTGATCGTACCCGAGGACCCGGTCACCGGGCAGCTCGAGGAATTCCGCATCGTCAAGCGCGAGCTGCTCGTCGAGGCGCGCGCGGGCGCGGCCGGTCCGCTCTCCCGGCGCATCCTCGTCTGCTCGCCGCATCCCGGCGAGGGCAAGACCTACATCGCAACCAATCTCGCGATCGCCATGGCTGCCGAGCGCGATATCGAGGTCGTGCTGGTCGATGCCGACGTGGTGAAACCCTCGGTCACGCGGCGGCTCGGCATCGCCGGCGGGGCGGGATTGATGGACACGCTCGCCGATCCTTCGATCGAGCCCGAAAGCTGCGTCATCCGAACCGATATCGAGGGGCTCTTCGTGCTTCCCGCAGGCAATGCCAGCGTGCGCGATGCCGAATATCTCTCGAGCGCCCGGACCGGCGTGGTGCTGGAGCGGCTGACCCGCGGAGCACCGAACCGCATCCTGATCTTCGACACGCCTCCCGCGCTCGCCGCATCCCCCGCGGCCGAGCTTGCCGGCCATGTCGGACAGGCGATGCTGGTGGTGCGCGCCGACGAGACGAGCCGCGCCGCGCTCGAGGACGCGCAGCAATTGCTGTCGGCCTGCGCCGATATCAAGCTCCTCCTCAACGCCGCGCGCTACAGCCCTTCGGGCCGTCGTTTCGGCGATTACGGCCTGGCAAAGGGCTAGGTCGATGCGTTTCGCGCTCCTTGCTCTTGCGGCCCTTGTCGGCCTTGCTGCCTCGGTCCCGGCCCATGCCCAGGACCGGCGGGGGGACAATGCGTTCGGCACCGGAGGTGGCAATGGCGACGGTCGCACCGTCATCCAGCCCTATATCGAGGTGAGCCAGGTCCTCTCCGCCGAGCTGACACCGGGCGACGACGTGCTCACCTTCACCCAGTTGGCCGCCGGGGTCGATGCCAACACGCAGGGTCGCAATTCCGGGGCCTCGGTTTCGCTGCGCTACGAACGCAACATCGCCTGGGGCGACGACCAGGTCGACACCGACACGCTGAGCGGGGTGGCGCGAGGCTATCTTTCCGTGGTCCCCCGCGCGCTTACGTTCGAAGCGGGCGGCCTTGCGAGCCGCACCCGGCTCGATGGTGGCGGCGGTGTCTCCAGCAACCCGCTGGTCCGCGAGGATGCGGAAAGCCAGATCTATTCGATCTATGCCGGGCCGACGCTGGCCACCAATGTCGGGCGGGTCGCGGTCAATGGCTTTGCGCGGTTCGGCTACAATCGCTTCGAGACCGAGAACGCGGCATTCGATCCCGCCGGAAACGCGGTCGACGTGTTCGATGACAGTGTGACCTATAACGGGCGGGTCACTGCCTCGACCCGATCTGGCGACCCGTTCCCGGTCGGTCTCGCCGTCACCGGCGGGATCTTTCAGGAAGAGATCTCCAATCTCGACCAACGGGTGCGCGATGCGTTCGTGCGCGCCGACGTCACCGTTCCGGTCACGCCTTCGCTCGCGATCGTGGGCGGGGTGGGCTATGAGGATGTCGAGATATCGAGCCGCGACGCGCTTCGCGATGCAAGCGGCGATCCCGTGATCGGAGCTGACGGGCGGCTCGTCACCGACAGTTCGGGGCCCCGCAGGATCGCCTTCGACGTCGACGGCCTGCTCTGGGATGTCGGCGTATTGTGGCGACCGAGCTCGCGCACCTCGCTCGAGGCGCGAGTGGGTGAACGTTACGATTCAACAACCTATTACGGTAATTTCACATATCAGCCGAACTCGCGCAGTGCGCTCAGCGTTGTCGCCTATGACGGGGTCAGCGGCTTTGGCGGTGTACTCAACAACGCTCTTGCGGGCCTGTCGAGCGATTTCACCGCGTTTCGCAATCCCGTCACCGGTGATTTCGGCGGCCTTGTCAGCGGGGGCGAAGGGGCGGGCCTTGTCGGCACGCTCGGTTCGGTGCGTTCGGCAGCGTTCCGCGGTCGCGGCGTTCGGGCGAGCTATCAGCGGCGCATCGGCCGGCTCGATGCGGCTATCGGCGCGGGCTATGACCGGCGCACCTTCATTGCCGCGGCCGGGACCCCGCTCGAAGCGGCGGACGGCCTGACCGACGAAAGCTATTACGTCACGGGCGCCCTGTCCCGCCAGATCGGCCAGCGCGCGATCATCACCGCGAATGCCTATGCCAACTGGTTCGAGAGCGCGAGCGTGGGCGGCGATGTCACCGCCTTCGGCGCCTCGGCCTCCTACAACCGATCGCTTACCCAGCGCCTGTCGGGACGCGCGGCGCTGGCGATCGATTACTTCGACAGCGAATTCTCCGCCGAGGATTTCGCCTTTGCCACCGCGCTTATCGGCCTGCGCTACAACTTCTGAATCAGGGGAGCCCAGACATGTACGAACAATTCTACGGCCTCAGTGCTCGCCCCTTCCAGCTCACGCCCGACCCGCAATTCTATTTCGAGAGCATCACGCACAAGAAGGCGATGAGCTATCTCGGCTACGGGATGAACCAGGGCGAGGGCTTCATCGTCGTCACAGGCGAGGTCGGGGCGGGCAAGTCGACGCTGGTGGCGCACCTGATGGAGCGGATCGACCGCGAGGCGCTGACGGTCGCGCAGATCGTCACTTCGGCGCTCGACGGGGAGGAAGTGGTCCATGTCGTCGCGCAGGCTTTCGGCCTGTCGGTCGAAGGGCATGACAAGGCATCGGCGCTGGGTGCGATCGAGCGTTTCCTCCAGGACGAGGCGCGCGCCGGTCGCCGTTGCCTGCTGGTGGTCGATGAATGCCAGAATCTCGAACTCGACGCGCTCGAGGAACTGCGCATGTTGTCCAATTTCCAGCTCGGCTCGCACCCGCTTCTCCAGAGCCTGCTGCTGGGCCAGCCCGAATTCCGCCGCACGCTTGCGCATCACCCGGGCCTCGACCAGCTGCGCCAGCGGATCATCGCCTCGCATCATCTCGAAGCGCTGGGAGAGGACGAGATCGAGGCCTACGTCACCCACCGGCTCGGCCAGGTCGGCTGGGACGGGCGCCCCGTTCTGGGCGAAGTGCTGGCCAGCGCGCTCCACCTTGCGAGCGAGGGGATCCCGCGGCGCATCAATCAAATCATGAACCGGCTCCTGCTGCTCGGCGCGATCGAGGAGGAGGAGGTGCTCACCCCTGCCATGCTCGAAGCGGTGGTCGAGGAGATGGCAGGCGACGAGGCGCAGGGCGCGAAAGCGCCGGAACCGAATACCGCCGCCCGACCTGCCGAAATTGCGGTCGGCGAAGAGGGGGGGGCGGCAGGCGAAGTCGCTGCGCTTCTGGCAGAGCGCGATGCGCGCACTTCCGAACTTGAATCGGCTATCCGCGAATTGCAGGCGGCGGGTTCTGCCCTGCACGGGGATGGTGCCTCCATGGACGCCGCCGCCGCGGATCCGGCATTGGCCGAGACGATCCGCAAGCTGGAAGCGCGGCTCGAGGAGCAGGAGCAATCGCTCCGTCACGTTCTCACCATGCTGATCGAATGGCTCGAGGACGACATCGCGCGGGAGGCGGCCTGACCGTGGGGCAGGCGCCCGATCCTGAGGCACCGCTCGTCAACGGCCTGTCGGTCGATGTGGAGGAGTGGTTCCAGGTCGGCGCGTTCGAGCGCGTGATCGACCGCGCCGATTGGGCGGGCATGGCAAGCCGGGTCGAAGACAATGTCGACTTCCTTCTCGACCTGTTCGCCGAAGCGAGGGTAAGGGCAACCTTCTTCACCCTGGGCTGGGTCGCCGAGCGGCACCCTGCTCTGATGCGGCGCATCGCCGGGGGCGGGCACGAAATCGCCAGCCACGGATACGACCATGCGCGCGTCTTCACTCTTTCGCGACGGATCTTCGCGCAGGACATCGCGAAAGCGCGCTGCCTGATCGAGGACGCATCGGGCGCGCGCGTGTCGGGCTACCGGGCGCCGAGCTTCTCGATCGATGCGCGCACGCCCTGGGCTTTCGAGGAACTGGCGGCACAGGGCTATGCCTATTCCTCCAGCGTCGCGCCGGTCGCGCACGATCATTACGGCTGGCCCGAAGCGCCGCGTTTCGCGTTCCGCCCGGTCGCGGGCTCGCCGCTCGTCGAATTGCCCGTCACCACGGCCATGCTCGGTCAGCGCCGGGTGGCGGCAGGCGGTGGCGGGTTCTTTCGCGTGCTCCCCTATTCGTTCTCGCGCTGGGCGATCGGGCAGGTCAACGCGCGGGAGCGCCGCCCTGCAGTGTTCTATTTCCACCCCTGGGAAGTCGATCCGGACCAGCCGCGCATGGACCATGCGCCGCTGCGCTCGCGGTTGAGGCATTATACCGGGCTAGAGTCGATGGCGGGCAAGCTGCGCAAATTGCTCGGCGATTTCGAGTGGGGGCGGGTGGATGCTCTGGCGGCGCGCGAGGCGCATCGTGCGCAGGCCTTCGCTCCGCGATCGCTGCCGCAAAGCGAGGCCGCATGAACGCGCCCGTTCGCCTCACGCAATCGGTGCGCGCGGTCGACCTGCACGATGCCGGCGAAGCCCGCCGGATCGAGGGTTTCGTGCGCGAACACGGCGCGAGCCTGTTCCACCGCCCTGCCTGGCTGCTTGGTGTGGAGGCGGGGACCGGGCAACGCGCGGCGGGCTTCGTGGCCGAGCGCATGGGAACGATCACTGGCTGGCTCCCGCTCACGGAGGCGCGCTCGGCGCTGTTCGGAAAAGCGCTGGTTTCGAGCGGTTTCGGCGTGGGCGGCGGCATCTGCACCGGGGACGCAGACGCAATTATCTGCCTTGCCGAAGCGGCCGAGCGCCATGCTGCGGCGCGCGGTTTCGGCTCGGTGGAACTGCGCGGCGGTGTGATTCCCGAACGGCCAGGCTGGAGGCAATGGAGCGACAGGCATTGCGGCTTCGAGCGCCGATTGGCCGAAGATGACGAGTCCGAGCTTCTGGCCATTCCGCGCAAGGCCCGCGCCGAGGTGCGCAAGGGCATCGCCAACGCATTGCGGGTCCATGTCGGGCGAGAGCGACGCGATCTCGCGGCGCATTACGCGGTCTATTCGCAGAGCGTGCGCAATCTCGGCACGCCGGTTTTTCCCAAGAAGCTCTTCGCCGCCATGCTCGCAGCCTTCCCGCGCGAAAGCGACATTCTCACCGTTTACGCAGGCGGCACGCCGATCGCGAGCGTTCTGTCCTTCTATCACGCGGGCGCGGTGATGCCTTTCTGGGGCGGCGGCACTTTCGCCGCGCGGAGCAGACGGGCGAACGAACTCATGTACTACGAACTCATGCTCCATGCTCGAAAGCGGGGCATGGAACGGTTCGATTTCGGCCGGTCAAAGACCGGAAGCGGCCCGTTCCGGTTCAAGAAGAACTGGGGCTTCACGCCCGAACCGCTGACCTATGGCGCATGGGATGCACCGGGCGAGGCCGCGCGCGATGTCGACCCGACGAGCGCGGCCCATGCCCGCAGGATCGCGCTGTGGAAGAAGCTGCCGCTGCCCGTCGCCAACCTCATCGGACCGCCCATCGCGCGCGGCCTTGCCTGAGCCAGCGGTGGAGGGCCGAATGGGCGATATCCTGTTCCTGGCGCACCGCGTCCCGTTCCCGCCCGACCGGGGGGACAAGATCCGCTCACACCACCTGCTGCGTACACTCGCGCGATTGTCAAATGTCCATGTCGGCACGCTTGCGGAAAGCGCCGCAGACCGTGCGGGCGAAGCCGACCTTTCCCGCATCGCGGCGAGCCATTTCGTCGCGCCGCGCGTCAAGCCGCTCGCGCTTGCCGGAGCAGAAGCGGTGCTCGCGCGCAAACCCGTCAGCCTTGCCGCGTTCCACTGTGCCGCGCTCGAACGCTGGGTGCGCATGACCATCGAGACGCGCGAGATCGAAACGATCGTCGTCTTCTCCGGCCAGATGGGGCAATATGTCCCGGAGCGCTTTGCCGGCCGCGTTGTCATCGATCTGTGCGATGTCGACAGCGCCAAGTTCGCGGCATACGCCGATGCAGGCCAGCGAGTCTGGCTCAACCGCCGCGAAGCCCGCCTGCTCGCCCGCGAGGAAGAACGGCTCGCAGGCCGGGCCGATGCGACGATCCTGATCAGCGAAGCTGAGGCGAACCTGCTGCGCGCCCGGCTGCCCGCCCGCCTCGCGGAAAGGGTGCGCGTGATCGGCAATGGCATTGATGCGGCCCGCTTCGATCCTGCCGCCAGCGCGCCGCATCAGGCCCTTGCCGCGCGCAAGGGTCCGCAATTCGTCTTCACCGGGCAGATGGATTACTGGCCCAACGAGAAAGCCGCGATCTGGGCTGCGCGTGAACTGCTGCCCGCTTTGCGGCGACGGCTGCCGAGTGCTGAACTCCACATCGTGGGACGCAGCCCGACCCGATCGGTCGAGGCGCTGGGCGCGCGAGCGGGCACGAGCGTGTGGGGCGAGGTGCCCGACATGCGCCCCTTCATCGCGGCTGCGGACATGGTGCTCGCCCCGCTCGATATCGCGCGCGGGGTGCAGAACAAGGTGCTCGAGGCGATGGCGATGGCGCGGCCGATCCTGCTCTCGCCCGCCGCCGCGGCGGGGATCGACGCGCGCGACGGCGAAGAATGGCTGGTTTGCGAGCGAGAGCCCGGGGCGATGGCCGCCGCCGCCGCTTGCCTGCTTGCCGATCCGGCGCGCGCTGCGGCCATGGGAGCGGCGGCACGGCGCTTCGTGCTCGACCGCCATGGCTGGGATGCTTTGCTCGAGCCGCTCGGGACGATCCTTGCGGCAGATCCTGCACAGGCGCGCCATGCAGCCTGAGCCGAGGTCTTCGCGCGCGCCCGCCATCGGGCAGGCGCTTGGCGCGATGTGGCGCGAACCACTCATCCGGCTTGCCCTCGCGAGCGCGGCGCTGATCGCCGCGAGCGCGAGGGAATGGGGCGAGATGCTCCACCAATGGTGGAATATCGACACCTACAACCACATCGTCCTGATGCCCGCGATCCTGGTCTGGCTCGTCTGGATGAAGCGCGAGGAACTGGCGCAGGTTGAACCGCGCGAATGGGCTCCGGGTCTGGCGCTGGTTGCGGGCGCGCTCGGGCTTTGGGTCGCGGGGCGCTTTACCGGGATCAACCTGCTCGCCCATGCCGGGGCAGTTGGCGCGGTGCAGGGGGCGGTGGTGGCGCTGCTCGGGGCGAGGGTTGCCGCGCTGCTCGCTTTGCCGCTCTGTTTCGCGGTTTTTCTCGTGCCATTCGGCGACGAACTCATCCCCCCTCTGCAATTCGTCACCGCCGAGATCGCCGCCGCTCTCACCAGGCTTGGCGGCATTCCAGCACAGATCGACGGCATTTATATCCAGACGCCCGTCGCGCTGTTCATCGTCGCCGAGGCCTGTTCGGGGGTTAAGTTCCTCGCCGCCATGACTGCGCTCGCGGTGCTGGTGTGCTTCACCCGTTTCGCAAGCTGGAAGCTGCGCGCCGCTTTCATGGTTGCAGCGATCCTCGTCCCGATCCTCGCCAACGGGGTGCGGGCATGGGGGACGATCCTCGTCGCCCAAAGCTGGGGGGTCGAGTTCGCGCAGGGGTTCGATCACATCGTCTATGGCTGGGTGTTCTTCGCGCTGGTCGTCGCCCTTCTGCTCGGTATCGCCTGGCGCTTCTTCGAGCGCGAACCGGAAGATCATGGCTGGCGCGCCGCCGATCTCGCCGGTTCCGCCTACCTCGCGCGCAGCGAAAGTGGCGAATCAGCTTCTCGCGGCATGTTCATCGCCATTCTTGCCCTGTCGCTCGTCGCCGCGATTGTGGCCTTTGCGACGATGGTCTAGCGCCAGACCGCTCATGTGCGGGATCGCCGGAATCTTCCATGCCGAAACGCCCAAGCCGGTCGATCCCGTCCGGGTCGAACGCATGTGCGAGGCGCTGGTCCATCGCGGACCGGACGGTTCGGGCGTGTGGACCGGGCCCGGCGTCGGGCTGGGCCATCGCCGGCTTTCGGTTATCGACCTCGAAGGCTCGCCCCAGCCGATGCATTCGGCCGACGGGCGCTCGGTCATCGTTTTCAACGGCGAGATCTACAATTTCCGCGAACTGCGCGGCGAACTCGAAGCCGCCGGCGCGCGGTTTCGAACCTCAGGCGATACCGAGGTGATCCTCGCGGCCTATGATCGCTGGGGGGTGGACTGTCTCGATCGGCTCGACGGCATGTTCGCTTTCGCGCTTTACGATAGGGACAAGCGCGCTCTTTTTCTCGCGCGGGACCGGTTCGGGGTAAAGCCGCTTTTCCTGGCGCAGCTTTCAGACGGGAGCCTCGCTTTCGCTTCGGAACTGAAAGGCCTCCTTGCCCATCCGCTGCTGCGTCGCCGGGTGAGCCCGCAGTCGCTCGATGCCTATCTCGCCTGGGGCTACGTGCCCGACAGCCACGCGATCCTGTCCGGCACGAGCAAGCTGCCCGCAGGCCATTTCCTGTGGATCGAGCAGGGCAAGGGCGTTCCGCAGCCGCGCCGTTGGTGGGACATGGATTTCACGCAGCGCGAAAAGGGCAGCGAAGCCGATCTTTCGGCGCAGCTTCTCCACCTGATGCGGGACGCGGTGCAATCGCGCATGGTCGCCGACGTGCCGCTGGGCGCGTTCCTGTCGGGCGGGGTCGACAGCTCCTCCGTCGTCGCCCTGATGAGCGAGGCGAGCGCCGCGCCGGTGCGCACCTGCTCGATCGGTTTCGACGTCGCAGCGCTTGACGAGACGAGCCACGCCGAGACCGTGGCAAGGACCTTCGGGACGCTCCACACAGCGCGCCGGGTCGGGCATGACGATTTCGCGGCCGTGGATGGCCTTGCGGCGATGTTCGATGAGCCTTTCGCCGATGCCTCGGCGCTTCCGACATGGCGGGTGTGCCAGATCGCACGGGAACAGGTGACGGTCGCGCTGTCTGGCGACGGGGCGGACGAGGCGTTTGCGGGTTATCGAAGGCAGGTGTTCCATCGCAATGAGGAGCGCGTGCGTGCGCTGCTTCCGGGCGGGGTTCGCGAGCATTTGTTCGGGAGGCTCGGTACGCTCTGGCCCAAGGCGGACTGGGCCCCGCGTCCGTTGCGCGCGAAGGCGACCCTGCTGGCGCTCGCGGGAAGCGGCGAGGAGGGTTATGCGCACGGCCTTTCCGTGACCACGCCGGAGCAGCGCGCAGCGCTTTATTCGGATGAATTCGCACGCGGGCTCGCGGGATACCGGGCCGAGGACGAGCTTGTTGCCCTGATGCGCTCGGCACCTGCGCGAGGCGGGCTCGACCGGGCGCAGTATGCCGACCTCGCCTTCTGGCTGCCCGGCGGTATCCTGACCAAGGTCGACCGCACCAGCATGGCGGTGAGCCTCGAGGCGCGCGAGCCTTTGCTCGACCATCGCCTCGTCCAATTTGCCGCGCGCCTGCCCGATAGGATGCGGGTGAGGGGCGGCACGGGCAAATATCTGCTCAAGAGGTGCATGGAGCGCTACCTGCCGCAAGACATCCTCTACCGGCCCAAGCAGGGCTTCGTCACGCCGATCGCCGAATGGCTGCGCGGCCCTCTTGCCGGAGAAGCGCGCGCGATCGCGGCAAGTCCGGTGATCGCGCAGAGCGGCTTTTTCGAGCCCCGTGCGCTCGCGAGGCTGGCCGAGGCGCATATTGCCGGGCGCAGCGACAATTCGCGCGTCCTTTGGCAATTGCTGATGCTCGAGAAGTCGCTCACCCGACTAGGCATTTCTTCCTGACGGCGCTTTGCGCGCGCACGCAAGCCGGTGAGTCCTTTGCGCAACCTTTCAACCGATTTTCGGTCAACCGCTGCGGGTATGGTAAATATTTGATTGCCAAGCGACTCCTGCCTCGCTTAGATTCACTACAACAGAGCCAAAGAGCCGTGAAGCCGAGCCGGAGGGGCTGCCCGCCGGGCAATGACGGGGCGTGTCGGAGAACGGAACTATGGACAGCAGTGCCACAAGCGCAGTGCCCTTGTCGGGCGAGAGGGAAGAGCTTCTCGCCGAGAGCGCGCTCCATGCGGCGATCCCGGAAGGGCTTTTCGCACTGGGCGAACTCGATGTGCTTTACGATGACCGCGCAGCGGCGCTGTGGACCTTCATGAATCCGGACGGCCGGCCCAGTTTCACGCCGACGATGCTGCGCGATTTCGAGGCCTGGCAGGACCTGATCGGTCAAGGGTTCGGGCCCGGAAAGGTACCGCTGCGCTACCTCATCCTCGGCAGCCGGGCGCGCGACGTGTTCTGTTTCGGCGGCGATCTCGAACTGTTTCAGCGCCTGATCCGCGACCGCGACCGCGACGGGCTGGTGCGGTACGGGCACCGCTGCTGCGCCATCCTCGATCGCAATATCAGGACGCTCGACATCCCGATGTTGACCGTGGGACTGGTTCAGGGCGCGGCGCTCGGCGGAGGGTTCGAAGCGCTCCTGTCGTTCGATTACATCATCGCCGAAAGACAGGCGACCTTCGGCCTGCCCGAGATCATGTTCGGCCTCTATCCCGGCATGGGCGCGCATGCCCTGCTGGCGCGCAAGCTGGGGAGCGCGATGGCCGACCGGATCATCGTCTCGAACCAGACCTACACGGCCGAAGAGATGTACGAAATGGGGATCGTCCACGCGCTCGCCGAGCCGGGTGACGGGGTCAACGCGGTTCGCGATTTCCTGAAGAAGTCCGACCGCCGCCATGCCGGGCTGGTCGGCTCGCGCCGCGCGATCAAGGAGGTCTGGAAGCTCGACGTGGCCGAGCTCAACCGCATCACCGAAATGTGGGCCGAAACCGCTCTGGAATTGAGCGAGACCGATCTCAAGGTGATGAACCGCCTCGTCGCGGCACAGGCGCGCCTTGCGGAGCGGATCGCCGCAGCCTAGCCTTCTTCCCCGTGGCCGAGCGCCATGTAATCGTCGCTCTGCATCTCGTTGAGGCGGCTGACGGTGCGCTCGAATTCGAACGCGCCGTCGCCCGAAGGATAGAGTTCCTCCGGCACGGCGGCGGCTGTGGCGAAGAGCTTGACCCGGTTTTCGTAGAGCGCGTCGATCAGGGTGATGAAGCGCGCCGCTTCGTTGCGGTTTTCCGGGCCCAGGCGGGGAATCCCGACGATGATGACGGTATGAAACGCGCGGGCGATGGCGAGGTAATCCGCCGCCCCGCGCGCTTCGCCGCACAGCCGCCTGAAGCTGAACACCCCCACGCCCTTGAGGCTTTTGGGCACGTGGATCGAACGTTTCGCGCCGATGGGCAGCTCTTCGCTCGGCACGTGCTCGGCATCCTCGGGTGCGAAGTCGGTCAGGCGGAAGAAGGCTTCGCGCACCTTCGCGGTCGCTTCATCACCAAGCGGCGTGTGCCACGTCGCAAGCCCGCCGATCCGGTCGAGCCGGTAATCGGTGGGTCCGTTCAGGGGCAGCACGTCGAGCTCCGCCTCGATAAGGTCGATGAAGGGCACGAAATGCTCGCGGTTGAGCCCGTCCTTGTAGAGATCGCGCGGCGGCCGGTTGGAGGTGGTGACGATCACCACGCCGCGCTCACGGATGAGCTGGGTGAACAGGCGGCTCATGATCATCGCATCGGCCGAATTGTTCACCACCATCTCGTCGAAGGCGAGGCATCGCACGCCATCTGACAGCCGCTCGGCGATGCGCGGGATGGGGTCGCCCTCGCGCCGTTGGCGGACCTCGCGCATCGTTTCGTGGACTTCCTGCATGAAGGCGTGGAAGTGGGCCCGGCGCTTTTCGGCGATGCCGAGCGTCGCGTGGAACAGGTCCATCAGCATGGATTTTCCTCGCCCGACGCCGCCCCACATATAGACGCCCTCGGGACGCTCCGGCTCCCTTGCGAAAAGCTTGCCGAAAATCCCGCCCGCTGGCTGTGCCGCCTCCAGGTCGCGCTGCAATCGATCGAGCCGCTCGGCTGCGGCGCGCTGGTCGGGATCGGCGCGCAATTCGCCGCTCGCAATCAGTTGCTCGTAGCGCGCAAGCAGCCCCGCCATCAGCGCGGTTTCATCTTTCGCACGATGCCAGAATAGCTCGCCACGACATCGTCACCCTGCATGCACTGGCCCCGCAGGAAGAGCATGCGCCCGGTCTCGCGCACGATCTCGCTCACTGCATCGAGCGGTCGTTCGGGATCGCCTGCGCCTACGAACTGGGTGGATAGCTCGACAGTCACCGAAGGCCCGGCATTGCCGCTGCCGACCACATGCATGGTTGCGAACAGGGCAATATCGATCAGGCCGAGCGTCACGGCGCCGTGGATATTGTCGCCGAGATTGGTGTGCTTGCGTTCAGGAAACATGCGCAGGCGGCACCGGGTCCCTTCGCGGCGGACGTGCATGTCGCCGAGCACGGCGGTGTTGTAGCGCGTGCGATCGATGAGATTCCAGCTGTACCAGCCGTCTTCGCCGCCCGTTTCCTCGGGCGAAAGCTCACGATAGTCGAACGGAGGACCGCCGTCGTTCACAGGCCGGACCCTCCCGCAATACCCCTCCCGATCATGCCGGGGTCAGAGCTCGCGCTCGGCCATCATCTTCTTGGTTTCGGCGATCGCCTTGGCTGGGCTTAAACCCTTGGGGCAGACATTCGCGCAGTTCATGATCGTGTGGCAGCGATAGAGCCGGAACGGGTCCTCCAGCGCATCGAGCCGTTCGCCGGTCATCTCGTCGCGGCTGTCGGCGAGCCAGCGATAGGCCTGCAGCAGGATCGCGGGACCGAGGAACTTGTCGGAATTCCACCAATAGGACGGGCAAGCGGTGGAGCAGCACGCGCACAGAATGCATTCGTAAAGCCCGTCGAGCTGTTCGCGCTGTTCGGGCAATTGCAGCCGCTCCTTGCCCGAAGGCGTCGGGCTGACGGTCTGCAGCCAAGGCTTGATAGAGGCGTATTGCGCATAGAAGTGCGTGAAATCAGGGACGAGGTCCTTGATCACGTCCATGTGCGGCAGCGGCGTAATGCGGATCTCGCCCTTCAGCTCCTCGATCGCGGTAGTGCAGGCGAGGCCGTTCTTGCCGTTCATGTTCATCGAGCACGACCCGCAGATCCCCTCGCGGCAGGAGCGGCGGAAGGTCAGCGTCGGGTCGATCTCGTTCTTGATCTTGAACAGGGCGTCGAGAACCATCGGGCCGCACTGGTCGAGGTCGATCTCGAAGGTGTCGTAACGCGGGTTCTGGCCGCTGTCGGGATCGTAGCGATAGACCTTGAACGATTTCACCCGATTCGCGCCGTCGGCCTTGTGCTTCTTGCCGTCCTTGCGGATCTTGGAATTCTTCGGAAGGGTGAATGTCGCCATTGTCGCTGTGATCCCGGTTGCTCTGGCTGTCCTATCTAGCGGCTTGGCGCGGCGAGGCAACCGGTGGCGTGTTGCGCGCTTTGACACATGGGTTGAGCGTCCGGCATCCTTGAGGTTTGTGGGGAACTTCGGGCGGGCTGCCGCCTTGTGCCTAACATGGATCAGGAACGAGACGAGCGGGCCGCCGCACCCGGTTTTCCCCGCAGAGCCGCAGTGTTCGGAGCCTCCGGTGGGATCGGTAAAGCCCTGTGCGAGGGCCTCGCCCAGGGCGGATGCGAGATCGTGTATGCTGGCTCGCGCGTTGGCGAGGCGCCTTCGGGCGGGCCATATCGGCCTTTCGCCTTCGACCTCACGCGGGAAGACACGATCAAGGACGCTGCCGACGCGATGAAGGATGAGCCACCTGAATGGGTGATCGTCGCGAGCGGGGTATTGACGCTCTCCGACGGGACAGGGCCGGAACGCAGCTATCGCCATGTCGAAGCCGCGAGCATGGCCGAGGTCTTCGCCCTGAACACGATCGGCCCCGCGCTGGTCGCAAAGCATTGCCTGCGCCTCATGCCGCGCAAGGAGCGCTTCGTCTTCGCGGCGCTGAGCGCGCGGGTCGGTTCGATCAGCGATAACGGGATCGGCGGGTGGCATGCCTATCGCGCGTCGAAAGCGGCGCTCAACATGCTGCTCAAGAACTACGCGATCGAAATGGGCCGGACGCATGAGTCTGGCGTGGTGGTCGGGCTGCATCCGGGTACGGTGGATACGAGCCTTTCGCAGCCCTTCCAGAAGAACCTGCCCGAGGGCCAGCTCACTGCGCCAGGCGATGCGGCGGGTAAGCTGCTGCGCGTACTGGCGGGTCTCGGGCCGGAGGACAGCGGCAAGGTGTTCGATTATGCGGGGAAGGCGGTGCCCGCCTGAGCCGGTTCGCGCGCAGGAGAACCGGCTCTCAGAACCGGCGGGCTTCAATCGAGCTTGATCAGCCCGTGCCGCGCCAGCGCCTCGGCGAGGATTGTCTCGATCAGCTCTTTCTGCGACCAGCCCGCCATCTGCGCCGCCCTGCCAAACACCTTCTGTGACCACAGATTGCAGTTGAGATTGAGTTCGAGGAAATTCACCTCGCCCGTCGCCTCGTTCACCCGGAATTCGAAGCGACCGTAGTCGAACGGCCGGTATTCCTCCCAGACCTTCCGCGTCATCTCGGCGATACGAGCGGTCAGCGTCTCGTCCTCGAACGGATCGAGCGAATATTTCTGACTGCGATCAACGAGGTCGCGCTTCTCGTAATAGGTCCGCAGATGGGAGGGATCGGCCTGGCGGAAGATCAGCATCGGAAGGATCTGCGGCTCGCCGCGAACCGTGACGACCGGCACCTCGACATCGGAGCCTTCGAGAAACGGCTCGACGATCGCGTCCTGTCCGCCATTCGCGGGATCGGAGTGGATGCGGTGCACGGCCTCTTCGACGCCGGGCCAGTCATGCGCATCGGCGACGCCCCAGCTAGCCGAGGAATTGTTCGGCTTGATCACGTAACGCACGGCCTGCGGACACTTGTCGCGCGTCACCGGGGCGCCCTTGCGATAGACAGCCCATGGCGCTGTCGGAACGCCCGCGACCTCGGCGGCCCGCTTGGCGAAATGCTTGTCATCCGATGTGCCGCGCAGGATCGGGTTCGCGCCGAGATAGGGAAGGGCCGCACGCTCGCACAGCAGCGGCAGCAGCATTTCCGAATTGAAGAAGCCCGCACGGTTGAGCAGCGGAAAGACGAAATCGACACCCTTGGGCGGATCGAACAGGACTTCGTGGGTCTGAGCGATTTCGAGCTTGAGGCCGAGCGATTGCAGCACCTCGCGCATTTGGCGATGATAGACCGCGTGATTGCCGTCCTCGGGATGGATGTCGCCCTCCCACAGCGCGTTCTTGGCAACGAACAGGACAGTCAGCCTGTCCTTCGCTTCGGACGGAATCGCGAGCGGGGAGAGTTTGGGCAATTCTGTGCGACCTGTGCTTATGGAAATGTCCCTGTCGCATAATTCTGCTAGGGCAAGGTTCCAAGCCGAAAGAGGGCAATCGCCTCGTGGTCGCACGATTTCCTGACATTGACCCCGCTTATGAGGGGCGCGAGGGGGTTGCGGAGCTTGTCGCGCTGCTGTGTTCAGGGGGCGATGCGCGAATCGCGCTCGATCCTGAAACGGGCCTCAATCGGTATCTGGCTGCGCCCTATCCGCGCCGGACGCTCGCGCTGGCTTCCTCGACCGCCAACGACATCTCGCCCGCAGCCTTCGATCATCTGCTCGCCGTGAAGTCGGCGGGGCAGGCTTCGCATGCCGAGCATCTCGATGCACTCAGGCAGAGGATCATTGCGGCCTACAGCCTCGACCGCGACACGGGGATCATCTTCGCGCCCTCGGGGACCGACTGTGAATTCATCGCCCTCGCTGCGGTGCAGGGTCGGGCGAAAAGCGGGGTGCACAACATCCTGCTCGGAGCGGACGAAGTGGGCAGCGGATGCGTCCATTCCGCGCGCGGCTGCCATTTCGCCGACAGCACCGCTCTCGGCCATGCGACCGAGGCGGGAGAACCGGTTGCGGGGATGGACGCGGTGACGCTGTGCGACGTGCCGGTTCGCTGCGCGCACGGCGAGGCGCGCAGCAGCAGCGAGATCGCGCAGGTCATCCGCGCTGAGATCGTCCATGCGTGCGAGCAGGAGCAGCACGCTCTGCTGCATGTCGTCCACGGCTCTAAGACCGGGCTGATCCTGCCGCGCCTGCGCGAAATCGACGTTCTGATGGCCGAATTCGGTGACCATCTCAGCCTTGTCGTCGATGCCTGCCAGGCCCGCATTACTTCCCAGGCCGTACGCGATTATCTCGCGCGCGGAGCGATCGTGCTGCTGACCGGATCGAAATTCATGGGCGGCCCGCCCTTTTCGGGCTTTGCCCTTGTCCCTGCTCGCCTGATCGAACAGGCCGCCCCGCTGCCGCGAGGCTTCGCCGGGCTGTTTCGCCGGGCCGAGTGGGACGCGCGCTGGCCGGGGCGCGACGGCCTCGAGCAGAGCGCCAATCCTGGTCTTGCCCTGCGGCTCGACGCGTCGATCTTCGAACTCGAAAGGTTCGAGGCGTTGGGGCACGAGGCTGCCCGGCGGGTGATCCTTGCCTTCCAGCGCGCGATCCGTGCCTTGCTTCTGCATCGCAACGGCTTTCGCCGGATCGAGCCCTACCGCAACGGCAATGCCGAGGAAGCGGCCGACCATCCGATCGAAATGCTCACCCTCGCAACGCTCGACGTGAGCGCGCATCCGCAGGCCGCCACATTCGAGGATGCGCGTGTCCTGCACCTTTCGCTCGAAGCGAAGGGCCTCAGGCTGGGGCAGCCTGTCAAATGCGTCCCGCGAGAGGACGGCAATTGGGCGGGGACGCTGCGGGCGGGGCTTTCGATGCCGCAGATCTGCGTGCTTGCCGAGCTGTCCGACCATGCTCTTGAAAGAGCGATGTTCGAACAGGTCGGACGCTTTGCGGATGCGCTCGCCGTTCCGGCCTAGCCCGCGATCAGCCCGTTCCTGCGCCAGCTTTCGGCGAGCAGGGTTTCAAGCAGGTCCGCATGGCTGAAACCGGCGCGCGCAGCGGCCTTGGCCATGACCTTTTCCGACCACAGATTGCAGTTCAGGTTGATTTCGATGAAATTGATGTCGCCGGTCTGAAGGTCGAGCCGGAATTCGATCCGGCCATAGTCGAACGGCACGAATTCGCGCGCAACGGCCTTTGCCATGTCGCCGATGCGCTCGGCGAAATCGGGATGTTCGAAGGTCTTGAGCGCGGCCTTCTCGGTGTTCTGGACGAGATCGCGCTTTTCGTAATAGGTCCACAGCCGCTGCGTGTCCTCTCGCTCGTACCACAGCATGGGAAGCGCGGTGGGCGTATCATGCAGCGTGATGAAGGCGCACTGGATGTCGTAGCCGTCGAGATAGGGCTCGACGATCGCGTCGTGTCCCTGGCCGTGAATGTCGGCGACGGCGTTGGCGACACCGGCGAAGTCGAACGCATCGGAAATGCCCCAGCTCGCCGATGAGGCGTTGGGCTTGATCACCCAACGGCCCTTGGGGCTGGCGGGAAGGTCGGCCTCGCCCACGGGGGCGCCGCGGCGGTAGCAGAACCAGTCGGCGGTCGGCACGCCCGCATGGCGCGCGACGAGCTTGGAGACCGACTTGTCATCGCCCAGCCCGCGCAGGAAGGGCATCGCGCCGAGATAGGGGATGCGCTGCATGTTGCACAGCAGCGGCACCATCATCTCCGAATTCACGAAGCCGCCGCGATTGAGCAGCGGGAACACGAAATCGGCAGGCGGGCGCGTGAAGAGGATGTCGTAGCTGGCGCCCAGCTGCAGGTTGAGCCCAAGCCCCTCGAGCGTCTGGCGCACCTCGTGGTGATAGATCGCGTGGTTGCCGTCTTCGGGATGCATCCCGCCGCCCCACTTGGCGTGCTTTGCCATGTATAGAAGGCGCACGCGCTCCTTGTCTTGTGCAGAGATGCGCAGCGGTTCGATTGAGTCGGTCATGAAGATGTCCGTGGTGTGGGAAACGAGCGGCGCTGATTACCGTTTCGCATGGCGCTCCGCCACACAATTCTAGGGAAAGGTGGTCCGGCGAAAGCGCTTGGCATGCGGGCCGGTTTCGGGGAAGACTGGCTGCGGGGGCAAGAGGAGAAAACCGATGGGCCTCGGCCGATGGTACGATCGCCACGTAATGCCGCGGCTGATCACCTGCGCCTGTTCGCAGGGGCAAGTGATGAAGCGACGCTCGGCGGTCGTGCCGCTCGCGAGGGGCGCGGTGTTCGAACTGGGCTGTGGCGGCGGGATCAATCACGAATTCTACGACGCGTCCGCGATCACCTCCTATGCCGGGATCGACCCGCACGAAAAGCTGCTCGAGGACGCGCGCAATGCGGCGCGAGAAAAGGGCTGGTCCGCCGATATCAGGCAGGGACGGGGGGAGGAGATTCCCTTTCCCGACACATCTTTCGACACGGTCGTGTGCACTTTCACATTGTGTTCGGTCGATGACCCGGCGCAGGTCCTGTCGGAGTTTGCGCGCATTCTGAAGCCCGGCGGGCAGGCGCTGTTTCTGGAGCATGGCCGCGCGCCCGATGCCGCGATTGCCAGATGGCAGGACCGGATCGAGCCAGTGTGGAAGCGCCTGGCCGGCGGCTGCCACCTCACGCGCCCGATCGGCAGCGCGTTTCGCGGTGCGGGCTTTCATGTCGCACCAATCGGGCAGGGCTACACCCCGCAGGCCCCGAAATTCGCCGGTTGGATGGAATGGGGCGCGGCGATCAAGCCGGGAGTATAGGGCGAAACCGAAAGAAGCTCGGACCGGGCGGGCGAAGAAACCCCCGCCGCCCGGTCCGTCAGCTGCGTTTCACATGCCGTCAGGCCAAGCGCCGTCCTATCACTCGCCGAACGTGCGCTGCCACCAGCCGCGCTTCCTTGGCGCGGACTTCCCGCCAGATCCGGACGCACCGGACTTTTCCGATTCCTCCGCCTCGTTTTCGGCAGCGGGCGTTTGTTCGGCGGTTGCCGTTTCGGTTTCACCCGCCTCCTCGACCTTCTTAGCGGGGGACTTGCGCCGGCGCGGAGCCTTGGGCTTTGCATCGGCCTGTGCTTCGGCTTCGGGCGCAGACCCGGCCTCGGCGGGTGCCGCATCGCCGCTGATTGCGGCTGCTTCGGCGTCCTTTTGCGCCTTGGTCTTGCGCGGCGCGCGCTTGCGCTTCGGTTTTTCTTCGGTTGCCTCTTGCGCTGCGGGCGTTTCGGCCTCCGCGGACCCTTCGGCCGGAGCCTCCTCCACCTTCTTCTTTTGCGGCGCGCGCCTGCGCTTGGGCTTTTCCTCGGCGGGAGCCTGCTCTTCGGCCATCGCCTCGGCGGTTTCGGGAGCATTGTCGGGGCCGGAGACGACGGTCATGTCCTCCTTTACCTGCTCGGCGACGTCGCCCAGTTCATCGGCAGCCTGTTCCAGACTTTCGTCCGAACCCTCGGCTCCCTCATCGCTTCCCTGCCTGCGCGAACGTCCGCGACCGCCGCGTCGGCGCCGCCTTTTCGTGCCGTCGCCGCCCTCTTCGCCATCGCCGCTTTCCGCTTCGCTTTCATCGGAACCGGAATCCTGCTCGTCGCCATTTTCGTCCGAGCCGTTCTCTCCGTTTTCCTGCCGCTTCTTGCGACCGCGACCGCCGCGCCGACGGCGGCGCTTCTTCTTGCGCGGGCCGCCGTCATCGTCAGAGGACGTGTCGTCGGTGGAATTGTCGTCGGAGGAAGTGTCCTCGTCCTCGTCCGTTTCCTCGGGCAGGTCCTCGTCATCGTCATCATCGTCGACGATGGGATCGAATCTCGGTGCTGAGGCGGGCTTGGGTCCCGCGCTCGAGACGTTCATCTTCGCGCCCTCGTTCTCGCCCTCCGGCAGGACTTCGACGCGCACGCCATAGCGCTGCTCGATCTCGACGAGGTCGTCACGCTTTTCGTTGAGGAGGTAGATTGCCGCTTCGGTGCTTGCAGCCAGGCGGATGATCGTGCCCTTGCCCTTGGCCGCTTCGTCCTCGATCAGTCGCAGTGCCGACAGGCCCGCGCTTGACGCCGTGCGGACAAGCCCTGTGCCGTCGCAATGCGGGCATTCGCGGGTCGTCGCCTCGAGCACGCCGGTGCGCAGGCGCTGACGGCTCATTTCCATCAGGCCGAAGCCTGAAATGCGCCCGACCTGGATACGCGCCCGGTCGTTCTTGAGCGCCTCCTTCATCGCCTTCTCGACCTTTCGCACATTCGAATTGTGCTCCATGTCGATGAAATCGATCACGACGAGGCCTGCCATGTCGCGCAGGCGCAGCTGGCGGGCAATTTCCCGTGCGGCTTCGAGATTGGTGTGAAGCGCGGTCTGCTCGATCCCGTGTTCCTTGGTCGAGCGACCGGAGTTGATGTCGATCGAGACCAGTGCCTCGGTCGGGTTGATGATGAGGTAGCCGCCCGATTTCAGCTGCACCATCGGATCGTACATCGCGCGCAGCTGGTCCTCCGCGCCATAACGCTGGAACAGCGGAACGGGATCGGAATACGCCTTAACCCGGCGTGCATGGCTCGGCATCAGCAGCTTCATGAAGCCCTTGGCCGCCTTGTAGCCTTCCTCGCCCTCGACGATGACTTCTTCGATCTCGCGGTTGTAGATGTCGCGGATGGCGCGTTTGACGAGGTCGCTGTCCGAATGGATCAGCGCGGGCGCGGTCGAGGCGAGGGTCCTCTCGCGGATTTCGTCCCAGAGCCGGGCGAGATAGTCGAAATCGCGCTTTATCTCGGGCTTGGTGCGGCTGATCCCGGCGGTGCGCACGATCAGGCCCATGGTCTTGGGCAGCTTGAGGTCGGAGACGACCTGCTTCAACCGCTTGCGGTCGCTGGTCGAATTGATCTTGCGGCTGATGCCCCCGCCATGGCTGCTGTTGGGCATGAGCACCGTATAGCGCCCGGCAAGGCTGAGATAGGTGGTCAGCGCCGCACCCTTGTTGCCGCGCTCTTCCTTGACGACCTGGACGAGCAGGACCTGGCGACGCTGGATGACGTCCTGGATCTTGTAGCGGCGACGCAGCGCCATGCGCTTGGCGCGGACTTCATCGACTTCCTTGGCCCGGCTGCGTCCGCCCTTTGCATTGCCGTTGCCCCGGGCCTTGCCCTGACGTCGGCCCCGACGCGATCGGCCGCGGCGGTTGCCCGAGCCGTTCTCGCCGTTTTCGCCGTTTTCCTCGTCGGAATCGTCCTCATCGTCGGAATCGTCGTCGTCGGACGTGCCGTCCTCGATCGTGGAGACCTTGTCCGAGTCCTCGTCGTCGATCTCCTCGACCCCGTCTTCAGCGAAATCCTCGGCAAGGCTTTCGCCGCTCTCTTCCTCGGCGTCGTATTCGTCGCCGGGCGCTATCCCCTCGCTTTCCTCCTCGTCGCGCAAGCGCTGCTCTTCCTCGGCCGCCTCGGCCTCTTCGGCGAGCAGTTTCTGCCGGTCATCGTAGGGGATCTGGTAGTAATCGGGATGGATTTCGCTGAAGGCCAGGAAGCCGTGGCGATTGCCACCGAAATCGACGAAGGCCGCCTGCAGCGAGGGTTCGACCCGTGTTACCTTGGCAAGATAGATATTGCCCTTGATCTGCTTGTGTTCGGCAGATTCGAAATCGAATTCCTCAATCCGGTTGCCCTTGAGCACCGCCACCCGGGTCTCTTCCGAGTGGCGCGCATCGATAAGCATGCGCGTTGCCATTGTGTAATCTCCAGGCGCCCGCGCGCTTTCGCTTGAAGCGGCAGGGCGGACGCAAATTGTGGGATGATGCGGCAGGCCTATGGGCCCTGACGCAAGTGGTGTTCGCGGCCGCTTCGCTGGCGAAGGCTGGCGCGCTGTTCGTGTCTGCTGTGAAAAGAGCGCGGGACTGTCCCGCTCCTCGGCCCGCAAGACAGGAAACGGCAGAAGCGCGTTCCTGATGGATATGCGGGGGGAGGCGTCTCGTCACTGCATCAACCTGTTGGGGCGCGGCGCGGATGCTGCCGGCCGGCCGTTCGATCTGATGAACGTCGCAATGGTTCCGAAAGCTCGATGCCGCCGCGCGGCTGCAAGTCCCGAGAAAACAGTTACGTCCACTTCGGCTTGCTAGCACCGTGGGTTTCCACCCGCAACTCTATTGCGCTCCTTGCGCGCAACATCCTAAGCCCGCCGCGTCATGAGCTTTCGCACCCTGTTTTTGCTGGTCGTCGCTTTGCCTGCGATCATGGTGGGCGCAGCCATGTTGCTGGGCCTTACCATTCCGGTGCCCGAATGGGGGCGCGACTATGTCCTGCGCTTTGCGCTGGGGGAGGAAGCGCGCCGCGTCGACCTGCCTGCCATTGCCGGTCCCGACGACCCGTCCCGCCCGCTTGTGGTGATCGATGCCGGCCATGGCGGGCGCGATCCCGGTTCGGTCGGAGGCGGCGTGCGCGAGAAGGACGTCGTGCTTGCCATTGCCCGTTCGCTGCGCGCGGAATTGCTCGAGGCGGGCGGGATCCGCGTCGCCATGACCCGCGATGACGATCGCATCGTTCCGCTCGCCGATCGGCCGGAAATCGCGCGTCAGCTGGGTGCCGACCTTTTCCTGTCGATCCATGCCGACAGCGCGGGCGAGCGGGGCGATGTCGGCGGGGCGAGCATCTACACCCTTTCCAACGAGGCTTCGAGCGAGGCGGCGGCCCGCTTTGCCGAGCGCGAGAACAACGCCGACCGCGTCAATGGCATCGTGATCGAGGGGCAGAGCGAGGCGGTCAGCGCGATCCTCGTTGAGCTTTCCCAGTCGCGCACGCAGGATGAGGCGACCGAGTTCGCAGGACTCATAGCGCGCGAGGGGGAGGGGCGAATCGCCTTCCACCCGCAGGCCCGCCGCTCCGCCGAGCTCGCCGTGCTGCGGGCACCCGACGTGCCGGGCGTCCTGTTCGAAAGCGGCTTCGTCACCAATCGCGACGACCGTGCGCGGCTCACCACCGAGGAAGGCCGCGAGGCCTATGCCGAGGTCCTCGCCCGGGCAATCCGGGTCTATTTCGCCCGTCGCGCCGAGCTTTAGGCGGCTTTCCCGATGGCGTGTTCATGCCGCTGTAAGCCGCCCCGCGCGAAAGGCGGCAGATGGATGCGCGAAGCGACTGGCATGTCGCTTGCACGCCGTGCTAGTAGGCCGTGCCCATTTCCTGATCGACCATGACCGACCCCGCCAATCTCTCCTTTTCCGATTATGCTCGCTATCGCGTCAGCCGCGATCTGACGGGGCTTGCCGGATGGTTCGGCGCGAAATGGCGCGGGAGCATCCTGTTCAAGCTGGCCGCCGCCGCGTTCGCGGTGCTGGTCGCGCTTTGGATGGCTGCGTGGATCTGGCTTGCGAGCGACCTGCCGGATGCGGACAAACTGCTCGAATACGAGACCCCTCTGCCCACGGTCGTGCGCGGTTTCGATGGCGAGATCGTCCATTCCTATGCGCGTGAGCGGCGCGTCCAGCTGCAATATCCCGATTTCCCCGAGCGGCTGAAGCAGGCCTATATTTCGGCCGAGGACAAGACCTTCTACAGCCATGGCGGTGTCGATCTGACCGGTACGATCAATGCCGCCTTCGACTATGCCCGCAAGATGGGCACGGGCGAGCGCGCGGTGGGCGGCTCGACCATCACCCAGCAGGTCGCCAAGAACCTGCTTTTGGGCGATGAATATTCGGTCACCCGCAAGCTCAAGGAAATGATCCTCGCCAGCCGGATCGAGGATGCGATGAGCAAGCAGGAGATCCTCGAGCTTTATCTCAACGAGATCCCGCTCGGCCGACGGTCTTTCGGGGTGCAGGCGGCCGCACGGGCCTATTTCGACAAGGACGTGGCGGATCTCGAACTCCATGAAATGGCCTTCCTCGCGATCCTGCCCAAGGCGCCCGAACGGTACGGCCGCAAGGGTCAGGAACAGGCGGCGCTGGGCCGGCGCAATTTCGTGCTCGGCCAGATGGAAGCGAACGGCTTCATCACCGAGGCCGAACGCGCCGCGGCCGCCGCGAAGCCGCTCGGCCTCGTTACCCAGCGGCGCGAGCGCAGCATCGATGCCGGCTATTTCCTCGAGGAAGTTCGCCGCGAGCTGATCGCGCAATTCGGCGAGACTGCCGAAGACGGTCCGAACAGCGTCTATGCGGGCGGATTGTGGGTGCGCACCTCGCTCGACCCGGAAATGCAGGATGCCGCACGCGAGGCCCTGCGCGATGGCCTGCTGCGCTATCACGGCAATCGCGGGTGGAGCGGGGCGATCGCCACCATCGATGTCAGCGAGGGCAATTGGGCGCGCCAGCTGCAAAGCTCCCCGCTCGGCATCCGTTACAAGGACTGGCGCCTCGGCGTCGTCACCAGCCGCGAAGGCTCCTCGGCCCGGATCGGCTTTTCCGATGGGCTCGAAGCGCCGCTCACCGGCCTTCCGAACGCGCTTGGGACCGGCGATGTTATCGTCGCGAAGCCTGCCGGGGCCGGGTACGCGGTCGCCACCGTGCCAGAGGCGCAGGGCGGTCTCGTCGTGCAGGACGCACAATATGGCCGCGTGCTCGCAATGCAGGGCGGGTTCGATTTCCGCCTGTCCGATTTCAACCGCGCAACCCAGGCCAATCGCCAGCCGGGCTCCACGATCAAACCCTTCGTTTACGCCGCCGGGCTCGATAACGGGATGACCCCTTCCACCCAGGTCGATAACACCCGCTACTGTTACTACCAGGGCGCCAATCTCGGCGAGAAGTGCATTCGCGGCGGTCGTGCGGGCCAGTTCCCGATGCGTTACGGGCTTGAGCAGTCGCAGAACATCATGACCGTGCAGATCGGTTCGACCGTCGGGTTCGACAACGTGGTCGAAACGATCGAACGCATGAACATCAGCGACGAGGCGCAGCCTTATCCGTCCACCGCGCTGGGCGCGGGAGAGACCACGGTTTCGAAGATGGTCGCCGCCTATGCCGCGCTCGCCAATCACGGCCGCCTCAACGAACCGACAGTGATCGACTATGTCCAGGACCGCCGCGGTAAGGTCATCTGGCGGGCGGACGAGCGCGCCTGCACGGGCTGCAACATGCCCGAGTGGGACGGCACGCCGATGCCGCGCTTCGGCCTCAAGGGCGAACAGGCGATGGATCCGCGCACGGCGTTTCAGGTGATGCACATGCTCAAAGGCGTGGTCCAACGCGGCACGGCGACGAACCTGCGTGATCTCGGCCTGCCGCTGTTCGGCAAGACGGGCACCACCAGCGGGCCCAAGGACGTTTGGTTCATCGGCGGTACGCAGGAACTGATCGCGGGGGCCTATGTGGGCTTCGATTCCCCGCGCAACATGGGTGGCTATGCCTATGGCGGGACGATCGCAGCACCGATCGTCAAGAGCCTGATCCAGAAGACGAAAACGCGCTGGTCCGACCTCCCGCCGGTCGCGCCCGAAGGCGTGCGGATGGTCCGGATCGACCGTCGAACGGGCAAACGCGTCTTCGACGGCTATCCGAGCGACGATCCGCTGTCGGCGATCATCTGGGAGGCGTTCAAGCCCGATACCGAGCCGGAACGCTTCACCCGCCAGGACGCGGTCGCCGCACGCCGAGACGAGATTCTCGAACTGATCCGCACCGGGCGCCTCGGCGCGGTCCCGCGCGCGCAGGAAAACGCGTTCGGCCAGCCGAGCGATTTCGTCGAGGAGCAGGGCGGCATCTATTGAGCCCGCCCAAGCGTAGCTTTCGCATTCAGGAGGAAACCGTCATGACCCGCTTCCGCACCCTTTTGGTCGCCGCGCTTGCCGTCGGGGTCGTCGCTGCCCCCGCTTCGGCCGAACTTCCGGTTGGAGCCGCAGCTCCCGGTTTTTCGACCAAGGCCGCGCTCGCGGGCGAGGAATTCGCCTTTTCCCTGCGCGAGGCGTTGAAGAAAGGCCCGGTCGTGCTCTATTTCTACCCCAAGGCCTTCACGCGGGGCTGCACGCTCGAAGCCAATGCCTTCGCCGAGACCATGCCCGAATTCAAGAAAGCAGGAGCGAGCGTGATCGGCATGTCGAATGACGACATCGCAACGCTCAAGCGCTTCAGCCGAGAGGAGTGCCGCGACGCATTCCCGGTAGGCGTCGCGAGCGCGAAGGTAATCGCCGATTACGACGTTAAATACGCCGCCACTGACCTTGCCAGCCGCACCTCCTATGTCATCGCGCCTGACGGGCGGATCGTTGCGGTCCATTCGGACAGCGACTATCGCGGCCACGTCACCGAAACGCTCGCCGCGGTGCGCGCGCTGTCTCGGTAAGGGTGGCGCGCTGATCTTTACAATCGCATGATGCTCGCTAGGTGAGGCGTCCCGCTGGCGAGCGGGCGTCTCTAGCGTTGAAGGAACCATGCATGCGGGCAGAAGCCCAGGCCCATATCGACCGTATCGAAGCCGCACTCGCGCTCGTGCGCCAGTCGCTCGACTGGGAGCGTGCGCTGCGGCGGTTGGACGAACTCAATGCCCGCGTGCAGGATCCGACCCTGTGGGACGATCCCAAGGAAGCGCAGGCGATCAGCCGCGAGCAGAAGACGCTCGAGACCGCGGTGAACACGGTGCGCGAAATCTCGAGCGAGATGTCCGATGCGATCGAATTCATCGAAATGGGCGAGGCCGAGGGCGAGGATGCCGTCGTCCAGGACGGGCTGAAAAGCCTCGAACGGCTTGCCGTGCGGGCCGACGCCGACAAGGTCCAGGCGCTTCTTTCGGGCGAAGCGGACGGCAACGACACCTATCTCGAAATTCATGCCGGCGCTGGCGGGACCGAGAGCCAGGACTGGGCCGAGATGCTTTTCCGCATGTATTCGCGCTGGGCCGAGCGGCGAGGATTCAAGGTCGAGACGGTCGAATACCAGGCGGGCGAGGCCGCGGGGATCAAGTCGGCGACGCTGCTCCTGAAGGGCGAGAACGCATACGGTTATGCCAAGACCGAAAGCGGGGTTCACCGGCTTGTCCGGATCAGTCCCTATGACAGCAGCGCGCGCCGCCACACCAGCTTTTCCAGCGTCTGGGTCTATCCCGTCATCGACGACGACATCGACATCGAGATCAACCCCGCCGACCTCAAGATCGACACCTACCGGGCGTCCGGGGCTGGCGGGCAACACGTCAACACGACCGATTCCGCCGTTCGTATCACCCACCAGCCGACCGGCATCGTGGTGGCGAGCCAGAACGACCGCAGCCAGCACAAGAACCGCGCGACCGCGATGAACATGCTGAAAGCGCGCCTGTTCGAACGCGAAATGGCCGAGCGCGAAGCGGCGGCTTCGGGCGAGTACCAGGAAAAAAGCGAGATCGGGTGGGGTCACCAGATCCGCTCCTATGTTCTGCAGCCCTACCAGATGGTGAAGGACCTGCGCACCGGGGTCACATCGACTTCGCCCGACAACGTGCTCGACGGGGAGATCGACCCGTTCATATCGGCCGCGCTCGCGCAGCAGGTGACGGGCGAGACGGTCGAGATCGAGGACGTCGAATAGGCAGGGCTATTCGGGGGCCTCATCCTCGCCGATTTCATGCTCATTGTCGGCGGGGACGATCGTCACCACCGGTTCGACCGGGAAGATCCGCGACGCGGAAAGCTCGGCCACCCCCTCGCGCGCGGCGTCGAGCAGGGCTTCGCGGGTCGTGAAACGGCAAGTGCGCGAGCCGCCGTCCTCGAACAGACGCTCCATGCCGTCGCGCCGGGGCGTGCCGTCGCAGTTCGGCGCATGGAGCGCGAGCCGGGCGCTCTCGTACCGCGCGATATAGAACTGGACCTCGCGCGGTTCCGTCTCGTCCTCGCTGACAAAGGCGAGATACCAGCCGTTGGCCGCCCCGGGTATGGCGACGAGCGAGAGCAGGGCTTCACGGTCTTCCGCGAATTCGGCCCCCGGTTCGCCCGGCGAGCGGAGCGGCACGATCCTGGTCCTGCCATCGCCAAGCGCTTCGAACCGCGCGAATTGCCGGGTCGAGCCTTCGGGGAAATTCGCGCCGATCTCGTAATGTCCGTCAAGTTCGACCGAGGCCAGATCGTCGGGCGCGAACAGCGCGCCGTTGCCGATCCAGCATCCGCCGAGCAGGAGCGCCAGCAGCGCTGCCAGAAAACCGCGCAGGGACATGGGCAAGCTTCCTCAGTGACCGGAGGGGATTGCCGACGAATTTCGCTTTTGCCAAGCCGGATTCCAGAGGCTAAGCCAGTGCTTCGATGCGCTTGCGACTGCTCCCGGCCCTGACGCTGTCCCTGATGGCGATACCGCTTGCCGCCTGCGACGGGCTGTTCGCCACTTCCGACCGGCCCGAGACCGCGCTGGACTTTCCCGAGCCTGACCGCCCCGTTGCCCGCGTCGTCTCCAACCAGTTCGCCGACGAGGATGCCCGCGACGAACGCGACGAGGCGCGGATCGTGATGGACCTTGCCGATATCAAGGCCGGCATGACGGTTGCCGATATCGGCGCGGGCGAAGGATATTACACCGTTCGCCTCGCCGAGCGAGTGGGCGAGGAAGGCCGCGTGCTGGCGCAGGACATCGACTGGGAAGCGCTCGAACGGCTCGGCCAGCGGGTCGAGCGCGAGCGGCTCGAGAACATTTCGATCAAGCCCGGCCGCGCCGACGATCCGCAATTGCCGCCCGACAGTTTCGACCGGATCTTCCTCGTTCACATGTATCACGAGGTGACCGAGCCCTATGCCTTCCTCTGGCGGATGTGGCCCGCGCTGACCGCGCAAGGCGAGATCGTCGTCGTCGAAACTGACCGCCCCGTCGGGCGTCATGGCCTGCCCCATGCCCTGCTTTTCTGCGAGTTCGAGGCGGTCGGCTATACGCTCATCGAATATCTCGAACGGCCCGACATCAAGGGTTATTTCGCCCGCTTCGGCAAGGGCCAAGCCCGCGTCGAACCCGAGGCGATCAAACCGTGCAGGGCAGGCTGATGCCACCTGCAAAAGGGCGGAGAAGCCTCCGATAGGTCATTGCCGCAGCCTTGCGGCTTCCTTATGTGACACCGGAAATTCAGCGCAAGGAAAGGCGCCTTGCGAACAGGAGTTGTTAATTGTTCAAGGGATTGAGCCCGATCGTCTATGGCGGGCGCGAAGTGTGGCCGCTTATCGAAGGCGGCAAGGGCGTGTCTGCGACAAATCATGCAAGCTCGGGCGCATGGGCGGCTGCGGGCGGCATCGGCACGGTGAGCGCGGTGAATGCCGACAGCTATGACGAAGACGGCAACGTCATCCCGCAGGTCTATCCGCAGGCGACCCGCCAGGAACGGCACGAGCAGCTGATCCGCTATGCCATCGACGGAGCGAGCGAACAGGTCCGCCGAGCCTATGAGATTTCGGGCGGCAAGGGCGCGATCAACATCAACGTGCTGTGGGAAATGGGCGGCGCGCAGGCCGTGCTCGAAGGCGTGCTCGAACGCACGCGCGGCATGGTAGCGGGCGTCACCTGCGGGGCGGGCATGCCCTACAAGCTGGCCGAGATCGCAGCGCGCTTCAATGTCAGCTACCTACCGATCGTGAGTTCGGGTCGAGCGTTTCGCGCATTGTGGAAACGCAGCTACCACAAGGTGCCCGAATTGATGGCCGCGGTCGTATACGAGGACCCGTGGCTCGCCGGCGGGCACAATGGTCTTTCCAATGCCGAGGACCCGCGCCAGCCGCAGGACCCCTATCCCCGGGTCAAGGAACTGCGCGACATGATGCGTAAGGAAGGCGTGTCGGAAGACGTGCCGATCGTCATGGCGGGCGGGGTCTGGTACCTGCGCGAATGGAACGACTGGATCGATAATCCGGAACTCGGCAAGATCGCCTTCCAGTTCGGCACGCGGCCGCTGCTGACGCAGGAAAGCCCGATCCCGCAGGTCTGGAAGGACATGCTGCGGACGGTCGAGAAGGGCGACGTGCTGCTGCACAAGTTCTCGCCCACAGGCTTTTACTCGAGCGCGGTGAAAACGCCTTTCCTTTACGATCTGATGCATCGTTCGGAACGCCAGATCCCCTTCCGCAAGCGCGGCGAGATGGACGGCACGGTCCAACTGGGCGACGAAGGCAAGGCGAGGAGTTTCTGGGTCAGCCCAGAGGACAAGCGCAAGGCCGAGACCTGGATGCGCGAGGGCCATACCGAGCCCTTGAAGACTCCCGACAACACGATCGTCTTCGTCACCCCTGACAAGCGCGACGAGATCCGCAAGGACCAGCAGGATTGCATGGGCTGCCTGTCGCATTGCCAGTTTTCGAGCTGGAAGGATCATGACGACTACACCACCGGGCGCCTGGCCGACCCGCGCAGCTTCTGCATCCAGAAGACCCTCCAGGAAATCGCCCATGGCGAGGACCCGCAGGACAATCTCGCCTTCGCCGGGCATTCGGCATACCGGTTCAAGACCGATCCGTTCTATTCCAACGGCTACACGCCGACCGTGGGTGAACTGGTAGAGCGGATCCTCACGGGGGATTGATGAGGCCCGGTGGCCGCGCGCTTCGTGGCCTATGCGGGCTGTTTCACGCCTGCTTGACCGGAGGCATCTAGAGCGCGGATGGTCCCGAATCGCGGCCCATCTGGCAGGCAACGCGGACTACGCATGACCGGTTAGATCAGCCCGGTAAGCACCTGGTCCGGCGGCCTGTGTCCATCGGCCCAGAAACGGATGTTCGCGATCACCTTCTCGCCCGAAGCCTCGCGCCCCTCGGCGGTAGCGCTGCCGATATGGGGGAGGGTCATGACGTTCGGATGGTCGAGCAGGCGCCGGTCGACATTCGGCTCGTCCGGATAGACGTCGAGGCCGGCGCCGGCGAGGCGGCCTTCGTGGAGCGCCTCGATCAGGGCCTCATGATCGATCAGTTCGCCACGCGCGGTGTTGATAACGCTGGCGCCGGCCTTCATCAACCCGATCCTGCGCGCGTCGATCATCCCGCGTGTTTCCTCGGTAAGGGGGCAGTGCAGGGTCAGTATATCGGTCTCGGACACCAGATCGTCGAGATTGGCGATGAAGCGCGCGCCGAACATGCGTTCGGCCGCCTCGGGAAGCGGCTTCCTCGCAAAATAGGCAATGTCGAGCCCGAACGCCTTCGCCCGGTGCGCGACCGCCTGGCCTATGCGACCCATACCCACGATTCCGAGCACCTTGCCGCCGATTTTCCGGCCGAGCAGGCCCGAAGGCGCCCACCCGGTCCATTCGCCGCGCCGCACGAGCTGCGTCCCTTCGCGGATACGGCGCGGTACGCCGAGGATCATTGCCATCGCGATATCGGCGGTGTCGTCGGTAAAGACGCCCGGCGTGTTGGTGACGATGATCCGCCGCTTCGCCGCGGCCTCGAGGTCAATATGTTCGGTTCCCGCGCCGAAATTGGCAATGAGGGCGAGCCGATCACCGCAGCTGTCGATCATTTCGGCATCGATCCGGTCGGTCACGGTCGGCACCAGCACGTCGCAGTCCCGCATCGCCGCGCACAGCTCCTCGCGGCTCATCGGCGTGTCGCTTTCATTGAGGACGGCATCGTAAAGTTCGCGCATGCGCGCCTCGACATTCGGCATCAGGTGGCGGGTGACCACGACGCGGGGCTTGCCTGAAGGGAAGTGCGGTGCGCTCGTTGATGCCATGGGAAATTGCGCTAATGGGTGAGGGGCTTGGCGGTCAAGCGGTTCCGGCGAGGCTTGTTCGAATGCGCCGCTTGAAGCCTGCGCGCGGCACGCTATCACGGGGTGCATGAGTGCCCTTCGCCTTGTCGCCGTGCTTGTTCTGGCGGTCGTTGCCGCCGTGAGCCTCGTCGTTTCTCCGGCGAGCGCGCAGGACCGCGAGACGCCCTATTGGGCCACGCTGCGCTTCGACAAGGTGAACCTGCGCGTCGGGCCGAGCCGGGAATATCGCATCGACTGGGTCTATCAGCGCAAGGGCCTGCCGGTGAAGGTCGTGCGCATCCGCGAGGGCTGGCGGCTCGTCGAGGATGCCGAGGGGACGATGGGCTGGATCTCCGAAAGCCAGCTGAGTCGCTCGCGCGGCGCGCTGATCGTGGGCGAGGGGCTTGCCGACATGCGCGAAGGCCCTGACCCTGCCTCGGGCTTGCGCTGGCGGGCCGAACCGGGAGTGGTCGGCCAACTGCAGCGCTGCCGCGACAACTGGTGCGAGATCGACGTGGCGGGGCGCACCGGATGGGTATTCGCCGACCGGCTATGGGGTGACGAGGAACCGGCAGGCGGCTGAGCCTATTCGGATGTCGGCGCCGATGGTCCTGCCGCCTCACCCTGGGGAATCGGAGCCGGCTCCAGCGGCTCGGGGTCCTGCACGGGTGCGTCGCATCCTGCGAGCAGCAGGGCAGTGAGGGCCAGAGACAAAAGCGCCTTTGGCATTATCGACCTAGACCAGTTCGACTGCGACCGCGGTCGCTTCGCCGCCGCCGATGCAGAGCGAGGCGACGCCGCGGGTCTTTCCGTGGTTCTTGAGGGCGTTCAGAAGCGTGACGATGATCCGCGCGCCGCTTGCCCCGATGGGGTGGCCGAGCGCGGTGCCGCCGCCGTTGACGTTGATCCTGTCATGCGGGATGTCGAGATCGCGCATCGCGAACATGGCGACGCAGGCGAAGGCTTCGTTGACTTCGAACAGGTCGACATCCTCCACGCTCCATCCGGCGCGGGCGAGCACTTTCCGGATCGCCGGAATCGGCGCGGTGGTGAACTTGGCCGGCTCCTGCGCGTGAGCGGCGGTGGCGACGATCCTTGCGACCGGCGCGAGACCCTTTGCCTTCGCCACGCTTTCGCGGGTGAGGACCAGCGCCGCCGCCCCGTCCGAGATCGAGCTCGAGGTCGCCGCCGTGATGGTCCCGTCCTTGGCGAAAGCGGGACGCAGGGTCGGGATCTTGTCCGGGCGGCCCTTTCCGGGCTGTTCGTCCTGTTCCACCACCACGTCGCCCTTGCGCGTCGTGACGGTCACCGGGACGACCTCATCGGCGAAGGCGCCGCTTTCGATCGCCTTGTTCGCGCGGGCGAGCGATTCGATCGAATAGGCGTCCATCTCCTCGCGGGTCATCTGGTAATCGTTGGCCGTTTCCTGCGCGAAAGTGCCCATCGCGCGGCCTTCCTCGTAGGCATCCTCGAGCCCATCGAGGAACATGTGGTCATAGGCGGTGTCATGGCCGAGCCGAGCGCCCGAACGGTGTTTTTTCAGCAGGTAGGGCGCATTCGTCATGCTCTCCATGCCGCCGGCGACGACCATGTCGATGGTCCCGCTGGCGAGCGCCTCGGC
Organism: Erythrobacter litoralis; assembly: GCF_001719165.1. Taxonomy (NCBI): domain Bacteria; kingdom Pseudomonadati; phylum Pseudomonadota; class Alphaproteobacteria; order Sphingomonadales; family Erythrobacteraceae; genus Erythrobacter; species Erythrobacter litoralis. Next base: position 1,525,981 of record NZ_CP017057.1, read on the forward strand.
GCCCATGATGACCGTCTGCATGCCCGATCCGCAGACCTTGTTGACCGTCGTCGCCTCCACCGAAAGCGGAAGGCCTGCCTTCACCATCGCCTGACGCGCGGGCGCCTGGCCGAGTCCTGCGGGCAGGACGCAGCCCATGTAGGCGCGATCGAAATCCTCTCCGCTTGCGCCCGAGCGTTCGATCGCGGCCTTGACCGCTACCGCGCCCAGTTCGGTCGCCGACACGTCCGCCAGCGCGCCCTGCATCCCGCCCATCGGGGTGCGGGCATAGGAGAGGATGACGATCGGGTCTTCGGCTGAGAACTGGGGCATTGCGTGAGAGTCCTTCGTGATGGCTGTGATTTCGCGCGCGGGTCTAGGCCCGAGCCGCGCGGTTGGCAATCGCGCGCGGGGAGGGCTTTCGTGTTACCTTGTCATCGGCCCCGGTTTGGGCAAGTGTCCGTATCGGTGGCAAACCGAAACGGATGCCGACACTCGATACAGGGATCAGGAGAGACACAGATGGCTGACGACAGGCGCGACGAACTCGAAGAGCTGCTGCAGCACCAGCGCGACGCCTTCACCGCCTCGCGGCCCGAGGCGATGAGCCTGCGCAAGGACCGGATCAAGCGCGCGATCGCGTTGCTCAAGGAAAACGACGAGGAACTGTGCCGCGCCATGAGTGCCGATTTCGGCAATCGTGCGCTGGAGCAAAGCATGATCACGGACATTGCGGGCACGGTCGGGCTTGGCAAGGATGCGTTGAAGCACATGGACAGCTGGGCCAAGGTGGACAAGCGCAAGGTCCAGTTTCCTCTGAACCTGCTCGGCGCGAAGGCTGAGGTGCGCTATGAGCCAAAGGGCGTCGTCGGAATCCTCTCGCCGTGGAATTTCCCGGTAAATCTCGCCTTCGCCCCGCTGATGCAGGTGCTCGCGGCAGGCAACAGGGCTATGATCAAGCCATCCGAATTTACCGAGCGCACGAGCGAACTCATGGCCGAGCTGACAGCGAAATATTTCGCGCGCGACGAGGTGGCAGTTGTCACCGGCGGTCCGGAAGTCGCGTCGGCGTTCTCCTCGTTGCCGTTCGATCATCTCGTCTTTACCGGTTCGACCGCCACCGGGCGGCTTGTGATGCAGTCGGCAGCGAAGAACCTCGTGCCCGTCACGCTCGAACTGGGCGGCAAGTCGCCGGTCATCATGGGCCGCAGCGCCGATTTCGCCAAGGCGGGCGAGCGGATCGCATTGGGCAAGATGATGAATGCGGGCCAGATCTGCCTTGCGCCCGATTACATGTATGTTCCCGAGGACAAGGCTGACGAAGCGGTCGCGGGCGTCTCGAACGGCGTGTCGGCGATGTATCCGACCCTGCTGGAGAACGACGACTACTGCTCGATCGTATCCGACCGCCATTTCGATCGGCTCAAGGGTCTTGTCGAGGATGCGCGGGAAAAGGGCGCGGAAGTGATCGAGGTAAATCCGGGCGGTGAGGATTTCGGCTCCTCCAACCAGCGCAAGATGCCTCTTACCATTCTCAGGAACGTCAACGACGACATGGCCGCGATGCAGGAGGAAATCTTCGGGCCGGTCCTGCCGGTGAAAACCTATCGCGCCATCGACGAGGCAGTCGACTACGTCAACGAGCACGACCGTCCGCTCGGCCTGTATTATTTCGGCGAGGACAAGGCCGAACAGGAGCGCGTGCTGAACCGCACGATTTCGGGCGGGGTCACGACCAATGACGTGATCTTCCACGTCTCGATGGAGGACCTGCCCTTTGGCGGGGTGGGGCCGTCGGGGATTGGGAGCTATCACGCGGTCGAGGGCTTCCGCGAATTCAGCCATGCCCGCAGTGTCTATCACCAGCCGAAAATCGACATCGCCAAGCTCGGCGGGTTCAAGCCGCCCTATGGCAAGGGCACGCTGAAGGCCGCGCAGACGATGATGAAATGAGGCGGCTTGCGGGGCTTGCCGCGCTGGCGCTTGCGGTCGCGGCGCCGGTGGCAAGCGAACCGCCCGAATGGCGCCCGGTCGATGCCGCGACCGGCCAGTTGCGCGAGGTCGAGGCGCTCGAGGCACTCGCGCAGGCCTTCCCCGACAGCGGCAGCGTGCGGCTGCGGTTGCTCGAGCCGCTGATCGCGGCGGGCGAGGGGGCGCGAGTGCTCGAAGTGCTGCACTGGCTCGAAGAGCGGGGCTATGTGTTCAGTCCTCCTGCGCGGGAGCAGATCCCGCGTCTTGTCGGCGAAAAACATGCAGATGCGGCGAAGGCGCTGTTGCTGCCTGATGCCGACCCGATCACTGCAAGCGAGGTCGTCGCCCGGGTCCCGGCACAGGCGGGCCTGGTCGAAAGCGTATTCGCCTCGCCCGACCTCTCGACCGTCATCGCCACTTCGGTCACGCGCAAGGCGCTGTGGGTCCGGGAGGATGGGAACTGGCGGAAAGTCTCGTTTCCGGGGGCGAAGGACCTTTCCGGCATCGCGCAGGATACGAAGCGCAACATCAGGTGGGTCGCTTCGTCCGATATCGACGAAAGCGGCGGGGACGGGGACCTTTTCAACGGTGTTATCGGTTCGTCCCCGCTGATCGCCGCGCCGCTGCACATTGCGGTTCCTGCCGGCGTGACCCTGTCCGACATAGCGGTCGACGAGGCCGGGACGGTCTTCGCGAGCGATCCTCTCGGCGGCGGCATCTATCGCGCAGCAATCGGAGAGAGCGCGTTCTCGCCGCTCGTCGAACCGGGCACGTTCCGCTCGCCGCAGGGCCTTGCGCCGAGCGCCGACGGAGCGCGGCTCTTCGTCAGCGACTATCGCTATGGCCTTGCGATGAGCCACCTTGCGTCGGGCGAAGTCTCACGCCTTGCTAGCGACGTGCCCGCGATCCTCGACGGGATCGACGGGCTCTGGCTGCATGGCGCGGAGCTTATCGCGGTGCAGAACGGCACCAGCCCGATGCGGATCAGCGCCTTAGCCCTGTCCGCGGATGGCAGCCGGATCACAGGCGTGCGCGTACTCGAACAGGCGCACCCCAAATGGACCGAGCCGCTCGGCGGCAGCATCGCAGATGGCGCGCTGGTCTATGTTGGGACGGGCCATTGGCGCGATTATGTCGCGGGCGAGCTTGTCGAGGGGCGCGAAACCAAGCCGACCGAGATTCGCCGTCTCCCGCTCGGCTCGGCGAGGGGGCGCTGATCGCACCAACTGTTCGAATTCGTGCAAGTGCGATGCGTCGATTTGCCCGAGTCGCGCCCTTGCGCGCGGTGTGGGACAGGCCTAGGTGGCACGTGGGATAAGCAAGCTTGGACATCGCCGTGATCGACCTCAGCCAGTATCTGCCGATACTGTTATTCATTTTCGTGGCCCTCGGGCTCTCGGTTCTTTTCGTGTTCCTGCCCATGGGCGTCTCGCGGCTGACCGGGGCGCACAATCCGGACGCGGAAAAGCTCAGCGAATATGAATGCGGCTTTCCTGCGTTCGAGGATGCGCGCAGCCAGTTCGACGTGCGGTTCTATCTGGTCGCGATCAGCTTCATCATCTTCGACCTCGAAGCCGCGTTCCTGTTTCCCTGGGCGGTGAGTCTCGGCGAGACGGGCTGGGTGGGCTGGATCGGCATGATGACCTTCCTGTTCATCCTCGCCGTCGGCCTTGCATACGAATGGAAGAAAGGAGCTCTGGACTGGGAATGAGCAAGCCTTCCGAGAGCACTGTCGTCACCCCGCCGCGCGCGCTTCCGGAAATGTCCGGATATGCGACCGCGAAGGGCGGCGAGGTGCGCCAGCCCGACCAGGATTATTTCAACGCGCTCCAGACCGAGGTCAACGACAAGGGCTTCCTCGTCACCTCGACCGAGGACGTGTTCCAGTGGGCCCGCACCGGTTCGCTGTGGTGGATGACCTTCGGCCTAGCCTGCTGCGCGGTCGAGATGATCCACGTGAACATGCCGCGCTATGACATGGAACGCTTCGGCGCCGCCCCGCGCGCGAGCCCGCGTCAGTCGGACCTGATGATCGTTGCTGGCACGCTGTGCAACAAGATGGCCCCGGCGCTTCGCAAGGTCTATGACCAGATGTCGGACCCGAAATACGTGATCAGCATGGGTTCGTGCGCCAATGGCGGCGGCTATTACCACTACAGCTATTCGGTGGTGCGCGGCTGCGACCGCATCGTGCCGGTCGACATCTATGTCCCCGGCTGCCCGCCTACGGCCGAGGCGCTGCTCTATGGCGTGATGCAATTGCAGCGCAAGATCCGCCGCTCCGGCACGATCGAGCGATAGGGCAAGGCTGATGGCAGTCCTTCATTCCGCCCCGAAGATCGCCTCCCACGAAGGCGTTATCGATCGCATTGCCGAGACGATCAGCGTCTGGCTGATCGACGCGAGCGAGGCGTATGGCGAATTGATCTTCACCGTCCGCCGCGACGACATCGAGCGGGTACTGCGCGTCCTGCGCGATGACCATGCATACCAGCAGTTGATGGAAATCGCGGGCGCGGACTATCCCTCGCGGCCCGAACGGTTCGAAGTGGTCTACATGCTGCTTTCGCTGACCAAGAACCACCGCATCATCGTCAAGTGTTCGACCGACGAGGCGACGCCCGTCCCGACCGTCACGACGCTGTGGCCGAATGCGGGCTGGCTCGAGCGCGAAGTGTTCGACATGTTCGGCGTGACCTTCGCCGGCAACCCGGACCTTCGCCGCATCCTCACCGACTATGGCTTCGAAGGGCATCCCTTCCGCAAGGACTTCCCGATGACCGGCTATACCGAGCTGCGCTATTCGGAAGATGAGAAGCGGGTGGTCTACGAACCGGTCGATCTCGCGCAGGACATGCGCACCTTCGACTTCCTCTCCCCGTGGGAGGGTGCGGAATACCAGCTGCCGGGCGACGAGAAGGCGCAGCAGCCGCCGCTCGCCGACGAAAAGAAGCCGCCGGTGAAGGATCCCAAGGTGACCGAAAAGCCCACCGATACCGGTGCGGGCCCGAAGGCGGACGAGAAGGCGGCCGAAGGCACGGCGGCGAACCCGCCCAAGATGAAGGACGGCAATGGCGCGCCCGGCGCTCCGAATGCGACCGAGGACAGCCCCGACCGCGCCCCGGCCAAGAGCAGCGTGCGCGACACCAAGGGCGCGACCAAGCCCGAAGGCGGTGACGAATGAGCATCGAGATCGAAAAGTCGCCGACGACCGAAGGCGACGTCATCACCAATTACACGATCAATTTCGGTCCCCAGCACCCGGCCGCGCACGGCGTCTTGCGCATGGTCATGGAACTGGACGGCGAGGTGATCGAGCGGATCGACCCGCATGTCGGCCTGCTCCACCGCGGCACCGAAAAGCTGATCGAGCACAAGACCTATCTCCAGGCGCTGCCCTATTTCGACCGGCTCGACTACTGCTCGCCGCTGTGCATGGAGCATTCCTACGTCCTCGCGATCGAGAAGCTGCTCAATCTCGAAGTGCCCGAGCGCGCCCAGTACCTGCGCGTCCTGTTTGCCGAACTGACCCGCATTTCCAACCACATGCTCAACATGGGCGCACACGTGCTCGACGTGGGCGCGTTCACGCCGAACCTGTGGATCATGGACCTGCGCGAAGACTGCATGAATTTCTTCGAGCGGGCTTCCGGCGCGCGGATGCACAGCGCATACTTCCGCCCCGGTGGCGTCCACCAGGACGTGCCGGAAAAGCTGCTGGTCGATATCGGTGACTGGCTCGACAACCGTTTCTTCCAGCTGTTCGACGATGCGATGAGCCTCGTGCTCGACAACCGCATCTTCAAGCAGCGCAATGTCGATATCGCCGTGGTCGGCCGCGAGGACGCGGTGGCGTGGGGCTTTTCCGGGCCGATGATCCGCGCGGCGGGCATTCCTTGGGACCTCAGAAAGAGCCAGCCCTACGATGTCTATGACCGGATGGATTTCGAAATTCCGGTCGGCACGAATTCGGACTGCTACGACCGCTTCATGGTTCGGGTCAAAGAGGTGCGCGAGAGCGCGAAGATCATCAAGCAGTGCTTGGCGCAGATGCCCGGTGGGCCGATCGCGGCGGAAAACAGCAAGGTGGTCCCGCCCAAGCGCGGCGAGATGAAGCAGTCGATGGAAAGCCTCATCCACCACTTCAAGCTCTACACCGAAGGCTTCCACGTGCCCGCGGGCGAGGTCTATGTCGCGACCGAAAGCCCCAAGGGCGAATTCGGCGTCTATCTCGTCAGCGACGGCACCAACAAGCCGTACCGCTGCAAGATTCGCCCGACGGCGTTCAGTCACCTGCAGGCGATGGACTTCATGTCCAAGGGCCACATGCTGCCCGATGCGACCGCCATTCTGGGCGCGATCGACGTGGTGTTCGGGGAGTGCGACCGGTGATGAGCTTTTTCCGGCAAATTCTCTGGGATTGCCAACCGGTTTGGGCACGACTGCTGTTTCTCCTGGTCGGCATCCCCGCATTTGTTGGCCTGCGCGCGTTTGATCCGTTGGATTATCCGTCTCTAAATCTAGGCCTTCTTCTCATTTTCGGTGCGACTGTGTCGGTTCAACTGCTCTTCATCGCACGCGCTTTCTATCGGAGTGATGTCTGATGGCTGACCGCACCCCCGCACCCGACACCCCCGAACTGCGCGCGCGCTGGGGCTCGTTCGAATGGACGCCCGAGAACCGCACAAAGGCCGACTGGCACATCGCCAAGTATCCCGAAGGCCGCCAGAAATCGGCGGTCATGCCGCTGCTCGACCTCGCCCAGCGGCAGGTCGGCGCGGAGACCGATACGCAGGGCTGGCTCCCGCTGCCGGTGATCGAATACGTGGCAGCCTATCTCGACATGCCGGTGATCCGCGTGCTCGAGGTCGCGACCTTCTATTTCATGTACAACCTGAAGCCCGTCGGCAAATTCCACGTGCAGGTCTGCGGCACGACGCCCTGCATGCTGCGCGGCTCGGACGACATCATCGCCGCCTGCAAGAGCCGAGGCATGGTGAAGGGCGAAGTTTCGGCAGACGGGCTGTGGACCCTCACCGAGGTCGAATGCATGGGTAATTGCGCGACCGCTCCGATGGTCCAGATCAACGACGACAATTACGAGGACCTGACGCCTGAACGCCTCGACGCCGTGCTCGACGCGCTCGCCGCCGGTGAGCAGCCGAAAACGGGCACGCAGGAGCCGGGGCGCCACACCTCCGAGCCGGTCGGCGGGCCGACCACGCTCAGGGAAATGGTCAGCGAAAACCACGATTACCGGGGCGAATGGTGATCCATGGAAGTGGTCTCGATCATCGGTGCGCTGGTGCTGGCCTTCATCGCCTACAAGGTGCTGATGGGGCTCGTGCGCGTCGGGGTAATCGTCGCGATCATTGGGGTTTTGTTCGTGCTGTTCCAGCAGGGAGCGATCGGATGAACGGCGGCACCTTGGCCTTCGCGCTCGGCGGGATCATCTGCTTCTTCATCGGGGCCTATCTATCGGCCACCGAACAGCTTTACCTCGGCATATTCTTCATGGGTGTGGGTCTGGTCTTCCAGGTCGCTTCGCTCGCGCGGATCAAGGCCGAGAAGAAAAGGGCCGCACAGGCGGCCAGTGAAAGGGATGGCGACAATGCTGGCCGATAAGGACCGCATCTTCACCAATGTCTACGGCTTTCAGGACTGGAGCCTGAAGGCGGCGCAGGCACGCGGCGACTGGGACGACACCAAGGCGCTGCTCGCGCGCGGGCAGGATTCGATCATCGAGGAAATGAAGGCGTCGGGCCTGCGCGGCCGGGGCGGGGCGGGATTTCCGACCGGGCTCAAGTGGTCGTTCATGCCGAAAGAAAGCAAGGACGGCCGGCCGAGCTTCCTCGTTATCAACGCCGACGAATCCGAACCGGGTTCGTGCAAGGATCGCGAGATCATCCGCCACGATCCGCACAAGCTGGTCGAAGGCGCGCTCATCGCCGGTTTCGCCATGCGCGCACGGGCGGCTTACATCTACATTCGCGGCGAATACATTCGCGAGGCCGAAACGCTGCAGGCCGCGATCGACGAGGCCTATGACGCCGGGCTGATCGGCAAGAACGCCTGTGGGTCGGGCTATGATTTCGACGTCTTCATGCACCGCGGCGCGGGCGCCTATATTTGCGGCGAAGAGACCGCGATGATCGAAAGCCTCGAGGGCAAGAAGGGCCAGCCGCGTTTGAAGCCCCCGTTCCCGGCGGGCGCCGGGCTTTATGGCTGCCCGACTACGGTGAACAATGTCGAGAGCATCGCAGTCGTCCCGACGATCCTGCGGCGCGGCGCGTCGTGGTTCAGTTCCTTCGGACGCGAGAACAATGCCGGGACCAAGCTCTTCCAGATCTCCGGCCATGTCGAGCGCCCCTGCGTGGTCGAGGAAGCGATGAGCATTCCCTTCCGCGAGCTGATCGAAAAGCATTGCGGCGGCATTCGCGGCGGGTGGGACAACCTGCTCGCGGTGATCCCGGGCGGTTCGTCGGTCCCGCTGGTTCCTGCGGCCGAGATCATGGACGCGCCGATGGATTTCGACGGGCTGAAGGCGCTCGGCAGCGGCCTCGGCACGGCGGCGGTGATCGTGATGGACAAGTCGACCGACATCGTGCGCGCGATCAGCCGGATCAGCTATTTCTACAAGCACGAAAGCTGCGGCCAGTGCACCCCCTGCCGTGAGGGCACGGGCTGGATGTGGCGCGTGATGGAGCGCCTGCGCACGGGCGACGCGGCGATCGAGGAAATCGACATGCTGCACGACGTGACCAAGCAGGTCGAAGGCCACACGATCTGCGCGCTGGGCGATGCTGCGGCGTGGCCGATCCAGGGCCTCATCCGCCATTTCCGCCCCGAGCTCGAGCGGCGGATCGCCGAACACAACGCACAATTCCAAGAGGCAGCCGAGTAATGCCCAAGGTCACCGTAGACGGTCAGGAAATCGAGGTCCCGGCGGGCGCCACCGTCCTTCAGGCGTGCGAGATGGCGGGCAAGGAAATCCCGCGTTTCTGCTATCACGAGCGGCTCAGCATTGCGGGCAATTGCCGCATGTGCCTCGTCGAGGTGAAGCCCGGGCCGCCCAAGCCGCAGGCCTCCTGCGCGCTGCCGGCTGCCGAGAACCAGGAAATCCGCACCGACACGCCGATGGTCAAGAAGGCGCGCGAAGGGGTGATGGAGCTCCTCCTCATCAACCACCCGCTCGACTGCCCGATCTGCGACCAGGGCGGCGAGTGCGACCTGCAGGACCAGGCGATGGCCTATGGCCGAGGCGGCTCGCGCTACACGCGCGAGAACAAGCGCGCCGTGACCGAGAAATACATGGGGCCTCTGATCAAGACGATCATGACCCGCTGCATCCACTGCACCCGCTGCGTGCGCTTTTCCGAAGAGATCGCGGGCGTGGACGAAATCGGCGCGCTCTATCGCGGCGAGGACATGCAGATCACGACCTATCTCGAAAAGGCCGCGGCGCACGAATTGTCGGCGAACGTCATCGACCTGTGCCCGGTCGGCGCGCTGACGAGCCGCCCCTACGCCTTCGAGGCGCGGCCGTGGGAGTTGAAGCGCACGCTCTCCATCGACGTGTCGGACGCGGTCGGCGCGAACATTTCGCTCCACTCCAAGGGGCGCGAAGTGATGCGCGCGCTTCCCCGGATCAACGACGACGTCAACGAGGAATGGCTTTCGGACAAGGGCCGCTATCAGGTCGACGGGCTGGTGAAGCGCCGGCTCGACCGCGTGTGGATGCGCAAGGGCGGCAAGCTACTGCCCGCGAACTGGGGTGAGGCGTTCGAGGCGATTTCCGGGCATCTCGGCAAGGACAAGTCGAGCATCGCGGCGGTCGCGGGCGACATGGTCGATTGCGAGACTATGTTCGCGGCCAAGACGCTGCTCAAGGCCTGCGGATCGGACCTTGTCGAGGCGCGCCAGACCGGCATGACCTATGACGTGTCGAACCTCGCCGCAGTCAATTTCAACACTGGCTTTTCCGGCATCGAGACAGCCGACTGCATCCTGATCGTCGGCAGCCACATCCGCTGGGAAGCGGCGCTTGTCCATCCGCGCCTGCGCAAGGCGGTGAAGGCGGGGGCCAAGGTGTTCCTCGTCGGGCCCGAATGGGACACGACTTTCGAAGCCGAATGGCTCGGCTCCGACCTCAAGGTGCTGAACCGCGTGCCCAAGGCGCTGGGCGATGCGATGAAGGCGGCGAAGCGTCCGGCGATGATCCTCGGCGGCGCGGCGCTGGCCAAGGGCGCGCTGGCTCCGGCGCTAAAGCTGGTCGACAAGTTCAAGCTTGTCCGTGTGCTGGAGGACGGAAGCGCCTGGAACGGCTTCAACGTGCTTCACATGGCGGCGGCGCGGATGGGTTCGCTGATGCTCGGTTTCGCGCGTGAAGGCGGCATGGCGGACATCGCCAAGGCGTCACCCAAAGTGCTGCTCAGCCTCGGCGCGGACGAGATGGATTACGAACCCTTCGCCGATGCCCTCAAGGTCTATATCGGCCACCACGGCGACAAGGGCGCGCACGCGGCGGACATCATCCTGCCGGCTGCAAGCTATGCCGAGAAGGACGGGACCTACGTCAACACGGAAGGGCGCGTGCAGTTCGCAGAAAAGGCGGTTTTCGCTCCCGGCGATGCGCGCGAGGATTGGACGATCCTGCGCGCGCTTGCCGACGCGCTGGGCGTCTCGGTCGGCTTCGACAGCTTCGGCGAATTGCAAATGGCGATGATGCGCGAAGTGCCCGCGCTGGGCGAAGAGGGGCTGGCCGATTACGGCGAGCTTCCTAAGGCCGACGCCAGCGCCAAGGCGGACGGCGTGATCGAGGCCTACCCGATCAAGGATTTCTATCTCACCAACCCGATCGCCCGCGCCAGCGCGGTGATGCAGCGCTGCTCGGCCGAACTGCTTCACGCCGAAGAGGTCAAGGAGGCCGCGGAGTGACCGATTTCTTCCAATCGCTCGGCCTTTCCTACGAATGGGCCTGGACCGTCGGCACCTTCGCCGCGATCCTGATCATCTCGCTGCTGGTCATGTTCTCGGTGGCGATGGTGATTTTCGTCGACCGCAAGGTGCTGGGCGCGATCATGCTGCGCAAGGGACCGAACGTGGTCGGGCCGTTCGGGCTGATGCAGAGCTTCGCCGACGGGCTGAAGGTGTTTCTGCAGGAGACCATCATTCCCTCGGCCGCGAACAAGGGCATCTTCCTGCTCGCGCCGATCGTTACATTTACCGTTGCGCTCGCCGCCTGGGCGGTGGTGCCGTTCGATGCGGGCTGGGTGGTCGCGGACATCAATGTGGGGCTGCTCTACATTCTGGCGATCAGCTCTATGGGCGTTTACGGTGTCGTGATGAGCGGGTGGGCAAGTAACTCGAAATACCCGTTTTTTTCCGCCATGCGTGCGGCTGCGCAGATGATCTCCTACGAAGTCTCGATCGGCTTCATTCTCGTGTGCGTGGTGCTGTTCGCGGGAACCTTCAACATGAGCGGGATCGTGATGGCACAGCAGGGCTTCGGGCTCGGCATCATCAACGGTTTCGTCGTGCACCCGCTATTGTTCCCGATGTGGGTGGTGTTCTTCATCTCGGCGCTGGCCGAAACCGCGCGCGCGCCCTTCGACCTGACCGAGGCCGAGAGCGAGCTCGTCGCGGGCTACCAGACAGAATATTCGAGCATGGCCTTCGCTTTGTTCTGGCTTGGCGAATACGCGAACATCCTGCTGATGTGTTCGCTCAATACCCTGCTGTTCTGGGGCGGGTGGCTGCCGCCGATCGACTGGGCGCCGCTTTACGCGATCCCGGGTATCTTCTGGTTCCTGATCAAGACCTTCGCGTTCTTCTTCATGTTCAGCTGGATCTGGGCGACCGTTCCGCGGTACCGCTATGACCAGCTCATGCGATTGGGCTGGAAGATCTTCCTGCCGATGAGCCTCATTTTCGTCGCCCTGATCAGCGGGTATCTTATGGCGACGGGGCATTTCGAGCGGAACGCCATCCTGAGCGAAGAGGCTCCCGCCGCCGTCGCTCCTGCCGAACTCGTCAACAACAATCCCGCGCAGCCCGCTGCTGTGAGAGGCCAGTCATGACCACCGCAACCCAACTCCTCAAATCCTTCACCCTCTGGGAATTTCTAAAGGCGCACGCCTTGACGCTGAAGTATTTCTTCAAGCCCAAGGTGACGATCAACTACCCGTTCGAGAAGTCGCCGCTCTCCCCGCGCTTTCGCGGCGAGCATGCGCTGCGCCGCTATCCCAACGGCGAGGAGCGCTGCATCGCGTGCAAGCTGTGCGAGGCGGTTTGTCCCGCGCAGGCGATCACGATCGAGAGCGAACCGCGCGAAGACGGTTCGCGCCGCACAACGCGCTACGACATCGACATGACCAAGTGCATCTATTGCGGGTTCTGTCAGGAAGCCTGCCCGGTCGATGCCATCGTCGAGGGTCCGAATTTCGAATATTCCACCGAAACCCGCGAGGAGCTGCTCTACGACAAGGCCAAGCTGCTCGCGAACGGTGACAAATGGGAACGGGCCATCGCGGCCAATCTTGAAGCGGATGCCCCCTACCGCTAGGGGCATCGCGAAAATCACGACAAGGGGGCTTTAGCGAGTCTCCGCCTGCCCCTGTCCCTGGCGGGAGAGGGGCCACTAACAAGGGATCCGATCGCCGGTCTACCGGGTTCGCCAGCGGCGGGCCGTGGCCGGCCACAAGCGTCATGATACAGGTCCTCGCCTTCTATCTCTTCGCCGCCGTGGTGATCGCGAGCGCGGTGTTCGTGATCCTGTCGCGGAACCCGGTTCATTCGGTGCTGTGGCTGATCCTTGCCTTCTTCAACGCGGCGGGGCTGATGGTGCTGGTCGGCGCCGAGTTCATCGCGATGCTGCTCGTCATCGTCTATGTCGGCGCGGTTGCGGTGCTGTTCCTGTTCGTCGTCATGATGCTCGACATCGATTTTGCCTCGATGCGCGCAGGGTTCATACGCAACATGCCGCTGGGCGTGGCGGTCGCCGTCATCCTGCTCGCCGAACTTTTGCTGGTGGTCGGAGCCTATGGTGCGGGCGGGATCGATATCGGGACGGCTGATGGATCGCGGGCAACGCCGCTGGGCCTCAGCAATATCGAGGCGCTGGGTGCACTGCTTTACAGCGATTACATCCTGCTGTTCGAGATCGCGGGGATCATCCTCCTCGTCGCCATGATCGGGGCGATCGTTCTAACCTTCCAGCCGCCCAAGCCGGGCGCGCGCGGCCGCCAGAACGTCGGCAAGCAGATCGCGCGTCGGCCCGAGGAGGCGACAGTCATGAAGAACCCGGAATACGGGAAAGGGGTCGAGCTGTGATCGGCATCGAGCATTACCTCACCGTGGGCGCGATCCTGTTCGTGCTCGGCGTGCTGGGGATCTTCCTCAATCGCAAGAACGTGATCGTCATCCTGATGGCGATCGAGCTGATCCTGTTGGCGGTGAACATCAACCTCGTCGCCTTCAGCGCCTTCATGGGCGATCTCGTCGGGCAGGTCTTCGCCATGCTGGTGTTGACCGTCGCGGCGGCCGAGGCGGCGATCGGGCTGGCGATCCTCTTCATCTATTTCCGCGGCCACGGCACGATCGCGGTCGACGACGTGAACCGGATGAAGGGATAGTCGTCCGTGCAATCGATCACCATCATCGTCTTCCTGCCGCTGCTCGCCGCGATCGTCGCGGGACTCGGCAACCGCATGATCGGAAACGTAGCGGCAAAGACCGTGACGACCGGCGCGCTGTTCGTTTCGGCGGCGCTTAGCTGGCCGATCTTTCTCGGTTTCCTCGACGGGAGCGAGGCGGAGCGGGTCGTGCCCGTGCTCAAGTGGGTGCAGTCGGGCGACATGAGCTTCGACTGGGCGCTGCGGGTGGATGCGCTTACCGCCGTCATGCTGGTCGTCATCAATTCGGTCTCGGCGCTCGTCCACCTCTATTCCTGGGGCTACATGGAGGAGGACGACAGCCAGCCGCGCTTCTTCGCCTATCTCTCGCTCTTCACCTTCGCGATGCTGATGCTGGTCACCGCCGACAACCTCGTCCAGATGTTCTTCGGATGGGAAGGGGTGGGGCTGGCGAGCTACCTGCTCATTGGGTTCTATTTCAGGAAGCCGAGCGCGGGCGCGGCGGCGATCAAGGCTTTCGTCGTCAACCGGGTCGGCGATCTCGGCTTCATGCTCGGCATCTTCGGCACGTTTCTCGTGTTCAACACGACCTCGATCCCGGAAATCCTCGACGCGGCACCTGCCATGAGCGGGTCGACCATCGGTTTCCTCGGCTTCCGCTTCTACACGATGGATATCCTTTGCATCCTCCTGTTCATCGGAGCGATGGGGAAGTCCGCTCAATTGGGCCTGCACACCTGGCTGCCCGACGCGATGGAAGGGCCGACGCCCGTTTCCGCGCTGATCCACGCCGCGACCATGGTGACCGCGGGCGTTTTCATGCTCTGCCGGTTGTCGCCCATGTTCGAGACCGCGCCGACCGCGCTCGCCATCGTCACCGTAGTTGGCGCTGCGACCTGTTTCTTCGCCGCCACCATCGGGACGACGCAGTGTGACATCAAGCGAGTGATCGCCTATTCCACCTGCTCGCAGCTCGGTTACATGTTCTTCGCCGCAGGGGTTGGCGCCTATGGCGTCGCCATGTTCCACCTGTTCACCCACGCTTTCTTCAAGGCGCTGCTCTTCCTCGGCGCGGGCAGCGTGATCCACGCCATGCACCACGAACAGGACATGCGCTATTACGGCGGGCTGCGCAAAGCGATCCCCGTGACCTTCTGGGCGATGATGGCGGGTACGCTGGCGATAACCGGGGTCGGCGTGCTCTACGTCTTCGGCTTCGCGGGCTTCTATTCGAAGGACGCGATCCTCGAAGCGGCCTGGGCGCGCGGCACCGGCACGGCGCATTTCGCCTTCTGGGCGGGCGCGATCGCGGCTCTGCTGACCAGCTTCTATTCCTGGCGCCTGATGTTCCTCACCTTCTGGGGCAAGCCCCGCTGGGCCGAGAGCGAGCATATCCAGCACGCCGTCCACCACGGCGAGCACACATCCGACCACGCGCACCCGGCACCGCACGAAAATGCAGCGCAGAAGGGGCCGCACGACGTTCCTGCGACCGAGGAACAAGACGGGACCGCCGGATACCACCCGCACGAAAGTCCGCTTTCGATGCTGGTCCCTCTTGGCGTGCTGACCATTGGCGCGGTCTTCGCGGGGTATGTCTTCAAATATCCGTTCATCGACGGGTCTTCGGAAATGGTCGACCCGAACGGGTTCTGGGGCAATTCCATCTATTTCAACGAGAACCTGATCCACGCGCTCCACGCGGTGCCGCTGTGGGTCAAGCTGACGGCGACCGCCGCAATGCTGATCGGGCTGGGCGGAGCGATCCTCGCCTATGTCCTGAAGCCCGGCATCCCGGCGGCCTTCGTGGCGCGCTTCTCGGCGCTGCACGACTTCGTCTATCGCAAGTGGTATTTCGACGAGCTCTATGATGCGATCTTCGTAAAGCCCGCCTTCTGGTTCGGGCGCCAGTTCTGGAAAATCGGCGATATCGGCGGGATCGACCGTTTCGGCCCCAACGGCATCGCCTGGGCAGTCCAGCGCGGATCGATCGCGACCAAATCGATCCAGTCGGGCTATCTCTACACCTATGCACTTGTCATGCTGCTCGGCCTCGTCGCCGCCATGACCTACGTTCTTCTCTAGGGGCCGAAGCTGTCATGGAAGGCTTTCCCATCCTTACGACTATGATGCTCGTGCCGCTCGTCGGCGCGATCCTCTGCCTGTTCACCAGTGCGAGCGTCGCGCGCGGCATCGCGCTCTCGGTGACGATGGTCACGCTCGCGCTGGGCGCCATGCTGTGGCTCAATTTCGATATCGGCGGCGCGCAGTGGCAGTTCACCGAGCGGGCCGAGTTGTTCGCCGGTTTCACTTACGCGCTGGGGATCGACGGCATCGCCCTGATGCTGATCATGCTTTCCGTCTTCCTGATGCCGATCTGTATCCTTGCGAGCTGGGATTCGATTCAAAAGCGCGTCGGCGAATACATGAGCGCCTTCCTGCTGATGGAAGTGCTGATGATCGGCGTGTTCGCCGCACAAGACCTGTTCCTGTTCTACATCTTCTTCGAGGCGAGCCTCATCCCGATGTATCTCATCATCGGCGTGTGGGGCGGGGACAACCGCATCTACGCGAGCTATAAGTTCTTCCTCTACACGCTTCTGGGCTCGGTCCTGATGCTGATCGCGATGTTCTGGATGACGGCCGAGGCCGGCACTTCGGACATCCCGACGCTGATGGCCTATGATTTCCCGGCGGGGGCGCAGACCTGGCTGTGGCTCGCCTTCTTCGCGAGTTTCGCGGTAAAGGTGCCGATGTGGCCTTTCCACACCTGGCTCCCCGACGCGCACGTGCAGGCGCCGACCGCAGGCTCGGTGATCCTTGCAGGCGTGCTGCTGAAGCTCGGCGGCTACGGCTTCATCCGGTTCAGCCTGCCGATGTTCCCCGAAGCGAGCGCGGACCTTGCCTGGTTCGTCTTCGCGCTTGCCATGGTGGCGGTTGTCTACACCTCGCTCGTCGCGCTGGTTCAGCACGACATGAAGAAGCTGATCGCCTATTCGAGCGTGGCGCACATGGCGATCGTGATGGTCGGTCTGTTCGCCTTCAACGTGCAGGGGCTCGAGGGGGCGATGGTGCTGATGCTGTCGCACGGCCTCGTATCGGGCGCGCTCTTCCTGTGCGTCGGCGTCATCTACGACCGCCTGCACACCCGCGAGATCGACCGCTATGGCGGCCTTTCCATCAACATGCCCTATTACGCGATGTTCTTCCTGTTCTTCACCATGGCCTCGATCGGCCTGCCGGGGACGAGCGGTTTCGTCGGCGAGTTCCTGTCGCTCGCCGGGATCTACCAGGTCTCGACCTGGGCCGCGCTGATCTGCACCACCGGCATTATCCTTGGCGCAGCATACATGCTCTATCTCTATCGCCGCGTTGCCTTCGGCGTGCAGAAGAATGCGGACGCCGCGCGCATGGACGATCTTTCGGGCCGCGAATGGGCGATGATTGTGCCCGTCGTCGCGGTCGTATTGTGGATGGGCGTCTACCCCGAAAGCTTCATCGCCCCGATGCGGGCCGACATTGCCGCGCTCGACGCGCGGATCGCTTCTGCAGCGCCCGAGAGCGATAGTCGGCTCGCGGCAGGCCCGCCCCGTGAGGAGGCAGCCAACGCCTTGCCCCACGGAGCGGATGGCGAGGAGGGAGAGCACTGATGGACTTTCCCGCAAGTTTCGCGCTGATCGCGCCCGAACTGGTCCTCGTAGGGACCGGCCTTGCCCTGTTGCTCGTCGCGGCATGGGCAGGCGACAAGGCGGCGCGGCCCATCACCATTCTCGCCGCGACCGGCCTGTTCGGGGCGGGCTTCCTGCTTGTCCCCGGCCTCCATACCGGCATGGATGGCCCCGGCACGCTCGCTTTCGGCGGACTGCTCAAGATCGACAGCTTCGCGCTGTTCGCCAAGGCGTTGATCTACCTTGCCGCGATCGCCTGCCTGATGGTCGCGCCGCGGTTTTTCGACAGTGAGGCGGCGGGCCTCGACCGCGGCATGCGCGCCGAATATCCGGTCCTGGTCGTCTTCGCCGTGCTCGGCATGAGCATCATGGTGTCGGCCAACGATTTCATGTCGCTCTATCTCGGGCTCGAACTGAACAGCCTGTCGGCCTATGTCCTGGCCGCGATCCTGAAGCGCAATGCGCATTCGGGCGAAGCGGGGCTGAAATATTTCGTGCTCGGCGCGCTCGCCTCGGGCATCCTGCTTTACGGGATGAGCCTGCTATACGGGTTCACCGGAGGGACCAGTTTCGACACGGTGCGCGCCGGTCTTCTGGG
This sequence comes from Erythrobacter litoralis, assembly GCF_001719165.1. NCBI lineage: Bacteria > Pseudomonadati > Pseudomonadota > Alphaproteobacteria > Sphingomonadales > Erythrobacteraceae > Erythrobacter > Erythrobacter litoralis. The sequence goes on from NZ_CP017057.1 coordinate 1,543,830, forward strand.
CGACCTTACTTATGGCCCGCTCTTCGGGCTGACCTTCGTGCTGGCCGGCCTCGCCTTCAAGATCTCCGCCGTGCCGTTCCACATGTGGACGCCCGACGTCTACGAAGGCGCGCCGACGCCCGTGACCGCCTTCTTCTCGACCGCACCCAAGGTCGCCGCGATCGGACTGACCGCGCGGGTCGTGTTCGACGTGTTCGGCGGGCAGGTCCTCGCCTGGCAGCAGATCGTCATGTTCGCCGCGCTGGCATCGATCATCTTCGGTGCGCTCGGTGCGATCGGGCAGGAGAACCTCAAGCGGCTGCTCGCCTATTCCTCGATCAACAATGTCGGTTTCATCCTGCTCGGTCTCGCGGTCGCCAGCGAGGCCGGGGCCTCGGCAATGCTGGTCTACCTGTTCATCTATGTCGCAATGAGCCTTGGCAGCTTCGTCGCGCTGCTGATGCTCAGGAGCGAGGAGGGCGGGCTTTACGAAACCTTCGGCGACATTCGCGGGCTTTCGGTGACCCAGCCAGCGATCGCGTGGTGTCTTCTGATCTTCATGTTCAGCCTCGCCGGCATCCCGCCACTGCTCGGCTTCTACAGCAAGTTCGTCGTCTTCCAGGCTACGGTCGATGCCGGCCTCATAGCGTTCGGCGCCATCGCCATCGCGGCGAGCGTCATCGGGGCGTTCTACTACATCAAGTTCGTCAAGGTGATGTTCTTCGACGAACCGGTGGGGCTCGTTACCGGCGAGAGCGGAACAGGGCATTGGGCTCTGCTGTTTCTGATGGCAGCGCTTCTCTCGCCGCTTGGCTATCTCTTGACCCCATCCCTGACCGACCTCGCCGACAAGGCTGCGTCTTCGCTGTTCTTTGCGGTTTGAGCGACGCACATTCCATCCGCATTCTGGAGGAGACGGGATCGACCAATGCCGATCTCGCTTCGCTGATCCGCGAGGGCAGGGCGCCTGCCGAGGGCGACTGGCTCATCGCGCGCAAACAGAATGCCGGACGGGGGCGGCAGGGGCGCGAATGGTTCGATGGATCGGGCAATTTCATGGGCTCGAGCCTCGTCCTGCGGCTCGACAACGATCCGCCTCCTGCTTCGCTGAGTTTCGTGGCTGCGCTTGCGGTCCATGATGCGGCCGCCGGCGCCGTCGGCAAGACGGACGATCTTGAGTTAAAATGGCCCAATGACGTGCTGCTATCCGGCGGAAAGCTGTCGGGCATATTGCTTGAAATGGTCGGGCGGCATGTCATCGTGGGGATCGGCGTGAACCTCGCCCGCGCGCCGGATCTGCCGGAAAGAAGTACCGCCGCCATCGCGGATCATGCGCCTGCACCATCGCCCGAAGACTTCGCCCGCAGCCTTGCCGAGGCCTTCGCTTCGCGCCTCGCCGAATGGCGAAGCGAGGGTCTGTCAGTAACGCTGCAGCGCTTTCTCGCGCTTTCGATCTATGCTCCCGGATCGCACCTGCGCGTTCATGACGGCGAGGGCGAGGCGGTCGAAGGACGCTTCGCCGGGCTGGAGACGAGCGACGGAGCGCTGCGTCTGCGCTTGGCGGATGGATCGGAACGTGTCATTCGCGCGGGCGACGTGGACTAGGAAGAGGCCGGAAAACCCATGCTGCTCGCCGCCGATGTCGGAAACACCAATGTCGTCTTCGCCCTGTTTGACGGGGAGGGCGCCGCGCGCAAGGTGCGTGCGCGCTGGCGCATCGCAACCGATCCGCGGCGCACCGGCGACGAATACGCGGTCTGGCTGCTGCAGCTTCTCAAGATCGAAGGGGTCGAACGCTCCGACATCACGCAGATCATCTTCGCCTCGGTCGTGCCGCGCGCCGACCATAACCTGACGGTCCTTGCCCAGAAATATTTCGGCCTCACGCCGCTTTTCGCGGGGCAGGGGGCGGCGCGCTGGCGGTTCGAGATCGACGTCGATCAGCCTTCCTCGCTCGGTGCCGATCGCGCGCTCAACATCCTTGCCGCGCATCACAAATATGGCGGCGACCTGATCGTGATCGATTTCGGTACCGCGACCAAGTTCGAAGCGATCGATTTCAACGGCACCTACAAGGGCGGCTCGATCGCCCCGGGGATCAACCTTTCGCTCGACGCATTGGTCGGCAAGACAGCAAAGCTCCCGCGGATCGCGATCCGGGCGCCCGACACCACCAGCGTGATCGGCCGCAACACCGAAGACCAGATGCTGATCGGCGTGTTCTGGGGCTATGTCGCGATGATGGAAGGGCTGGTCGAACGCATGCGGGCCGAGATCGGTCGCCCTGCAAAGATCGTCGCCACAGGCGGGCTCGCGATCCTGTTCGACGAGGCGACCGACATGTTCGACCATGTCGATGCCGACCTTACAATCGAAGGGCTCGGCATTCTCGCCGAACAGACCGAGCAAGGCTGAGGATTTTACGTAGACATGGACAAGAATTTCAGACCTCAGGACGAATTGCTCTTCCTCGCCCTCGGCGGATCGGGCGAGATCGGGATGAACGTCAATCTCTACGGCTGCGAAGGTAAGTGGCTGATGGTCGATCTCGGCATGACCTTTTCGGGCGGCGAATACCCTGGGGTCGATCTCGTCTTTGCCGATCTCGAATTCATCGAGGATCGCCGCAAGGACCTTCTGGGGATCGTCCTCACCCACGCGCATGAGGATCATATCGGCGCGGTCCCCTATTTCGCAGGCGATCTTGGCGTCCCGCTTTACGCGACGCCCTTCACTGCCGATCTCGTCGCGCGCAAGCTTGAGGAAGCGGGCTTGCTCGGAGAAGTCGAAATCAACATCATCGAGGAAGATCACGGGCAGATCGAGCTCGGGCCTTTCAAGATCACCTATCTCCCGCTCGCCCATTCGATCGCCGAAGGCAACGCGCTGCTGATCGACACCCCGCATGGCCGTGTCTTCCACACCGGGGACTGGAAACTGGACGAGGACCCGATCATCGGCGAGCCAACGACCGAGGCGGAATTGCGCGCGATCGGTGAGGAAGGCGTGCTCGCGCTCGTTTGCGATTCGACCAATGTCTTCAACCCGAACCCTTCGGGCTCCGAAGGCGCGGTGCACAAGGCACTTATGGAGGAGGTCGCGCGCCATTCCGGCAAGCGCGTTCTGGTCACCACTTTCGCGAGCAACGTCGCCCGGCTCCAGACCCTCGGCGAGGTCGCGCGCGAGACCGGGCGGCGGGTCTGCGTCGCGGGCCGTTCGCTCGACCGGATCATCGAGGTTGCGCAGGACAACGGCTATCTCGAGGACTTTCCGGAAACGGTCGATTTCGACACCGCGATGGGCCTGCCGAGGGGCGAAGTGCTCATCCTTGCGACCGGCGGGCAGGGTGAACCTCGCGCGGCTCTGTCGCGGATCGCCGAAGGTAACCACCCGCTCGAACTCGCAAGTGGGGACGTCGTATTGTTCTCCTCGCGCCAGATCCCCGGCAACGAGATCGCGATCGGCAAGGTCCAGAACCAGCTCGCCGCGCGCGGGATCACGATGGTGACAGACCGGCAGAGCCTCATCCACGTCTCGGGCCACCCGGGGCGCCCCGAACTCGAAGCGCTCTATTCATGGCTCCGCCCGCACGTGCTGGTCCCGGTCCACGGCGAGATGAAGCATATGGTCGAGCAGGCGCGGCTCGGGAAGGAATGCCAGATCCCGAAAGCGGTCGTGCAGTCGAATGGCGACATCGTTCGTCTTGCGCCGGGTGACCCGGGCCGGCTCGCCCAGGTGCGCAACGGTCGCCTCGTTCTCGACGGTGACATCATCGCTCCGTCAGATGGCGACGCGGTCGTCATGCGTCGCCGGATTGCGCATGAAGGGGTGCTGATCGTCGTCCTCGTCCCTGGCGAAACCCCGCTGATCGAGGCGATCGGCCTGCCGCTCGACGAAGACATGGCGGATTTCGTAGCCGAGGCGCAGGAAGATATCCTGAAGGCCGTCGGCAGGCTCAAGGGCAAGGATGCGCGCGATCTCGCGGCAATCCACGAAGCCGCGCGTCTTGCCGCTCGCCGGGCCGCGCAACGCTGGTCGGGCAAGAAGCCGCAGGTCCGCGTGCTCATGCCGGGGGCCTGAGCGCGATGGAATGGACCTCAATCCTCGCGATCTATTTCCTGGTCTGGATCGCGACTGCTTTCGTGATGCTGCCTTTCGGCGTGCGCACCGCCGAGGAAGAAGGCGCGGAACGGGTGCCGGGCCAGGCTGAGAGCGCCCCGGTCAATTTCCGTCCCCGCCGGCTCGCATTGCGCGCGACGGCGCTGGCTGCGGTTCTGACGGGTATCTATGTCCTCAATTACGAGCAGGGCTGGATCACTGCGGAGGACATCGATCTGATGCCTGAGCCACCCGCCGACCTGCAGCGCTAATCGCGGAAGCGCTCTATCGCCTGGGCGAGCACGACGTAGAGTTTGCCGGCATCCGACCCAAGCACCGTGACCCCCAACGCATTGCCGTCCCGGGTCGAGAGCATTGCTCGTAACATCGCTTCGAAATCGTGGATGTAGCGCGCGACCGCTGCCTTGAAATCCTCATCTGTCTGATAGAGTTCGGTGATGCGTCTTGCCTCGCCCCCATCGATCAGGCGCACAGCGCGGCGAGTGAAAATGCCGCGATCGCCCTTGAGATAGGCGTCCCACGAGGAATCGGTCACTTCGGTCGACAGCGCCGAGGCAATGTCGATCGACGCTGAATTGAGGCTGTCGGTAATCAGCGCCATGCGCCGCGCGAAATCGTTGTTGACCTTCTCCTCGGCCAGTTCGCGCGCACGGGCGACCCGCTGTTCCAGATTGCCTGCGAGCTCGTTGACCCGGGCGAGCTGGTCGCGCAGCTGCGCCGCAGCCTCGCGCCCGACGCCGGAAGCATGGGCCGCGGCCTGCTCGATCCTGCTGATCGTCTCGGAGCTTTCGCTGCGCAGACTGCGCTCGAGCGCGGTGACAGCCTGTTCGCCCATTTCCCTGGCGAGCTGTTCGAGCCGCTCACGGGCACCCTCATCGAGGGTTCGGAATGCCGCCTCGGTCGCGGTGCGAAGTTCGTCGAGGCTGGTGCGAAGCCGATCCTGGCTCTCGCCTCCGAGGCGGCCACTCTCTTCGACCAGTCGCTCAAATCCGCCGCGCAGGCCGCCGAGCCGCGCAAGCGTGTCTTCCGACTGTTCCGCCAGTTTCTCGGCCAGCTGCCCGATGGAAGCTTCGGCCGCGTCGATCTCGCCCTGGGTCTTCACGAGATAGTCCGACAGTTCGCTTCCATGTCCCTTGGCGGACAGCATCAGATCACCGATCGCTTCGGCACGCTGCTCGACCGAGGCGAGGCCACCGGTCGCGACTTCGATCGCCTCGGGCAGGTCCTCGCGTGCGTGGCGCGCGCCGGACTGGATGATTTCGAGCAGGCGAATCCCCGCATCGGTCAACTCGGCGAGCTGTTTTTTCGGTTTCGGCGAGTTCGCGCCGACGTTCGGCCAATTGCTGGCCAAGCGCACCGATACCACTGCCGAGGGTCTCACGGGTGGTCTGCGATTGCTGGGCGATCTCGCCGATCAGGTTGCCGAGCCGCTCCACCTCGGCCGTCATGTCACGACCATGGGCGACGAGTTTCTCGGTTTCTTCCACCTGCGCTTCGCGGCGCTGTGCGATGGCTTCATCAAGATCGGCAAGCCGCTGGGCAAGCACTTCGCTGGCCTGCGATTCGCGGGTCTCGAATTCGTCCTGCCGGCGCCGCATTTCTTCCATGAAACGCCGGTCACGGATTTCGAGCCGGTCGTCGAAGCGCCCGGCTTCCTCGTGCAGTTCCTTGAGCCGTTGGCGCGCGGCTTCCATCGCCTGCCTGTCGAGCCCTTCGACGGTGGCGATGGTCTCCGCGATCTCATCATGCAGACGCTCTTTCGCCTCGCGCAGCCGCGTCAGGGCCGCGTCCTCGCCATCGCGCAGACTTGCCGATGCGGTCTCGGTTTCCTCGCGCAGCGCGGCGACACGCTCACGCAATGCAGCGAGCGCCCTGCCTTCGGTTTCCTCAAGCGTTTCGCGATAGGATCCCGCTTCCTCGCTCAGCGCCGCGAAGCGGCCGGCGGCCAGCTGTTCGATTGCCGAAAGCTGTTCCTCGAAGTCTGCCAGTGTTTCCCCGACCTTCTTGCCGAGTGCCGCGACCTGGCTGGCGCTTGCCGAACCGAACTGGTTGAGCCTTTCGAAACCGCCGACGAGCGCGTCGAGCTGCGCCTGTGCGGTTCGCCCTGCATTGCCGACCTGGTTTGATACATCGCGCGCCGAATTGGCGATGACCGGGAGGTCGTCACGGAGCCGATTCATATTGGCAAGCGCGGTCTCGCTGGCCGAGCCGATCGCTTCGACCTGCGCTCCATTGTCGGTGATCAGCTGCTGCAGCTCGCCCGCGTGGCTCGAAATCCGTTCGCTTGCGATACGGCCTAGCGATTCCAGCTCACGCGATTGCGCGGCCAGAAATTCGCGAGCCAGGCTGAGTTCGCGATTGACGACCCCAAGCCTCTCTTCGAGCTGGGCGCTCTCACGGCTGAGCATCGCGGCGGAGCTGGCGAAGCGTTTCGCTTCGGCCCGCGAATTGCGCATTGCGATGAGATAGGCGACGCCGATGAGAAGCACCGGAACCGACCAGTCGATGATCCAGCGGGTCCATTCGGTGGGCGGGGCGGAGGCGGCGGTCGAGAGTTCGTCTCTTAGGGCCCAGCCGTAAAAGGCGCTCCACCCAAAAACAGCCAGGCCGGCGAGCAGCGGGCCGACCCAGCCAAAACGGACAGGCGGCGAAGCGGCAATGCCGTCGTCCTCTTCCGGCTGTGCCCAGCTATCGTCGTTCTCATCTTCTGTGGGCAAGGCCGTGTCTTCTTCGCCCTTGCTCTCGGAAGGGAGAGACTTTTGCGCCGCATCGTTCGGTTCCTGCGGGCCTGCGCCCCGGCCGATCGCTCTGATATGATGACCACCCGACATAGACAATCAATACCATACCCGGTGACATGATAAACCCCGCTTTAACTCCATCGCGGATAAGAGGGGGCATGGCGTATGAAAGCGGTGCCCTGGATGCGACGATCGCGGCGGCAGCGGGAGATGATTCCGCGCTGATGGGGGAACTGCGCAAGGCCTTTCTCGACAGCGCCGCGCGCCAGCTCGACCTGCTGCGGCGTTCGCGCTGCGATGGAAACTGGAATGTCGCCGCGATGCGTCTCAAGGGGCTGGCAGCGAGCTTCCATGCTCAGGACTTGCTGGGAGCAGCCGAGAACGCGCTTGCGTCGGCACCGGGCGATCCTGCTGCTATCCGCGAAATCGACAAGGTGATCGCCAGATTTTCGGGTCGCTCCGACGCCTGATCTGTCCATAATCGCGACGAACCGCACGCCGCGCGCTTGAAGCGGGGCGGGACAGGGGCGTAGCGAGGTCCCTTCACGGTCCGGGGACATCATGGTTCGCACAGCCCTTCTGGCAGCTCTCGATGAAAGCGAAGAAGGCGGCTTGCGCGCTGAACTGGCGCTCGGCGGGCGGAGCGTGCTTGCCTGGCAGTGCGAGGCGGTGCGCTCGCTGGGTTGCGAAAAGGTCGTTTGCCTGATCCGCAGGTTGGGCGAGGAGATCATCGCTCTCCAGCGCGCTGTCGAAGCCGATGGCGGCGAATTCCATGCGGTGCGCTCAGGACTGCAATTGCCCGGCCTGATCAAGGCCGAGGATGAACTGGTCGTGATGCTCGACGGGCTGATCGCCGAGCGCGGCGCCATCGAAGCCGTTGCTTGCCAGGATGGAGCTCTGCTGAAGGGTGTCGCGACCATCGCCGCCAGTCACCCGCTGGCGCAAAGCTGTCCGCAGGCTTTCGAACGGATAGACCGCGAACGCAGCTGGGCAGGGCTGATAGTGATGCGAGCGGCACCAGTGCAACAACTTGCGGATCTGCCCGGAGATGGTTCGACCGTTTCGCTTCTCCTGCGCCTAGCCCTGCAGGCGGGCACGCCGTGCCGCGAGATCGGTGTCGAAGCGCTGGCGGAGGGCGATTGGCTGCTCGCGACCTCGAGCGAGGTGCTGGAGGCGCGCGAACAGGTGCTGATCGACCGTACTCTGGACGAGACCCCCTGGAGTGGACCCGGGCGCGCGCTGGCGCAGGAGATCGCCCGGCGCATCGCGCCAAGAGGACTCGCCATCGGTCCGCTTGCCGGAGCCGGATTGGCGGCGCTTCTCATGGTTCTGGGGGCAGGACTGGCCTTGCTCGGTTGGGGCGCGACGGGCCTTGCGTTGGCATCGGCGGGGGCCTTCGCCGCAGCATGGTCGGATGAAGCGTCGAAGCTGGCGCGCGAGCTCGCGGGTGAGCGGAAACGCGCGATATCTCACGCCGGACAAGATGCCTTGCTCGATGGTCTTGCAAGTGTTGCCCTTATCGGCGCAGTGATCTCGTCCGGCGACGGATCGATTTCCAGCCTTGGCGCGGCTGCGCTGGGTCCTTTTGCAATCGGGCTCTCGAGGCTTGCGGCGGGTATCTCCGGTCCGCTCGCGCGGGCCTTCTGGCAGGACCGCACTGTGCAACTCGCGATCTTTGCGCTCGCTGGCAGTTTCGGCCTGCTCGGGCCGGTCATCGCCTTGGTCGGGCTCGCCGCGCTCACGCAATTGCTGCTGCGCTCCGGGCGCGATTGAGCTAACGCAGACTTAACTATACCCCTGTAAGCGGCAAAATATGGCGCAGCCTGCAACGAGCATTTCCGGGGATCTCACCAGCGTCGAGGGCCTCCTCAGGGAGGAACTCGCACGCGGGGACCGTTCGCTTCGCGGCGTCGCCCCGGTGCTCGCGCATATGCTCGCTAGCCCGGGCAACGCGATGGTCACCGATGCGATCGTCGCGCGGGTGCGGGGTATGCTAGAGCATCTTGCGCGGCAATTGCTCGCAGCCGAGCGGGCTGAAAGAATGGGGGACGCCGCCCGCGGCAGTGCCGACCCACCCGAAGACGTCGATGCGCTCGCGGCATGGCTTGCATCGGATCATGTCGTGCTTGGCCATTCCTATGTCCTCGCGATGGAGAGCCACCTTGCGGAACGGCTTGAACGACGCGCGTCGGTCGATCCGGTACTGAGCCCGCTTTTGCAGGAACTGATCGCCTCGGAAAAGCCCGCGACCGCCGAACTGGCGATGGCGACCCTCGCCGCCCAGTCCCGCTTCATCCAGAGCCAGCGCCGCATGGACATGCCACTGGCAGAACTTCCCGCCGAACTTTTCCTGAGTGTGATCGAATGCTGGCAGAATGCCGCCAGCGAAAGCAACGGTGAAGACGTGCCCAGAGGGGCAGTCGACCGCCTCAAGCGCTCCTATGACGAAGGTGCGAGCCGCGGCGGGCTTCTCGCGCGGCTCGTGTCGGCTATGGGAAATGGAGCGGTCGCAGCGCTCGAGCTCGAACATGCGGGCCTTGCCCTGTTCGCCACTGCACTGGCCTCACGGACCCGCCAGCCGCGGGACAATGCGGTCATTGCCTGCCACGAGAGCCAGGCCGCGCGGCTCGCGCTTGCCTTTCGCGCGGCCGGAATGGATGCGGCGGCGATCGAAAGGCAGTTTCTTGTGCTCGAACCCGGTATCAGCGTCCCCGAGGTGATCGGAAAACTGGCGCCTGATCGGGCGCAGGCGATCCTGGCCCAGTCCGAAGCGCGCGTCATGGACATCGAACGATGATCGAGCGGGGCGATACCTTGCTCGCAGCGCGCGGGCTGACCGATGCGGACGATCGTCTGGTCAATGCGGACGAGCCGCTTGCTGAGCTTCAGATCGCTTGCGGTGGCAGGATCCCGGGTATGCTCGCGGTTCCCGAATTGCTCGAACTCGTACGGCAGGCGCGCGGTATGGGGCTTCGCATCGCGCGCGAATTCGGCGCCCACGACGGCGAAGAACTGGTGACCGGCTTCGTGCGCATTCAACCCCGACCCGATAGCGAGGGGGCAGGATGCGAGGTGCTGGTGGAGAACTGGCAGCGCCATCCGCGCACGCTCGCCGGGGCCGGCGAATTCGCCGAGCAACTCGATGCGATCGACCGGGCAAGCGCGGAGGCGAGTGGGCGGCTCGATGCGCGACAGCGGGTGCAGCTCGTGAATGCCGGTGCTCCCGATGCGCAAGAGCTCGAACAGGCGATCGCGCGCGAGCCGGGCCGGGTGTGGACCGATTACGTGACGCTCCAGGGTATCGCGCACCGCCAACCGCTCCACTGGCGCCTGCTGGACGGAGCGCACTGTCTTCTGCCCGGATCACAGCGGTCTTGGCGCATCCGACTGCTCCCGCTGGGCTCCGTGAGCACTGCACCGGCCGGGTTCGAGTGGCTGCTTGTCCCCGAAGAGCCGCTGGCCGAATCGCTCGGACACGGGGACGAGGAGAAGCAAGCGGCTTCTGGGCACAGCAGACTCATCGGCAGCGCGCTGACCCCGGTCCTGCGCCAGCCGATCGCGCGCATCATCGCCAATGCCGAGACGATCCGCGCCCGCCTCGCGGGGCCCTTGCGCGAGGAATACACCGAATATGCCGGCACCATAGCCGCAGCGGGCCAGCACCTGTCGGGCATGCTCGATGATCTCGCCGATCTCGAGGTGGTCGAGGCGCCTGGCTTCTCGACCGCGCGGGAAAAGGTCGATCTCGCCGATGCGGCGCGCCGGGCCGCAGGGATCCTGGGCGTGCGGGCGCAGGGCCGCGATATCGTCCTCGACCTGCCGGGGGAAGGCGACGATTGCCTTGCAACGGCAGAGTTCCGGCGGGTGCTGCAGGTCCTGATGAATGTGATCGGCAATGCGATCGCCTATTCGCCTGCCGGGAGCCGCGTGACGGTGCGCACGCACCGGGCTGAGGGCGAGGAAGGGCAGCACCGTGTTGCCGTCACGGTCTCCGACGAGGGACCGGGCGTAACCGAGCAGCAGGCAACTCGCATCTTCGACAAGTTCGAGCGCCTTGGGCGCGACAATGATGGCGGTTCCGGACTGGGACTTTACATTTCGCGCCGACTTGCCCGGGCAATGGGCGGCGATCTTACGGTATCCGGACCTGAGAGCGGGGCCGAAGTGGGTGGTGCGGTCTTTCGGCTCGACCTTCCCGCCTATCCTGCCGGAAAGCCTGCCTAGCGTCGGCCGATCCGGCTTCCCGCCCAGATTAACAGCGCTCCGATCACTGCTGCAATGCCGCCATAGAGCGCCCATTCGCGCTGTGCGAGCATGAAGCTGCCCGGCGGCCACATGACAATTCCAAGTCCCTGTAGCGCCCAGAACGCGCCCGAAAAGGCAAGGGCGGCCCCCAGCACCTGCACAGCAAGCACCAGAAAGGACCGCCCCATCGTGCCTTACCGGTAAGCGCCTAGCGCTTGTCGAGTGGCACGTAATCGCGCTCTGTCGGGCCGGTGTACAGCTGGCGCGGGCGGCCGATAACCTGGGCGGGATCGGAAATCATCTCGTTCCACTGTGCGACCCAGCCAACCGTGCGAGCGAGGGCGAAGAGCGCGGTAAACCTGGTGGTCGGGAAACCGATCGCCGACAGGATGATACCGGAATAAAAGTCCACGTTCGGGAACAGCTTCTTTTCCTTGAAGTAGTCGTCGCTGAGAGCGATTTCCTCGAGCCGGAGCGCGGTTTCGAACACGGGGTCTTGCACGTTCAGCGCCTCGAACACTTCGCGCACGGTCTTCTGCATGACGGTCGCGCGCGGGTCGTAATTCTTGTAGACGCGGTGACCGAAGCCCATCAGGCGGAACGGGTCGTTCTTGTCCTTGGCGCGCTCGATATAGTGCGGGATCTTGTCCGGCGTACCGATCTCGCGCAGCATGTTGAGCGCGGCTTCGTTCGCGCCGCCATGCGCCGGACCCCACAGGCAGGCGATGCCGGCGGCGATGCAGGCGAACGGGTTCGCGCCCGACGAACCGGCGAGACGCACGGTCGAGGTCGAGGCGTTCTGTTCATGGTCGGCATGGAGGATGAAGATCCGGTCCATCGCCTTTTCCACCGCCGGAATGACCTCGTATTCCTCGGCCGGAACGCCGAAGGTCATGCGCAGGAAGTTGCCGGTATAGCTGAGGTTGTTGTCCGGCTGCATGAAGGGCTGGCCGACGGCGTACTTGTAGGCCATCGCAGCGATCGTCGGCATCTTGGCGATCAGGCGGTGCGATGAGATCTTGCGGTGCTCGGGGTCCGAGATGTCCGTGCTGTCATGGTAGAACGCCGACAGCGCGCCGACGACGCCGCACATGATCGCCATCGGGTGCGCGTCGCGGCGGAAGCCCTGGTAGAACTGGCGCAGCTGCTCGTGCAGCATCGTGTGACGGGTGATGGTGTAATTGAAGTCGTCGAATTCCTCACTGCTCGGAAGCTCGCCGTTCAGCAGGAGATAGGCGACCTCCATGAAGGAGGAATGTTCGGCCAGCTGGCCGATCGGATACCCGCGGTGCAGCAGAACGCCTTCATTGCCGTCAATGTAGGTCAGTGCGCTTTCGCAGCTGGCGGTCGACTTGTAGCCCGGATCGAAGGTGAAATGGCCGGTCGACCCGTACAGCTTGCGGATGTCGACGACATCCGGTCCGGTGCTGCCGCTGAGGACGGGAAATTCGTGGGTTTCGCCGCCAAGCTCGAGTGTCGCGTGCTTGTCTGCCAAGATGTGTCTCCTGCTCTATCCTTTGCCCCTTCGCGCCTTCGCGCTGCGGCGACTGTCAGGCCGCCTGCGCGTCGAGCCGTGCAAGGGCTTCTTCCCGTCCCAAGAGGACCAGAACATCGAAAATACCGGGCGAGGTCGTCGTCCCGGTGAGTGCGGCGCGCATCGGTTGCGCAAGCTTGCCGAGGCCCAATCCCAGTTCCTCCGCAAGCGCCTTCGTAGTGGCTTCGAGAGCCTCGCTTGTCCAGTGATTTTCCTGCGCCAAAGCACGGGAAACCAGTGCAAGCCGCGCACGTGCCTCATCATCCAGAAGGCTTGACGCTTTCTCCGTCATCTCAAGCGGCCGGGTGGCGAAGAGAAACCCTGCACCTTCAGATATTTCGTTCAGGTTCCTCGCACGCACTTTAAGGACTGACATGGCCTCGACGAGCAGCGCCCGGTCAGCGCCTTCGGGCAGGCGCGGCAGGACCAGATCGGCCAGCATCGCATCGTCTGCCTCGCGGATGTAATGTCCGTTGAGATTCTCCAGCTTCTTGAGGTCGAAGCGCGAAGGACTCTTGCCGACACCGGACAGGTCGAACAGCTCGATCGCTTCGGCGCGGCTGATTTCCTCGCGGTCGCCGTACCCCCAGCCGAGCCGCAGCAGGTAGTTGAACATCGCATCGGGTAGGATGCCGAGTTCGTCGCGATAACTCGCCACCCCGACTGCGCCGTGGCGCTTCGACATCTTCGCTCCGTCGGACCCGTGGATCAGCGGGATGTGGGCATAGACCGGATCCTCCCAGCCGCCCTCGATTTCCTGCATCGCGCCATAGATCGGCAGCTGGCGAAAGGCGTTGTTGAGATGGTCGTCGCCGCGGATGACATGGGTGACGCCCATGTCGTGGTCGTCGACCACCACGGCGAGCATGTAGGTCGGCGTCCCGTCGGCGCGCAGGATGATGTAGTCGTCGATCTCCTCGTTGGCGACCGAGACGCGGCCCTGGACCTTGTCCTCGATCGTCATGACACCAGCGATCGGGGTCTTGAGACGGATCGTGTAGGGCGCACCCTGCGGGGCCTCCGAAGGGTCGCGGTCGCGCCAGCGGCCGTCGTAGCGCATCGGCTTCTTCTGCGCGCGCTGTTCGGCGCGCATTTCCTCAAGTTCCTCGGGCGTGGCGAAGCACTTGTAGGCATGGCCGGCCTCAAGCAGCTTGAGTGCCACCTCGGCATGACGCTCGGCCCGCTCGGACTGGAATACGGGCTCCTCATCATAGTCGAGGCCCAGCCATTCGAGACCCTCCAGGATCTTGTCGATCGCCTCCTGCGTCGAGCGCTTCTTGTCGGTGTCCTCGATCCTGAGCAGGGCCTTGCCACCATGATGGCGCGCATAAAGCCAGTTGAACAGCGCGGTACGGGCACCGCCGATATGGAGGAAGCCGGTCGGCGACGGGGCGAAGCGGGTAATGACGGGCGCGATGCTTTCGCTTGCCATGGGGTCCGAATTCCTTTTCAATACGGCGTCATCCGACTGGCCTGGACCCTGGGGGGAGGTGGCCGATGGGCAACACGCCGATCATACCGATTGGGGACGGTGCCGATGGCAGCGATGCTGCCGTGGCTGCCGCCGGAAACTCTCCCGCGCGCCCTTGGCAAACGCATCCCGGCTTGTCCAGCACCGGTGGCAACGCAGGATGGTTCGGAATAGCCCTTTCGCAGGCCGAAAGGTTCCTGGCGGAGGCCGGTTTCGACCGTGCGCCGTGGCTTGCGGTGGCCTTTGCCTGCGGCATTCTCACCTGGTTCTCGTTGCCTGGGCCCTGGCAATGGATCGCCGCCATCGGTTCAAGCCTGCTCGTTGCCCTTGCGGCGCTGGCGATCTGGCCGAGCGGATCGGCAATTGCCGACGAGAGAGGTCATCTGCGCCGCGCCATGATCGCGCTCGGCATCGTCTTTGCCGCAGGCATGACCGTGATCTGGGCCCGCTCGGAAATCATCGGGGCCGAGCCGATCGAACGCCCGCTGATCGAGCGCGTGCAGGGTTATGTCCTCGATCGCGAGGACCAGCCCTCCGACGAGCGGGTCCGCCTGACCCTGGCGGTCCGCGATGCCGCCACAGGCGAGAGCCGCAAGATCCGCGTCAACGTCCCGCTCGATGCGCTCGCAGAAGCGGGGGCCGAAGCGGGCGAGGGGGCCGCCGCGGAAGGGGCGGTGGTGCGAATGCGGGTTCGGCTCATGCCTCCGGCCAGCCCGATGCTGCCCGGGGCCTACGATTTCGCCCGCACCGCCTGGTTTCGGGGCCTCGCTGCGACCGGAAGGCTGATCGGGGATCTCGAGATCGTATAGCCTGCTGCGCGCGATCTGGGCATAGCCCCCGTGCAGCGTGGGCTTTCCCGGCATGTGCGGGCGCGGGTGGATGGATCGGCAGGCACCATTGCCGCTGCATTCGCCAGCGGCGATCGCGGGGCGATCGCAAAGACCGACGACGAAGCCATGCGCGATGCCGGCCTCACGCACCTCCTGTCCATCATGTAGCGCGACATTCAAGGTGAGAGTTGCGCGACGATCAGGATGAGAAGTTGATTGTCGCGGCGCGACAGTTTGTGCGCATTCTGATTGTCGCTGGCAAGGGCTATTTGTCGTCCTGATTGTCGCGGACGGCTTCGAGGACCTTGGGCGTCGTGTAGGTCGCTGGTCGGCCTGGGCCTGAGCGACGCGCTTCGGCGGTTCGTCGCCGGTAGCTTTCGACGTTCATCTCGAAGATTGTTGCGTGATGGACCAGACGATCCACCGCGGCGAGCGTCATGGCCGGATCCGGGAAGACACTGTTCCAGTCGCCGAAGGGCTGGTTGGCGGTGATCAGCAGCGAGCGACGTTCGTAGCGGGCGCTGATCAGTTCGAACAGGACCGAGGTTTCGGCCTGGTCCCGGCTGACGTAAGCGAAGTCGTCGAGCACCAGCAGATGATACTTGTCGAGCTTTGCCAGCGCGGATTCGAGCGCCAGTTCGCGCCGGGCGATCTGGAGCCGCTGCACCAGATCGGACGTGCGCGTGAACAGGACGCGCCAACCATTCTCGACCAGCGCGAGGCCGATGGCAGCGGCCAGATGGGTCTTGCCGCCACCAGGAGGGCCGAACAGGATGAGGTTGGCACCCTGCTCGAGCCATCCGTCGCCGGCGCACATCGCCATGACCTGCGCCTTGGAGACCATTGGCACGGCATCGAACGCGAAGGTATCGAGGGTCTTTCCGGCAGGGAGCTTGGCTTCGGCCAGATGCCGCTCGGTCCGCCGCCGATCCCGTTCGGCGATCTCATGCTCGGCGAGCGCGGCCAGAAGCCGGGCCGCAGGCCAGCCTTCCTTGTCTGCGCGCGCGGCAAAGTCGCCCCAGATATGCTTGATTGCCGGCAAGCGCAGCTCGTTCAGCATCAGGCTGAGGCGCTGGGCATCGATCATCGGACCTGTGCTCATGCCGCCTCTCCCCATCCGATCAGGCTGTCATAGGATGCAAGCCCGCCGAGCTTGACCGTGACCGCGGGCAGCTGAGCGGGATCGGGGGAGAACCGGCTTCGCAGGGCGCCGATGTCAGGGCATCGTCGCGCGGCAAGATCGGCTTCGAGCAGTCCGGCAAGTTCAGCCTCGCAGGCCCGCTCGTGCGCCATGGCCAGCAGATCAACGGTGATCCTGCAAGCCGAGCGCTCGCCTTCTTGCTCCAGCAGATGCTCGAACATCCGCCGGTAGGCTTCGCGGGGGAACAGGCTGTCGCGATAGACCAGCCCCATGAGCGCCATCGGCTTGCGCCTGAGCGAGTGGATCACATGCCGGTAATCGACGATATGACCATGCTTGCCATTGTCGCCAGCGCGGCCGCGCACCAGGGTCATCAGCTGGGTGCCGCCCAGGAACAGGTCGATCCGGTCATCGTAAAGCCGCGCGCGCAGCTTGTGTCCGATCAGCCGCGAGGGCACGGTGTAGAACACCTTGCGCAAGGTGAAGCCGCCCGATGAGGTGACCGCGACCAGCACCTCCTCGTAATCACTCGTGCGCGTGTCAGGCAGCGGCTGCAAGGTGCGGCGCTCGGCATCGATCGAGGGAGCATGACGCCGGTTGCGCGCGGTCACGACCTCATCGATGAAGCAGCGATACGCCGCCAGATCGGCAAAGTCGCTGCTTCCCCTCAGCAGCAAGGCATCCCTCACCGCAGCCTTGATATGGCCATGAGAGCTCTCGATCGAACCGTTCTCATGGGCCACCCCTGTGTTGTTGCGGGTCGGCTCCATCCCGTAATGCTGGCACAGCGCATCATATCGCGTGGTCAGATCAGCCCGGGCATCAGCAGCAAGATTGCGGAACGCCGCCGACAGGCTGTCCGTCCGGTGAAGCCGCGGTGCGCCGCCCGCTGACCACAAGGCATTCTGCAGCCCCTCGGCCAAGGCAACAAAGCTCTCGCCGCCCAGGATCACATGGCAGTGCTCGAACCCGCCATAGGTCAGCCGGAAGTGATAGAGCATGTGCTCAAGCGGCACGCCGGCGACCGTGACATCAAAATCGCCCATATCGGTAAAGTCCGACAGGCCAAGTCTGCCAGGCTCATGCAACTGCCGGAAGATGACCTCGCGTTCGGGCCCATGCAGCGCACGCCAGGCCCTGATCCGTCGCTCGAGCGTCCGGCGCGCAAACGGCAGGCTGCCATGCCGGCGGCGCAGCTCCTCGAAGATCGCGATCGGACGAAGCCCGGGCGCTGCTTCCAGCAACGGCACGACCTCCTCGTCAAAGTATCCTGCCAGCGGATCGGGACGCCGCCGCCCGCGCGGCGCTTTCGTCTGCAACGGCCGCTGCGGATCCTGCAACAGCCGATAGCCCGTCGCGGGACTCATCCCGGCCTTCACCGCAGCCTGCGCTACCGAGTGATCTTTCCTCAATGTCATGAACAGCCTCATCTGATGATCGGTTATGTGACGGCCAGGCACACGGCAGGTCCTCCGCAGAAGGAAAACCCAACCATACCTGACACCGCGATCATCTCGGCAGCCCAGCAAAGGGCGCCCCGGTGTGGGGGAACCGGCTACGGGCTACGCCCTGCGCCGGTTCCCCCACACCGGATTCTCATCTTGATTGTCGCGCTTTCTCATCCTGATTGTCGCGCGACACCATCAGCGGGTTGCATGTCAGCGCGGTGATCGCAGCCGCCTATCTCGCCGCGCTGAAGCTGCTCGCGCTGTTTCCGGCGATAGCCCTGCGCGCCCGCCTGCCGGTCCTTGCAGCAGGTGCAGGCGCGCTGGCCGGCGTCGCCTACACCTTGCTGACGGGGGCCCAGGTTCCCACCGTGCGAAGCTGTGTCGCCGCATTGCTGGTCCTGATCGCGCTGGCAATGGGCCGCGATGCGCTTTCGCTGCGAATGGTCGCCGCGGCCGCTCTCGTCGTCATGCTGCTGTGGCCTGAGAGCGTAATCGGACCGAGTTTCCAGATGAGCTTCTGCGCCGTGCTCGCAATCGTCGCCTTACACACTTCGCAGCCGATAAGGGCCTTCCTCGCCCCGCGCGAGGAGCCATGGTGGCAGCACACCGGAAGGCGCGTCGCGATGCTGTTCATCACCGGCCTGGTGATCGAAATCGCACTGATGCCGATCGTCCTCTATCATTTCCACAGGGCAGGATTGTACGGCGCAATCGCCAATGTGATCGCCATCCCGCTCGTTACATTCGTATCGATGCCTCTGATCGCGCTGGCGCTCCTGCTCGATCTCGCCGGTCTCGGAGCGCCAGTCTGGTACCTGGTGGAGGCATCGCTCGACCTTCTCCTCGCCATTGCCCATTTCACCGCAAGCCAGCCCGGCGCTGTCAAGCTGATGCCGCAGATGGACGGGCTGACGATCGCACTTTTCACCGCCGGCGGCTTGTGGCTCGCATTGTGGACCGGGCGGGCGCGGCTGCTGGGCCTCGCGCCTGCTGCGCTCGCCACTGTCATGCTGATCGCGACCCCCATTCCGGACATCCTCATCGGCCGCGAAGGCCGTCATGTCGGCATCACCATGGTAACGCCGGAAGGGGAACGCCGACTGCTTTCCCTACGGGATACCCGCTCGTCCTACAGCCGCGACAACCTGCTTGAACTCGCCAGCGTCACCGCCGAACCGATCCCCCTTGCCGAGTGGCCCGGCGCGCGATGTTCCCGGTCGTTCTGCGTGATCGGGATCGAGCGCGGCGGGCGGACCTGGACTCTCATGATGGCCCGCAATCGCGACCGGATCGAGGAGCGCAGGCTCGCCGCGGCCTGCGCACAGGCCGATATCGTTGTGGCCGACAGGTTTCTGCCACGCTCCTGCCGTCCCGCCTGGCTCAAGGCGGACCGCAAGCTGCTTTTGCGAAGCGGCGGCCTTGCGCTCGACCTTGATGAGGGCCGCATGACGAGCGTCGCCGAAGGGCAGGGCCAACACGGATGGTGGCGCGGCGAGCGCGATTGACCACCTTGCTCCCGGCGCCCAAAGCAGGCTTCAAAGAAGAGCCGCGTGCCGATTTCGACAATCGGCACGCGGACGCTGCATGAAACAGGGACCGATTGGCCACCTGCCAACACGGCCATTCACGAAGCAGCGGGACTTCTGGCGGGCAACAGCAAACCGCCATGTCACCGTGTCAGGAGTTCCCGGTCCTAGTGATAGCGTCGCAGCAACCCGGCAAGCCTGCCCTGGACCTGCACTTCCTCGGACCGGTAGACTTGCGGTGCATATGCAGCATTGGCCGGATCGAGCCGGACTGCCCCGCCATCCTTGTGGAGGTATTTCAACGTCGCTTCCTCGCCGCGCACCAGCGCCACCACGATCTCCCCGTCACGTGCCGTGTCGGTTCGCTTTACGAGCGCGAAATCGCCGTCGAAGATGCCGGCCTCGATCATCGAATCGCCGGATACTTCAAGCGCGTAGTGTTCACCCGGACCGAGCAGGGCCGCGGGTACGGGGAGCGAGTTCTGCCCCTCGAGTGCCTCGATCGGGGCGCCCGCGGCGATCCGGCCATGGAGCGGGATCTCGATCACGTCATTGGCAGGTTCCGGAGCGTCGCGCAGCGTGCGCGAAACCGAGGCCACTGCATCGTTCGCCGCATCGAGCCCGGCAGCGCCGCGCGAGGCGGGCACGGCATCTTCGGGCTGTCGGATCACTTCAAGTGCGCGCGCACGGTTGGGCAACCGGCGGATGAAGCCGCGTTCCTCAAGCGCTGAAATCAGGCGGTGAACCCCCGACTTGCTCTTGAGGTCCAGCGCTTCCTTCATCTCCTCGAAACTGGGCGAAACGCCGGTTTCTTCCAGCCTCTGCTGGATAAAGCGGATCAGTTCGTGCTGCTTTGCGGTCAGCATGCGGATTCTCCCACGGGTGCATCCGCAATGGGTGCGGATGCTGAAAAGACGCAACTGCAAGAGGCACCGATTGACTGGTGCGTTGCGCGTGCTTTCGCCACCGAAAAGGTGAACGAATGCGGAACGAATAGGAAACTCGGCAATGCAAGTCAAGACGCTTGACCGCGCAAGAGTTGGACTTTTCAGCCGGTTCGCAGTGACCAGACCGACACTTCCTCTCCGGCCTCGACCGGATCGGCCCCGGCGGGGCGGTCGATCAGGCAATCCGCTCCGGCGAGAGCCATGAGTGCGCTTGAATCCTGAGTAGCGCAGCGCCGGACCTGCTGCCCTTCCATGACGGCGCGCAGGAATTCGCGGCGTTTGCCGCCGGGCGGAAGGTCTTCCCTCGTGCGGACCGAAAGGGAATGCGGCAGCGGCTCGGCAGCGCCCATCGCAGCGCGAACCAGCGGTAGGACGAACAGGAACGCTGTGACGAAGCTCGAAACGGGATTGCCGGGAAGCCCGACGATCACTTGCGGCGGTGCATCCGGGCGGTCACGGGTTGCGACAAGCAGCGGCTTGCCCGGCTTGATCGCCACCTTCCAGAATGCGATGTCAGCCCCCCAGCGTTTCAGAGCGTCCTGAAGTAGGTCGTGATCGCCGACTGAGGCGCCGCCGCTGGTAACGAGGATATCGGCTTGCTCGGCCTGCGACAGCGCCCGGGCGAGCGCTTCCATATCATCGGCGACGGGACCGAGCCGGGCCGCGCGCACGCCGAGGGGAGCGAGCTGTGCGGCGAGCATCGGGCCGTTCGAGGCAGGTATCTGGCCCGGCCCGCATCGCGTTGGATCTCGCACCAATTCGTCTCCGCTGTCGAGCACCGCGATGCGCGGCACGGCGGCGACCATGCAACTCGCATGGCCGGCGGCGATCGCGAGCGCGATCTGCGCCGGGCCGAGCATGGAGCCTGCCGAGAGCACCTGCGCGCCTTCCTCAAAATCGAAGCCGCGTTTCCTCACATGACGTCCCGGCGGCGGAATTTCCCCGGCCCGCAAGGTTGCCTCCTCAACGCTCGCATCCTCCTGCAGCAGAACCCGGTCGGCACCCTCGGGCATGTGGGCACCGGTGGAGATGCGGACCGCTTCTCCGGGGCCGAGCGCGCCGCCGAACGGCACCCCGGCGCGGCTCTCGCCGACAATTCGCCACGGTCCGCTGCCGCTGTCGCTGTGAGCGTCGGCGTCGGCGCTCAGCGCATATCCATCCATCGCGGAAAGGTCGGCCGGAGGCTGCGTGCGCGCGGCCCGGAGGTCGACGGCGAGCACTCGCCCGTGCGCTTGGTCGACAGACACCTCCTCGATGCGAACGGGTGGAGCGAGTGCAAGCAATCGTTCCTGCGCTTCCTCCAGGGCAAGCGGGCCGTTCATCAATCGCTCCCGGGTGCACGCCAGTGGCCGCTCTTGCCGCCCTGCTTCTCGAGCAGGCGGACCTCGCCAATGACCATCGCCTTGTCGATCGATTTCGCCATGTCGTAGATCGTCAGCAAAGCGACCGAGACCGCGACCATCGCTTCCATCTCGACCCCGGTCCTGCCGGTCAGCGAAGCGGTACCGGTAGCGCGGATCGCGTTTTCCTCGAAGTCGAACTCGACCGTCATCGCATCGAGGGCAAGGGGGTGGCAAAGCGGGATCAACTCGCCCGTGCGCTTGGCTGCCATGATGCCTGCGATGCGCGCGGCCGCGAGGACATCGCCCTTGGGCGCCTCGCCCCCGCGTATCGCTGCAAGAGCTTGAGCAGACATCGCGATGCGGCCCGATGCCACCGCGACCCGATTGCTTGACTGCTTGCCCCCCACATCGACCATCCGCGCTGCGCCGTCATCTCCCAGATGCGTGAGACGGCTTGAGTTTTCGCTCATATCTTCGGCTCCCCTCGTCGGCTTGCAGCAAGCGCTCCCGATCGCATCAGGCGATAGGGATGGAAAAATGCCACGAAGCGGCGAGCCGGAACAGTGGCGCTTTTGGGGAAGTGTCAGGCCCTGAGCAGTTCGCGTGTGGCGGCGGCGATATCGCTCGCGCGCATCAGGCTTTCACCCACGAGAAAGCAGCGCACACCTGATCTGGCAAGCCGTTCGCAATCAGCTGCGGTGGCAATCCCGCTCTCGCCGACGATCAGCGCATCCTGCGGCGCGAGCGGGGCGAGGCGTTCGGTCACCGCGAGCGAGGTCTCGAAACTGCGCAGGTCGCGATTGTTGACGCCGATGAGACGCGATTTCAGATGCTTCGCCGCGCGTTCCAACTCGCGCTCGTCGTGCACTTCGACCAGCACATCCATGCCGAGATCCAGAGCTGCGGCTTCGATTTGCGACATCTGCCCGTCCTCGAGCGCGGCGACTATCACCAGCACTGCATCCGCCCCGATCGCGCGCGCCTCGATGCATTGCCACGGATCGACCATGAAATCCTTGCGCAGAACCGGCAGCGCGGAGGCGCTCCGGGCAGCGACGAGATAATCCTCATGGCCCTGGAAATAGGGCGCGTCGGTAAGGACCGAGAGACAGGCTGCGCCGCCCGCTTCGTAGTCGCGGGCATGGTCGCCCGGCCTGAAATCCTCGCGTATGAGGCCCTTGGACGGGCTGGCGCGCTTGATCTCGGCGATGAGCCCGAAGCCCGTGGCGCTCGCTTCTCGCAGGGCGGTCTCGAAACCGCGCGGCGGCGCGGCGCGCGAGGCGGCCGTTTCGAGTTCGGAAAGCGCGATCGCATTCTTGCGAGCTGCAACGATCTCGCGCTTGGCCGCGCAGATTTCCTCGAGCTTGTTCATGCAGGAAGCCTTTGCCGTTCGCGCCCCGCGAAGTCGAGAGGCGCTTGGAAAATCGTGTGTCGATCGCGTTTCTCAGGCCCGAGGAAACTTCACACTGCCATGGCGATCCAGCGATCGAGCAGGCCATGCGCCGCGCCCGAATCAAGCGCTTCGGCAGCGATTGCGACCCGCTCGTGCCAATCCTGACCGCGCTTTGCGACGCGCAGGGCTCCGGCTGCGTTGAACAGCACCGCGTCGCGGTATGGGCCGGGCGCGCCCATGAGGAGCGCCTTCAAGGCCGCCGCGTTGTGCATGGCATCGTCGCCGCGGATCGCCTCGATCGGCGTGCGGGGGAGGCCTGCATCCTCGGGCGCGGCACGCTGCATCTCGAAATTGTGCCCGGTCACGACCGCGACCTCGTTTCCGCCGGCAAGGGACAGCTCGTCGAGACCTTCATCACCCGATACGATCAGAGAACGGCCCGTGCCGAGCTTGGCCATCGCGCCCGCATAGATCGGAACATAGGCCGGACGGGCGATGCCGATCAGCTGGCTAGAGACCCGCGCGGGATTGGACAACGGACCCATCAGGTTGAAGATCGTTCGCCGCCCGATCTTTCTGCGGATGGGCTGAATGCGTCCCATTGCGGGATGGTGGTTCTTTGCGAAGAGGAAGCAGATGCCGAGTTCGGCCAGCGTTTTTTCGGCCGTGCGTCCGGCTGCATCCATGTCGAGGCCAAGAGCTTCGAGCGTATCTGCCGCGCCCGCCTTGGATGAAGCCGCACGGTTGCCGTGCTTGGCCACCGGCACGCCGCAGGCTGCGACCACCAGGCTGACAGCGGTCGATACATTGAGCGTGTGGTGCCCGTCGCCGCCCGTGCCGCAGACGTCGATCGCGTCATCGGGCGCATCGATCGGGATCAGACGCGCACGCAGCGCCCGGGCGGCACCCGCAATCTCGTTTGACGTCTCGCCGCGTTCGGTGAGTCCGATCAGGAAGCTCTCGATTTCGTCTTCCGATGGCTTGCCGTCCAGCAGGATACCGAAAGCGGTTTCGGCCTCGTTCTCCGAAAGAGGTCTGGAAATGTCGGGCAGCAGGCTCATGAGGCGATCCGCTCCGGCAAGGTCGCCTCGATTCCGCAGATCCTCGCGAAATTGGCAAGCAGGGCATGGCCGTGCTCGGTCGCGATGCTTTCGGGATGGAACTGGACCCCGTGGATCGGCAATTCGGAATGGCGAAAGCCCATGACCGATGCATGGTCGCCGCCCGGCGTTTCTGCATGGGCGTTGGCGATGAGGACGGCCGGCGCATCCACAACCTCCAGGCTGTGATAGCGCGTCGCTATGAACGGAGAGGGGAGGCCAGCGAACACGCCGCTGGCGTCATGAGTTACCGGACTGGTCTTGCCGTGCATCAGCCCGCCGCGCACGACTCGTCCGCCGAAATGCTGTCCGATCGCCTGATGGCCGAGACAGACGCCGAGCAAGGGTACGTTCGCGTCCGCGCAGGCGGCGACGAGATCGAGGCTTACCCCTGCGTCGTCGGGGGTGCAGGGCCCGGGCGAGATCAGGAACCCCTTTGCACCTGTAGCCAGCGCCTCGCTCGCCGAGATCGCATCATTGCGTTCCACGCGCACGTCGGCGCCCAGTTCCATCAGGTAATGGACTAGATTGAAGGTGAAGCTGTCGTAATTGTCGATGACTAGGATGTCGGGCGTGGTCATGGCTGCTTTCCTGCCAGCTTGTCTGTCGCACGCACGAGTCCGTCGATGATACCCGGCTCGCCCGAGGAATGGCCGGCATCGTGGACGATCCACAGATCGGCGCCCGGCCATGCCTTCTTGACCTCCCACGCGCTGGTCGGCGGAGTGCAGATGTCGTGGCGGCCCTGGACGATGATGCCGGGAATGTCCCGGACGCGGTCCATGTTCGCCAGCAGCTGACCTTCCTCCAGATAGAAGTCGTTGAGGAAGAATCGCGCGCAGATACGGGCAAAGGGCACCGCCTTCGATGGGTCGGCGAATTCCTCCAGCAGCGCCTCGTTGGGAAGCAGCGTTGCGACCGTCCCTTCCCAAAGCGACCACTCACGTGCGGCGGCAAGGCGGGTTTCCTCGTCATCGCTGGTCAGCCGATCATGATAGGCCTTCACGAGGTCGCCGCGCTCATCCTTCGGGATCAGACCGGTAAACTGTTCCCATTGCTCGGCCATGATCTCGCTCGCACCGTAGCGGTAAAGCCAGTTCTTTTCCTTCTGGCGGGCGAGGAACACGCCGCGCAGCACGATCTCGCTGACCCGGTTCGGATGGGCCTGCGCATAGGCGAGGGCGAGCGTTGCGCCCCAGCTGCCGCCGAACACCTGCCAGCTGTCGTGCCCGCACATTTCGCGCAGGCGTTCGATATCCGCGACGATGCGCTGGGTGTCGTTGTTCTCGATTTCGGCAAAGGGCATCGACCTGCCGCAGCCGCGCTGGTCGAACAGGAGCACGTCGTAGAGCGCCGGATCCCATTGGCGGCGGTGCGATGGGCTCATTCCTCCGCCCGGTCCTCCATGGAGGAAAACCGCCGGCTTGGCCCCAGGTGTGCCGACACGTTCATAGTAGAGCGAATGGCCCTCTCCGACATCGAGCATACCGGTCTCGTAGGGCTCGATTTCCGGATAGAGCGTACGTTCGTAGGTCAGCGTCATGGTTTCGTCTCCACCACGATGATCGGTCCTGCGCGGCCGCTGTCCAGTCGTCCGGTCGCAGGGTCCCACAGCGCGGAATTGTTCGAAAGTAGAAGCAGTGCCTGCTCAGTCTTCAGTTCATCCCGGTAAAAGCGTGCGATCCGCCCGAAGCTTACCGGTGCATCCGCGATCACGAAATGGGCGCGCCCTTCGCGATCGATGCCGACGCCGTTGCGAACGGCACGGGAGGGACCGTCATCCTCGAAATCGGGATGGAGTTTGCCGTCGATGACGAGCATTGGTCCCGACTGTGTGCCGAATTGCGGGCGGTCTCGCACGGTCGCGAAAAAGGCGTCAGTTGCAAGCACGCGCCACCTGCCGTCGCTGCCGAAGAAAACGCCGTTGGGCTTCATGTAGAAATTGCCGTCGCCTCCGCCGCGCGCCAGTTCCGAAGCGCGCTCACCGGCTTCGACGTAATAACCGATCGCGCGCAGATCGTCGCCGAATGCGCCGCCCGTGACGGCAAAGGCGATGGTTTCGGCCTGCGCTGACCCGGCGAAAGAGGCGAGCGAGCCGTAAGGCTGGCCGCCTTCGGCCGCGAGCACGGTGCGTATCGAGTGGCGTTTCGGATCAGCGATGCAATGGGTGAGCGGCACGTCCTCGAAGGTAACGGCTGTGCAGGCTGAAGCGCGGGCCGGCTCCTGCGGTACTTCGGCCTCGACGATTTCCGGCCCTTGCTGACTGCCCGGTCCGTCCAGTTCGCTGCGGACCACGGGCTCGCCCGCGGGCTGCTGTTCGCAGGCGGCGAGGGCCAGCAGGCCTGCAATAAGGGCAGACAAACGCGTCACTGGCCGTATCCCGGCTCGGATGCAACGCGCACCGCTTCGCGCGCGGCGGCGAACAGCGCACCCGCTTTTGCGCGGCACTCGGCAAGTTCGGCATCGGGGTCCGAATCCGCGACGATCCCCGCCCCCGCCTGTACGTGCATGGTCCCGTCCTTCACCACGGCGGTACGCAGAACGATGCACGAATCGACCGAGCCGTCCGGGGCGAAGTAGCCGACGCCTCCGGCATAGGCCCCGCGCGTTTCGGGCTCGAGTTGGGCGATGATCTCGCAGGCTCGAATCTTGGGTGCGCCCGAGACCGTGCCTGCGGGAAAGCCTGCGAATAGCGCGTCAAGCGCATCGCGCCCTTCGGCGAGTTCG
The DNA here is from genome assembly GCF_001719165.1 of Erythrobacter litoralis. NCBI lineage: Bacteria > Pseudomonadati > Pseudomonadota > Alphaproteobacteria > Sphingomonadales > Erythrobacteraceae > Erythrobacter > Erythrobacter litoralis. The sequence continues at coordinate 1,570,374 of NZ_CP017057.1, forward strand.
CCCACGACATTGCTGACAATATGCATCACATGGCTGTAGCGTTCGATCGTGAAGCTGTCCGTTACAGTGACGCTTCCGCGCGCCGCCACCCGGCCGACATCGTTGCGGCCGAGGTCGAGCAGCATGAGGTGTTCGGCGCATTCCTTCGGATCGGCGAGCAATTCCGCCTCGTTCGCGAGATCCTTCGCGCGTGTTTCGCCCCGGGGCCGCGTGCCGGCGATCGGGCGGATGGTAACCTCACGCTTTCCGCTGGCGTCGGCACGCACACGAACCAGGATTTCCGGGCTGGAGCCGACAATGGCGAAGCCGGGCAGGTCGAGGAAATAGAGGAATGGCGAAGGATTGACCCGCCGCAGGGCGCGGTAAAGCGCGAGCGGGGGCAGCGCGAACGGACAGGTGAACCGCTGCGCCAGCACGACCTGGAAGATGTCTCCTGCGAGGATGTAATCCTTGGCCCGCGCGACCATCGCCTTGTAGTCATCCCCCGCCATAATCGACACCGGTTCAGGCATCGCCGTACCAAGGGCCGCGCGCGATTCTGCGGGACGAGGGCGGACCAGCGCTGCGAGGGCCGCGTCGATCCGTTCGCCCGCCTGCGCAATGGCGAAATCCGGCGCCTCCGCCTCCCAGATCGGGGCGACGCAGAAAAGAGTGTCGGTGAGACCGTCGAACACGCAGATCAGCGTCGGGCGTACGAACAGCATGTCGGGAAGGGCAAGTTCACTTTCCGCCGCGCGCGGAAGTTTTTCGACCAGCCCGATCGTCTCGTAGCCGAAATAGCCGACGAGACATGCAAGCGCGGGCGGCAGCGCCTCGGGCACGTCGATCCGGCAGTCCTGTGCGAGAGAGCGCAACCGATCCAGCGGATTGCCCGGGATTGCCTCGAAGGCATTGCGGTCGCGCCGCCAGTGCCGATTGATCTGGGCTGTACCTGCATGGCTGCGAAAGACGAGGTCGGGATCGAGGCCAAGCAGGCTGTAGCGCCCACGGATTTCGCCGCCCTCGACCGATTCGAGCAGGAAATCGCCTCGCCCTTCCTCGATCAGGCGGCGCGCGGCACCTACCGGCGTGTCGCAATCGGCAACCACCTTTCGCCAGACCAGTGCCGGGGCGCCCGATCTAAGCGCATGCGCTGCCTCTTCTGCACCATCAGGCAAGCCGGCATCGACGCGGGCAGAGCCTTCTTCCGTCCCAGTCACGCGCGACCCCTCGACTTCGTTCAGCTTTCGCCCGCAAGACGCCTGCGGACGGCTTCAATCGCATCTTCGTTGCGCTCGACCCCGACTTCATCGCGGATCGCCCGGGTCAATTGGCGACGGTATTCTTCGGCCAGCGTGGGCGCGAATTGCTGGCGGGTCTGGGCAATGACGGGATCGTCTGAGGCAATGTCGCCGGTTTCCACTTCTTCGAGATCGACGAGGTACCAGCCGATGTCCTGCGGCGCTTCGAGCAGCTTGGTGGAACCCTGCGCCATCGAAAACAGCAGCACCAGTGGCGGTGCGATTCCGCGCCCGCGCTGGGCCAGCAGTTCGCGCCGCGAAAGCTCGACGGGCTGGACCTGGAAGCGCGGCTCCTCCTCAGCTCGCAGCGCATCGGCGAAATCGGTTCCCTCGCGGGTCTTCTCGAGCACGCGGCGAGCCACCTCGCGGGCCTTGGCGTTGCCCTCGGCGCGGCGCCAGGCGGCCGTGACCTGATCGCGGATCTCGGCAAGGGGCGGGGCGGCCGAGGGGATAACCTCGCTCACGTCGTAGATGATGAAGCGGTCGGCCGAGCCGAGCGCGGCGAGCTGCGGTTCGCTTTCCTCCATCTCGAAAGCGGTCTCGAGTACGGGACCGACCTCGCGCGGGACATCCGCGCCGGGCTCGCCGAACACAGTGCCGTTAGCAAGCAGAGGCGCGGTGGTGGTCACTTCGAGTTCGAAAGCTTCGGCCACCTCCGCAAGCGAAGTGCCGTCATAGAGCTCGTCCTCGATCCTGGCAGACAGGTCGACGAGCGCGGCCGCACGTTTCTCCTGCAGGATCTGCTGCGTTATCTCCTCGCTTGCCTCGGAGAGGGTGCGGGCGGGGATCTGCTCGACCTCGTCGATCCGCGCGACATACCAGCCCAGCATGCCGCGCGCAGGCTCGACCATTCCGCCTTTTTCGGCCGCGAAGGCCGCTTCCGCGAAAGCGAAGTTGGTCGCGTTCGCCATCGCTTCGCGGTCGCGCAGATCGCTCGATGAGACCTGGAATCCCGCCTGCTGGGCCGCCGCCTCGAGCGAGAGCCCGCCACGAATGCGCTCGACAAGCGATCGGGCCGCTTCCTCGGTCGGCACCACGAATGAGGTGATGGCCCGGCGTTCGCGCGCACTGAAGGCCTCGCGGTTGCTTTCATAACGAGCCGCTATCTCTTCCTCGGTAGGCTCGAGGTCGGCGAGGACCGTATCCGCTCCGAAGGTCGCGAAGCGGATGACCCGCCGTTCGGGACGCCGGAACTGGCTGCGATTGTCCTCGTAGTATGCTGCAAGCTCGCCCGCCTCCGGTTCGCCTTCGGGCGCGTAGAGGGCGCTTGGAATGAGCGCGATCGCGCCCCGGCGGCGTTCGAGCACGAGCGAGGCATATTGGCGCGCCGCGCGTTCCGACAGCTGGGGGGCGGCAAGGGCAGGCCTGAACAGCATCTGCTGGAGCAGGCCGTCCTTGAGATCCCCGCGCAGCATCTCGTCGCTCAAGCCCTGAGCGCGCAGCGCCTGCTGGTAGACCTGCTCATCGAATTCGCCGGCGACGTTGCGGAATGCGGGAATCTGCAGGATATCGCTGTTGACGAGGTTGCGACCCGCCCTGAGGCCAAGGTCCTCGGCGTAATTGCCGACTGCATACTGGTCGAACAGCTGGCGCAGCACCTCGTCGAGCAGGCCCTGTTCGACGAATTCCGGCATTCCGATCGTCGGGTCCTGCTGACGGACCTGCGCGAGCGCGGATTGTGCCGTGCTTTCCAGTTCGCTTGCCGGGACACGTTCGTCGCCAACGACCGCGATCCGGTCGCCGCCCGCGACCCCGCCGAAGGTCGAACCGGTGATATCGGCCGCTGCGAAGGCGAGCGCGACGATGACGAGAAAGCCGATGAAGATCGGCAGGCCCAATTTGGACTGGAAGAAACGGCGGATCGAGGAAATCATGTGTCTGGCGGTCCCGCTGGAAGCGGCGCGCCGGCTCATCGGCGGAGCGCCTGTTCGGTTTGGGCCTTTATCCGGCATGCGACCTCGCGGCAACAGGTGAGCGCCGGTTTTGACTAAGGGTCCATTGTCGGCTAGCGGGCTTCGCCCCGCGCGCCTAAACCGCCTGGGAAGACTTCAATCATAATTCGATCTCAAATTCGCAGGATGAACGCATGCCCCAGCGGCCCTACATCGTTGGAAACTGGAAGATGCACGGTACGCGCGCAATGCTTTCCGAAGCGCGCGCAATCGACCGTGCCGCTCAGCGCCACATGAAAGTCGAGGTGGCGCTGGCGCCTCCCTACACGCTGATCCATCCGGTCCACCGCGAGGCCGAACAGATCGGCGTCGGCGCGCAGGATTGCCATCACGAGGACGGCGGCGCCCATACGGGCGACATTTCCGCCGCGATGGTCGCCGATGCTGGGGCAAAGTTCGTGATCCTGGGCCATTCTGAGCGTCGCCAGAATCACGCCGAAAGCGATGAAATCGTGCGCGCCAAGGCCGAGGCCGCGCTTTCCGCGGGCCTGCGCATCATCCTTTGCTGCGGCGAAAGCGAAGAAACGCGCGCGGCCGGCGATGCGGTTGCCTTCGTAAAGGAGCAGCTCAAGGCTTCGCTGCCAGCCGACCACGCCGTGCTTACGAACGGATCCGCGAACGCATCGGAACGCGTCACCATCGCCTATGAGCCGATCTGGGCGATCGGGACCGGCAACACCGCGACCGTCGAGGATATTGCCGAAATGCATGGCGAAATCCGGGCTCTTCTGATCGAGCTGTTCGGCGAGGAGGAAGGACCGGAGATACGCATTCTTTACGGCGGTTCGGTGAAGCCGGAAAACGCTTCGCAAATCCTGTCCACTGCCGAAGTCGGCGGAGCGCTGGTTGGCGGCGCGAGCCTTACGGCGGACAGCTTGATGGGCATCGCGCTTGCAGCTGCCGAGGCCGACGAAGCCTGAGTCGCCGTGCCTGCCGGTTGCATCCGCGCTTGCCGGAGCGTTCCCCGATCCCTAAATGCGCTGGCGAGATCCGGCGCAGGGCGCACGCCGCAACGCCTATCTGACATTCGAATTGAGAACCCAACATGTCGCTTTTTCTATTCCTTACCGTCGTCCAGGCCATCGTTGCTGCCGCGCTAGTCGGCGTCGTGCTCATGCAGCGCAGCGAGGGCGGCGGTCTGGGCATCGGCGGAAGCCCTGGCGGCGCGCTGGGTGCCCGCGGTGCAGCCGATTTCCTGACCCGGGCGACCAAGTGGCTGGCGGTCGCCTTTGTCGCGCTTTCGATCACGCTTGCAGCGGTTGCCGTGGAAACGCAGAGCGTGAGCGACGTGAGCTCGACCCTCGAACGCGGTGGTCCCGCGAGCCGCGCGGACGACTTGCTGGGAGAGCGCGAGAATGCGCCGGCCGCAGCGGACGAGGCACCACTTGCGGCGCCCGATGCGGAAAGCGGCGCTGCGCCGCTCGAGGATGACGCGCCGCTCGCCGAATAGTCATTTCGCCGGATAAGCTGGGCGGGCGGCTGTTCCAGCTGCAGCATGCGAGCGGCTTTTCGCTGCTTACCTTCAACCTGTGGATGGTCCTGCACGCCTCGGCCAATTCGCTTGCCCCGAATCACACCTGACGACTAAGGCCACAATCCCATGGCGCGGTTCATTTTCATCACCGGCGGCGTGGTCTCATCGCTTGGCAAGGGTCTCATGGCGGCAAGTCTCGCCTCGCTCCTGCAGGCGCGCGGCTACAAGGTTCGCATCCGCAAGTTCGACCCCTACCTGAACGTCGATCCGGGCACGATGAGCCCGTATCAGCACGGCGAGGTTTACGTCACAGACGACGGGGCCGAGACCGATCTCGATCTCGGTCATTATGAACGCTTCACAGGGGTCTCAGCGCGCCAGAGCGACAACATCACGAGCGGGCGCGTGTACCGCGACATCATCGCGCGTGAACGGCGCGGCGATTATCTGGGTGCCACCGTGCAGGTGATCCCGCACGTGACCGATGCGATCAAGCAGTTCGCGCTGGCCGATCAGGACGGGCACGACTTCATCCTGTGCGAGATCGGCGGGACGGTGGGCGACATCGAATCGCTGCCCTTCATGGAAGCGATCAGGCAGCTGCGAAACGAACTCGAACCGCTCCAGACCCTTTCGGTCCACGTCACGCTCGTCCCCTACATAGCGGCGGCGGGCGAGTTGAAGACCAAGCCGACCCAGCATTCGGTGCGGGAACTCGCTTCGCTGGGGATAAAACCCGATGTGCTGCTATGCCGGGCCGAGCATCCGATTCCCGATGCAGAGCGCCAGAAAATTGCCAATTTCTGCAACGTGCGGCGCGAGGCGGTGATTCCGGCGCTCGATGCGCCTTCGATCTATTCGGTCCCGCTGCAATATCACGCCGAGGGCCTCGATGCGGAGGTTCTGCGCGGTTTCGGCATCACCGATGCACCGCCGCCCGATCTTTCCGCGTGGAACGACGTCACCGACCGCTATTTCAATCCCGAAGGGGAGGTGACGATCGGCGTGGTCGGCAAATATGTCGGTCTGCCCGATGCCTATAAGAGCCTCAACGAGGCGCTGGTGCACGGCGGGCTCGCCAACCGGGTCAAGGTCAATATCAAGTGGATCGACGCCGAGATTTTCGAAGGCGAGGATGAAGGCGAGATCGTGAGCCAGCTGGAACCGATGCACGGCATTCTCGTGCCCGGCGGTTTCGGCGAGCGCGGCAGCGAGGGCAAGATCGCGTCCGTCCGGTTCGCGCGTGAACGCAAGGTGCCTTTTTTCGGCATCTGTCTCGGTATGCAGATGGCCTGCATCGAAAGCGCGCGCGCGGCGGGTTTCGCAGAGGCGTCCTCGACCGAATTCGGCGAGACCAGGGAACCGGTTGTCGGCATCATTACTGAATGGATGAGCGAGGAGGGCCTCCAGCAACGCGAGGAAGGCGGCGATCTCGGCGGCACGATGCGCCTCGGCGCCTATGAGGCGAAGCTGTCCGCGAACAGCCACACTGCGTCCATGTATGGCGGCGCGACCAGCATTTCGGAACGCCACAGGCATCGCTACGAGGTCAACAGCGCCTATATCGAACCGCTGGAAAAGCAGGGCCTGGTCTTTGCGGGAATGTCGCCCGACGGGCTTCTGCCGGAAATCGTCGAGCGGCCCGATCATCCGTGGTTCGTGGGCGTACAGTTCCACCCTGAGTTGAAATCGAAGCCCTTCGATCCCCACCCGCTGTTCGCCGGCTTCATCGCTGCTGCGCTCGAACAGTCTCGGCTCGTGTGATCGTCAGCCACCTCGGCTAACCGCGCAGGCCATCCTGCGAAGGCTCATTTCTCCATTCGCACTGTAGCGGGCGATGCTGTTGCCTCCTCCGCAACCGACACGATGCAAATTGTGCCGTAGTGGGGCATGGCAGCCTCATGATCTGTCGTGTTTGTACAAGCGCGCGAAAATAAACTTGCAAACCTCCCGATTTCGGGATTACTCCGCGCCCGGACCTACAGGTTTTCATAAGGGGCGGGCTCTTGAAAAGGTTCGTCTTCAACGGGGGGTGAGACTGGTCGTCTTGCCTTACAGGTTAGCATCGGGGGGTATTGCGTCATGACGGACCCCGTTGCGACAGGCTCGTGCCGGGCTTGTCCGTCTTCTGCGACCCGGACGGACAATGCCTGGCCGAGGCGGCTTACGGTCGCGGGGGCGGATCGACTACGATCCGCCCCCAATTCATTTGTCCGGGTTTAAACCGGCCCCGCGCTAGAATGGTCGCGCGGGGGCCGTTGGGTTCGAAGCCGATCAGGCAGCATCGGCGTCCTTGCCGTCGACTTCGCGTTCGCGAGCGTCGGGTACGGCCGCAAGGGTCGCCGCGCCATTAACGGCGATCTTCTTGGGCTTCATCGCATCGGGCACTTCGCGCACGAGATCGATGGTCAGCAGACCGTCGGCAAGGTCGGCGCTGCGCACGCGGACATAGTCGGCCAGTTCGAAACGACGCTCGAATCCGCGATTGGCGATGCCGACATGGATCAGCTCGGATCCGTTATCTTCGTCCTCGCGCTTCTTTCCCTGTACGATGAGCAGGTTTTGCTGCGCGGTAATGTCGAGATCCTGCGGACGGAAGCCGGCCACGGCGAGCGTGATGCGGTATTCGTCCTCACCGCGCCGGGCGATGTTGAAGGGAGGATAATTGTCGCCCGAGCTCTGGCGGGCCTGCTGTTCCAGAAGGTCGAACAGGCGATCGAAACCCACGGTGCTTCGACGATAGGGAGTGAAATCAAGACGTGACATATCTGCAAATCCTCTTGGTTGAGCAATTTGATGTGGCGGGCCTGCATCGTGCAGCACCCGATCGTTCTTGCTGCGACCGGTTTCCCGAGACTGGCGAAAGGCCGCAACATGGCTTAGTTAGGGGAGGCGACATTGCTTTCAAGAGGGCTTGCAGGGCGCGCAATCGACGCGCGTCGCATACCCTCCCGACACCAGTGAAAAGGCCAGCATGACCACTCCCAAGATCGACATCTACACGAAGTTCGCTTGCCCGTTCTGCGTCCGTGCCAAGCAATTGCTCGACGCCAAGGGCGCAGCCTACAACGAATACGACATCACGATGGGTGGGCCGAAGCGCGAGGAAATGATGGAGCGCGCTCCGCTCGCAAGGACGGTCCCGCAAATCTTCATCGGCCCCGTGCATGTCGGCGGCTTCGATGACCTTTCCGCGCTCGAGCGTACAGGCAGGCTTGACCCGCTGCTTTCGGGAGAGGCGGGCGCGTGACGCGCATCGCGCTGTTTCAGATGCGTTCGGGCGTTGACCCCGAGGCCAATTTCGCGGCGATTGCAGATGCCGCCAGTAAGGCTGCGGGAGAGGGCGCACGCGTCCTCTTCACGCCGGAGATGGCGCTCCTTCTCGACCGCGACAGACGCCGCGCTGCGCAAACGATCGGAGCCGCTGGCTATGCCGATTTTCCGGCCCGCCTTGCCGATCTCGCAAGGAAGGCGGGGATCGATATCGCACTTGGTTCGATGCCGCTCGCGCATTCCTCGGGCAAGTGGCTCAATCGCGCATTGTATCTCAGTGCAAGCGGGGCAGCGCCCATCTCCTACGACAAGCTGCACCTTTTTGACGTCGAACTTTCTACCGGCGAAAGCTGGCGTGAAAGCAATGCCTACGAGCCCGGCGAACGCCTTGCCTGTGCCGAGGAGACGCCGGTCGGGCGGCTCGGTCTCACTATCTGCTACGACATTCGCTTTCCTGCCCTGTTCGAGGAATTGGGCCGGATGCGCTGCGATTGCATCGCCATTCCCGCTGCTTTCACGGTGCCGACGGGCAAGGCGCACTGGCATGTGCTTCAGCGCGCCCGGGCGATCGAGGCGAGCGCCTTCGTCATCGCTGCAGCCCAGGTCGGAGAACATGAGGACGGACGCACGACCTTTGGCCACAGCCTTGTGATCGACCCATGGGGCGACGTGCTGCTGGACATGGGCAGCAAAGGTCCCGGCATCGGTTATTGCGACATCGACCTGTCGCGCGTCGCGGAGGTGCGGTCACAGGTCCCATCTCTTGCCAACCGCCGCGAGATCCCCAAATTGCAGCCATCATGATCGTATTCGACCTACGCTGTCAGGCGGGCCACCGGTTCGAAGGGTGGTTCGGTTCCTCCACCGATTTCGATAATCAGCGCGAGCGTGGCCTCGTCGTTTGTCCCGAATGCGGCTCAGGCGAGATCGGCAAGGCACCCATGGCGCCCTCGGTCCCGGCGAAGGGCAGCAGCCTCACTCTGGAGCGTGCGGACGTGGCCGGATCGCCGGGCAATTCGCAGCCGGTCGCGAACCGCGAAGTGCCGGCCGAAATGCAAAAGGCGCTACGGGCTCTGGCCGAGGCGCAGCAAAGGGCTCTGGCGAAAAGCACCTGGGTGGGCGACCGCTTCGCCGAACAGTCGCGCGCAATGCATTACGGCGAGCGGGACGAAGCCCCAATCCACGGCCGGGCAAGCCTCGAGGAAGCGAAGTCGCTTATCGAGGAAGGCGTGCCGGTTGCCCCGCTTCCCTTACCGGTGGCGCCGCCCGAAGAGCTCAACTGACCTTGCCCGCCCGCTGGCAGCCGGAGGGGATTGCCGGGCGAGCGGGTAATGCTAAAGGGACGCTCGCGGTGTCCCCGTAGCTCAGTCGGATAGAGCGTCGGATTCCTAATCCGAAGGCCACAGGTTCGAATCCTGTCGGGGACACCAGCCCTGCCGCTTTCTGCGCGAGAGGCGGCGCTGGACACATCGAGGCGCTTCCCGCCGATGTTCCGCCAGCACGAACCTATACCGATTTGATCGAAAGTCTGTCAGTCCCGTCGAGGTCGTTCGCCGGAGCGATGCGGGCGGCAGAATTAATGGCTCCCCGAGTTGGATTCGAACCAACGACCAAGTGATTAACAGTCACCTACTCTACCGCTGAGCTATCGGGGAGCAGCCCCGGTCTGTCTGCCGGAGCGAGCCGCGCGTATATGGGCGCGCGTTTCCATTTGCAAGAGGGTTTAGGAGAGAATTCCCACCTCTGCGCAGCGATCCGCGCATCCCGCCTTGGGCCGAACGCTGCGCATCATGCGGTGACGAATTGTTCGGAGACGATCCGCTCCTCGAGCGACTGGCCGGGATCGAACAGCAATTCGAGTTCGGTGTCCCGCGCGATCTCCAGCGTGACTTCGGCGATGTCGCGTAATTCCTTCTGGTCGGCCACTGCGGCGACCGGTCGCTTCACGGGTTCGAGCACCTTGAGGATGATTTTCATGCGATCTGGCAGGATCGCACCGCGCCAGCGTCGCGGCCGGAATGGACTGATCGGGGTCAGCGCGAGCACCTCGCTATCGAGCGGAAGGATCGGCCCATTGGCCGAGAGGTTGTAGGCGGTCGAACCCGCCGGCGTCGCCACCAGCACGCCATCGCAGACCAGTTCCCGGATCCTTACGCGGCTTCCCACCGTCACCTCGATCTTTGCGGTCTGGCGCGTTTCGCGCAGGATCGAAAGCTCGTTGATCGCGCACAGCGAATGACGCTCGCCGCTCTGCGTCACGGCCTCGATCCGCAAAGGCGCGATCGCCTTGTGTTTGGCCCTGTTCAATCGGCCGAGCACGTCCATGCGCGGCGTATAGCGATTCATCAGGAAGCCGACCGTACCGAGATTCATCCCGAAGGCGGGGATGACGCGGCCCGAATCAAGCATGTCGTGGAGCGTCTGAAGCATGAACCCGTCGCCGCCGAGCACGACCGCGCTGTCCGCCTCTTCCAGTGGCGCCCAGTCATGCTGACCGAAGAGGTTTTCATACGCGATCTGCGCACGCTCGGTATCCGATGAAAGCAGGCATGGTCGCCTGAACTGGTGCGGCTCTTCGCCTGTCGTCGCCATTCACTCCCCCGTCCGCTCAGGCTCAAAACCCTCCGCAACGTTCCCGCAATTACAGATTCGTCACGATGTTTCAATTCAGGCCGCCATTTCGAATAGCCTGCCCATCCGGTCTGTTCCATGCTTAAGAACAGCCTATGCGGCGCATTGCTTCGACCCCGCCAATGCGGGGGGTAGCCGCGAGGGAGTGCGAAACTGTTGGATAGGGCACATTCGCTGCGGGGAACCAGGCCCGAAGGGTCCGAGCCGCAAGGGCGGGGCGCAAGGGCGCAGGGCAGCTCGGTCATGCCGGGCGTGCGCCCCGGAGCGCTCGAAGCCGATCTCCTTTCTGCGCTCGACCGGCGCGAGATCGAGGTTCTGTTCCAGCCCCAGTTCGCCAGCTCCACTGGCGCGGTCGCCGGGGCAGAGGTGCTCGCCCGCTGGCGGCACCCGACGCTGGGCGAGATCGGCGCGCGCGACCTCTTTGCCATCGCTGAGCGCGCTGCGCTCGTCGCGCCGCTGTCGCGTCATGTCGTCGCTCGCGCGCTCGAAGACGCGGCAATCTGGCCGGCGGAACTGACCCTGTCGCTCAACATCACACCGGAAGAATTGGGCGATCCCCGCTTTGCGGCGGATTTCGCTGCGCTGATCGGGCGCAGCGAGATCGCGCCTGGCCGGCTTATGCTCGAGATTACCGAAGACCTTCTGCTTCGCAATCTGAAGCAGGCGGGTGAAGCCCTCGCCGCGCTTCGCAAGCTGGGATTTCGCACTGCGCTCGATGATTTCGGGGCGGGATTCTGCAATTTCCGGTATCTGCGCGAATTGCCGCTGGACGCTCTCAAACTCGACAAGACCATGCTCGAGGGGGTGCCGCGCGACGCAATCGCGCTCGCTGTGCTGCGCGCGATCGTTCAGCTCGGCAAGGCGCTGGAACTCGACGTTTATGCCGAGGGTGTCGAAAGCGAGATCCAGCGCGCGGCCGTAGTGAGCGAGGGGTGCGATTACTGGCAGGGTTTCCTGCGCGCGCAACCGATGAAAAGCGATGCGGTGCTCGAACTTGCCCGCACCGCGCGCGGGCGAGGGCATGGATAAGGCGCCGGGCAATCCGGTCAGGCAAAGCGGCTCCTGCCAGGCCTCTGTCTAGGCCGCCTCGCGCGCTTTTACCTTGGCCGCCTTCTTGACGATCCCGCTCAGCCCCTTCGTCAGCTGGAACAGGCCATTGAGACGGCTTTGCGGGTCGCCCCACGCGCGGTTGATGACGAGCTTCATGTCGGGCCGCAGCTTGGCCGTCCCCTGGAGCCGATCGACATAGGCGACGAGGCCAGCCGGATCGGGGAAATCGTCCTTGTGGAAGGTGACGAGCGTGCCGCGCGCGCCGACATCGATCTTGGCAATATTGGCGGCGATCGCCTGGTGCTTGATTTCGATCAGGCGCACGAGATTCTGGGTCGGGGAAGGAAGCTCGCCGAAACGGTCGATCATTTCCGCGGCGAGACTTTCGATCTCGGCCTTGCCCTCGGCCTGGTTCAATCGGCGATAGAGCGCCATGCGGACGGCAAGATCGGGGACGTAATCCTCCGGGATCATGATCGGTGCATCGACCGTGATCTGCGGCGAGACGGCATCGCGGGGCTTCTCCAGCCCCATCTCGCCAGCCTTCGCCGCGAGGATCGCATCCTCCAGCATCGACTGGTAGAGTTCGAAACCGACTTCGCGGATATGGCCCGACTGCTCGTCGCCAAGCAGGTTGCCAGCCCCGCGAATGTCGAGGTCATGGCTGGCGAGCTGGAAACCTGCGCCGAGGCTGTCGAGGTCACTGAGCACCTTGAGACGCTTTTCCGCGACTTCGGACAACGCCACGACCTTCTCGTAGGTGAGATAGGCATAGGCCCGCAGCTTTGCCCGGCCCACACGCCCGCGCAGCTGATAGAGCTGAGCGAGGCCGAAGCGATCGGCACGGTGAATGATGATCGTATTGGCCGAAGGCAGGTCCAGGCCGGATTCGACGATCGTGGTCGAAAGCAACACCTCGTATTTGCCCTCGTAGAACGCGCTCATGCGTTCCTCGATCTCGCCCGCACCCATCTGGCCATGGGCAGAGACGATCTTCACCTCGGGCACGTTCTCGTGAAGCCACTCCTCGAGCGGGGCCATGTCCGAGATACGGGGAACGACGATGAAACTCTGGCCACCGCGATGGTGTTCGCGCAGCAAGGCCTCGCGCATCACCATGTGGTCCCATTCCATCACGTAAGTGCGCACTGCGAGGCGGTCGACCGGCGGGGTCTGGATAGTCGAAAGCTCGCGCAGACCCGTCATCGCCATCTGCAGCGTGCGCGGGATCGGCGTTGCGGTCAGCGTGAGCATGTGCACATCCGCCCGCAATTGCTTGAGTTTTTCCTTGTGGCTCACGCCAAAGCGCTGTTCCTCGTCGACGATGACGAGGCCGAGGTTCTTGAAGTCCGTCGATTTCGAAAGGATCGCATGGGTCCCGACCACTATGTCGACATCGCCGTTGGCAAGCCCTTCGCGGGTCTCGGCGATTTCCTTGGCCGGGACAAGTCGCGACAGGCGCCCGACCTTGAGCGGGAAACCTTCGAACCGGCTCGCGAAGTTCTGATAATGCTGGCGCGCCAGCAGGGTCGTGGGGGCGACCACCGCGACCTGCTGCCCGCTCATTGCCGCGACGAAGGCAGCGCGCAGGGCGACCTCGGTCTTGCCGAAGCCCACATCGCCGCACACTAGGCGGTCCATCGGCTTGCCGCTTTCGAGGTCGCGCAGCACGTCCTCGATCGCGCGCTCCTGGTCGTCGGTTTCCTCCCATGGGAAGCGGTCGACGAACTGGTTGAAACTTGCCTCGTCCGCCTCGAAAATCGGTGCCTTCTTGAGCGCGCGTTCGGCGGCGACCTTCATCAGTTCGCCCGCGATCGCGGTGATGCGTTCCTTGAGCCGCGCGCGCCGCTTCTGCCATGCCTCGCCGCCGAGCCGGTCCAGAGGGACGGCCTCCTCCGAAGAGCCATAGCGCGAAAGAACGTCGATGTTCTCGACCGGAATGAAGAGCTTGTCGCCGCCGTGATATTCCAGAGCGACACAATCGTGCTGACTCTTGCCCACCGCGATCGGTTCGAGGCCGAGATACTTACCGATTCCGTGCTCCACATGAACTACGAGATCGCCCCGCGAAAGCGCCTGAAGTTCGGCGAGGAACGCATCGGAATCGCGCCGTTTCTTCTTGCGCCGAACCAACCGGTCGCCGAGCACGTCCTGCTCGGTGAGAATTTCGAGGTCGTCGTTGGCGAAGCCCGCTTCCAGGGGCAGGACCATGACCGTTGCATCGCCCTTCGCGGCAAGGCCGAGCGCTTCCTGCCAGCTTTCCGCCATGCGGGTGGGCGTGCCCGCTTCCTCGAGTATCGAGCCGATGCGCCGCGCGCTGCCGGTCGAATATGCGGCGAGGAGAGGGCGCCTGCCGGACCTGGCCACGGCCTTGAGATGTTGGGCTGCGGCCTCGTAGACATTGTCGCCGCGCGCGCGCTCGGGAGCGAAATCGCGGGCGGCCCTGAAGCCGAAATCCACCGAAGCCTCGCCTTCGGGCGCAGCGAAGATAGTCGCTCGGTGAGCCGGTCCCGCTGCCAGCGCCTTGGTGAATTCATCCTCGCCGAGATAGAGCGCTTCCGGTGCGAGCGGCCGATAGCTGCCCGATCTGTCCGATCCGGTCCGCATGCGCTGATCGTGGTAGTCGCCGATATCGGCAAGCCGTTCCTCGCTCGCGCCGATGGCTTGCTGGTCGATGACCATGACGTCGCTGGCATCGAGATGGTCGAACAGGGTCGAAAGCCGCTCTTCGAACAGCGGCAGCCAGTGCTCCATCCCCGCGAGCCGGCGCCCCTCGCTGACCGCCTCGTAGAGCGGGTCCTGCGTTGCCGAAGCCCCGAACAGCTCGCGATAGCGCGAGCGGAAGCGCTTGATGCTCGCATCGTCGATCAGAGCTTCGGAAGCGGGCAGCAGAAGATGGGATTTCAGAGTCCCTGTCGAACGCTGCGTGTTCGGATCGAACAGGCGCAGGGATTCGAGTTCGTCACCGAAGAAGTCGAGCCTCAATCCCTGATCGAGCGAGGAGGGAAAGATATCGACGATCGACCCGCGCACAGCGAATTCGCCGTGATCGACGACGGTGTCCGTGCGTGAATATCCCGCCCGCGTCAGAAGGGAGGCGAGGCTGTCGTGCCCGATCGTCGTGCCGGGTGCGAATTCGCGCACGCTTTCGCGGATCCGGAACGGGGTGAGGACGCGCTGGAGCGCGGCGTTGACGGTAGTGACCAGCAATTGCGAACCGCCTTGCGGGTTCTGCAGGCTGTGGAGCGCCGACAATCGCGCCGCGCTGATCGACAGGGCCGGGCTTGCGCGGTCATAGGGCAGGCAGTCCCAGGCGGGAAACTCGATCACCTCCACTTCGGGCGCGAAGAAGCGCGCCGCATCCGCTATCGCGCGCATCGCGGCATCGTCAGGAGCGATGAAGACCGCTCGCCTTTTCGCCGCGCGGGCGAGATCGCTCATGACAAGCGACAGGCTCCCGCGGGGCAGCGAGCTCAGCGTCAGCGGCGCGTCCGCTGCGAGGATACGGGAGAGATCGGGCATGTTCGTCTAGGTCAAAGGCGCGAAGGCCTGCGGGTGTTCCCGCACGCGAAAGGAGAAGCGCGGCCCTAGCGCGGGATTTCGACGTAGTCGAGCTTCTGCATCTTCTCGATCAGTTCGCCCCGGAATCGTTCGGGAACGGCCTGCGTGCCCAGACCCCAGGCCATGATGTCGACATCGTCCTCGGCCAGCAGGTCTTCGAACCAGTCCATTTCCTGTTCGCCCCATGCTGGATGGTAGCGATCGAAAAAACCGCCGATCATGTAGTCGGCTTCGCGCGTCCCACGATGCCAGGCGCGAAACTTCGCGCGGGCGAGACGCTGCTCGAATGTGGGCATATCCTTCATGCGGCAGGAGGTAAGACACTCGCCCACGCCGTGCAAGAAGCTATAACCGTCGGCGATGCGCCCCGATATCCTCAACCCGCTGTTCGCCGAAACCCAGTCGCTGGAGGGGGTCGGCCCCAAGCTAATGAAGCCACTGGGCAAGCTCGGCCTCGAACGGGTGAAGGACATTGCCTATCATCTGCCGGACCGCTTCGTGACGCGGCGGCCGATCGCCGATCTTGATGAGGGCGCAGAAGGCGAGCAGGTGATCGTCGCGCTCACTCCAACCGAGCATCGCGCCTCGCGTTCGGCGCGCGGGCCCTTCCGGGTGCTGGCGCAGGATGGCGCGGGAAATATCTGCGCGATCACCTATTTCGGCCGTGCATCCTACACCGCGAAAAAGCTGCTTCCGGTAGGCGAGAGGCGCTGGGTCGCAGGCCGCCTCGATCGCTATGGCGACATGCTGCAGATCGTCCATCCCGACCATGTCGAAAGCGAGAGCGCGGCTAATCTCGGACGGCTGAACGAACCGGTCTATCGCCTGTCCGAGGGCCTCACTCAGCCGCGCGTCGCAGGCCTGGTCGAACAGGCGCTCGAAAGACTTCCCGAATTACCCGAATGGATCGAACCGGGGCAGCTCGAACGCGCCGGATGGCCGAACTGGCGCGATGCGCTTCGCCTTTCACACAGGAACGAGAACGCGCGTGCTCGTGACCGGCTAGCCTATGACGAACTGCTCGCGAACAGTCTTGCGCTGCTGCTGGTCAAGGCGGACAGCCGCCGTCGCAAGGGGCAGGCGCTGGTGGGGGATGGGCGCCTCAGGGTCCAGCTGGCCCTTCCTTTCGAGATGACGGGCGCGCAGAAGCGATCGATCGCCGAGATCGAGGGCGACATGGCGCAGGAAGCGCCGATGCTGCGCCTGCTCCAGGGCGATGTTGGCGCGGGCAAGACTGTGGTCGCGCTCGCCGCGATGCTGATCGCGGTCGAAGCGGGCCAGCAGGCCGCGCTTCTCGCGCCGACCGAAATTCTCGCCCGCCAGCATTACGAAACGCTGCGGACCATGGCCGCGCCGACCGGCGCGGAGGTCGCGCTGCTGACGGGCCGGGCCAAGGGGCGCGAACGCGAGGGGCTGCTGATGGGCCTGCTCGACGGTTCGATCGACATCATCGTCGGCACGCATTCGCTGTTTCAGGATTCGGTCGCCTACAAGGACTTGGGCCTTGTCGTGATCGACGAGCAGCATCGTTTCGGTGTTGCCCAGCGGCTTGCGCTCGCGGCCAAGGGAAAACGCAGCCCCCACACGCTCGCCATGACAGCGACACCGATCCCGCGTTCGCTAACTCTGGCCCAATATGGCGAGATGGATGTGAGCCGCCTAGACGAGCTGCCGCCCGGCCGGCAGGCGATCGACACGCGCGTCGTGGCCCAGGACCGGATGGACGATGTCGTTGCAGGGGTCGCGCGGCATCTTGCGAGCGGCCAGCAGGCCTACTGGGTCTGTCCCATGGTCCGCGACAATGAGAGCGACGACATCGCTGCGGCCGAGGCGCGCTTTGCTGCGCTCAGGGAACGGTTCGGCGACGCGGTCGTGATGGTCCATGGTCAGCTCGCACCCGAGGTCAAGGACGCCAACATGGAGCGCTTTGCGAGCGGCGAGGCGATGCTGCTTGTCGCAACGACCGTGATCGAAGTAGGGGTCGATGTGCCGGCCGCGACCCTGATGGTTATCGAGCAGGCCGAACGCTTTGGCCTAGCGCAGTTGCACCAGCTGCGCGGCCGGGTCGGGCGCGGCTCGGAGAAGTCTGTCTGCCTGCTGGTGCGGGGCGCCGAATTGTCCGAGACCGGGCGCAAGCGGCTTGCCTTGATGCGCGAGACGCAGGACGGATTTCGTATCGCCGAGGAAGACCTCGAACTGAGAGGTGGGGGCGAACTGCTTGGCACGCGGCAATCGGGCGAGGCGGCTTTCAGCATCGCCGATCTCGATCAGGTGCAACGCCTTTTGCCGGCTGCACACGCCGATGCGCGGATTCTGATCGACCGCGACGGCGGTCTCACCAGCGCGCGCGGAGAGGCCGCGCGCATCCTGCTTTATTTGTTCGAACGCGATTGGGGCGTGCAGCTCCTGCGCGGCGGGTGAGGGTGGTCTTACCTCCCGCTCACGATAAAGCGCGCTGCTCTACCTTCCGCGAGGAAGCGTTCGACCAGAACTTTGACAGCGCTGTCGATCTCGCTCCAGACCCGTCGAAAATCCTCTTCATCGCCGTAATAGGGATCGTCGATCGCGCGTCCCTCCAGTCCCTCGACTGCGTCGTTGAGCAGCGAGACCTGCGCGGTTCCGTCACGCGGGGCATGAGCCTTGATCCCCTGGAGGTTTGCCTTATCGAGAGCGAATATGTGGGTGGAGGTATAGAAATCGTCGCGGTGGATCTGTCTTCCGATCAGGCTGCCGATATCGACACCGTGCTCGTTCGCGATGCGGATCGCGCGGGGATCCGGCGCTTCGCCGATGTGGTAGGAAGCCGTGCCAACCGAATCCACTCGTGCCGCCAGGCCCGCTTTTGCGGCGGCATGACGGAACGCACCTTCGGCCATCGGCGAGCGGCAAATATTGCCGAGGCAGACGAACAGGACCGCCGGAAATGAATCTGTCCCTTCTCCCATGTCGAAGCCCAATAGGTTGCAAATCCAGGCTGCGCAATATTCTTGTAAGTAAAACCGGAGTTTACTCGATGCGGAAAATCCTCCTCGCGGCAGCACTTGGTGCTGTTCATGTTATCGCAGTCACGCCGGCATGGGCCGGATCCGTCGAGGATTACGAGGAACTGCGCGAGGAGGTCTGGGAAGCCGCGCTCGATGCCTCCCCGCTGCTGGCAACGAGTGTGGGCGATGATCGCGGGGAGGGCGAGCTCTCCGATCTGAGCCTTGCCGAATACGAGCGACAGGTTGCCGAGACCGCTGCTTTTCTCGCCCGTTTGCGCGCGATCGACGAAGCGAACCTGCCGATGGATCTCAGGATCGATTACGAGGTCCTCGAGGCGAGCCTTGCCGACCTTGTCGCGGCTGCGGCGCACGATCACGATCGCTACGTCCTCTTCACCACTTTCAGTGGCTGGACATCGGGTTTCGCTTCGCTGCCCGATCGTTCTCCCTTCTTCGACGGGGCCGATTATGAAAGCTATGTCAGCCGCCTTGCCGCCTTTGCCGAGCAGAACGAGCAAGGCATTGCCCGCAGCCGCGAGGCGATTGCGCGGGGTCTGACGCAGCCCTGCGAGCCGCTCGAGGGATACGGTGATCGGGTCGCTAGCCTCGTGGTCGAGGATTACCGCGAGACACCGTTCTGGCGGCCCTTCGCAAGCGAGCGTCCGGCCTTTGTGGGCGAGGGCGAATGGAACAGGCTGAAGGCTTCGGCGCGCAATGCGATCGAGGGATCGGTCCTCCCCGCCTATTCCGATTTCCTCGAATTCTACACTGACGAATATGCACCCAATTGCCGCACCGGCACGCCGGGTGTCCTCGCCACGCCGGGGGGCGAGGCCTACTACGCCTATCGCGTCAAAAGCTTCACCACCACGGACATGACGCCCGATGAAGTGCACGAGCTCGGTCTTTCCGAAGTGGCGCGCATCCGCGCGGAAATGGAAACGGTCTCCGCCAAGGCCGGGTTTGCGAGCCGTGAGGCCTTCATCGAGCACCTGCGTACAGATGCGAAGTATTACATCACCGACGCCAACGAATATGTCGAATACGTCGCCGCGCTTGCCAAACATATCGACGGGTTTCTCCCCAAACTCTTCGGGCGACTGCCCCGCCAACCCTATACGGTGAAGCCGATCCCGGCCGCACAGGCGCCGGGTAATACAACGGCCTATTACGAGCCTGGCTCGCTGGAGACCGGTCAGGCGGGCATCTATCGTATCAACACGACCGAGCTGGACCAGCGGCCCCTGTGGGAATTGCCGGCGCTGGGCGTCCACGAGGCGGTGCCGGGCCATCACCTCCAGATCGCGCTCCAGCAGGAGCTGGAAATCCATCCGCTCCGCGCGAATGGGACCTTCTTCACCGCCTTCGTCGAGGGCTGGGGGCTTTATTCGGAGCGGCTCGGGATCGAGATGGGTCTCTATGACACGCCATCCAAGGAGATGGGCCGCCTCTCTTACGAAATGTGGCGCGCGACCCGGCTCGTCGTCGATACCGGACTTCACGCCAAGGGCTGGTCGAAGCAGGAGGCCGTGGATTTCATGCTCGACAATACCGCGCTCACAGCCGCGAATGTCGATGCCGAGGTCAATCGCTACATGACCTGGCCGGGGCAGGCGCTGGCCTACAAGGTTGGAGAATTGAAGATCCGCGAACTGCGTGTGCGTGCGGAACAGGCGCTGGGCGCGAATTTCTCCCTTCGCGATTTCCACGATACCGTGCTCGAGAACGGCGCGATCCCGCTTTCGGTGCTCGAAGCGCATGTCGACCGCTGGATCGCGGCCGAGCTTGCCGAAAAGAAGGGCTGATCAGGCCGCACGCGCAGGTAGGGGGTCGGTCGAGCCGAGCACCTCTTCGGAAATGCGGCGGATGTTCACCTGCGCCTTCAATCGCGCTCCAAGCAGCGCCGTGCCTGAAACCTTGCGCTGGACGAACAGCGTCTCGATCGGCGGGAAGGCCCAGGTGTCCTTGTCCTGCGCGATCGCATAGCCTTCGTCGCGCAGCAGCGGCACGAAGGCGCGGTCGCCGAAATCGAACGGCTTGTCCTCGCGCATTTCATTGATGACGATGTCGATCATTCGGTTGACGCGTTCGGGGTGTTTCTCGGCCACGATCGGCATCATGAAGCCGCTTTTGATGGTCGCCTTAAGAACCTCTTCGCGATTTCCCTCGAGCCCGGCCTCGAGCATGCGGCGGTAGCCGTTCGAGACGTCGGGATCGACCTCGCGGCAGGCCCCGAAATCGAGCAGGACGATTTCTCCCGTTTCGCGGCGATAGCGGTAATTGGCGAAATTGGGGTCGGTCTGCATAACGCCGAATTCGAACAATTCGCGAGCGACCAGGCGCATCAGGCGGGCCATGACGGCATCGCGCTGTTCGGGCGTTTCCTCGCCGAGCGCCTCGATGCTGGACCCTTCCTCGAAGCTCATGGCGAGAATGTGCTCTCGCGTCAGACCCTCGTGGAGGAGCGGGACGACGAAGCCCGGCTCCCCTTCAAGGCGCTTGCGATAGAGCTCCATCTGCTCGCCTTCGCGATGATAGTCGGCTTCCTCGTGAAGCTGCTTCTTCGCGGCGGCCAGGAGCTTGTCGATTTCCAGTTCGGGCGGGGCGAATCCGGCGACGCGCAGCAGGGTCATGACATTGTCGACATCGCTGTCGATGCTTTTTGCCACGCCCGGATATTGCACCTTGATCGCGAGTTCCTCTCCATCGCGCGTCATCGCCTTGTGGACCTGACCGATGCTGGCGGCGGCTATCGGGCGGGGGTTGAACCACTTGAACTGGCGGCGCCAGTCATTGCCCCATTGCTCCTTCAGCACCTTGTCCAATTGGCGGGTGGGCATGAAGCTCGCCTGGTCGCGCAGCGTGGCGAGGATCTGGGAAAGCTCTGCGGGCAGGAAATCGCCCGCGTCCATGCTGATCATCTGGCCCATCTTCATCGCCGCGCCGCGAAGGTGGGATAGGCGGTCGGCAAGTCTGCGCGCATTGCCGGGGGTGAGGATCAGGTCGCGCGCCGAAATGCTCTCGCCGCTTGATATGCGGCGAGCGCCCTCGGCCATCATTCCGCCCGCAACGCCGCCAACAAGCTGGCTGAAGCTTGCAACCCGCGAGAACCTGCCAGACGGCACGGCGCGATGCCGACCGCGTTCCTCACGGGTCCAATTGGCTTCGGATTCGGCGATATTGCGATCGTCTTCGTCGGGGGAATCTGGCACGTGGCGGACCCTGTCGGTTCAATCTTCTGCTTCCCAACAGATGGGCCCCCAGGCGGTTCCACGCAAGGCGCGCGCCGGTCAGCTGATGCACAGCCCCCCGTCGACGGGCAGGGATTGCCCGGTGATATAGTCCGAATGGGACGACGCGAAGAACACCGCCAGCCCTTCGAGCCCTTCGTGATCCCCCGGTCGGCGCAGCGGTATGCGCTTTGCCATCCATTCTGCGAATTTGGGGTTGGCCGCGGCCGTGATGTCGGTCTCGTAGAAACCGAAAAGTAGCGCGTTCGCCGTGATCTGGTAGCGCGCCAGTTCGAACGCCGCCCCTCGGGTAAGGCCGTTGAGCGCGGCCTTTGAAGCGGCATAGTCGGAAGACTTGTTCACCCCCATGATCGACTGACCCGACGAAGTGGCGATCAGCTTTCCGCCCGGATCGCCGCTCTTCGCGCGCTCGATCATGTGGCGGGTGACATGCTTGTAGGTGAGGGCAGGCCCGCGTGCATTGACTGTCATGACCCGGTCCCAGCCTTGCGATTCCATGTCCGGGATCGCCGTGCCCGAACCTGAAATTCCCGCATTAGCAAAACAGGCATCGACCCGCCCGAAAGCCTCGAGCGTGCGACCCATCGCCTCCTCGATCTGCGCTTCCTCAGCAACGTCGCAGGGCAGGGCGATAGCGTCGCCCGCATCGAGCGCGTGCAATTCGAGCAGTGCGTTCGCGTTCTTCTCTTCGCTCCGCGCCCAGATAGCGACATGCGCGCCCGCCTTGACGAGACCGCGCGCCATGCCGAGGCCGAGGCCGCCATTGCCGCCAGTGACGACCGCGACGCGGCCGGAAAGATCGAACAGGTTCATGAATACCCGACTGCCGCAATCACGCTTGTGGGGCAAGCGGGTGGAACCGCTCGGGCCATTATGTATTTTGGCAGGTCATGCACGGACACAAAACGCTCACTCCCGCTGCCCGCTGGCTTGGCTATGCGGGCCTTCTTCCCCAGATCATCTGTCTTGGGCTGGCGCTCGCCGAACCCGGCATGGGGCAGGGTGCGGGGACAGGATCGGGATGGGGCTATGTCGCGCTCGCGGCGGGCTTTGCCTATGCGACCGCGATCTTCAGCTTTCTGGGCGGGGTGTGGTGGGGACAGGCCATCGCGCATTCCTTCGACCGCCCCGTCGGGGCCGGCGCCTATATCATCGCCGTCATGCCCAGCCTGCTGGCGGTCGCCCTGTTCCTTCCCTGGACTTTCGGTTGGGACTGGCCCGGCCCGGCGCTGCTGTTTCTTGGAGCGCTTATCGCGCTTTCTCCCTTGGTTGACCGCGCACTCGGCTTTGCCTCGCGTGATTTCCTCAGCCTGCGCATCCAGCTTTCCGCAGGGCTTGGCCTGCTCACGATGGCGCTCGGCGTCGTGGCCGAACGACTGGTGTGAATTCCGTCCCTCGGGAGCGATTGTCGCCGCGTTCAGGCTCGGCTACCGCCCTCTAAGACATGTCCACATCGACCGAAAATACCGCTCACCTGACGGAACGCACGGCGCTGCTCGAAGCGCTCGACGAACGGCTGCGCTGGCTGTCCGCATGGACCGTGCACAACGCCAACAACATTCGCGAAAAGCGCGACGGTCTGAAAGTCGGCGGGCACCAGGCATCCTGCTCTTCGATGACGGCGATCATGGCCGCGCTCTATTTCCATGCGCTGCGTCCGCAGGACAAGGTGGCGGTCAAGCCTCACGCCTCGCCCGTCCTGCACGCGATCCATTACCTGCTGGGCGAACAGACCCGCGAAAAGCTCGAAAGCTTCCGCGGACTGGGCGGCGCGCAGTCCTATCCTTCTCGGACCAAGGACACGATCCCCGTGGATTTCTCGACTGGTTCGGTCGGGCTCGGCGTGGCGATCACGGCCTTTTCCAGCCTCGTGCAGGATTACCTCATCGCCCACGGCCAGATGCGCGACGAGGATGCCGGGCGCATGATCGCGCTGATGGGCGATGCCGAACTCGATGAAGGCAATATCTACGAATGCCTGATCGAGGGTTACAAGCATGACCTGAGGAATTGCTGGTGGATCGTCGACTACAACCGCCAGAGCCTCGATGCGACGACTGCGGACCGGATGTTCCGCCGTTTCGACGACATTTTCGAGACCTGCGGGTGGCGGGTCATCACGCTAAAGCACGGCAAGCTGCTGCGCGAGGCGTTCGCAAGGCCTGGCGGCAGGGCGCTCGAGGAATGGATCGAGAACTGCCCCAATGCCGATTTCGCCGCGCTCACCTATCTTGGCGGAGAGGCCTGGCGCGAGCGACTGATGAAGGACATCGGCAGGAAGCGCGGAGTGGCCGCTCTTCTCGCTTCCTATGACGACCCTGCGCTCGCCCGGCTGATGACCAATCTCGGGGGGCATTGCATCGACACGCTGATCGAGGCCTTCGATCGCATGGACGACGAACGCCCGACCTTGCTCATCGCCTACACGGTCAAGGGCTACGGCCTGCCGCTGGCCGGCCACAAGGACAACCATTCGGGCATGATGAGCACCGCGCAGATAGAGGGCCTGCGCGCCGATCTCGGCATTGGCGAGGGCCAGGAATGGGATAAGTGGGCGGGATTGGGCGAAAATCTCGCGGGCGCGCTCGAGGCCTTCATTGCGGACAGTCCCATCGCCGGCAAACGCCGCGAGCACCGTGCACCCGCGATCAAGCTGCCCGAACACCTGCCCGTGCCGAAGGGCGAGAGCCTGTCGACGCAGGCGGCATTCGGCAAGATCCTCCATGATCTGGCGAAGACCGACAGCGAGCTTGCCGACCGGATCGTAACCACCGCGCCCGATGTGACCCAGACAACCAATCTCGGCGCTTTCGTCAACCAGCGCGGCCTGTTCCGGAGGCAGGAACTGGCCGATGTGTTCCAGCGCTCGAAGATCCCCTCGGCTCAGAAGTGGTCTGCTCACGGCGCTGGCCAGCACATCGAACTCGGCATTGCGGAGAACAATTTCTTCCTCCTGCTCGCCTCGCTTGGCCTGTCGGCGCAGCATTTCGGGACGCGGCTTATGCCAGTGGGGACGGTCTATGACCCGTTCATCGCGCGCGGTCTCGATGCGCTGAATTACGGCTGTTACCAGGATGCGCGGTTCCTGCTTGTGGGAACGCCTTCGGGCATCACGCTCGCTGGTGAAGGCGGTGCGCACCAGTCGATCAACACCCCGTTGATCGGGATGGGACAGCCCAATCTCGATTCTTTCGAGCCCGCCTTCGCCGATGAGGTGGTGCTGATGATGCGCCATGCCTTCGAGCGACTGCAGGCCGAGGACGGCGCGTCGGTCTATCTTCGGCTCACCACGCGATCGATCGCTCAGGAAGAACGTCAAGATGCGCTTTGGGAAGAGGGCGCGCTCAAGGGTGCCTACTGGCTTCGCAAGCCCGCAGCAGGCGCCGACGCGGCTATCGTCTATTGCGGGGCGGTGGCGCCCGAAGCGCTCGAAGCCTGGGAAACCCTGCGCGATGACCTGCCGGGAATTGGCTTGCTGGGAGTCACCTCGCCCGACCTGCTCCACCGCGACTGGAGCGCCGCTCGCGCCGCTCGCTGGAATGGCGGTAAACGGTCGGTCAGCCATGTCGAGCGCCTGCTCGGCCAGCTCGCCCCGGGTGCGGGACTAGTGACCGTGCTCGATGGCTCGCCTGCGGCGTTGTCCTGGCTGGGCGCAGTGCGCGGCCAGCGGGTCAGCCCGTTGGGCGTCGACCGTTTCGGCCAGACCGGCGACCTCATCGATCTGCAGCGCACCTACAGGCTGGATGCCGAAGCGATCATCGATGCCGTGGCGGAGCTTTTCCTGCCGGATTAACCGCGCCGCCTGGCATGGAATGAAAGTGCCGACAGGGTGACGACGCATAGTGAGATCACGACCAGCATCGCCGACGTGCCGGCCCAGCCTCCCCAATCGTAGACCGCCGGCCCGAGCAGGCTGCCGAGCGCGCCGCCAAGGAACATGATGACGATGTAGATGGTCGTCAGCCGTGTGCGTATCGCAGGCTCTAGAGAAAGAAAGGTCATGCGTCCGGTCACGTCGATCGTCGGACCGACCATGTTGACCACCACCAGAGGCACGACAATGCCCCAGACGCTCCAGCCGAACGGGTAGAGAAGCGCGAGGCCGACCGCGGACACGCTGGCTGCCATGACCCGGGCGCGGCGCGCGCCGATCCGGTCGGCGAGCCGGCCCAGCCGCGGAGTGGTGACGATGCTGACCGCCGCCAGCCCCGCAAGATAACCGACGACGTCCACTCCATATCCGAGTTCAGGGCTGGTGAGGTGCAGGGCGAGCGCCAGCCACACGGCGGTGAAAGTCGCGAAATTGAGACCCTGGATCAGCGCCGAGACCAGCATGTCACGGTTTTCCCTCGCTAGCGCGAAGACCGAACCGAGCAGCGCGCCGTAACTACCCGAAGGACGCTTGGCCGCCGTCCCATCGCTTTTCATGGCAAGAGGGAGCGCCAGCGTTACCGCTGCCATGACCGCGAAGGCGCACCAGTAAACAGCCCGCCACCCGAAGCGTTCGGCGACCACACCCGCGCCCACGCGCGCGACGAGGATGCCGAAGATAACGCCCACCGTCAGCAGCGCGGTAACTTGCCCGAGCCGAGCCGGCGCGACCCGTTTCGAGGCGAAGGCGGGGATCAGGTAGGGCGCGATGGTGACGAAGCCGAGCAGGGTCGAGGCCGCGGTGAACAGTGCGAAGTCCCGCGCTAGCGCCATGCCGAGCATGAAGATGCTCTGGAGCGTGACGAACAGGATGCACAGTGTGCGGTTCGAATAGCGGTCGCCCAGCGGCAGCAGCAGGAAGATGCCGAGCGCGAGCGCCAGCTGGTTGAGCGCAGGGACGATCCCGATCCGCGCCTCGCTGACCGCGAAACTCGCTGCGACCTCACCGATGATCGGATGGATGTAGTAGGCATTCGCCGTCACCACCGCGACCGTCACCGCGAGCGCGTATTCCTGCGTGCGGCTGAGGTGGTCGGTAGCGGTGTCGGCAGTCGCGGCGTTCAAGCGAGGAATCCGGCCCTTTTCGCAGTGTCGATCACACCTTGAGCGAGCTCTGCGGGGCGATCTTCCTGACAGAAATGGCCGCAGGTG
Source organism: Erythrobacter litoralis (assembly GCF_001719165.1). Classification (NCBI taxonomy): domain Bacteria; kingdom Pseudomonadati; phylum Pseudomonadota; class Alphaproteobacteria; order Sphingomonadales; family Erythrobacteraceae; genus Erythrobacter; species Erythrobacter litoralis. The sequence continues at coordinate 1,596,912 of NZ_CP017057.1, forward strand.
GGGAGGATCTCGTGCGGCATGTCACCAGCGCCCTTGATCCGCTCCGCAAGTGTCTCGCCAAGCCCGCCTGTCACCGGGTCGTCGGCACCGAAAAGGGTGAGGAAGGGCCTCTCGAAAGCGGCCAGACCGACCCAGGCGCGCTGGTTCTGCTCGATACCGTCCATCCCGTCCTCCACCGGGACCAGCGCCGGGAACGCGCGTGCGCCCGCCTTGCTCGGTTCGTCGGGGAAGGGGGCATCGTAGGCCGCGATCTCGGCTTCACTGCGAGGGGTCACGGTGGCCCGGTCAATCAGGGCGCCGATCAGGAAATCGGGTGAGGATTTCGCGAATTCGCGCCACGCGATGAAGGTAGGCGAGGGCGTGCCGCCGGTCGGGAGGAAGGTGTTCGACGCGACCACGCAAGCGAAGCGATCCGGCTCTTCTCCCACCATTCGCAGGCCAAGCAAACCGCCCCAATCCTGACAGAACAGTGCGGCGGGCGCCGGGCAGACCGCATCGCGCCATTGCCTGAGCCAGGAAATGTGCCGGTCGTAGGTATAGAAGGCTATGTCGTCGGGCTTGTCGCTCTTGCCGAAGCCGATGAGATCGGGTGCGATCACCCGAAACCCGGCGTCGATCAGCGGCGGGATCATCTTGCGGTAAAGGAAGCTCCAACTCGGCTCGCCATGGAAGAGCAGGACGGGAGGGGCATCCTTCGGCCCTTCGTCGAGATAGTGCATCCGGGCGCGATGGCCTTCGCCAAGATCGATTTCCAGCCAGTTCTCGGCGAATGGGTAATCGGGAAGCTCGGCGAAACGCGCTGGGTCGGCGGTCAGGATTTCCATGATTCTCGTCTCCCTTGTCGGGATTCGGGTAGCACGAAAAAACCGATCGGCCAGCGCCGCGGTGCGAATATGTCGTCTTCAGGCGGCTTTGCCGGGCTCGGATCCCAAGGGCACCTGCTCCTTGAAGGTATGGGTTATGTAGGGGAAGGGGATCTCGATCCCGGCTGCATCGAGTTCGCGCTTGATCGCACGGATCACCTGGTCGCGGTTCTCGATCGTCGCCGCGCCGGTCGAAGGCGCCCACCAGCGAACGTGGAAATCAACCGAGGAGGAATTGAACTCGTGAGCGAGGATCTGGATCGGCTTGTCATCGACGACGTTATCGACGCCTTCGATTGCCTTGCGGATCGCGGCATCGGCCGCATCGAGATCGGTGTCGTAGGCCACGCCCACCATCACGTCGTAGCGGCGCACATCCTGGTCGGTCCATATCTCTACCGGGTTCATGAACAGCATCGAATTGGGCATGATCGTAAGCTCGCCGGAGAAATGCCGGATGTAGGTTTCGCGCAGCGCGATATGCTCCACCGTGCCGAGCACGCCCTCGCATTCGATCGTGTCGCCCACACGCATTTTCTTGCGCAGCATGATGAGGACGCCGGCGAGAAAATTCTCGAAGATGTCCTTGAATGCAAAACCGATCGCGACCGATCCGACGCCAAGCCCGGCAACGAGGCTTGCGGGCGAGAGATCCGGGATCATCACGATCGCGGCGGTGAGAAGCCCGCCCAGCCATACGCCAAGCCGGACCAGGCGGTCGATCAGGCTTCGCAGGCTGGGCCGCAATTCCGCCTTGCCGACGAGAGCACCCGCAATCCTTCCGGCGCCTTTCGAGACGATCCATGTAAGAACGATCACGACCAGCCCGATCGCGACGGATGGAAGGCTCGCGATAAGCCCTGCGGTCATTTCACTCGTCTGGTTTTGAAGTATGTCGATAATCTGCATGGGATCCCCTGATGTTCCTGCCTCTCACAATCGGTTCGGAGCAACATATGTTCCTCGCCGCACGCATGCTTCGGGTCGAATGCAATTCGGCGGGTCGATGCGACTTTCGCTTGCGGGGCGCTGCCAAGTGTGATTCTGTGGCTCAGGAAGGTGTTTCGAGAGGCATCATGCGAGCTGTGGTGAAAGAGCAGGCAAAGCAGGGCGTGGCGCTTGCGCTGCTGCTCGTGCTGGGCGGTTTCGCCATTGCCGGCCCGACGGGACTGCTCGCCTGGTCGGAAAACCTCTCTGCGCTCGAGGTTCGAGAGACGCGCATCGCACAGCTCGAGGCGCGTCGTGATGCGCTTGCGAACCGGGTCTACCTGCTCGATCCCGAAGCGGCCGATCCCGACCTTGCGAGCGAGCTCGTGCGGCGCAATCTCGGTGTGATGCACGCCGATGAGGTGGTCATTACCCTCGAGGATTGAGCGGACCGGCCCGCAGCCTCTGCGGTTCCATTTCCTAAAGGCCACACCCCGCTGCAACGCATTGCGCACCGCCCCTTCCCGTGCCTATAGGGCGCATCGAGAGAGACCGCGCGCCTCCACCCCTGCACGCGCGCATCACGCAAGAGAGGAATTCGCCCCTTGGCCAAGACCCCTTCGAAAAGCTCGTCCCCGAAGAAGCCCGCAGCCAAGCGTTCGGCTGCGAAGAGCACGTCGACCGCGAGGTCACGCAAGTCGCCCGCTGCCCCTTCGGACGATCCCGATTTCGAACTGCGCTCGCTCCAGCGCGAATTCGAAGATGCGAAGGTCTACGAGGCGGACGAGGATGAAATGCTCGAATTCTACCGCCAGATGCTGCTCATCAGGCGGTTCGAGGAGAAGGCGGGGCAGCTTTACGGGCTCGGTCTGATCGGCGGGTTCTGCCATCTCTACATCGGCCAGGAAGCGGTCGCGATCGGCCTGCAATCGGCGCTAGACAACGACCGCGACAGCGTCATCACCGGTTACCGCGACCATGGCCACATGCTCGCCTACGGGATCGATCCCAAGGTCATCATGGCCGAACTGACCGGGCGCCAGGCCGGGATTTCGAAGGGCAAGGGCGGGTCGATGCACATGTTCTCGACCGAGCACAAATTCTACGGCGGCCACGGCATCGTCGGGGCGCAGGTCCCGCTGGGCGGCGGGCTGGCCTTCGCGCATCAGTACAATGAGGATGGCGGCATCTGCCTCGCCTATTTCGGCGACGGCGCTGCGAACCAGGGACAGGTCTACGAGACCTTCAACATGGCCGCGCTCTGGAACCTGCCGATCGTCTTCGTGGTCGAGGACAACCAGTACGCGATGGGCACTTCGACCAAGCGTTCCTCGGCGGAAACGCGCTTTCATCGGCGCGGGACCTCGTTCCGCATTCCCGGCATGGACGTCGATGGCATGAACGTACTCGAAGTTCGCGCGGCGGCGGAAGTCGCCTTCAAGCATGTACGCGAAGGCAAGGGCCCGGTGCTGATGGAGCTCAACACCTATCGCTATCGCGGCCATTCCATGTCCGACCCGGCCAAGTATCGCACCCGCGAGGAAGTGCAGGAACAGCGCGACCACCACGACCCCATCGAACGGCTCAAGAAGGCACTGATCGAACAGGGCAGGGACGAGGCTGAATTGAAGGCAATCGACAAGGAAATCCGAGGCATTGTCGCCGAAGCGGCCGACTTTGCCGAAAATTCGCCCGAGCCCGATCCTGCCGAACTCTACACCGATGTCCTGGTGGAGGAATATTGAGCGATGGCAATCGAACTCAAGATGCCTGCCCTTTCCCCCACGATGGAGGAAGGCACTCTCGCCCGCTGGCTCAAGCAGGAGGGGGATGCGATCGAACCGGGTGACGTGATCGCGGAGATCGAGACTGACAAGGCGACGATGGAATTCGAAGCCATTGACGAGGGTACGCTGGCGAAAATACTGGTGCCGGAAGGTAGCGAGAATGTTGCCGTCGGGACCGTAATCGCCATGCTCGCAGGCGAGGACGAAGATGCGGGTGAGGTCGAGGCCCCCGATGAGCCTGCACCGCCGCAGTCCGGCGATGGCGATGATGAGGGCGAGGAAAGCGCGGAGGTTTCCGAAGGCGCTTCCGTGCCTGATGCAAAGCCCCCGCGCGAACCCGCCAGCGATCCGCAGATCCCCGAGAGCACCGGGTTCACTTCCATCGCCGTGCGCGAGGCGCTGCGCGATGCAATGGCCGAGGAAATGCGCCGCGATAAGCGCGTCTTCGTGATGGGCGAGGAGGTCGCCGAATACCAGGGCGCCTACAAGGTGACCCAGGGCCTGCTCGACGAATTCGGCCCGAAGCGCGTCATCGACACACCGATCACCGAATACGGCTTTGCCGGTATCGGCACGGGCGCGGCGATGGGCGGCCTTCGCCCGGTGGTCGAATTCATGACCTTCAACTTTGCCATGCAGGCGATCGACCACATCGTGAATTCGGCAGCCAAGACCAATTACATGAGCGGCGGCCAGATGCGCTGTCCGGTGGTTTTTCGCGGGCCCAACGGCGCAGCGAGCCGCGTCGGCGCGCAGCACAGCCAGAACTATGGCCCCTGGTATGCCAGCGTTCCTGGCCTCGTCGTCATCGCACCCTATGAAAGCGCTGATGCGAAAGGCCTGCTGAAGGCCGCGATCCGGAGCGAGGACCCGGTGGTCTTCCTAGAGAACGAACTCGTCTACGGGCGCAGTTTCGACGTGCCCGATCTCGACGACTACGTGCTTCCGATCGGCAAGGCGCGGGTGGTTCGCGAAGGGAAGGACGCGACAATCGTCTCCTATTCGATCGGTGTCGGCTTCGCCTTGGAGGCCGCGCAGGCGCTAGCCGAGGAAGGGATCGATGCCGAGGTCATCGACCTTCGCACCCTGCGTCCGCTCGACCGAGGGGCTATCCTCGACAGTCTTGCCAAGACGAACCGCCTCGTGATTGCCGAGGAGGGTTGGCCCACCTGCTCGATCGCCAGCGAAGTGATCGCGGTCTGCATGGAGGAGGGCTTCGATCATCTCGATGCACCGGTCCTGCGCGTGTGCAACGAGGACGTGCCGCTTCCCTATGCCGCCAACCTGGAGAAGCTTGCGCTGATCGATGCGCCGCGGATCGTCGAGGCGGTGAAAAAGGTTTGTTACCGTTGAAGCGGCGGCTTCGCGCCCGAGGGCCGGTAAGCATCTTCCTTTACGGTTTTTTAGGGTCCGACACATAGTGGGATATCCCAAATAGGGGAAATTCCATGCAGACAGATATGGGCCTGGTACCTTCAAAGTCCGACAATTCAGCCCGGCGCGGACTGCTTCAGGATCTGCTCCGCAGCACCAGTGCGAGCGTTCTGCCGATGATGGCGGCCGCAATGATACCGACCATGGCGATGATCGGGGCAGGGGTAGATTTCGGCCGCGCCTATCTCGCCAATTCCAAGCTTCAGGGCGCTGCCGATGCGGGCGCGCTTGCGACCGTACGTGCGAAACAGCTGTCCGCCAATTCGGAAAGCCGGGCGCAAGAAATCGGGGAAGACTACATTTACGCCAATTTTCCCGACAACTATCTCAACGCCAATCTCCAGACGCCCGATGTCGATGTCCGCGACGAGGATGACGTCATCAGCGCAACCGTGACGGTGAGCGGGTCGATCAACACCACGTTGCTGCGCCTTGTCGGGATCGATACGCTTCCGATTTCGGCCCGCGCCGTAGCCGAAGCTTCGGAAGAGTTGCCGACCGCAGTAGAGGCGCTGCTGGTGCTCGACAACACCGGGTCGATGCAATCGGGTGGCCGGATGGACTCGCTCAAGACGGCGGCCAAGAATTTCGTCAACGTTATTTACGGCGACGATGAAACGCGCGAGAACTTCGCGGTCGGCATCCTACCCTACAACACGATGGTCAATGTCGGCCATCTCGTGGCGGCGGCCAACCCAAACCTTGTCCAGAGCCGCCCCGGCTTTACCAATGTCAGCCTCTCCGATCCGCTTAGTTGGAAAGGCTGCCTGTTCGCGGACCAAACTATTCGCAACATATCGGACGACCGTTTCATGATGGATCCGGGGGCTTATGACATCGGGGCCGACATGCCGGGCGAAAACGGGATGCCCAGGTTTGAGCCGTTCGTTTACCCTCCGATCTATGTGAATTCGTTCCAAGACATCAACAATCGCTATGAGATCCCGAACAGTCGGCAGGACGATTTCTTCTCGATCCCGACGGTCCGGGATGCCCTGATCCGCCTGCACGGCAACAACATCTGTAAGAACCGGTCGAACGGCCAGCCGCGCAATTGCGATCAGAACAACACGGTGATCGATTTTGACCGGCTGCCGGACAGGGGCAATTACCGGTCGCCGCGCTTCTACAGCCACAAATCGGGCAATGGCACGAACGCCTCTCCCAACAATCTATGGGGAGCTTCGCCGAATTATCAGTGCCCGGCCGAGGCGCTTCCGCTTTCATACGAATCGACCAAGTCGCAGCTTCGAGGCTACATCGATAACGAAAATCACGCGCTCCTGCCCGGTACGGGGACGTTCCACAACGCTGCGATGACGTGGGCCTACAGGCTCGTGCAGCGCGACGATGTCTTCACCCGCAATCGCCCCACGAACGTTCCGACGAAGAAGATCGTGATCTTCATGACCGACGGTAACTTCGACAGCCGCGATGACGGGCGGAACACATCGTCCGGCAGGGTCCTCGATACAGCCTACACGGCCTACAAAACCTACGAAGATCGCACCATCATCAGCGGCACGAGCCGGAACCAAACTATCGACCACCTTGGGCGCCGATTTGCCAAAACCTGTGAGGCGATGAAGGCGGACGGGATCGAGATCTACACGATCGCCTTCGCGCTGAACAACAATGCCGCTGGCGACGCCACGCGCGAAATGTTCCGCACCTGCGCAACTGATCGCAACACGCATTTCTTCTCCGCTGCGAACGGGGCCGATCTCAACAACGCCTTCGTCACGATCGCATCCGAATTGATCGACCTGAGGCTTTCGCAATGATCCCTCGCCTGATCCGCCGGATAAGGGACGATGACGAAGGCATCACGATGGTCGAATTCGCCTTCGTCGCCCCAGTCATGTTCATGCTGATCCTTGGCTTGCTCGAGCTGGGATACGTCGCATTCGCGCGGTCGACGCTGGAAAGCGCGATCCTCGTCGCCTCGCGCAATTCCAAGGTTGCCGCTTGCCCGGCTCAAAACGCGGCCCTGATCGAAGAGGAGCTGATCGAACGACTCGATGTCATCAGCACCTTCAACAATCAGCCGCCCAAGCTTGTTGTGAGTTCCTACGGAACGAATTTCGGCAATGTGGGCAACCCCGAACCCTTCAACGACATCGATGGTAGCGGCACTTGGGATGCCGGTGAGCCCTACACCGACTTCAACGGCAACGGCCAATGGGATGAAGACATGGGCAGGGACGGCAATTACGGACAATTTGGGGAGGTGGTTCAGTTCACTGCCAGCGTCGATGTTGTCTCCATAATTCCCTTTGTCGCAAGCGCGCTCAATCAGAACGAGGGCTTCTATCCCCTGTCCGCCGAGACCGTGGTACGCAACGAACCGTTCAGAGATGCCACATGCTGACCAACACAACGATCCTTTCATCTATCCGCGCTGCCGGGTCGAGGGGCGCTGCCTTTGCCCGGCTCCTTGCCCACGATGCGAGCGGTCTGGCATTCATTGAATTCGCCTACACGCTCCCGATTTTCGTCGGTTTCGGAATGGTCGGCATGGAATTCACCAATGTCGTGCTCGCCCGGCAAAAGACCGAACGGATTGCGGCGACGGTCGCCGATCTCGTTGCGAGCAACCAGGTGCCGCCGAACGAGCGTCAGATCGGAGACATGTTCGCTGCTGTCCCGCAGATCGCCAGCCCCTTTGAGTTCGAGAATGGCGGTAATGTCATCATCACCGCGGTAATCGGAATCTACGACCGGGATAACGACCAGGTTGAGAACAAGATCGCTTGGCAACGCTGCATGATCGCCGATAGTCATCCCAGCAAGGTCGGCTCACAATGGACCGATACGAACGACATTGCGGATGGGCCATCGGTCGAACTCGCCAATGACATTGAACTGCTGCAGAACCAGATGGTGATCGTGTCGGAGGTTTTTTATCCGTACGAACCGCTCATCACGCAGTCGATCGTCAAGGGGCTCGTGCCCGAGAACAACCTGTTCCGCGAAACCGCGACTTTCCGGACCCGCGGGCAGGCAATCATGAATGTAACGCCCGTCCAGGGTACGGACATGCACGACTGCTGAGACCTTCGGTTTCGTCCACTCAGCCGGCCAGCCACCCGCGCGACCCTTGACAAGAGACCGCGTTCCCCCGCTACAGCCGTGAAACCGTGACCCCTCCCGACGAAGACCTGTCCGCCGAAGCGGAAGTGGCTCTTGCATACAGCCCTGCAGAGCTTCGCGCGGCCTTGCACGCCGCGCTTGCGCTGGACCAAAGGCTCGCCCGGATTGCAGGCCAGACGAGCGAGGTAATGCTCGGTCAGATGCGTCTTGCCTGGTGGCGCGACATGCTGAAAAGTCCGGCTGCCGAGCGTCCGCGAGGCGATGCGGTGCTCGACCTGATCGCGCTGCACTGGCAGGGGCGGGAAACCGCACTCGGCCAAGTGGTCGATGCCTGGGAAGTGCTGGTCGCCGCCGAAGCGATGGAGCGCGTCGATATCATCGCCTTCGCGCGCGGGCGTGCGGCGCCTTTCGCAGCGCTTGCCCAGGGGGAAGAAGAGGCTGAATGCGCCCTCGCGGCGGGCCTGCGCTGGGCGCTGGCCGAGGCGGCTCCGCGCCTTTCAGATGCTTCAGAGCGCGAGCGATTCGTGAAATTGGGCCTCGAGCATGTCGAAGCTCGCGGCCGATTGCCGCGGGCGCTGCGCGGGCTTGCCGTTCTAGACGCGCTTGCGATCCGGGCGCTGAAGCGCGGCGGACGCCCGCTCATGGAAGGCCGGGGCGCGGCTCTCACCGCGCTTCGGGCGGCTGTTCTTGGCTCCTGATAGGGTGTATTCTTTCAGTGAAAACAAAGGGGGAAAGAAATCATGCGGCAGGCGATCCTGGGCGTTATGGCGGGCCTGGTGTACGCCGGGATCGGTGTTTTCTGGTGGCAGGGCAGGGCGACGATCGAACAGAATGCCCCCCCGCCGCCGGAGCCCGAAGAGCCCGCGCCCTATCCGCTCGACCTGCCGGTGACCAATCCGGGCCATATGGAAGGACCCGAACCGCCCGAACTCACCCGCGAACAGCAGCGCTTCTTCCGCTACGACCGCAATCGCGATTGGCGCATCACCCGCACGGAGATGATGACGTCCCACTCGGACGGATTCCGTAAGCTCGACGTGACGGCAACAATCTGCTGACCTTCGAGGAATGGGCTGTGACCACCGGCAAGCGCTTCGAGGAAATGGACGCTGACGGCGATGATGAACTCACGCCGGCTGAATTCGCGACCAGTGCACCCAAGCGCAAGCCCAAGCCCCAAAAACCAGCCTGCCGTTGCTGATCGGGCCCGAAGTCAGGCGGGGATCGGCTCCGCCGACCTGATCCAGTCTGCCAGGTCGGCCTTTGCCCGCTCGGTATAGGCCTGCTTGCGCGCCTTTTTCTTCACCTCGTGGAGAGGAGGGAAAAGGCCGAAATTGACATTCATGGGCTGGAAGGTCGCGGCATCCGCATCACCGGTGATGTGAGAGAGCAGGGCGCCCATCGCGGTCGTCGCTGGCAGGGGCGTCCAGCTCCGGCCGGTCAGTTCGGTCGCCGTCATCATCCCGGCGACAAGGCCGATCGCGGCGCTTTCGACATAACCCTCGCAACCTGTCACCTGACCGGCAAAGCGGATATGCGGTGCCGCGCGCAGGCGCAGCTGCCGGTCGAGAACCTGCGGCGAATTGAGGAAGGTGTTGCGGTGGAGGCCGCCCAGGCGCGCGAATTCCGCGTTCTCGAGGCCGGGAATCGTGCGGAAAAGTTCGACTTGCGCGCCGTATTTGAGCTTGGTCTGGAAGCCGACCATGTTCCACAGCGTGCCCAGCTTATTGTCCTGGCGAAGCTGCACCACCGCATAGGGCCAGCGCCCCTGCGGAAACTCGGGCGTCGTATCGTAGGGATTGTCGAGCCCTACGCCCTTCATCGGCCCATAGCGCAAAGTTTCCACCCCGCGTTCGGCCATTACCTCGATCGGCATGCAGCCGTCGAAATAGGGCGTGTCCTTCTCCCAGTCCTTGAAATCGCTCTTCTCGCCTTCGATCAACCCCTTGTGGAAGGCGAGGTATTGCTCCTTGTTCATCGGGCAATTGATATAGTCGCCGTCCTCGTTCGAGGCTTCGGTGGTCTTGTTCCAGCGGGACTGGATCCAGCATTTCGACATGTCGATGCTGTCGCGATAGACGATCGGTGCAATCGCATCGAAGAAAGCGAGCCTTTCCTCGCCGGTCGCAGCGACGATGCTGGAGGCAAGGCCCTGCGCGGTCAGCGGGCCGGTTGCAACGATGGTGAGGCCTGCATCGGGCAGGATGTCGATCCGCTCGCGCACGATGTCGACGTTCCGATGTTCTTCAAGCGTCCGATGCACTTCGGCCGAGAACACGTCTCGGTCGACAGCCATCGCGCTGCCCGCGGGAACCCGCGCCTTTTCGCCAGCGCGCATCACGATCGAATCGAGCGCGCGCATTTCATGGTGGAGCAGGCCCACCGCATTGCTTTCGTCGTTGTCGGAACGGAAGCTGTTCGAGCAGACGAGCTCGGCAAGTCCATCGGTCTGGTGCGCCGGGGTCATGTCGCCGCCACCGCGCATTTCGGACAGGCGCACGCGCACGCCTCGCCGGGCGAGTTGCCAGGCCGCCTCGCTCCCCGCGAGACCGCCGCCGATTATGTGCACATCGTAAGTTCGATCGTTCATGGAGCGCGACCTAATTGCGTGCTAGCGCGCCTGCAAGCCTTCGGAAGGCATTCGCAGGAGGGACGGGCACCATGCCGAAACGCGCACTGGTCGATCACCGGCCCTGGCTTCTGGCGAGCGCCATTGCAGCTTGCGCCTACTATTTCCTCTGGAACGATCCCATCGCAGAAGGGATCTGGGGCATCCTACTCAAAGGGGGCGGGGTGGGCCTGCTTGCGCTCTATGTCATGCGCCGTACGAAGGGGACGGGCGGGGCGATCCTCGTCATCGCGCTCGCCCTGTCGGCGGCGGGGGACATGGCGATCGAGCTGTCCTTCGAAGCGGGCGGAGCGCTGTTCATGGCTTCTCACGGTGTCGCGATCCTTCTCTATGCACGCAATCTGCGTGACAATCCGGTGATGAGCCAGCGCTTGCTTGCGCTCGTGCTGATCGTGTCCGGACCGGTCCTGTCCTGGCTGCTGAGCGGTAGGCTCGATATCGCCGCCTATGGCGCGGTGCTCGGCGCAATGGCGGGCGGCGCGTGGCTGAGCCGTTTCCCGCGCTACCGGGTAGGGGTGGGCGCTGTCCTGTTCATGGCGAGCGATTGGCTGCTGTTCAGTCGGTTCGGACCGATCAATCTCGCGCCCTTCCCCGACCTTCTTGTCTGGCCGCTATATTACGCAGGACAGGTCATGATCGCGACCGGCGTAGTGCAGACCCTGCGCGCCGATCACGAAAGCTGACGACGCCTCAACCGCCCGGTTCGCCGTCGATATTGCGGTCAGAGTGGGCGGTCGTGTCGGGCGCGGTTTCGTCGTCGCCGCCGCGGCGTTCGACCATTTCCTCGACCACGGCTTCCTCGGCCTCATTTTCCGGCTCTTCCGTTTCGTCGATCAGCGCCGCCCCGACGATGTGTTCGCCCTTGGCTACATCGAAGATGCGGATGCCGGACGAGCTGCGGCCATAGACCGACCAGCCCTTGTGTTCCTCGAAGCCCTTCTCGAGCAGGTGACGGAACTGGATCGGCATGCGTATGAGCTTGGCCTGGTCAGTCACCAGCATGAGCTGCGATCCGTGGCGCACCGGGAAGCTCGCAACGACCGGGCCGTTGCGATCAGGGTTGCTTTCGGGCGTACCGATATTGGTCAGCCCCTGGCCGCCACGCCCGATCGTGCGGTATTCATAGGCCGAGGAGATCTTGCCGTAGCCGTTGGCGGTGATGGTCAGGATGAATTCCTCCCTTTCGGCCATCGCCTCCATCTGTTCTGCCGGCAGGGTCGGGTCGGCGTCGTTGTTCTTCCACGCCGCCGCGCGCAGGTAGGCCTCGCGCGTTTCCATGTCGGCTTCGAGCTGGTCGAGCACGGCGAGGCTGACGACCTTGGCATCGTCCTTCAGCGCCATGCCGCGCACGCCGATGCCGGTGCGGCTCTTGGTCTCGCGCGCATCCGTCGCGGCAAAGCGGATCGCCTTGCCCGCATCGCTTGCAAGGAAGATTTCCTGCGTTTCGCCGACGAGGCGCACCCCGATCAGCCGGTCGCCCGAGCCTTCGACGAAGCCCATCGCATATTTCCCGTTGGTCGGCACGTTGGTGAAGGCATCCATCGAATTGCGCCGCACCATGCCCTGTTCGGTCGCGAAGACGATGCCGAGCCTGTCCCACTCGGCCTCGTCCTCGGGCAACGGGAGCACGTTGGTGACGCGCTCGTCCTCGGCCAGCGGCAGGAGGTTCACCATTGGCCGTCCACGGGTCGTGGGGCCGCCTTCGGGCAGCTTCCAGACCTTGAGGCGATAGACCCGGCCTGTATTGGTGAAGAACAGGACGGGGTTGTGGGTGCTGGTGACGAAGAGTTCGACGACCGCGTCCTCGTCCTTGGTCGCCATGCCGGCGCGGCCCTTGCCACCCCGTGCCTGGGCGCGGAAGGTCGAAAGCGCGGTCCGCTTGATATAGCCGCCGAGGGTTACGGTCACGACCATGTCGTCGCGCTCGATCAGGTCCTCGTCCTCGAGCCCGTCCCATGCCGGCGCGATTTCGGAAACGCGCGGCGTCGCGTAGGTTGCGCGAACCTCTTCCAGTTCCTCGCGCATGACCTCGTAGAGTTTCACCCGGTCGGCGAGGATGGAGAGCAGCTCCTCGATCGTGTCGGCCAGTTCCTTGAGTTCGTCACCAATCTCGTCGCGGCCCAGGGCGGTCAGGCGATGGAGGCGCAGTTCGAGGATCGCCTTCACCTGCCGTTCGGACAGGCGGTAGGTCCCGCCTTCCTCGTCGGCGCTCGGCTCGAGCGCTTCGACGAGGCGGATATATTGCGCGATGTCGCCGATCGGCCATTCCTTGGCCAGCAGCTTGGCGCGCGCCTCGGCCGGGTTGGCGGCGCTGCGGATCATCGCCACGACTTCGTCTAGGTTTGAGACCGCCACGACAAGGCCGAGCAAGACATGCGCACGCTCGCGCGCCTTGTTAAGTTCGAACTTGGTGCGGCGGGTAATGACCTCCTCGCGAAAGGCGATGAAGCTCTGGATGATGTCGCGCAGGGTCAGCGTCTCGGGACGCCCACCGCGGATCGCGAGCATGTTCGCCGGGAACGAGGACTGCGCGGGCGTGTATCGCCACAGCTGGTTGAGCACGACTTCGGGCGAGGCATCGCGTTTCAGATCGATGACGACCCGTACGCCTTCGCGCGAGGATTCGTCGCGGATGTCGGAAATCCCCTCGATCCGCTTTTCCTTGGCGGCATCGGCGATCTTCTCGACCAGGTTCGATTTGCCCACCTGATAGGGCATCGAGGTCAGCACGATCGCGCGCTTCTCGCCGCGCTTCTCCTCGATTTCATGGCGGCACCGCATGAGGACCGAACCACGTCCGGTGGTGTAGGCGGCCTTGGCCCCGCTGGTGCCGAGGATCAGGGGTGCGGTCGGGAAATCGGGACCGGGAATGTACTCGATCAGCTCCTCGACCGTGATTGCCGGGTTTTCGATGAATGCAAGGCAGCCATCGATCACTTCGCCCAAATTGTGCGGCGGCACGTTGGTCGCCATGCCGACAGCGATCCCGCCCGCCCCGTTGACGAGCAGGTTGGGGAAGCGCGCCGGCAGAACCTGCGGCTCCTTCGTCGAACCGTCGTAATTGTCGACGAAATCGACCGTGTCCTTGTCGAGATCGTCGAGCAGGGTGTTCGCCACCCGCGCCAGCCGCGCCTCGGTATACCGCATGGAGGCGGGCGGATCGGGGTCCATCGATCCGAAATTGCCCTGACCGTCGATCAGCGGCACGCGCATCGACCAGTCCTGCGTCATTCGCGCGAGCGCGTCGTAGATCGCCGCATCGCCGTGCGGGTGGTAGTTACCCATCACGTCGCCGACGATCTTGGCGCTCTTTCGATAGGGCCGACCGGCGACGAAGCCGCCTTCCTGACTGGCATAGAGGATGCGGCGATGAACCGGCTTGAGCCCGTCGCGCACGTCGGGCAGCGCACGGCTGACGATCACGCTCATCGCGTAATCGAGATAGCTCGTCTTCATCTCATCGACGATGTCGATGCGGTCGTAATCGCCTGAAGGGGCAGGGGAATCGAGAATTTCGGTGTCGTCGCTCAAGGCTTGGGGCCGTTTCGGTTGTGTTCTGATGGGTTTGCGCGAAGTGCAATGTAGGCACTCGGTCCCCAATGCGCCACTCGCCCGGGCGAACGGGAAGGGAACATGGCGCCTTTTTCCACATTTGCCGGGCGGTGCGGGCCGCTGTCAGCCGGTATTCATGCGGTTTCGCCGAAAGGCTGCGCCGCATAACGCAAGAGAGGGGTTGAATCCGCCCGCCAGATCGGCATTCAAAGCGCGTTCAGCCCGATTGGCCTAGATGCAATTGCAAATCCCTCGTGCCCGATGCAAAGGCGCGACACACGAACATTCAGCGCCTTCAAGAGCGCCCGAAAATACCCCGAGGAGGACATCCCCATGACTATCCGCCAGCCCCGCAAGCCGCTTTCCGGCATCGCCCTTGCCATCGCGCTCGCCACCTGTACCGCCGTCGTTGCAACGGGCCTGTTGCCGGCCGAGGCACACGCGCAGCGCAAGAAGAAGGACAAGAAGGAGAAGGAACAGCCGCCTGAATTGTCCGACGAGTTCCGCGAGGCCTTCCTGCCCGTTCAGGAAGCAATGAACGCGGAAGGCACCGACATGGCGGCGCTGCGCCCGCAGGTCGAACAGCTCGTCCAGCTTGCGCAGTCCAAGGACGAGAAGTTCTTCACCGGCAATGTCGCCTACAATGTTGGCGGCAAGCTCGACGACAAGCAGCTCCAGCTCACCGGTATGGAGCTGATGCTCGAAGGCGAGAAGGTTCCCGCCGACCAGATCGGGCGCTACAACTTCATTGCCTACCAGCTGGCCAATGGCATGGACCAGTTCGACAAGGCCCGGCGCTATCTCCAGGCCTCGATCGACAACAATTTCTCGACTGAAACGATCGGCCGTTCGGACCTCCAGATCGCAATGGCGGAAAGCTATTTCGGCGCAGGCGAAACCCAGCAGGGCCTCGACTACCTCGAGGGGGCGATCGCCGACAAGAAGACGGCCGGCGAGGAAGTGCCTGCGCAGTGGTATCGCCGCGGGATCACGGTCGCTTACGAGAACAAGATCACGCCCGATCTGTACGAGATGGTGACCGCGTGGATCGCAGATTACCCGACCACGGCGAACTGGCGCGATGCGATCAATCTCACGCGCAATCTCAACACTTTCGAAGGCGGGGAGATTCTCGACCTACTGCGGCTCAGCCGCCGGGTCGAGGCAATGGGCGACGTCTCGGATTATGAATATTACGTCGAGGCCGCCGATGCACGCCGCCTGCCAAAGGAAGTCAGCGACGTCATCGAGGAAGGCTATGCCTCGGGGGTGGTTTCGCGCGACAATCTCTATCTCGCCGAAGCCTTGGAGCTTGCAAAGGGCCGGATCGCAGCCGACCGCGCCGACCTTCCCGCGCTCGAAACCGACGCGATGGCGAGCGATGCCGGGCTCCGGCTCGTCTCGGGCGCGGCCGACGCGTTCCTGAGCTATGACGATTACGCCAAGGCCGAGACGTTCTACGAAAAGGCTCTCACCATGCCCGGCGTCGAAAAGAACGAGGCGCAGCTTCGTCTCGCCATCGCCAAGATCGAGCTCGGAAAATACGACGCAGCGCTCGACCTGCTGACTGATATCGACGGCAAGCGGGCGCCCATTGCTAAGCTGTGGATGGCCTACGCAAGGGGCGAACAGGGCGGCACGGCAACCGGCGCCATGACGGGCGGCTAAACGCCTGCGACGATTCAAGAAAAAGGGCGCCGGGAGCATTGCTTCCGGCGCCCTTTCCAATGGCCTCGATCCCTTTCGTCTCAGCGCAGCCGCTTGACCCAGACCTCGCCGTCCTTGCGTCGTTCCAGCGCGAAATTCGGGATCGCATCGAGCATGTCGTAAAGCCGGGTGAAGCCGTAATTGCGTGTATCGAAGCTGGACCGATTGCCCGCACGCTGGCCCACTTCGGACAGCTTGGCATACCCGTTCTCATCGCGCTTCGAGGCGTTGTAGGCATCCACCAGCAGGTTCAGCAGATCCTCGCCGATGCCGCTCGATGCCGCCTCTTTCTCACTATTGGTCCCGGTGCCTGATCCAGCCGCCGACTTCGTCGAGCCGCGCCGTGAGCCGGGACCCTTTTCCGCCTTGTCGGCGCGCAGCAGGGCGTTGACGTCTATGAAACGGGTGCAGGCTTCGCGAAACGCCTCGGGCGTCTTGCCGCCGCCGAATCCGTAGACCGGCAGGCCGTCCTGTCTGATGCGCATGGCAAGCGGCATGAAATCGCTGTCCGAGCTCATGATGCCGAAGCCGTGGACGCGCCCGCCATAAAGAAGGTCGAGCGCGTCGATCGTCATCTTCATGTCGGTCGCGTTCTTGCCCTTGGTGAGGTCGAATTGCTGCTGAGGCTCGATGCCATAGCGATGCATCTTGTCGATCCAGCCCTTGAGGCTGGTCTTGCGCCAATTGCCATAGGCGCGCCGGATATTGACCTGGCCGAGCTCGGCAAGGACGGTGAGAACCGGATCGATCGCGGCATGGCTGGCATTGTCGGCGTCGATCAGCAGGGCGATGTTGTTGGAAAAGGGCTGAGACATGAGGCCTCATTTGGGCGAGAGCGCCACGCGCGGCAAGTCTATTCGATGACTTCGAAGTGGCCCGTCGCCTCGTCGAGAGAATAGAGCCGTCCCTCCGCGATCGAGAAATGCGAGCCTCGCAGCTTGAGCCGCCCTTCTGCCTCGCGCGCTGCCAGCCACGGGAAGGTGCGGAGGTTCGCAAGGCTCTGGCGGATCGCGGCGAATTCCATTTCGAGCTCAGCCTCCGGGCTCTCGGTTCCATAGTGCGACGCGACCTCGGCCCGCGCTTCGTCGAGAAGGGTGATCCAGCCCGCGAGAAACCGGCCTTCGCTCTCTTCATCGCCCGAATAATCCTGTCGCAGCGCCGCCTGGCAGCCCCCGCACCGGCCATGGCCCATGACGACGATCTGGGCGACCTCGAGCACCTGCACCGCGAATTCGACTGCCGCCGAAACGCCGTGCTGGCCGGGTGTCGTCTCGAACGGCGGGACAAGCGCTGCGACGTTTCTGAGAACGAAGATGTCGCCCGGATCGACGTCGAAGATCTGCGCCGGATCGACCCGGCTGTCGCAGCAGGCAATGATCATGAGCTTGGGATGCTGGCCCTTTTCCAGCGTTTCGGCAAAGCGTTCGCGCTGGCGGGGCCAGGTCTGTTCGCGGAAACGGCGATAGCCTTTCAGCAATTCGGCGAATTCGGGCATTGGTCTCATCCTCTTGGCCGATTGGCGCTAGGCGCAGGGAAGGGGCGGGGCAAGCGTTGCGCCCGGTGCAGCCTCTTTTGCGCAGAATAGCGCGATCGCTCGCACAATCGATGGGTCAAGCGCGGTTGCGGGCAGGGTGAACGGGTCTTAAATAGCGCGCATGAACGATCTCGCGAACACTCCGCAGCCCGAACCGAATGCTGGACGCCCGGCGCGCCAGCGCAAGCCCGACTGGATCCGCGTCCGCGCGCCCGCCGGAGAGGGCTATCACGAGACCCGCCGCCTGATGCGCGAGCTCAATCTCAACACGGTGTGCGAAGAGGCGGCCTGCCCCAATATCGGCGAGTGCTGGACCAAGAAGCACGCGACCGTCATGATCCTCGGCGATGTCTGCACGCGTGCATGCGCGTTCTGCAACGTCAAGACCGGGATGCCGCGCAAGGTCGATCCGATGGAGCCGGAAAACACCGCGATCGCCGCGGCCAAGATGGGTCTAGAACACATCGTCATCACCAGCGTCGACCGCGACGACCTGCCCGATGGCGGGGCAATGCAGTTCGTCAAGGTGATCGAGGCCCTGCGCCGCAACACGCCTGATACGACGATCGAGATCCTCACGCCCGATTTCCGCGGCAAGATGCGCCGCGCGGTGGAGATGATCTGCGAGGCGGGACCGGACGTCTACAACCACAATCTGGAAACCGTGCCGCGGCTCTATCCGACGATCCGCCCGGGCGCGCGCTATTATGCCTCGCTGCGGCTGCTCGAAGAAGTGAAGGCGCACAACCCGCTGATCTTCACGAAGTCGGGCATCATGCTCGGGCTGGGCGAGGAACGTCTCGAAGTGCATCAGGTGATGGACGACATGAGAAGCGCCGAAGTCGATTTCATCACGATGGGCCAGTATCTACAGCCGACGCCCAAGCATGCCAGGGTCGAGGAATTCGTCACGCCGAAGGCGTTCGACGCCTATGGGGCGATCGCGCGGGCCAAGGGGTTCCTGCAGGTCGCCTCGAGCCCACTGACGCGGTCAAGCTACCACGCCGGCGATGATTTCGCCCAGATGCGGGCCGCGCGCGAGGAACGCCTTGCCAAGCAGGCGGCACGGGAAAAGGCCTGAGTCCCATGCCCGGTATCCGCGAGACGCGCAGGCTGCCTTATAGCTGCGAACAGATGTTCGACCTTGTCGCAGACGTGAAGCGCTATGGCGAGTTCCTGCCGTGGGTGATCGCGACGCGTGTCCGTTCGGACAGCGAGACCGAAATGATCGCGGACATGGTGGTCGGCTTCAAGGCGATCCGCGAAAGCTTCACCTCGCGCGTGCTCAAGCGCCGCCCACGCGAGATCGAAGTGATCTATCTCGACGGGCCGCTCAGCGATCTCGACAATGTCTGGACCTTCCGAGAGATCGACGAGCACAGCTGCGAGATCGATTTCGCGGTCGATTTCACCTTCAAGAACAAGCTGTTCGAGAGGATTGCGGGCCAGTATTTCGACCGCGCCTTCCGCAAGATGGTTGCTGCTTTCGAAGCGCGCGCGAACGAGCTTTACGGCAACAGCAATTCGAGCGCGCACAGCGTCGCCTGACGACGGATCGAAGCGCGCGCGCCGGGGCCTTCGCCGCCGTCGAAATGCCGGAGTTCGCCTTCGGGCTCCCCCATGTCGCGCGTTGCGCGGGCGAAGACGACCGTTCCGACCGGTTTGATCGTCGTCCCGCCGCCCGGTCCCGCAACTCCGCTGATCGCCACTGCGACATCGGCGTTGGAGCGTTCCAGCGCGCCCTGCGCCATTGCCCAGACACAGGCGATCGATACAGCGCCGAAGGTCTCGATGATGTCGCTTGCGACGCCCAGCGATTCCATCTTGGCCTCGTTCGAATAGGTCACGAACCCCCGGTCGAGCACGGCGGAGGAGCCCGCCACCTCGGTCAGCGCGCCGGCGACGAGGCCGCCCGTGCAGCTCTCCGCCAGAGCGACCTTGCGCCCGGCCTCGGCGTTTTCTGCGATGACCCTCTCGGCAAGCCGCGTGATGTCATCGGGAAGGAGATAATCGCTCATTGCCCGGTGCCCCTTGTCGTGTTGCCTTCGTGAAAGACGAGGTCATTCGCCATGGCGAAGGCAAAAAATGCGCCGGCGGGCTCGGAAAACTGTCGCGTCATACCGGGCATTGTCTCACGAGCGTGCCTCGCGCGAAAGGGCGACTATCGCCTGCGCCGCGATGCCCTCTCCGCGCCCCGTAAAGCCGAGCCTTTCGGTAGTGGTCGCCTTTATGCTGACTGCGCTCTCATCGAGCCCGGTGAGGCGCGCGACCTCGGCCCGCATGGCCGGGCGGTGGGGGCCGATTTTCGGCGCTTCGCAGATGATGGTGAGGTCGATATTGGCGAGGGCATAGCCCGCATCGCTCGCCAGCTTCACGGCGTGTTCGAGAAAGCGTCCCGAGCGCGCACCGGCCCATTGCGGGTCGCTGGGCGGGAAATGCGTGCCGATATCCCCGTCGCCGACCGCGCCAAGCACGGCATCGGTGATCGCATGCAGCGCGACATCTGCGTCGGAATGGCCGGCCAGACCCTTGTCGTGGTCGAGCTTGACCCCGCACAGCCACAATTCCTCGCCCTCTTCGAGCCGGTGCACGTCGAAACCCTGCCCGACGCGAAAGGCCGATGCCGAGGCGTTTTCCATCAGGTCCTCCGCGAAGGTGATTTTCTTGAGCCGTTCGTCGCCGCGCACCAGGGCGATCTCACCGCCATTTGCGGCCAGCACCTGCGCATCGTCCCCCGCATCGGTGCCGCCGACCCAGGCGCGGTGTGCGCCAAGGATGTCCTCGTAGCGAAAGGCCTGCGGGGTCTGCACTCGGCGCAAGGTTTCGCGGTCGGCCTTGTCCGCCATCGTACCCCGCGGGCCCGCAACAGCGATCGAATCGACCACGGGAAGCACGGGAATGGCGCCCGGATGTTCGCCGAGCGCACCCAGCAACCGATCGATTACCGCACGCGGCAGGTCGGGCCGGGCAGCATCGTGGATGAGCACCCGTTCCGGAGCATCGCTTTCAAGCGCCGTCAGCCCGGCGGCAACCGAATCCTGCCGGTTCGATCCGCCGATGACGAAACGGATGTCGTCGCACGCGCCGATGGCTTCGCGGGCATGATCCTCGGCGCCCTGCGCG
Source organism: Erythrobacter litoralis (assembly GCF_001719165.1). Classification (NCBI taxonomy): domain Bacteria; kingdom Pseudomonadati; phylum Pseudomonadota; class Alphaproteobacteria; order Sphingomonadales; family Erythrobacteraceae; genus Erythrobacter; species Erythrobacter litoralis. Next base: position 1,617,561 of record NZ_CP017057.1, read on the forward strand.
ATCACGACGATCAGGGGGTTCGCCCCGGCCTCCCTCAGTGCCTCGACCGAATGGGAAAGCAGCGGGCGGCCCCGCCAGGTGCGGAACTGCTTGGGCAATTCGCCCCCGACGCGCAGGCCCTTGCCGGCCGCCACGATGATTGCGGCAAAGGGGGGAAGGGGGGGCTCTCCTCGCATGGCAGGGCGGCGCTTAGGGGCTGGACGGAATTTCCGCAATGCACTATGCGCTGCTCAAATTTTAGGCATTTTCCCCGATGACACAGCTTCCCCCACCCCCGGCACTGAAGCCGATCAGGATAGGTCCGGTAACGATCCCCGACCCGGTCCTGCTTGCGCCCATGACGGGCGTGACCGACATGCCGTTCCGCACCCTGGTACGGCGCTATGGTTCGGGTCTCAACGTGACCGAGATGGTCGCGAGCGAGGCGGCGATCCGCGAGACCCGCCAGTCGATTCAGAAAACCGCTTGGGACCCCGTCGAAGAGCCCGTTTCGATGCAGCTTGTCGGTTGCGATCCCGGCAGCATGGCCGAGGCGGCGAAGCTTCAGGAAGGAAACGGCGCAGCGATCATCGACATCAATTTCGGTTGCCCGGTCAAGAAAGTCGTCGGGCAGTATGCAGGCAGCGCCCTTATGCGCGAAGTGCCGCTGGCGACGAAGCTGATGGAAGCGACCGTCAAGGCTGTCGACGTGCCGGTGACGGTCAAGATGCGCATGGGCTGGGACCATGCGAGCCTCAACGCGCCGGAACTCGCCCGCATCGCTGAAGATCTGGGCGTGCAGATGATCACCGTCCACGGCCGCACCCGCAACCAGATGTACAAGGGGAGCGCCGACTGGGCCTTCATCCGGAGCGTCAAGGAAGCTGTCTCGATCCCCGTCATCGTCAATGGCGATATCTGCGGGATAGAGGATGCGGCAAAGGCGCTTGACCAATCGGTCGCGGACGGTGTCATGATCGGGCGCGGCGCCTATGGCAAGCCGTGGCTGCTCGGCCAGGTCATGCATTGGTGGCGCACCGGTGAAAGCCTGCCCAGCCCCAGCTTCGACGAGCAGTACGGCGTCCTCGTCGAGCATTACGAACGCATGCTCGACCATTACGGGCAGGATGTCGGGGTCAAGATCGCGCGCAAGCATCTTGGCTGGTACACCAAGGGGATGCACGGCTCGGCCGATTTCAGGAACAAGGCGAACCAGATCGATGACCCGCGCGAGGTGCTGGGCGAGATCGAGCGCTTCTACGAACCGTTCCTGAGGCGCCGGGCGGCCTGAAATGGCATCGCGGCGGGCGCTCGGGGAGGAGCGCGGGAACATTCCGGACGGTACCGCCAGGCCCGATGCGCGCGCGCAGATCGCGGGGATGATCTTCGCGGTCCTTCTTATCGACGCGGAAGGACGCATCGCCGAAGTCAACCAGGCGGCCGAGATATTGCTTGGCACCAGCGCAAGGCGTCTCGTCGGCCATTCGCTCCCCGAATTGCTTGGCCCGCTCGACCCACGCGTCGAAAAACGCCTGAAGCGCGCCGATGAGGCGCTTGTCGCGCGGGAATTGGTGCTGACTGTCAGAGAGGCGGAATTGCAGGTCAATCTCACCGTTTCCCCGCTCGCGGGCGCGCCGGGCTGGCGCGTGGTGACCCTTTCGGAAATCGCGCATGAGGACACCGCGAGCGTCGAAACGGTCGGAGAAAGCACGCCTCCCGGCCCCTCTATTCTCGCGCATGAGATCAAGAACCCGCTTTCCGCGATCCGCGGCGCTGCACAGCTTGCCGCGCGCAAGTTGCCGCACAAGGACAAGCCGCTCGCTCGGATGATCACCGACGAGGTCGACCGGATCGCTCGCCTGATCGACCGGATGCAGCAATTGGGCAGCACGCGCAGCGAACCGCCCGAACCATGCAATCCCCACGAGGCGATCCGCAGCGCGCTCGCGACCGTAAGGGTGGCGAGCGCGGGGACGCTGGCGGGTGAGGGCGCTTTCAATGTCGCATTCCGCGAGGAGTTCGACCCCTCGCTCCCGCCTGTTCTCGCCAATCGCGACGCGCTTGAACAGGTGCTGATCAACCTGCTTTCCAATGCCCGCGACGCGGCGGTCGAAGGGGCGCGCTCGCCGCAGGTGACGATCCGCACCCGATATGTCCACGGCCTCGTCTTCAGCGCGATGCGCCTTGGCCGGGCGGTCCGCCTGCCGATCGAGATCACCGTGACCGACAATGGCAAGGGCATCGACCCCGCGCTTCGCGGCGCGGTTTTCGAGCCGTTCGTGTCGACCAAGCAATCGGGGCAGGGTCTTGGCCTTGCCCTCGTTCGCAAGCTGGTTCTCGACATGGGCGGGAGCATCACGCACGAGCGTGACCCGCGGCTCGGCCTGACGCATTTCCGGGTCCATCTTGCCCAGGCCCAGGGCCAGGCGCCTTCGCAGGCCGGAGGAAAGGGATAGGATGGCGCGCCAGAATGCACCCTCGATATTGCTGGTCGAGGACGACCGCGCAATCGCGACCGTCATCAGCGCGGCTCTCGAGGACGAAGGATTCGTGATCCGGCATTGTTTCAGCATCGCAGAACGCGATGCGGCGCTGGCCGAAGCGTCATTCGCGGTGATGGTGACCGATGTCCTGCTCGAGGATGGTGACGGCCTTGCCAGCCTCGACGCTGTGCGCGCGGCGGTGCCCGCAATGCCGGTGATCGTGCTTTCGGCCCAGAACACGCTCGATACTGCCGTTCGGGCGAGTGACAGCGAGGCATTTGAATACTTTCCCAAGCCTTTCGATCTCGACCAGCTCGTACAGGCGGTCGGCAAGGCTGCGGGAGCATCCGCGCGGCGCGGCCCGGATGCGGGCACGCAGGAAAGCGAAACACCCGGCTCTGACGGGGAGGGCCTGCCGTTGGTCGGCCGCAGCCAGGCGATGCAGGGCGTCTATCGCATGATCGCCCGCGTCCTCCGGAACGACCTCACCGTGCTCGTGACCGGCGAAAGCGGAACCGGCAAGGAATTGGTAGCGGAGGCGATTCACCAGCTGGGTAGCCGCTCGACCGGGCCCTTTGTCGCGGTCAACACGGCAGCGATCCCCTCCGACCTCATCGAAAGCGAGTTGTTCGGCCACGAAAAGGGCGCCTTCACAGGGGCGATTGCCCAGGCGATCGGCAAGTTCGAACAGGCCAATGGCGGGACCCTGTTCCTCGACGAGATCGGGGACATGCCTTCCGAAGCGCAGACCCGGCTGCTGCGGGCGCTGCAATCGGGCCGGATCAGGCGCGTCGGCGGACGGCAGGAAATCGCGGTGAGCGTGCGCATCATCGCCGCGACCAATCGCGATCTCGTCCCGTTGATCGAACAGGGTGCCTTTCGCGAGGACCTCTATTACCGCCTCAACGTCGTCCCGATCCAGCTTCCTCCGCTGCGCGATCGGCGCGAGGACATCGTGGTCCTCGCCCAGCATTTTCTCGCGCAGGCGGTCGAGGACGGGCTGCCGCGCCGCCGGCTATCCGCAGATGCGCTGGCCATGCTGGAAGCGCGCCAGTGGCGCGGCAATGTCCGCGAATTGCGCAATGTCATCTATCGGCTTGCCCTGATGGCGCAGGGAGAGGTGATCGATCCTGCCGCCATAAGCGAGATCGTCGGCGCTGAAACTGCCCCTGCGAGCGCGCCTGTGGCGAACGCCGAACCCGGCCTCGCCGGCGCGCTCGATCGCTGGCTCGCCAGCGAGGACCCCCCCGAAGGCCTCCTCCATGCGCAGGCTATCGCCGCTTTCGAGAAGCCGCTGATCGAACACGCGCTCAAGCGCACGCGGGGAAACCAGCTGCGTGCGGCGAAACTGCTCGGCATCAACCGCAACACCTTGCGCAAGAGGATCGTCGAACTCGGCGTGGAGCCCGAACGCTTCGCAAGGTCGGTTTGACGCAAAACCGGGCATCAGCGCGCGGTTTATGCTTGCATGATTGCAACACCATGGTTGTAATGCTGCAACTATGGAGGCCTCCAAAGCGACTTCCCTGCCCGAAGGTGCCGGACCGAATGACAGCTCCGATGTCGCAGGTGCCGAACAGATGACAGCCGCTCCCGCAAACGATGGACGCAGCGGGGCCGAGCGGGCGACAATTCGCCTGACGCGCCGTTCACCGCGCTGGCTACGCCGCTTCATCGTCGCCTCGCGCCGTGCCAACGTCTTCCTATGGCTCGAACTGCTTTCGGTCGCCGGACTGGTGATGGCCGTGATCGCCACCTGGCTCGCCTTCACGCGCGATCCGGAAACGGGCGAACTGCTGCCGACGCTTCAGGTATCCTTGCTCCTGATGGCGACGCTTGTCCCGGCCATGGCTATTCTCGTGCTTGCCGGGCGGCGCCTCGCGCTGAGACGTGCGGCCGGGAGCACGGCACGGCTGCATGTCCGGCTTGTGTTCTTTTTCTCGATGGTTGCGGCGGTACCGACCCTGCTGGTCGCGGGTTTCGCAGCCTTTCTGTTCCAGACCGGCGTCGATTTCTGGTTCTCCGACGATTCGCGCGGGCTCATGGAAAATGCGAACGAGCTCGCGCAGAACTACTACGATGCGAACCAGCGCGACGTGCGCGACGAGACGCTCGCAATGGCGGGCGACATGCGGTTCTATTTCAGCCGCGGGGGGACTCTCGCCAACGAGGAATTCCCCGATTTCTACGCGCTCCAGGCGCAGGGGCGGAAGATCAACGAAAGCGCGATCATCCAGCGGCTCGACGACGGATCGCTGCGGACCGCCGCGATCATGGACCTGCTGGAGGACAACCGTCCGATCGAATTCAGCGAGACCGCGCTGCCCCGGCTCGCGAATGGCGAACTGGTGGTGGTGGAGGGCAGCCCGGAACGCATCGCCTCGATCGCACCGATCGACCGGGACAGCGGGATCTATCTCTACAATGCGCGAAATACAGAGGCGACGATGTTCAATTCGTGGTCTCGCGCGCAGGCGATCGCGCGCGCTTATGAGACGCTGACGAGCGATGCGCGCACGCTTCAACTGCGCTTCAACATTGCGCTGGTGCTCGTCAGCCTATTGCTGGTGGGCCTTGCGATCTGGTTCGCGCTGCGCTTCGCCGATCGGCAGGTGGAACCGCTCACCGACCTCGTCGGCGCGGCGCGAAAGGTCGGGCAGGGCAATTTCGCGCTGCGGGTCGAAGGTCGCACCGGGGCGGACGAGATCGGCCTGCTCAACCGCGCCTTCAACCGGATGACCGCGCAGCTCGAAAAGCAGACGCAGGCGCTCGTCTCCGCCAATCGCCAGATCGACGACCGCCGCGCCTTCATGGAGGCGGTTCTCGAATCGGTCACTGCGGGCGTCATCTCGGTGGATGGGGAGGGGCGGGTGCTGCTGCTCAACGGCTCCGCCGCCGCCCTGCTGGAGCGGGAAGGGGCGAAGGAACCGGCAAGCATGGTCGGCATGAGGCTCGAGGAGTTCTCTCCGGAAATCCACCGCATTGCGCGAGAAGGCCAGGAAAGCGCGATCGTCACCCATGCCAAGGGCAACGAATTGCTGACGCTGGCGGTTAAGGTGGCGCCGGGCACCAGCGGCTCCGTTATCACGTTCGAGGACATCACGCGGCAATTGCTCGACCAGCGCCAGGCGGCCTGGTCCGACGTCGCGCGGCGGATCGCGCACGAGATCAAGAACCCGCTCACCCCGATCCAGCTCGCGACCGAGCGCCTCAAGCGCCGCTATCGCAAGCAGGTCGAGGAGGCCGATGGCGAATTGTTCGACGAACTGACCAGCACTATCGTTCGGCAGGTCGGCGATCTCAGGAAGATGGTCGATGAATTTTCCTCCTTCGCCCGCCTGCCCAAGCCCGTCTTCCGTTCCGAGGACCCGGTCGACCTCGTTCGGCAGGCGGTCTTCCTTCAGGAAGTGGCCCATTCGGGGATAGCCTTCAGCGTTCGTGCCGACGGCCTCGGCAGTCGGGAAATGCTGTGCGACCGCCACCAGCTCGGCCAGGCGATGACGAACGTTCTCAAGAACGCGGTCGAAGCCGTCGAGGCGCGCGCCGCCGAGGCCGAGGGGCAATATGCAGGCGAGATCGTGGTGACGATGGAAGGCGATGACGAGATGGTGTCCATCATCGTCGAAGACAACGGCATCGGCCTTCCGACCGACCGCGACCGCATCACCGAGCCCTACATGACCACGCGCGAGAAAGGCACCGGGCTCGGTCTCGCCATCGTCAACAAGATCGTCGACGAACATGGCGGCGATATGAGTTTCGCCGCCGGCCCGGGCGGCGGAACCCGCGTGACGTTGCGCTTCGCCCGCAATCCGCAGATCCTTGGCGGAGAGACCGCATGACGCGGCCTGCCGCCATCACACAAAGCCCGAAGGGAGCTCCCCATGGCGCTTGAAATCCTTGTCGTCGACGATGAACGCGACATCCGCGAACTGGTCTCCGGTGTGCTCGGCGATGAAGGCTATGAATGCCGCACCGCCGCAGACAGCACCGCGGCGCTCGCCGCGATCGACGAACGCCGGCCGAGCCTCGTCCTGCTCGACGTGTGGCTCCACGGCAGCGAGATGGACGGGCTCGAACTGCTCGATGCCATCAAGGCGCGCGAGCCGAACCTGCCGGTCATTATCTTCTCCGGCCACGGCAATATCGACACTGCCGTCTCCGCGGTAAGCCGCGGCGCGATGGATTTCATCGAGAAGCCCTTCGAGGCCGAACGCCTGCTGCTCCTCGTCGAACGCGCGACTGAAACCGAGCAGCTGCGCCGCGAGAACAGCCGACTTCGCGAAGGGGTTTGGGGGACGAGCGAATTCACCGGCAATTCGGCCGCGATCAACAATGTCCGCGCGACGCTCAAGCGGGTCGCCAATACCGGCAGCCGCGTGCTGATTTCGGGCCCCGCCGGCGCGGGCAAGGAGGTCGCCGCGCGGCTCCTCCATTCCTGGAGCAACAGGGCGGGCAGCGCCTTCGTGCTCGTCAATTCGGCCCGGATCACGCCCGAACGCTTCGAGCAGGAATTGTTCGGTGAGGAAGTCGATGGGAAACAGGTGCGGCCGGGCCTGCTGGAAATGGCGGACGGAGGCACGCTCTATCTCGATGAAGTCGCCGACATGCCCTTGTCGACGCAGGCTCGCATCCTGCGCGTCCTGACCGATCAGAGCTTCGTACGCGTCGGCGGCACGCGCCAGATCGGTGTCGATGTGCGGGTCGTTTCCTCGACCACGCGCGACCTCACGGTCGAGATGGAGGAGAAACGGTTTCGCGAAGACCTGTTCTATCGCCTGAACGTCGTGCCCGTGTCGCTCCCCTCGCTGGCTGAACGCCGCGACGACATTCCGACATTGGCCGAACATTTCTTCACGCGTTATTCGACCGATCAGGGCATCCCGCCACCCGAGATCAGCGAAGAAGCGATGGCGGCGCTCCAGGCCTATGACTGGCCGGGCAATGTCCGCCAGCTGCGCAATCTCGTCGAGCGCACGATCATCATGACCCCGCGCGAGCGGCTCGGCACGATCGAGCCCGACATGCTGCCTTCGGAAATCACCGGCGGGCGGCTCGCTTCGTCGGGAGAGGGGCTTACGGCGATGATGGGCGTACCGCTGCGCGAAGCGCGCGAGAGTTTCGAGCGCGAATATCTCACCATCCAGATCAGGCGCTTTTCCGGCAATATCTCGAAGACCGCCTCGTTCATCGGGATGGAAAGATCGGCACTCCACCGCAAGCTCAAGCTGCTGGGAATGGCCGAGCGCCGCGAGACGAGCCGCAAGGGCTGAAGTTTGACACTCGTGTCAGGAACGTAAGACTTTCGGAACTTGACACCGACTTGGGCATTGCCCGCTTAGTGCATAATCGCCATTATGGTGTGGGGCGGCCTGTGAGAGAGTTCTTGCGGACAATGCCCTTGCTCGCGGACCGTAAGAACGGCCGCCAAGAACAGGAGCATAGCTATATGTCCAACGGGCGAACTCTCTCTCCGCGCCCTCGTCCGCAGGGGCAGGCCTCTTCGGCTGCGCAACCGCGTCAGTCGGGCAGTCTCCAGGATGCATTCCTCAACCTCTTGAGGCGCAACAAGACCCCGGTGACGATGTTCCTCGTCAAGGGCGTCATGCTGCAGGGGCGGATCGCGGCTTTTGACCTTTTCTGCGTCCTGCTCGAACGGGATGGCGCGGTGCAACTGGCTTATAAGCATGCCGTCTCGACGATCCAGCCCGCCAGCCCGGTTGACCTGACCGAGGATGACGAGGATGATGATGGACCGGAGGATGAACCCGACGATGATGACGGGTTCGAGGATGACGAAGAGGCATAGAGGCTGAGCTTCGATGACGACCTGATGGACGAGGTCACCCGCGGTGCGCGGGCCCTTGTCCTGTGCCCCGATATCCGCAGCTTTACCTACGATCTCGACGCGCGCGAACGGCTCGAGGAGGCCGAGGGACTGGCGCTCGCGATCGGCGTCGTGATTGCCCATTCGGAAATCCTGCCCGTGCGCCAGATGCAGCCGAACACGCTGTTCGGGTCGGGCCAGGTGCAGCGCATCGCCGACTGGTGCGAGCTCTACGAAGCCGAACTGGTCATCGTCGATGGCGCGCTGACTCCGATCCAGCAGCGCAATCTCGAAGAGAAGCTGAAGCGCAAGGTCATCGACCGCACCGGCCTAATCCTCGAAATCTTCGGCGAACGCGCAGCCACTGCCGAAGGGCGCCTGCAGGTCGAACTCGCCCATCTCGACTACCAGCAATCCCGGCTCGTGCGCAGCTGGACCCACCTCGAACGCCAGCGCGGCGGTTTCGGCTTTCTCGGCGGTCCGGGCGAAACCCAGATAGAGGCCGACCGCCGGATGATCAATCAGCGCATGGCGCGGCTGCGGCGCGAACTGGAACAGGTGAGGAAGACCCGTGCCCTGCATCGCGAGCGGCGGGGAAGGGCGCCGTGGCCGGTCGTCGCTCTGGTGGGCTACACCAATGCCGGCAAGTCGACCCTGTTCAACCGGCTGACCGGCGCCGACGTCATGGCCGAGGACCTGCTTTTCGCGACGCTCGACCCGACCATGCGCGCCATTGCACTTCCCGGCGTCGAGAAAGCGATCCTGTCTGACACGGTGGGCTTCATCTCCGACCTGCCGACACAATTGGTGGCGGCGTTTCGCGCTACGCTGGAGGAAGTCACGGGCGCCGATCTCATCTGCCACGTCCGCGACATCGCGAATCCGGCCCACGCGGCGCAGAAGAAGCAGGTGATGGAGGTGCTAGGCGATCTCGGCGTGGTCGATCCCGAAACCGGGGTTGGCGAAATCCCGATCCTGGAGGTCTGGAACAAGGCCGACCTCCTGCCGCCCGAGCGCCGCGGCGAACTCTCCGAAGCGGCCGAGGCGCACGAGGCGGTGCTGCTCTCGGCGGCGAGCGGCGTGGGCATTGAGGCGCTCGAGGCGCGGATCGGCGCGATGCTGACCGCGCGTGCCAAGGAGGTGACCGTCACTCTTCCGGTAAGCGACGGCCGCCGCATGGCGTGGCTCCATGCCCATGGTGACGTGCTCGGCGAGGAGGATGCGGGCGAGGGCGAAAACGGCCCCATGAAGCGCGTTACCGTCCGCCTCAATCCCAAGGAATTGGGTCAGTATGAAACCCTGGAAAACTGAATTCACGCGGATTTTTCGCCACGCTTGACCGCCTGCCAGAGATCCTCCTGCTCTTGGAGCGAAAGGTCAGGGAAGCCTTCCCCGCTCATTTCCTCCATCGCGCGAAAGCGGCGTTCGAACTTGGAATTGGCGGCGCGCAGCGCGTCCTCGGCGCTTACTCCGTGAGCCCGCACGAAATTGACCGCGGCGAACAGCAGGTCTCCCGCTTCCTCGACCTTGTCGTCTTGTGAGGATGCATCGTTAAGTTCCTCTATTTCTTCGATAATCTTGTCCTGCGACCCCTTTGGATCAGGCCAGTCGAAGCCCGTGCGCGCAGCGCGTTTCTGCAGCTTCTGGGCGCGCATCAGTGCTGGAAGTGCAAGCGCAACGCCGTCCAATGCGCTGACCATGCCTTTCTCCGCCCGTTCGGCTTCCTTGAGGTTTTCCCAGCGGGTTTCGCCCATCGTGCCGCCTTCCTCACCGAATATGTGCGGATGGCGCGCTTCCATCTTGTCACCGATCGACCGGGCGACGTCCTCGAAGTCGAACAGGCCGGCTTCTTCGGCCATGCGGGCGTGAAAGACGACCTGCAGCAGAAGATCGCCGAGTTCATCCCTGAGGTCTCGCATGTCGCCGCGCTCGATCGCATCGGCGACTTCATAAGCTTCCTCGATCGTATATGGAGCGATGGTGGAGAAATCCTGCGCCAGGTCCCATTCGCAACCGGATTTCGGATCGCGCAGCTGTGCCATGACGCGCAGCAGACGTTCGGTGTGCATCAGGGCGGTTCCAGTTGTAGCTGGAGAGGGGGCGCTGTTCATTCACTCGGCTCCCGACATTGAAGGTGGATAATATATATTATGTAAAATACAAGACAGCCGAAACTTCGCCTATGCCGGGTAGAAGAACCCCACCAGCAAGGTCAGCCCCACGAAGATCGCGAGCCACGTCAACGCCATCTTCGCCATCTGCCCCCAGCCAAGCCGGTAGGATGCCAGCGCACTTCCTGCGAGAAAGAGCCAGCCGAGCACGCTGACTATTCCGATGATCTCGAACTGGTTCATGCCACCACCTCAAGCCCGTCGTAGCCGACGATGACGTGATCAGGAACCTCGTCACACAACGAGCGATAGTCCATGCTCTTGTCGAGGTGGCTCAGCACGAGCCGTCTGGCCTTGCATCGCTCGGCAAGCTCGATCGCCATTCCGAGATGTGCGTGCGTGGGATGCGGTTCGCGACGCAGGCAATCGCACACCAGAACGTCCGCGCCATCAAAGGCCTCAACCATGTGATCGGTAATTCGTGAGAAATCAGTTGCATAGACGATGCTCTTGCCATCGGCTTCGAAGCGATAGCCAGTCGTTTCACCGGGTCCATGTTCCATCTGGACCCAGTCGACGGAAAAGCCGGCGACGATCCTGAGCCGGTCCAGCGTATCGAGATTGACGATGGTCGGATAGCCGTCCTGCCCTGCGAAGACATAGCCGAACCGCTGGCGCAGCCGCCGCACCGTATCGGCTGCGGCATAGCCGGGGATCGGCCCGCCGCGACCATAGCGCATGACGCGCAGATCATCGATGCCATGGCAATGATCGGCATGGTCGTGGGTCCAGAACACGCAATCGATCCGGTCGACCCGGTTGGCGAGCAATTGCGCGCGGCAATCGCTCGACGTGTCGACCAGGAGCCGTGAACCGTCGTCGCTCTCGATCAGCACCGAGACGCGCGTGCGGCGATTGCGCGGCTCGTTCGGGTCGCAGTCACCCCAGTCGCCCGCGCCGTCCGGCCCGCCGACGCGCGGCACACCGGTCGACGTGCCCGAGCCGAGCAGTATCACCTTCACAGCATTGCCCGCGTGAAAAGTCGTGAGAAGTTCGCCGTGGTCTGCTCTGCCAGCCGTTCAGGATCGACGCCGCGCAGTCCTGCCACGAACCGCGCCGTATCCGCGACGAATGCCGGTTCGCATGGCCTGCCGCGATGGGGAACTGGCGCAAGAAAGGGGCTGTCCGTCTCCACCAGCAGGCGGTCCTCGGGGATCTTCGCAGCGACCTCCTGCAGCTCCTTGGCGTTCTTGAAGGTGACGATCCCCGACAACGAGATCGTGAGGCCCAGATCCAGCACCTTGCGCCCGAAATCCTCCGAAGCCGTGAAACAGTGGATCAGCGCGGGGAAGGCCCCCTTCCCCATTTCGTCTTCGAGGATAGCAAAGGTGTCGTCCTCGGCATCGCGCGTATGGATGATGACCGGAAGGCCGGTTTCGCGCGCGACGTCGATGTGCATGCGGAAGAGGCGCGCCTGCGTTTCGCGGTCGGAATGTTCGTAATAATAGTCGAGCCCGGTTTCACCGATCCCGATAACGCGCGGGTTGTCGGTGGCCGCCAGCAGCGCGCCGCGGCCAAGATCGGCGTGGTCATCGGCCTCGTGCGGGTGGATGCCGACGCTTGCGAACACGTCGATTTCGCGGATCGCGGTACCGACGACCTGTTCCCATTCCGACTTCTTCGTCGAGATGTTGAGAAAGGCCCCGACCCCGGCTTCGCGGGCGCGGGCGAGGACGCCTTGCTGATCCTCGACGAGGCCTTTGTATTCAAGGTGGCAATGGCTGTCGACGAGCATCACGCAGCCCCCTCGGCCGCCGCCTCCGGCAGTTCGAGCCGCGGGAAGATCGGTGTCGGTTTGCCCACGGTGAAACCCGCCATCACAAGGCGACGATACCAGTCGGCATCCTTGAGATTGGCGTAGCCGCGCTCATCGCCGGGTACGCCGAGTTGATCGAGCAGGTCCGCGGCCTTTCCCGGCACCACGGGCTGGACCGCGATGGCAAGGTCTCGCAGGGCCATGAACAGCGTCTGGAGAACGACCTTCATCCGATCGGGATCGGTCTTGCGCAGCGTCCAGGGCGCCTGTTCGTCCACATATTGGTTGCAGGCATAGACCGCGCGCAGCCACGCTTCGATGCCGGTGGAGAAGGACAACGCCTCGAACGCTTCGGGAAGCTCGCGGGAACAGGCGTCCCCGACCTGGGAAAGCAGCTTGCGATCGGCCTCGGCCGGATCGAACGCCTCGAGATGGCCGTCCATGTTCTTCGCAATCATCGAAAGCGTACGCTGAGCGAGATTGCCGAAGCTGTTCGCGAGTTCGGCATTGGCCCGGGTGACGATAGCTTCGGGCGAATAGGATCCGTCCTGACCGAAGGCGACTTCGCGCATCAGGAAATAGCGCAATGGGTCGACGCCGAAGGCCTCGGCGAGATCGAGCGGGTTCGTCACGTTGCCGACCGATTTCGATTCCTTCTGCCCGCGATTGAGCAGGAAGCCGTGACCGAACACCTTCTTCGGCACGGGTAGGTTCGCGCTCATCAGGAAGGCGGGCCAGTAGATCGTATGGAAGCGCACGATGTCCTTGCCGATCAGGTGAAGATCGGCGGGCCAGAACTTGCGCATTTCCTGGGTGTCATCGGGAAAGCCGAGGCCGGTGATGTAGTTGGTCAGCGCATCGACCCAGACATACATCACGTGATTGTCGGAGCCCGGCACCTTGACCCCCCAGTCGAAACTGGTGCGGCTCACCGACAGATCGCGCAGTCCCTGTTCCACGAAGGCAATCATTTCGTTGCGCCGGCTTGCCGGTTCGAGGAAGCCGGGTGTCCTCAAAAGGTCCAACAGCGGCTTTTCGTATTTGGAAAGGCGGAAGAACCAGCTTTCCTCGACCGTCCATTCGACCGGCGTGCCCTGCGGCGACAGCTTCTCGCCTCCCTCGCCCTCCACGAGTTCGCTCTCGTCGTAATAGGCCTCGTCGCGGACCGAATACCAGCCTTCGTAGCGGTCGAGATAGAGGTCGCCCTCCTCGGCCATCCGCTCCCAGATCGCCTGGCTGGCGCGGTGGTGATCGTCTTCGACCGTGCGGATGAAGCGGTCATGGCTCACATCAAGAGCGTCGCACATCTCGCGGAAATAGCCTGACATTTCATCTGCCAGGTCGCGCGCCGTGCGGCCCTGTTCGGCGGCCTTGCGAGCCATTTTGAGCCCGTGCTCGTCGGTCCCCGTCTGAAAACGGACCTCGCGTCCGCGCAGCCGCTGGAAACGCGCGATGACATCGGCCGCGATCGCCTCGTAGGCATGGCCGATATGGGGCCGGCCATTGGGGTAGCTGATCGCGGTGGTGATGTAGAAAGGGGAGTTGTCGGTCTCAGCCATCGGCAGGCTCGCTAGCCGCGCTTGCCTCGACAAGCAAGGTCCCGATCTCGAGCGCCAGAAGGCCCGTGTCGTAATTGTGGGTCGGCGCCTCTCCAGCGAGCCGGACAAGTCTGGAGTGGGCCTCCACGAGCGCACCGCGCCTGGCGTTCGAGCCGGTTTCCCTGGCCCGTGACGCGACCATGGCCTGGGCGAGGTCGAAAGTTGCCTGCAGCCGCTCGCGGTCGGCGCGCGGGCCGATCAGGCGGGCAAGTTCGCCGCGCCCGGTCATGGCGGGATCGGCCCCGTCCAGAAGCCCCTCCATCACGCGCGCGAGCGGGCCGAGATCCTGCTCGGCGAAACGCTGCGCTGCTCCGAACGACCCTTCGGCCGCCTTCAGGGCCGCGCTGCGGCTTGCCGGGTCGGAACTCGCGCCGGCGGCATCGAGCATGGCGGAGAGTTGTGCGTCGCTAAGCGGAGGGAAACGCAGCACCCTGCAACGCGAACGGATAGTCGGCAGAAGCCGCGCAGGCGCATGGGTGACAAGCAGGAAGAACGTCCCCTGCGGCGGTTCCTCCAGGCTCTTGAGAAGCGCGTTGGCGGCGGCCCGTTCAAGATCGTCCGCCGGATCGACAATGACCACGCGCCGCGCGCCCAGCGTGGGCCGCGTGGTCAGGCGGCGCTGCATCGCGCGGATCTGCTTGATGCGGATGCTGCGCGCGCGATCGTAGGGCTTGCCCTCGGCGGCGGCCTTTTCGGCCTTGTCGTCTTTCGGGCCGTAGGTAAGCACGATGATGTCGGGGTGGTTGGCGGGATCGGCCGGCTGCGGAACGCCCGCTTCCGCGACCAGTTCGGCTGCGGCGGCAAGAGCGAAATCGTGCTTTCCGAGCCCTCTTTTCCCAGCGAGCATCCAGCCGTGATGCATCCGTGTGCCGCCGCTGGCCGTGCGCCATTCGCGCCACGCACGCTCGTGGTTCGGCCAGTCGACCTTTGCGCCCATCAGCCGGCCTCCTTCGCCAGCAAGGGCGCGAGTGCGGCGAGGACGCGGGCATGGACGGCGCTCGGATCGCCCTCGCCGTCTACCGTTGCGAAGCCTTGCGGATCGGCTTCGGCGAGGCTCCGGAAGGTGGCCGCGACCGCGCGATGATAATCCTCGCCTCGTCCACCGATGGCATCGCTCTCGATCCCGTCGCGCGCGGCGAGGCGGCGTGCGACCTGACCCTCGTCGACGTCGAGCAGGATCGCGAGATCAGGTCGCAGGTCGGCGCTGCCGAACCTGTGGAGCGCAAGGATCGCCTCGTCGCCCAGTCCGCCTGCCCCGCCCTGATAGGCCCTGCTCGAATCGATGAAGCGATCGCAAATCACCCAGCGCCCCGCCTCCAGCGCGGGGACGATCCGCCGTGCGACGTGATCGGCGCGGGCGGCTGCGAACAACAGCGCCTCTGCCTCGCGCGTCCAGCCTTCACCGGGGGGAGCAAGCAGGAGACCGCGGATCGCTTCCGCCCCCGGAGTGCCGCCCGGCTCGCGCGTTATTTCAGCCGCGATCCCGCGCGCCTCCAACGCTTCTGCAAGCAGGCGGGCCTGGGTCGACTTGCCGGTCCCCTCCCCGCCCTCGAAGACGATGAACCGTCCGCGCGCAGCCGTCATCACCCGAGCCATCCGGCGAAGGCGTTGACGATCCGGTCGATCGGGCCGGCAGGTTTCACCGTTTCTGCGGCGAGGAGCGGAATGCGCGCCGTATCCATGCCCGGGACGTCGATCTGGAGCGTGGCGATCGCGCTGCCGGAAACCAAAGGCGCGCGCAGGGGGCCGTCGTAAAGCACCTTCACCGAGATATCCGCTTCGCGCCCGCGCGGTATGCTGATCTCGACCGGACGATCCGTCACGAGCGCGATCCGGCGTGCGGACCCGCCCTGCACCCGGGCGTCGCCAACGACAGCGCCCTTTTCGAACAGCCGGCGCCGCTCGAAGGCGGAAAAGCCCCATTGGACATAGCGCCGCGCCCATCCATCGCGCACGTCGCCGCGATCGACCCCGGCGGTGACCAGCACCAGTCGCTGCGAGCCGCGCTTCACGGTCCCGAGGAAGCCGAAACCCGCCTCGTTCGTGAAACCGGTCTTGATCCCGTCAGCGCCCCTGACCCGCCCGATCAGGGGATCGTGGTTGCGCTGGGTGATGTCGTTGTAGGTGAAATTCGCATTGCCGATATAGCGCCTGAATTTCTCCGGATGGCGGCGGATCATCGCCTCGGCGAGCAGGGCGAGGTCCCTTGCGCTGGTGAAGGTTCGGCCTTCGTCCATCCAGCCATTGGGATTGGCGAAATGGCTGTCCGTCATGCCCAGTTCGCGCGCCTTTTCGTTCATGAGCGCGGCCCAACCCTCGACCGAGCCGGCGGCACCTTCGGCCAGAACGATGGCCCCGTCATTGGCAGAGACCGTCATCAGACCCATGAGCAGATCGTCGACCCTGACCCGCGCATCGGCGGGCAGCCACATGGTCGACCCCTTCGAATGCCATTCGCGCCACGTGTCCGGCCGGATCGTCATCACCTGCGCCGGATCGAGCCTGCCTTCCTCGATCAGTTCGAAGGCGACATAGGCGCTCATCGCCTTGGTGATGGAGGCGGGCACGAAACGGCGGCGCGCATTGCGTTCGTGCAGCACCTGGCCCGATGAAATGTCGACCATCAGCGCGATCGGCACCTCGCTCTCGGGCGGGATGGCGGGAGAAGCCCGCCTGCTTTCCTGAGCTGTCCCGGCGGGAGCCACGCACAGCGCCACTGCCGCCAGCGCAAGGGCTATCAATCCATGTGATCTCATGTCTCTCACCGGCGCGGCTATAACCTCGGCCGGAGCGCTTGGCGAGGTGGACGACGCGCTCAGTTCACGATCTCATCGGCGAGCAGGCCGACGCTCATCGCGTAATAGTTCGAACAATTGTATTCTAGGATCACCCGGTAATTGCCGGTCAGCAGCCAGGCCGGCGTACCGGGACCGTCGGGCTGGAACAGCGAGACGAGCATGTCGCCGGGCAGCGGGCGCTGCGGGACCACGCCGAGCGCACGCCATTCATCGACACTCATCCAGCGGCTGTGCCGTTCATGCACGCGCGGGCAGACGGGCGCTTCGAGCTTCGTGCGATAGGCGTCCACGTCGAACCCTCCCGGAACGCTCGCCCGCACGCCCCAGGGCTGGCCGGAACGCCATCCGGCATCGCGGAAATAATTCGCGATGGAGGCGAAGGTGTCGATGCGGTTGCCGAAGATGTTCGCCCGCCCATCCCCGTCGCCGTCGACTGCAAGTCTCTGATAGACCGAAGGCAGGAATTGCGGATAGCCCATCGCCCCTGCCCAGCTTCCGGTCATCTCGTTTCGGGCGAAGCCGCGATCGGCCACCTTGAGCAGAGCGATGAATTCGTCGGCGAAGAGCTCTCGTCTGCGCCCTTCCCAGGCGAGCGTCGCGAGGCTTCGGGCGAGGTCGAACCCGCCCGTGATCCGGCCATAGCTCGTCTCGTGTCCGAAGATCGCGACGATGATCTGCGGCGGGACACCGAAATCCCGTTCGATCCGGCGCAGCGCTGAACTGTGCTGGCGATAGACGTCGCGCCCGCCATTGATCCGGACAGGATTCACGTGCTTGTCGATATAAGGTGCGAGCGCGGGGTAGCCGCTGCGCGTGGGACTGCCTGGTTGGCCCCGGTCAAGCCGGATGACCCGCGGATCGGGCGAAAGCCCTGCGGTCATGCGGCGCACCGTCGCCTCGCTCACTCCCTCTGCACGGGCGCGTGCGGCGAGTTGGCCGACATAGGTGTCGAAATCCACGTTATCGACGGCTTCGACCTGCGCGCGAAGCGGTGTGGCGGGACCGGAAAGCAGAAGCGTCACGGCGAGAATGGCTGGGGTGAGGATGCGAAAGATCATGCCTGCATGTTTCTCACATCTCGCCTGAATTCCAAACAACCAAGAGCGGGTGACTTGCGGCCTCGGCCTCGCTAAGAGGCATCGCCAGCGCGGACAGGTGGCAGAGCGGTTGAATGCACCGGTCTTGAAAACCGGCAAGGGTGCAAGCCCTTCGTGGGTTCGAATCCCACCCTGTCCGCCAATCGGCTTTCGATTACGCGACCGCGGTGACCAGCCAGGCCTTGGCCGCCATCAGCACGCCCTCGCCATCCACGTGGCGCTGCTCGAAGAGGGACATGAGATCGGCCCGGATCGCCTCGCGCGTGGGGTCGTCCTGTTCGTCGACTACGCGACCGACGCCCATCGAGGACAGAACCATTTCAAGCGCTTCGGCGGGCGAGGCATCGGAGCCCCCGATTGCCTGCCTGCCTTCATAGACATCGACATCCATACCGCCGAACCCCGCGCCGGTGAGGACTTCGCGCAGATAGTCGAGATCCTCGAAGGCGAAGGGGCCGGGCGCGCGCGGCTCGGCGCGGGGCACTTCGACATGCGTGCGCACGACACCCATCATCTCCATCATCCAGAGGTTCTCGCGCGGCGGCCCCCATACGGCGATGTCGATCCGCGCGCCCGGTTGCAGCAGCGAACGCAGATTGGCGAAGGCGGGGACGGGATCTGCGAAGAACATCGAACCGAAGCGCGAGAACAGGCGATCATAAGGCCGCCCGCCGAGCGTGACCTCTGCCGCATCGGCGCAAAGGAAACGGGCATTGGCGATGCCTTCCGCCTCGGCCCGGCGCGCAGCTTCGCCGACAAGATCGGGCGAGATATCGATGCCGAGCGCCTCGCCCTCGGGCGCCACGGTCCGCCCGATCGCCCGCGTCGTCGCGCCGCCTCCCGGGCCGACATCGATGA
This sequence comes from Erythrobacter litoralis, assembly GCF_001719165.1. Classification (NCBI taxonomy): domain Bacteria; kingdom Pseudomonadati; phylum Pseudomonadota; class Alphaproteobacteria; order Sphingomonadales; family Erythrobacteraceae; genus Erythrobacter; species Erythrobacter litoralis. Next base: position 1,636,128 of record NZ_CP017057.1, read on the forward strand.
CCCGCTCGCCCGCACGGTAGGCACCGCGCGTGAGCAAGGCATCGCCGATCGGCGCGATCATCGCCTCGAACCGGTCAAGGTTGGCGAGCCAGCGCTCGCCCATATCGCCCGCCCAATCCTCGCCCTTGAGCGGTTCGGTCGCGCTTTCGCCGCCCATCAGAAATCGCCCATCAGAAATGTATCGCCCGGCCATAGGCGTCGAGGACGCTTTCATGCATCATCTCGGAAAGCGTCGGGTGCGGGAAGACGGTCTGCATCAGTTCCTCCTCGGTGGTCTCGAGCGTCTTTCCGACTGTGTAGCCCTGGATCAGCTCGGTCACTTCCGCGCCGACCATGTGCGCGCCGAGCAATTCGCCGGTCGTGGCATCGAAGACGGTCTTGATGAAGCCTTCCGCCTCACCCAGCGCGATCGCCTTGCCATTGCCGATGAAGGGGAAGCTGCCGACCTTGACCTCATGCCCCGCTTCCCTGGCCTGGGCTTCGGTAAGCCCGACGCTTGCGACCTGCGGGTGGCAATAGGTGCAGGCGGGGATCGCGTTGCGATCGAGCGGATGGGGATGCACCTCGTTGTTGCCGAGCTCGCGCGCGATCGCCTCGGCGGCAGTAACGCCTTCGTGGCTTGCCTTGTGCGCCAGCCACGGGCCTGGTGTGCAGTCGCCTATCGCCCACAGTCCCTTGGTCCCGGTGCGGCCGAGCGGATCGATCTGGATGAAACCGCGCTCCATTTCGACGAGATCCTCGATCCCGATGTTCTCGGTGTTGGGCTGAATGCCGATCGCGCTGATGACGTGGCTGAATTCGGTTTCCGCGCTCTTGCCCGCCTCGTCCTTGATCGTGGCGGTGACACCCTTCGCACCGACCTTCAGATCCTCGACCCCTGCGCCGGTCATCACCTTGATACCCTGCTTGACCAGCGCCTTTTCGAGGAAGGCGGAGACGTCTGCATCTTCGACCGGAACGATGCGGTCGAGCATTTCCACGACCGTAACATCGACACCGATATCGTTGTAGAAGCTGGCGAACTCGATCCCGATCGCGCCCGAGCCGATAACCAACAGCCTGGTCGGCTGTTCGGGCGGGGTCATGGCATGACGATAGGTCCAGACGCGCTTGCCGTCGGCGGGCGCGAAGGGCAGGTCGCGTGCACGCGCACCGGTTGCGAGGATGACATGTTTCGCCGTCAGCCTTTCCTCGCCCTTGTCAGATTTCACGGTCAGCGAAGTCGGCCCGGTCATGGTCCCCTCGCCCATGTGGACGGTGATCTTGTTCTTTTTCATCAGGTGCGCAACGCCCTGGTTGAGTTGCTTGGCCACGCCCCGGCTGCGTTTCACGATCGCTTCGAGATCGGCCTCGATTTCCTTCGCGGCGAGACCGTATTCCTTCGCGTTCTGCATGTAGCGATAGATTTCGGCAGAACGCAGCATGGCCTTGGTCGGTATGCACCCCCAGTTGAGGCAGATGCCGCCCAGATTTTCACGTTCGACGATGGCGACTTTCAGCCCGAGCTGCGCTGCACGGATGGCGGCGACATAGCCGCCGGGCCCGGAACCGAGCACGATCAGATCATATTGTGGTTCGGCCATGATGAGGTCCTGTCACTGGGGAGGTATACGCGAGGCGCGGGTGCGCCGGGCTCAGCCCGCGACCAGCTTGACGAAGTTCTCGTCCACCCAGCCCTGGTTGCACGGACCTTCATAGGCGCGCACGCTGGAGACGGGCGAATTGGTGCCGCAGCTGATCTCGGTTCCTTCTGGGGCATAGACGATGCCGATCCAGTCGCCGACCTGCTGGCACATCGAGACGCCCTGCCCCTGGCCGATCCGGTCGACTTCGACCGATTCGCGCGAAGGCGCGGCGCGCACGGGAAGGGTCGGGTTGCCGTCGGGCAGATCGCGGACCAGGCCATAGCCCGCGCAGGCATCGAAGCGCGGTCCGTCAAAGCCGATAAGGACCGCGCGCGGCGGGACGGCGCCGGGATCCTCGAGCGCTTCGGGCGAGGCCTCGATGGTTTCGGGCTCGATCCGCGTTTCATCCGCCCGGTCCCCGCGTGGATTGTCGCAGGAGGCGAGCGCGAGGGACACGAAGGCGAGCGCGGCAAGGGGGCGAAAGGAGAAGGGCCTGGTTCGCAAAATCATGGGTCCGGGTCTATCGCGCATGGCGTCTCAAGGCCAGTGGCATGCACGCATCGCAAGGCGAGGAAATCGCATCGGTCGCGCCTCAATATGCCTCAAACCAACAGCCCCATCGGGTTCTCGACGAGGCTCTTGATCGCCTCCATCAGCTGCGCGCCGTCCGCGCCGTCGATCGCGCGGTGATCGAAGCTGCCGCTGGCATGGAGCACGGTCGCGGGCTTGATTTCGCCGTCGATGACATAAGGCTGCTGCTGCCCCGATCCGACCGCGAGGATCATGCCCTGCGGCGGATTGATCACCGCGTCGAACTGCTTGATTCCGTGCATGCCGAGATTCGACAGGCTCGCCGTGCCGCCCTGATATTCGTGCGGCATCAGCTTGCCCTCGCGCGCTTTTCCGGCAAGCTCCTTCATCTCGCTTGAGATCTGCGCGAGGCCCTTGGTGTCGGCATGGGTGATGACGGGCGTGATCAGGCCCGAGGGCGCTGCGACGGCGACGGAGATGTCGGCTCGGGAATAACGGCGCATCGTATCGCCGTGATAGCTGACATTGCACTGCGGCACCCGCATGAGCGCACGGGCGAGCGCCTTGATGAGAAGGTCGTTGACCGACAGCTTGATCCCGTCAGGCTCGAGGCTCGCGTTCAATTGCTTGCGCAGGTCGAGCAGGGGGTCGAGCCGGATATCGATGGTGAGATAGTAATGCGGGACGGTCTGCTTGCTCTCGGTCAGGCGGCGAGCGATGACCTTGCGGACATTGGAGAGCTTTTCCTCCTCGAACGGCGCGCCGTGATCGGGCACGTCCTTTGGCGCGGGCGCTGCTGGTGCGTCGGCTGTCTCGGCCGGTGCGGGCGCCGGAGCGGCGGAGCCGTCGAAGCTCTCTATATCGGCCTTGACGATGCGGCCATTGGGGCCGGTGCCCTTAACGTGAGCAAGGTCGATCCCCTGCTGCTCGGCCATGCGCCGGGCCAGCGGCGAAGCGATGATGCGGTCACTCGACACTGCGGGGGCAGGTGACGCAGAAGCTTCGGGATCGGGTGTATTCGCGCCCGTCACGGATGCCGCGCCGCCGCCGCCCATCGCGGCTTCGACGTCGCCCTTGGTGATCTTGCCCTTGGGGCCCGTGCCTTCGATCTGGGAGAGGTCGATCCCGTTCGCCTCGGCAAGCTTCCTTGCGGTGGGAGAAGCGGCGGGACCATCCTTTGCGGCCGGTGCAGGACTGGGCGAAGGCGTGCTGCTTTCCGGCGGCTTGGGCGCGGGGGCGGGCGATGGGGCTGGCTGCGGCGTGGGTGCCGGGGCGGCACTCTCGTCAGGCACGGCGATATCGCCCGCCTCCTCGCCTTCCTCGGCGAGCATGGCGATGATCGTGCCGACCTTCACGTTCTCTGTGCCTTCGGGAATCGCGATTTTGGCGAGCGTGCCTTCCTCGACGGCTTCGAATTCCATCGTCGCCTTGTCGGTCTCGATTTCGGCCATGATGTCGCCGGGGCCGATATGATCGCCCTCCTTCACCAGCCACTTGGCGAGCGTGCCCTCTTCCATCGTCGGGGAAAGGGCCGGCATCTTGATTTCAATCGCCATGGTCGCGTGGGTCTCCCTTGCCTTCTCGCGCGGTCCCGCTCTGGCCGATCAGCGCTGCACGGGCAAGGCCTTGCATTGCAGCGAATTTGACAGGATACCCTGCCGCTGGAGCGGACCGTAGAGCATGCGCACATTCCTTGTCGTCACCGATGAAAGCGAAGAATCGCGCGCCGCCCTGCGCTTCGCTGCGCGCCGCGCGGTCGCGGTCGGGGGCGCGGTCCATATCCTCGCGATCGTGCGCCAGCCCAATTTCAGCGCCTTCGGGGCGGTGCAGGCGACCATCGAACAGGAAGCCCGCGACCGGGCCGAAATGCTCGCCCACGGGGTCGCGGGCAATCTTCTCGCCGAAAGCGGGATCATGCCGACGATCTCGGTCAAGATCGGCAACGGCCAGAAGATCGTGCGAGAATTCCTCGACAGCCAGAAGGATATCGCAGCTCTCATCCTCGGCGCTGCTGCGGGCAATACACCCGGACCGCTGGTGATGCATTTTTCGGCCCATGCGGGCAGCCTGCCCTGCCCGCTTTATGTCATTCCGGAAAACTATGACGAGGCCGAGGTCGATCACGGCTGAAACTCTTCAGGTTCGCGTACCGCGCGCCGGGTAATCCTGCTCGAGCGCGATCTCGATGCCCTCGATCAGTTCGTCCAGCGGCGGCCGGGTGAAAGGCGCGCTCTGCACCTGCGCCATGTAGAGCGTGCCGTCCGGACGAACCAGGAACATCCCCGGTTCGGAAAAGACCTCGGGCTCATCCGAACCCTCGCGCGCGGAGGAGATGTAGAGGCCCCATTCGCGAGCGGTGTCCTCGTCCATCGCGTAGGCGAGCGGCAGGTCGCCGGTTTTCCAGTCGCTGTCGACCGTCATCGCCCGGTCCTTCGAATCCATCGAGACCGCGACCGGATTGATGCCGTGTTCGGACAGGTCCGCGACCTTGCTTCCCATTTCCTCCAGATAGGAGCGGCACACCGGGCAATGGCTGCCGCGATAGAAGGCGACGAGGGTGAAGTTCTTCGGCCGCTGCTTGGCGAGGTCATATTGCGCACCGATCGTCAGCGGCAGGTCGAGGCTGGGGACTTCCTGTCCGGGTGTGAGCATGTGTCGGGTTCTCCTTGGCTTCGTAAAACCAATGAGCGCCCCTGCCCACCTGTTCCAAAGTGCCTATTTCCGGCGCCGCCCCTGATGTCGGATATTGCCGGGGCGTCCGCGCTTGCCGACCGTGTGATTGCCAGCCTTCTTCTGAGCGTCGCGGCGCGGCTTTCTCTCTGGCCTGCGACCGCGTGGCTCGATCGCGCTGGTGTCGCTGTCGGGAAGCACGAACTTCAATGCGCCGGTAAGCGCATTGGCTTCGGCGAGCTTGAGCTTGAGCCTGTCGCCCACCGTGAAGCGCGTACCGGACTTCTCCCCGATCAGCGCGTGGGCAGCCTCGTCATGGCTGAAATATTCGCTTCCCAATGTGGATATCGGAACAAGGCCGTCCCCGCCCAGCCCTTCGATCGTGGCGAAGAAACCGAAGCCCTGGACCCCGGTGATGCGCGTGTCGAAAGTCTCGCCCACCCGGCCCGAAAGCCAGGCGGCGACATAGCGGTCGATCGTGTCGCGCTCGGCCTCCATCGCGCGGCGCTCGGTCTGGCTGATCGCGTCGGTGATCTGCGACAGGTTGGATCGGTCACGGTCGGAAAGGCCGGTGGTCGCAGGCAGCGATCCGGGCGGCTTGGGCTGTTCGAGCCCGTAGGCGTCAACCAGCGCACGGTGCACCAGAAGGTCGGAATAGCGCCGGATCGGCGACGTGAAATGGGCATAGGAGGACAGGGCAAGGCCGAAATGCCCGGCATTGGCGGGGCCGTAATACGCCTGCATCTGGCTTCTCAGCACGGCCTCCATGACCTGCGCCTTCTCGGCCTCGTCCGAGACGTCCTTGAGCATCCGGTTGAACAGGCCGGGCGTGATGACCTGCCCCAATGCGAGCTTCATGCCCAAGGTCTGAAGATAGTCGCGCAGTGCGATCAGCTTCTCGCGGGCGGGTGTTTCGTGGATGCGATAGACAACGGGCGCATTCTTCGCCTCAAGCGCCTTGGCCGCGGCGACATTGGCGGCAATCATGAAGTCTTCGACCACCCGGTGCGCATCGAGCCGTTCGCGCACGGCGATTTCGTCGATCTCGCCCTTGTCGTTCAATTGCACGCGCCGTTCGGGCAGGTCGAGTTCGAGCGGGTCGCGCTTGTGCCGCGCTGCGGCAAGCAGCTTCCATGCACCCCACAGGTGTTCGAGATATTCGGGCGGCTTGCCCGAATCCACTTCCCGCTGCGCGTCTTCATAGGCGATGTTGTGGTGGATCCTCACCAGCGCGCGGGTGAAGCGGAATTTCGTAACCTTGCCTTCCCCATCGATATGCAGGTGGCAGGCCATGGCGGCGCGGGTCTCATCCTCGACCAGCGAGCAGACATCGGCCGAAAGGATCTCGGGCAGCATCGGCACGACGCGGTCGGGAAAATAGACCGAATTGCCACGCTTCCTCGCCTCGCGGTCGAGCGCGCTGCCGGGGCGGACATAGAAGCTGACGTCGGCGATCGCGACGAGCGCGTTGTAGCCGCCTTTCCCGTCGGGTTCGGCCCAGATGGCATCGTCATGGTCGCGCGCATCGGCAGGATCGATCGCGACGATGGGGAGCTGGCGCAGGTCCTCGCGCTTCGATTCCGACAGCTTGAGATTGCTGGCGCGCCGGGCTTCTTCGTGCACCGCGTCGGGGAATATGTGCGGGATGCCGTGCTTGGCGATGGCGATGAGGCTGAACGCGCCAGGGGCGAGCGGGTCGCCGATGACTTCGATCACCTTGACGCCCGAGCGTTCGGAGCGGCCCGTGCGTTCGCACAGGACAAGCTGTCCTGCTTCGGCTTCGCCCACATCGCTGATGGGGGAGGAGCTGCGAATGCGCTTGTCGACGGGCGCAAGCCAGGCCTTCCCCGCCTTGTCGATCTCGACCACGCCGAGCAGGCCTTCGGAGCGCGCGGGCAGCTTCTTCATCGGAAAGGCGATCCAGCCGCTCTCGCGCTCCTCGGTGCGCGCAAGCACCCGGTCGCCGCGCTTGAGGGCGGGGGCACGTTTGCCGCCCTTGCCCTTCATCTCGCGAAGGGTAAGGCGCGGCGGCTTTTCCTCGGCATCGGGTTCCCAATTGTCGGGCATTGCGATCGCCTCGCCGTCCTCGATGTCGACGACGCGCAGGACAGTCACCTTGGGAACGCCGCCCATGCGGTGATAGGCGGTGCGCTTGCCGTCGATCAGGCCTTCCTCGGCCATGTCCTTGAGCAGCGCCTTCAGCTTGATCTTCTCCTGCCCCTTCAGGCCGAACGCACGAGCGATCTCGCGCTTGCCCGCCGGCGTGTCGGAGGACTGGATGAAGTCGAGGACCTGCTTTTTCGTCGGCAGGCCCTGGGGGTGTTTGGGAGAGCTTCTTGTCATGTTGCCCACCCATATGGAGACGGTGTCAGTCGCTGTCACCCTCGGGCCGTTCGACGGGTTCGAAAGCGCCGCCGGGAACGGCGGTCGAGACGGGCGAGCAGTAGTCGCCGTTGCAGGCCTGAACGCCGAACAGCCAATCGTCGCCCCGCAATGGGATGGTGAGCGCGAGCTCCTTGCCCGACCCGCCGTGCGGGGTCATCATCATCAGATTCGCACCCTCTGCTTCAGGGCCCGGCTCGGCATGGGGACGCCAATGGGGTTCGTCAGTTCGCCGAATGCGAAGCTTGTATTGGTCGGCTCCGCGAACGCCTTGCCATGCGATCTGCGTATCCACCCGCACCGCCGCGTCCGCCGTCACCTTCGGCGGCATAGGGGCCATCGCGAGGTGGTGCAGCGCGCGCACGTTGAGCTTGGTCGCCCGCGTCAGGTAATCCCAGTCGAGCTCATCCACCGTGTCGCCGTATTTCACCTCGTCCTCGGTGCGCAGGTCCTGGTGCTGGTGTTCGTAATCCTCGACCGCAACGGTCACGCGCACAGCCGGATAGCCCCGGTCGAGGAAGGGAATCTGGTCCCCGCCCCGCCCCATCCGGTCGGTCCGCCAGATCTGCCGCACCTGCATTCCTTCAGGATTGTCGGCAGCAAGATTGGCGAGCCAACGCGACAAATTACGCCCCGGGCTGTCATTCTCGCCGCCATAGCGCCGCTGGAGCGCGCGCAGGCGCTTGGTCGAATCGGCGCGAAGCCCTTCGGAAAAGACGCGTACGTGCTTCGCATCGCAGAACCCGTCCGAACCGCAGCTATTGCCGATCATGTCGTTGTTGAGCACCGCTTTGACGGTAAAGCCCTGCTCGGCAACCCAGTCGGCAAGGATGTTCGCGCCGTAGAGCCCCTGCTCCTCGCCTGTCAGCAGGGCGTAGATGATGGTCGAGGGATAGTCGTTCTGAGACAGCAGCCGCGCCGCTTCGAGCACCATGACGCTACCCGACCCGTCATCGTTCGCGCCCGGCGCGTCGTCGGTGGCGTTGAGCGGATCGGTGACGCGGCTGTCGTAATGCGCCTGGACGATGATCACCTCGTCCGGCCGCTCGGTCCCGCGCTGGATCGCGACGGCGTTGCGGATCAGCGTCGGTGCGGGGATGCGCCGCCCGTCCGCTTCGACAACCTTGCCGACCGGCTGCACGTCGAGGCAACCGCCGCATGTCGCGCCGATGCGGCGGAATTCATCCAGCGCCCAGTTCACCGCCGCCCCAACGCCGCGTTCGGGATCGTCCTGCGAAGACAGGGTGTGGCGCGTGCCGAAGCCGACAATCGTGTCCATGTCGGCGCGCAGGCGCTCTTCCGAGACTTCGTCGGCGGGGCTTCCATCGGACTGGGCGGCGAGCGGTGCCGCGATGAGCGCGGCCGCAAGGGCAATGCGTTTGATCATGCGCGGCTTTCTTGCGGGAAAGCGCCGGGAACGCAAGCTCAGTAGGCGCGCGCGACCAGGATCCGCTCGACTGCCCTGTCACCGGTAAAGAGACAGGCCCCCTCGGGAGGCTGGGCGTCTTTCGGCACGTTGCGGATGGTGAGCTTCTCACCCTTCAGCTTTTCCACCACCGCGTCGAGCGCAGCGCCAGTGGGCTTCGCCCATTCGACCTCGACCCAGCCCGGATACTTGCCGTTGGAGGCAAAGAAGGAGCGGACCTCGTCCCAGCTCGCAAGGCCGCGCGTGATATTGGCATCGCGCCGCGTGCGCGCCTCTTCGAACAGGCCCCGCTGGATTTCCTCCAGCAGCGCCGCCGCCGATGCGGTGAATTCCCCGCGCGCGACGAAGTGCATGGCGGGCTTGCCGGTTTCCATGTTCCAGACCGCGTCGCGGCGCAGCATCGCGACCTTGCCGCCTTCCATGTCGCGCGGGCCGACCTCCAGGATCACCGGCGCGCCCTTGCGCACCCAGTCCCAGCGCTTGGCCGAAGCCTTGCCAGGGCTCTTGTCGAGCAGCACGCGAACCGGCTCTCCCATCGCCCACTGCGCGGCAAGCTCTGCCCGCAGCGCCTCGCAATAGTCGAGCAGCGCGCCGTCCTCCGGCCTGTCGCGCAGCATCGGCAGGATCACGACCTGGTGCGGGGCGATCCGCGGGGGAACGCGCAGGCCATCGTCGTCGCCATGCGTCATGATGACCCCGCCGATAAGCCGGGTCGACGTGCCCCAGCTCGTCGTGTGGCAATATTGCTGGGCGCCCTCGCGGTCCTGGTACTGGATCCCTGCGGCATGCGCGAAATTGGTCCCGAGATAATGCGAGGTTCCCGCCTGAAGCGCCTTGCCGTCCTGCATCATCGCCTCGATCGACCAGGTCTCGACCGCACCGGGGAACCGCTCGTTCTCCGGCTTCTCGCCCGCGATCACGGGCAGCGCGAGATCCTCTTCGGCGCAGGCGCGATACATTTCTAGCGCGCGGTGGGTTTCACTGAGCGCATCCTCACGGTTTTCATGCGCGGTATGGCCCTCCTGCCAGAGGAATTCGCTGGTGCGCAGGAACATGCGGGTGCGCATCTCCCAGCGCACCACATTGGCCCACTGGTTGAGCATCAAAGGCAGGTCGCGCCAGCTCTGGACCCAGCGCGCCATCGCATCGCCGATGATCGTTTCCGACGTCGGCCGTACGACGAGCGGCTCCTCAAGCTTCGCATCCGGATCGGGGATCAGCCCGCCCTTGCCATCGGCGATGAGGCGGTGATGGGTGACGACCGCCATTTCCTTGGCAAAACCCTCGACGTGTTCCGCCTCGCGGGTGAAATTGGCAAGCGGGATGAAAAGCGGGAAATAGGCGTTGGAAATGCCGGCGGCCTTGATGCGGTCGTCCATCAGGCGCTGCACCCGTTCCCAGATGCCATAGCCCCAAGGCTTGATCACCATGCAGCCGCGGACGCCCGATTCCTCGGCGAGATCGGCGGCGGCGATGACCTCCTGATACCATTTTGCGAAATCGTCTTCGCGCTTGACGTTGAGCGCGTGGCGGATCTGGGACACGGGCGTCTGGTTCCTGCTGGCTGGGAGGGGTTGGAAAACGCGCGCGGGGTCGCGCCCGGCGCGCGCCCTAGGTCCTACTTGCCCAATTCGTCCAGCTTCTTTTGCATCGCCGCCATCTGTTCGCGCAATGCGGCGATCTCGTCCTTCGATGCGCCGCCGTCATTGTCGCCGCGGCGAGCGGCCCTGTCCCCGGCACCCTTGGCGCCCGGGATGAACGCGCCGGTCGCAGCCCGCATCATCGCCATGTTCGTCTCGTGGATTGCGGCGAGCGGGCTGGCGCTCAGCCCCTTTTCGAAGGCCTCGCGGATCTTGGCCTGGTTCTGGCGGAAATTCTCCATGCTCGCCTCGAGATAGGAGGGCATCATCGCCTGCATCGAATTGCCGTACATCCCGATCAGTTCGCGCAGGAAGCTGACGGGCAGCATCTGGCCGCCATTGGCTTCTTCGTCCATGATGATCTGGGTCAGGATCGAATGGGTGATGTCGTCCCCGGTCTTGGCGTCGAGCACCTGGAACTCGATGTTCTCACGCACCATTCCGGCAAGATCGTCGAGCGTTATGTAGCTCGAGGAGGACGTGTTGTAGAGGCGGCGATTGGCGTATTTCTTGATGATGATCGCTTCGCCGTTGGCGGCTTCTTTTGTCTTGCGTGCCATGATCGCATCCCTGCCCGTAAAAAGGATTGCGAGTTTAGCATCTGCACAATGTGCAGCGCAACACAAAGCTCTCAGGCCTTCAGGCGCAAGCCGAGGCTGGTGAGCAATTCGTATTGCGAAAGAGAGCTTTGCTGCGCAGCATCGACAAGATCGAAAGGCACCTCCACCCAATCGCCGGCCGAAAGATCGGGCGCATCGCAAAGGTCGACGACGACCATGTCCATCGAGACCTTGCCGAGAATTGGCAGGCGTCGCCCTTCGCTGAAAAAGGCATTACCCGGCCCGCGCGCCCGCAGGAATCCGTCGGCATAGCCGAGCGAGACGGTACCGGTGCGCATCGGCGTGCGCGCGGTGAATTGGGCGTTGTAGCCCACGCTCTCGCCCGGCTCGATATCGCGGCACTGGATCAGGGCGGCACGGACATGCGCGACCGGCCGCACATGCCGGGCCAGCATATCGCTCGGCACGCCGCCATAGAGCGCAAGGCCCGGACGGGTGAGGTCAAAGGCGTAATCGGTCCCGAGGGCGATCCCGGCGCTGTTCGCAAGGCTCGCGCGGCGATGCGGGACCTGGTCGATCACGGCGCGAAAGGCTTCAAGCTGGCGGAGGTTCATCGCGCTGTCCTCGTCCGCGCAGGCAAGGTGGCTCATGAGGACGTCGATATCGAGCGCGCGGATCGCCGGATCGCCGAGGTCGCGCGGGGCTACGCCGAGCCGGTTGATCCCGGTATCGACCATGACGTGGCAGCGACCACCCCCGGCCTCGATCCAGTGACGGGCCTGGTCGGGCGAATTGATGACCGGAACGACGCCCACCGTCCGGGCGTAATCCGCTTCGGCGCGCGTGACGGGACCGTGCAGCACGGCGATCTCTTCGGGCGGAACATGCGCCGTGACATCGGCGACCTCGCTCCAGTGGGCGACGAAGAAATGGCGGCATCCCGCCCGGCGCAGCACGGGCACGCAAGTGCCGACGCCGAGCCCGTAGCAATTCGCCTTGACCGCCGCACCCGCCGCGGCACTTCCCGAAAGCGCATCTAGCGCGCGCCAATTCGCCGCCAGCGCGTCTTCGTCGATCTCCAGCCGAAGCGTGGGCGCCGGCGCGTCAGGCCTCATGGCGATCTTCGAAATCGCGCGGCGGGCCACCCGGGATGCCCCACAGCGCGACGATCAGGCCGAAACCGACCACGATCCATGTGTACCACAGGCCCGAATAGATATTCCCCGTGCTCGCGACGATCACCCCGGCGATGAGAGGCAGGAACCCGCCAAGATAACCCGCGCCGATATGGTAGGGTATCGACATCGAGGAATAGCGGATCTTGGGCGGAAACATCTCGGACAAGAGCGCGGCGACCGAACCATATGTCAGCGCTGAGAGCATGCCGAGCCCAAGCAATATGCCGATGATGCCGAGCACGTTGGCAGCGGGCGGCTGCTGTTTCGAGAAATCGAATCCGTAGCTCGAAAGCGCGGCGTGAATGCCCTCGCGCCGCGCGGCGCCGTCCTCGAACCACTGCTCTTCAAGCGCGATTTCCTCGCCTCCGGCCGTCAGCGTGAGCACGCTTGCGCCTGCTTCGAGCGTGTAGGGCACGCCGGAAGCGGTGAGCGTTTCGAGCACCTTGCCGCAGCGGGTCTGTTCGCGGTCGAACAATTCGGCGAAGGGATCGGTCACGCAGGCAGGGCCAGAGACGGCGATCGGCGTGCGTTCGGCCGCTTCGGCGATACCCGGATTGGCGAGCTGGCCCATGCCCCAGAAAGCCGGGAAGAGAAGCGCAAGAGCAAGCGCGGCGCCGATCACGATCGGTTTCTTGCGCCCGACCCGGTCCGACCACTTGCCGACGATCAGGTAGAAACTCATCGCGATGCCGCCCGCCACGAGCAGGATGATCTCGACCGTCTGCGCATCGACATGCATCGGCCCCTTGAGGAAGCTGAGCGCGGAGAAGAAAGCCGTGTACCAGATCGTCGTCAGCACGCCGGTGATCCCGAACAGGGCGACGAAGATGCGCTTGGGATTGCCGGGATAGGTGAAGCTTTCGACAAAGGGATTGCCCGAGATCTGCCCCTCGGCCTTCATCGCCTGGAATACCGGGCTTTCCGACAGCATCAGCCGCATCCACAGCGAAATCGCGAGCAGCGCGATCGAAAGGAGGAACGGCACACGCCAGCCCCAGGCGGCAAAATCGTCTTCAGGGATGATGAAACGGCAGGCAAGGACGACGATGATCGACAGGACGAAACCGCCCGCCACGCTCGCCTGGATGAAGCTGGTGTAGAAACCGCGTTTCTCCGGCGGGGCATGTTCGGCCACATAAATTGCCGCGCCGCCATATTCGCCGCCCAGTGCAAGGCCCTGGATGACGCGTAGGCCGATGACGATGATGGGCGCGGCCACGCCGATCGTGTCGACCGTGGGGATGAAGCCGACCCCAGCGGTCGCAATCCCCATCAGTGTGACGGTGACGAGAAAGGTGTATTTGCGCCCCAGCCTGTCGCCGAGAAAGCCGAACAGGATCGCCCCGATCGGGCGGAAGGCGAAACCGACCGCGAAGGTCGACCAGACCAGCAACAAGCCGAGCGTGTCGTTTTCGACATCGTAGAAGGCGTCCTTGAGGATGTAGGCGAGCGTTCCGTAGATGAAGAAATCGTACCATTCGAAGATCGTGCCTGCGCTCGATGCGCCGATGACGAGCCTGATTTCCTTGTCCGTCGGCTCGCGCTGCGCGACCGCCGCGGTTTCTCCGGTCAGCGGAGCGCCCGCTCCTGCCTGTGCTTCTGCCATCTGATCCCGTTCCCCTCCGGACGCAGGGAGGCGCCCGGTCTTCCATGACGTGACACGAAAGCAGCCTCCCTAGCCGCTGGCGGCCGCTTATGAAAGCGCGTCGAGCGCGGCCTTCCACGGCATGAGCAGTGCGCCGTGCCGGCCCGGGTGGTCGCGCGCGGGAGTGAGTGCCCCGATGCCCGGCCAGTCGGGCAGGTCGCCCGCGCCTTCGAGCCAAGCTTCGATTCTCCGGGCTGCCGCGGCCAGATCGTCGCGCGATCGCCCGCCAATGCCGCCGGCGAGGATCGCCGCAGAACTCTGCCCGACCGCGCAGGCAGCGACCTGCATGCCGATCCGGGTTATGCGCCCTTCCCCATCCGGCTCCAGCCCGATCGCTATCGTCGACCCGCAGGTGCGCGAACGGCCCTCGCCCAGAAGAGCGAAATCGTCCGTCAGCGGATAATCGGCAAGCGAAGCCGCTAGCGCGAGAAGGCTCGGCGAATAGAGCTTTTCCGAAGCTCCGGAGGACGCGCCGGTCACTGTTCCTCCGCCGCCTGCGCAGCCGCTTCTTCCTCGGCACGAAGGGCGGCCCGGCGATCGTCGATCATCTGCACCAGCGCCTGTGAAAAGGCATCGGCCGCGGGATAGGTGCGCGCGGTGGTGATCCAGGTCGGGCGCCCCTTGAAGCTCCAGATCTCGTCGAAGCCGAGGACTAGGATCGAGAAGGCGAAGACCATGATCAGCGCCCCCTTCACCGCACCGAAGCCAAAACCCAGAACGCGGTCGATCGGCCCGAGGATAGACCCGCGCGAGGCTTCGCCCGCATTGCTGGCGATCACCTTCATCGCCGCATAGGGGATGAGCAGCAGCAGGGCGAAGGCGAGGATCGGTGTCGCCGGCTCGGCATCGTACCATTGGCGCAGAGCCTGGGTCAGCGGAGTGTGGAGGTAATAGATCGAAAATGCGGCTAGAACCCATGCGGCAAGGCTCAAGACTTCCTGCACCAGCCCGCGCAGGAAGCCTCCGATCGCGGCCACGCCGACGACGATAAGCACAATGAGATCGAACCCGGTCATGTGCGAATCCGGTTATGCGCTGGTCACCACCTGGTCAACGAGGTTCATGAGGCCGGTAAGACCGCGATAGTCGATCTGTGTCGTTCCGGTACGCGCATCGCGCGGACCATAGCCCCGCGCGAAGCCTAGCTTCTTCGCTTCTCGCAGGCGCAGTTCGGTGTGCGCGACCGGGCGGATCTCGCCCGCAAGCGAGACCTCGCCGAAAAAGGTCGCCTTTTCGGGCAGCGGCCGGTCGGCGAGCGCCGAGACGAGCGCGGCGGCAACCGCGAGATCGGCTGCTGGGTCGGACAGGCGGTATCCCCCCGCGATGTTGAGATAGACCTCGGCGGAGGAGAAGTTCAGTCCGCAGCGCGATTCCAGCACCGCAAGCAGCATGGCCAGCCGGCCATTGTCCCATCCCACGACCGCCCGGCGCGGGGTCGCGCCCGATTGCAGACGAACGATGAGCGCCTGGATCTCCACCAGCACCGGCCGCGTCCCCTCGAGCGCCGGAAAGACCGCACTGCCGGCGAGCGGTTGATCCCGGCCCGACAGGAACAACGAGGAAGGATTGGCGACCTCCTCCAACCCTTCCGATGCCATCGAGAACACGCCGATTTCGTCGACCGCGCCGAAACGGTTCTTCAATGCGCGCAGGATGCGGTACTGGTGGCTGCGCTCGCCCTCGAAGCTCATGACCACGTCGACCATGTGTTCGAGTACGCGCGGGCCCGCGATTGTGCCGTCCTTGGTGACATGGCCCACCAGCACCACGGCGCAGCCGCTCGCCTTGGCATAGCGGATGAGTTCCAGCGCGCAGCCGCGCACCTGGCTGACCGTGCCGGGCGCGCCTTCGATCGTGTCGGAATGCATGGTCTGGATAGAATCGATAACCAGCAGCGCCGGCGGATCGCCCGAACCCAGCGTCGTCAGGATGTCGCGCACCGAGGTTTCGGAGGCGAGCCTGATCGGCGCATCGGCCACCCCCATGCGCGCCGCGCGCAGGCGCACCTGCCCGGCGGCCTCCTCCCCGCTGACATAGACCACGTCGGCGCCGCTTCGCGCGATGGTCGCCGCGGTCTGCAGCAGCAGCGTCGATTTGCCGATCCCCGGGTCGCCGCCCATCAGCACGGCGGAACCGGGCACCAGCCCTCCGCCCAGAGCACGGTCGAATTCGGCCAGCCCGGTGGTCTTGCGGACGGGAAGCGGGGTTTCCTTGTCGAGGGGCACGAATTCGAGCCTGCGCCCCCCGCTCGACAGGTCGTGCTTCTGCGAAAAGACCGTCGCGGGCACGTCCTCGACGATGCTGTTCCATTCCGCGCAGTCGCCGCATTGACCCTGCCAGCGCGAGGAAACGCTGCCGCAGGCCTGGCACACATATCGTTTCTTCGCCTTCGCCATGGCGCTCCTGTAACCGGAACAAAGACTGAACGCAATTGCATTGGCGCGCCCATGCTTTAGGGGCTTCACCATGCGCCAGAAGGAACTCAGGCTAGCGCTTGTATGCTATGGCGGGGTCAGCCTCGCGGTCTACATGCACGGCGTCACGAAAGAGATCTGGCACCTCGCCCGGGCGAGCCGCGCGCACCTTTCGCATCCCGACCAGTCAAGCGCGCTTTCGGGCGTGGCGGAAGTCTACCGGGATTTCCTCGAGGAGATCGAGCGCGAGCAAAAGCTGCGCGTGCGCGTCCTGCCCGACATCCTGACCGGCGCGAGCGCGGGCGGCATCAATGCGATCTTCCTCGCGCAGGCGCTTCATTCGGGCCACAGCCTCGAACCGCTGACCGATCTCTGGCTCGAGAATGCGGATGTCTCAGAGCTGACCGATCCGGATGCCGAGCCGATGTGGCGCTATGCCAAGTTCTGGGCCCAGCCGATCGCCGAATGGTTTCTCACCCGCCCCGGCAATGCGGTGAGCGAAAGCGTCTCGCCCGAGACCCGCGCCGAAGTGCGTCACAAGGTCTCGCGCCTCGTCCGCGGGCGCTGGTTCAGCCCGCCCTTCTCGGGCGACCGCTTTTCCGGCATGCTCTACGAGGCGCTGGCAAGCATGGCGGCCGAGCCGCCCGGCCCGCCGCTGCTGCCGCCGGGCCACCCGCTCGATCTTGCCGTGACCGCGACCGATTTCCGGGGCCATGTCGAATTGCTGCGGCTTCATTCGCCGGCGATCGCTCAGGAAACCGAACACCGCATGCCGATCGCCTTCCGCTCGAAAGTCGGGGAGCGCGGGGGAGAGGGGATCGCCGATCCGCTCGAACTGGTGCTGGCAGCGCGCGCAACGGCGAGCTTTCCGGGGGCCTTTCCCCCGCTCGAACTGGCCGAGATCGACCGTCTCGCCGCGAATGAGGGCCACCATTGGCAGGGGCGCGAGGCGTTCCTCGCCCGCATCATGCCGGGCCATGTGAAGAAGGGCACGGTCGAAGAGGTCGCGCTGATCGACGGGTCGGTGCTGGTCAACGCACCCTTCGGCGCGGCCCTGCGCGCGCTGGGCGGGCGTTCTGCCCAGCGCGAAGTCGACCGGCGCTTCGTCTATATCGATCCGCGCCCCAACCGGCTCCGTTCGCTGCGGGAGGATGCAGGCCATGAGGTCGGCTTTTTCGGCGCGATCTTCGGCTCGCTTTCGACCATTCCGCGCGAACAGCCGATCCGCGACGACCTCGAACGGATCGAGCAGCAATCGCGCGATGCCGAACGGCTGCGCCGGATCGTCATGGGGATGCGGCCCGAGATCGATCGTGCGGTGGAACGCCTGTTTGGGCGAACCTTCTTCCTTGATCGGCCCACCCCGCGGCGCCTCGCGATCTGGCGAGGCCGCGCACACGAAGCCGCCGGTGCGCGCGCGGGGTATGCCTTTTCGGCCTATGTCCAGACCAAGTTCTCCGGGATCGTGGATCGGCTCGCCCAACTGACGCTCGCTGCTGCGCCCGAACTCGGCCTTGGCGATGCGAGCCTGGTCGAGGAGGTGCTGCGGGCCGAGTTGGCCGCACGCGGGATCGATGCACTGACGGGAGAGGACGGCGCGGCGAGCGAGGAGGCGATCCGTTTCTTTCGCGCGCACGATATCGGCTTTCGCATCCGCAGGTTGCAATTGCTTGCCCGGCGCCTGTCGCGCGACTGGGAGATCGACCCCGAGATTCCCGACGATGCACTCGACCTCGCGCGTGAGCGGATCTACGACATTCTCGCCCTTTATTACGCAGCCGATGACAGCGAGATGCTGAGCGCGGATTTCGCCGAAGCCGCGCGCCATGTGCTTGACGATCCGGGTGCGGTGCTCGACCACCTGGCCGCGCGCCGTCTCCTTCCCGAAACCGACATCGCGGCCGAGGAAATGCTCGCCGCCGCGCTCGAGGAGATGCCACGCAATCTCAAGCGGCGCATGCTGCTCACCTATCTCGGTTTTCCCTTCTACGACGTCGCAACGCTGCCGCTGCTGCAGAGCGAGGGGCTCGACGAATACAACCCGGTCAAGGTCGACAGGATCTCGCCCGAGGATGCGACCTCGATCCGCGAAGGAGGCACGAGCGATACCTTGCGCGGGGTCGAATTCTACAATTTCGGGGCCTTCTTCAGCCGCTTCTACCGTGAGAACGACTATCTTTGGGGACGGCTCCACGGAGCCGAACGGATGATCGACCTCGTCGCCTCGACGCTCGATAGCGTGGTCCGCAAGGAAACCATCCGCAGGGTGAAGCGCGAAGCTTTCCTCGCCATTCTGGAAGAGGAAGCCGAAGCCGGGCGCTGCGGGGCCGGCCTGCTGGCGACGATCCGTTCGGAAGTGGACAACAGGCTGGGCTGACCCGCGCGCCGATCAGCCGCCGAAGGCATCCTTCAGTTTCGACAGGAAACTGCGGCTTTCGGGGCATTCGTCGCCGGTTTCCGTTCCGCGGAATTCCTCCAGGATTTCCTTCTGCCTGCGTGTCAGCCTCGTCGGGGTTTCAACCATGATTTCGACCACGAGATCGCCCCGCCCGCGGCCCTGCAGCACCGGCATGCCGGCGCCGCGCACGCGCAATTGCTTGCCCGATTGCATGCCTGCGGGAATGTCGATCGTGTTGGTCGATCCGTCGAGGTCCGGGATTTCCACGCACCCGCCAAGCGCGGCGGTGGTGAAGCTGATTGGCACTCGGGTCGCGAGCGTCGTGCCCTCGCGCTCGAACAGGTCGTGCGGCTTGACGTGGATGAAGATGTACAGATCGCCCGGAGACGCGCCGCGCTGGCCCGCCTCGCCCTTGCCCGAAAGGCGGATGCGCGTGCCTGTATCGACGCCCGGCGGAATGTCGACCTTGAGCGCCTGCGGGCGGTCGACCCGGCCTTCGCCGAGGCAATCGTTGCAAGGATCCTCGATCACCGCGCCGCGGCCGGCGCAGGTGGGGCACGGCCGCTCGACCACGAACAGGCCCTGCTTCGCGCGCACCGCGCCCATGCCGCCGCACAGATTGCACTGTCGCTCGCCCGTGCCCGGGGTCGCGCCCGATCCGTCACAGGTTTCGCAGGACTGGCTGACCTCGATTTCGATTTCGGTCGACTTCCCGTGGAACGCCTCCTCGAGAGTTACCTGCATGTCATAACGCAGGTCCGCCCCGCGCCGGGCCTGGGTGCGGGGACCGCGCGCCCCACCGAAAGCACTGCCGAATATGGTCTCGAAGATTTCGCCGATATCGGCGAAGCCTTCCTGTCCGCCATAGCCGCCGCCAAAACCGCCGCCACCGCCGCTCATGCCCTGGGTAAAGGCATCGTGGCCGTAGCGGTCATAGGCCGCGCGTTTCTGCGGGTCCTTGAGGCATTCATAGGCCTCGCCCACTGCCTTGAACCGCGCCTCCGCCTCGGCATCCCCGGGATTGCGGTCCGGGTGCCACTTCATGGCGAGCTTGCGGTAGGCGCTCTTGATGGTCGTGCCGTCGGCATCGCGCGACACGCCAAGCGTCTGGTAATAGTCGATCTGAGTCTGGGACATGTCGGTTTACAGCCCGGAAAGGCCCGCCGCCGATCGTCGCCCCTTGCGGAGCGGCGCCGGCGGCGGAGCGCGTTCCATCGGGCCTCAGCCCTTCTTGTCTTCGTCGACCTCGGAGAATTCGGCGTCGACCACATCCTCATCGTCGGAGGAAGTGTCCGAAGCGGTCTCGGCTGCTTCGGCGCCGGTGTCGGGCGAAGCGGCTTGCTCCTGCTCGTAGATCGCCTGCCCCATCTTCATTGCGAGCTGGCTCAGCGCCTCGCTCTTGGCGTTGATCGCGTCCGGATCGTCACCTTCGAGCGCGGTCTTGACCTCGCCGATGGCGCCTTCGATCTCGCTCTTGAGCCCGGCGTCGATCTTGTCGCCATGCTCCTCGAGCTGCTTTTCGGTCGCATGGACGAGGCTGTCGGCCTGGTTGCGGGCCTCGGCCTGGGCGCGGCGCTTCTTGTCCTCTTCGGCAAACTTCTCGGCATCCTGCACCATCTGGTCGATGTCGCTGTCCGAAAGGCCGCCCGAGGCCTGGATCTTGATCGTCTGCTCCTTGCCCGTGCCCTTGTCCTTGGCGCTGACCGAGACGATGCCGTTCGCGTCGATGTCGAAGGTCACCTCGATCTGCGGCACGCCGCGCGGGGCGGGCGGGATCCCGACGAGGTCGAAATTGCCGAGCAGTTTATTGTCGGCGGCCATTTCGCGCTCGCCCTGGAAGACCTTGATCGTCACCGCGTTCTGGTTGTCCTCGGCGGTGGAATAGGTCTGGGTCTTCTTGGTCGGGATCGTCGTGTTGCGGTCGATCATGCGGGTGAACACGCCGCCCAGCGTCTCGATTCCGAGCGAAAGCGGGGTCACGTCGAGCAGCAGCACGTCCTTGACGTCGCCCTGCAGCACGCCTGCCTGGATCGCCGCGCCCATGGCGACGACTTCATCGGGATTGACGCCGGTATGCGGCTTCGATCCGAAGAACTTCTCGACCACTTCGCGCACCTTGGGCATGCGGGTCATGCCGCCGACGAGGATGACCTCGTCGATATCGTCCTTGGAGACGCCGGCGTCCTGCATCGCCTTCTTGCACGGCTCGAGAGTGCGGTCGATCAGCCCGCCGACCAGCTTTTCGAGGTCCGAACGAGTGATCGTCTCGACGAGGTGAAGCGGGGTGGAGGAACCGCCTTCCATGCGTGCGGTGATGAAGGGCAGGTTGACTTCGGTCGAAGCCGAGCTCGAAAGCTCGATCTTGGCCTTTTCCGCCGCTTCCTTGAGCCGCTGGAGCGCGAGCTTGTCGCTGCGCAGATCCATGTTTTCCTTCTTCTTGAAGGCGTCGGCGAGGTGTTCGACGATCGCATTGTCGAAATCCTCACCGCCGAGGAAGGTGTCGCCATTGGTCGACTTCACCTCGAACACGCCGTCGCCGATCTCGAGGATCGAGACGTCGAACGTGCCGCCGCCAAGGTCATAAACGGCGATGGTCTTGCCATCGTCCTTGTCCATGCCATAGGCGAGCGCCGCCGCGGTCGGTTCGTTGATGATGCGCAGGACTTCGAGGCCGGCGATTTGCCCGGCATCCTTGGTCGCCTGGCGCTGCGCGTCGTTGAAGTATGCCGGAACGGTGATGACGGCCTGCGTCACGGTCTCGCCGAGATAGCTCTCGGCGGTTTCCTTCATCTTCTGGAGGATGAAGGCGGAAATCTGCGAAGGCGAATATTCGTCGCCGCCGGCCTTGACCCAGGCATCGCCGTTCTTGCCCTTGGTGATGGTGTAGGGGACGATCTCCATGTCCTTCTTGGTCGTGGGATCGTCAAAGCGGCGGCCGATAAGGCGCTTGATCGCGAAAAGAGTGTTGTCGGGATTGGTCACCGCCTGACGCTTGGCCGGCTGGCCGATCAGGCGTTCGCCGTCCTTGGTGAAGGCGACGATCGAGGGCGTCGTGCGCGCACCTTCGGAATTTTCGATGACCTTGGGCTTGCCCCCGTCCATGACGGCGACGCACGAATTCGTGGTGCCGAGGTCGATGCCGATAACTTTACCCATTTCTACCCCATCCATATGCTGGTTGTTGGACACCGCCACGCAGCGCCCCCCATCAAGGCGGCAGGGCACAAGGCGGCTCTGTTCTGGGCGCGATATAGGAGCGGTTTTGCTTGGCACAAGACATGGGCGGCTCTAGTGCACCGCGCGCACGAGAAAGGAATGACGACAGTGAATTGGAATGGATTGAAGACCACGTTTGCAGCCTGCGCGATCCTTGCCGGGACGTTGGGCCTGGCCGCCTGCGCGGGCGAGGGCGACACGCCTGCCGGAACCGCTGCCGAAGGAAAGATCCCGGGCATCACGATTTCCGACGCGCGGCTGGTTCTCGCGCCGGTGAAGGGCAATCCGGCGGCGGTCTATTTCAATCTTTCCTATGACGGAGAAAAAGGCATCGCGATCCGCAACGCCGAAGTGGAAGGCGCAGGCTCTGCCGATGTCCACGATGTCATGGAATACGAATTCAAGATGCAGATGAACACGGCGAATCCGATCCCGCTCAACAAGGGAACCGAAATCGCCTTCGAGCCGGGCGGCAAGCACATCATGGTGTTCGAGCCGTCCGACGCGCTCTCGCCCGGAAGCACGGCGAAAGTGACGCTGATCGTCGCAGGCGGCGCGCGTCACGAATTCGAGGCCGAGGTGCGCGAAGCCGGGGAAGAGCGCTGACATCGGGCGCGGGCGGGAACGGCGCCGGGCCGCCGCTGCCCGCCTGTCCGAAAGGCGGTTCGCGCGCGCTGACGCCCGGCGAGGTCGAGCTGGCGCGCGGCATGTTCGGCGATGCGATCGATTACGGGGCAGTCGAGATCCGGCGGCGCAAATGGTTTCCCTTCCAGCCCAAGCGGATCACCATGGCCCCGCGCGGCCACCTGCACTTTCACCCCGAAGGCAGCGCCTATTGCGACGATTTCTCGCGCGAGGGCCTGATGCGGCAGGGCCTGCTCATCCACGAACTGACCCATGTCTGGCAGACCCAGACGCGCGGCAGCTGGTATCTCGTGCTCCGCCGCCACCCGTTCTGCCGCTACGATTATGCGTTGAAGCCCGGCCTGCCGCTCGGTTCCTACGGGATCGAGCAGCAGGCCGAGATCGTGCGCCACGCCTTCCTGCTGCGGCGCGGTGCGACCCTTGCCGGGGTAGCGGACAGGAGCGCCTATGAAGCGCTGGTCCGCTTCCCCGGTGCGACCCTCCAGGGCAGAGCGCCCCGTTAACGCGACCTAGTAGCGCGGATCATCCGGATAGCCGCGCCGCCCGAAGCAGTCGTCGTCGAGATATTCGTCGCGGTAATAGCCGTCGCAATCGTCGTTCTTGTCGACGAAATAGCCCGCAAGTCCGCCCGCTGCGGCCCCGGCCAGGGCGTAGGTGGTGATGTCCTCGCCCGTGATCGCGGCAAGCCCCGCCCCGGCAGCAGCGCCGGCAAGGCCCCCTTCCGCGGCGTAGTTTTCCGCACAGGCGCCGAGCGTCAGAGTGCTCGCGGCGAGCGCGGGGGCGATAAGCAGCTTCTTCATGGGTGTCTCTCCGTAATGATCCCCTGTCTTGCGGGACCTACGGATGGACCGGCGGGCTGGTTCCGGCTGCCTGCCGCAAGAGGTTCAGTCCGGCTTCTTCGCCACGCCCACCATGGCCGGACGCAGCAGGCGATCCTTGATCATCCAGCCCGACTGCATCTCCTGCACGACGGTGCCCGGTTCGTGCTCGTCGGTGGGCACTTCCATCATCGCCTGATGCTGGTTCGGATCGAGCGGCAGTCCGACGGAGGGGACGCGTTCGATGCCGTGGCTCTTGAAGACCTTTTCCATTTCGCGCTGGGTCGCCTCGATCCCGGTGACGAGGCCCTTCATCTTGTCGTCCTCGCGCAGGGTTTCGGGGACCGCCTGAATGGCGCGGGTGAGATTGTCGGCAACGCTCAGAATGTCGCGGGCAAAACCGGTCGCGGCATAGTTGCGCGCGTCCTGGATGTCCTTTTCCATCCGGCGGCGGACATTCTGCGTGTCGGCCTTGGCATAGAGCACGTCCTGCTTCGCCGCCTCGAGGTCGCTCCTGAGCTGGGCGATCACCTCGGACAGGGCATCGCCATCTTCGCCCTTGCCTTCGTCCTTGCCTTCTTCGCTGTCCTGCGAATCCTTCAGGAATTCCTCGGGCACGCCCTTCAGTTCGGCTTCCGCCGCTTCGTCGCGCGGCTTGTCGTTCTCGTTCATTTCCAAGTGTTTCCAGCTGTGTATCTGATGAGTTTCAAGCAATGCGCCGGCCCAGCGACCGCGCCGTGAAATCCACCATGGGGACCACGCGCGCGTAATTCAACCGCGTCGGCCCGATCACGCCGAGCACGCCCAGCACCCGCCCCTCACGGTCGCGATAGGGCGACGCGATGACCGAGGAACCGGAAAGACCGAAAAGGCGGTTTTCCGAGCCGATGAAGATCCGCGTCGCCTCCGCCTCGCGCGCGCTTTCCAGCAGGCGGGCGACCGATTGCTTGTCCTCGAGATCCTCGAGCAGCGAGCGCACCCGTTCAAGGTCCTCCAGCGCCGCCTCGTCGAGCAGGTTGGCTGCGCCCCGCACGATCAGCACCGGGCGCTGCTGGCTGTCCTCGCTCCACACGGCAAGCCCGCGTTCGACGAGATCGCGGCTGGCGTTGTCGAGCTGGCTTTCGCCTGCCTCGATCTCTGCCCGCATCGCCAGCACCGCCTCCACCAGCGTGCGCCCCGAAAGCCGTGCGGTGACGTAATTGCTCGCCCTGTCGAGGCTGCCCGGATCGAGCGTGCCCGAAAGCTCGATCACCCGGTTTTCGACGCCCCCGTCCTCGCCCACCAGCACGGCAAGGGCCCTGCCCTGCCCCAGGTCGACGAGATTGAACTGGGCGAGCCGCTGCTCGCGCGCAGGGACAAGCACCATGCCCGCCGCGCCGGACAGGTCGGACAAGAGCGCGCTTGCCTGCTGCAATGCCTGTTCGACAGGCCCCCCACCGGCAAGCCGCGCCTCGATCTGGGCGCGCTCCTCTTCGGTCGGCTCCGAAACGCGCATCATTCCATCGACAAAGATGCGCAGCCCCGCCTCGGTCGGCATGCGGCCCGCACTCGTATGGGGCGCGGCAAGCAGGCCGAGCGTTTCGAGATCGGCCAGCACCGAACGGATCGAGGCGGGCGACAGGTTCAGCGTCCCGTCGCTGGCCAGCGTTTTCGATCCGACCGGCTGCCCGCTGTCGAGATAGCCCTCCACCACGAGACGGAAGATCTCGCGCGCGCGGGTGCTCAATTCGGTGATCGGGGGCGATGCCATTGCGCCTAGCTAGGAAAAACCGAGCGGAAACTCAATTTGTCTTGGACCACCGGGTTGCCGGAAAGGCGCGATTGCGCCAAGCGGCCCGCAGACAACGAAACGACAGGAGCTTTCATGCGCCCCTCTTCCCGCGCCCCCGACGAAATGCGCGCCATCGCGATCGAGACCGGCTTTACCAAGCATGCCGAGGGATCGTGCCTAATCGGCTTTGGCGACACCAAGGTGCTGTGCACGGCCAGCGTCGAACGCAACGTGCCGCCATGGATGCGCGGCAAGGGCGAAGGCTGGGTCACGGGCGAATATTCGATGCTCCCGCGCGCCACGCACACCCGCGGCTCACGCGAGGCGGCGCGCGGAAAACAGAGCGGGCGCACGCAGGAAATCCAGCGACTGATCGGGCGCAGCCTGCGCGCCGTGGTCGACCTGAGGAAGCTTGGAGAACGGCAGATCACGCTCGATTGCGACGTGATCCAGGCCGATGGAGGCACGCGCACTGCGGCGATTTCGGGCGCATGGGTGGCGCTGCGGATCGCTGTCGACGGCCTCATCAGGGCGGGCGAGATCAAGGAGGATCCGATCACCGCGCAGGTCGCGGCGATCTCCTGTGGGATCTACAAGGGCACGCCGGTGCTCGATCTTGACTACGACGAGGATTCAAGCGCGGACGCCGATGCCAATTTCGTCCTGATCGACGGCGGCCAGATCGCGGAAGTCCAGGCCACCGCGGAAGGCGCGACCTATGACGAGGAAGGCCTGCTGCGCCTGCTTCGCCTTGCTCGGATGGGCTGCAACGACATCTTCGCGGCGCAAAGGGATGCAGTGAAGTGACGAGAAAGCTCGGCGGCGGATCGCTCGTCATCGCGACTCACAATGCGGGCAAGCTCAAGGAAATCGCCGCGCTGCTCGAACCTTACGGGATGAAATGCCTCTCGGCGGGGTCGCTAGGGCTGCCCGAACCGGCCGAAACCGGCACCACCTTCGTAGAGAACGCGCTCATCAAGGCGCGCGCCGCCGCGCAGGCTTCCGGGCTGGCCGCACTTGCCGATGACAGCGGGCTTTCGGTCGAAACGTTGGGCGGGCGGCCCGGCGTCTACACCGCCGACTGGGCAGAGCGCCAATGGTTCGAGGGCGATCCGGGGCGCGACTGGTACATGGCGATGGGCAAGGTCGAGGGGATGCTCCAGCAGCTCGGCCCCGATGCCGACCGCTCGGCGGCGTTCCACTGCGTGCTGGCGATCGCGTGGCCCGATGGCGAACAGGTGGTCTACGAAGGACGCTGCACAGGCTCGCTCACATGGCCGCCGCGCGGAGACATGGGTTTCGGCTACGATCCGGTCTTCGTGCCGGAAGGTCGCGAGCACACCTTCGCAGAGATCGACCCGTCCGAAAAGCACGCCATCAGCCACCGCGCCGACGCCTTCGCAAAGCTCGTCGCCGACCAGTTCGGGGTCTAGTCGCGCGCGGCCATCCGCCCCGGGGCGATGCGTTCGCCAATGACATTGCCCGCGGGCCAGTAACGGCACACCAGAACCTCCAGATCACGTCCCCGCGCCGTCGCGCAGCCGACTTCGCGCGTATCGGCCCAGACGATCTGGGTGTAATGCCCCACATCGCCCCAATTGCCGGTGCGCGAGACATCGGGGAACGTGCCTGCACGGAAATATCTCTTTTCCCCGGCGAAGGCGGCGATCATGTCGGCGGGCGAGTAATATCCGGCGCTTCCCATCCACAGGTTCTCGCCCGTCCCGTTTCGCCGAGCGCGCGAGGAATGGCGCAGCACGTTCGCCCGCGCGAGCCGCTCCGCCCAGCCGCGCGCCTCGGCGGCAAGTTCCGGGTTCCAGCGCAGGGGCGCAGTGCCGAACGCGGCCCGTTCGCGGTTGTGGGCGGCTAGCCAGATTTCCTCCGCCCCCGTCGATGCCCCCGTCGATGCCCCCGCCGACTCCGAAGCCGACCGCTCGCCCGCGCCTGCATCGCCAGCGCTCACCAGCGCGGCGAGCGCAGCGCACCCGGCCAGAATTGTCGCAAGGGGTTTCATGGCCTACATGATGACGCGGACCGTCTTACCAAAGCCTGAAAGCGCAACGCCCCTTGGCCCGAGCCCTCTACATCCACTGGCCTTTCTGCGCGAAGAAGTGCCCTTATTGCGATTTCAATTCGCATGTTCGCCAAGCTGTTGATCATTCCCGATGGCAGCAAGACCTGATCGCCGACATGCGCGCCGAAGCGCAGGTCGCGGGTGGCGAGACGCTCACCTCGATCTTTTTCGGCGGCGGCACGCCCTCGTTGATGCCGCCCGCCCTCGTCGAAGCGCTGCTGGCCGAAGCTGAGCGGCTCTGGGGCTTCGACGATGCGATCGAGATCACGCTCGAGGCCAATCCCTCCTCGGTCGAGGCGGCGAATTTCGCAGCGCTGGCGGGCGCGGGCATCAATCGCGTGTCGCTCGGCGTGCAATCGCTCGATGATGCGACGCTGCACTGGCTCGGGCGGCTCCACGGTGCGGCCGAGGCGCTGGCGGCGCTGGAGGTTGCGCAGGCGAATTTCGCGCGTGTCAGCTTTGATCTCATCTATGCCCTGCCCGGCCAGAGCCGGCGCGAATGGGAGAGACAGCTTGCCCGGGCGCTGGCACTGGGCACGTCGCATCTCTCGCTCTACCAATTGACGATCGAGCCGGGCACGCGTTTCACCACCGATGTCCGGCGCGGCGTGTTCACACCGCTCGACGACGATGAAGCGGCCGGACTCTTCGATTGCACGCAGGACATGACTGCGGCGGCCGGTCTTCCTGCCTATGAGACGAGCAATCATGCGCGGCCGGGCGAGGAAAGCCGCCACAATCTCACCTATTGGCGCTACCAGGATTATGCGGGGATCGGCCCCGGCGCGCACGGCCGGCGAGGCGGGTTCGCGACGGAGCGGCATAAAAAGCCCGAGAACTATCTCGCCGCTGTAGCCGATCGAGGGCACGGCATTGCCGAGCAGCGCCACCTGCCCCCACCCGAACAGGCGGCAGAGGCACTGCTGATGGGGCTGCGCCTTGTCGAAGGTGTGGACCTTGCCGTGCTATCCGCGCGGTTCGCCATGACGCGCGGCGAATTGGTGGACGAGAGCGCCCTCGCCCGCTTGCGCGATCTCGGTCTGGTGTGGGAGCGCGGCAGCCGTATCGGGGTCGCTCCGCCGGGACGCGGATTGCTCGATGCGCTGCTCGGCGAAATCGTCGCGGACGCATTGGTGACGGCGTGAGCGCGGCTGAGCTTCTCGGGGCGTGGCAGCGCCACCTCGCCGAGAGCCGCCGCCGCTCGCCCCATACGGTGCGCGCCTATGTCGCGGCGGCGAGCCGTATCGTCCACGCACGCGGGGCTGAACGCATCGAGGATCTCGCAGGGCTGGAGGCGCATGACCTGCGCCGCCATATCGCGGAACGACGCGCGGGCGGGCTCGGCAATGCGAGCGCGGCGCGCGAACTGTCCGCGCTCAAGGCCTTCATCGCCTTTGCCCGCGCCGAAAGCGGTGACCCCGACCCCACCGCGCCGCGCCTGCGCGGCCCGCGCCTCAAGAAAGGCCTCCCCCGCCCCGTCACCCCCGACGACGCGGTCAATCTCGCCGATCTTGCCGGGGAAAGCGCGCGCGAGGACTGGATCGGCGCGCGCGACCGGGCGGTGCTGCTGCTGATGTACGGATCGGGCCTGCGCATCGCCGAGGCGCTATCGCTTCAGGGGCGCGACGTGCCTCTGGGCGATACGCTGCAGGTGACCGGCAAGGGCGGCAAGCAGCGCCTCGTGCCGGTTCTCCCCGTCACCCGCGAGGCGGTGACCGCATATGTCGCCGCCTGCCCGTGGCCGCTATCGGCAAAGGAGCCGCTTTTCCGGGGAGCAAAAGGCGGGCCCCTTTCGCCCGGAATGGTGCAGAAGGCGATGGCCGGGGCCCGCCGCGCGCTCGGCCTGCCCGACAGCGCCACGCCGCACGCGCTCAGGCACAGCTTCGCCACCCACCTGCTCGGCGCGGGCGCGGACCTGCGCAGCCTGCAGGCACTGCTCGGCCATGCCTCGCTGGGTTCGACGCAGATCTATACGAAGGTCGATGCGGCGAGCCTGCTGGAGAACTATCGTCTCGCCCATCCCCGGGCGAAGAAGAGCTAGTCCTCGCTCTCGGCCCGCTCCGCCGGTTCCCACGTCACAACCCGCCAGACATACCACACCACGCCGAGCGCGAGGCCGGCAATGATCACAATGCTGGCGATGTCCTCATAGGTCTCTAGCAGGCCCGAAAGCGCCGCCCCGCCGAGGATCAGAAGCGCATTCCAGATGAGCGAGCCGAGGAAGGTAAAAAGGCAGAAGCGCCAGAAGCCCATGCCAGCCAGTCCCGCGGGAAGCGAGACGATGGTGCGCAGGACCGGCGAGAAACGCAGGACGAAGACGATCCAGTCGCCGTGCCGCCGGAAGAAATCGCGCGCGCGGGTGAATTCGTCCCACTCGAAAGTCAGCCAGCGCCCGAACCGGTCTATGAAGGCGCGCAATTGCGCCTCGCTCCAGCGCCGCCCGAGCCAGTACCAGAACAGATTTCCCGCGACGGTCCCGGTGGTCCCGATGATAAGCAGCGGCGCGAAGGCCATCTCCCCGCGCGCCACCAACACGCCGCCAAAGCCCATGATGACTTCGGAGGGCACGGGCGGAAAGATGTTCTCGATCGCCATCAGCAGGAAGATGCCGATATAGCCGCCCTGGCGGATCACCTCGAGAATGAGATCGGTCATGCGTATCGAACGCGTGCGCGGCTCATTCGTTCAAGCCTCCCGTTTCAGGGCAGCGACCCGCGCCTCGATAGCGTCCCAGATCATGCCGGCGACGTCCGTCCCGTCGAAATTGCTGATCGCGACGATCCCGGTGGGCGAGGTGACGTTGATCTCGGTCAGCCACTTGCCGCCGATAACGTCGATCCCGACGAAGGTGAGGCCGAGGCGCTTCAGATCCGGGCCCATCGCCTCGCAGATCTCGCGTTCGCGTGTCGTCAGCTGCGTCGCCTCCGCGCTGCCGCCCATGGCGAGGTTGGAGCGGAATTCGCCCTTGCCCGGGATACGGTTGATCGCGCCCGCGATCTCGCCGTCGACCAGCACGATGCGCTTGTCGCCTGTCGCCACTTCGGGAAGGAAGGGCTGGACCATGTGCGGTTCGGGCCAGGTCTGGTTGAACACCTCGAACAGCGCGGTGAGGTTGTCGCCGCTTTCGGGCACGCGGAAGATCGCCTTGCCGCCATTGCCGTGGATCGGTTTCACCACCACCGCGCCGTGCTGCGCCATGAAGCGGCGCACCTCGTCCACGCTGCGCGTCACCAGCGTCGGCGGCATGAAGCGGCGATAGTTAAGCACCATCACCTTTTCGGGCGCGTTGCGGACATTGGCGGGGTCGTTGACCACCAGCGTCTCGTGCCGGATGCGCTCGAGCATGTGGGTCGCCGTTATGTAGCCCATGTGGAACGGCGGGTCCTGCCGCATCAGGACGACGTCCACGTCGCGCCCCAGGTCGAGCCGCCGGGTCTCGCCCTTCTCGAAATGATCGCCCTCGACCCGGCGCACCGTGACCGGCGCGGCCTGCGCCCACAGCCGGTCGTCGGCATCGAGCGTGAGGCTGCCCACGTGATACTCGAACACCTCGTGCCCGCGCTCCTGCGCGGCGAGCATCAGCGCGAAGGAGCTGTCGCCCTTTATGTTGATGGTCTCGATCGGGTCCATCTGGACGGCGACGCGCAGGCTCATGAGCTTGTCCCTCAGGGTTGGTAGGCGTTGGCGATGTGGCGCGGGCGGCTGCCGGGTGCAAGGAGCAGCACGTCAATGGTGAAATCATCTTCCGGCTCGGCGTAATCCGCCATGGCGATCTCGGCTGCGGCGGCAACGCGGTGCAGGCGGCGTTCGTCGATGGCATCGGCGAGGTCCGCGGCATGGGCGCGCCACTTGACCTCGAAGAAGCCGAGCACGCCGCCCTTGCGCGCGATCAGGTCGATCTCGCCGCGCGGGGTTTTCACCCTTTCGGCGAGCACCCGCCAGCCCTGCTGCATCAGCCATTGTGCCGCCTGCGCCTCGCCCTCGCGCCCCTTGCGCTCGGCCCGCTCGCGCTTACCGGTCATCGGCCCTTCAGCTCCACCGCGCGGGCATAGAGCGCCTTGCGGTCGAGCCCGGTCGCCTTGGCCACGGCGGCGGCGGCCTTGCTCGGGCTCATTTCCTCGAGCGCCTGGGCGAGCAGCGCGTCCGGGTCGGCGGTGCTGGGTGCGGCGACCGGCGGGCCGACCAGCAGCACGATCTCGCCCTTGGGGGGATGCGCGGCATAATGCGCGGCGAGATCGGCGGCGATGCCGGTGCGGCATTCCTCGTGCAGCTTGGTCAGTTCCCGCGCGACAGCAACCTCGCGCTTTGGCCAAACCCCGGCCATCGCCTCGAGACTGCGCACCAGACGCGGGCCGGTCTCGTAGAAGACGAGCGTCGCATCGACTTCGCCCAGTTCTTGCAATATTTCGCCGCGCGCCTTTTCCTTTACCGGCAGAAATCCCGCGAACAGGAACCGGTCGTTCGGCAGCCCCGCCAGCGTCAGACCCGCAATTGCGGCGCAGGGACCGGGAATGGTCGTCACCGCGATCCCCTCCTCCCGCGCCTCCCGCACGAGCCGGTAGCCCGGATCGGAGACGAGCGGCGTTCCCGCATCGCTCACCAGCGCCACCGGCTCCGCGCGGGCACGATCGAGGATGCGGCGGCGCGTATCCTCGCTCGCATGATCGTCATAGCGCTGCATGCGCGCATCGGCTCCGACCGCCTTCAAGAGCTTGCCCGTCACGCGCGTATCCTCGCATGCGATCAGGGCCGCCCGCTTCAACACGTCGACAGCACGGAGCGTTATGTCGCCGAGATTGCCAATCGGCGTCGCGACGATGTAGAGGCCTGCGCCGAGCGGTTCGCCGTGTGCACGTTCCATCGAGGCGGGATTGGCCGAAGCGGGACTGGCAATCGTCATCACGGGACTGTCTTTGAAGCAGCGATCGGGGGTCGGCAAGAATGAAGGTCATGAGTATGTCGCTGCAGCGGCACGGCGAGGCGAAAGGCGGCCTTTTTTCGGGCATCCGCGCCGCGGTTTCGCATCTGAGCCGCCGCAATCTCGTCCTTGCCGCTTCGGCCGCGCTGCTGGGCGCGTGCCAGGTGATTCCCAAGACCGAGACCGTATCGACCGGTCCCGATCCCGCCACGCCCACTCCGCAGCCGAGCGAGACCGCGCTGCCGAGCGATGCGCAGCGCCACCGTGTCGCGCTGCTCGTGCCGCTTGGCGGGACCACGGGCGAGGTCGGCCAAAGCCTCGCCAATGCGACCACGATGGCGCTGATCGACACCAATGCGAGCAGCCTGCGGATCACCACCTACGACACGACCGGTGGGGCGGGCGAAGCCGCGCGCAAGGCGATCGCCGATGGCAACCGGCTGATCCTCGGACCGCTGCTGGCCGCCAATATCCCTGCCGTGCAGGCTGCGGCCCGGCCGGCCGGAGTGACCGCGATATCGTTTTCCAACGATGTCTCGGCCGCCAGCGCGGATGTGCTGCTGATGGGCCATATCCCCGAACAATCGATCGAGCGGACCGTACGCTATGCGCGCGAGAACGGTTCCACCGCCTTCGCCGCGCTCGTGCCCGAAGGCGATTACGGCCAGCGTTCCTATGACGCGATGCGCCGCGCGCTGAACGCCTTCGGCGGCAATCTCGTCGCGACCGAGCGCTATTCGCGCGGCAACACCTCGATCCTGAGCGCCGCGCAGCGTCTGCGCGCGGGCGGTGGCTACGATACCGTGCTGATCGCCGACGGGGCGCGCGCGGCGGTCCAGTCCGCGCCCGAGATCAAGCGCGACGGGGCCGAAGGCACGCGCCTGCTCGGCACCGAATTGTGGAGCGGCGAATCGAGCCTCGTTCGTGCTCCGGCGGTCGAGGGCGCGATCTTTTCCGCCGTGTCGGACAACCGCTTCGCGCGGTTCGCCGAAAGCTACGAGGCGCGTTTCGGCGGCAAGCCCTATCGCATCTCGACGCTCGGCTATGATGCGGTCCTGCTGACCTTGCGCATGGCGCAGGAATGGCAGGTCGGCGATCCCTTCCCGCGCGCGGACCTTTACGGGCGCACTTTCATCGGCGTCGACGGTGCATTCCGTTTCCAGCGCTCGGGCGTGGCCGAACGCGCGCTCGAAGTGCGCAAGGTGACGGGCGGCGCGGTCGTTGAGGTCGAGGCCGCGCCCACCTCGTTCTAGGAACTGCGCATAAGGAAGGCGCTCGCGCTTGTGGGCTGCCCGGATGCGGCCCTATAGCGTAGTCCATGTCCGACGACCTGTTCGAAAACGCCCCCGCCTCAAGCGGCGATTACGATTCGTCCTCGATCGAGGTGCTCGAGGGGCTCGAGCCCGTGCGCCGCCGCCCAGGCATGTATATCGGCGGGACAGACGACCGCGCGCTCCACCACCTCGCCGCCGAGGTGCTCGACAATTCGATGGACGAGGCGGTGGCGGGTCATGCAAACCGCATCGAGGTCCGTCTTGAGGAAGGCAACCGCCTCAGCATCTCGGACAATGGCCGCGGCATCCCGGTCGACGAGCATCCCAAGTTTCCGGGCAAATCGACGCTCGAGGTGATCCTTTCGACGCTCCATTCGGGCGGCAAGTTTTCGGGCAAGGCCTATGCGACGAGCGGCGGTCTGCACGGTGTCGGCGTGAGCGTGGTCAACGCCCTGTCGAGCCACACCCGGGTAGAGGTCGCGCGCGACAAGCAGCTTTACGCGCAGGAATTCTCGAAGGGTCAGACGCTTGGCCCGATCGAAACCGTCGGTGCGGCGCCGAACCGGCGCGGAACCACGGTCAGCTTCACCCCCGACGAGGAAATCTTCGGCGACCGCGCGTTCAAGCCCGCGCGCCTGTTCAAGCTCGCCCGGTCCAAGGCCTATCTCTTCGCGGGCGTCGAGATCCGCTGGCGCTGCGCGGCCAGCCTGTCGAGCGAGGACGTTCCCGAAGAAGCCACTTTCAGGTTTCCCGGCGGGCTTGCCGACCATCTCGCCGAACAGGTCGGCACGCGCGAATGCGTCACCAGCCAGCCCTTCACCGGGCGGCAGGACTTCCCGGAGGTGGACGGCACGTCGCAGGGCCGCGTCGAATGGGCGATCGCCTGGCCGCTTTATTCCGACGGGTCGACCAGCTGGTACTGCAACACCGTACCCACTCCCGATGGCGGCACGCACGAACAGGGCGTGCGCGCCGCGCTGACCAAGGGCCTGCGCGCTTTCGGCGATCTCGTCGGCGCGAAGAAGGCGAAGGACATTTCCGCCGACGACGTGATGACGGGCGCCGAAGTCATGCTGTCGGTCTTCATCCGCGATCCCCAGTTCCAGTCGCAGACCAAGGACCGCCTCACCTCGCCCGAGGCCGCCCGCCTGGTCGAGAACGCGGTGCGCGACCATTTCGACCACTTCCTCGCCGACAACATGGAGCGCGGAAAGGCGCTGCTGGGCGAGGTTATGGAGCGCATGGACGAACGCCTCAGGCGCAAGGCCGAGCGCGAGATCAAGCGCAAGACCGCGACCAATGCGAAGAAACTGCGCCTGCCGGGCAAGCTCACCGATTGTTCGGGCGAAGGCGATCGCGAGACCGAGCTGTTCATCGTCGAGGGCGACAGCGCCGGCGGCAGCGCGAAACAGGCGCGCGACCGCAAGAGCCAGGCGATCCTGCCCATTCGCGGCAAGATCCTCAACGTCGCCAGCGCCACCGCCGACAAAATCCGGGCGAACAGCGAAATCGCCGATCTCGCGCTCGCACTGGGCTGCGGGACGCGCAAGGACTGCGACCCCGAAACGCTGCGTTATGACCGCGTCATCATCATGACCGATGCCGATGTCGACGGCGCGCATATCGCAACGCTGCTGATGACCTTCTTCTTTCAGGAAATGTCCGAAGTCGTGCGGCAGGGTCACCTCTATCTCGCCCAGCCCCCGCTCTACCGCCTGACCGCAGGCAAGGAGAGCCGCTATGCCCGCGACGACGCGCATCGCAAGGAACTGGAAGAGACGGTGTTCAAGGGCAAGAAGGTCGAGGTAGGCCGGTTCAAGGGGCTGGGCGAGATGAACCCGCAGCAGCTGCGCGAGACGACCATGAACCCCGATACGCGCAGCCTCATCAGGATCACCTTGCCGCCCGAATTCGAACAGCGTGCGGCGGTGAAGGAACTGGTCGACCAGTTGATGGGCCGCAATCCCGAACACCGCTTCAATTTCATCCAGAGCCACGCGGGCGACATCGACCGCGACCTGATCGATGCGTGACGAGCGCGAACCGCGTTACCCGGACCCCAAGGAAGAGGACATCATGGCAGGGGACCGGCGGCTCTCGCGACCCGATTCCTCGCTGCCCGACTGGTATATA
This sequence comes from Erythrobacter litoralis, assembly GCF_001719165.1. Taxonomy (NCBI): domain Bacteria; kingdom Pseudomonadati; phylum Pseudomonadota; class Alphaproteobacteria; order Sphingomonadales; family Erythrobacteraceae; genus Erythrobacter; species Erythrobacter litoralis. The sequence continues at coordinate 1,671,446 of NZ_CP017057.1, forward strand.
TCGGACGCATCCTATCGCCCGATCCCGATCGCTTGGTTCGCCGCCGCCGTGCTGATCCAGGCCGTCGCGGTCTATGCGGTGTTTTTCGTGCTGATTGACGCGAATGGCTGGATAACGGTCGGCCTTACCGGGCTTATATCCGCCGGCATCTATCTCTGGTCGCTGGAGCGCGGCCTCGCGTCGGCGGGGTCGGGCTGGCGGATCGCGCTGGCGATCGTGCTGGCGATGCAATTCGTGCTGGTCGCCATGGGAACCAGCCCGCGGCTCTGATTACCCCGCGCTTCGCGTGTGGATATGAAGTTGCCCCTCCAGCGTGCGGTGGACGGGGCATTTGTCGGCGATTTCCAGGATCCGCCTGCGCTGATCGTCCGTAAGCGCATCGCCCAGCACCTCGATGTCACGATTGAGCGCTTCGACCCGCACGTGCTCGTCTAGCGCCCGCTCGCAATCCGCACTGTGGTCGCGTTCATGCGTCATGTGGATCCGGGCACCCTCGAACGGCCATTTCTTGCGCCTCGCATACATCGTCATCGTCATCGCGGTGCAGGTGCCGAGCGCGGCGAGCAGCAGGTCGTAGGGGGTGGGGCCGGTATCGTCGCCCCCGTACGAACGCGGCTCGTCGGCTACGAAGCGATGGGTCTTCGTATGGACCTCCGTTCCGAACCGGCCATGGCCGGTCTGCACAACGACGCCCTCGTCGGGCATCGGCCAGTCATCGCGCAGCGGCAGGTATCGCCCTGCCCAGCCCGCGATCATGTCTGCGGCGAATTCGGCGTCCTCGCTGCTAGTCAGCAGGTGGTCCGCACCATCGAGGCTGACGAAACTCTTGGGGTGATACGCGGCGCCGAACAAAGCGCTCGCATGGTCGATCCCGACCACCGGGTCGCTTGGCGAATGAAGGACGAGATAGGGCACGCGCATCTCGTTCACGAGATCGAGCAGGCTAGCCGCCTCCATCCTTTCGAGAAACGCGCGCGAGATCGTGAAGCTGCGCCCGCCAATGCTCACCTCGCCCTCCCCGTCGCGCAGGATCGCATCGTGATCGCCCTTCATCACGCCGAGAACGTGCCCGACATCGGACGGCGCGGCGATGGTGGCGATCGCGGCCAGCGTCTCCCTGCCCAGTTCCGCACCTGCCGCGAGCACCGCCGCCCCGCCAAGGCTGTGCCCGACCAGCAGGACCGGTCCGCCCACCCGCTCCCTCACCGCGCGTGCCGCTGCGACGAGATCGGCGACGTCGGTGGCGAAACCCGCCCTCCCGAATTCGCCCTCGCTTGCGCCCAGCCCGGTGAAATCGAACCGCAGGCAAGCGATGCCGCGCGCCGCGAGGGCCCGCGAAACGCTGACCGCAGCGCGCGCCTGCTTGGTGCAGGTGAAGCAATGCGCGAACACCGCCCCGCCCCGCACGAGGCCGGTCGGCAATTCGAGCGCGCCGGACAGTTCGTGCCCCTCGGCGCTCGTGATGGCGAATGGTTCACTCGGCATGGCATGTCCTTTCGTGTGCGCTTTCTCATTGCATATCCGGCACGCGCGCGCGGACTTTTTGTGCCCGTTCGCGTAAGAAATCGGCGCGCCGGTGGACTAGGGGGGCATGGAAGACGCAATCGAACAACTCTACCGCGAGGCGGGACGGCAATTCGCCCCGGCGATTGCGCGCCTTGCCCGCACGGTCGAACGCGACGCCGACAGGGCGCGCGATCTCGAACAGGAGATCCATTGCGCCTTGTGGACCAGCCTTTCGCGGTTTCGCGGCGACTGCGCGCTCAAGACCTGGGTCTACCGGGTCGCTCACAACGTCGCTGCGGACCACGTGGCGAGGGCTGTTCGCGGCCCGGCGCGCGTCCCGCTCGAGGAGATCGGGGAATTGCCGGGTGCTGCCAATCCCGAAACCGAGGCGGCCGAGCGGCTCGTTCTCGATCGTCTCGCCGAACTCGTCCGCCGCCTGCCGCCGCTCGATGCGCAGGTGATCGTGCTGTGGCTGGAGGGCGAGCGCGCCCGCGACATCGCGGAGATCACCGGCCTTTCCGAAGGCGCGGTCAATGTCCGGGTGCACCGGGTGAAAACGCTTCTCTCCAGCCATTTCGACGAACCGAAATCCGATGAATCCCGCACCGAGAGAGCCCTTTCATGACCCGTCCTCCCTTCCCCCAATGGACCGCTGCCGCCGACGATGCGGCCTTCACCGACCCGGCCAGGATCGCGGCGCGCGCAGGCCGTTTCGAACGCACGATCCGGCGCCGCAACCTGATCGAATACGCCGCCGGAGGGATCGTGCTGGTCCCCGCCGCGCTCGCCGCGCTCGCCGCCGCATGGATCGGCGAATACGCCTTTGCGCTGGCGCTCGGCCTGCTCGCGGCGGGTATCGTGATCGTGCTGCGCAACCTCAAAACCCGCGCGGGCAATCTCGAACGCCGGCCCGAAGAACCCTGCATCGAACATCTGCGGCGCCAGTATCGCCGCCAGTACGAGGCGCTGCGAAGCGTGCCGGCCTGGTATATCGGCCCCTTCGTGCCCGGTTTCGTGCTGCTTTACGCAACGGTCACCTGGAAAAGCGCCGGAGCGCTGGGCTGGCGCGCTGCGGTCGAGGGTATGGCCGTGCCCGTGCTCGCGACCATCGCCGCAGGCATCGCCGTCGTCGCGCTCAATCGCTGGGCCGCCCGCCGCATCCGGGCAAGGCTCGATGCGCTCGGCGAACTGGAATGACGCCCCCTCGCCCGATAGACTGCCGCCTGATCCAGGGAGATACGCCGATGAACCGTACCGCCTTCCTTGTCGCCGTCGCCGCCGCATTGGCAGCGCCCTTGCCGCTTGCGGCGCAGGATACCGCCCCCGTTGCCAGCGAACCTGTCGCACAGGCCGCAAGCAGTGCGCTCGAAGCGCGAGCGGACGAGGTCGTGGCCGTCATCAACGGCGACATCGCGCCCGAAGAGGTGTTTTCCGACAGCTTCTTCGCCGATGTCCCGCCCGAACGGTTCCGCGCGATCTCGCAGCAGCTCACCGGCCAGTTCGGTGCGGCGATCGCGGTCGAGACGCTCGATCCGGCGGACGGGACCCGCGCCCGGATCGAAATCCGCATGGAAAAGGCCATCGCCAAGGGCGGCATCGCGATCGACCCGGCGGCGGAAAACCGGGTGAGCGAATTGCTGTTCCGGACCTTCGATCCGATCGATGACAGTGCCGCCAAGATCCGCGCCGACCTCGCCGCGCTGCCGGGCACGACCAACGCCCTGTTCGCGCGGCTCGACCGGCTCGACCAGCCCGTGTTCGCGGTCAATGCCGATACGCAGCTCGCGCTGGGCTCTGCATTCAAGCTCTACGTGCTCTCGGCGCTTGCCGAGGCGGTAGAAGCGGGCGATCTGGCATGGGACGACGTGGTCGAACTGACCGAGAAATCCTTTCCCAGCGGGCAGATGCAGGACTGGCCGCAGGGCGCGCCGGTCACGCTTCACACGCTGGCGACGATGATGATCTCGATCAGCGACAACACCGCGACCGACCAGCTTATCAGCGTCCTGGGCAAGGACCGTGTCGAGGCCGAAATCGCCGCCTCGGGCAATGCCGACCCCTCGCGCAGCGTGCCGCTGCTGACCACGCGCGAGCTGTTCGCGATGCGCGGGGTGAGCGAGGAATTCCTCGCCGCCTATCGCGCCGCCGATGACGATGGACAGCGCGCGATGCTGGCCGCGATGACCGAAGCGGATGTCTCGATGGAGCAGGTCCAGGCGACCTTCGCGACCGAAACGCCCGGTGCGATCGACATCGAATGGTTCGCCTCGCCGCGCGACCTTGCAGGGCTCCTTGCGCGCATTGCCGGGCGCGAAGACGACTCCGCGCGCGGCGTGATGGCGGTGCAGCCCCGCCTTTCCGAGGAGCGGGCGGCCGATTGGACCTATGCCGGTTTCAAGGGCGGATCGGAGCCGGGCGTTCTCAATCTCACCTGGCTGCTGCGCGACGGGCAGGGCGAATACTGGATCCTGACGGCGGGCTGGAACAATCCCGATGCGGGGCTGGAAAACGCCGCGCTGGAGACGATCGCCCAGCGCATCCTCTCCCTGTCACGCTAGAGCAGCAGCCCCGCGCAGCGCCGCCCCCTTGCGCCCATTCGGGGAGCGCCTTATCGCTGGCGCGACGGAATTCAGTTTCACGAAGGATACCCATGACCGATCAGCAGCAGCAGCGCTTCGAAGGCACCAAGAACTACATCGCGACCGAGGATCTCAAAGTCGCCGTCAACGCCGCGGTGCTGCTGCGCCGCCCGCTGCTGGTCAAGGGCGAGCCGGGCACGGGCAAGACCGTCCTCGCGCATGAAATCGCCAAGGCGATCGACGCGCCGCTGATCGAATGGAACGTCAAATCCACCACCAAGGCGCATCAGGGCCTCTACGAATACGACGCGGTCGCCCGTCTGCGCGACGGCCAGCTGGGCGATGAACGCGTCCACGACATCCGCAACTACATCAAAAAGGGCAAGCTGTGGGAGGCCTTCACCTCGCCGCAGCTTCCCGTTCTTCTGATCGACGAGATCGACAAGGCCGACATCGAATTCCCGAACGACCTGCTGCAGGAACTCGACCGGATGAGCTTCGACGTCTACGAGACGCAGGAGCGGATCGAGGCGAAGGAACGCCCGATCGTCGTCATCACCTCGAACAATGAAAAGGAGTTGCCCGACGCATTCCTGCGGCGGTGCTTCTTCCACTACATCAAGTTCCCCGACCGCGAGACGATGCAGGAAATCATCGACGTCCACTATCCCGGCATCCAGAAGACGCTGGTGAAGAAGGCGATGGACGTGTTCTACGAACTGCGCGAGGTGCCCGGTCTGAAGAAGAAGCCCTCGACGAGCGAACTGCTCGACTGGCTCAAGCTGCTGATGAACGAGGACATGCCGCTCGAAACGCTGCAGGATTCGAACCCGAACAACGCGATTCCCCCATTGCACGGCGCGCTGCTTAAGAACGAACAGGACGTGATGATGTTCGAACGGCTCGCCTTCATGGCGCGGCGCAATCCTTCATAGGGACCTGCGCCGACCCGCCGTCATCGGAAGGTGTAGGCGAGTTCCAGGTGCCCCCATTGCCGCCCTGCAACCTTGATCGGCACATAGACGTTGCGCACCACGACATATTGCTCCCCGTCGCCTTCCTGACGGTAGGTCGCCATCATGTAGGACGCGGTGCTCTGCTTGGCGCGCTTGTCTATCGGATCGAGGATGATCCGCCCGTTGCGGCAATATTGGGTGTCGTGGGTGAGATCGCCGATCGGTTTCCTTGAAAACTCGCTGAGGTGCGTCGGCAGGAACCCGTTCATGTCGGTGCACGCGGCCGCCAGCACGCGGCTGTCCGAACCCTTGACCTCGTCGAGTACGGGCCGCCAGCTCTCGTCCGCGAAATCCGATAGGCCCGTGCGGAAAAGCGGCGGGTTGCTGCCCTCGACGCTGGCGTAATCGGTATCGAACAGCGCGGCCTCGCTCAGCTTTCCGTCGGCAAGCGCCTTTTCGGTCCGTTCCACGATCCGCCGCGCGATGTCCTGCGCGCGTTCGACCATGGCGCTGTCCTGCGGGCTGAGGCCGGCATGGACGATCCGGTCGAACATCTCGCTCGCGGTGAGTTCGAGTTCCTCCATCCGCCGATGTGCGCCCTTCAATTGGCGTTCGTTGTCGAGCGCTGCCGCATCGAAGCTCGTCAGCACGTCCTGCACCGCCGAGACATGGCCGCCGATCGTGCCCGTGGAGCGGGCGATGACATCGTTCTGGCGGTCGACTTCCTCGACCAGTTCGCCGACGCTCGTGATGGTGTTCTCGATCCGCGCGACAGAGGCCTTGGCCTCGCCGCTCGCCTGGCTGCCTGCCTCGATCCGGCCGATGACGACGCCCGCTTCTTCGCCCAGAGCGTCGATCGTCGCGGCGATTTCATCGGTCGCGCGGCGGGTGTCGCTGGCAAGGCTTTTCACCTCGCTCGCCACGACGGCAAAGGTGCGCCCGGCATCACCCGCCCGCATCGCCTCGATCGTGGCGTTCAATGCGAGGATGTTGGTCGTCTCTGCGATGTCCTCGATATCCTTGGCGCTGCGGCGAACCTGCTCCATCGCGGCGGAAAAGCTGGTGACGTGCTGGCCCAGCGCATCGACCAGTTCGAGCAGCGAATTGATCTGGGCGAGCGATGACTGGATCAGCCGCGTGCCTTCTTCAAGCCGGTCGGTCGCGCGTTCCGACAGCAGCCGCGCTTCGTCGCTCGCTTCGGCGACGCGGGTGTGATCGGCCTCGAGCGCGGAGACCGTCTCGCGCAGTGCCTCGTGTTCGGCGCGCAGGGTTTCGGACGATCTGATGACCGCCTTCACCACCCCTGCTACATCGCTGCATCCGACCGTGACCGCGCCGCAGCTTTCCGGGATCGTGCCCAGTTCGGCCGCATTGGCAGTGTCGATTGCAGTCGGCTTCATCGCGTGTCCCCGTGTGGATGCCCCGTTTGTGACAGGTCACTAATCGCGGATGGTTAGCGAAGGCTTAAGCAAGTGGCCTTCGAAGGGGCTGGAAACCGCGCTCGCCTGAGGTTAGACCGTGTTCCATGTTCTTCAATTTCGTCGATGAATTGCGCGCGGCCGGAATCGGCGCCAGCTTCAAGGAGCACCTCACCCTCCTGGAGGCGCTCGACCGGGACGTGATCGAGCAGACGCCCGAGGCGTTCTACTACCTCTCCCGCGCGACCTTCGTGAAGGATGAAGGCCTGATCGACCGGTTCGACCAGGTGTTCCACAAGGTCTTCAAGGGCGTGCTGACCGATTACGGGCAGAACCCGGTCGACATTCCCGAGGACTGGCTGAAAGCGGTCGCTGAGAAGATGCTCAGCGAAGAGGAAATGGCCGAGATCGAGAAGCTCGGCAGCTGGGACGAGATCATGGAGACGCTGAAGAAGCGGCTCGAGGAACAGGAAAAGCGCCACCAGGGCGGCAACAAGTGGATCGGCACCGGCGGGACTTCGCCCTTCGGCAATTCGGGCTACAATCCCGAAGGCGTGCGGATCGGCGGCGAGTCCAAGCACAAGCGCGCGGTCAAGGTCTGGGAAAAGCGCGAGTTCAGGAACCTCGACTCGACCCGCGAACTGGGAACCCGCAACATCAAGATGGCGCTGCGCCGCCTGCGCCGTTTCGCGCGCGAGGGCGCTGCGGACGAGCTCGACATCGATGAGACGATCCGCGGCACGGCCAAGCAGGGCTGGCTCGACATCCACATGCGGCCCGAACGGCACAATGCGGTGAAACTGCTGCTGTTTCTCGACGTGGGCGGGTCGATGGACCCCTTCATCAAGCTTTGCGAGGAATTGTTCAGCGCGGCGACGAGCGAATTCAAGAACCTCGAATTCTTCTACTTCCACAACTGCCTTTACGAAGGCGTGTGGAAGGACAACAGGCGCCGCTGGCAGGAACGCACCAAGACCTGGGACGTGCTCCACAAATACGGCCACGATTACAAGGTGATCTTCGTCGGCGACGCGGCGATGAGCCCCTACGAGATCACCCATGCGGGCGGCAGCGTCGAACACATGAACGATGAAGCCGGCGCGGTCTGGATGAAGCGCGTGACCGACACCTATCCTGCGACGGTGTGGCTCAACCCCGTGCCGGAAAAGCAGTGGGGCTATTCGCAATCGACCAAGATGATGCGCCAGCTGGTCGATGACCGGATGTATCCGCTGACGCTCGACGGGCTGGAGGATGCGACGCGCGAATTGAGCCGCAAGCAGGGCCATTGATCGCATCGCAGCGCAGCCCTTCACGGATTGTTAGGGCGGCACGCCTAGCCCGAGGACGGGTCGCATCTGGATTTTAAAGCGGAGTCGGCGGGCGGTCATGATCCTGCAGAAAAGGGTTCCCAAACGGGCCGCCGCGTTCCTCAAGGGCGTGCTCGAAGGCGAGACCTCATCGCAAGACGTTCTCGTACGCGACATCTCCGTCGATGGCGCGCTTCTCGACGTCACCAATGCGCTGCGAGTGTTCGAGACGATCACGCTCGTGTGCGGGGGATCGCGCATCAACGGGATCGTCGCGTGGAGCGAAAAGGGAAGGCTCGGCATCGAGTTTTCCGAACTGCTCACGAACGAGGCGCTGCTCGCCTGCCTGGCGGGCGGGATCAAGGTTTCCGCACCGAAGGGATACCGGGCTGATTTCGGTCGGGAAACCGGCGGCTGATTTCGCCACGCAGGCGTGGCCGGCAGGCGCGCCGCTTTTGACACGAGGCCCGATATGGTATCCTCCGCCCTGCAAAGGAGGAGACCATGCGCATACTCGCCCTGCCCCTCGCCGCGCTTGCGCTGATCGGCGCGGATGATCCGTCCGCTGCCGAAGCCGAAGCGCCTGCCACCGCCGAAGCCAGCCCCGACCGCGAAGCCTGCCGCGACCGGATCGAGCACGCGCGCCGCGCCTCTGGCCAACCTCCGCTGCTACGGCGCGGGCCTGCGACGCCGGATGATCCGGTGCTGATCTATGCGGTGGACCGGCGGCAGGATGGCTGCGCGGTCATGGTCGTGAAGGGCGATCCGCAGGACATTCGCCCGCTGCCCGAAGCGCCGCGAGAGGGCAAACTGCTCTGGCGCGCGCAGCCCTCTCGATAGCAGGCCGTCAGGCCGCGCCCATTGCGCGGGCCGCGCCGAGCGTGTCGACATATTGCTGGAAGCGCACGACCTTGCCACCTTCCACCGTCCAGACATGGGCCGCCTGCACGTCGAGCGGCTTGCCCGTCGCCTTGCTTGTGCCGGTATAGCGGCCCATCGCCACCACCCTGTCCCCGCCATCGACGATGTCATTCATCGCGACCGCGAAACCGTCGAAATCCTCGGCCGTGCGGGCAAAGACACCCTCCACGATCTGCTGAAATCCGCGATAGGGATTGCGGTCGGCGTAAGGGTAATTTTCCGCCTCGTTCCAGACCACATCGGGCGCCAGCGCCGCGCCGAATCTGTCCATGTCGCCCGCTGCAAAAGCGGCGTAGATGCCCTCGACCAGTTCGCGCGAAGATGACGTCATTTCAAGTTTCCCCTTTTTCGACCCGCTATCGCGGCGAGCTTAAGGGGTCGCGGGCACCAAGGAAAGCGCGGCGTGCGCCCATTCAGTACAGCAGGTGTTCGCGCACATCGGCGATCCACGCCGCTTCGTCATGTGACGCCAGCGCGTCGAGATCGCCCGGCGCCGCTTCGGCGTCATCGACCCATTCGCGCAGGGACGGCCCGCCATTGATGACGTCGATTGCGAGCCGGTCCAATTCGTATTCGTAAGGGAAATCGCGCCACAGGTCATAATCCGCATAAAGCCTGCGGATCGCCTTGAAGGCGAGTGCCTGGAGCCTCCAGGGACGGAATGCGTCATGCGCATAGAAGGGCCCTTCGGCGTGCAACATCAAGGCGTTGCAAAGCGAACCTGAGTGCTTGTGGAAAGTTGGTTCGAACCAGCATTCGCGCAATGCCGCGCCCGTGCACCATTCGGGCGCAAGCGCATGCATTTCCGCGAGCACTGCCTTGGCGTCAATGTCTGGCGCGCCGAACAGCACTTCCAATGGCCGCGTGGTCCCGCGACCCTCCGACAGCGTGGTGCCTTCGAGCATCACGGTCCCGGCATAACAGCGCGCCATGTTCACGTTGGCGGCATTGGGCGAGGGGTTCACCCACACCCGCGACGTCGGCCACCCCTTCCCCTCGCCGTCGGGCTGCCAGCCTTCCATCGCCACCACCCTGTAATCGACATCGAGGCCGAAATGGCGGGCGAACCAATGGCCCATCTCGCCCATCGTAAGCCCGTGGCGCATCGGCATCGGCGCGGCGCCGACGAAGCTTTCCTGCCCCGGCACCAGCATCGTCCCCTCGACCGGGCGCCCGGCGGGGTTCGGACGGTCCAGTACCCAGACGCTCTTGCCCTCCTTGGCGGCCTCTTCGAGCAGATAGAGCAGGGTCGTGACGAAGGTGTAGATCCGGCAGCCGAGGTCCTGCAGGTCGAACAGGAAGACGTCCGCGCTTTCCATCATCCGCGCCGTCGGGCGGCGGACTTCGCCATAGAGCGAGAAGACAGGGATGCCGTAGACGGGATCGAATTCGTCCGCGCTTTCGACCATGTTGTCCTGCTTGTCACCCTTCAGCCCATGCTGGGGACCAAAGGCGCTGGTGACGTTCACCCCCGCCCCCACGAGCGCATCGAGGCTGTGCGTCAGGTCGGCGGTCACGCTGGCCGGATGGGCGACCAGCGCGACGCGCCGCCCTTCCAGTTCGGTCAGGAGGGAACGGTTTTCGAGCAGGCGGTCGATGCCGAATTTCACGTCAGTCATGGGCGCAAGCGTTGGAACAGCGATGGGGCAAAGGCAAATCTTTTGCACGCCAGCCCCCGCGCGCGGGAACAAGGCGGCCCCTGTTTCGCTTGTGCAACATGGATATCGAATGGACCCCCGCGATTGTCGCCGCCGCATGGGCGATAATTCTTGGCGGCGCGGGCGGTGCGCTGACCGATATCGGAGAGTGGTATCGCAATCTGAAAAAGCCCAGCTGGCAGCCGCCCGACTGGCTGTTCGGCCCGGCATGGACGATCATTCTCGGGCTATCGGGCTGGAGCTTCTACCTCGCCTGGACCGCCGCCGAAACGACCGCCGCCGGCATCGCGATCGGCGCGCTGTTCGGGGTGAATTTCGTCCTACACTTCGCCTGGTCGCCGCTCTTCTTCAAGCTGAAGCGGCCCGATTTCGCACTGATCGAGAACGTTTTCCTGTGGCTTTCGGTGTTCGCGCTGTGCCTGTTCCTGCCCCTATGGTCGCCGCTCGCGGGATGGCTCAACCTTCCCTACATTTCCTGGGTGAGCTTCGCGCTGCTGCTCAACTGGAAGATCGTGCAACTCAACGCCCCGTTCGGTCAGCGCCCCGCCGAGGCGTGAGGCGCCGGCTAGCGCTCGACGATCAACTGGCGGCAGGCTTCGGAATGGAAATCGGGCTGCCCGGGCGCAAAGGCGAGCGCCCAATATTGCAGCCCCCCGCCGCGATGTTCGATCACGGCACTCAGCCCGACCTGCGCGGGTGAGGCGAGGTCGGCGGCGACATTCGCCCTCAGTACCATTTCCCCTGACCCCCTCGCGCTTGCATGCGAACACGACAAGGCGATCGCCTTGACCGGCGCCTCGCGCATTCCCTCTCGGTAGCTGTCGAAGCCATAGGCCGCCCATTTGCCCGATGGCGCGAAGTTGAACTCGCGGTAGCCTTCCTCGCCGATCCCCTGCCAGAACACTTCGAAACAGGTCGATTTCCACAATCCATCGGCGCGGATCGATGGGCCGGAGGGCGGCAGCACGATGCCTTCGAGCGTCCCGTCGAGACGGAATTCAGCCTCGAGGCCGGTCGCGGTCGCGTCGATCCGGGCGGTCACGGCGCGGATGGGGCCGAGATCGCACGAGCGGTGAAGCATGAGGGGGATCATGCCCCCTTGATGCCACAGCGCCGCGCCTGCGCAAGGGGCGCTGCGCAAGGCTCTAGGCGATTGCGACAAGCGCTGATAAGCGCCCGCGTCATGAGCACGGGCACGACGACATACGATTCCGACCTTCTGCGCCTGCTGGAGGAGCGCGGCTACATCCACCAGGTCACCGACCCTGCAGGCCTCGACACGCTCGCCGCGAAGGGCATCGTGCCCGGTTACATCGGCTTCGACGCGACCGCGCCTTCGCTCCACGTGGGCAGTCTCGTCCAGATCATGATGCTGCGCAGGTTGCAGCAGGCCGGGCACAAGCCGATCGTGGTGATGGGCGGCGGCACGACCAAGATCGGCGATCCGTCGGGCAAGGACGAAAGCCGCAAGCTTCTCACCCCCGATGTGATCGACGCCAACATCGCCTCGATCTTTACCGTGTTCGAGCGGCTGCTCACCTTCGGCGACGGGCCGACCGATGCCGTCATGGTCAACAATGACGAATGGCTCTCCTCGCTCGGCTATATCGAATTGCTGCGCGATGTCGGGCCGCATTTCACGATCAACCGGATGCTGACTTTCGATTCGGTCAAGCTGCGGCTCGAGCGCGAACAGCCGCTGACCTTCCTCGAATTCAATTACATGATCCTCCAGGCCTACGACTTCCTCGAACTCGCGCGGCGTTACGGCTGCCGGTTGCAGATGGGCGGGTCGGACCAGTGGGGAAATATCGTCAACGGCATGGAACTGGGCCGCCGGATGGAAGGGCGCGAGTTGTTCGGCCTGACGACGCCGCTGCTCACCACCGCCGACGGGGCGAAGATGGGCAAGACTGCGGCAGGCGCGGTATGGCTCAACGATGACCAGCTTCCGGCATACGATTTCTGGCAATACTGGCGCAATTGCGACGACCGCGACGTCGGGCGGTTCCTGCGCCTGTTCACCGACCTTGCGCTGGACGAGATCGCTCGGCTCGAAGCGCTCGAAGGGGCCGAGATCAACGCGGCCAAGGTGGTGCTGGCGAACGAGGTGACGAAGCTGGTCCGCGGCGAAGAAGCCGCGCGCACCGCCGAGGCGACCGCGCGCGAGACCTTTGCGGGCGGCGCGGGCGAGGACCTGCCGACCCTTGCCGTGAGCGAGGAAGGCATGCGGATCGGCGCCGTGCTGACCGAGCTCGGCTTCACCGCGTCCAATGGCGAGGCGAAGCGAAAGCTTGCCGAGGGAGCGGTGAAACTGGACGGCGAGACGGTGAACGATCCCGGCTTTCTGGTCCTGCCGGATGCGGGCTCGAGCCTGCGGCTCAGCCTCGGCAAGAAGAAGCACGCTCTCGTCACGCGCTGAACCGCGGGGCGACCAATCGCAGGGTAAAGACCGGCGTAAGCATCGCACTTTACCAAATGTCAGCCTTTATCTCCCATTAGGAAAGCCTTGCGACAGCCAATGGAGGAAGGGGCGCAGTGTCCGTCGGAGCGAATCTGAGCGTTACAGACATGCGCCGCGCGGCGCGTCACCCGGTCGATTTCCCGGTGATCGTCGAACATTTTCAGCATGGCGACCTCAACCTGCATGTCTGCAACCTGTCGGCGCACGGCTTCATGGTGGACGATGCGCACAGCCTTGCGCGGGGAGACCGGATCATCATCCGCCTGCCGGTGGTGGGCCGAATCGAGGCCTATTGCATCTGGACCCGCGACGTGCGGGCGGGCTTCCAGTTCGAACGGATCATCCGGATCGACGATTTCGTCACGATGATCGACACGCTCCAGCCCAATCCGCGCCTTCGCCGGGGACGCTGAACGGGAAAGCCCGGCTTGAGGGGAGCCTAGCAGCCCTCGCTTGGCAGCACGCCATCAGCCTGCCATGGGCGATGGCGTGAACGAAACCGCATCCGCCCGACCTTCTCGGCCCCACCCATTTCGGGTCGCCAATTTCCGCGCCTACTGGGTCAGCCGCCTCGCGATGACGCTGGCGCAATATGCGATGCTGCTCATCATCGGATGGCAGACCTACAACATCGCGCGCGACGGGGGCATGACGATTGCCGAGGCATCGGGCCAGCTTGCGCTGATCGGCCTGCTGCAATTCCTGCCGCTGTTCGTCCTCACGCCGTTTTCAGGCCTGGCTGCCGACCGGTTCGACCGGCGCGCGCTGGGACGGCTCACCGTGCTCTTGCAGCTGGGTTGCGCGGCAGTGCTCGCCTGGGCCACCGCGAGCGGGGCGATCGCGCTGCCGATCCTCTATGCGGTAGCGATCGTTTTGGGCGTCGCGCGCGGCTTTGCCGGGCCGGCATTGTCCGCCCTTGCCCCGAACCTCGTGCCCAAGGCGATCCTGCCCACTGCCATCGCGCTGTCATCGATCGCGTGGCAGGTCGGGATGATCGGCGGGCCGGCGCTCGGGGGCTACCTGTTCTCGATCGAACCGCACCTGCCCTATACCGTCGCCGCCGTGCTGTTCGCGGTGTCGGCCACCGCCCTCACCTTCATCGGCCGCGTTTCCCAGCCCGCCGTGCGCAAGGACCAGCGCCCCATCGGCGCGATCGTCGACGGGCTGCGTTATGTCGTCCACAACAAGATGGTGCTCGGCGCGATCACGCTCGACCTTGCCGCGGTCTTCCTCGCCGGAGCGACCGCGCTGTTCCCGGTCTATGCGCGCGACATCCTCGAGGTGGGAGAGACCGGGCTCAGCCAGCTCGCCATGGCGCCCGCGGTGGGCGCTGCGCTCACCGCCGCGTGGTTTTCGTTCCGGCCGATCAATTCCAATGTCGGCCCCAAGATGCTCGGCGCGGTCGCGATCTTCGGCTGTGCGACGATCGTCTTCGGCCTGTCGAAATCCATGCCGCTCAGCCTCGCCATGCTGTTCATCGTCGGCGCGGCCGACATGTTCAGCGTCTATATCCGCCAGTCGCTGATCCAGCTTCACACGCCTGATGACAAGCGCGGGCGCGTCTCCTCGGTGAGTCTCCTCACCATCAGCGCATCGAACGAGGGCGGCGATTTCTTCTCCGGCTCGCTCGCCTTCCTGATCGGCCCGGTCGCGGCCGTGGTCGCCGGAGGCGCGGGCGCGGTCGTGACGGTCGCCTTGTGGGCGAGGCTGTTCCCCGTGCTTGTCACCACCAAGACCTTCGATCCCCCTCCGGACCTGCTAGATAGCGAACCAACGAAAACACAGGAGGCCTGACATGAAAGCAGCCAATATCCTCGAAACCATCGGCGACACGCCGCATATCCGCCTCGCCCGCCTGTTTCCCGACCACGAAGTCTGGATCAAGTCCGAACGCGCCAATCCCGGCGGTTCGATCAAAGACCGCATCGCTCTCGCCATGGTCGAGGACGCGGAAAGCTCGGGCAAGCTGAAGCCCGGCGGCACCATCGTCGAGCCGACCAGCGGGAACACCGGCATCGGGCTTGCCATGGTCGCCGCGGTCAAGGGCTACCGCCTCGTCCTCGTCATGCCCGAATCGATGTCGATCGAACGCCGCCGCCTGATGCTCGCCTACGGCGCGAGCTTCGATCTTACGCCCAAGGAAAAGGGCATGAAGGGCGCGATCGAACGCGCCGCGCAGCTGGTCGAGACGACCGATGGGGCGTGGAGCCCCAGCCAGTTCGAGAACCCGTCCAATGTCGCGGTCCATGCGCGCACGACGGCGCAGGAAATCCTGCGCGATTTCAAGGACGACCCGATCGACGTGATGATCACCGGCGTCGGCACGGGCGGCCACCTGACCGGCTGCGCGGAGGAGCTGAAAAAGGTCTGGCCCGATTTCAAGGCCTACGGGGTCGAACCCGAAGCCTCGCCCGTCATCAATGGCGGCGAACCCGGCCCGCACCCGATCCAGGGCATCGGCGCGGGCTTCATCCCCGACAACCTTCACACCAACGCCATCGACGGCGCGATCCCGGTCGGTGCGGAGGAAGCGAAGGAAATGGCCCGGCGCGCCGCGCGTGAGGAAGGGATGCTGGTGGGCATCTCCTCCGGAGCGACGCTGGCGGCCATCGCCAGGAAACTGCCCGAACTGGGCGAAGGAACGCGGGTGATGGGCTTCAATTACGACACCGGCGAACGTTACCTGTCGGTCCCGGATTTCCTGCCGGTGGAATGAGGCCCGGCGCAATCGCAGGCGGAAAACAAAGCAGGGGACGTCCGTGTTCGGCAGGAATACCCGCACGCAATTTCCAGGCCTTTATGCCTGGTATCGCGACAATCTCGCCGATGCCTGCACGACGGCGGGCTTCGATCTCGAAGCGGAGATTGACAGGAACGAAAGTGTCCTGCGCCGCCAGCGCAGGAGTTGGCGAAGGAAGGTCGCAAAGGGCGATCCCGCGCAAGAACGGCAGGGCATTGTCGAGGCCATGGCCGCCGATACGGTCGCGAAGTCCACGGCGCTTGATGATGTCGAGGACGAAGTTGCGCGCCTGGTGGGCCTTTATACGGCCCTCGCCGCGCTGTTCAGCCTGTTCTTCTGCCAGGGTCCGGCCTTTGCCGAGGGTTCGGGAGACGAGGACGCCGCAAGTTTCGAGAGCCGGATGCGCCATGTCCGGTTGTTCATCGAGGATCTGATTGCCGAGGGGCGGGCGCGCGAGGAGCGGCGGCAGCTCGAGGCCGACAATCCCGCTTACCGGATATGGCTGGGCATGCTGACGATCGCGCTCAAGCGGATCGACGGCGCGGACCAGCGCGAGGCCGCGCTTGAAGCCGCTTTCGATCCGGTGACGATCGCGGCGAGTGATCCTCTCGCACCTCCCCGGCCGCTCCGCCCGCGGCGGGTGAAATTACGCCCGGCACTGTCCCTGCCCACCCGCCGCGCTTGCTCGATCCGGCGGGGCTCGGCGCAGCTATGGGTGCTTACTATCCCTCGCGCGCCCTGCGCGAAGGGATCGAAGGCGATGTCGGTTTTCGCGCTTTTGTCGATGCGCAGGGGCGCGTGACGCAATGCCTTGTCGCAAACTCCTCTGGCCAGGCCCCGCTTGACGACGCAACCTGCAAGCTGATCGGCCGATCGGCGCGGTTCGAACCGGCGCGCGGCTCGTCGGGGGAGGCGCTGCCGGGCGAATATTCGGGGACACTGCGATGGCGGCTCGGTTAAGGGCGAACCGGCGCTTGGGCTGCGCAGCGGGATGCCGGTGCAAACCCGGCCCGAACCCGCCGCGAATTTCTTGATTCGAAACTCGGCCTTTCCATAGGAAGCGAGCGCCAGGCGCTGCGCGCGAACCCCACCAGCCTGCCCTAACTGGGCGAAGAAACGCGGGTGACGGGCTTAATTACGACACCGGCGAACGCTAGCCAGCCTAATCGGCGGCGAAATGTCCGCGGGTGCGATTGGCGATTGCGACGAGCGAAAGCATCACCGGGACTTCGACGAGGACACCCACCACCGTCGCCAGCGCCGCCCCGCTGCCGAGCCCGAACAGGCCGATGGCGACCGCCACCGCCAGTTCGAAGAAGTTCGACGTGCCGATCAGTGCGCAGGGTGCCGCAATGGCGTGCGGCACGCGCCACGCCTTGGCCGCGCCATAGGCGATGAAGAAGATCCCGTAGCTCTGGATGATGATCGGAACCGCGATCAGCGCCACCAGCAGCGGACGCGAGGCGATGGTTTCGGCCTGGAAGCCGAACAGCAGCAGCACCGTCGCGAGCAGGCCGACGACCGAGAGCGGCTTCATCCGCCCGGTGAAATCCGACACCGCTTTGTCGTCGCCGCCATGGGTTGCCAGCAGGCGCTGGCGCACGAATGCCCCGGCCGCAAGCGGCACCACCACGTAGAGAGCGACCGACAGCAGCAGCGTCTCCCAGGGCACGACAATGTCGGTGACGCCAAGCAGCAGCGCGACGATGGGCGCGAAGGCGACGATCATGATGAGATCGTTCGCCGCCACCTGCACCAGCGTATAGGCCGGATCGCCCTTGGTCAGCTGCGACCAGACGAACACCATCGCAGTGCAAGGCGCCGCCCCCAGAAGGATCAGCCCGGCGATATATTGCTGCGCATCGGCGGGGTCGATCAGCGGCGCGAAGACCACTTCGAAGAACAGCACGCCCAGCGCCGCCATGGTGAACGGTTTGACCAGCCAGTTGACCGCAAGCGTGATGATCAGCCCCTTGGGCTTGTCCCCCGCGCGCCGGACCGCGCCGAAATCGACCGCGACCATCATCGGAAAGATCATCGCCCAGATCAGCACCGCGACGACCAGATTGACCGAAGCGTATTCGATCCCCGCCAGAACCGCGAATACCTCCGGCGCGAGATTGCCCAGCGCAACGCCCGCGATGATCGCGGCCGCGACCCAGACAGACAGCCATTTCTCGAACAGGCCAAGCCCCGCTGCGGCGGGTTCCATGTCGGCGCTCGCGGCGGTCATGCCCGTTCGGCCTCCCTGCCGATTGCCGCCAGTTCATGGCGCAGGTCTTCGGGCGTCAGGCTGTCGATCGGCAGGGCGATGAACCGATCGATGCGGCTTTTCAGCCGCTCGAAGGCGAGTTCGAATGCGGCCTGCTTTTCGGTATCGTGTCCTTCGACCGCCGCGGGATCGGGAATGCCCCAATGGGCCGAAATCGGACGCCCCGGCCATACCGGGCAGCTTTCGGCGGCGGCGCTGTCGCAGACGGTGAAGATCAGGTCGAATTCGGGCCCCTCGGCATATTCGCTCCAGCTTTTCGAACGGAAGCCGTCGACCGGAAGCCCGCGCTTTTCGACGGTGGTCAGCGCGAAGGGATTGACCCTGCCCGCAGGATTGCTCCCGGCGCTGTAGGCGGCGAACCGCCCGGCACCATGATGGTTGAGGATCGCCTCGGCCAGGATCGAACGGGCCGAATTGCCGGTGCACAGGAAAAGGACGTTTTTCATGCCGGTTCCTTGCGATCCGCCGGAGCGCAAACGGCCGCGCAGTCATCGCCGCCGCAGCAATTCTCGGTCAGATAGCCCATCAGCGCGTTCATCGCCGCGTAGTCGGCCGAATAGATGATCGACCGGCTCTCCCGCCGCTGGGTAACCAGCCCTGCATGCGACAGCTGGGCAAGATGGAAGCTCATCGAAGACGGGGGCACTCCCAGCTTGTCGGCGAGCATGCCGGCCGGGATGCCTTCGGCGCCCGCTTCGACGAGCAGGCGAAAGGCCGCGAGGCGATGTTCCTGCGCGAGGGCTGCAAGAGAGCTTATGACCTGATGGGATTGCACGCGGAAACTCCAACGATTCGATAAATATCGAAATATTGGCGCTGGCGCGCGGCGTCAACACGCACTGGCGCAAATGCGACCGCATGGATCGGCGCTTTCTGGCCCGAATGCGCACTGCCAGCCTTGCGCGCGGCCTTTCCAGAGGCGCCACACGCAAAAACGCGGGCCGTCATACCGAAATATGACGACCCGCGAATGGAAAGGGGCAGACAAGTCCGCGCCACTTTGGGCCGCGGTGCCTGCAGATTGCCTCAGGCCGCGGTGGCGAAGGCGTCCTCGGTCAGCTTCATCATGTTCTCGCTGCCCGCCTCGAGCTTGCGCCGCAGCGCGCCTGCGTCCGGCAGCCAGCGCTCGGCGTAATAGGCGGCCGAAGTCAGCTTGGCTTCGTAGAACGCCTTGTCCGACGGATCGCCCGCCAGCGCTTCCTTCGCGACCTTCGCCATCTTGAGCCACATATAGCCCAGCGTCACGATGCCCATGATGTGCATGTAGTGATGCGCGCCCGCGCCGAGATGGTTGGGGTTCTGCATCGCGTTCTGCATGAACCACATGGTCGCAGCCTTCTGTTCGCCCAGCGCCTTTTCGAGGACTGCGGCGATAGGAGCAAGCGTCTCGTCGTCCTTCACCGAGGCGATTTCCTCGTCGATCACGGCGAAGTATTTCTGGATCGCCTTGCCGCCCTTGGCCGGCAGCTTGCGGCCGCACAGGTCCATCGCCTGCACGCCGTTGGTGCCTTCGTAGATCATGGCGATGCGGCTATCGCGCACGAACTGTTCCATGCCCCATTCGCGCACATAGCCGTGCCCGCCATAGACCTGCTGCATGTTGTTCGCGATGTCATAGCCCTTGTCGGTGCCGTAGCCCTTGATGACGGGGGTCATGAGGCCGATGAGCATGTCGGCTTCCTCGCGCTCTTCCTGCGTCTGCGCCTTGTGGGTGAGGTCGACCTGCAGGGCGCCCCACAGGCACAGCGCGCGCATCGCCTCGTTGAACACCTTGGCGTCCATCAGCATCCGGCGCACGTCAGGGTGCACGAAGATCGGATCGGCCTTGGCGTCGGTGTCCTTCGGTCCGGTCAGCGCGCGGCCCTGGCGCCGGTCGAGCGCATAGGTGACGGCGTTCTGATAGGAGACTTCGGCCTGGGCGAGGCCCTGCAGACCGACGCCGAGACGGGCGGCGTTCATCATGATGAACATGGCGGCAAGCCCCTTGTTCTCCTCGCCGACCATCCAGCCTTTCGCGCCGTCGTAGTTGAGCACGCAGGTCGCATTGCCGTGAATGCCCATCTTCTTTTCGATCGACCCGCAGGAAACGCCATTGCGCTCACCCGGTTCGCCGTTTTCATCGAGGATGTACTTGGGCACGATGAACAGCGAGATGCCCTTTGAGGAGTCGGGCGCGCCCGGCGTTTTCGCCAGCACGAGGTGAATGATGTTGCTGGTGAGGTCGTGTTCGCCGGCGGAAATGAAGATCTTGGTGCCGGTGATCGAATAGGACCCGTCGTCGTTCGGTTCGGCCTTGGTGCGGATCATGCCGAGATCGGTGCCGCAATGCGGCTCGGTCAGGTTCATCGTGCCCGACCATTCGCCCGAAATCATCTTGGGCAGGTACATTTCCTTCTGTTCCTGCGATCCCGCCGCCTCGATCGCGGCGGTCGCGCCGTTGGTGAGGCCGGGATACATGGCGAAGGCCTGGTTGGCGGTGCCGGTATATTCCTCGATCACGAAGCCAAGCACGTGCGGCAGGCCCTGCCCGCCGAATTCCTCGGGCTTGGCGATCGTGCCCCACCCGCTTTCGACATAGGCGTCATAGGCTTCCTTGAAGCCCGGGGGCGTCGTGACCGATCCGTCCTCGTGCCGGGTGCAGCCATGTTCGTCGCCGATCTGGTTGAGCGGCGCGAGCACCTCGGCGCAAAACTTGCCCGCCTCGTTGATGACCGTGTCGATCATGTCGGGCGTCGCGTTCTCGAAGCCGGGCAGGTTGCCGTAGCTTGCAAGGTCGAGCATCTCGTTGACGATGAAACGCGTGTCGCGGGTCGGGGCGGTATAGGTCGGCATCGCTTTGATCCCTTTTTCAAGCGGTATTGGTCTGGTCGGGTAGGTGTCGGATTCAGCCGAGGTCGAGCTTTTCGATCTCGGCGACGAATTCGGTGAGATCCTTGATCGACGAGTCGATATCGGCGCGCTGCTCCTTGAGCTTGGCGATATGCTCGCGGCATTTCTCGATCGTGACGCGGCGCTGTTCGACGCGGCCATCGTCGAGATCGTAGAGGTCGATCATCTCGCGGATCTCGTTGAGCGAGAAACCGACATTCTTGGCCCGCATGATCCAGGCGAGCCGCGCCCGGTCGCGCTTCGAATAGACGCGGGTTAGCCCCACTCGCGCGGGGCTGATCAACCCTTCGTCCTCGTAAAAGCGAAGCGCACGCGCGGTGCAGCCGAATTCGGACGTCAGGTCCGAGATCGAATATTGCTCTCGCGCATGTTTGTCGGGCCGGTCGAGATGCGCGCTGCTGCGGCGCTGCTCGGTTTCGGCAGCGGGCTTGGCATCGATCGATCCGGATGCGGGTTTGCGGGCCGGTGCGGTTACCATGCCCGATATCTACCTTCCCTTTACGTCAGCGTCAAGTCTTGACCCTAACGAGAGAGCGGCGACAGCGCCTCCGCATCGTCGGCAAGCGGATCGAGCCGCCGGTAGAAGCAGCTGCGCGCTCCGGTGTGGCAGGTCGCACCTTCGGGCCATGCACGGATGACGAGCGTGTCCTGGTCGCAATCGACCAGCATTTCCTCGACCTTGAGGAAGTTTCCCGAGGTCTCCCCCTTCGTCCAAAGCTTGCCGCGCGAACGGGACCAGAAGGTCACCCGCCCGTTCTGCCGCGTCAGGCGAAGCGCCTCCTCGTTCATCCAGGCAAGAACCAGAACCTCGCCCGAACCGGCATCGACCACCACCACGGGAAGCAGGCCCGCCGCATCGAACACGGGGGCAAAGCGTGATCCGCGCTCGCGCTCATCGTTTGAAATTTCGCCTCGGTCCACGCCGTCTCTCCTTTCCCGCCCGCCATTACCCCATCGCGCGCACGCCTCAAGCCTCCCTTGTTGCACGATGACAACAGATGATCACGAAAATCGGCCAGTTTTCGTTTTCACCTTCACGATTGCGAGTGGGGATGGAAAAACACGCGCATGGGTCGGAAACGGCCCACCACCGAACACCGGCGACCTAACTACGGAATCAGGCCGCCAGGTTCAGGGGGTGACCGGGCAGCAGCCGACAGCGGGGTGTCGGCGCTTCCGGTTGAACGATGAGGGATAGGATCCCGGCGGCCAAGTTAGGGGGTGGCCGCCGATAGCTCCGAAAGGAGCGGGTCCGCATCATTTCGTCACGTGGCGCCCGGGGCTGTAATGGCCTCGGGCGTTGTGTTTTGTGGCGAAGTGTTTTGTGGCGAACGCATCTTGCGGCGCGCCTTCCGGGTCATTCCCGTCCTTTTCAGGACGCTTCTTCCGCCCTTGCCTTTGCGCCGCCCATCCCGCGCCCGTCGACCACGCGGGCGAAACAGGCGACCGCCACGTCCTTCGCCCCGGCATCAAGCAGCGCATCGACGCAGGCATTGCTTGTCGCCCCGCTGGTGAGAACGTCGTCGACGAGGATCACGTTTCGCCCCCTGATCCGACGCGCGCGCGACGGGCTGACCGCGATCGCCCCCGCCAGCATCGATTCGCGTTCCTCGCGCCCCAGCCCGCCGAGACTGCGCGTCGCCCTGCGCCGCATCAGGGCATCGACCAGCAATTCCCCCCTACCCTGCCGCGACAATTCACGAGCGAGCAGGGCCGACTGGTTGTAGCCGCGCTGCCAGATCCGCCAGCGATGGAGGGGGACCGGGACCAGCAGCGCGCCCTCCCCCGCTTCGCTTTCTGGCAGGCGCACGCCGATCAGCCGCGCCATCAGCCCGGCGAGCGCGATCCGCCCGCCGTGCTTGAACGACAGGAGCAGCCTGCGCGAAGCGTCGTTATAGAGCGTTGCGGCAAAGATCCCGGAATGGCGCGGCGGATCGGCCCGGCAGCCGAAACAGGTCTCGTTCTTGACGGCGTTCGCGCTGCCCAAGGGGCGCTGGCACAGCGAGCATGCGGGATCGCCGGGGATTTCGAGTTCACCATAGCATTCGGCGCACAGCCCGCCCTGTTCGACCACCGCCCCCCCGCATAGCGGACAGCGCGGCGGATAGACGAGATCGACAAGCGGCCTCAGCCCCGCGGCAAGAAGCGACCTCTTCCCCATACGCGACCCTCCCCTGAACGCCCGTCTTCGCACGGCTTGCGGCGAAGAGGCAAGCGCGGCAGGAGGCAGCGCATGACTTCGCAGGTTCCCCGCATCTTCAGCCCCCGGCGCCGCGCCCTTCGCCTTGCACGCGCCCTCGCCCGCCAGCGCCGTGACGAGGCGGCGCGTTTCGTGTGGGAGGACATGGCCGAGGAGATGGCGGAGCGGCTTGCCTTCGTCCGTCATGAGCCGAAGCGGACACTGGTGATCGGGCCGTGTCCAAGCCCGCTCGGCGATTATCTCGCGCGCGGCGGCGGGCACGTCGAGGACGGCAATGCCATCGATCCCGAATCGCCCTTTCCGGCGAGCGGGTTCGATTTCATCGCGGTGCTGGGCCAGCTTGATGCCGTGAACGATCTGCCCGGCGCGCTCATCCATCTGCGCAATGCACTGGAGCCGGGCGGGCTCGTCATCGCGAGCTTCGTTGGCGGGCAGAGCCTGCCTTCGCTGCGCGCCGCGATGCTCGCTGCCGAACCGGACCGGCCGGCAGCGCGGATGCATCCGCTGGTCGATCATCGCGCCGCGCCCGGACTGCTCCAGCGCGCGGGCTGGAAGGACCCGGTGGTGGACACGCAGACGCTGACGATCCGCTATTCCGCGCTCGACGTGCTGGTTTCGGACCTGCGCGACCAGGCGCTCGGCAATGCGCTCGCCGATGCAGGCTCACCGATCGGCAAGGCGGCGCTGGGGCGCGCACGCGCTGCGTTTCTGGACCGCGCGGACGAAGGCGGAAAGGTCCCCGAGCGGATCGAGATCGTCACCCTTACCGGGCGGCGGTCGCTCGCGGGGACGTAGGACCTATTTCGAAACGGCAAGCGCCGCCTGCGCCGCGGCAAGCCGCGCGATCGGCACGCGATAGGGCGAGGCGCTGACGTAATCGAGCCCGACA
This sequence comes from Erythrobacter litoralis, assembly GCF_001719165.1. Classification (NCBI taxonomy): domain Bacteria; kingdom Pseudomonadati; phylum Pseudomonadota; class Alphaproteobacteria; order Sphingomonadales; family Erythrobacteraceae; genus Erythrobacter; species Erythrobacter litoralis. The sequence goes on from NZ_CP017057.1 coordinate 1,695,248, forward strand.
TTCTCGCAGAAACCGATGCTGGCCGGGTCTCCGCCATGCTCTCCGCAAATGCCGAGCTTGATCTCGGGGCGCGTTGCCCGCCCGCGGGTCGCGGCGAGTTCGACGAGCTGGCCGACCCCGTCAACGTCAAGGCTGACGAAGGGGTCGCGCGGGAAAATCCCCTTGTCGACATAGGTGCCGAGGAAGCGCCCGGCATCGTCGCGCGACAGGCCGAGAGTCGTCTGGGTAAGGTCGTTCGTGCCGAAGCTGAAGAATTCGCCTTCTTCGGCGATCTCCCCCGCGAGGAGCGCGGCGCGCGGCAGCTCGATCATCGTGCCCACGAGATAGGCGATGCGCGTGCCCTTTTCGCCGAACACTTCCTCCGCCACCCTGTCGACGAGCGCGCGGAGCAGGGAGAGTTCCTTCTTCGTCGCGACCAGCGGGATCATGATTTCCGGCAGCGGCGCATCGCCGCTTTCCGCCTCGACCGCGCAGGCCGCCTCGAAGATCGCGCGCGCCTGCATTTCGTAGATTTCTGGATAGGTGATGCCGAGCCGGCAGCCGCGATGGCCGAGCATCGGGTTGAATTCGTGCAGTTCGTTCGCGCGCCGCCTGAGATGGTCGACGCCGAGCCCGGTCGCGTCCGAAAGATCGGCGAAATCCTCGTCGCGGGTGGGCAGGAATTCGTGCAGCGGCGGGTCGAGCAGGCGGATCGTGCAGGGAAGGCCCGCCATGACCTCGAAGATCGCGGTGAAATCGGCGCGCTGTTCGGGCAGAAGCTGGTCCAGCGCCTTGCGGCGTCCGGCCTCGTCCTCGGCGAGGATCATCTGGCGCACTGCCTTGATGCGGCCTGCATCGAAGAACATGTGCTCGGTCCGGCACAGGCCGATGCCCTCGGCCCCGAACTGGCGCGCCATGCGGCAGTCCTCGGGGGTTTCGGCATTGGTGCGCACGCGCATCCGCCTGAGTTCGTCGGCCCATTCCATCAGCGTCGCGAAATCGCCCGCCAGTTCCGGCTCGACCGTCGGCACCTCGCCCAGCATGACCTGGCCGTTGGCGCCGTCGAGAGTGATCGTGTCGCCTTCCTTCAGCTCCTGCGAGCCGATCCTGAGCGTGCGCTCGGTCCGGTCGATCGAAATCCCGCTCGCACCCGAGACACAGGGTCGTCCCATGCCGCGCGCGACCACTGCCGCATGGCTCGTCATCCCGCCGCGTGCGGTAAGGATGCCCTGCGCGGCATGCATCCCGTGAATGTCCTCCGGGCTGGTCTCGACCCGCACGAGGATCACCTTGTCGCCCCGGTTGGCCCATTGTTCGGCGGTGTCGGCATCGAGCACGATCTTGCCCGCCGCCGCGCCCGGCGAGGCGGGCAGGCCCGTCGTCATCACGTCGCGTTCCGCATCGGGATCGAGCGTGGGGTGGAGCAGCTGGTCCAATGCCATCGGGTCGATCCGCCGCACCGCCTCGGCGCGGTCGATCAGGCCTTCGTCCACCATGTCGGTCGCCATCTTGAGCGCCGCCTTGGCCGTCCGCTTGCCGGTGCGGGTCTGGAGCATCCACAGCTTGCCGCGTTCGACGGTGAACTCGATGTCCTGCATGTCCCTGTAATGGCTTTCGAGCAGGTCGAAGACCCGCGCCAGCTCCTCGTAAGCCTGAGGCAGCGCCTCTTCCATCGAAAGCGGCTTTGCCCCCGCTGCCTCGCGCGCGGCCCTGGTGAGGTATTGCGGCGTGCGGATCCCCGCGACCACGTCCTCCCCTTGCGCGTTGATGAGGTATTCGCCGTAATAGCTGCGATCGCCGGTCGAAGGGTCGCGGGTGAAGGCGACGCCGGTGGCGCTGGTATCGCCCATGTTGCCGAACACCATCGCCTGCACGTTGACCGCCGTGCCCCAGTCGGCCGGAATGTCGTTGAGGCGGCGATAGACCTTGGCCCGTTCCGAATCCCAGCTCCCGAACACCGCCGCGATTGCGCCCCAGAGCTGATCGTTCACGTCCTGCGGGAACGGTTCGTCCTGTTCCTCGCGCACGATCCGCTTGTATTCCCTCACCAGCGAGCGCCAGTCATCCGCGCTCATCTCGGTGTCGTTGTAATAACCCTGGTCTTCCTTCGCGATCTCGAGCGCTTCCTCGAACAGGCCATGGTCGAGGCCGAGCACCACGTCGGAATACATCTGGATGAAACGGCGATAGCTGTCCCAGGCAAAGCGTTCGTCCTCGCTCACCTTCGCCAGCCCCTCGACCGTCTCGTCGTTGAGGCCGAGATTGAGCACGGTGTCCATCATCCCCGGCATCGAAACCCGGGCGCCCGAACGCACCGAGACGAGCAGGGGATCGGCCGCATCGCCGAACTTCTTCCCGACCGCGCGCTCGACATGGGCGAGCGCCTCGGCGACTTCGGCGCGCAATTCGTCGCGGAACGCTTCGCCCGCCTGCAGGTAGCGCACGCATTCCTCGGTCGTGATGGTGAAGCCCGGCGGAACGGGCAGGCCGATCGACGCCATTTCCGCAAGGTTTGCGCCCTTGCCGCCGGTCACCACCTTGTCGCGCTGGCGCGGATCGTCATGCGGGGCGTCCCCGCCGAAACGGTAGACGGTGCGCAATTCGGTATCGGTGCCGGTCTGCGTCGCGGTGGCGGTCGTCATCGATGGTTTCCCCTGTGAACATGCATGCCGTGCAAGGTTGGCTCGCGCCCTGCCCTTGCTGGTCCTGCCGTTGCTGGCCCTGCCATTGCTGGCATTCTGATCCCGTCTTGCACCAAACGCGCCATTTCAGCTTTCTATCCGGCTGAAATCGGCGACCTGACCGACCGCGCGGGTGAACCGGGCGAGAAGGTCGAGGCGGCTTGAACGCTTATCCGGATTGTCGTCGTTGACCGTGACCTCGTCGAAAAAGGCGTCGATCGGCGCGCGCAAGCTGGCGAGCGCCTTCATCGCATCCTCGAAACGTTCTTCCTCGACCGCCTTCGCCGCCTGCGGAGCGGCCGCATCGAGCGCCTCGATCAGAGCGCGTTCGGCCGGTTCGGGTTCATGGGACAGCGCATCGACCCGGCTCCCCGCACCGCGGCCAAAGGCTTCGTCGAATTCGGGCTTCCCGGCGAGCGCGAGCGGGTCCTCCTCGCTCGTCTCGGCGACCGGTTCACCCGCGTGCGGCGGGGCGGCGTCCCATTCCTCCTTCTTGAGGATATTGGCCGCGCGCTTGTAGCCAGCGAGCAGGTTCGCGCCGTTCTCGGTCTCGACGAAGGATTGGAGCGCATGGACACGGGCGAGCAGGCGGACGAGATCGTCTTCGCCGCCCAGCGCAAAGACCGCGTCGATCAGGTCGTGGCGGACACCGGCTTCGCGCTGCTGGACCTTGAGGCGGTCGGCGAAGAATTCGAGGAGGTCGCCCTCGGCGACGCCCATGCGCAGGCCGCTCTCGGTTATGAGGCGAATGATGCCAAGCGCTGCGCGGCGCAGCGCGAAAGGATCCTTGGAACCGGTCGGCTTCTCATCGATGGCGAAGAAGCTGCGAAGCGTATCCAGCTTGTCCGCCAGACTTACCGCCACCGTCACCGGAGCGGTCGGCACATCGTCCCCCTGACCGACCGGCTTGTAATGATCGCGGATCGCGTCGGCGACCGCGTCCGGCAGACCTTCGGCGCGGGCGTAATAGCCACCCATAAGCCCCTGCAATTCGGGGAATTCGCCGACCATTTCGGTAACGAGATCAGCCTTGCACAACCGCGCAGCCTTTTCGGCCATGTCGGGATCGCCATCAACGATGCCTTCCTCGCACAGCCAGCGCGCGAGCTTCGCCACGCGCTCGACCTTGTCGGCGAGAGTGCCGAGCTTTTCGTGGAAGGTGATCCGCTCCAGCCCCTTGGCGTGCTCTTCGAGCGTCTTCTTCTGGTCGACCTCCCAGAAAAACCGCGCATCGGCGAGGCGGGCGGCGAGGACCTTGCGGTTGCCGTCGACCACCACCGCCGGTTCGAGCGCGTCGATATTGGCGGTGCACACGAAGGCATTGGCGAGCTTGCCAGCCTTGTCTTCGCACACGAAATATTTCTGGTTTACCCGCGCCGAAAGCTGGATGACCTCGGGCGGCACCTCAAGAAACGCCTCGTCGAACCGGCCGAGCAGCGGGGCGGGCCATTCGGTAAGGCCGGCATTCTCGACCACCAGCCCCTCGTCCTCGACCAGAACGAGGCCTGCTGCCTTCGCCGCCTTGCGCGCGCCTTCGCGAATGATCCCGGCGCGCTCTTCGTGATCGACGATGACGAAGGCTTCGCGCAATTTCGCGGCGTAATCCTCGGCGCTGTCGATCGTGACCGGGCCGGATGAATGGAAACGGTGTCCCATCGTCTCGCGCCCGCTCGCCAGCCCCTCCATCACGCAGGGCACGACTTCGCCGTCCAGCAGCGCGACAATGCCCGACAGCGGACGCACCCAGCGCGTGCTTTCGGAACTGATCGAGGCATCGCCCCAGCGCATCGATTTGGGCCAGGAAAAATCGCGGATGATCGCAGGGATAGCGGCGGCAAGAAGGTCGAGGACCGCCTGACCCGGCCGCTCGATAACGGCAAAATACGTCGCGCGGCCCTTGACCTCGCGTTCCTCGAGGCTCTCGCGGGTGACGCCGTTCTTGCGGCAGAAGCCTTCCACCGCCTGATCCGGCGCGCCGACGGGAGGGCCCTTCGCCTCCTCGCGCACGGCCTGCGTCTGTTCGGGAAGACCGCGCGCGATGAGCGCGAGGCGGCGCGGGGTCGACCAGACGGTGACCTCGCCCGTTTCGATCCCGGCAGCTTCCATCTCGCGGCGGAACAGCTTTTCGAGTTCGCCGCGCGCGCCCGCCTGCATGCGGGCGGGAATTTCCTCGGAGCGCAGTTCGAGCAGGAAATCGGCCATTACAGGCTCCATTCCGGATGGCTCTCGGCCCAGCTCGGGGCCATCGCTTTCGCATATTCCTCGCAGGACGAGCGCGCCAGATCGCGCACCCGGCCCATGTAGCTTGCGCGTTCCTGCACGCTGATGACGCCGCGCGCCTGCAACAGGTTGAAGATGTGGCTCGCCTCAATCGCCTGCTCATAGGCGGCGATGGGGACGTTTTCGGCCAATGCGTTGCGGCATTCCGCCTCGGCCTTGGCAAAGAGCGCGAACAGGCCGTCCGTGTCGGCGACTTCGAAATTCCATTTCGACATCTGGCGCTCGTTTTCGAGGAACACGTCGCCATAGGACACGCCTCCCGAATTGAAGGCGAGATCGTAGACGTTGTCGACGCCCTGGATGTACATGGCGAGCCGTTCGAGCCCGTAGGTGAGTTCGCCCGAAACCGGCTTGCAGTCGAACCCGCCCATCTGCTGGAAATAGGTGAACTGGGTGACTTCCATCCCGTCGCACCAGACCTCCCAGCCCAGCCCCCATGCGCCCAGCGTCGGGCTTTCCCAGTCATCCTCGACGAAGCGGATGTCGTGCGCGATCGGATTGATGCCGATCGCCTCGAGACTGCCGAGATAGAGCTCCTGGATGTCGGGCGGCGATGGCTTCAGGATGACCTGATACTGGTAGTAATGCTGAAGCCGGTTGGGGTTTTCGCCATAGCGCCCGTCGGTCGGGCGGCGGCAGGGCTGGACGAAGGCGGCGTGCCAGCTTTCCGGGCCGAGCGCGCGCAGGGTGGTCGCGGTGTGAAACGTCCCCGCCCCCATGCGCATGTCATAAGGCTGCAGGATCACGCATCCGTGCGCCGCCCAGTAATCGTGCAGCGTGAGGATCATGTCCTGGAAAGACCGGGTCGGGTCGCGGCCGGTTTTCGCGGTTGTCTGCGGCGCGTGGCTCATGGCGCTCGCCCATGGCTCAAGCCCCGCAAAGCGTCAATGCCGCAGCGCAGCAGGCCATGGGCGAAGCACGGCGGGCGACCCGATCCGGGACGGAATTGGTAAGCCTCGCCTGACGAAAAGTCAGGATATCTTGACATAGTCAGTGAATCGCGACATATAGTCAGCACAACCTGACATAATGGAAGGTTGCTGCTACACATTTTTCCAACTTTCCTCCCCAGGAGAAACCGCCATGCGAATGAACTATGTCAACTACGCCGCCGCACTGTCCGCATCCCTACTCGCCCTTGCGCCCGCCAATGTCGGCGCCGCGCCGAACGATCCGGCCGTCTTCAGCGAGACCGTCGGGCACGACGATCTCGACCTCACCACGCCGCGCGGGGTCGCCCTGCTCGAGGCGCGGATCGACACCCGCGTGCACCGGCTCTGCGCCACGGGAGGGCGGGATTTCGCCTCGCTCCGGCTGGAGCGCGAATGCCGCAGGGCCGCGCTCGCCCGGGCAGAGGGGCAGGTCCGCCTTGCCATCGCCGAAGCCAATGCGGACCGCGTGCGTCTTGCCGAGGTGACCGCCACATCTGCGACCGACACTCCGGGTGGCTGATGCGCCTTGCCGCCCCGCTCTTTGCGAGCTCCCCGGCTCGCGTCGGCGGCGGGGCGGCCCTTGCCACGACCGGGAAAGGAAAACCCTTGTGACCAGATTGAACGAAACGATCCGTATGAAGCGCTGGCAGGCCTGTGTGATGCTGGGCCTCAGCGGCTTTGCGATCGGCAACATGCTTGCCAAGACCACCTCCGCGCTTGGTTTCTAGGCGCATCCCAAGGAGACCCGAACCATGTCCGGAGCCGACAGGAAGACACGCCTTCACCTTGCGATGGGCCATGTCGTGACGATAGCGACGCTGGTCGTGATCGCAGCCGGGTTCGATCTCGTCCCGCGGGCGATCGCGATGGTCGCCGCGCTCGGCGCGATGATCGCTCTCATCTTCATGTTCGCGACAAGGCGGAGCGATGAATGGGTCGCCTCCCTCTGGAGCGCGGGCGCGAGCGCTGGGTTTCTGGGCGCGATCGGCTGGCTGCTTTTCGCGCCGTTCATCGAAGGCGTGATCGACGGCATTCGCGGCGATGAGGCGGCGCAAGACATGCCCGCCGCTGCCGCTTCGATCGTCGCGCTCGCCTGTTTCGCGCTGGCATTCAATCTCAAGCGCCTGAGGGGTTACTGATGAAGAACCGCCTCAAGGTCCTGCGCGCCGAACGCGACTGGAGCCAGGCCGAGCTTGCCGGACGGCTCGACGTGTCGCGCCAGGCGGTGAATGCGATCGAGACCGGCAAGCATGACCCCTCCCTCCCCCTCGCCTTTCGCATCGCGCGCCTGTTCGAGATGCGGATCGAGGACATCTTCGACGACGGAGAACAGCAATGACCAAACCCATCGGCCCCGGCGAAGTGCGCACCCGCCAGCGCCAACGCCGCCAGATCGTCTACGTCGCCATCGCCGCCCTGCTGGGCGGAGGGATCGGCTTCGTCACCGGCTTTTTCGACAAGGGCGACGGGAGCCTTTTCACCGGCGAGTGGGAAGCGCTCTCGCTCGATCCCGCCATCGCCGTGATCCTCGCCCTTGCGCTCGTCGCCGGATTTACCGTGCTGCCTCTCTACGGCTTCACCCAGGTCGACGAGATGAAGCGCGAATACAATCTCATCGCCTTCACCGGCGGCTGCATCGCGGTCATCACCGGCTTTCCGGTGTGGGCCGTGCTCTATGCCGGGGGCTTCGTGCCGGCCCCGCATGCCTTCGGCGTGTTCGCCATCGCCTTCGTCGCGATGATGGTTTCCTATCCCATCGCCTGCTTCGTTCGCTGACCAAGGGCGCCCTTCGTTCAAGACAGCGTCACCTTTGTACTCTAGATCCGACAATCGAAAGGAACCGACACCGATGAAACTCAAGTCCCTGCTTTCCGCTTCCGCCGCAGCCTTCGCCCTGTTTGCCGGCGCACCCGCCATCGCCGAGGACGCAGCACCTCCCGCAGCCGACCTGCCCGCAGGCCCCGAAGGTCCGGCGCTGTGGAGCGTTTCTGACGAGGACACGACGATCTACCTGTTCGGAACGGTCCATGCCCTTCCGAAGGAAGTGAAGTGGTACGATCCCGAAATCGCCGGAGCGCTGGCGCAAGCCGACACGATCGTCACCGAGATCAAGATGGATCCCGGCAGCGAGGCGGCGATGCAGCAGCTCGCCATGTCGAAGGGCATGCTGCCCGCCGGTACAACGCTGCGTTCGCTGCTCGATGAGGAGCAGACCACAAGCTACGAGGCTGCGCTCGGCAAGATCGGTGTTCCGGCGCAGGCCTTCGACCAGCTCAAGCCGTGGATGGTCGGCCTGTCGCTGACTATGGTCCCGCTGATGCAGCAGGGCTATTCGCCCGATAGCGGGGTCGAGAAGATCGTCCTTTCCAAGGCCGGGGACAAGCCGCAGGATGCGCTGGAAACGGCGGAATTCCAGCTCGGCATCTTCGATGGCCTGCCGATCGACCAGCAGATCGCGTTCATGATGTCGGCGGCGGAGGGCATCGACGAGGTCAAGGCCACGCTCGATGCGATGGTCGCCGAATGGGTCGAGGGCGATGCCGACGCGCTCGCCGAAATCATGAACGAAGACATGGACGATCCCGCCCTCGCCGAGGCGCTGCTCTACCAGCGCAATGCCAATTGGGCCGATTGGATCGAGGCACGGCTCGCCGAGCCGGGCACCGTGTTCATCGCGGTCGGCGCTGGCCACCTTGCGGGCGCGAACAGCGTGCAGGACTATCTCGCCGAGAAAGGCATCGAGACTGCCCGGGTCCAGTGATCCAAGGCATCGCAGAAAGAAAGGGGACCCGCAGTGCGCCGACGCGCCTGCGGGTCTTCGCACTGGCGCTGGTCGCTGCGGCGCAAGCGTTCTTGCTCGCCGCCTGCTCGGGCGGAGATCAAGAGACCGGGCCTGACGCGTCCGCCACGCCGCTGATTTACGAGATCGCGGGGCCGGATGGCGCGGTGCGCGGCTGGCTCTTCGGGACGATCCACGTCCTGCCCGACGGCACGCGCTGGCGCACCCCGGCGATCGAGCGGGCGATCGAAGAGGCGGGCATGCTGATGGTCGAAATCGCCGATCTCGAGGACCGCGCCGGCATCGCCGAAACCTTCGGGGAGCTTGCGGCCACACCCGACCTCCCGCCGCTGTCGCAGCGGATCGTGCCGGGCCTGCGCAGCGAGCTTTCGACCCTGATGGACGAAGCGGGCATTTCCGAACGCGACACGACCCGGATAGAAACCTGGGCGGCGGCGCTGATGCTTGCCCGGGTGCAGGCCGATGGCAGCGCGGCCAATGGCGTCGACCGCGCTGTGATCGCCGATTTCGCGGGCCGCGATGTGCGCGAGCTCGAAGGCGCGCGGGCGCAGCTCGCGATCTTCGACAGGCTCACCGAGGCGGATCAGCGCGACCTGTTGCGGGAGGTCGTCGCAGGGACAGCGGAGATCGGCGCAGACCCCGCGGCGCTCCGCCGGGCATGGCTCGCCGGCGACGAGGCGGCGCTGGTCGAGGCGGCAACCAGCGGGATCCTTGCCGATCCGGGTCTGCGCGAGGCCCTGCTGGCCGAACGTAACCGCGCGTGGCTCGGTCCCGTGGTCACCGAACTCGAAAGCGGCGCGCGTCCGCTGGTCGCCGTGGGCGCTGCCCATGTGGTCGGGCCCGAGGGCCTTGTCGGCCTGATCGAGGCCGAAGGTTACCGGGTCAGGCGGCTTCGCTGAGGCGCGAAACGCCTTGCCAAGCGTGCAGGAGCGCTGTAACGGCCCGCCCTTCGGCGCCATGGTCATCCCTGGAGGCGCGGCGCCGCTGACATAATCTTTATCACGCATTCGAAAGGCAGATATCATGAGCGACGCTCTTACACTGCCGGCCGAGGCGCGCGAACGGGCTGGCAAGGGAGCCTCCCGAGCACTTCGCCGCGAAGGTCGGATTCCCGCAGTCATCTATGGCGGCAAGGAAGAACCCACCCCGATCCACGTCGAGGAGAAGGAACTGGTCAAGCAGCTTGGCACAGGTCACTTCATGAACTCGATCGTGACGATCGAACTCGGCGGAAAGAGTGTCCGCACCCTTCCCAAGGACGTCGCTCTCAACCCGGTCACCGATCGCCCGATCCATGCCGACTTCCTGCGCCTGTCGAAGGATTCGAAGGTCGAGGTCCAGGTCCCCGTGGTCTTCATCAACGAAGAGCAGGCGCCCGGTCTCAAGAAGGGCGGCGTGCTCAACGTCGTGCGCCACGAACTGGAACTCGTCTGCGAAGCGGACCGCATCCCGAGCGAGATCGAGATCGACGTGACGGGCCGCGAGGTCGGCGATTCGATCCACATCAGCGAAATCTCCCTGCCCGCGGGCAGCGAAAGCGCGATCACCGACCGCGATTTCACCATCGCGACGCTGGTTGCCCCCTCGGCGCTCAAGAAGAGCGAAGGCGCGGCTGCTGCCGAAGGCGAGGACGAAGTGGCTGCCGATGAGGTCGAAGCGACCGAACAGGGCGGCGACGACCAGGAAGAGGGCGAAGAAGACAGCGAGTAAGCTGCGCTTCCCTCTCAGCACCAAAGATCACCAGGGAACGCCGGGACGGGAAACCGCCCCGGCGTTTTCGTGTCTGGGCCTATTCGCGCGTCCAGCCTTTTGCAGCCATGCATTCGGCAAGCTTCGCCTCGCGCGTCGCTTGGACGGGTATGTTCGCCACATCGTCCTGACATTGGGCGAGCGCCGTGTCGAAAGGCACCGCGCCTTCGCCGGTCCAGCCCGGCTCCGTGGTCGCGCAGGCGGCGAGAACGGTCAGCACAAGTAGAGGAGCAACAGGACGAAATAGCGGCATCTTTGAGGTCTCCATGCAGGGATTCCGCCCCTGCGCCGTATCGATCGGGTCGGCGAGCGGCTGTCGACCAAGCGCTTGAACTTTCGGACCGGCGCTCTAGAGCCGCTCCCCATGCAGATTTGGGTTGGCCTCGGAAATCCCGGACCGCAATATGCGCTTCACCGGCACAATATCGGCTTCATGGCGCTGGACGTCATCGCCGACATGCACGGTTTCTCGCCCATCCAGAAGAAATTCACCGGCTGGGTGCAGGAAGGGCGGATCGGCTCCGAGAAGGTGCTGCTGCTCAAGCCCGCCACCTTCATGAACGAAAGCGGGCGCAGCGTTGGCGAGGCGATGCGCTTCTACAAGCTCACCCCCGACGCCCTGACCGTGTTCCATGACGAGCTCGACCTCGCCCCCTTCAAGGTCAAGGTAAAGCGCGGCGGCGGGACCGCGGGGCACAACGGGCTGAGGTCGATCGACCGCCATCTCGGCCCCGATTTCCGCCGCGTGCGGATCGGAATCGGCCATCCCGGACACAAGGACCGGGTGACCGGTCATGTCCTCGGAAACTACGCCAAGGCCGAACAGGATGACCTTGCCACCATGCTCGGCGCGATGGGTAGCGAGGCGCATTGGCTCGCGGAGGGCGAAGATGCCCGTTTCATGAGCGATGTCGCTCTGCGCCAGCAGGATTGATCCGGATTTGCAACTCGTCCCGCCCCCATGCGTTGGTGGGGCAGTATGAAAACCGAAATCCGATCTAACTGGAGCCACGCGATCCTCGTCTGCGCGAAGTGCGGCAAGAAAGCGAAGAAACGCGGACTGACCTTCGGCAAGAAGGACGAGACATTCAAGAAGGCGCTCAAGTCGGCGCTCGGGGCAAAGAAGGGGCGCAAGGCCTCGCTCGGCCTGGTCGAGGTTCCCTGCCTGGATATCTGTCCGAAGAACGGCGTGGTGCTGGTCGACAGCCGCACGCCGGGCCAATGGCGCATCATCACGCCCGATGCCGACATGGACGAACTCGCCCGGCAGCTGAAAGGGGTGTGAACTCGGGCCTAGCCTTTGCCCCGTGACCTCTCTATCGCCCCGCCATCTTTTCACGGAGTGACAAATGGGTTTCCGCTGCGGCATCGTGGGCCTCCCCAATGTGGGCAAGTCCACCCTTTTCAATGCATTGACCGAGACGCAGGCCGCGCAGGCCGCGAATTATCCGTTCTGCACGATCGAACCCAATGTCGGCCAGGTCGCAGTCCCCGACGAACGGCTCGACAGGATTGCCGCCATCGCGAAAAGCGCGAAGGTGGTGCCCACCCAGCTCGCCTTTGTCGACATCGCCGGTCTCGTGAAGGGTGCGAGCAAGGGCGAAGGGCTCGGCAACCAGTTCCTCGGCAATATCCGGGAAGTCGACGCGATCGTCCATGTGCTGCGATGCTTCGAGGATGACGACATCCAGCATGTCGCCAACAAGGTCGATCCGATCGCCGATGCCGAGGTGGTCGAGACCGAACTCATGCTGGCTGATCTTGAAAGCCTCGAAAAGCGCGTGCCCGCAGCCGCAAAGCGCGCGACCGGCGGGGACAAGGAAGCGAAGATCACCGCCAGCGTGCTCGGCCAGGCGCTCGAACTGCTGCGCGAGGGCAAGCCCGCCCGCCTGACCGAGCCGAAGGACGAGGAGGAAGCGCGCCTCTTTCGCCAGGCACAGCTGCTCACCGCAAAGCCCGTGCTATATGTCTGCAACGTCGCCGAAGACGAGGCCGCAACCGGCAACGCGCTGTCCGAAGCGGTCTTCGCCAGGGCAAAGGCCGAAGGCGCGCAGGCGGCCGTCGTTTCGGCCGCGATCGAGGCCGAACTGGTCGCCATGCCGGCAGAGGACCGCGCGGAATACCTAGAAAGTCTCGGCCTCGAGGAAAGCGGGCTCGCCCGCGTGATCCGTGCCGGATATACCCTGCTCGGTCTCAAGACCTTCTTCACCGCCGGACCGAAGGAAGCGCGCGCCTGGACTTTCCCCCAGGGCGCAAAGGCCCCGCAGGCGGCGGGCGAGATCCACACCGATTTCGAAAAAGGTTTCATCCGCGCCGAGACCATCGCCTACGAGGATTATGTCACCCTGGGCGGAGAAGCGGCCGCGCGCGATGCGGGCAAGCTCCGGCAGGAGGGCAAGGAATATCTCGTGCAGGACGGCGACGTCATGCTCTTCAAGTTCAACGTGTAGGACAGCTCTGCCCGGCGCATTTGTCGGAACGATAGCGACAAAGCCCCCGTTGGTTTCCCGACAACGATCATCGGGAGACAAGCGGTCATGGTAGACAAATCGGAAAAGTTCAATTGGCTCGTGCGGGTGGGGTATTTCTCCCGTGCGGTGCTTTATTTCGTGCTCGGTCTGCTCGCGCTCACCAGCGCGGGCGCCATCAGTCAGGGCTCCGACGGCATCTTCAAGGCAGTCGAGGAATTTCCCGCCGGCACCGCACTGCTGTGGGTGCTGGTCGTGGGGCTGACGGCCTACGCCCTGTTCCGCTTCGCGTCGCCGCTGTTCGACATCGAGAACAACGGGTCGGACAAAAAGGGCTGGGGCAAGCGGCTTGGCCATGCGGGAAGCGGGATCGCGCACCTGGCGCTGGCCTGGACCGGCTACAAGGTCGCGACCGGTTCCCCATCAGGCGGGAGCGGCGCAAGCGGGGCAGCCGCCGGCGTGCTCTCGGTCGAATTTGGCGGAGTGGTGCTCGGCCTGCTGGGCGTTGCCTTCTTCCTTGCCGCGGTGAACCAGGCCGACAAGGCGATCTCTGGCAAGTTCATGCACCGTATCTCTGCGCGTGCGCCCGATTCGACGCGCTGGCTCGGCGGGGCGGGCTTTGCCGCGCGCAGCGTCGTCTATGTCGTGATCGGGTGGTCGCTGGTGCAGGCCGGTTTCCTGTCCAGCGGTCCTTCGCAGGTAAAGACCCTTGGCGAGGCGGTCGCTTCGCTCGCGGGGACGGGCTGGCTGTTCACGCTGACGGCGGCCGGGCTGATCCTGTTCGGCCTCTTCAGCCTTATCCTCGCGCGTTATCGGATCATTCCCGAGATCGACAGCGATCAGGGCGTGCCGAAATTCCGCGCGGCCTGATCGGTCAGGCCGGACGCTCTTTCCAGCCCCAGGCAAGAATGCAGGGCGGAATGTTGCGCCAGACGAAGTCGGTCTCGAGCCTGTCGAAATGCTGCTCGGTAAGATCGCGAGCGGCAGGGCGGAACTGGTAGGTCAGGAATGCCCCGCCGCGCCGGAGCACCCGCTCGGTCGCAGCGACGATACGGTCGGCGACGCCTTCGGGCAGAGTCGAGATCGGCAGGCCCGAAAGCACGAAGTCGGCCTTTTCATGGCCCACTTGCTTCACGAACCGTTCGACATCCTCGGCCGAGCCGAGCCGTGCATGGAACCGATCGTCCCGAACCGTCCGCTTGAGATAGTCCACGAAACGCTCATTCGTTTCTATCACGAGCAGCTTGCCGTCTTCCGGCAGGCGGTCGAGGATATGTGGGCAGAAGGTCCCGACACCGGGTCCATATTCGACGAACAGCTTGCAATTGTCCCAATCGACCCGGTCGAGCATGGCGTCGATCGTCACCCGCGAGGAAGGGATGACCGAGCCGACCATGCGCGGCGCCTCCATAAAACCGCGGAAGAACACGGCGAGAGGTCCGAACACCCGGCCCAAACCTTTGCGCGTGTATTTAGCCATGGTGGCGGTTCTGGTGCCTGTTGTCATTCCTCTTGCCCTTCCTGATCCTTGCGCGCGCTTTATCCATATGCGCTTTTCGCAATCATGTGGTCAAACCAAGGGGCTTACAGGTCCGTTCCCTGCACACGCCGACGAACGCGGCGGCGCGCCCTCAATGTCGTCCGAACAGCTTTTCGACGTCTTCCATCGACAGCTTCACCCATGTCGGGCGGCCATGATTGCACTGGCCCGAACGCGGCGTGGCTTCCATTTCGCGCAGCAGCGCGTTCATCTCGGCGACCGAGAGCACCCGCCCTGCCCTAACCGATCCGTGGCATGCCATCGTCGCGAGCGTGTATTCAAGCCGCTCCGCAAGCAGCAGCGCGCCGCTGTCCTGCTGGTGGCCGTGATGGGCGATGTCGTCAGCAAGATCGCGCAGCAGCCTGCCCGTATCCGCCTTTGCGATGGCCGAGGGCACGGCACGCACCAGCATGGCTGCCGGGCCGAAACGCTCGATCACGAGGCCAAAGCGCGCGAGCCCCTCGGCCGCTTCCTCGAGCCGGTCGCAATCGACCTCGTCCAGTTCGACCACGTCGGGCACGAGCAGCGCCTGCGACCTTTTTGCGGCTTCCCCCGCGCCGGCCGCGCGCAACCGTTCGAGTACGAGCCTCTCGTGCGCGGCGTGCTGGTCGACCAGGACCAGGCCGTCGGCGGCCTCGGCGACGATATATGTGTTCGCGACCTGCCCGCGGGCGATGCCGAGCGGGTACCGGCGGGTTTCCGCGGGGATTGGCGCGGCTTCCTCGGCGCGGCCCATGGGCAGGGCATCGCTCGTGTCGCCCCATCCACTCCGGGCTTCCCCGACACTTGCGGGGCGCGATTGCGGCGCGGTCCAGTCGCGGCCAGAAAAGATGCTTTCCAGCGCGCCCGATTGCGGCGGAGCGGTCATGGGAGCGGCAGGTTCGGTCTGCCAGCGCTCCATCGCCTTGCGGTCGGGGCCCTGCGCGCTGCGCCGGTCGCCGGTCGCAAGAGCCTGCCTGAGCCCGGAGACGATGAAACCGCGCACCCCGCTTGCATCGCGAAAGCGCACTTCGGTCTTGGCGGGGTGAACGTTGACGTCGACATCCTGCGGCGGCAGCTCGAGGAACAGGGCGAGCACTGCGTGCCGGTCGCGCGCGAGCATGTCCGAATAGGCCCCTCGCACCGCCCCGACCAGCAGGCGATCCTTCACCGGGCGGCCGTTGACGAAGAGGTATTGATGATCCGCCACGCCGCGATTGTAGGTCGGCAGCCCCGCGATCCCCGTCAGCCGCATCGTCCCGTGGGGCGTATCGCGAGTGAGATCGATCGCAACCGAATTGTCCTTGAGTTCGTGCGCGATGATCTGGGCGACGCGAGTGGCCAGCGGCTCTCCCGCCTGCGTGCGCAGAACCGTGCGCTCCTTGCCTTCGGCGCCATTGGTAAGAGTGAAGGCGATTTCGGGGCGCGCCATGGCAAGGCGGCGGATCACGTCTAGGCTGGCGATATATTCGCTGCGCGCGGTGCGCAGGAACTTGCGGCGAGCGGGCACGCGGGCAAAAAGCTGTTCGACCCGCACGCGCGTCCCGGGCGGCAATGCGGCCGGCCCTTCCTCGATTAGGTCGCCGTGATCGACCACCCTTCGCCATCCGTCGGCCGCGCCATGCACCCGGCTCTCCAGCGTGAGGCGCGCAACGCTCGCGATCGAAGGCAGCGCTTCGCCGCGAAAGCCCAGCGTCTCGACCATTTCGATCGCGCCCTCTTCGCCGATCAGCGCATCGGGCAGTTTGGAAGTCGCGTGCCGTTCGAGAGCGAGCTCCATTTCCGCCGCATCCATCCCGCAGCCGTCATCCGTCACCTCGAGCCGCGTGAGCCCGCCATCGGTCAGCGCAATGGCGATTCGCGCGGCGCCCGCGTCGATCGCGTTCTCGACCACTTCCTTGAGCGCGGAAGCCGGGCGCTCGACCACTTCGCCCGCAGCGATGCGGTTGACAAGGACCGAAGGAAGGCGGCGAATATGCGACATTGGTCGCAGCCTAGACGTCAGCGGTCGCAAATTCGAGGGTAACCCCCCATAATCGGCAACAGCGTCAACAATATTTTTGGCCTTTTGAATGCGAAAACGCTAGGCGCATCGGGTCACGTCACATTCGAGTGACCCATGTCCGGCAGGGGCCCTGCCGTACTTGCCCAAAGAGCTCACGGAACAAGAACAAATGAGTTTCCTTTCGAACCTGTTCAAATTCGGATCGCAGAACATGGCGATCGACCTCGGCACCGCGAACACGCTCGTCTACGTGCAGGACCAGGGCATCATCCTCAACGAGCCCAGCGTGGTTGCGATCGAGACGATCAACGGCGTCAAGCGCGTCAAGGCGGTCGGCGACGATGCGAAGATGATGATGGGCAAGACGCCCGACACGATCGAGGCGATCCGCCCGCTTCGCGACGGGGTCATCGCCGACATCGAAATCGCCGAGGAGATGATCAAGCACTTCATCCGCAAGGTCCATGGCAAGCGCAACCTGTTCCGCTATCCCGAAATCGTGATCTGCGTTCCCTCCGGCTCGACCTCGGTTGAAAAGCGCGCGATCCGCGATGCCGCTTCCAATGCGGGGGCATCGGAAGTGCACCTGATCCTCGAACCGATGGCCGCCGCGATCGGCGCCGACATGCCGGTGACCGAACCGGTCGGTTCGATGGTCGTCGACATTGGCGGCGGGACGACCGAAGTCGCGGTTCTGTCGCTGCGCGGCCTTGCCTATACCACTTCGGTCCGCACCGGCGGCGACAAGATGGACGAGGCGATCGTTTCCTATGTCCGGCGGCATCACAACCTCCTGATCGGCGATGCCACGGCAGAGCGGATCAAGAAGGATTACGGCATCGCGGTCGTGCCCGAGGACGGCATCGGCGAGACGATCACGCTGAAGGGGCGCGACCTCGTCAACGGCGTGCCCAAGGAGATCACGATCAACCAGGCGCATGTCGCCGAGGCCCTTTCCGAACCGATCGGCGCGATCGTCGAAGGGGTGCGCATCGCGCTCGAGAACACCGCGCCCGAACTTGCCGCGGACATCGTCGACCAGGGCATAGTGCTCACCGGAGGCGGCGCGCTGATCCGCCGGCTCGACGAGCATCTGCGCGAGGAAACCGGCCTGCCGGTCTCGATCGCGGAGGACCCGCTCACCTGCGTCGCCATCGGCACCGGCCGGGCGATGGAGGATCCGATCTATCGCGGCGTGCTGATGACGGCATGATCCGCACGAGCCCCCGCAGCCTATGCGGGGGGCTCGACAGGGAAAGAAGGGGCAGCAGGCCATGGCGCCGCCGTCATCGCGCCGTTCGGGTTTCTCGAAGAAGGCGCAATATTCCGTCTTCACCGGATACCTGCTGGCGGCGCTCGGTGCCCTTCTTGGTGCGGGCCTGCTTGCGCTGTCCTATTGGCAGCCGGGCAGCTTCGCGCCGCTGCGCGGCGCGGCGAGCGATGCCGTCACCCCGGTGGGCGAAGTCCCGGCTGCCGCACGAACCGGGTCGCAATCGGCCTGGGATGTCGTGTCCGGTTATTTCTATGCCGGATCGCAGAATGCCCGGCTGCGCGAGGAGAACGAGATAGCGCGCATCCGTCTTGCCGAAGCCGAGGCGGTAAGGGACGAGAACCGCCGGCTGAAGGCGCTGCTCGATCTTGCGAAGGGCGAGGTCGAACCGATCGCGACCGCGCGGCTCGTCGGCTCTAGCGCCGCCAGTGCGCGGCGATTTGCCTATATCGGCGTGGGCCGTGCCGACGGTCTTGAGCCGGGCATGCCGGTGCGTTCGCCGCGCGGCGTGGTCGGGCGCGTGCTCGAAGTCGCGAGCGGTTCGGCGCGGGTAATGCTCCTGACCGACAGCGAAAGCGTGCTTCCGGTGCGCCGCGCGGGCGATAACACCGTCGCCTTCGCCGAAGGGCGCGGCGACGGATTGCTGCGGATCAGACTGATCAATCTCGGACTCAATCCTCTCAAGAAAGGCGATGTCTTCGTCACCAGCGGCGCCGGCGGCTATTACCGCCCGGGCGTGGCGGTTGCGGTCTTGAGCGAACTCACTCCCGATGGCGGGCTTGCGCGGCTGATCGCGGACCCTTCCGCGACGGATTTCGTCTCGATCGAGCCGATCTACGAAGGCGAGGCTGTCGCCGCATCGCGCGTGGGCGGAGAGAACGAGCTGACCGAGCAAGAGCTGGAAGAGTGATCGAACGACGCGGCAGGCCGACGCGCAGTACGCGCTATCGCGGCAGCGGGATCAACCGCGAAGCCTCGCCCCTGAGGGCGGGCACGGTTCCCTATGTCTCGATCCTCGCCGGCTCGCTGCTGCCCGTGCTGCTCCTCCAGGCCGATGTCATGCCGCTCTCGCCGCCGCTCGGGTACATCATGCTCGTCGCCTGGCGGCTGATGCGGCCTGGCCTGCTGCCGATCTGGGCTGGCGTGCCGCTCGGCCTGTTCGACGACCTCGTCAGCGGGCAGCCGATCGGCTGCGCGGTGCTGCTATGGTCGCTGACCATGATCGCGTTCGAATATCTCGAGCAACAGGTCCCGTGGCGCGGATTCTGGCAGGACTGGTTCACCGCAGGTCTAGCCATCGTCCTGTATATCCTTGCCGCGATGGCCCTTTCCCGCGCGACCGTCTCTCCTGCCCTGCTCCTTGCCATGCTGCCGCAGATCGTGGTGGCGGTGGTTCTCTATCCCGTCTTCGCGAGGCTCGTCTCGCGGCTCGACCTCTTCCGTCT
Source organism: Erythrobacter litoralis (assembly GCF_001719165.1). Taxonomy (NCBI): domain Bacteria; kingdom Pseudomonadati; phylum Pseudomonadota; class Alphaproteobacteria; order Sphingomonadales; family Erythrobacteraceae; genus Erythrobacter; species Erythrobacter litoralis. Next base: position 1,714,376 of record NZ_CP017057.1, read on the forward strand.
GGCGCGCACGCGGAGGATCGGATGAAGCGCTGGTTCAGAAAAAGCGGGCTGAGGCGCGCCGGGCCGAAGATAACCGCGTCCGGCCTGCGCAACACGTTCGACAGGCGCGCAATGGTCATCGGCGCGGTGCAGGGCGGGATCGGCGCCCTGCTCGCGGTGCGCATGGGCTATCTCGCGATCGCGGAGAACGAGAAGTACCGGCTCGAATCCGAAAGCAACCGGGTGAACCTGTCGCTAATCCCGCCGCGGCGGGGCTGGATCCTCGATCGCAACGGCGCGCCGCTCGCCTCGAACCGCGCCGATTTCCGCGTCGACGTGATCCCCGAACGACTGTCCGAGCCCGAGGCGACGATCGAACAGATCGGAACGCTGCTGGCGCTGGAGCCCGACCGGATCGCCGATATCAAGCAGAAGGTGGTCCAGTCGAAAGGCTATCAGCCGATCGAAGTCGCGAGCGGGCTCAATTACGAACAATTCGCCGCTTTGAGCGTACGCCTGCCCGATCTCCAGGGGATCGTCCCGCAGCGCGGGTTTTCGCGCTTCTACCCGACGGGGCCCTCGGTCGGGCACCTGATCGGCTATGTCGGCCCCGCCAATGCCGAGGAATATGACGAGGAGGACCGCAACCCGCTCCTCATCACGCCGGGCTACAAGATCGGCAAGGACGGGCTCGAAAAGCAGTTCGAGCAGGAATTGCGCGGCGTACCGGGTGCGCGGCGCGTCGAGGTGACGGCGGGCGGGCGCATCGTGCGCGACCTCGAAACGCGCGAGGACGTGCAAGGCGATCCGGTCAAGCTCACCATCGACGGGCCGCTGCAGGATTATGCCGCGCGCCGCATTGGTCTCGAAAGCGGATCGGTCGTCGTCATGGACTGCAAGACCGGCGACCTACTCTGCATGGCTTCCATGCCGAGCTTCGACCCAAACAGCTTTTCGGACGGCATCGGATCGGTCGAATACGCCATGCTGCGCGAGGACGAGCGCGTGCCCCTGCGCAACAAGGTGCTGCAAGGGCTCTACCCACCCGGTTCTACGGTCAAGCCGATGCATTGCATGGCCTTCCTGAAAGCCGGGATCGACCCCAAGGAGACGATTTCCTGCGGCGGCGGGCGGCGGATCGGCAACCGTTTCTTCAATTGCTGGAGCAATCACGGCACCGTCGACATGGCCAAGGCGATCTATCAGTCATGCGACAGCTATTTCTATCACTACGCGCAGGCCGTCGGCTTCGACAAGGTCGCCGCGATGGCGAGCCAGTTCGGGCTGGGCAAGGAATTCCCGCTGCCGGTCACCAGCCAGTTCTACGGCACGGTCCCGACGCCCGACTGGAAGTTCAACAAGTTCGGCCGCGAATGGCAGGATTTCGACACGGTCAACGCCTCGATCGGGCAGGGCTATTACCTCACCAGCCCGCTCCAGCTCGCGGTGATGGCGACCCGGCTCGCGACCGGGCGGCATGTCATGCCGCGGCTGGTGATGAACACGCCGACGCGCGGCATCGATCAGGTGGACCTCGCCGATGACCAGGTCGCCTTCGTGCGCCAGGCGATGAGCGATGTCGTGAACGGCCCCGGAACGGCGGGACGCGGGCGGCTTCCGCTGGAGGACGTCCTGATGGCGGGCAAGACCGGCACCGCGCAGGTCGTCTCGCTTTCGGTTTCCGACGGCAAGTCCGGCCCCTGGAAATACCGCGACCACGGCCTGTTCGTCTTCTTCGCCCCGTTCGAGAACCCGCGCTATGCCGGCGCGGTCGTCATCGAACATGGCGGCGGCTCGGGCGCGGCCTATCCGATCGCGCGCGACGTGATGACGTTCATGTTCGATCCGGAAAAGGGCATGGACGCGCTCACCAAGCTAGAGGAGCAATGGGGCGGCACCGCCCAGCAGCGGCTGGAAAAACGCTATGCCGCCTATGCCGCCGAGCGCGGGGCAACCGTGGTTCCCCCGCCGCGCCGGGACGAGGATATCTTCGACCAGGTGGAGGCCGAGGCGAGGCTCGCCGCCGCGCGCACGCAGGCGATCGCCGACGACGCGATCGCGCCGCGCCCCGATCCCACCGCCTCCGGCAGTCCGCCACCCGACAGCGCGGTTCCGGCGCGGGACGGAGGCGAATAACCGCCATGGCCAGTGTCATACCCGATCCGATCGCGCGCCAGCCCTGGGGGATGCTGATTCCGCTCTTCCTGCTGGTCGGCTTCGGTGCGGCGGTGCTCTATTCGGCCGCCGGAGGCTCGATGGATCCCTTCGCGAGTTCGCATCTCGTGCGCTTCGGGGTGTTTCTCGTCATGGCGCTGGTGATCGCGGCCTTCCCGCGCGAATTGGTGCGTTTCCTCACCTATCCGGCCTATCTCGTAGTGCTCGCCCTGCTCGTGGCGGTCGAGATCATCGGCCAGGTCGGCGGCGGCAGCCAGCGCTGGCTCGATCTCGGCTTCATGGTGTTGCAGCCTTCAGAACTGATGAAGCCGGTGATCGTGGTGACGCTGGCGCATTTCTATTCCTCGCTGCCGGTCGGCCTCATCACCGGCTGGCGCGCGGTGCTGCTGCCCGGAGCGATGATCGCGGCCCCGGTCGCCTTCGTCCTGCTGCAGCCCGATCTCGGCACCAGCCTTGCGATCGCATTCGGCGGGGCGGTGGTGATGCTGCTTGCAGGGCTGCCGCTGCGCTGGTTCATCGGCGGCGCCGTCGCGGCGGCCGCGGCGGCACCTGTCGCGTTCTTCTTCGGCCTCAAGGAATACCAGCAGCGCCGGGTGCTCACCATGTTCGACGCCGAAGCCGATCCGCTGGGTGCGGGCTATCACATCACCCAGTCCAAGATCGCGATCGGATCGGGCGGCCTGTTCGGCAAGGGCTTCAACGAGGGTTCGCAAAGCCACCTGCAATACCTGCCCGAACCGCACACCGATTTCGTCTTCGCCACCATGGCCGAGGAATGGGGCCTTCTCGGCGGCCTGTTCGTGATCGCGATCTTCGGGGTCATCCTGCGCTGGGGGCTCGAGGTCGCCCGCGCCTCGCGCGATCGCTTCGCCCAGCTGCTCGCAGGTGGCATGGTCGCGACGATCTTCTTCTATGTGGCGGTCAACCTGCTGATGGTGATGGGATTTGCGCCCGTCGTCGGCATCCCGCTGCCGTTCATGAGCCATGGCGGCTCGTCCATGCTCACCAACATGATCTGCATCGGCGCGCTGATGATGGTCGACCGCTGGAACAAGCGCGCGCCGGGCAGAGGATTGAGCGGGAGCCTTTCGGGCGGGCTCACGACCTGAACGGCGCGGCTCAGACCCGCACCAGCCCCAGCCTCAACGCCTTCACCACCGCCCCGACCCGGTCCGACGCATCGAGCTTTGCGTAGATGCGCCGGGCGTAGGTCTTCACCGTGTCGGGCGACAGGCCCATGATCTCTGCAGTGACCGAAAGCGACTTTCCCTCAGTCAGCCATTCGAGCACTTGGCGCTCGCGTTCGGACAGGCTGATCCGGGTCGGCGCGCTTTCTATGAGGACGCATACGCGCTGATGGGAGGCCTGCGCGATGGCGCGCACGAGACCCAGCGTCCTGTCAGGCACATCCGCCAGGGGGCGGTCGAAATCGAACGCGGCATAGCCGTCGCGCCCGTGCATGCCGAACAGCGGGACGCCAAAGCCATGGATCAGCCCGTGTTCGCGCATGGCCTTGAAATAGGCTTCGTTCCCCGGCGTGTTCGGCCCCGCCTGCATCGCCTCCTGCCAGGTCAGCATCGAACCGTGTTCAAGCACTCTTCCCGGGATCGGGTCGTCCCGGCGGAAATCGTCCCGTTCGTAAAGGGCGAGCCATTCGTCCGAAAAGCCGCGCGCGTAGACGACGGTGGACGGCGAGGTCGGCTCTTCGAACAGCGGCGTGACATGATAGCTGTGGCGCACCACGCCTTCTGCCCTCGCGACATCGCAGCCATATTCGATCGCCTCGGCGATGTCTTCGATCCGGTCGATCCTTGCAAAATGACGGTGCATTCTGCCGGGCATACACGAAGTCACCCGGATGGGCGACTTTCCCCTCCCGGAAACCGGCGGCATAGGCGCGCCACGAAACCAGTTCGGGCCTTCGGGTCGCACCCTGCCCCACGAGGGCGGGAAAGCTGAAAGCCCGGAACCTGGCGGCAGCGGCTACTCCCCCTTTGGCCAGCCTGTCGCCAGGAACACCCTTTCGAAATCGGCCCCAAGACAATGCTTTCCCCCCTGCGTCCCATTCGCTCCCTGTTTGCCCGGATCGGCGCGCGCGAGCCGTGCTCCCCGGCCGACCCTCCCCTGCGCGAGGGCGGCATCGTGCTCGCCGCGCTGATGACCGAGGCGATCCGCCAGCGCGAGGCAGGAGGACACCAGACGACCCTGCGCCAGCTTCACTGCGTTCTCGGCATATCGCAGCCGAGTGCGCTGAGGATCGCCCACCTTCTCGCGCGGGAGGGCGTGGTGCGGATCGAGGAGAACATGTCCGACAGGTTCGAAAGCACGGTGCGCCTCTCGCCCGAGACGCAGCGCCGCTTCATGGCCCTGGCGAAAGAGAATATCGCGGTCGACACGGCATAGCCCCTTCCCATTGGCGCCAAGCGCGCTATATGCAGCGCCTCACGCGATTCGGGACCGTGCCCAGCACCCCCTCGCGGTGAATTTTCCGATGCCCATCGGTACGGACGCATAGCTCAGTTGGTAGAGCAGCTGACTCTTAATCAGCGGGTCCTAGGTTCGAGCCCTAGTGCGTCCACCACCACCCCCTTGCCGGTTCCTGCGATGCAGGTCACATCCTGCGCCACATCGCGCGGGCGTTTCGTTCGCTTAGTTCATACGCGATGGGGTTTTCGGCGCCAATCACTGCACTTGATTTCACATTGTCGTGTGATAGAGCGCCTGTATGAACACATCCACTATCACACGCGTCCGCGAACTCGTCGAAAGCGGCGCTTTCACGCGCGCCGGCCTTGCCCGCGCTGCCGGGCTCCACGCCAACACGCTGCGCGACTGCGCCGAGGAAGGCTGGAATCCCACCGCCGAAACCCTCGCCAAGCTCGCCGCCTTCCTCGACGACAATGACGAACGCCCCGTGCTCGTCGGGATCGAGGAGATCATCGACGAGGCGCGCAATGGCCGCATGTACATACTCGTCGACGACGAGGACCGCGAAAACGAGGGCGATCTCATCATCCCCGCCCAGATGGCAACGCCTGCCGCGGTCAATTTCATGGCGACGCATGGCCGCGGCCTCATCTGCCTCGCATTGGACAAGGCCCGCGTCGATACGCTCGGGCTCGAACCGATGAGCCGGAACAACAAGGAATCGATGCAGACCGCCTTCACCATCTCGATCGAGGCGAAGGAAGGCGTCACCACCGGCATTTCGGCCGCCGACCGGGCGCGCACCATTTCGGTCGCGATCGACGCGACGAAGGGCTCCGACGACATCGTCACGCCGGGCCACGTCTTCCCGCTCGCCGCGCGCGACGGCGGCACGCTGGTGCGCGCCGGGCACACCGAGGCCGCGGTCGACATCTCCCGTCTTGCCGGGCTCAACCCCTCGGGCGTCATCTGCGAGATCATGAACGAGGACGGGACCATGGCGCGCATGGACGACCTCGTGAAATTCGCGCGCAAGCACGATCTCAAGATCGGCACGATCCGCGATCTCATCGCCTACCGGATGCGCAACGACCACCTCGTCGAGCGCACCGGCGAAAGCTCGTTCGAAAGCGATTACGGCGGCCACTGGCGCATGATCACCTATCGCGACCGGGTGGAAGGGAACGAAGCCTATGTCCTGCAGAAAGGCCATGTCGTCCCCGGCGAGCCCACCCTCGCCCGCGTCCACCCGATTTCGGTCTTCGACGACGTGCTCGGTGCGCCTGGCCCGCGCAAGCGCACGCTGCAGCGCGCGATGGAGGCGGTGGGCGAACACGGCGCGGGGATCATCGTGATCCTGACGGGCCGCGTCGGCACCGGCGCGTGGAGCAAGGACGAGGAGCTGCGCAATATCGGCATCGGTTCGCAGATCCTCGCCGATCTCGGCGTGCACGACATGATCCTGCTGTCCAATTCGCGCCCCGACCTCGTTGCGATCGAGGGATTCGGGCTCACCATCACCGGCCACCGGCCGATCCCGGAGTAATTACCATGGCACGCATTCTCATCGTCGAGGCGCGTTTTTACGAACACCTCAATGACCAGCTGATCGAAGGCGCGCGCGCCGTGATCGAGGCTGCGGGCCACGAGACGGAGGTGCTGACCGTACCCGGCGCGCTCGAGGTTCCGGGGGCGATCGCCCTTACCGCGGAAAGCGGCGATTACGACGGCTTCGTCGCGATCGGCGTCGTGATCCGGGGCGAAACCTATCATTTCGAGATCGTCGCGGGCGAAAGCGCGCGCGCGATCATGGCTCTGACAATGGACGGCATCGCGATCGGCAACGGCATCCTGACGGTCGAGAACGAGGCCCAGGCGCAGGTGCGCGCGGACCCGGCACAGAAGGACAAGGGCGGCGAAGCGGCCCGCGCGGCGCTCGCGATGATGGCGCTCGCCGAACGTTTCGCACGCTGATGCACCCCCCGGCCCGAGCGCGGACTAGGTGTTTGCCCGGATATAGGTCTTCATAAGGGTAGGCTACGCAATCGCCCGGAGGGTCGCGGCGAAACCAGCAAGCTCAGGGGATCCGAATTGAACACCGAACAGACCGCTGCCGAGACCGAACTGGCCGAGGTCGCACGCATCCTTCGCGAATGCCTCGCCCGGCTCGACCGGGTCGGCGCGGGGATCGCCGCAATCCATGTCAATGCGGCGATCGAACATCTCGCGGCCCTTGGAGAAGGGGCGGCAGCGCGATTCGCCGCTGCCCCCGATGCCATGGATGCGGCCCGACAGCGCTCAGCCGGGCGCGCGGGCGAGCGCTTTGCCTCGATCGATCCGCGCCTGCTGTGCATCCTTCCCGCGACGGGCCAGCCCCACTGACGGCGATCATTCCCGAACCGGCGCGCAGGACTACGTACTTTACCTGAGTAGTCCTGCGTAAAGCCAGTGAGCCGCCGGTAAGCTATTGAAATTCGCAGAAGGGGCGATTTGGTCGATGGGCCGTGGGGGCTTGCGGCCATAAAGCGTCCTGCGGATTTGGAAGGTCGCAATTCCATGGCTTGCCCGCACATTGCCACCTGCACGCTGTGTCGTGCATCCCGGCCCCCTGCGGCCGGTGGCCCCGTGCCGGAACCCGCCGAGCAGCTCCTGCGCGACCTGCCGCTATTCGTTGACCCGATCGATGAACAGCAGCGGAGCAGATGCAGTGGATGACGCCCGCATTTCCGCCTTTCCGGACCGTTTCGGCGAATCCTCCGGCGAAGAAGGGGCGAACGATGAAACCGATCGCGTGTCGGAACGCCGCACTGCCTGCCGTTCCACGTCCACGCGCAGGCTGCGACCGGTCGAAACCGGCCCGAAGGACCATGAGCTTGCAAATCTGAAACCCTCGGATCTCAAACCGCTCGCCGACCAGCTCATGGCCATCGCACGGCAATTGCGCGGCGCCGAATTCGCCGCCGTCGCGCGCGACATGGCAGAAGCGCTGCCGGGCGCTTCGGTTTTTCCGCAGTCTCCGGCCAATTCCGGCGCCATCAACGACCGGACGCAAGACCGGGCGAACGGCGAAGCGCACGATCAATCCCTCGATCCCGACCAGCGCCGCCGGCGCCACGGCGTGCTCGCGCGCAAGGCCTATGCCGCCCGCCGCCGCCGCGCGGCGATCTTCGGCAATCCCGACCTGTTCGGCGAACCTGCCTGGGACATCTTGCTCGACCTTTACATCGCCCATGTCGAGCGAAAGGACGTCTCGGTGTCGAGCGCGTGCATCGGCTCGGCCGCCCCGCCCACGACGGGGCTGCGCTGGCTCGGCGTGCTGGCGGATCACGGACTGGTCCTGCGCGAACATGACCCCGCCGATCAGCGCCGCGTGCTGGTGCGCCTGACGCCCGCCGGGCTGGACGCGATGGATCGCTATTTCACGCTTGCCGCCGGGGCGTCCTAGAAGCGCTCTCTAACGCTTGAGCGCTCCGAAACAGCCCGGCCCGGCATAGACCGCACTGGTGCCGAGCTCTTCCTCGATCCGGATCAGCTGGTTGTATTTCGCAAGCCGGTCAGACCGCGCCAGGCTGCCGGTCTTGATCTGCCCGCAATTGGTCGCGACCGCGAGGTCGGCGATGGTCGCGTCCTCGGTCTCGCCCGAACGATGGCTCATCACGCTGGTGTAACGCGCGCGCGTCGCCATATCGACCGCTTCGAGCGTTTCGCTGAGCGTGCCGATCTGGTTGACCTTGACCAGCAGCGAATTCGCAAGGCCGCGCTCGATCCCGTCGGCAAGGCGCGCAGGGTTGGTCACGAACAGGTCGTCGCCGACCAGCTGGACGCGATCACCGATGAGATCGGTCAGCGCCTTCCAGCCTTCGAAATCGTCCTCGCTCATGCCGTCCTCGATCGAACGGATGGGGTAATCGGCGCACAGTTTTGCGAGATATTGGGCCATTTCCTCGCCCGACAGGCTGAGCCCCTCGCCAGAAATCTCGTATTTGCCGCCCTTGAAGAATTCGGTCGCCGCGCAGTCCAATGCCAGCACCACGTCCTCGCCCGGGGTGAACCCGGCCTGTTCGATGGACCCCATGATGAAATCGAGCGCGTCGCGCGTGCTGGCAAGGTCGGGGGCAAAGCCGCCCTCGTCGCCGACGGAGGTCGCAAGCCCCTTGTCCGATAGGCCCTTCTTCAGGGTGTGGAATATCTCCGAACCCCAGCGCACGGCCTCGGCGATGCTGTCGGCGCCGACCGGCATGACCATGAATTCCTGGATGTCTATCGGGTTGTCGGCATGTTCGCCGCCATTGATGATGTTCATCATCGGGACTGGCAGGACGTGGGCCGAAACCCCACCGATATAGGAATACAGCGGAAGGCCGCGCGCATTGGCCGCCGCCTTGGCGACGGCAAGGCTGGTGCCGAGGATCGCGTTCGCGCCGAGCCGGGCCTTGTTGGGGGTGTCATCCAACGCGATCAGCGCCATGTCGACATCGCGCTGGTCCTCGGCATCGAAGCTGCCCACCAGAAGCTCGCGGATCTCGGTGTTGACCGCGTTCACCGCGCCGATCACGCCCTTGCCCTTGTAGCGATCCTTGTCGCCGTCGCGCAGTTCGACCGCCTCGTGCGCGCCCGTCGATGCGCCCGAAGGCACCGCCGCGCGGCCGAAACTGCCGTCTTCGAGCAGCACATCGACCTCGACGGTGGGATTGCCCCGGCTGTCGAGGATTTCGCGCCCGTGAAGATCGATGATCGCAGTCATGTTTGGCTCCGGCTGTGATGTGGTGTAAAGGTGCAACGCAGGAATTGGGGCGGCGCGGCGGCACGCCTTCGCGCTGTCCGATGCGTCCCTATGCGCCCCGCCGGGGCTGCGCAAGCGGCGGTTCGCTCATCGCCGATTGCCCGCCATGGACCAGGCGCCGGAAAACGGCTTGGCAAAGTTTCGGACCCTTTTCGGCTCATGGCCATTGCATAGACATGCGAAGCAGTGAATTCCTATTGCATCAATTCGATCACGGGAGGTGACGAAAGACCATGGCAGAAAGCAGCACCACGAAATCCACGACCACCAAGAAGACCCCGGCGAAATCGACCAAGGGTTCGACCACCAAGTCGTCAGGTCCGAAAAAGGCCGGATCCTCGAACAAGACCGGCGCGACCGCCAAGGGCGCCGACAGCAACCACGCCGCCGAGGCGAAGAGCCGCTTCAATGCCGCGCTCGAGGAAGCCAAGGCCGGCGCCGCCGCCCTGCGCAACGAAGCGCAGACCCGCGCGGGCGCCTATCGCGAACAGGCATCGGGCAAGGGCGAAGCCTACACCGACAAGGCCCGCACCCGCGCGAGCGAGCTTGCCAGCGACGGCAAGAAATCGGTCAGCGAAGGGCTCGTTTCGCTTTCGCACGTCGTCTCCGACACGGCGACCAGGATCGACGAACGCTTCGGCGAGGAATATGGCGACTATGCCCGCAAGGCCTCGCGCAGCCTGACCGAGACTTCGGCCAAGCTCGAGGAAAAGAGCGTCGAGGAACTGGGCGAGGACGCGCGCGAATTCGTTCGCAAGAGCCCCGGCCTCGCGGTCGGCCTCGCGGCGCTTGCGGGCTTCCTGTTCGCCCGGATGTTCCGCGGTTCGCGCGACTGAGGACGTGAGCGAAGCCAGGACGGCCCCGGGGCAGGATCCCGGCACGCTTGCGAGGGATCCGCGAGCCGCCGATGAAGCCTTGCCCCCCGACAGCCCGAACGGGATCGAGGACCCCTTCGATCCCTCCGGGGCGCCGATCGACATGCCCGCCGATCCGACCACGGTCGGCCCGCCGGAAGAAGGGCTGAGCGAATCCCTCACCGAGGAACTCGCCGCGCTGATCGATGACGGGCGCACCTATGTCAGTGCCGAGCTCAATTTCCAGAAGACCCGCGCGAGCCTTGCCGGCAAGAATGCAGGGATCGCGCTCGGCCTCGCCATCGTCGCGGTCGTCGTGCTGCATGTCGCGGTCCTCGCGCTTGCGGTCGGCCTCGTCATGGCGCTCGCCCCGCTGGTGACGATATGGGGCGCCATTGCGATCGTCGTGGGCGGCCTGCTCGCGGTCACCGGCCTGCTCGGCTGGAAGGCGGCGAAGCACGGCCAGCGGATCGGGGCGATCTTCGCCAACGACGATCCGCCCGCCGCTGCAGGGGAGGAATGAATTGCCCGACATCGATCCCCGCCTTGCCGAAGACCGCGCGCTGCGGAACGCCGCGCTCGCCGTGCTCAAGGCCGATATCGAACATGCAAAGACGAGCTTCGCCCCCAAAAGCATCGCGCGGCGCACCGGGACCCGGATGAAGGAAGGCGCCGAGGAGGTCTACGATCTCGCGATCGACAAGGCCGACGACAATCGCGGCGTTATCGCCGTACTGATCGGCGCGCTGTTCCTGTTCCTTGCTCGCCAGCCCATTCTGGAGATTTTCGGCCTCGGGGACGCATTCGAAAGCGAACCCGATGACGGCGAGGCAGGGCACGGGTGAACGAGCGAAGCGGGAACACCCACCGCCCTCGTCCCGTTGCTTTCACAAGAACCTTAGTGCGCGTATATTGCGCGCCGTGAGAAATCAGCCCGCTTCGGGCGGGCAAGGAGAGACCATGACCGACACCACCACTGGCGAGACGACCTGGGAAAAGACCGCCGATGCCGCCCATGCGGGCAGCAATGGCCACGACAAGCGCGACGAACTGCGCGCCAAGATCGAGGCGAGCGAGCGCCGCATCGCGGAGCGCACCCTTGCCGACGATGCGCGCGATGCCGCGGTCGCCGCACGCGATTACACCCGCGCCCATCCGCTTACCGTGGTCGCCGGCGCGATCGGGATCGGCATCCTGATCGGCCTTGCAACGCCCCCCGGCCGGCGCGCCGCGAGCCGCGCGGCGAGCGCCACGGCAGGCGCGGTCGGCGGCGCGGCAAACGCTGCCGGCAGCGCGGCAAAGCGCGGAAGCGAGACTTTGTTCGCACCGTTCATGAACGCGCTCACCGCCTATGTGCTGAAACTGGTCGACGAGGCACTTTCCACCGCCGAAGCAGCGCAGGACCGGCTGGAGGATCTGTCCGACAGCGCCGAGGCCGCCGCGCGCAAGGCTCGCCGCGAAGCCGGCTACCGCGCCGGCAATGCCGCCGACAGCGCCCGCGACACCACCCGCCGCACCAAGCGCAAGGCGAGCCGCGCGGTGCGCGACATCAAGGGCCGCATCGCCGGCTGACATCGTTTGCAGGGGCAGCCGCGCGGCGAGCGCAGGCCTTGCCCCGCGCGCCAAAGCGATTAAGGGCTGCGGGGATTCCTCCCCCGGCCCTTTTTCGTGCGCGAAACGAAAGGGGCGACACGTTCAAGGACATGCCAGACATGGAAGAGACCACCCCGAACCAGCGCCTCCACCTCGTCATGGGCGGCCGGGTCAAGGACCCGCGCGGCCACGAATTCCAGGATCCCGAAAGCCTGCACGTGGTCGGCGTGTTCAGCTCCTACGAGGCCGCGGTCGAAGCCTGGCGCGCACAGGCGCAGCGCACGGTCGACGATGCCGAGATGAAATATGTCGTGGTCCACATCCACAAGCTGCTGACCCCCGAGGAATGAAGCGGTGCCGGGTGAAAATGCGCCCGCGATCCGCCCGTTCCGCCCCGACGATGCCGAAGCGCTCGGCGCGCTGACCCTCGCCGCGATCCGCGAGACGGGGGCGCGGGCCTATGACGGCGATCAGGTCGAAGCCTGGGCCGCGCGCCATACCGATCCGCGCCGCTTTCGCGAGAGCGCGGCGAAGGGCGACACGATCCTCGTCTGTACGGACGAGGCCGACATGCCGACAGCCTATGTCCTGATGGAGAGGCACGGCCATGTCGACATGCTCTATTGCCACCCGGACCATGGCGGAAAGGGTCTTGCCGCGGCGCTGCTCGCGCGGATCGAGGCGGATGCGCGCAGGCGCGGCATCGCGCGCCTCTTCGCCGAAGCGAGCGAGATCGCGCGGCCCGTTTTCGCGCGGGCCGGGTTCAAGCAGATTCACCGCCGCGACTTCGCGCTGGAACACGCGGGCGCGGCGGTGCCGATCCACAATTACGCCATGGCAAAGACTATCGGGGAAAAGCGCGAGGATTGAAGCGCTTGTCCCGCGAGGTTCAGATGAACTCGATCTTCTCGACGAGGTAGAACTTGTCGCCCGATGGCACCGTCACCTCGATTTCGTCGCCGACCTGCTTGCCGATCAGGGCGCGGGCCATGGGCGAGCTGTAGGAAATCCGCCCCTTCGCCGCGTCCGCTTCGGTCTGGCCGACGATCTGGTACTTCACCGGCTTGTCGTCTTCGTCGAGAAGGGTGACGGTCGCGCCGAAGATGATCTTGTCGCCCGAAAGCGACTTGGGATCGATGATCTGGGCGCGGGTTACCTTGTCCTCGATCTCGGCGATCTGCGCCTCGACCTGGCCCTGCCGTTCTTTCGCGGCGTGATATTCGGCATTTTCCGACAGGTCGCCATGCGCGCGCGCTTCCTCGATCGCGTCGACGATCTTGGGGCGTTCCTCGCGCAGGGCCTTGAGATCGGCGGTCAGCCGCTCATAGCCCTCAACCAGCATCGGGACCTTTTCCATTGTTGCCATGTCCGTCCTTTTTCCTCCAAAGCCCCCGCATCCGAACTGTTCCCGTGGCCGAAAGGTCCGGCCATTCGTCACTTCGGGATCGCGCCCCCTCTTCGAAGGAAGGGGCCTAGTGCGCACCCGCAATGTCGGAAGGGAAGGTTACGTGGTCGGCCCATCATAATAGTCCTGCAAGGAGCGGACTTCAAGCTGGTGCGGCTTGACCGCGGAAATCGCCGCCGCCGCGGCGCGGCTTGCCGCTGCGGTGGTGTAATAGGGGACCTTCTTTTCGAGCGCGCTCGCCCGGATCGATTTGGAATCGAGCAGCGACTGCCAGCCTTCGGTGGTGTTGAAGATGAGCGCGATCTCTCCGTCGATGATCCGGTCGACGATATGCGGCTGGCCTTCGGCGACCTTGTTGACGCGTTCCACGTCGAGCCCCTGTTCGGCGAGATAGGATTGCGTGCCGGCGGTGGCGATGATGCGAAAGCCTTCTCCGATCAGGGTGCGCACCGCCTCGACGATGCCGGCCTTGTCCGAATTCTTGACCGACACGAACACGGTGCCCTCCCGCGGGAGAGCCATGCCGACGCCCATCTGCGACTTGAGGAAGGCCGCCTCGAAGGTCCGGTCGATCCCCATCACCTCGCCTGTCGATTTCATTTCGGGCGTAAGCACCGGGTCCGCTCCGGGGAAGCGGCTGAAGGGGAAGATCGCCTCCTTTACCGCCATGTAATCGAGGTCGCGGCGGAAGGGTTCGAAATCGGCGAGCTTTTCGCCTGCCATGACCCGCGCGGCGATCTTGGCCACCGGCTGGCCGATCGCCTTGGCGACGAACGGCACGGTGCGGCTCGCGCGTGGGTTGACCTCGATGAGATAGACCTCGCCGTCCTTAACCGCGAACTGGATGTTCATGAGGCCCACGACGTTGAGGGCGCGTGCGAGCAATTCGGCCTGCCGTTCCATCTCCGCAATGATTTCAGGCGGCAGCGAATAGGGCGGCAGGGTGCAGGCGCTGTCGCCCGAATGGACGCCCGCCTCCTCGATATGCTGCATGACGCCGGCGACGCGGACCTCGGTTCCGTCGCACAGCGCATCGACATCGACCTCGATCGCGTCGCGCAGGTACTGGTCGACCAGCACCGGGGATTCGCCCGACACGGTGACTGCATTGGCGATGTAATCGTCCAGCTGGGCTTCGGAATCGACGATCTCCATCGCTCGCCCGCCGAGCACGAAGCTGGGCCGCAGCAACACCGGATAGCCGATCCGCGCCGCCACCGCCGCCGCTTCGTCACGGGTATAGGCGATCCCGTTGTCGGGCTGTTTCAGCTTGAGCTTGTTGACGAGCCTGGCGAAGCGTTCGCGGTCCTCGGCATGGTCGATCGCGTCGGGACTGGTGCCGAGAATGGGAATCCCTGCATCCTCCAGCGCCTGCGCCAGCTTGAGCGGCGTCTGCCCGCCGAACTGGACGATCACCCCGACCAGCTCGCCCTTGCTCTGTTCGACCCGCAGGATCTCGAGCACGTCCTCGGCCGTGAGCGGTTCGAAATAGAGCCGGTCGGAAGTGTCGTAATCGGTCGAGACGGTTTCCGGATTGCAATTGACCATGATCGTCTCGAACCCCGCCTCCGCGAGCGCGAAGCAGGCGTGGACGCAGCAATAGTCGAATTCGATCCCCTGCCCGATCCGGTTCGGTCCGCCGCCAAGGATGACGATCTTCTTGCGGTCGGAGGGATCCGCCTCGCATTCCGCTTCGCCGAAGCTGGGCGCTTCGTAGGTCGAATACATGTAGGGCGTGATCGCCTCGAATTCGGCGGCGCAGCTATCGATCCGCTTGAAGACGGGATAGACGCCGAGCTTCGCGCGCAGCTTTCTCACCTCGTCCTCGCTGGTCGCACCCGCCATCGCCTGGAGCGCGTCGTGCAGCAGCCCGGACCGCTTTGCCTGCGTTTCGGCAAGCCCGCCCGCAACGCCGACCGAACGCACCGCGAGCGTGGCGAGCCGTCGGTCGGAAAAGCCCATTGCCTTCAGCCGCCGCAGCCCTTCGGCATCGCGCGGCAGGCCGTCCGCCTGCACTTCGCGTTCGGCTTCGATGATGGCGTGGATCTGGCGCAGGAACCACGGATCGTAGAAGGTCACGGCGGCGACCTCCTCGATGGTGAGCCCTTCGCGAAAGGCCTGCGCCACTTTCAGGATCCGGTCGGGCGTACGGCGCGACAGGGCGGCGGTGATCACGTCCTTGGCCACGCCTTCGAGTTCGGGCACGCGGTTGAACCCGTCGAGCCCCGTCTCCAGTCCGCGCAGCGCCTTCTGCATCGATTCCTGGAAATTGCGCCCGATCGCCATGACTTCGCCGACCGATTTCATCGCGGTCGAAAGGGTGGCTTCGGCGCCCTTGAACTTCTCGAAGGCGAAGCGCGGTATCTTCGTCACCACGTAATCGATCGTCGGCTCGAAACTGGCAGGCGTCGCCCCGGTGATCTCGTTGGTGAGTTCATCGAGGGTGTAGCCGACCGCCAGTTTCGCCGCGACGCGGGCGATTGGAAAGCCGGTCGCCTTCGATGCCAGCGCAGAGCTGCGCGAAACGCGCGGGTTCATCTCGATCACGATCAGCCGCCCGTCCTTCGGGTTCACGGCGAACTGGACGTTGGAGCCGCCCGTCTCGACCCCGATCTCGCGCAGCACCGCGATGCTGGCCGAGCGCATGATCTGGTATTCCTTGTCGGTCAGCGTCAGAGCCGGGGCGACGGTGATGGAATCGCCGGTGTGAACGCCCATCGGATCGACGTTCTCGATCGCGCAGATGATGATCGCGTTGTCCTTGGAATCGCGCACCACCTCCATCTCGTATTCCTTCCAGCCGAGGAGCGATTCCTCGATCAGGACCTCTGTGGTGGGGGAGGCATCGAGCCCTTCGCGCACGATGCGTTCGAATTCCTGCGTGTTGTAGGCGATCCCGCCGCCCGTCCCGCCGAGCGTGAAGGAGGGCCGGATGATCGCGGGAAGGCCCGTGCGCTCCAGCACCTCGCGCGCTTCGTCCAACGTGTTGGCGACGCCCGAGCGCGCGCTTTCCAATCCGATCGCGTCCATCGCCTCGCGGAAACGCTGGCGGTTTTCCGCCTTGTCGATCGCGTCCGCGCGCGCGCCGATCATCTCCACCCCGTATTGGGCCAGCACGCCCATCTCGTCGAGCTTCAGCGCGCAATTGAGCGCGGTCTGTCCGCCCATCGTCGGCAGCAGAGCGTCGGGCTTTTCCTTGGCGATGATCTTGGCGACGATTTCCGGCGTTATCGGTTCGACATAGGTGCTATCTGCAAATTCCGGATCGGTCATGATCGTCGCCGGGTTCGAATTCACCAGGATCACCCGGTAGCCTTCCTCCTTCAGCGCCTTGATCGCCTGCGTGCCCGAATAATCGAATTCGCACGCCTGCCCGATGATGATGGGGCCTGCGCCGATGACGAGGATGGAGGAAATGTCGGTGCGTCTGGGCATCAGCTGTCGGTCTCTTGTTCTTGTTCGCTGTCTGCGGCGGCTTTGGAAGCGGAGGCGGATATCGCAATGTCGATCAGGCGCATGTCGGCCTCCTGGCGTTCACAGCCGTTCGCGATCATGCCTTCGACCGGCTGGCGCTGCCCGCGCACGCGGTAGAGCGCCGGGTCGCGGCCGAGGAAGAAGGCACCCTTTTCATCCACCTCGCGGTTCATGAATTCCTCCACCGCTGTCGAGGTCATGTTGGTCTGGTTCATCGTTCGCGTGCCGGCGGTTTCGTCCCCGCCCTTGCGCAGCAGCGCCTGCACCTCTTCCAGTCCCAGCTTGGTGATGTCGTAGGTGAAGGTCGGCACGCCCGCCTCGCCTTCGTAGAGGCGAAAGTTCGAGCCGGGGCCAAGCAGCTTTGCAACCCGCGCGGCGCAGTCATCGGCGTCTTCGCCGCCGACGCGTTCGTCCTCCGGCCAGATCAGCGAGCACCCGCCAAGCGCAAGGCTTGCGGCAAGCAATGTCAGGGCAGTGCGCATCAGCCGGTGGCTCCCTCGGGTCCGAAATCGAAGATCAGCCGCGTGTAGCGTTCGACATAGGGCAGCACGTCGGGATTGCCGACCCCGTCGCCGTGGACGAAGGTGCAATTGCGACGAATGTCGATCAGCCGCTCGCCATCGCGCACGAGCACGTAGGTGAGGACATAGGGCCGAGAGGGATTGTGGCGGCGCCCGACGACATCGAGCCGGCGGACGCTCTCGCCGTAATCGCGCAGGCGCTTGCGGTCGTAGAAGCCCTGTTCGCGGCGGCGATCGGCGACGGCATCGTGGCGCGCTTCGGGGTCGAAGGCATCATCGGCGAACGGAGCCTCGCTGGCGGCGACAAGGCAGTCCATGCGCCCCGCGACGGGCCTGTCGGTGTCCTCGCGGAACAAGACCGGCCGCCAGAAGGCGAGCACGGGCAGCCCGCCCTCCCCCGCCTGAAGCGTGACCGAGCCATCGCCCTGGAACGCAACGCCGCTGGCGATCTCCGCGCCGGGCCATTCGGCGAGCGGCGGCTGGGTCATCGCGGGGTTTTGGGCGGCGAGTGGTGCGGCGAACGCAGCGGCAAATACAAGAAACCCCCTCCCCCGGGCGAAGAAGCCGGGAAAAGGGAGTTCGACGTCCGAGACGAAGCCCCGCCCTTTCTCCGCCGAACCCCTGCCCCCGACGCTTCCCCAAGCGGAAGGAAGATCGGGCCTGAGGGAATTGGAGGAAAGCGACGCAGGCAACCTCACACCAGCCCCCCGACGAACTTCTCGAACAGGTAGAAACTGTCCTGCGGCCCCGGCGAGGCCTCGGGGTGATATTGCACGCCGAACGCCCGCTTGCCCTTGATCGCAATGCCGCAATTCGTCCCGTCGAACAGCGAAACGTGGGTCTGTTCGACCGTTTCCGGCAGGGTGTCGGCATCGACGGCGAAACCGTGATTCATGCTGGTGATCTCGACCAGCCCTGAGGTTTCGCCCCAGCCTGTCCCCACGCGCTGCACGGGATGGTTCGCGCCGCGGTGGCCCTGGTGCATCTTGATCGTCTTCGCCCCCGCCGCGATCGCAAGCATCTGGTGACCGAGGCAGATCCCGAAGATCGGCACGTCCGCATCGAGCAATTGCCGGATCACCGGGACCGCATATTCGCCGGTCGCCGCCGGATCGCCGGGGCCGTTCGACAGGAATACGCCGTCGGGCGCAAGCTCCATGATCTCCTCGAAGCTCGCCCGGGCAGGGACCACCGTCACCTTTGCGCCCGCACGCACGAGATTGCGGAAGATGTTGTCCTTCGACCCGTAGTCGAGCGCGACGACGTGCGGCTTTTCCGATCCGGCCTCGCCATAGCCGGCCCCGAGCGTCCAGTGGCCGCCCTTCCATTCCTCGCTCTTTTCGCGGCTGACGCGGCTGGCGAGGTCCATCCCTTCGAGCCCGGCCCATTCGCGCGCGCGTCCGACCAGCGCGGGAATGTCGAAATTGCCCTCGGGATCATGCGCGATCACCGCATTGGGCGCGCCAGCCTTGCGGATGCGGCGGGTCAGCGCGCGCGTATCGACGCCCGAAAGCCCGATCTTGCCCGCCGCCACCATCCATTCGGTGAAGCGTTCGAGGCTGCGGAAATTGCTGGGTTCGGTCACATCCTCGCGCACCACGCAGCCGACCGCGCTTTCGACCCCGTTCTGGAACGCGCTTTCGATGTCCTCGGCATTGGCCCCGACATTGCCGATGTGCGGGAAGGTGAAGGTGACGATCTGGGCGGCATAGGAAGGATCGGTCATCACCTCCTGATAGCCCGTCATCGCGGTGTTGAAGCACACCTCGCCCACCGCCGCGCCCCCGGCTCCGAAGCCCCTCCCCCAGATGACCGTTCCGTCGGCCAGAACGAGGCATCCCGTCGCACCTTTCGGTTGCGCAGGCGTAGAGGCGGAAAGGGCCATGGGGGCGCTCCGTTGGAAGAGGTTGACCGGCAATGCGTGCTAAGTCCCATCCGCTAGGGCGCAGCATCCCCCTCGTCAAGCTAGGCGCGGCGCTTCCAATGCGATAGGTCGCGCCCCATATTCATCTCATCCACAGTTAACAGGACCAATCGGGACAAACCGCAATGATCAGGGACGACATCAAGGCCGCGACCGTGCAGGCGATGAAGGGCGGCGAAAAGGAGCGCACGAACACGCTTCGCCAGATCGCGGCGAAGATCAAGGACCGCGACATCGAACTGCGCACGAGCGACAAGCAGACCGACGACGACGAACTGGTCACCGGCGTGCTGCAGAAGATGGCCAAGCAGCGGCGCGAATCGATCGAGATGTACGAAAGCGGCGGCCGGGCGGAACTGGCCGAGCGCGAGAAGGGCGAACTCGCCGTGATCGAGGAATTCCTCCCCCAGATGATGAGCGAGGCGGACGTCATGGCCTCGATCGACACGATCAAGGCGGAAACGGGCGCCGCCAGCATGAAGGACATGGGCGCGGTCATGGGCGAGCTGAAAAAGCGCCACGGCGCGGTGCTCGACGGCAAGATGGCGAGCGCGCTGGTCAAGCAATCGCTGAGCTGAGGGGTTTGGCACAGGGTCTTGCACAGATGCGCTTGATCGCGCCGGCCAACCCGCGCACTCTCGCGCCATGACCATCACCCCGCAATGGAAGGACGAGCTGCGGGCGCGGATCACCCTGTCGAGCGTGATCCAGCGCACCACCAAGCTCACCAAGGCGGGGCGCGAATGGAAGGCGTGCTGCCCGTTCCATTCCGAGAACACGCCCAGCTTCACCGTCAGCGACGACAAGGGTTTCTACCATTGCTTCGGCTGCGGCGCGCATGGCGATGTCATCAGCTGGATGATCGAACAGCGCGGGCTCGCCTTCATGGACGCGATCAAGGAGCTTGCCGCCGAAGCCGGGATGGAAGTACCCGCGCCTGACCCGGTCGCCGCGCAGCGGGCCGAACAGCGCGCGACCCTGATCGACGTGACGAGCGCGGCGCAGGACTGGTTCGTGCAGCAGCTGTCGGGCGAGAACGGGCGCGCGGCGCTCGATTACCTGAAGGGACGCGGCTTTACCTCCGCGACATGCCGCGAATTCGGGTTCGGCTATGCACCCGAGGACAAGCAGGCCCTCGCCCGCGCGCTGAGCCGGTTCGAGGACGAGATGCTGGTCGATACCGGCATGCGCATCCGCAGCGATGACGGCGCGATGTACGACCGTTTCCGGGGCCGGGTCATGCTGCCGATCCACGATGCGCGCGGCCGCGTGATCGCGTTCGGCGGGCGCATTCTCGACAAGCGGGAGGGGGTGGCGAAATATCTCAATTCCCCCGACACGCCGCTGTTCGACAAGGGCCGCACGCTCTACAATCTCCACCGCGCCGCGCCCTCCTCGCGCCAGTCCGGGCGGGTGATCGTGGTCGAAGGCTACATGGACGTTGTCGCGCTGGCGCAGGCGGGCTTTCCCGATGCCGTCGCGCCGCTGGGCACCGCGCTCACCGAAACGCAGCTCGAAATGCTGTGGCGGATGGTGGAACGGCCCTTGCTGTGCTTCGACGGCGATGCGGCGGGGCAGAAGGCGGCGATGCGCGCGATCGCCCGAGCGCTGCCGCTGCTGAAGCCCTCCCGCACGCTCGGCATCGTAAGGCTGCCCGCCGGGCTCGATCCCGACGATCTGGTGCGCGAGAAGGGAGCGCAGGCGATGGAGGCGCTGCTGGCCGAGCCTGCGAGCCTGCTCGACACGCTGTGGGAATATGAACGCGACGCGCACAGTCTCGACAGCCCGGAGGCGAAGGCCGGGCTTAAGGCGCGGCTGATGGAGCATGTCGACCGGATTGCCGATACCGACATCCGCGCGCTCTACCGGCGCGAATTGCTCGACCGGTTTTCCGCTTTCGCCTATCCGCCCCGCCCCCAGCGCGCGGCCCCGCAGGCAGGCCGCTGGCAGGGCGGCCCGGCGCGCACGCCCGCATTATCGCCCGAAGCGCGCAAGGCTCTGCGCGCGGTCATCGAAGGCGGTGCGCGCAGTTCGCTGATGGCGGCGGTCATGGCCGGTTTCGTGCGCCATCCGCAATGGATCGCAGGGCATGTCGAGGCGCTCTCGCGGCTCGCCCGGCATGACCCGAAAGCCGCACCCGCGATCGAATCGCTCATCGAACTGTCCGAAACGCTTGATTCGCACGGGCGAAACGCCATATCCCTTCCGCAAGGCATTCCCGCCCCGCCGGTCGACAATCGATACGCCTTCCTCAGAGAAGGGACCACACCGGACGAAGCGCGCGAGGAACTGGCCGAAGCTGTTGCGTTGCTGGTCGAAAGGCCGGCTCTGGAGGCTGCTTTGGCGGCCACGATCGCCCGGTTCGACAGCGATCCCGAAGGGTCGTTTGCCGAACAGGTGCGCCTGCGCGAACAGCTCACGACAGTCGATGAACGCCTGAAGGCCTTCGGGCGCAGGAAAGCCGCTCCGGCGGTGAGAGACAGGGACCCGGCCGCTGCGGCTGCCGGATCGGACGAAACGGCTCTGGCGGCGGGGAATTCAACCGATCCCCCCGCGACGGGCGCAAGGGAATGACAGGACCGCATGGCTTCGACCGCAAAAACCCAGGACGATGACGCCCCGCTGATCGACCTCAACGAGGCATCGGTCAAGAAACTCATCAGCAAGGCGAAGAAGAAGGGCTACGTCACCTATGACGAGCTCAACGAGGCGCTGCCATCGGGCGAGATGAGCCCCGACCAGATCGAGGACATCCAGACCGCCCTGTCGGAAATGGGCGTCCAGATCGTCGAAAACGACGAGGAAGCCGAAGCGGAAGCCGAGGCCGAGGCCGAAGTCGAGGAAATGGCCGTCGACGAGGATGACGACGAGGACGTCGACGCCAAGAAGGCCAAGAAGGAAACGAAGACCGCCGCCAAGAAGACCGGCACGGGCGAACGCACCGATGACCCGGTGCGGATGTACCTGCGCGAAATGGGCGCGGTCGAACTCCTGAGCCGCGAGGGCGAGATCGCCATCGCCAAGCGTATCGAGGCCGGGCGCGACATGATGATCATGGGGCTTTGCGAAAGCCCGATCACGTTCCACGCCATCATCCAGTGGTCCGAGGCGCTCAACAACGAGGACATGCAGCTGCGCGAGATCCTCGATCTCGATGCGATGCTGTCGAAGGAACCGCCGGCCGACAAGATGGCCGAGGATGCCGACGACGATGACGGCGAGATCTCCGAGGAGACCGCGGGCCCGACGATCCGCGACGACGACGAGGATGACAGCGACGACGAGAGCGAGGAGGACGAGGACGGCGAAGGCGGCTCGTCCAAGCGCGAAGAGGACGACGAGGAGGACAACACCCTCTCGCTCGCCCAGATGGAAGCCGCGCTGAAGCCGGAAGCGATCGAACGCTTCGCTCGCATCACCAAGCTGTTCAATTCCTTCGAGAAGCTCCAGGCCGAACGGGTCGACACGCTGGCAGCCGGCGGCGAATTTCCCAAGGCCAAGGAAAAGAAATACGAGGAACTCGGCGAACAGCTCACGGCCGAGGTGGAATCGATGCAGTTCCACGCGACCAAGATCGAATTCCTGGTCGACAACCTCTACGCCTTCAACCGCCGCCTGACCGCTCTCGGCGGCCAGATGCTGCGCCTTGCCGAGCGTCACAAGATCAAGCGGATCGACTTCCTGAAAGGCTATGTCGGCAACGAGCTCGACGATGGCTGGATCAGGGAGAAGGCGAAGAAGGACAAGAAGTGGGCCGCCTTCCTCGACAAGGAAGCCGACGCGATCGAGCGCATCCGGGTCGAGATCGCCGATATCGCCTCGCAGACCGGGATGGCGCTCCCCGAATTCCGCCGCATCGTGAACATGGTCCAGAAAGGCGAGCGCGAGGCGCGCATCGCCAAGAAGGAAATGGTCGAGGCGAACCTGCGCCTCGTCATCTCCATCGCCAAGAAATACACCAACCGCGGCCTGCAATTCCTTGATCTCATTCAGGAAGGCAATATCGGCCTGATGAAGGCGGTCGACAAGTTCGAGTATCGCCGCGGCTACAAGTTCAGCACCTATGCGACATGGTGGATTCGGCAGGCGATCACCCGATCGATCGCCGACCAGGCCCGCACGATCCGCATTCCGGTTCACATGATCGAGACGATCAACAAGCTGGTGCGCACCTCGCGCCAGTTCCTCCACGAGGAAGGCCGCGAGCCGACCCCCGAGGAAATGGCCGCGCGGCTTTCCATGCCGCTCGAAAAGGTGCGCAAGGTGATGAAGATCGCCAAGGAGCCGATCAGCCTCGAAACGCCCATCGGCGACGAGGAAGACAGCCACCTCGGCGATTTCATCGAGGACAAGAACGCGGTCATCCCGGTCGATGCCGCGATCCAGGCCAATCTCAAGGAAACGGTCACCCGCGTCCTTGCGAGCCTGACCCCGCGCGAGGAACGCGTGCTGCGCATGCGGTTCGGCATCGGGATGAACACCGATCACACACTGGAGGAGGTCGGTCAGCAATTCTCGGTCACGCGCGAACGTATCCGCCAGATCGAGGCGAAGGCTCTGCGCAAGCTCAAGCACCCGTCTCGTTCGCGCAAGATGCGCTCCTTCCTCGACCAGTAAGGCTCGTCGTCATGAAGAACCCGCTGCGCCCCGCCGCGCTCGCGCTCGCCGCTTTCGCCGCGCTCGCACCGGCCACCATCGCCGCACAGACCGCAGCCGCCGCCTCCGAGGCCGCGATCCCCGATGCACGATCGGTCCAGATCGCGCGCGAGATCATCGCGATCGGCATGCCGGAGGAGGACCGCGAGACGGTCTTCGCCGCGACGATGGACCAGATGCTGGTCCAGATGCGCGAGGCGCAGCGCCAGTCGGGCGCCGCCAGCGAAGATCCCCAGATCGAGGCGATCATCGACGACAATCTCGCGCAGTTTCGCGAAGAGGCGATGGGTGTGCTGCGCGTTCATTTGCCCGAACTTATGGATGGCTGGGCGCTCGCCTATGCCAACATCTTCACTTACGAAGACCTCGTGGCGATCCGCGAATTCGTCCGCACGCCGGCCGGGCAGCGCTTCTTCCAGCTCAGCCCCGCGATCGCGGCGGAGCCGAATTTCGCAGCCGCCAACCAGCTTTACATGAACGACGTGATGGCGATGCTCCCGCGCTTGCAGGAACGGCTGCGCGAGGACATCGTCGAATATTTCGAAACGCAGCAGGTCGAGGGCGAAACCGAAGCTAGCTGACCCGCGCTAGATCCAGCGCCGCACGCTCGCGCTGTAAACGCGGTAATCCTCGCCGAAGCGGGTTTCGAGCGCGCGCTCCTCGGGCATGATCTGAAAGCGCGTCATCCACCACGCGAACAGCGCGATCACGGCGATGTGCCCCCAGGCGAAATCCCACGCCGCGACCGCGCCCAGCAGTAGCGCCATGCCGACATACATCGGGTTGCGCGTGATGCGGTAAAGCCCTGCGACCACCAGTTTCTCCGCCCGCTCCGGATGGATCGGGTCAACCGTGGTGCGCGCCCGCGAAAAGTTCACCGCCGGGGCGAGGAGGAACAGCAGCGCACCCGTCGCCAACAGCGCGGTCAGCCAGGGCAGATGAAACGCCGGCGCGGGCGCGACCTGACCGATCCCCGCCATCAACGCGATGGCAAGCGCAACCTGCACGACCGGGGGAATGCGCAGTTCCATGCCGTTTCTTTCAATAGCGCCGGTTCTTGTCGTCTTGATAGCTGCGCGGCGAAAGGCCGTATCTGAGCCGGTATCCCTCGGGCACCTCGACCGGCGGTCCATCGGGGAGCGCGTCAAGGCGGCGTTCCCACCTGCGCGCTTCGTCGGCGGGGATCTGCGACCATTCGATCGTGTTGCGCGCCGTCAGTCCCCAGTCGCCCGCATTGGTCAGCGCCCCTGCCCGCACTTCGAAGACCGGCGCATCCTCGTCATAGCCGCGGCTGGGAAATCTCACCGTCTGGCCGATGCCGAGCACCTTGACATCGACAAGACAGCGCTCGTCCGGCGCAGGTACCTTCTCGCAGCGTACGCCGTGCCCCGCGAGCCGCCAGCGCCCGGCGGGAAGCGCATAGGCGCGGACCTTGTATTTCGTGGTGTGGTTGCCGAAGACGAGCGCGCTCTGGCTGCGGGTGAAGCGGACCAGATCCTCCTGATTGGCGATGCTTCCCCCTTCGCGCACGAACCAGACATTGAGTTCATCGAGAAGATAAAGCTCGCTCCTGACCGACAGGATCACGACACCGTGCCCGGGCGCGAGCGCTGATGCGCGGCTGACCCGTTCCGCCTCGCGTCCCTCCTCGGCCAGCAGCCCGGCCGGCGCGAACAACAGCGAACAGGCTGCGATCAGGGCAAGCGGAAAGGGGCGGTTTCGCATGGCTGTCTCCGGCATGGGGGAGAATGCGTGAAGGGGGTAGAGTGCATGTTCTGCACCTTTGCGCAAGCCTTCGCTCGCCTTGTGCAAGGGGAGCGTTTGCAAGGGGCAAAAAAGCGCGCGCGGGGTGGAGTGTTGGCGCATCAGCCTCTATGTAGGCGCCATGCGTATCGCCATCGCCTCAGACCATGCCGCGACCGACCTCAAGGCCCAGCTTGCCGAGTGGTTGATCGATGAAGGCCACGAAGTCGCCGACCTCGGCCCCGACGAGGGCGTGAGCGTCGATTACCCCGATTACGGCTACAAGCTGGCCGAAGTCATCGCCGAG
The DNA here is from genome assembly GCF_001719165.1 of Erythrobacter litoralis. Taxonomy (NCBI): domain Bacteria; kingdom Pseudomonadati; phylum Pseudomonadota; class Alphaproteobacteria; order Sphingomonadales; family Erythrobacteraceae; genus Erythrobacter; species Erythrobacter litoralis. The sequence goes on from NZ_CP017057.1 coordinate 1,740,217, forward strand.
GGCACGGCCGAATACGGCATCGCCCTGTGCGGCAGTGGCATCGGCATCTCGATGAGCTGCAACCGCCATCCGCAGGTGCGCTGCGCGACCGTGTCCGAACCGCTTTCCGCAGCGCTGGCGCGCGAACACAACGATGCGAACGTGATCGCCCTGGGCGCGCGGCTGATCGGGATCGAAATGGCGAAGAGCTGCGTTGCGACGTTCCTGTCGACCGAATTCGCGGATGCGGACGAACCCGAAGGCCGCCACCGCCGCCGCGTGGCGAAGCTCGGCATCCCGCCCTTCGCCGCAGACCGCATCGAAACTCACCAGTAACGCCCCCCAAGGAGGCCCCCGATATGAGCACCGCTCCCGCCCAAATCGTCGACACGCCCGCAATGGACGCGTTCTGGAATGACGATCTTGCCACCGCCGATCCGGAAATCGCCGCGGCCATCTCCAAGGAACTGGGCCGCCAGCGCGACAAGATCGAACTCATCGCCAGCGAAAACATCGCGAGCCGCGCCGTGCTCGAGGCGACGGGCAGCGTCTTCACCAACAAATATGCCGAAGGCTATCCGGGCAAGCGCTATTATGGCGGCTGCGACTATGCCGACGTGGTCGAAACGCTGGCGATAGAGCGCGCCAAGCAATTGTTCGGCTGCAATTTCGCCAATGTGCAGCCCAATTCGGGCTCGCAGATGAACCAGGCGGTGTTCCTCGCCCTGCTTCAGCCCGGCGACACCTTCATGGGCCTCGATCTCAATTCCGGTGGCCACCTCACCCACGGATCGCCCGTCAACATGAGCGGCAAGTGGTTCAACCCGGTCAGCTATGGCGTGCGCGAAGGCGACGAACGGATCGACATGGACGAGGTCGCCCGGATCGCGCGCGAACACAAGCCGAAGCTCATCATCTGCGGCGGCACGGCCTATTCGCGGACCTGGGATTTCGAGGCCTTCCGCCGCATCGCCGATGAAGTGGGCGCGATCCTGCTGTGCGACATGAGCCACATCTCGGGCCTTGTCGCCGGGGGAGCGCATCCCTCGCCCTTTCCGCTGTGCGACATCGTGACGTCCACCACCCACAAGAGCCTGCGAGGGCCGCGTTCGGGCATCATCCTGTGGAACGACGAGAAGTTCACCAAGCCGCTCAACATGGCGGTGTTTCCGGGGCTTCAGGGCGGCCCGCTGATGCATGTCATCGCGGCCAAGGCGGTCGCCTTCCGCGAGGCTCTCACACCCGAATTCAAGGACTATGCCCACCGCATCGTCGAAAATGCCCGTGCGCTTGCCGCGAGCCTCGAGGAGAACGGGCTGCGCATCGTTTCGGGCGGGACCGACAACCATTCGATGCTGGTCGACCTGTCGGCCAAGGACGTGACCGGCAAGGATGCGGAAAAAGGGCTCGATCGGGCCTGGCTCACCTGCAACAAGAACGGCATCCCGTTCGACACGCGTTCGCCCTTCGTCACGTCCGGCATCCGGCTCGGCACGCCGGCGGGCACGACGCGCGGCTTTGGCCCGGCGGAGTTCCGCACCGTGGGCAAGCTGATCGCCGAGGTCGTGGACGGCCTGTCGAAGAACGGCCCCGAAGGCGATGCGCAGGTCGAGGAAAGCGTGCGTTCGCGCGTCTCCGAATTGTGCCGGGCCTTCCCGGTCTATCCCGGCATGTGACGCCCACGGGCGCACCGCGAGAGAACGACACGAAACATGCGCTGCCCCTTCTGCGCCCACGAGGACAGCCAGGTGAAGGATTCGCGCCCCGCAGAGGACGGGTCCGCGATCCGGCGTCGGCGACAATGTTCCAAATGCGGCGCGCGCTTCACCACTTTCGAACGCGTCCAGCTGCGCGAGGTCACGATCGTCAAGGCCGGGGCCGGTGGCGCCCCGCAGCGGCGTGAGCCGTTCGACCGGGCCAAGCTCGAACGCTCGGTCGCGCTCGCCTGCCGAAAACGCGGGATCGCGCAGGAACAGATCGACCAGCTGGTGAGCGGTATCCAGCGCCAGGTCGAAACCGCGGGCGAATCCGAAATCGCTTCGGCGAAGATCGGCGAACTGGTGATGGACGGGCTGCGCCAGATCGATTCGGTCGCCTATATTCGTTTCGCCAGCGTCTACCGCGACTTTTCCGAAGCGCGCGATTTCGAGGAATTCGCCAGCACTGTCACCGAAGCCGGCGAAGCGAAGACATCGGGCACCGGAAAAGGGGGGAACTGACAGGGCCATGGCAGAGGATCGCAGGCCCGTCGTGGTGCTGGTGCGCCCGCAATTGGGCGAGAACATCGGCAAGGCGGCGCGCGCCATGCTCAATTTCGGGCTGACCGAAATGCGGCTCGTGGCCCCGCGCGACGGCTGGCCCAACCCGTCGGCCGGTCCGGCGGCGGCGGGTGCGGACACGGTGCTCGACCGCGCAAAGGTCTACGAGACCACTGCCGAAGCGGTCGCGGATTGCGCCCATGTCTATGCCACCACCGTCAGGAAACGCGGCGTGACGAAACCCGTCGTCGGCGCGGACGGGGCGGCGCGGCTGATCCATGCCCATGAAGGCCGCCATGCGGTCCTGTTCGGCCCGGAACGATCGGGGCTGGAAACCGAAGACGTCGCGCTCGCCCGGCATATCCTGACCGTCCCGATCAATCCCGAATTCGGCTCGCTCAATCTCGCGCAGGCGGTGATCCTCGTCGCCTATGAATGGTCGCGGATCGGGCGCGAGCTGGCCGAGGCCGATGGCCGCGCGGTGGAAAACCTCGTCCAGCCCACCGCCGAGGACGCGCTTCCCCCCGCCCCGCAGGACGAGCTTGACGGGCTTGTCGCCCATTTCGAACGGATGCTGGAGCCCAAGGGCTATTTCCTTCCCGAAACCCGGGCCGAGGCGACGCGCCGGACCTTGCGCAGCGTGCTGACCAAGCCGGGCTGGAACCATCTCGAAGTGCGCACCTTGCGCGGCATATTGAGCACGCTCGAACGCGAACCGAGGCGCTAGAACCACGTTCGAGCCGACCGGCATGGACACTAATCCCCACGCCCGCTAGACCCACGCCCGTCGCCATTCCCTACCTAACCAGACGGATTCCTTCATGAATTTTGCTCGCCTCCGCCTTGCGGCCCTCGCCGCATGCACGCTGCTTGCCGCTCCCGCTCTTGCCGCGCCTCAGGACGCTTCCGAATCCGAGGCAGAGGCAGAGGTACAGGCACCGACGAACGAAGAGGGCGGGAAGGCCCCTTCGCAAGCCAGCGAAGCCCAGGACGAAACGCTGCCCGAGGCAAAGGAGGAGAAGCGCATCTGCCGCCGCATCCGCCTCGACATGTCGAGCCGCCGGGGCACGCGCGTGTGCAAGACCGCCGATGAATGGCGCGAGTTCAACCAGCGCCGCTGATCGGCTGGGCGTCCGGGGGCGTCCGCCGTCAGGGATCGCCAATCAGCCGTGCAGGATGATGATGATGATGGCGAACGCGTCCCTTGCCTTGACCGCTGGCGCGATCCGAACGTCTGCCTGACGGCGGATCAGTGGAAGGACGCGATGGCCGAGGCGGAAAAGCCGCGGGTCGGCCTCACGATTTCCCCATCGAACTTCATCCAGCGCCGGGATCTTGCGCTCCATGCCGACTTGACCGGGGGCACAATCCTGCTAAATGCGCGCCTTCGCAAATGGGCCCCGCACCCCGGTGAAGCGGTGGCCGCGTCGAGGATAAGGCCTCGACGGTGCGATGCCGGGTTGAATGTCCACCGCTGGGGTGGATCAGCATATTTGAAGGACACGACTTATGTCGAAGCGCAAGAGCGCCAAGTACAAACTCGACCGCCGGATGGGCGAAAACATCTGGGGTCGCCCGAATTCCCCCGTCAACAAGCGTTCCTACGGCCCCGGCCAGCACGGCCAGCGCCGCAAGGGCAAGATGAGCGATTTCGGCCTGCAGCTGCGCGCCAAGCAGAAGCTCAAGGGCTATTACGGCGACGTCACCGAAAAGCAGTTCCACGGCACCTACAAGGCTGCCGCCCGGATGAAGGGCGACACCGGCCAGAACCTGATCGGCCTGCTTGAACGCCGGCTCGACATGATCGTCTATCGCGCCAAGTTCGCGCCGACCGTCTTTGCCGCGCGCCAGATCGTCAATCACGGCCACATCTACGTCAACGGCGTGAAGTGCAACATCCCCTCGCGCCGCGTGGACGTGGGCGATGTCATCAGCCTCGGTTCCAAGGCCAAGGAAATGGCGCTCGTCATCGAGGCGCAGAGCCTGCCCGAGCGTGACATTCCCGACTATGTCGCGCCCGACGGCACCGACAAGGTGACCTTCACGCGCGTGCCCAAGCTCGACGAGGTGCCCTATCCGGTCACCATGGAACCGAACCTCGTGGTCGAGTTCTATTCGCGCTGATTTTCCGCGCGCTGCGAAAGAAACGGGGCGGTCCTTTGCGGGCCGCCCTTTTCTTTTGCGCTTTCCATCCGCGGCACTGTTTGCGATCACTCCGCCCGAAAAGGGGGATCATCCATGAACGTGCTGATCATCGACGGCCATCCTGACGAGGGCCGCCTCACCACCCATCTGCTCGACACCTACGAACGCGCCCTGCCCCCCGGGGCAACGGTGACGCGCGTCGCGGTTCGCGACCTCGCCTTCACGCCGGTGCTGCGGCACGGATACCGCGTGCGCACGCAATGGGAACCGGACATAGCCCGCCTCGCCGAGGCGTTGGATGCGTGCGATCATCTCGTCGTCGGCTTCCCGATGTGGTGGGGGAGCGAGCCTGCGGAACTGAAGGGCCTCGTCGACCGCCTGTTCCTCCCCGGATTCACCTTCGCCTATCACGACGACGATCCGTGGTGGGACAAGTTGATGGCGGGCCGCTCCGCGGACGTGATCGCGACGATGGACACCCCGCCTTTCGTGCTGCGCTGGTATTACGGCAACCCGTTGGTGCGCCGCTGGAAGGGGCAGGTGCTCGGTTTCTGCGGCTTTGCCCCGGTGCGGATGCTGGCGCTCGGCCCCTGCGACGAAAAGCAGGCCGCAAAACGCCTCTCTGGGTGGGAGAAACGGATCGCAAAGCTCGCAGGCTCGATCCGTCAGAAGAAGCCGCAGGAGAAGGAGGCGCGCCTGCCCGATTTCCTCAGGGAAAAGGTCAGTCCCTGATCCGGTCCCATTCGGTGAATTCGTAGCGAATCGAGCCCTCGACGAGCCGCTCCCACAGATCCGCGATCACGTCGGCGGGAAGCCCGCGCGTCTCGGCATCCTTGACCGCGGCGGCGATGACATAAGCCTTGCGATCCTCGTCGCGCACGGCGCCGCGTTCCTGCTTGATCCGCGCGGCGGCACGCATGTATCCGAAACGGCGGTCGAGCAGGTCCATCAATTCGCGGTCGGTCGCATCTACGCCGACGCGCACCTCGATCATGGTTTCGCATTCCTCGGGCGGCTTGGCTGGCACGTCTGTCATGGCGAGGCCTTGGCGCGAAGCGGAGCGTTTGTCGAGAGGCTTGGAAAAGCCTTGCGCGCCGACGTCACCCGGCGAACGCGCCGGAGAGGAAGCGGTCGATCTCGGTCAGCATCTCGGCCCGCGCCCTGCTGTCGTCGATGCTGTGCTCAAGATCCTCGAACTCGGTATAGGAGACGGGCTTGCCCAAGTCCCTGAGCGCGTCCGCCATGGCCCGCGAATGGCGCACCGAGACATTGCCGTCGAGCGTGCCGTGGAACAGCGCGACCGGCGCCTTGAAGCGGTCGGCGTGGCGCTGCGGGCTCCCGGCGGCGATGTGCGGGCCGTTGCCGAGCTGATCGTCGCGCGCGCGAAAGCCGGTGTAGCGCCGCGCCTCGTCGCGCAGGAACTCGAGATCGGTGACCGGAGCGATCGCCACGACCGCCCTGAAGAGATCGGGATCGACCACCTGCGATTGCAACGCTGCATAGCCGCCATAGGACCAGCCCACGATCGCGAGCCGTTCAGGATCGGCGATGCCCTGTTCGACCAACCAGCGCCCGGCGTCGTTGACGTCTCCGATCGCCACGTCCCACGCCTGGTAGCCGTTGCGGCCGAACCATGCCTCGCCATAACCGGCAGAGCCGCGATAATTGGGCTGGAGCACCCCATAGCCGCGCGCGGTGAAGAACTGCACCAGCCAGTCGAACCCCCAGTAATCGCGCGCCGCCGGGCCGCCGTGGGGTAGGACGATGGCGGGCAGGCCCTTGCCATCCGAACCCGCCGGCAGGGTGAGGTAGCCCGGGATTTCGGTCCCGTCGGCGGCGGGGAAAGTCACGGGCTGCATCCGCCCCATCTGCACGCCGACGAGGAATTCGCGCAGCGCGAGAAGCTCCTCGAGCTGGCGGCTGGCCTTGTCGTAGAGGTAGATCGTTCCCGGGTCGGTGTCGGAGGACGCGATGACGAGCAGGCGGCTTTCATCCGCGCTTGCCCCGGCGATGTCGATCAGCGGCTGGTTCGGCAGCGCCTTGGCGAGCGCGGCGGCGAATTCGGCGAGTTCCTCGTCGAAATATTCGACGTCGCGCTTTTCGGTCGCATAGCTCACGCCGACAACGCGGCGCTGGCGGCCGATGCGGATGAGCCCGTCGACATCGACATCGTCGCGCGCGGCAAGGATTTTCGCTTGCGGGGCGCCGGAAAGCGGGATCTCGATCAGCGCGCGATAGCCGTTGATTGAGACATAGGCGAACAGCACGTCGCGCTCCCCGTCGACAGCGACCGGCGAAAAGCCGGGAACCGCCGCCCCGCCAAGCGTCACGCCCTCGAGCGTCTCCCAGCTCGACTCGCCCTTGCGGCGGACCATGTGGACCCGCTCGCCCGTGTCATATCCGCGCCCGTCGAACAGGCCGCGCGTCTTGAACCGGACCGCGCCGTTCTCGTCCGCGAGGTAGGACACTGCGCCGTCGTCGGGCTGTTCCTCGACCTTGCGCTTGCCGCTTTCGACGTCGATCCGGTCGACGCCAAGCCCTTCCTTGTCGTTGGCGAGGCGGGTGTTGATTTCCACCTCCTTGATCCATTCGCGGGTCATCAGGATCTGGCCCGGCTCACCCGCCACGTCGAGCGCGACGATGTTGCCGCCATCCTGATTGAAGCCGATTGCGCTCCAGTCCTGTCGCTCGGTCAGTTGGTCGATTTCGGACCCGTCTTCGTCGATCGCGAACATCCGAGTGAAGGGCAGCAGCAGACCGTCGCCGGTCTTGGCCATGCCGTGGACCTGGCAAACGATGCGAACCTCGGTCGCCCATTCGCAGCGCGCAAGGTCGGCGATGATCTCGGAATTGCCAGCGATGGTCTGGATGCCGGCATCGCTGTCGAGGTCGTAGACGCGCAGCACCTCGGTGTGGTTCGGCCCCGTTGCGATCCACGCGAGCTTGCGGCCCGAGGGCGAAAGGCTGATGTCGAGCACCGAGGCCCGGATGCCGAAGCGTTCGGCGGTCTTGTCGAGGTCGTCCTTCGCGCCCGCAGGGGCTGTCGGCGCGCCTTGCGCGGATGTGGGAACGGCGAGCGCGCAAAGCGCCGCGCCGGCGAGAAGGCCGGAGAGGCCTTTGACCAGAGATTTCATGTGTTTGCCCCCGTTTGCGACTTGGAGGCAGCTTATCCGGCGAAGCGGACAAGTAAAGCCTAGGCCTTGCAGTAATCCCGCCGGAAATCGCTCGCGAAAGCGGCGAAACGGGCCTCTTCAATCGCCGCGCGCATGGCCTGCATCAGCTGCTGGTAGAAGGCGAGATTGTGCTCGGTGACCAGCATCGCCCCCAGGATTTCGCCCGATTTGTGGAGGTGGTGGAGATAGGCGCGGCTGTAGTTCGCGCAGGTCGGACAGGTGCAGCGCTCGTCCAGCGGACCTGTATCCTCGGCATGGCGGGCATTGCGCAGGTTCAGCGGCCCGTCCCAGGTGAACGCCTGGCCGTTGCGGCCGGATCGGGTGGGCAGCACGCAGTCGAACATGTCGATCCCGCGCTCGACCGCGCCGACCAGGTCATCGGGCTTGCCCACGCCCATCAGGTAGCGCGGACGATCGTGCGGCAACTGGCCTGGCGCATAGTCGAGCACGCCGAACATCGCCTCCTGCCCCTCGCCCACGGCAAGCCCGCCGACTGCATATCCGTCAAAACCGATATCCGTCAGCTTTTGCGCTGAAACGCGCCGCAGGTCTTCATCGAGCGCGCCCTGCTGGATTCCGAACAGGGCGGCGCGCGCGGCATGGTCTTCGCCCGAATCGAAGCCTTCGCGACTGCGCTTCGCCCAGCGCATCGACAGCTCCATGCTTTCGGCGATTTCGTCGCGGGGACGATCCGCGCGCGGGCATTCGTCGAAGGCCATGACGATGTCCGAGCCGAGCAGGCGCTGGATCTCCATCGAGCGTTCGGGGGTGAGCATGTGCTTCGACCCGTCGAGATGGCTGCGGAATTCGACCCCTTCCTCGCTCAGCTTCCTGAGGTCCGAAAGGCTCATCACCTGGTACCCGCCGCTGTCGGTCAGGATCGGGCGCTCCCAGTTCATGAAATGATGAAGACCGCCAAGCCGCGCGACCCGCTCCGCGCCGGGGCGCAGCATCAGGTGATAGGTGTTGCCAAGGATGATGTCGGCACCGGTCGAGCGCACGGTCTCGGGCTTCATCGCCTTTACCGTCGCCGCCGTGCCGACCGGCATGAAGGCGGGCGTGCGGATCTCGCCGCGCTGCATGGCGATCGTGCCGGTGCGTGCCTTTCCGTCGGTCGCATGGAGGGTAAACTTGAAACGGGGAGCGGTCATGCAAGCGCCGCTAGCCGCGCGCGGGCGCGCTGTCACCTGCCGCGCGCGAAAAGGGGCGCCCGCCACACGGCGAGCGCCCCCGGTTTTGCCTCGCAAGCGACAGCTCAGAAGCGGAAGCCGACCCCCGCAGTCGCGCGGACGGTGTCGAAGGCGATCGTGTCGACATTGCCGCGCAGGCTCACCCCGCCAAGCGGCAGGTCGATGCCGACGCCGACAAGGTAGTCGCCGAAAGTCGAATCGAGCCCGGCCGGGACTGCATCGTCCGGCACGTCGAGGATGTTCGCATAGTCGATATCGACCCACTGGTAGCCGCCGCGAACATAGAACTTGGTCCCGTTCTCGGTGCGGATGCCAAGCCGCGCGGAGGCGCCGTAATCGGCATCGAGCGCGTCGGTGCCGAAATTGGCATTGCCTTCGACGCCGGCGAAGAGCGCGTCGGAGAGCGGGAAGTCGACCGAGACAAAGCCGCCGAAGATCGGGCTGGCGTCATCGACCTCGATCCCGGTGATGTCGAACACTTCGTCCGAAATGCCGAGATCGTGGTAGCCGGCCTGCGCGCCGACGGTGACTTCGGGCTTGTTGCCCTGGTCCTGCGCGAAGGCGAGCGAAGGGGTCGCGAGCATGGCGACAGCCAGGCCCGCGCGAATGGCGGTACTTTTCATTATTGTTCCCTCTGCATAGGCAACCCCTTGAGCGGGGTCGCGGAATCGCAGCTATGACAGGCGAGCTTGCACGCAAGTGAACGCCCGATTCAGATTTGTCGAAAGGCAGATCCGGACCGACGAACGGCGATCATTCGCGCAGGCGCCACCCGGTGCGGAAGATCACCGCGATCACCGCGACGCACGCCGCCAGAAATGCGAGCGTAAGGCCAAGCGAAACCCCGATCGCGACATCGGACGTGCCGTAGAACGTCCAGCGCAGCCCGCTGACGAGAAAGGCGATCGGATTGATCAGTGCGAGCGAATCCCACGGCGCGGGCAGGTCGTCGATGGAATAGAAAGTCCCGCCCAGAAAGGTCAGCGGGGTGAGGATGAGCAGCGGGATGATCCCCAGCTTCTCGAAACTGTCCGCCCAGATGCCGAGGATGAACCCGAACAGCGAAAAGCTCGCGATGACGAGCACGATGAAGCCCACCGCCCAGAACGGATGGGCGATGGTGTAATCGACGAAGAAGGTCGCCGTCAGCAGGATGATGCCTGCAAGGATCAGGCCCTTCGTCGCCGCCGCCCCGACGAACCCGATCAGCGTTTCGGCAACGCCCACGGGCGCGGAAAGCAATTCGTAGATCGTGCCGGTAAAGCGCGGCATGTAGATGCCGAATGACGAATTGCTCGTCGTCTCGCCCAGCAGGGTCAGCATCAGCAGGCCCGGAATGATGAAGGCGCCATAGGCCACCCCGTCGACCGGCTCCATCCGCCCGCCGATGACCGTGCCGAACACGATGAAATAGAGCGAGGTGGTCAGCACCGGCGACAGGATCGACTGGAAGGCAGTGCGAAAGGCACGCATCAGTTCGCGGCGATAGATCGACCACGCCCCGCGCGCATTGAATCCGAAAGTCATGCGCCGTTCCCCTGTTCGCCGACAAGCGAGACGAAGATGTCCTCGAGCGAGCTGTCGTGGATGTCGATGCCGACATAGTCGATGCCAAGCGCAACCAGCGCCTTTGTCAGCTCGGCGATCTCCGCCCGGCCGCGGCCCTTGCCGTCGCCGCCGCGATAGACGAGTTCGCTGGCTGCCCCGTTTGCGCCTGCACGCAATTCGAGCGGGAAGCGCCCCAGCCCCTCGGGCAGCGAATCGAGCGGCGTTGCGAGCGCGATCACGGCTTCGGTCGTGCCGAGCCGCTCCATGATCGCCGCCTTGTCCTCGACCATCAGGATGCGCCCGCCGCTGATGATGCCGACGCGGTCGGCCATTTCCTCGGCCTCCTCGATGTAATGCGTCGTCAGGATGATCGTCACGCCCTGTTCGCGCAGCGCCGCGATCTGTTCCCACATCCCCTTGCGCAATTCGACATCGACGCCCGCGGTCGGTTCATCGAGGAACAGCAATTCGGGTTCGTGGGCGAGAGCCTTGGCGATCAGCACCCGGCGCTTCATCCCGCCCGAAAGCGCGCGGATCTGGACCGCGCGTTTTTCATGGAGGCTGAGCGATCTGAGGATCTCGTCGATCCGCGCCTTGTCGGGCGAGCGGCCGAACAGCCCGCGCGAATAGGCGACTGCATGCTGGACCTGTTCGAACATGTCGGTCGACAATTCCTGCGGGACGAGCCCGATCCGTCGCCGCGCCGCGCGCCAGTCGGAAACCATGTCGTGCCCGAAGGCGGTGATCGTGCCCGAGGTAGGCCGGACCAGCCCGCAAACCGCGCCGATCAGGGTCGTCTTGCCCGCCCCGTTCGGTCCCAGCAGGGCGAAGATTTCGCCGCGTTTGATCTCAAGGTCGACATTGTCGAGGGCGCGCACGCCGCCGCTGTAGACCTTGGACAGATTCTCGATTTTCAGGATGGTGTCGCTCACGCGCCCGGTGTGGCAGGGCCGCGCCGGATTGCAAGGGTGTGCGGGGGGCGGTGTTCACCCTCCGGGCAGAAGCAGAGAGGAATCGCCGTAGGAATAGAAGCGGTATCGGTTCGCGATCGCGTGGGCATAGGCAGCCATCATCCGCTCGCGCGTCATCAGCGCGCTCACCAGCATCATCAGCGTCGATTTGGGCAGGTGGAAATTGGTCATGAGGCCATCGACCGCGTTGAAGGCGTAGCCCGGCGTTATGAAGATGTCGGTGTCGCCTTCGAACGGGGCGATGGTGCGGTCGGGCTGCGCGGCGCTTTCGAGCAGGCGCAGCGAGGTCGTGCCGACCGCGACGATCCGATTGCCTGCCGCACGCACGGCGTTGAGCCGGTCGGCCACTTCGGTTCGGATGATCCCGAATTCGGCGTGCATCCGGTGATCCTCGGTGTCCTCTGCCTTGACCGGCAGGAAGGTCCCCGCCCCGACATGCAGGGTGAGCGTTTCGCGAAGGATCCCCCGCTCATCGAGCGCATCGACCAGCCTTTGAGTAAAATGAAGCGAAGCGGTGGGCGCTGCGACCGCGCCGTCCTTCGCCGCGAACATGGTCTGGTAATCCTCGCGGTCCGCTTCGTCGATTGCACGCTTGCTGGCGATGTAGGGGGGCAGCGGCATGGTGCCGGCCCGGTCCAGCAGCACTTCGACCGGCTCCTCGCCCTCGAATAACAGCGTCATCGAGCCGTCGCCGTGCCGCTCCTCGGCGATGGCGGTGACGCCGCCGCCGAAAACCAGCGCGTCGCCTTCCTTCACCCGCTTCGCATTGCGCAGGAAAGCCTGCCAGCGGCGAAGGTCGATCCGCTTGTGGAGCGTCGCGCCGACTTTCGCCTCGCCGTCCCTGCGGCGCCCTTCGAGCTGGGCGGGAATGACGCGGGTGTCGTTGAAGACGAGCACGTCGCCCGGGTTCAGCAGGTCCGGCAGATCGCGCACGCCCCTGTCCTCGATCGGGGCGGAAGGGTCCGTCCCTCGCACAAGCAGCATCCGCGCCGCATCGCGCGGGCGCACCGGGCGCAGCGCGATCAGTTCGGGCGGCAATTCGAAATCGAAGAGGTCGACACGCATGGCGCGTGCGCTTAATCCCATTCCCGCCCGGCGCAAGGCCGAAACGCGCAGCCTTATCGCTGCACCCGCCTATTGCTGGACGGGCGAGCTTAGCATGTCGGCGGTGATCTCCTGCTCCATCCGGCTTGGCGCGGCGGAGGTCGGCGGCGGCACGTTGTCGGAGGCGAGCGAGGCCTGGAGGATGCGGGTCGGGTTCTGCGGCGGCTCGCCCCGCTGGATCGCGTCCACCGCTTCGATGTTGTCGATCACCCGGCCGAAATTGGTGTAGCGCTTGTCGAGGCTGAAGCGCGGGTAGAACACGATGAAGAACTGGCTGTTCGCGCTGTTTTCCTCGTTCGCGCGGGCCATCGATACGGTTCCGCGCACATGCGGCATGGAATTGAACTCGGCTTCGAGGTCGGGCAGTTCGGACCCGCCCTGCCCGGTGCCGGTCGGATCGCCGCTCTGCGCCATGAAGCCGTCGATGACGCGGTGGAAGATCACCCCGTCATAGAAACCCTGCCGGGTAAGCGTCTTGATCCGTTCCACATGGTCCGGCGCCCAGTCGGGCATCAGGCGGATCGAGACCCTTTCGCCATTGGAAAGGTCGAGCACCCAGATGTTCTCGCGGTCCTCGGACATGTCATAACTGAGAGGTTCGTAGAGGCGCGGGCCGGTGGGCGCGACTTCCTCGCGTTCCTCGGCTTCCTGGTCCTGGTTCATGTCCTGCGCGCGCGCGGGGGACGGGGCCAGCAGCGCGGCAAAGGCGGCCGCCAGCAGCAACGCGGCGAAAGCCGACCGGGACGCGAGAGGGCGCAGGGCCGCGGGGCCTTGCAGGGTCTTTGTCATGGGCACGGGTCTTAAAGGTTCCTCGTTTGGCGGCGTTCCTTAACGGCGCACACCTGACACTTCAATGAATGATGAAGCCGCGTCCCCCGTCCGGCCTCGCGCCGGTCGGTCAGTAATCGCCCTTGAGCCCGATCAGCTTGACCCTTTCGAACACTTCGGCCTCGACCTCGGCGCTGACGAAACGGGAGATGTCGCCGCCGTAGAGCGCGATTTCCTTGACCAGTTTCGACGCGATCGGCTGGAGCGAGACGTCGGCCATGAGGAAGACCGTCTCGATCTCCTCGTCGAGTTGCTGGTTCATGCCCGCCATCTGGTATTCGTATTCGAAATCGGCGACCGCGCGCAGGCCGCGGATGATGACGTTTGCGCCCTGTTTCTGCGCGAATTTCACCAGCAGCGCGTTGAAGCCGACGACCTCGACGTTGGTGAGGCCCATTGCGTTCACCTCGCGTTCGACCATGGCGAAACGTTCGTCGGTCTCGAACATCGGGTTCTTCGAGGGGTTGGTGGTGACCCCGATGATCAGCCGATCGACCAGTTTCGAACCGCGCCGGATGATATCGGCATGACCCCGCGTGATGGGATCGAAGGTGCCGGGATAGATTCCGATGCGGCTGGTCATCGTCCGGCCCTTTCCCATTCGAACGCGCCGCGCGCGGCGCCCGGTTCGGTGTAGATCGTCAACGCTTCGGGCGCGCCCGCGTTCTCGAGCACGTAGGTCCCGCCCTGCCCTTCGGCGAAACCGCGCGCGAGGGCGGCTGCGCGCATCGCCTCGACGCAATCCATCGGCGCGCTGTAGGCGAGCATCTGGCGAAAGCCCTGCGCATCGGTGCGCTTGTACGACCCGACGACGCGGACCTCCTCGCAAGTGCCGACCCCGAACGTGTTGAGCACGAGGATGATCTGTTCGTCGAGAACGTCGGGTTGCGCGTCGCCCGGCTCCCCCGTTGGGATGAGGACGAACAGCACGACAGCGATCACCACGGCGAGCGTGACATATATGGCGAAAAGCGGCGCCTTCATGGCCAGGCCTCCGGAAATTGAATGAAACGTGTCATCGGAAAGTCGAATATTTCCAATGAAGATTGCCGGGCCTGCCGTTTGCGGCGCGCCCGAATCTCACCTCGTCGGACCACAACTCGCCTGCTTCCAGGAAGTAGGTTTCGGCATCCATCTCAACGAAACCAAAGGCACCGAGCTCGGCTTCGAGGGCAGCAAGGCAGGCGTCGTCCGCGACGTAGGACCACGTCATGCCGCTGCCGTACGCCTTGCCATTTTCGTCCCTCAATCTTTCGCCAGCTCCGCGCAGGGGCTTGGCGTTCGAACAGGAAGGAACGTCGAACCGCGCCACCAGTCGTTCCGACGCGCGCTGAATGGGGTCGTTTGGATCGGGGCCGAAGCAGGAACCGGGAAGAAGCGACAGGCCGAGCAGCGAGAGAGCGATCGCCTTCATCGGTCTCTCTCCACGATGAAGCGGGCGAGCGCGCGCAGCGTATCGGCCTCGCTGCCGTGGCTGGCAAGATGCGCGATCGCCTGGTCGACCAGCGCGCGGGCCTGTTCGCGGGCCTTGTCGACGCCCATCAGGGTAACGAACGTCTGCTTGCCCTGCACTTCGTCCTTCCTCAGCGCCTTGCCCGCCTTCGCCTCGTCGCCGATCACGTCGAGCAGGTCGTCGGCGATCTGGAAGGCAAGGCCGATGTCGCGCGAATAGGCGCGCAGATGCGCTCGTGTCTCGATGGGTACGCGGCCCAGGATCGCGCCCATCTCGACGCTCGCGCCCAATAACGCGCCGGTCTTCAATTGCTGCAGCCGGGTCACCGCGCGCAGGTCGTAATCGACCCCTTCCTCGTCGGCGACCATGTCCATCATCTGACCGCCCGCCATGCCGTTCATGCCCGAAGCGTGGCCGAGAGTTGCGATCAGCTCGCTCCGCACGAAGGGATCGGTGCTGGTGTCGGCATCGGCGAGGATATCGAAGGCGAGCGCGTGGAGCGCGTCACCTGCCAGGACCGCGGTTGCCTCGTCATAGACCTTGTGCACGGTCGCCTTGCCGTGGCGCAGTTCGTCGTCGTCCATGCAGGGCAGGTCGTCATGGATCAGCGAATAGACATGGATCGCCTCGACCGCGGTGCCGACCCGGATCGCCGCCTCGCGGCTGACCCCGTACATTTCCGCCGTGCTCACCACGAGCAGCGGACGCACCCGCTTGCCGCCGCCGATCGTCGCATAGCGCATCGCCTCGACGAGCCGGGCGCGCGTGTCGTCGGGCACCGGCAGCAGATCGTCGAAGCTCGCATCCACTTCGGCCTGCACGCGCTTGAGCCCGTCGGCGAGCAGGTCGCCATCCATTCCGACCACTGTCATGTCAGCGGCTTTCGTCAAGCGGCGCGGTGCCGGTGGGCTGCCCACCCGCATCGGTCACGATCTTCTCGATCCGCGCCTGCGCCGCGTCGAGCCGCTTCTGGCAGGCTGCACGCAGTTTCTCGCCGCGTTCGTAGAGCGCAATCGATTCGTCCAATGGCACGTCGCCGCTTTCGAGCTGGCGCACGACCTGTTCGAGCGCGGCCAGCGCCTGCTCGAAACTCATATTGCCGATTTCGGCCGCCCCGTCCGCGGCGCTGTTTCCCTCGTCCATGGGCCAAGCATTGACCGGGACCCGTCCGGCGGTCAAGGCTCCCGGTCGAACTGGAAGTGAACTGGGGCAACAGGGAAAGCAGACAATGGTGAAGTGGATCACGGCCTATGTCGCCGCGGCAATCGTGTTCGGCCTGCTCGATGCGATGTGGCTGCGCTGGGCGGCGGGCAATCTGTACCGTCCGGTCATCGGCGAAATCATGGCCGAGGATTTCAACATGGCCGCCGCCGGCGTGTTCTACGCCCTCTATCTCGCCGGGATGACATGGTTCGCGATTCGCCCGGGCATCGAAAGCGGATCGGTCGGATATGCGCTGCTCAACGGCGTGCTGCTGGGCGCGCTGTGCTATGCGACCTTCGATCTGACCTCGCAGGCCGTGTTCAAGGTGTGGGCGACCAGGATCAGCGTGCTCGACATCATGTGGGGCGCATTCGCCACCGGCACGACGAGCGCGATCGCGACATGGGTGACGCTGCGCTTTTTCGGCGCCGAATAGCTCGAACAGGGGTCGCAGCCATGTTCATCGGTCACTTCGCACCGGCCTTCGCCGCTGCCGCTCTTGGCGAGCGCAGCCCGAAGCTCGACACCCTGTTCATAGCCGCGCAGCTGGTGGACTGGGGTTTCTTCTCCCTCGCGCTGATCGGCGTGGAAAAGATGCGGGTGGAGCCGGGCGCGACCGCGATGGTCCCGTTCGATCTCTACCACATGCCCTATACGCACAGCCTTGCCGGATGCGCCGCCTGGGCGATCGGGTTCGCGCTGATCGTCACCTTGTGGCAGCGCAATGCGTCAGGCGGGCTGATTGCAGGCGCAGTGGTGATGTCGCACTGGGTGCTCGACTGGCTGACCCATGCGCCCGACCTCACGCTGGCGGGATCGCCGCCTGCCTATGGGCTCGGCCTGTGGGACTGGCCGCTCATCGCCATGCCGCTCGAAATCGGGATCACGCTCGCCGCCTTCTTCTTCTACCTCGGGCGCACGCGCGGTCCGGTCGGGCAGCCGCTCATCCTGCTGGCGGCGCTCCTTGCGCTTCAGGGTTTCAACTGGTTCGCCCCGCACCCGGCCGAGGCGGGCGCGTTCCTCTACCTGCAGGCGCTCGTCGCCTTCGGCGTGCTGACCGCGCTCGCCTGGTGGGTCGGGGAGAACCGCCAGCGCATCCGAAGAGGCGGCTTGGCGGCCCGCTCCGCGTGACCTAAAGGGCCCAGCCAAGGAGCCCCGACATGACTGCCATCACCCCCGAGACGATCGAACAGCACGGCCTTTCTCCCGAGGAATACGAGCGTGTCCTGCATGCCCTGGGGCGCGAGCCGAATCTCGTCGAGCTCGGCATCTTCTCGGTCATGTGGTCGGAGCATTGCAGCTACAAGAGCTCGCGCGTGCATCTGAAGAAACTGCCCACGCAGGCGCCGTGGGTGATCTGCGGGCCGGGCGAGAATGCGGGCGTGATCGATATCGGCGAAGGGCCGGAGGGGCAAAGGCTCGCGGCCATCTTCAAGATGGAGAGCCACAACCACCCATCCTACATCGAACCCTATCAGGGCGCGGCGACGGGCGTGGGCGGCATATTGCGCGATGTCTTCACCATGGGCGCGCGGCCGGTCGCGAACATGAACGCGCTGCGGTTCGGGCGCCCTGACCATCCGAAGATGAAGCATCTCGTTTCCGGCGTCGTCTCGGGCATCGGCGGCTACGGCAATTGCGTCGGCGTGCCGACCGTGGGCGGCGAGACCAATTTCCACCCCGCATATGACGGCAACATCCTCGTCAACGCGATGACCGTCGGGATCGCGGACGCGGACCGGATCTTCTATTCGGCAGCCACCGGCGTCGGCAATCCGATCGTCTATGTCGGCTCCAAGACCGGGCGTGACGGCATCCACGGCGCGACCATGGCGAGCGCGGATTTCGAGGAGGACGCCGATGCCAAGCGCCCGACGGTCCAGGTCGGCGATCCCTTCACCGAGAAGCTGCTGATCGAGGCCTGCCTCGAACTGATGGCGACCGATGCGATCGTCGCGATCCAGGACATGGGCGCAGCCGGCCTCACCTCCTCCAGCGTCGAAATGGCGACGAACGGCAAGGCCGGCATCCGGCTCGACATGAACAAGGTGCCGTGCCGCGAAGAGGGCATGACGCCCTATGAAATGATGCTGTCGGAAAGCCAGGAGCGGATGCTCATGGTGCTGAAGCCCGGCAAGGAGGACATGGCAGAGGCGATCTTCGCCAAGTGGGAGCTCGATTTCGCGGTCATCGGCGAGGTCACCGACACGCAGCACATGGTGCTCGAATGGAACGGCGAAGTCGTTTGCGACATTCCCCTGGGCCCCCTTGCCGCCGATGCGCCGGAATATGAACGGCCCTATCTCTCCCGCGACGAATACAGCGCGTGGGTCAACATCCCGCGCCTGTCCGAAGTGCCGGAATCAAAGGACCCGGGCGCGGACCTCCTGAAAATGCTCGCCTCCCCCAACCTTGCCTCGCGCCGCTGGATCGCGGAGCAATACGATTCGCAGGTGATGGGCGACACGCTCCAGACCGGGGGCGATGCGGCGGTGGTGCGCATTCACGGGACCAATCGCGCGCTCGCGATCAGCACCGACTGCACGCCGCGCTATGTCCATGCCGACCCCTGTGAAGGCGGAAAGCAGGCCATCGCCGAGGCATGGCGGAACCTGTGCGCGGTGGGCGCGCGGCCGCTGGCGGTGACGAACTGCCTCAATTTCGCGAACCCGCAGCGGCCCGAGATCATGAGCCAGTTCGTCCACGCTCTCGAAGGCATGGGCGATGCCTGCCGCGCTCTCGATTTCCCGATCGTGAGCGGCAATGTCAGCCTCTACAACGAAAGCAAGGCAACCGGCGGCGGCTCGGCGATCCTCCCCACGCCCGCGATCGGCGGGGTCGGCGTAATCGAGGACGCTGGCCGCATGACCACCCCCGCCTTCAAGGCGGCGGGCGATGCGATCTACCTCGTCGCGCCCGAATTCTGGGCGACGCCCGACCCGACCCGCTCGCATCTCGGCCAGTCGCTCTGGCTTGCCGTGATCGAAGGCCGCGAGGAAGGCCGCGCGCCGCCGGTCGATCTCGAGGCCGAACGCGGCGCGGGAGAAATCGTGCGCCGGTTGATCGACGAGCAATTGCTTAGCGCGGTGCACGACGTATCCGATGGCGGCCTCGCCGTGGCGCTTGCGGAAATGGCGCTGTCCGGGGGTCTCGGTGCCGAGCTTGCGCGCAATGTCGCCTATACACCCGCGCAGTGGTGGTTCGGCGAAGACCAGGCGCGCTATGTCGTCACCGTCTCGCCCGAGAACGCCGAGGCTTTCAACCGCATCGTCGCCGAGGGGCCGGAAAGCGCCGAGGCCGAACTGGTCGGCTTCACCCGGATCGGCACCGTCGGCGGCGACACCTTGCTGGGCCAGAGCCTCGCAAGCCTGCGCGAGGCGCATGAGAGCTTCTTCAGGGACTGGATGGAGAGCTGATGAGCGCCGGCCACTCCGGAACGCCGCTCGCAAGAAAGCTCAACCTGCGCGACGGGCAGCGTTGCTGGTTCGAGGGAATGCCGGACCATGTGCAGGACGAAATCGACGAATACGCGCTCGATCTGGTCTTCGTGGCCGATCCGGCGGAGGGGATCGACGCGGCCCATATCTTCGTGACGGACGGCGCGCACCTTTCGGCAAGGCTTTCGCGGCTCAAGGGGCAGATCGCAAGCGACGGACAGATCTGGGTCAGCTTTCCGAACGGGGAATCGGCCAGCGAAACCGCGCTCGACGAGGCTCAGGTTCAGCGCATCGGTGTTGAACTCGGGCTCGTCGACACGAAGAAATGCGCGCTCGACGACATCTGGTCGTCCGTCAAATTCGTGATCGCCAAGGCGGACCGCTAGGCCGCTTCCGCGCCGCCCAGCGTCAGTTCCTCGCGAAAATTGCCTTCGGCTTCGAGGATCCGGATGCATTCGCGATGGATCACCGGCTTTGCGATCCCGAGCCGCGCCCGCGCCGCGTCGATATCCTCTCGCATCAGCGCCGCGATGTCCTCATGCGCGATCTTCGCCGCCGCACGGCCATTGCGCTGCCCTTCGCGCACCGCCCGCATCAGCGGGGCTTTCGTGCCCGAAACCTTGGCGATCTGCCGCGCGCCGGCATAGGCGATGAAGAGCAGCCCCTTGTTGTGGTTCTGCGAATAGGAAAAGGCGAGCAGGCTCGTCTCGCCCAGCGCATCGCGGCCATAGCCGGTCAGGACGTGGAACAGGTCATGCGTGTCGCGCAGGCGATCGAAATACCATTGGGTAAGATCGCGCGGCAGCGTCTCTGGCGGCGCCCATTTGTGGCTTTCCGCGACCAACCCCGCAGCCGAGAGCCCCTCGCGCTTCATGAAGGCGATGTAACGCTGCGCAACGCTGTTTTCGGGCAGACCGGCCCAGCGTTCGTGATCATCCAGCATGGCGGGAATGTCCTGCCCTTCGGCAAGGAAACGCTGGCCTTCAGCCGACAGGATGAATTCGCGCGCCTGCCGGTGGGTGCGCCTGCCCTTGGTCGCCTCGATGATGTGGAACACCTGTTCGGTGTCCTCCTTGTCCTCGACCAGTCGGCCGAAATGGTGGAGCACCTTGAACGGGCGAATGCCCGAAACCCGGCGTTCGGGCGCGATCAGCGGGAGATCGGTCGGGGTCATCTGGGCCTCCATGCGAGAGCCATTATTTACATGGCTGTCAGTTAATAGTCCACTTCACAAATGCGCGGGCTGCCCGGATAGAGGGAGGCATGAAACCGCATGAAACCGTTCCCTATTCGCTGCCGCGCCTTTCAGACGAGGAAAGCATCACCCGCGCCCGGGCGATGCGCGACCGGCTCAAACAGCGCCGCACCTGCCGGTATTTCTCGGACGAACCGGTCCCGCGCGAAGTGATCGAGGCAGCGATCGAAGCAGCGGCGACGGCCCCTAATGGCGCGAACCACCAGCCCTGGCATTTCGCAGTCGTCGCCTCGCCCGCGAAAAAACGCGCGATCCGGCAGGCGGCGGAGGCCGAGGAGCGGCGGTTTTACGGCGAGGACGGCGACGACCCCAAGGCGAGCGAGCAATGGCTCGCCGCGCTCAGCGATCTTGGCACCGATGCGGACAAGCCCTTTCTCGAAACCGCGCCCTATCTCATCGTCGTCTTCGCGCAGAGAAAGGGCGGGATCGAGGAGGACGGGGTCACGCAGAACTATTACGTCAGCGAAAGCGTCGGGATTGCGTGCGGGATGCTGATCGCGACGCTCCACGAAGCGGGCCTTGCGACGCTTACGCACACGCCCTCGCCGATGGGTTTCCTGCGCGAGGCATGCGGGCGGCCCGAATGGGAAAAGCCGCTGATGATCGTGGTGGTCGGCCACCCCGGCGCGCATGCGAGCGTGCCCGCCCATGCGCTTCGCAAGAAGCCGCTGTCGCAGATTTCAAGCTGGCTCTAGGCCGCGACCGGCTCCTCGCTCGCCGGGCCGCTTGCAAGCAGGTCATAGGGATCGGTCCCCTCCTCGCGCCAGATGCGGTGACATTCGCGGTATTTCGTCGGCGCGGGGATGTTGAGCGCGCTGCGCACCCGGTCGAGCGGCTGCTTGAGCAGTTCGCGGATCGGCTGTTCGATCAGGCTCGGCGCCCCCTTGCCGGTGCGCTTCGCCTGGTTCACCGCGCCAAAGACGGGAGCTTTCGAGCCCCACGCCATCTTTTTGATGTTGGCCGCGCCCGCATAACCGATCAGCAGGTGGCCATGCGTGGGCGACTGACCGTGGGTGAACAGCAGCACGCACTGCTCGCCAAGAGCGTCGCGGCCATATCCGGTGAGGACATGGAAAAGATCATGCGTATCGCGTGAGCGTTCGGCGAACCATTGCACGAGATCGGGATATTTCGCGCGGCCGAGCTTTTCCGCCTCGGCAACCAGCCCCGCCGCCGACAGGCCTTCGTTCTCCATGAAATCGCAATAGGCATGGGCGAGACTGCCCTTGGGCGTCTGGCGCAGCGCGGCATGATCGTCGAGGATTTCGGGCAGGCTCGGCTCGGTCCGGCGCAGCAATTCCCCGCGCTCCGACAGGGCGAGCGCCCTCACCCGCGGCAGGAAATCCTTCGAGGGAAGCGATTCGTAGATCTTGAAGACAAGGCTCGTATCCTCCTTGTCCTTCATCAGGAGCTGGAAGTTCTTCACCGCGCGCGGGAGCGAATAACGCGGCTCAGGCCGGGCCGGATGGCACAGAACCGTGCCGTCGGCTGCGGTGAGAGAGGTGTAGTCGATTGCCTTGCTCATGGTCGGGCCCCTTGATCGCTAGGCGGCGCTTAACACCGCACTACTTACATTCGTGTAAATAGCAGGATCCGGTCCCGGATCAAAACCCTTTCGCCGCCCGCGCCTAACGGCCGGGCGCGTTTCAGGCCCTTTCGACCCAATCGGCGCGCGGGATGCCGAACAACGACAGCACCGCGGTAAGGTCCCCTCTGTCTATCCGCCCGTTCGCCGCCGCGCGCGCCTTGGGCTTGGCGCGATAGGCAAAACCGTAGCTCGCCGCTTCGATCATCGGGATATCGTTCGCCCCGTCGCCGGTCGCGAGGCTGTGCGCTTCGCTGCCGAGCTGTGCGAGTTCCTCATCCAGCACGCGCGCCTTGACGCCCGCATCGGTTACCGGCCCTTCGAGCTCGCCCGTCAGCACTCCGCCCTTCACCGCGAGCCGGTTGCCCACCACCCGGTCGAAACCCAGTCGCTCGCCGACGGGATCGGCGAAATGATGAAACCCGCCGGTCACCAGCACGCTGCGCGCGCCCTTCGCCGCGAGCGTCGCGACCAGCGTCGCCGCGCCCGGATTGGGGCGGATACGTTCGGAAAGACAGCGATCTATCGCGGATTCCTCCAACCCTTCGAGCAGGGCGACGCGTTCGCGCAGGGCAGCTTCGAAATCGAGTTCGCCCTGCATCGCGCGTTCGGTAATCGCGGCGATCTGGTCCTTGATCCCGGCATAGTCCGCCAGCTCGTCGATGCATTCCTGCCCGATCATGGTCGAATCCATGTCCGAGACGAACAGGTGCGGCACGATGATCTCGCCCCCCGTCGCCGGCGCCCCGACCAGCGCGTCGCACGGGCCGAAATGGGCGTCGATCACTTCCAGCACCGCCGCGGGGGCGGCATCGGCAAAGGAGAGCTGGAGCACTCCGTCGCAATGCTGCAGCATCACCGCGGCCGCGACCGGCATGTCGGCCTTCGCAAACGCTGCGAGCGCCGCGTCGAGCCGCGCCTCCAGCCCGGGCGCGGGGGCCGCTTCCTCGGTTCCCGCTTCTACGGTTCCCTGGGGCCCCGTCTCTGCTATCAGCCGGGCTATGAGCACCAGGCAATCTCCTGAAAAATCCTCCGAAGGCCGCGCGAATACGCGCCCGCTCGCGCTCATTGCAGGGCCGACCGCCAGCGGCAAGAGCGCTCTTGCGCTGCGGCTGGCGGATGCGTGGACGGACACGGGCAAGCGCGAGGCGCGGATCATAAACGCGGATTCGATGCAGCTTTACCGCGACATCCCGATCCTCTCCGCAGCGCCCGGCCCGCAGGAGCGCGAGCGCCATCCACACCTCCTTTACGACGAATGGGACGGGGCCGAAGCCTGCTCCGCCGCCGCGTGGGCGGACCGCGCGAAGGATGAGATCGACGCCGCGCACGAGGCCGGCGCGCTGCCGATCCTCGTCGGCGGGACGGGCATGTATATCAAGGTCCTGCTCGAAGGCATCGCCCCCATTCCCGAGATCGATCCCGAAATCCGCGCCGTGGTCCGCGCGCTGCCGGTGGATAGCGCCCATGCCGCGCTTATGATCGAGGACCCCGAACGCGCGATCCAGCTTGCCCCGACCGACAGCCAGCGCATCGCGCGCGCGCTGGAGGTCAAGCGTTCGACCGGCGTCACGCTCGCCGACTGGCAGCGCGCCAGGACCGGGGGGATCGCAGAGGAGGTGGACCTGCACGCCGCGGTGCTTCTGCCCGATCGCGAGGCGCTCTACCGCCGCTGCGACGAGCGTTTCGAGGCGATGCTGCGCAGAGGCGCCGTGGCCGAGGTCGAGACGTTGCTCGAACGCGATCTCGACCCTGCACTGCCCGTCATGCGCGCGATCGGCGTGCCCGAGATCGCCGCCTATCTTGCCGACGAAACGAGCCGCGCCGACATGATCGCGGCCGGCCAGCAGGCGACCCGCAATTACGCCAAGCGGCAATTCACCTGGCTGAGGCACCAGTCGGGCGCGGGCTGGCCGACAGTTCACGAAAGCGGCGAATCTCAAAATATCACTACGGATAATCTTTTCGCAGGATTATTACGCGATTAAGGGTTGACGCATTAGATTGTGGCGTCTAGCTCGCATTCCGCACGGCGTCGCCTGAAATGCGGCGCATGGTTTCGGTTCCGTCACGAAAGGCTGCAATGGCCGACCGTGGCGAAAGGAAAGGTGAAAGGCCCACGTCATGCTCGTCCTTCTTATCGTAGATGGTGCAGGCTGATCGAGGGATCCTTCCTTTTGGATATCCTGATCGGCCCGATGCGACCCACGCTTCGGGCCGGTTTCATTTCGGGAGATTGGTAAAGTGGCGCAGCGTTCGGGAGCCGCCCTGTTGATGGATTGCCTTGGCGAGCAGGGGGTCGAATTCGTGTTCGGCTATCCCGGCGGCGCGGTGCTTCCCATCTATGACGAATTGTTCGGACACCCCAGCATCCGCCACATCCTCGTCCGCCACGAAGCGGGCGCGGCGCATGCGGCCGAAGGGTATGCCCGCGCGACCGGCAAGCCGGGCGTGGTGCTCGTCACTTCCGGTCCCGGCGCGACCAATGCGGTCACCGGGATTGCGGATGCCTTCATGGATTCGATCCCACTCGTCGTCATCACCGGACAGGTCCCGACCGGCCTGATCGGCACCGATGCCTTCCAGGAGGCCGACACGGTCGGCATCACCCGCCATTGCACCAAGCACAATTACCTCGTGAAGGACCCCGCCGACCTCGCCGCGACGGTCGAGGAAGCCTTCCGCATCGCCACGACCGGGCGCCCCGGGCCGGTCGTGATCGACATTCCCAAGGACGTACAGATCGCCGTGCCGGGAATGTCGCGCCGCGCCGCGCCCGCCCCGCATCGCTACCAGCCCCAGATGGTCGCGCCCGCCGAACAGATCGCCGAGGCGATCGAGATGATCGAGGCGGCGGAGCGCCCGATCCTCTACACGGGCGGCGGCGTCATCAATTCGGGCCCCGAAGCGAGCAGGCTCCTGCGCGCCTTCCAGGATCTCACGGGCGCGCCCGTCACCTCGACCCTAATGGGCCTCGGCGCGTTCAGCCACGACCATCCCGACTGGCTCGGCATGCTGGGCATGCACGGCACCTACGAAGCGAACATGGCAATGAACCAGTGCGACGTGATGGTCTGCATCGGCGCGCGCTTCGATGACCGGGTGACCGGTCGGCTCGACGCCTTCAGCCCGAATTCGAAGAAGATCCACATCGATATCGACCGAAGCTCGATCAACAAGAACGTCACCGTAGAACTCGGCATCGTCGCCGATTGCGCAACAGCGCTCGGCCAGATGGTCGAGGCGTGGGGTTCTTCGCGCAGGGGGCAGGATCTGGGCGAATGGAAGGCTCGCATCGCCGGCTGGCGGGCGCGCGAATCGCTCGCCTATCCCGACACGTCGAGGAAGGATCCGGCCGCGATCATGCCGCAGAAGGCAGTCGAGCGGCTGTTCGCGCTGACGAAGGAGCGCTCGCCGATCATCACCACCGAGGTCGGCCAGCACCAGATGTGGGCGGCGCAGTATTTCGGCTTCGCGGAGCCGAACAAGTGGCTTACCAGCGGCGGGCTCGGCACGATGGGCTACGGGCTCCCGGCGGCGATCGGTGCGCAATTGGGCCACCCGGACGCACTGGTGATCGACATTGCGGGCGAGGCGAGTATCCAGATGAACATCCAGGAACTCGGCACCGCTTCGCAATACCGCCTGCCGGTCAAGATCTTCATCCTCAACAACGAATACATGGGCATGGTCCGCCAGTGGCAGGAGCTGACCTATGAAAGCCGCTATTCGAACAGCTATTCCGACAGCCTGCCCGATTTCGTGAAGCTCGCCGAAGCCTATGGCTGGAAAGGCATCCGCATCACCGATCGCGGCGACCTCGACGCCGGGATCGAGGCGATGCTCGCGCATGACGGCCCGGTCATCGTCGATTGCTGCGTTGCCAAGGACGCGAACTGCCTGCCGATGATCCCGTCGGGTGCGGCGCATACCGACATGCTGCTTTACGGCGACCAGGTGCTCGGCACGATGGACGACGAAGCCAAGGCTCTGGTCTGAGGAAAGCCGCCGTCATGGGAATGAAGATCGCCGAAGCGCCGTCCGAGCGCCACGTCCTTACCGTCACGGTCGATAACGAGCCGGGGATCCTTGCCAAGATCACCGGTCTGTTCACCGCGCGCGGTTACAACATCGACAGCCTGACCGTGGCCGACATAACCGAGGACCACGCGATCAGCCGTATCACCATCGTCACCAACGGGCCTCCGGCGGTGATCGACCAGATCGAGGCGCAACTGGAACGGCTGGTCCCGGTCCACAAGGTCACTGACCTCACCACGGCCGGACCTCATGTCGAACGCGAACTTGCGCTTATAAAAGTCGCGGGAACGGGCGAAAAACGGGTCGAGGCGCTGCGCATCGCCGAACTGTTCCGGGCCAAGGTGGTCGACACCACCACGCACAGTTTCGTCTTCGAACTGACCGGAAGTCCCGACAAGATCGACAGCTTCATTGTGCTGATGCGCGAACTCGGCCTTGTCAGCGTGGGCCGGTCGGGGGTCGTCGGCATGATGCGCGGCGCCGGAGGGGCGTGACACCACTTTTCACGATGCGCCCGGCCGCCTAGGCCTCGCGCAAGCACAATATGCCGGGGGCAAGGCTTCCCGGCGCTTCGCCGAACGAGGGGAATACGAGAAATGAAAGTCTATTACGATGCCGACGCCGATCTCTCCCTGATCAAGGGCAAGAAGATCGCCGTGCTCGGCTATGGCTCGCAAGGGCATGCCCATGCCCAGAACCTGCGCGATTCGGGCGTCACCGAAGTGGCCATCGCCCTTCGCGAAGGCTCTTCCAGCGCGAAGAAGGCCGAAGCCGCCGGGTTCAAGGTGCTGTCGAACACCGAGGCGGCCAAGTGGGCCGACATCCTCATGATCCTCGCCCCCGACGAACACCAGGCGGGCATCTGGGAAAACGACCTTGCCGGCCACATGAAGCCGGGCTCCGCGCTCGCCTTCGCGCACGGGCTCAACGTGCATTTCGGCCTGATCGAGGCGCCTTCGGATATCGACGTCATCATGATCGCGCCCAAGGGTCCGGGCCACACGGTCCGCTCCGAATATGTCCGCGGCGGCGGCGTGCCGTGCCTCATCGCGATCCACCAGGATGCATCCGGCTCCGCTCACGATGTCGCGCTCGCCTATGCCGCAGGCGTCGGCGGCGGGCGTTCGGGCATCATCGAGACCAATTTCAAGGAAGAGTGCGAAACCGACCTGTTCGGCGAACAGGCGGTGCTGTGCGGCGGGATCACGCATCTGATCCAGGCCGGTTTCGAAACCCTGGTAGAAGCCGGATACGCGCCCGAAATGGCCTATTTCGAATGCCTCCACGAAACCAAGCTGATCGTCGACCTGCTTTATGAAGGCGGCATTGCGAACATGCGCTATTCGATCTCGAACACCGCCGAATACGGCGACATCACGACGGGTCCGCGGATCATCACCGATGAGACCAAGGCCGAAATGAAGCGCGTTCTCGCCGACATCCAGTCGGGCCGCTTCGTCAAGAACTTCGTGCTCGACAACCGCGCAGGGCAGCCCGAACTCAAGGCTGCGAGGAAGGCTGCCGAGGCGCATCCGATCGAGAAGACGGGCGCGGAGCTGCGCGCGATGATGCCGTGGATCGGCGAAGGAAAGCTGGTCGACAAGGAGAAGAACTGACGGAACCGGGGGCGGTCTTGGGCTATTGCCTTAGCGAATGTTGCATCCCGACCGGAGAAGTCATCGCATGAAGAAACTCGTTCTCGCCGCCGCCGCTACGACCGCCCTCGTCGCCGGGGGAATCACCGCTGCGCCCACGCTCTTCGCGCAGGCGGGCCCCGAAGTCCCCGGTGCATCCGATCCCGAGCGCGTGACGGCCGGGACCTACGCCGCCGATCCCGACCATTCGCTGGTCCTGTTCGAAGTCGACCATTTCGGATTCAACGAATATTTCGGCATCTTCGGCGATGTGACCGGCACGCTTGCGCTCGATCCCGACAATCTCGAAGCGGCGGCGGTCGATGTGACGATCCCCGTCGCCTCGGTCACCACTGCGAGCGCGGAACTCACCGACCACCTGCTGCGCCCGGGGAAGGATGGCGGAGACCCCGACTTCTTCGGAGCCGACCCGGCCCCGGCGCGTTTCGTCTCGACCTCTGTCACGGTCGACGGCACGACCGCGATGATCGAAGGGAACCTTACGCTCAACGGGATCACGAAGCCGGTCACTCTCGAGGCGGAGTTCACCGGCGCCGGGACGAACCCCACCAATGGCAAGGAAACCGTCGGCTTCGAGGCGGAGACCGAGATCAGGCGTTCCGATTTCAACGTCGATTACGCGCTCCCGCTGGTCAGCGACGAGGTAGAGCTCGAAATCAGCGTCGCTTTCGAGAAGCAATAGGCGCACTCGACACGCGCATCTCAATCGGGCAGTCGCCAGCAACCATGCGCCTTTCCGACTGCCACCGCATCGATGATTTCCGCCTTCTTGCCAGGAAGCGCCTGCCCTTCCCCGTGTTCGATTACATCGACGGGGCGGCGGATGACGAGCTGACCAAGGCGCGCAACACCGCGTCCTACGAAAACTGCGACCTCGTGCCCGACGTGCTCGCAGGGGTGGCCGAGATCGACACGAGTTGCACCATCCTCGGGCGCAGATCGGCGCTCCCGCTGATGCTTTCGCCCACCGCGGTCCAGCGCGCGTTCCACTGGGAGGGCGAGCGCGCCGTGGCGAAGGCGGCGGAGAAGTTCGGCCTGTGGTTCGGCATATCGAGCCTCGCGACCCGCAGCATCGAGGAGATTGCCCAGCTCACCAGCGGGCCGAAGCTGTTCCAGCTATATGTCCACAAGGACAAGTCGCTCAACACCCACATGATCGAGCGCTGCCAGGCAGCGGGCTTCGACGCGCTCGCGCTGACGGTCGACACGATCGTTTCGGGCAAGCGCGAGCGTTGCCTCCATTCGGGCTTCACCACCCCGCCCCGCTTCACGCCCGCGAGCGTCATTTCCTACGCGACAAAGCCCAAATGGACGCTCGACTACCTCCTGCGCGAGAAATTCCGCCTGCCCAATCTCGACACGCACGTCGCCGAAGGATCGAGCAAGGCGCTGAGCATCGCGGACTATTTCAACACGATGCTCGATACCTCGATGGACTGGGGCACGGCGGCGGCGATCCGCGAACAATGGGGCGGGACTTTCGTATTGAAGGGCGTGATGAGCGCCGCTGATGCGCGCCGCGCGGTAGAGATCGGGGCCGATGCGATCATGCTGTCGAACCATGGCGGGCGGCAACTCGACGGCAGTCGCGCGCCCTTCGACCAGCTGCCAGAGATCGTCGACGCGGTGGGCGGCGAGATCGAGATCATCTGCGACGGCGGCGTGCGGCGCGGCACCCATGCGCTCAAGGCCCTGTGCGCGGGGGCCGATGCGGCATCGGGAGGGCGGCTCTACCTCTATGCGCTGGCGGCGGCGGGACAGGACGGGGTCGAACGCGCGCTTTCCATCCTCAAGGACGAGATCGAGCGCGGCATGCGCCTGATGGGCGTGACGAGCGTGGACCAGCTCACGCAGGATCGCCTGCGCTGGAGATAGCGGGAAAACCCTCGAGCAGGCCGCAAGATCGGGCATGTCATCAAACTGCAACCTCGCGGGCGCTTGAGCGCCGCTGAAATTGCCAAGGACGCAGCATCGCCATGACCACGCTTTCGATCCCCGCACCGTTCGCCGTCATCGTGCCTCTGGCTCTTGCGCTCGCCGCCTGCGGTTCGCCGGAGCCGGCGGGCGAAACCGGCAACGCAGCCGACGCCTTCGCCGCCCGGATCAAGGACGCCTCGCCCTTGCCCGCGCCGACCCAGGCCCCGCGCATCGCCCAGCCCCTGCCCGGCGCAGCGCCCGGCCCGTATGTCCCCGGCACCGCGACCGACCCCGAAGCAAAGCTCTGCAACGCGCCTGCCATGGCACCCTATCTCGGCCGCGCAGCCGACGATGCGACCCGCGCCGAGATCATGGAGGTGATCGGCGGCGCGAACGAGGTGCGCTTCATCCAGGCCGGTTCGAGCTATATCGCGCCCGACCCCACCAATCCGCGGCTCAACCTGATGCTCGATGCGCAGAACATCATCCGCGACGCACGCTGCGGCTGAGGCGCTCTTTGTTGCCGCGAAGAGCGCCTGCCGCGCAAGATACGTGCCCTTCCCCCTTGCGCAAGCCGCTGCAATCGGCTTAAGGCGCCCCTCATGATACGGACCGGCATCTCGCTTCTACGACTTATGCGCCCTTGGGCGTGATGAGCCGCGCGTGATCGAGCCGCGGCATCGCTCCCAAGGGTGACGCCGCCGCAATCCTCACGACATCCAGAAGCGAGCTTTTCCATGCTCAAGAACCCATCAGCCAAATATCGCCCGTTCGGGCAGATCGACCTGCCCGACCGCCAATGGCCGAGCCGCCTGATCGAGGCCGCGCCCCGCTGGCTTTCGACCGATCTTCGCGACGGCAACCAGTCGATCATCGATCCAATGGACGCGGTGAAGAAGCGCCGTTTCTTCGACCTTCTCGTCGAAATCGGGGTGAAGGAGATCGAGGTCGGTTTCCCCAGCGCCGGGGCGACCGAATTCGATTTCATCTCCGGCCTAGTGAAGTCGGGAGACATTCCCCAAGACGTGACCGTGCAGGTCCTCACGCAGAGCCGCGAGGACCTTATCCGCACCAGCTTCGACAGCCTCGAAGGCGCGCATCGCGCGATCGTCCATCTCTACAACGCGGTCAGCCCGGCATGGCGCGAGATCGTCTTTCGCATGACCCGCGAGGAAGTGCGCGACATCGCGGTCAAGGGCGCGAAAGTCCTGCGCGACGAAGCGGCGAGGCGCCCCGGGACCGACTGGCATTTCCAGTATTCGCCGGAGACTTTCTCGACCGCCGAACTCGATTTCTCGATCGAGGTCGCTTCTGCCGTCATGGAAGTGCTCCAGCCCACGCCCGACCATCCGATCATCCTCAACCTGCCGGCCACGGTCGAGGCGGCGACGCCCAATGTCTATGCCGACCAGATCGAATATTTCTGCCGTCACCTGCCCAGACGCGAAAGCGCCGTCATCTCGCTCCACACGCACAATGACCGCGGCACCGGGGTCGCGGCGGCGGAACTGGGCCTGATGGCGGGCGCGGACCGGGTCGAGGGGTGCCTGTTCGGCAATGGCGAGCGGACCGGCAATTGCTGCCTCGTGACGATGGCGCTCAATCTCTACACGCAAGGTGTCGACCCGCGGCTCGATTTCTCCGACATCGACCGGGTGATCGAGACGGTCGAGTACTGCAACGACCTGCCCGTTCACCAGCGCCACCCCTATGGCGGCGAACTTGTCTTCACCGCGTTTTCCGGCAGCCACCAGGACGCGATCAAGAAGGGCTTCGAAGCGCGCGAGAGGCAGAATGACGAGGCATGGCGCGTGCCCTACCTGCCGATCGACCCGGCCGATCTGGGTCGCAATTACGAAGCGGTGATCCGGGTCAATTCGCAGTCCGGCAAGGGCGGCTTCGCCTGGGTGCTGGAAAAGGACCAGGGATTGAAGCTGCCCAAGCGGATGCAGGCCGATTTCTCGAAGGAGGTCCAGCGTCTCGCCGACGAACTGGGGCGCGAACTCAACGCCGCCGACATCTGGAACGCCTTTCGAAGCGCCTATCACGTCAAGACGCACCCGAAGCACTTCCAGCTGGTCGATTACGAGGAAAGCCGCGCCGCCGATGGAACCCGGGTTTTTGCAGGCACGATCGCGGTCGAGGGCCGGGAGCAGAGCGTCTCGGGCCGCGGCAACGGGCTCATCTCCTCCGTGATGGGCACGATCCGCGAAGCCTTCGGGGTCGAACTCGAAGTGGCGGATTATTCCGAACACGCGCTTGGCACCGGGACGGATGCCCGCGCGGCAGCCTATCTCGAATGCCGCGACACCAGCGGGCACACGATCTGGGGCTGCGGCATCGACGAGGATGTCGCAACCGCCAGCGTGCGAGCAGTGCTTTCGGCGGCGAATTCGGCGGTGGCCCGCCGCTAGACGGCCACCGGCCGGGCAAGGCCGAACGAGTGGTTCCGGCCGACGAGCAATGGCCCTGCAAGGATCGCCGCAACGCCCACTACCCCCGCCAGCAGCGATCCGGACACCGGGCTCGCCACGATGAGTGTCGGCGCATTGACGAGCGCGTGGCCGGCAATCGCGACCTCGAGCCGGGCCGTGCGCAGATAGAGCAGCGAGAGAAGGATTCCGCCGAGCATCATGTAGGCGAGCGCGCCGAAGATCGCGGCGAGACCGGCCGAGCCGTTGAGTAGGATCGTCGGCAGATGCCAGAGCGCAAAGATCGCGGCGGATCCGACCAGGGCGGCCGCGAGCCGCAGCCGTTCGCCCGCGATCCTCCCCGACAGCGCGAAGTGAAGCTGGGGCAGGAGATAGCCCCGGAACACCGTCTCCTCGAACAGGGCGGTCCCCAGCACCATCGCCGCGAACAGGCCGACCACATTCCCCGCGCCGTGTTCCTGCCACGATCCGTGATATTCGACCGGCGCGCCTGCCAGGATGGTCGCGATCACGGCGAGGGCGTTGGCCGCCAGCCATCCGGCGAGCAGCAGCCCTGCGAGCAGCGCGACCCATCCCGGCGCGAGGCCGAGATCGGCAAGGCGCAGTCCTCCCTTTGCGATGATGAGCCCGCCCACGATCAGGGCAGTCAGCGACAGGAACAGGACTAGGTTCGGATTGATCCAGCCCCCGGTCGCGGCATGCCACTGCCAGACCACGCTGTCCGCGCGGGAAAAGGCGAGCGCGTTGGTCGCGGTTATGCCCGCGGTCGCGGCCAGGACGACGATTGCGACGAGACCGACGGAAGACCGGCGGCTCTCGATCGCGGGAACCCCGGCGCACACAGAGCGTGCGCCCGCAGAGCTATGGGGCGGTAACCAAGCAGGCTGAGACATGGCATCCGGCATCCATGACAAGACAGGACCGCTGCGCAGTCTCATCGCCTCGGCCCCCATCTGGCAAGCAAAAACATGGCGATCTTGCGAAGTCGTGCGCTTGGGCGCAAGATCGTCGCCCCGTTGGAGAGGGGAGGATGGAACATGGGCACGTTACCCGAATCTGCGGGACTTGATGTCGCCGCTCCAGCGGTCATCGCGACCGATCTGACGCTCGGCGATCTCACCGCTGCGCTTGGCGCTGGCTGGCGCGATTTTATCGCCGCGCCGCAATACGGCCTGTTTTTCGGCGGGGTCTATGTCCTGGCAGGGCTTGCGGCCTTCTATGTCGCGCTGGTCGGCGGGGAACTGTCCTGGCTGATCCCGGCAGCGGCGGGATTTCCGCTAATCGCGCCCTTCGTCGCGGTCGGCCTCTACGAAGCGAGCCGCAGGCGCCAGCGCGCAGAGCCGCTCGGCTGGGGGCCGGTGCTCGGCGCATTGAAGGGGCACGGGGACGACCAGATCCTGTCGATGGGCGTGATCGTGTTCGTCGCGTTTTCATTCTGGATGATCGTCGCCCATGCGATCTTCGCGATCTTCATGGCCGAAAGCGGGATGGGAAGCGAAAGCCTTGCCGCGCTGGTCACGCCCGCGGGGCTGGCCATGCTCGCGGTGGGAAGCGCAGTCGGCGGCTTGATGGCGCTCGCCTTCTACGCGATGACGGTCATCAGCCTGCCGATGCTGGTCGATCGCAAGGTCAGCTTTCCGAGCGCGATCATCGCCAGTTTCGCGGTGATGCGCGGCAATCTGTTCGTGATGCTGGCCTGGGCGGCGATCATCGCCGGGCTGCTCGCCCTGGCGATGATCCCCGCCTTTGTCGGCCTGATGGTCGCACTGCCGGTGCTCGGCCATGCGACCTGGCACCTTTACGTGCGCGCGGTACGCTGAAGCGTCAGGCGCGGCCGCGCACGAAAGCGATCACGGCGAGAACGAGGAAGACGATGAACAGGACATAGGCGATATTTGTCGCCGCCCCTGCCAGTCCGCCAAAGCCCAGAAGCGCCGCGACAAGCGCGATGATAAGGAAGATGATAGCCCATTTAAGCATGATGATTACCTCCTGCCCTACCAATGGCGGCTTGCTGGAATAGGTCCCGGCATTGGGCAATCTTTTCGACGAACGACTGCACAGTCCTCGAAGGCGTGAATCTCAGCGCCATGGCATTTAACAAATGTGGTCTTTTACTGGCCCGGCCCGGATGCAGGCGCGGCGTGCGGCCCGTGTCCTCGCTTGCCCGGCCCGCCCATGCCCGATGACCAATCACGAATTTCTGCGCGCGCACCGTGTGACTGGAACGCCTTGCGTGCCATAGACATATGCGAATCGAGTGCCGGGAAACGGCGCCGCAAGGGGAGAGCGAGAATGAGCGAAACCGAAGCCCGGGCCGAAGAGATCCTCGAACCCGATTTGGCGATCATCGACCCGCACCATCACCTGTGGGACCTGCGCCCGCTTCTCCCGATGTTTCCCGAGCCGCGCCACCGCTTCATCGAGGCGCTCGTGCCGCATTCCTATTACACGTTCGACCACTTCCACGCTCATGCGACCAGCGGGCACAAGGTGATCGCCAGCGTCTTCATGGAGTGCGGCGCCTTCTACAACCCTGCGCTAGGCGAAGCGTTCGGCCCGGTGGGCGAGGTCGAATTCGTGAACGGTGTCGCCGCACAGGCCGCCAGCGGGCTTTACGGCGAAGTGCGCTGGTGCGCCGGGATCGTCGGCCATGCCGACCTGACGCGCGGCGCGGCAGCGGGCGAGGTGCTCGACGCGCTCAAGGCGGCCGCGCCTGCAAGATTTCGCGGAATTCGCCACCAGGGCGCATGGGACAAGGACCCCGAAGTGCTCGGCCCGCCCTTCCATGCGCCCGAGGGATTGTACCGCGACGCCACCTTCCGCGAAGGCTTCGCCGAACTGGGCAAGCGGAACATGAGCTTCGATGCCTGGATCCTCGAGCCGCAGATCCCCGACGTGATCGACCTCGCCCGCGCCTTTCCGGACGTGCCGATCTGCCTCGACCATTGCGGCACGCCCCTGGGCTGCGCGAGCTATGAGGGCAGGCTTGAAGAGCGCTTCGATATCTGGGCTGCGAACATTCGCGAGCTCGCCCGGTGCGACAACGTCATGGTGAAGCTCGGCGGGCTCGCCATGCACAATTGCGCCATGCCGAACGAAGGCCCCGCCGCCGGTCTCGGCTCCGAGGAACTGGCCCGCATGTGGCGCCCCTATGTCGAAACCTGCATCGAAGCCTTCGGGCCCAGGCGCGCCATGTTCGAAAGCAATTACCCGGTCGATTACTGGGGGGCGAGCTATCCCGTCCTGTGGAACGCCTTCAAACGGATCACCGGCGGCGCCAGCGCCGACGAAAAGGCCGACCTTTATGCCGGGAACGCGGCGCGCTTCTATGACATTGAAGAGGTGCTCCGCTAAGGACACACTGTCACATCTCAAGACGCAACCCTCTCAGGAGACATTCCACGATGCCGCTTCCCGCTCCGTTCGACCACCTGCGCCTGCCGCTGATCGGCTCGCCCCTGTTCATCGTGTCCGGACCGGAACTGGTGATCGCGCAATGCAAGGCGGGGATCATCGGCAGCTTCCCGGCGCTGAACGCGCGCCCGCAGAGCCTGCTCGACGAATGGCTCCACCAGATTACCGAAGAGCTCGCCAAGCATAACCGCGAGCACCCCGACCGCCCGGCAGCGCCCTTTGCCGTCAACCAGATCATTCACAAGACCAACGACCGGGTCGAAGCGGACATGGCGACCTGCGAGAAATGGCAGGTGCCGATGATCATCACCTCGCTCGGCGCGCGCACCGAGGTATTCGACGCGGTCCGCAACTGGGGCGGGATCACGATGCACGACGTGATCAACAACCGTTTTGCGATAAAGGCGATCGAAAAGGGCGCCGACGGCCTCATCCCGGTTGCCGCCGGCGCGGGCGGGCACGCAGGCGCCCTGTCGCCCTTCGCGCTGATGCAGGAAATCCGCGAATGGTTCGACGGGCTCGTGGCGCTGTCGGGTTCGATCGCGCACGGCGCCTCGATCCTCGCGGCCCAGGCATTGCGCGCGGATTTCGCCTATTCGGGCAGCGCTTTCATCGCCACCGAGGAAGCGAACGCGACCGAAGGCTACAAGCAAGGCATCGTCGAAGGCTCGTCCGAGGGGATCGTCTACACCAACCTGTTCACCGGCGTGCACGGCAATTACCTGCGCTCCTCGATCGAGAACGCGGGGCTCGATCCCGACAACCTGCCCGTCAGCGATCCTTCCAAGATGAACTTCGGCAGCGGCGGCAACACCAAGGCCAAGGCGTGGAAGGACATCTGGGGTTCGGGCCAGGGTGTCGGTGCGGTCAAGTCGGTCGGATCGGTCGAGGATCTCGTCGCCCGGATGGAGCGCGAATATCACGCGGCCAAAAGCCAGCTTGTCGCCAATTCGAACTACACCGCGTGGGAAAGCCTCGCCGAGGCGGCCGAGTAAGGCCAGCTCAAGCCTCCCGCGTCGAAACCCAGAGCGTTTCGGCCATCGCGTCGAGTTCGGTGAAGTCGAAGCCGGCGCCCAGCGGATCCCTGCGATTGAGGAGAAAGCGCCGCCGCTCGTCGAGGAGCTGGCGGCGCAAGGCCCCTTGCAGCAGGCAGAGCCGCAACAGCGCTTCGTGGAGCGCGGCCTCGGGATCGTGTCGGCGGGACTGTGCCCAGCGCCGTTCGATCCGCCCCACGCGTTCGATCACCACTTCGTTGTAACGCCGGTGCGGGCCGCGATGGAGCGGCATGCCTAGCCGCAAGGTCGCCTCCTCGGTCGCTGGCAGGAGCAGGCCGTTGACGCGGAAATCGTCGAACCCGACCGAACCTCGCCCGACCCCTTCGAAAAGAGTCCCGAAACAGCGCTCGCCCAGCAGCTGGCGGGGCAGGAGGTGGTGGCGCTGGAGGCCGGGATCGAAGCCGGGGCTGCCCTTGCGATTGACGTTGCGGAACGGGATCGCCGTCCGCCTCGCCATGCCCGGCCCTGCCCTGTGCGCCCCCCCTTGCAAGGGTTACTCCCGCCAGACCCGGATGAAGCGCCCATTGCGCGACGGGCGAAGGATCAGCCGCGTGCCGTCGGGCGCGATGATCCGCTCGCTTTCGTCGAGGCCACCGACGAGGACGAGCTGGTTGACGAGCCGCACGCCGAGCCGCGTCGCGCTGGCCCGGTCGGCCGAAAGCGGCGGCTCGATCCTGAGCTCCTGCCCGATCCAGTGTTCCAGCCCCACGCTCTGCAAGGCGCCGTCGATGTCTTCTCGGAACGCGGTCAGGCCGAGCGCGGGAAAGGCCCCGCCTTCGAGCCATGCGGTGACGGTCGATTCGAAGAACCGCCGGCCTATCGCGCTTTTCGCGGGCGGCCAGGCGACCGCCGCCAGATCGTCGAAATGATGAACGAGATCGCGGGCGAGCGCGATCATTCCGCGCATCACCGGCACGGTTCGCTCTCCGCCGGCAAGATGCGGCCCGGGCATGATCCGCATGCCCTCGCAGGTGGACAGGTTGGGCGCATCCTCCATGTCGAAGAGATTTTCGACATGGGGCACGGGGCATGCCCTTCCCGGCACCAAGCCGCGCAGGTCGAAAGTCAGCCCGTCGCGCAGCAGTTCGACCCAGACCTTCTCGGCGAGGTCGGCCCCTGCGGGCGCGGCAGGCGCATCGCCGTCCGCGCTCGCCGCGATCAGGCCGGGCGTGGGAGGGTCGAACGGGTCGTGGCTTAGCGAGACTGCCGGATGGCGTTCGGCGAAACGGCGGATTGAATCCCGATCGGGCCGCTTGCCCGGGGCAAACAGCAGGTAAAGCCCGGTATTGTCATTCGCTTGCTGCGCGATGACCTTTCCCCCCAATGAAAACCGTCCTCACCTCGATCCCGGGTGGAAGACTTTGACTTGTTTGACGTGCCTCGTCGAGTCCCGAATACTACGTGTTCCAGAGCGGGATGGACGCGCTCAGAAAATCCCCTCGCGAAGACCGGTGGCGAGCGCCTCGCCAAGCTCCGCGCACGCGGCGAGCGTGTCTTCGGGCACGCTCTTGGCCGCGAGAATCGCCTCGGGTGTCTGGGCCGAGAAGTTGACGATCATCCGTTCCGCGACGCGTTTCAGCCGCCAGCCCTGGGCGATCCGGTCGATCTGGCGCTGGGCGCCCTCCCCGTCGGAGCCGGCGGCGATGATCGTGGCGAAGGGGCGCCCCTCGATCCGGCCGAGCACGGGGTAATAGCAGCGGTCGAACATCTCCTTCATCGCCCCGCTCATCGTGGCGAGATTTTCGGGGCAGCAGAAAAGATAGCCGCCCGCCGCCATGATCGCGTCCGGCTCGACCTCGTCGCAGCGCAGCAGGAGGGCATCGCCCGCACCCCCGGCGGCGGCGCGGGCCATCGCCTCGCTCGCCCCGGTGCGGCTGTGCCAGGCGATGAGAAGCCGGTTCCGGATATCGGTTTCGTTCACCGAAAGGGGCCTGCCTCTCCCGCCTGTCGATTGTCAACGCCGCGCCCTGTCGCGCGCGCCTGCGCTGGTGTAGCGTCATCGCCCATGGCAACCCGCTCGCTCCCCCCCGAACCCGGCACCACCAGCGCGCGCGCCTGCGTGCTCGGCGTGACGCAATCGCTGTCGGGCCGGGCGTGGCGCTGGCGCGGCGGCAACATGGATCTCGGCGAAGGCTCAGGCGGAAGCTCAGGCGGCGGCGCGGGCGGACTTGGACATGACATCCTGACGCAATTGCTGATGACCCGCGGTGTCGCCGCCGGAGATGTCGCGCGCCATGCGAGACCTACCCTGCGCGACTTCCTGCCCGACCCTTCGGAATTTCGTGACATGGACCGCGCCGCCCAGCGGATCGCGGCGGCGGTGCTTTCGGGCGAGAAGATCACGATCTACGGCGATTACGATGTCGACGGGGCGACCAGCGCGGCGTTGATGATCGAATTGCTGCGCGGGCTCGGCTCGGACGCGGAATACTACATCCCCGACCGCCTGCTCGAAGGATACGGGCCGAGCGGGGAAGCGCTGGTCAGGCTCGCCGAAACCGGGTCGAGCCTGATCGTGACGGTCGATTGCGGGGCGATGGCGCACGAAGCGCTGGCGATGGCCAAGGCGGCAGGGGTCGACGTGATCGTGGTCGATCACCACAAATGCTCGCCCGAACTTCCCGAGACGGCGGCGCTGGTCAATCCGAACCGCCTCGACGAAAGCGATCTTGCCGCCGCGCATGGCCATCTCGCCGCCGTCGGAGTCGCATTCCTGCTGGCGGTCGCGGTGGTTCGCACGCTGCGCGGCCAGGACTTCTTCGAGGGGCGGCATGAGCCCGATCTCATGGCGCTGCTCGATCTCGTCGCGCTCGGGACAGTGGCCGATGTCGCGGCGCTGCACGGGCTCAACCGCGCCTTCGTCGCACAGGGGCTGAAAGTGCTCGCCCGGCGCCAGCGCATCGGCATGGCCGCGCTGATCGATGCAAGCCGCATCACCCGAGCGCCGATCGCCAGCGACCTCGGCTTTGCGCTCGGCCCGCGGATCAATGCGGGTGGTCGAATCGGGGAATCGACGCTGGGCGTGCGGCTGCTGACGACCCGCGACCCCGAAGAAGCGCGCACGATCTCCGAACAGCTCTCGCAATTGAACGAGGAACGCCGCGCGATCGAGGCGGCGGTGCAGGAAGCGGCCGAGGCGCAGCTGGCCGGGCAGCACAACATGGGTGTTCACGTGCTCGCGGGCACCGGCTGGCATCCCGGCGTGATCGGGATCGTCGCCGGGCGGATCAAGGAGAAGACCGGCAAGCCCGCCATCGTCATCGCGCAGGACGAAACCGATGGCACCGGCAAGGGTTCGGGCCGCTCGATCTCGGGCGTCGATCTCGGCGCCGCGATCATCGCCGCGCGAGAGGCCGGCCTGCTGGTCGCGGGCGGAGGCCATGCCATGGCCGCGGGGCTGACGGTGCCGAACGCGAATCTCTCCGCCTTCACCGAATTCCTCGACGAACGCCTTGCGCGCGATGTCGAACGCGCGCGCGCCGGGCAGGCAATGGCGCTCGATCTTTCGCTTGCACCCGGCGGGCTGACGCCGGACCTGTGCGAAACGCTCGAGGCGGCCGGACCCTATGGCGTCGGCTGGCCCGCACCGCGCATCGCGGTGGGGCCGGTGCGGATCGTCAAGGCGGATATCGTCGGCAAGGATCACCTTCGTCTCATCGCGAGCGGCAATGACGGGCGTTCGTTCAAGGCGATCGCCTTTCGCGCGGCCGAGACCGAGATGGCGCAGACCCTGCTCCACCGCCACCAGGGCCGCCGATTCCATCTTGCCGGGCGGGTCAAGCTCGACGACTGGGGCGCGCGTCCGGCGGCAGAACTCCACCTGGAGGATGCCGCCTTCGCCGACTGATGCGGGGCCGGGGACGGGGCGCTGTAAAAAAACCGCAGCATGTCGCGAAAGCAGGGTTGACCCGTCCCGGCGAGGCCCCTAGATGCGCGCTCTCACGAGCGACAGGCGCTTGTCAAAGCGCACGTGGCCCCTTCGTCTAGCGGTTAGGACGCGGCCCTTTCACGGCTGAAACACGGGTTCGATTCCCGTAGGGGTCACCATTCGCTCGCCCCCTTGCCTCCGGCACGGCGGGCGTTTCCCCCTCCATGCTTTCCTCATCGGTCGCGAGGCGATAAGGCACACATCATGGGCCGGATCGAGACCCTCCCCGTGGCCGGGATTACCCTCGCCGCCGTGACCTTCGTCGCGCTGCTGCTGCTGGGCATTGACCCGGTGGTCGCGCTCGCGGTGCTCGCGGTATGGGTGGGTTCGCTGCTGGTCGCGGCGATCCGTCCGCCCGAGCCGCCGACGGTGCGGGTCGAAAAGAAATTCACCGTCGAATCAATGCGCGGCCTGATCGAGAATTCCTCGATCCCGCTGCTTGTCACCGAACTGGGCGCGATCGCGCTTGCCAATCGCGCGGCGCGGCGGATGCTCGGCCAGCATGTCGTCGGGCAGGATGCGCGGGTGATCTTTCGCCAGCCCGAGGCGATCACCCTGCTCGGCCGCAATCGCGACGGGCAGGCGATCGTGCGCGGATTGGTGCGCCGGCAGGACATCTGGCAGATAAACCGCCAGTCGATCGACGACAGGCTGGCCGTGATCGAACTCATCAACCAGACCGCCGAAGCCGACATTTCCCGCGCACATACCGATTTCGTCGCCAATGCGAGCCACGAACTGCGCACCCCGATGGCCGCGATCCTCGGCTATGTCGAAACCCTGCGCGAAAGCGGGGACAGCCTCGATTCGCCGACCGCGCAGAAATTCCTCGCCACGATCGAGCGCGAGGCGCGGCGCCTGCAGAGCCTCATCAGCGATCTCATGAGCCTGTCGCGGGTCGAGGCGGAAAAGCACGATCCGCCGCAGGACCGGATCGAACTCGCCGCGCTGGTCGAGCGCGCCGCGCGCGAGGGTGCGGGGCCGGACCGGAGCGAGCGGCTGGAATTCGAATTGAGCGCCGCGCCGGTGGTCCATGGCGACCGCCAGCAGCTCGAACAGGTGGTCCGCAATCTCGTCGACAACGCGCTCAAATACGGCGCCGCCGACGCGCCGGTGCGGGTCATGCTCGACCTCTCGCGCGAGAATCAGGCGAGGCTCGTCGTGATCGACCGCGGCGAAGGCATCGCGCCCGAGCAGATCCCGCATCTCACCCGCCGCTTCTACCGCACCGATCCGGGCCGCAGCCGGGCTTCGGGGGGGACCGGGCTCGGCCTTGCGATCGTCAAGCATATCGTGGAACGCCACCGTGGACGGCTCGACATCGACAGCACGCTGGGCGAAGGAACGCGCGTCTCGATCCGCATCCCGCTGGCCGAACCGCAGCAGCCGCAGACCGCACCCGCGGCACAGGATCAGGCCGAACCCAGCGAGGCGCAGGAGATGTCGTGAACGGCGTGTCTTATTTCTTCAACATGCGCCCGCCAAAGGGCAAGGCTTAGCGCGGGGGCCTTTCGCCAGTTCAATGCCCGGCCTACCGGGTTCGAGCCGGATTCGAAGTCGTCCGGGAACAACAGAGTCTTTTGATGTCGCCGATCACGCTTATCCTGATTGCCATCGGGCTTGGTCTTGCCGGCTGGCTCGCCGGCCGCGCGCGGGCGTGGACCTTCCAGAAGGCCGATCCGGGCGCGCGCCCGGTCGCCCGCCCGGTCTACCACGCATGGTATGTCGCGCTCTGGATCGTCCTGCCGCTGATCGTCTTCATCGCCCTCTGGTCGGTGATCGCGCCTCAGCTCGTCACGCAAAGCGTGCTCGCATCGCCCGCTGCGGCGAACCTTCCCGAATTCGGATTCGAACGCGAGGCATGGCTGGCAGAGGCGCGCGCAGTCGCGCAGGGCAATGCGCCCGGTGTCTTCAACGAAGGGGCCGAAGTGCTGATCGCCCCCTATCGCGAGGCGATCGGCCGCTACAGCGTGATCGGGATCGTCATCGCCCTGGTCATCGCATTCGGCGGCGGCGCCTTCGCCTATCTGCGCGTGCGCCCGGATTTCCGCGCCCGCACGAGGGTCGAACGCACCGTGCTCGCCATACTGCTGCTCGCCTCGCTGGTCGCCATCCTGACGACGTTCGGCATCTTCGTGAGCCTCGTCTTCGAGACGGTGCGTTTCTTCGGCATGGTCTCTCCGGTGGATTTCCTGTTCGGGACCTTCTGGAACCCCGACCCGATGAGCAATCCGGAAAACCCGGACGGATCACGCTACGGCGCCATACCGCTGTTCTGGGGGACGATCTTCATCGGCGCGATCATCGCCATGATCGTGGCCATTCCGCTCGGGCTGATGAGCGCGGTCTATCTCACCCAAT
Organism: Erythrobacter litoralis; assembly: GCF_001719165.1. NCBI lineage: Bacteria > Pseudomonadati > Pseudomonadota > Alphaproteobacteria > Sphingomonadales > Erythrobacteraceae > Erythrobacter > Erythrobacter litoralis. The sequence goes on from NZ_CP017057.1 coordinate 1,783,152, forward strand.
ATGCCGACCGGCGGCTGCGGTCCTGGGTCAAGCCCATGCTCGAAATCCTCGCCGGCGTCCCCACCGTCGTCTACGGCTATTTCGCCGCGCTGACGGTCGCCCCCGCCTTCCGCGACGCGGCGGTGGCGCTCGGCATGACCAATGCCTCGACCGAAAGCGCGCTTGCGGCGGGCATCGTCATGGGCATCATGATCATCCCCTTCGTCTCCTCGATGGCGGACGATTCGATCGCAGCCGTGCCAAGCGCGATGCGCGACGGAAGCCTCGCCATGGGCGCGACCCAGTCGGAAACGATCAAGCGCGTGCTGTTTCCCGCGGCCCTTCCCGGCATCGTCGCGGGCGTCATGCTTGCCGTCAGCCGCGCGATCGGGGAAACGATGATCGTCGTCATGGCCGCCTCGACCGCGGCGAACCTTTCGGCCAACCCGTTCGACCGTATGACCACGGTCACCGTTCAGATCGTCAAGATGCTCACCGGCGAGGGCAGTTTCGACCACCCCACGACGCTCAGCGCCTTTGCGCTGGGCTTCGTCCTGTTCCTCGTCACCCTTGCTCTCAACATCATCGCCCTGCGCGTCGTCAAACGGTTCCGCGAAGCCTATGAGTAGCACACCCCTCACCCCCGACATGGCCGTCATGCAGGCGAGCGAGCCACCGACCCGGACAGCCGCTTTCGAAAAGCGGCTGGCAAAGCGGTATCGCTCCGAGCGCAATTTCAAGGCGCTGGGCCTCGGCGCGATCGGCTTTTCCATCGCGGCGCTGATCTTCCTGCTCGCCAACATGCTGGTGAACGGCATTCCCGGCCTGCAGCGAGCGGAGCTCGCGGTGGAGATCGATTTCGCCGAAGCGGGCGTCACCGGAGACGAGGTCTCGCTCACCGCGCCATCCGCGATGCAGGTGCTGGAACTGCAGGGCCTGCCCGCGGTCGTGGAAATCTACGCCGAACGGTCGCTGGGCGAAGAAGGGGCCGAGCAGGTCTATCGCGGTGCGTGGCGCGATGTCGCCCGCGCGCTCGCGGATGATCCCGCGCTGATCTACGGCAGGACGACGCTGTGGCTGCCGGCTTCCTCCGACCTTGCCTCGGGGCTCAATGACGAAGGGTCACCCGAAATGCAGGCGCTCGCCGACCGGCTGGAGGCCGAGGGCAAGCTTGCCAAGAACTGGGACTGGGGCTTTTTCGCCCGCTCGGATGCGACAAGCCCGCAGATGGCCGGCATCTGGGGGGCATTGAAGGGTTCGATCCTGACGATGCTGGTGACGTTCGTCCTCGCCTTTCCGATCGGCATTCTCTCCGCCCTCTATCTCGAGGAATACGCGCCCAAGAACCGCTGGACCGACCTCATCGAAGTGTCGATCAACAATCTCGCGGCGGTGCCTTCGATCATTTTCGGCCTGCTCGGGCTGGCGGTTTTCCTGACGGTCTTCCCGAACCTGCGCTCGACGCCGATCATCGGTGGCATGACGCTGGCGCTGATGACCATGCCGGTGATCGTCATTTCCGGGCGCAACGCGATCAAGGCGGTCCCGCCGTCGATCCGCGACGGGGCGCTCGCGGTGGGCGCCTCGCCGGTGCAGGTGGTGTTCCACCATGTCCTGCCGCTGGCGCTGCCCGGCATGCTGACCGGCACGATCATCGGCATGGCGCGCGCGCTGGGCGAGACCGCGCCGCTGATCCTGATCGGCATGCGCGCTTTCGTGGCGACGCCGCCCGATGGCTTTACCGCGCCGGCTACTGTACTGCCGATGCAGATTTTCCTGTGGTCGGATGAAATCGACCGCGGCTTCGTCGAGCGGACCAGCGCGACGATCATCGTCCTCCTGCTGTTCCTCCTCATGATGAACGGCATCGCCATCTACCTGCGCAACAAATTCGAGAAGACCTGGTGACTGTCATTCACGAAAACATGGAAGACGCGAGCGCCAAGATCAAAGCGCGGGACGTCTCGGTCTATTACGGGGACAAGAAGGCGATCGACGAGGTGTCGATCGACATCTCGCCCGATTACGTGACCGCCTTCATCGGCCCGTCGGGCTGCGGCAAGTCGACCTTCCTGCGCTGCTTCAACCGCATGAACGACACGATCGCGAGCGCCCGCGTGACCGGCTCGATCGAACTCGAGGGCGAGAACATCCTCGATAACACGATGGACGTGGTGCAATTGCGCGCCCGGGTCGGGATGGTGTTCCAGAAGCCGAATCCGTTCCCGAAATCGATCTACGACAACATCGCCTACGGCCCCAAGATCCACGGCCTCGCCGAAAAGAAGGCCGATCTCGACGTGATCGTGGAAAAGTCGCTGACCCGCGCAGGGCTGTGGGAAGAGGTCAAGGATCGATTGAGCGATTCGGGCACGGCTCTTTCGGGCGGGCAGCAGCAGCGCCTGTGCATCGCGCGCGCCATCGCGGTCGATCCCGAAGTGATCCTGATGGACGAACCCGCTTCCGCGCTCGACCCGATCGCCACGGCCAAGATCGAGGAACTGATCGACGAGCTTTCCGGGCGCTACGCAATCGTCATCGTGACCCATTCGATGCAGCAGGCGGCGCGGGTCAGCCAACGCACGGCTTTCTTTCACCTCGGGAAGATGGTGGAATACGGGCCGACTTCAGACATCTTCACCAATCCCATCGAGGAGCGGACGAAGGATTATATCACAGGACGTTACGGCTGATGGGCGAACATACGGTCAAGGCCTTTGACGAGGACATCACCCGGCTTCGCGGCCTTATCGCGGAGATGGGCGGCCTTGCCGAAGTTGCGATCGCCGAGGCGCTCGACGCGATGGTGCGCGGCGACGTCGAACTCGGCGACCGCGTGGTCGCACGCGACAAGAAGATCGACGCACTGGAGACCGAGGTCGACAAGCTCTCGGTCCGGATCATCGCCCTGCGCGCGCCGATGGCGGACGACCTGCGCGAGGTGATCGCGGCGCTCAAGATCGCCGGCGTGGTCGAACGGATCGGCGATTATTCGAAGAACATCGCCAAGCGTGTCGGCATGATCGAGGGGCGTGACCGGTTCGAACCGCTCACATTGCTGCCCGCGATGGGCGAACTCACCAGCGAAATGGTCCACGACGTGCTCACCGCCTATGCCGCGCGCGACCCTGACCTTGCCCGCGAAGTGATCGCTACCGATGCCAAGGTAGATGCCTTCTACAATTCCATTTTCCGCAATCTCGTCAGTCACATGGTCGAAAACCCCGCGACCATTTCGAGCGCGGCGCAGCTGCTCTTCGTCGCCCGCAATCTCGAGCGCATCGGAGACCATGCGACCAATGTCGCGGAAATGGTCCACTTCGCTGCGACCGGCAATTACCCCCCTGAGGAGGAGCGCTGAGCGCCCCTGTCGCCGGTTCATGTGGATAAGTTGCCGGCCACGATTTCATGAAAGTGCAGCAAAATTGAAACATGGAGCATATCGATCGCCCGTGGCGCTGCCGGGGCAGAATCGAGGATGAAAGCCATGTCCGCTGCGAAACTGCTGCTTGTCGAAGACGATCCCGCGCTTTCCGAACTGCTTGAATACCGATTCCAGAACGAGGGCTACCAGGTCCGCTCCACCGGCGACGGGGACGAGGCCATGGTACTGGCGAGCGAGGACGTGCCCGATCTCATCATCCTCGACTGGATGATCGAGGGCACCAGCGGGATCGAGGTCTGCCGCCGGTTGCGCCGCGACAAGGAAACCGCGCACGTGCCCATCATAATGCTGACCGCGCGCGAGGCCGAGGACGACCGCGTGCGCGGGCTCGAGATCGGCGCGGACGATTACATGACCAAGCCCTTTTCCCCGCGCGAACTGCTCGCCCGCGTCGCCGCCGTGATGCGCCGCATCCGCCCCGCGCTGGCAGGCGAGACGATCGAGGTCGGCGACATCAAGCTCGATCCGGTCGCCCACAAGGTGCAGCGCCGCGGCAAGGCGCTGCAGCTCGGCCCGACCGAATACCGGCTGCTCAAATTCTTCATGGAAAGCCCGGGCCGGGTCTTCAGCCGCGGGCAACTGCTCGACGGGGTGTGGGGCACCGGGTCCGACATCGAGCTGCGCACCGTCGACGTCCATATCCGCCGCCTGCGCAAGGCCATCGGCGTCGAAGGGGCAAAGGATCCGATCCGCACGGTGCGTTCTGCAGGCTACGCTCTCGAGGCGGCCTGACGCGCCGCTACCGGCACGCCCCGGTCCAGCTTCCGCCCTGGTCGAAGTGGAAGTGGTCGGCGTGGGCCGCGTTGTAATCGGGTGAAAGCACGGTCGCGAAGATGTCGCACGCGCCCGCGCGCGCCTCGCGCAGGAACCGTGCCTCTTCGTCGTCGCCCTCCCAGTCGCCGAGCACGCTGATCCGCCGCCCGTCCTCCAGCACGAAAGCGGCAATGTCGATTGCGTTTCCGGTCGCATGTTCGCTCCACGGCGCGTCGGCGTCGCTGTACATGCGGCGGCAGGAGAACGCACCGAGGTGCTCGATTGCGGCAAGCTCGCTGCCGAGGATTTCGCGCGCCGCACGTTCGACGCTCCTGTCGCGCCACAGCTCTAGGCCCGCCGCAAGCGCGCAGGTGACAGGCGGCGTGTCGGGCGCGAGAGGATAGGTTTCGAGCCGGGTTCGATCGGGCCGCGCGCATTCCCCCTCGCCCGCGGGATCGAGCGCTTCATAGGCAACGGCGCTGCGTTCAAGCACGGCGCGGCATTCGCCAGGATCGTCACGCAAAGCGGCGAGCTTTCCCGCGGTCGCCATGCCGAGGGGGTCGCGAAGGTCGAGCGGGGCCCACGGATTGTGTTCGGGATGGGCGCGCAGCCAGCTCGATCCTGCCACCGCCAGCGCGAAGAGCGCCAAAAGGCCCAGCGCGCGCCGGTCCCAGCGGAACCGCCCGATGCGCCGACTGATCGTGGACCTCCTGCGTCTGTTCGCCATGTTCAATGAAAGTCGCGCGACTTGGGAATGATCCGGGCATTGCGCGGATGGCCGCGCGTGTTCGGCAGCTGGTCGATGAGGTCGCGCGGGCGGATCGCCTCATTTTCGGTATCGGCCCGGCTCGCGGGATTCTTGCGGCCCGTGAGTGGTGCGTTCACGTGGTCGGCGCGCGCGACGGGCGCGTTCAGCATGTCGTCCGACAGGCGGTAGAGTTCATGCGTCGCGTCGGTCATGTGGTGGGCGATGACATGGATCACCTCGTCGTCATATTCGACTCGCCCGCGCACTTCCATCAACCGCGCGCCCATGACGACGCGGCGCTGTTTCTCCTTCAGGTCCGGCCACACGACAAGGTTGATGACGCCGGTCTCGTCCTCCAGCGTGATGAAGCACACGCCCTTGGCGCTGCCCGGCCGTTGGCGGATCAGGACGACGCCCGCAACCTGCACCATTGACCGGAACTTGCGGTCCCTGAGGTCGCAGGCGCGCACGAAGCCGCGATCGGCGAGAGCGGGGCGCAGGAAGGCCATCGGATGCGCCTTCAGCGAAAGGCGGGTGGTCTGGTAATCGGCCACCACCTCTTCCGACAAAGGCATCTGCGGCAGCGCGACCTTCGCCCTCTCCGCCCCCTCCTCGCGCTCTTCGGCGGCGCGGAACAGCGGCAGGTCGGGCGCGGCGACGAGGCTGCGCGCATCCCACAGCGCCTGCCTGCGCGTGAGATCGAGCGAGGTGAAGGCATCCGCGCTCGCAAGCCGCTCGACATGGGCAGGACCGATCCGGGCGCGCTCGCGCAGGCTCGCCACGTCGCGATAGGCGCCGCGCTCCTCGCGCTCGGCGATGAGCTGTGCCGCGACGTGTTCGGGCAGGCCGTCGATCTGGCGCAGGCCGAGGCGCAGGGCGATGTGGCGGTCGAGGCGCCCTCCCCTCGCCTCGCGTGCTTCCCCGATTTCCTCCAGCGTGCAGTCCCACTGCGACAGGTTCACGTCCGCCGGCAGCACCTCGACCCCGTGTTCCCGCGCATCGCGCACGATCTGCGCGGGCGCGTAGAAGCCCATCGGCTGCGAATTGAGCAGGGCGCAGGCGAAGGCGGCGGGGAAATGGCATTTCAGCCAGCTCGACACGTAAACGAGATGCGCGAAGCTCGCCGCGTGGCTTTCGGGAAAGCCGTATTCGCCGAAGCCGCGGATCTGGTTGAAGCACCGCTCGGCGAATTCGCGGTCATAGCCGCGCGTCACCATGCGTTCGACCATCATGTCCTGCAGTTCGTCCACCATGCCGCGGCTGCGGAAGGTCGCCATCGCCTTCCTCAGCCGGTTGGCCTCGGCGCTGGAGAATTTCGCGGCGTCCAATGCGATCTTCATCGCCTGTTCCTGGAAGATCGGCACGCCCAATGTGCGCTCGAGGATGCTCGAAAGCTCGTCGGGTGGCCCGTGCTGCGGCGAAGGCGCCGGGATCGTCACGGCTTCCGCCCCGCGGCGGCGTTTCAGGTAGGGATGGACCATGTCGCCCTGGATCGGACCCGGGCGCACGATCGCGACCTGGATCACGAGATCGTAGAATTCGCGCGGGCGCAGCCGGGGGAGCATGTTCATCTGCGCCCGGCTTTCGACCTGGAACACGCCCAGCGAATCCCCCTTGCGCAGCATCGCATAGGTCTCTGGGTCCTCGCGCGGGACCGTGGCGAGCGTCAGGCTGCGGTCGTGGTGGTCCTCCAGCAGGTCGAGGCATTTGCGGATGCAGGTCAGCATGCCCAATGCCAGCACGTCGACCTTGAGGATGCCGAGCGCCTCGATATCGTCCTTGTCCCATTCGATGAAGCTGCGATCGGGCATCGCGCCATTGCCGATCGGCACCGTCTCGGTCAGCGCGCTCTCGGTCAGGATGAAGCCGCCGACATGCTGCGAGAGGTGGCGCGGCATCCCGATCATCTGCTCGGTGAGTTTCAGCACGCGTTTGAGATGCGGGTCGCTTATGTCGAGCCCGGTCTCGGCGGCGTGCTTCTCGTCGATCTCGCGGCCCCACCCGCCCCACACGGTCCGCGCCAGCGCGCCGGTCACGTCCTCCGACAGGCCCATCGCCTTGCCGACCTCGCGGATCGCCATGCGCGGGCGGTAGTGGATGACCGTGGCGCACAGCCCCGCGCGGTGGCGGCCATAGCGCTGGTAGATGTACTGGATCACCTCCTCGCGCCGCTCGTGCTCGAAATCGACGTCGATGTCGGGCGGCTCCTTGCGTTCCTCGGAAATGAAGCGGTCGAACAGGAGCTGGTGCTTCGCCGGATCGACGCTGGTGATGCCGAGACAGTAGCAAACGGCAGAGTTCGCCGCAGAGCCGCGCCCCTGGCACAGGATCGGCGGATCGACGCCGCGCGCGAAATCCACGATGTCCTTGATCGTGAGGAAATAGCGCGCAAGATCGAGCTTGGCGATCAGCGCCAGTTCGCGTTCGAGCGTGTCGGTGACACTGTCGGGCACGCCCTCCGGATATCGCCGCTCCGCCCCCGCCCAGGTCTCGATCTCGAGATATTCCTGCGGGGCCATACCATCAGGATAGATCTCTTCCGGGTATTCGTAGCGCAGTTCCTCGAGGCTGAAGGTGCATTTATCCGCCACCTCGCGCGCGGCAGATATGGCGTGCGGCCAGCGCTCGAACAGGCGGGCCATCTCCTGCGGGGATTTCAGGTGGCGCTCGGCATTGGCGTGGAGCAGGTGCCCGGCCTCGGCGACGGTGGTCTTGTGGCGCAGGGCAGTCATCACGTCCTGCAGCGGGCGGCGTTCGGGCGCGTGGTAATGCACTTCGTTCGTCGCGAGCAGGCCAAGCCCGTTCGCCCGCGCGAGCGCGTCGAGCCGGTCGATCCGGGCGATGTCGTCGCCGCGATGGAGATAGCTCGCCGCGATGTGGCGCATCGTGGGCAGGCCGCGCGCGAGATGCGGCAGGAGATCGGGCAGCGCGCCCCGGACCGTGCCAGAGAACTCGCTCCCGTCGAGCGCGACGACATTGCTCGCCCAGGCGGGAACGGTGAAGTGTTCGCCAAGGTCATGGGGCGGGATCAGGATGAGCTCGCTGCCCTCGGCATGGTCGGCGAGCATCGCGCAGTCGATCTCGCACACGCCCTTGTCCTGCCATTCGCCTTCGAGCGTGCTCATGCGGCCCGCGCTGATGAGGCGGCACAGCCGGCCATAGGCGGCGCGGTCCCGGGGGTAGGCAAGGAAGGCGAGGCCCTCGACTGTCTCGATCCGCGTGCCGATGACCGGGCGCAGTTTCAGCGTCTTCGCCTCGGTGTGGATGCGCACGATGCCCGCAAAGCTGTTGGCATCGGCGATCCCGATGGCATCGTAACCGAGGGAGCGCGCGGTCAGGACGAGGTCGACCGCGTCCGACGCGCCGCGCAGGAAGCTGAAGCAGGAGACCAGCCCCAGTTCGACGAAGGGTGCGCGCGGCGGGGTCTCGATAAGGTCGGGATCGACCTCGAGCCGGCGTTTTTCGGGCGTGAGCGGGGCCTCGGGCACGAGGCTAGGCCCCGAGTTCCGCGAGCCGCTCCTTCACCGCGGCAAGGTCGGCGGCGAACAGCGCCGCCTGTTTCTCGCGCGCGTCCCCGTCGAGGCGCAGCAGGTAGGAGGGATGCGCCGTCACCCACAGCTCCGCCCCGCCCTCGAGCGGCATTGGTTCGCCGCGAACTTTCGAGATGCTCACCGTCCTGCCGAGCAGCCCGCGCGCCGCGCTCGCCCCCAGCGCGAGGATCACGCGCGGCTTGACGAGATCGCGCTCCGCCTCAAGCCACCAGCGGCAGGTGTCGATCTCCTTGGCCGCCGGAGACTGATGCAGGCGGCGCTTGCCCCGGGGGACATATTTGAAATGCTTGACCGCATTGGTCACGTAGGCCTCGCCCCGGTCGATCCCGGCACGCTCCAGATATTCGTCGAGCAATTGCCCCGCCGGCCCGACGAAAGGCCGGCCCTTCACATCCTCCTGGTCGCCCGGCTGTTCGCCGACGATCATCAGCGGAGCGGTGCGCGGGCCTTCGCCCATCACGGCGCGGTTTTCGAGTTCGCCGATGGGGCAGGCGCGGCAGCGGGCGATCGCCTCGCCCACGGCGTCCAGCGTTCCGGGCTTGTCGCCCATGTCCTTGCCGCCGGTCTCGACCATCTGCGCTTCCCTCGCCTGCGCGCCGGCGATGAGATCGGGGATCAGCGCCGCCTCTGGCAGGTTCTTCCAGTACTTGCGCGGCATTTCGGAGAGCATCGCCCCGACCTTCAATCGCGCGGGATTGAATATGGAAGCGTAATAGGAGCGCCACAGTTCCTCGACCGGGTCGCCGCCCGGCGCATCGCCGCGCCGCGCCGGGCCGCTTTCGCGCATGGTTTCGCCGTCCCAGTGGATGCAGCCCCTCGGCGTCAGGATCGACCAGTTCATGTTGGCGAAGCGGCGCATGAAGAAGCCCGCCTCGGCGCGCACGATGTGGTGATCGGGCTCGAACCAGGCGACGTAGTGTTCGGCGCCGCCTTCGGCCTCCACGACGCGGAAACGGACGAAGGCGTGCATCTTGTGCGCGTCGCGCCGCACCGCCTTGTCGAGTTCCTCGATCCGGCGCACGTCCGCGTCGGCCTTGTCCTCCATCGCGCGGGGGTTGGACTGGAGCCGCCAGAGCATCCGGTAGAGGAGGCCGAAACGCGCCGGATCGGAATGGAGCGCGGCCTTGCGCGCGAGCTGGAGGAAACGCTTGCTGGCGCGCACCTCGCGCGCGTACTCTGGCGAGACGGGCAGGCGGCGCTCGCCACGGGAGGGGCCTTCGGCGGCGAACAGGTCGCCCGTTCCGCCCGGCTCCACCCAGCTGACCCGGTCGGGCGGCACGTCGCACTGGATCAGCCCCCGCGCCCGTTCGCGCCAGAAGGCGAAATCGTCGGGCTCGGGCAGGTTGACGACGTAATGCGCTCCCAAAGACACATTTTGCATCGAAGGTTTCGGGGCCACCATCAGAACAGCTCCAGCTGTTCCTGCCGGGGCGCGAGCAGGCTGCGCAGGTCCGCCCGGTCGGTGAGCCGCGTCGGCCGCCAGTCGGCCGCGACGAGGAACGGCCGCACCTTGGCGATGGACTGGGTCAGTCGCGCAAGATCGTCCAGGCGCAAGGTGCGATGTCGCCGCGCGGCGAGGATCTTCGCCACCGCCTTCGTCCCCAGCCCCGGCACGCGCAGCAATTCCTCGCGGCTGGCGCGGTTGACATCGACCGGGAAACGCTCGCGGAATTTCAATGCCCAGGCGAGCTTGGGGTCGATGTCGAGCGGGAGGTTCCCATCCGCCTCCGCCGCCTGCGCGACCTCGCCGGGTGCATAGCCGTAAAAGCGCATCAGCCAGTCCGACTGGTAGAGCCGGTGTTCGCGGATCAGCGGCGGGCGCTTCAACGGCAGCACGGCGGAGGCATCGGGGATCGGCGAGAAGGCGCTGTAATAGACCCGGCGCAGGCCGAAATTGCCGTAAAGCGCGCTCGCCCGGCCCATGATGTCGACATCGCTCGCCCCGTCCGCGCCGACGATCATCTGGGTCGATTGCCCCGCCGGCGCAAAACGCGGCGCGTGGCGAAAGCGTTTCCGCTCGTCCTTCGCCTGGAGGATGCGCGACTTCGTGCGGTCCATCGCGCCTTCGATCTGGCGGGCGTTCTTGTCCGGCGCGAGCCGGGTGAGGCCGCTGTCGGTGGGCAGTTCGACATTGATCGAGACACGGTCGGCGTAAAGCCCTGCCTCATGGATCAGTTCGGCATCGGCTTCGGGAATGGTCTTGAGATGGATGTAGCCGCGAAAATCGTGCTCCTCACGCAGGATGCGCGCGGCCTCGATCAGCTGGTCCATCGTGTGGTTCGCGCTTTTCACGATGCCGGAGGAGAGGAACAGCCCCTCGATGTAATTGCGCCTGTAGAACGACAGCGTGAGGTCGGCGACCTCCTGCGGGGTGAAGCGCGCGCGGGCTACGTTCGAGCTCTTGCGGTTGATGCAGTAATGACAGTCGAAGATGCAGTGATTGGTCAGCAGGATCTTCAATAGCGAGATGCAGCGGCCATCGGGGGCATAGGCGTGGCATATCCCCATTCCCTCGGTCGAGCCGACGCCTTTCCCGCCGACCGAATTCTTCTTCGCCGTGCCGGACGAGGCGCAGGACGCATCGTACTTGGCCGCGTCGGCGAGGATTTCGAGTTTCTGTCTGAGCGAAAGCTGCTGGGCCATAGGAACCTGGAGGAACACCTGAATGTTCCTTATATGTTCCTGCGCGATGCGGCTCCAGTGCTTTCTTTGCAAGTCGGGCCGGCTGGCCCCGGCGAACCGGATCAGAGACGGCGCCGGGCGTCGTCATCCTCATGCGCGTCCGATGCGCCCTGCATCTTGCACAGGTAATCGAGCACCGCGCTGTGCATTTCGCCTTCGAAGGCGACGCCCGCTTCCTTGCCCTCGACCCAGGCGACGACGCCGAGCGGGGCGTTGATCCCGCCGACCTTCATCACCACCCGGTCACCGATGCTGGCAAAGCCGAGACCGCCGCGAATCTTGCAGCCGCCTTCGGAAATGTCGAGCAGGTCGACATAGACCGGGCGCGAACGCACGCGGCCGCGAACGACGAGGCTGAGCGGTCGGCGCTCGGTGGAGCGAGGGATCGAATGCATGTTCATCGCCCCTTTCGGTTAATCCATAAACTTTAATGAATGGCTACGCAGTCCCCTCGGGCTCAGGTGCACAGGCCCTGCAAAAACCAGTCGGGCGCGTGTCCTTCGCGGTCCTTGCCGCGCCCGTCCCCGGCGATGCCGTGGCGGTAGATCCAGTATCGCCGCCCGGCATCGTCCTCGATCCGGTAATAATCGCGCAGCCGCGCGCTCGAACGTTCGCGCCACCATTCGGGAGCGATCCGCTCCGGCCCCTCGACCCGGGCGACCTCGCGCACTTGCCCACGCCAGCGAAATCGCTGGGGAAAGCCGTCGGGCGAGGCATAGAGCACCGCGATCCGCTCAGGACGATCGAGCAGCTTCAAAGGCCGCTGGTGGAATTCGAGCAGACCCTGAGCGGGAGGGACGGGTTCAAGCGGTCCCTGCCAGCCTGTCGCGCGTTCGGGCAGGTGGCTCGCGCGGGGGACCGGGCGACGCACCGCCTCCGCCCCGAGCCGCACGGTCAGCCGGTCGATGCAGGCCGCGAGCGAGGTGCCGCGCTGCTGCGCCGATTGTTCGATATCGCCCTGTTCGAGCGCGAGCGGTTCGGTCCAGCTGGCGGTGAGGCGCACGGTCTCGACCCCGAAGCCCGCATCGACATCGTCGAGTTTCCGGCCGAACAGGCGGATGACATGATCGGGATCGCGCGTCGCGGCGGCGAGTTCGAGCCGGCGCACGATCACCTCGCCATCGACCCGCCACAGCCCGATCTCGAGCCGCCGCGCACCCTCGCCCCGCCCTTCGAGCTCACGCGCCATGTCCTGCGCCAGATCGGCAAGCACCCGGTCGAGCAGGTCGCGGTGGCGGATCGGCTCGACAAGGCGGCGCTGGACGAGCGGCATGGCGCGCGCCGCGACCGGCAGGAGCGGTTCGGGCACGCGGCCGAGCAGCTGGTCGAGCCGGATGAGCGGATTGGCGGCGGGCGATTTGCGATTGCGGAAACGGCGCTGGATCGCATCGCGCGAGGCGGCTTCGCTCTCACCATCGGCACCGCTGCCCGCCACCCCCGCAAGCTCGCCGAGGCGCTTGAGGCCGAGCCGGCGCAGCACGGTCAGCACGTCGTCGTCGAGCCGCAATGCCGCCACCGGCAGCTCGGCGAGCCGGGCGAGGAGGTCGTCCTCGGGGCGGGCGATGCTGCGCACAGGCCCGTAATGGGCGAGCGCCCAGGCCGCCCCCGCTGTCGGCGCGATGGCGCTGCGCACTGCAAGGCCGCGCGTGGTGCAGGCCGTCTCGACATCGGCGAGCAGCCTTGCCTCCCCGCCGAACAGGTGCGCGACCGCGGTCACGTCGACCAGCACGCCGTCGGGCGCATCAAGCGCGCTCCACGGCCCCCAGCGCCGCGCCCACAGGGCGAGCTTTTCGAGGAAGGCGAGGTCGCCCGCCGGGTCCGCCGGGGCGGTGCGCACCTCGGGGCAGACGGTCCGCGCATCGGCAAGCATCGTGCCCACCGCCACTCCGGCCGCGCGGCCCGCATGGTTGACCGCGGCGATGCGCGGGCCATGCGCGGTCTCGGTGATCAGCGCGGTGGGTTCGGCATCAGCACCCTCGCCCGGGGCGCAGGCGTGTTCAGGCCCGAGCCCGAGCCGCCAGCGATCGACCGAAAGTCGCGCGCACCAAAGGGCGAGGATCCGGCGGGGCGGCGCGTGACCCGGCGTCCCGGGCGTTCTGGTTGGCGGCGGTTTCGGGGCGGGCGGGCCGGTCGGCGCGGAGGCGTCCGTCGTCATCGCGAAGTGTCCATTGTCCGGGAATGTGGGAGCGCGCGCGGAACAGCTCGGCGGCCCAGGCAGGCGCGCCGGGCGCATCGGCGTTCCAGCGCGGACGCGCCGAAGGGGCAGCCGCGACCCGCCAGCGCATCCGGGCCGAAGACAGGTCCGCCTGCGCATCGAGCCGGACGAGCCACAGCGCCACGCCATGCTTTTCCGCGGTCAGGCTTAGCCGGCGCGAGGCGGTGAAATCGAGCGCGCGCGGATTGCCCGCGATTTCTCCGATCACGCAGGCGAAATCGCGGCAGCGCAATCCCTCTTCCAGCGCAAACAGCGCATCTTCGGGCGCGCGCGCGGCGACGTGAACAAGCCTTTCCCGCATGTCACGCGGCAGGCCGTGAAGGTAGGGCCGCCCGCCCCGCTCGATCGCGCGCGCGTCCTGCACCCACAGGACGTGGCGCAGATCATGCGGCTCTGCGAGCGGATCGGGCGTGGCAGCCGCCGAGGCCAGCGCATCGCGGGCGAGCGCGAGGGCCAGCCCCGCCCCGCTCGCATCACCGGCGCTCGCGAAAATCTCGCTATGGAGCGGCTGCTCGGCAAGGCCCGGCCGCCAGCGCCCGTCGCGCCCGGGAGCGAGCGTCACAAGATCGCTCGCCGAAAGGCGCAAGGCCGCCCCTCCCCCGCGCGGGCGGGAGGGGACGGGAAAGGTCTGGAGCGCGCTCGCGCCGAGGGAGGATGCGTGTTTCGTCATGGGAACTGCTCTTCGAAGGGGACTCGCGAAGAGGCCCTTTGTTCCCATTATGTTCCACGTAGAGCGCGATTGCAATGCTGCTTGTCGCCTCCCCGGGAATTCAGCTGCCGAGCACCTGCGGAAACAGCCCGGTGACGAGAATCACGCCCACCGCCAGCGGGCACAGCCACGCGATCAGTGCGCGCCAGACCGACAGCCAGAAACCGGACAGCCCGGTCATTTCCTCGACCAGCCGCCGGTCCGCCTTCCAGCCGACGAAAACCGCGGTGAAGAAGGCGACGAGCGGCAGCATGACCTTGCCGGTGAACCCGTCGACCGTGTCGAGGATGTCGGTGTCCGCGAACAGCGGCCAGAAGCCGAGCGGGCGCACATCGGACCAGACATTGTAACCGAGCAGGCACGCCACCCCGATCACGAACGCCCCGCCGCCAAAGACGAGCGACGAGGTCCGCCGGCTCCACCCCATCTCGCCGATGCCCCATGCGACCGGCACTTCGAGCAGCGAGATCGAGCTCGTGATCGCCGCGACGAGAATCAGGATGAAGAAAAGAAGCCCGATCAACGCGCCGCCCGGCATCGTCTGGAAGGCGAAGGGGAGCGTCTGGAACACCAGCGTCGGCCCCGCCGCCGGATCGAGCCCGACAGCCAGCACGATCGGGAAGATCATCAGCCCCGCGATCAGCGCGACGCTGGTATCGGCGATCGCGATGGTGACGGCGGTCGGGCCGAGCGGCGCTGGCCCCTTGATGTAGGAGCCATAGGTGATGAGGCCCGCGACGCCCAGCGAGAGCGAGAACAGCGCCTGCCCAAGCGCCTCGTTCATCGCCTGCGGGGTGAGCTTGCCGAAATCGGGCGTGAACAGGAACGCGATCGCCCCGCCCATCTCGCCGACGAAGGCGCCGTAGACCGTGATCCCGACCAGCAGCACGAAGAACATCGGCATGAGGATGGTGGCGGCCGCCTCGATCCCCGAGCCGATCCCGCGCGCGACGATGAACAACGTGGCGCCCATGAAGACGAGATGCATGGTGAGAAGCAGCATCGGATCGGCGAACAGATTGCCCATTCGGCCCTGGATCATCTCCCGGCTCTCCCCGGCAAGCGCGCCGCGAAACGGCTCGCCAGAAAACACCGCGCCGAGGAAATCCCCGCCCATCACGCCGACGTAATACAGCACCCAGCCCGCGACGACCGAATAGAAGGACAGGATCAGGAAAGCTGCGAGCACGCCGATCACGCCGAAGCCCGACCAACTGCCGGAAGCGCCGGAACGCTGCGCCACCTTGCGGATCGAGCCGACCGCATCGTCCTGACCGGTGCGCCCGATGAATATCTCGGCCAGCACCAGCGGCAGGCCGAGAAGGAAGACGCAGCCGACATAGAACAGGACGAAAGCGCCGCCCCCGTTCTCGCCCGCAAGGGTGGGAAAGCGCCAGACATTGCCCAGCCCGACGGCCGCGCCGATCGCGGCGAGAATGAATGCGCTGCGCGAGGACCAGCCCTCGCGTTCGGTCGAACCGGTGGATGCTACCATGGCGTGAAGAAAACCCTCTGATCGCGCGGCCGTGACGGCGCGCGCCCCTTTTCCCTGATGGAATGTCCCGATGGAATGTCCCGTTGCAACCCTACTGCAACGAAAAGCGCTGGCCGCCAAGGGGCAGTCTTTGCCTTTGCCCGGGAGCGGCGCTAAGTGCGCAGGCCATGTCCACCACCTTTCAGCTCGACACGAGCACCAGCAGGGCCAATCCCACGCCGCAGCCGATGAAGCGGCTGACCGTCCCGCGCATCCGGGCGCGAAAGACCGACGGAGTGACCGAAGACCCGCTGGTCATGCTCACCGCCTACACCGCCCGGCAGGCGCAATTGCTCGACGCGCATTGCGACCTGCTGCTGGTGGGCGATTCGCTCGGTCAGGTGATCTACGGCCTTCCTTCCACCATCCCCGTCACGATGGAGATGATGGCGAACCACGGCGCTGCAGTGGTACGGGGAAGCTATCACTCGGTCGTCGTGATCGACATGCCGTTCGGCTCCTACGAAGCCTCGCGCGAGCAGGCTTTCGACAGCGCCGCGCGCCTGCTCAAGGAAACCGGCGCCGCCGCGGTCAAGCTCGAGGGCGGCGCGGCGATGGCGCCGACGGTCGAATTCCTGAACACGCGCGGCATTCCTGTGATGGGTCATGTCGGCCTGACCCCGCAAGCGGTCAACGTGCTGGGCGGCTATGCCGCGCGCGGACGCTCGGACGCGGAAGCCGACAAGATCGTCTCGGACGCGAAAGCGCTGGACGAGGCGGGCGCCTTCGCGATCGTCGTCGAAGGCGTGGTCGAACCCATCGCCATCGCCGTCACCGAAGCGGTCTCCTGTCCCACGATCGGCATCGGCGCCTCGGCGAAATGCGACGGGCAGGTGCTCGTCACCGATGACATGCTCGGCATGTTCGAACGCGTCCCGCGTTTCGTGAAGCGCTACGAGAACATCGCCGAGATCATCGAAAAGACCGTCGCAACCTACGCCTCGGAAGTGCGCGCGCGCAGCTTCCCGGGCGAGGAACAGACCTACCAGCCCAAGGGTTGAGACCGGGCAAGCCGCCGCCTTCCCCTCCCGCCTGCCGGAACCCAAGCTGCCATGCAGACCCTGCTTCGCTACTACACCTTCTCGCTGTTCTTCACCGCGGCCTGCCTTGCCGGAGCGGCATATTACGGCTGGGTCAGCAGCGGCACCGTGGCGGGCATGCTGTCAGTGCTTTGGATCGTGGTCGTGCTGTCCATCCTCGAGGTCTCGCTCAGTTTCGACAATGCAGTCGTCAACGCGACCGTCCTGCGCGAGATGGACCCCGTCTGGCAGCAGCGCTTTCTCACCATCGGCATCCTCATCGCGGTGTTCGGGATGCGGATCGTCTTTCCCATCGCCATCGTCTCCATCGCGGCGAATATCGGGCCGTGGGCGGCGGTCGAACTGTCGCTCGGTAACCCGCAGGAATACGAGCGCATCGTCTCCGCTGCGCATATCGGGATCGCGGGCTTCGGCGGCGCTTTTCTGGCGATGGTGGGCCTGAGCTTCTTCTTCGACGCGGACAAGGAGGTCCACTGGATCGGCGCGCTCGAACGGGGGATCAACCGCTTCTCGACCTTGCCCGCGGTCGAGATAGGGCTTGTTCTTGCACTGCTCTACGGCGTCTCGATGATGCTGTCGCCCGAGGAATCGCTGACTTTCCTCACTGCCGGCCTGCTCGGCCTGCTCACCTATATCGCGGTCAACGCCCTCGGCGAATGGATCGAGCAGCGCGAGGAGGCCAAAAAAGCGAGCGGCCAGATGGTGCGCTCGGGGCTTGGCGGGTTCCTCTATCTCGAAGTGCTCGATGCGAGCTTCAGCTTCGACGGGGTGATCGGGGCGTTTGCGTTGTCGAACAACATGATCGTGATCGCCATCGGCCTGTCGGTGGGCGCCATGTTCGTGCGTTCGATGACGGTCCATCTCGTGCGCGCA
Source organism: Erythrobacter litoralis (assembly GCF_001719165.1). NCBI lineage: Bacteria > Pseudomonadati > Pseudomonadota > Alphaproteobacteria > Sphingomonadales > Erythrobacteraceae > Erythrobacter > Erythrobacter litoralis. The sequence goes on from NZ_CP017057.1 coordinate 1,800,681, forward strand.
GGCACGCTGGCGCAGTACCGCTATCTCGAACACGGCGCGTTCTGGGCGATCATCGTGCTGGGCGCGATCATGCTGCTGTCGGCCCGCTGGCATATTCCGGAAACGATCACCGGGCTGATCGGCGCGGTCCTGATCGGGCTGTCGCTGCTCTGGTCGATCCGCCACAACCGCGCCGAAGCGGCTAGAGAGGCGTCCGCGCAAGCCGGCTAGCGAGCGGGGCGGCGACCACCAGTTGCAACAGGTGGTAAAGCAGCAGAGGGGCAATCACGAAGCCGGCCATTTCGGGAGCGAACAGGATCGCTGCCATGGGCGCGCCGATGGCGACGCTTTTCTGCGAACCGGCGAACAGGAACGCGATCCGGTCAGCCCGCGCCAGGCCTAGCGCTCCGCCCGCAAGCCACGCCCCCGCGATCGCGATTGCGAGAAAGGCGCTGACGAGCCCGATCAGCACGGCCCACTGCACCGCCCCGAACATGCCTGCAAGGCCCTGTTCGACCGCACCCGAAAAGGCGACATAGACCGCAATCCCGATCACTCCCCGGTCGAGCCATGCGATCCGGGCCTTGCGTTCCACGATCCAATCGCGCGTCCAGCCCTGCACCGCCTGCCCGATCACGAATGGCAGGACCAGGATCACGCCGATCCGTGCAATGGTCTCGTATCCGATCTCGACCGCTTCCCCGCCCCCGAGCAGAGCGAACAGCGGCGCGGTGATGAAGACTCCGGCGATGTTGACCAGCGCCGCCCCTACCACCGACAGCGCGACATTGCCGCCGGCAAGGCTGGTATAGCTCGTCGCCGATTGGACGGTCGAGGGAAGGCAGCCGAAATAGAGAAAGCCGAGCGCGACCAGCGGCGGCAGGGCCAGCTCGGCGAGCTGCATGAAACCGAGCCCGATCATTGCCATGACCCCGAAGATCCACGCCAATAGCGGCACGAAATAGCGCAGATTGACAAGCCCGCGCGCGATCTCGCCGCGCGCTATGCGCATCCCGTTGACGAGAAACAGCACGAAGATCGCCGCGTTCGAGACAATCTGCGCCGCGCTGCGGGCGTCTCCGGTTGCGGGAAGGAGCACTGCGAGCGCGGTCGCGACCACGAGAACCGCGATCATCGGGTCGGCAAGGATGGCGAGGCGCGCAGGCATGGGACGCGCCCCTGCCCGCGCCGGTGCAGAATGTCGAGCGCTTCGCTTTACCGCGCTGCGAAACCGCGCGGGGCAAGCGTATCGGCGCGCGCGGCCAAACGCCCGGCTTTGTCCTGCTGGCCCAGCGCGCCCGCGGCCTCGGCGGCGAGGCGGAGCAGCGCCGGGTCGTTTCCAGCGCCCAGCGCTATCGCCCGGTCGAGAAGGAGCTTCGCGCGCAGCCAGTCCTCGCTTTGCGCGCTACGAGCGGCGAGCATGACGAGTGCTTCGGCATTGTTCGGCTCACCCGCGGCATGGCGGGCCAGCAGGCGGTCCGCTGCCGCCTCATCGCCGAGCATGCGATAGGCATGGATCGCCTTCTTCGCTAGGGGCCAGGGGCGGCGCACGCCGACCGCATCGCGATAGGTTTCGAGCGCGCCTTTTGCATCGCCTGCGGCAAGCGCGACATCGCCCGCCAATGCGGCGATGTCCGAGGACGAGGCGAGGCGAGCGCGCAAGGTTTCGGCCGCCCGCCGTGCGCCTTGCCGGTCGCCCGAAGCGAGCAATGCGCGCACCCGCGCCGTAGGCTCCGGCAGGGCCTCTTCAGACCCCAGCAGCGCGATCTCGCGGGTCGGGCCGGACGCTGCGCGCTCGAGGAATGGCGCCGCCTCACCGCGCTCGCCGAGCCGCTCGAGCGCGCGTCCAGCCAGCATGGAGAGATAGGGGGATGCATCGGGTCGGCGCGCCCGCCCAGCGTAGAGATCGACCAGTTCACGGTCCCTGCGCCCGAGCCAGAGCGCGCGCGCGTGCAATTCAGCGACGCGGACATTGCCCGGCTGGCGACGCCCGAGGTCGGCAAGCTTTGCCGCCGCGCTGTCGTGATTGCCCTGTGCGAGATCGATCAATGCATCGAGCAACACCGCTGCGGGCACATCCCGTTCAGCAAGCCCGCTGCGCGCAAGCAGGCTGCGCGCAAGCACGTTCTCACGCGCCCGCGCGGCAAGCACGGCGCGCAGGAAATGCGCCCGGGCGGCTTCGGGTTGCCGCTCGCCAATCCCGTCGAGCGCGGCGAGCATGGCGCGATAGTCACCGTTCTCGCCCAGCGTCGCCGCATAGTCGATGCGGATTTCCGGATTGCCCGGATCGGCCGCGAGCGCGGCCTCGTACCAGCTGCGTGCGGCGCGAAACCCGTGTGCATCGCGCACCAGCTGCGCACGCATCAACAGCGCGGGGCCATCGGCGGGATCGAATTCGAGCGCCCGTTCTACCGCCTCGAGAGCCGCGATCTGTTCTCCGCCGCGAAAGCGAAGCCTGGCGATGGCGACCCAAACAGCGGGGTTGTCCGGCTCCAGCGCGCGCGCTTCGTCGAGCTTCCGCCCGGCCTCGGCGAGGTCGCCCGCACGCATCATCTGGCCGGCTTCGGCAAGCAGAGCGAAGGAGGCGCCGCTCCGCACCGATGCGACAGGGCTTGCCTCGGGCGGGGCTTCGGCACATCCCGCGAGAGCCGTAGCTGCCGCGCCCACAGCCCAGAATGCCGCGCCGAGCGGCCGATCAGGCCGAAAGGTCATATTGCTTGAGCAAGTCGTAGAGCGTGGGCCGGCTGATCCCGAGCAGCTTTGCCGTGTTCGAAATGTTGCCCTCGCTGCGCGCAAGCGCATGGCGGATCACCCGCCGGTCCGACTGTTCGCGCGCGGCCTTGAGGTTGAGCGCTTCGGCGTCCTCCTCGTCCTCGTCCGCGAAATCGAGATCCTCCGCGTTCACCAGCTTGCCGTCTGCCATGATGACCGCCCGCTTCACCCGGTTTTCGAGCTCGCGCACATTGCCCGGCCATTCGTGGCGGTCGATCGCGGCGAGCGCGTCCGGCGCGAAGCCGGTCACGGCAGGGTTCATCTCCTTGGCGAAGCGTTTGAGGAAAGCCTTGGCGAGCAGCACCGCGTCGCCGTGGCGTTCGGCAAGTCCGGGGATCCGCACCACGATTTCGGCAAGGCGGTAGAACAGGTCCTCGCGGAATGTGCCCGCGCCGATCATCGCCTCGAGGTCCTGGTGGGTCGCGCACACGATCCGCGTATCGACCGAAATCGCCTTGCGCCCGCCGATCCGCTCGATCGTGCGCTCCTGCAGGAAACGCAGCAGTTTCACCTGGAGCGGCAACGGGATATCGCCGACCTCATCGAGGAAGAGCGTGCCGCCATTGGCGCTTTCGATCTTGCCCTCGGTGGTCTTGACCGCTCCGGTGAAGGCGCCCTTTTCGTGGCCGAAAAGCTCGCTTTCGAGAAGGTTTTCGGGGATGGCCGCGCAATTGATCGCGATGAACGGCCCGGCGGCGCGGTCGCTCGCATCGTGGAGGCCCTTCGCCAGCAATTCCTTGCCCGTCCCGCTCGCGCCAAGCAGCATGACCGAAACGCTGGTGCGCGCGACGCGTTCTATCGTGCGGGCGACTTTAACCATTTCAGGGGCGCCGGTGATGAGCCGGCCGAGCACGGTCTTCTCCTCGCCCGAACTCGCGACGAGGCGGCGATTCTCCGCCTCGATCTGGTGGAGGTTGAAGGCGCGCCTGACGATCAGGCCCAATTGTTCGATATCAACGGGCTTCTGGTAGAAATCATAGGCGCCCCGATCGATCGCCTGCAAGGCGCTTTCGCGCGCGCCATGCCCGCTCGCGACGATCACCTTGGTGTCGGGTTTCAGCGCCATGATCGCATCGAGCACGGCAAAGCCTTCGCTGGTCCCGTCAGGATCGGGCGGCAGGCCGAGGTCAAGCGTGACGACGGCGGGCGCCTCGCTCCTCAGCGCGGCGATCGCGCTGTCGCGGTCCCCGGCGATGACGACGTTGAAATCGTCATAGGCCCATTTGAGCTGGGCCTGCAGGCCCTCGTCGTCCTCGATGACGAGCAGGTTGGGTTTCTTGTCGGCCATCATGCGACCTCGTTTTGCTGGGCTGAAGGGGAATCTCCCGCCGTCCCGCCAAGACGCGCGGCCTCCGGCAGGGGCAGGGTGATCGAGAAGCGGCTGCCGACGCCCTCGCGGGATTCGACCGCAAGACGCCCGCCCATTGCGCGGACCATCTCGCGCGCCTCGAAGGCGCCGATGCCGAATCCCCCCCGCTTGGAAGAGACGAACGGCTTGAACAGCGAATTGCGGACGAATTCGGGCGACATGCCGTGGCCGGAATCGACAACGTCGATGCGCCCGGCGAGCCCATCGCGCACGACGTCGAGATGGACCGGGGTTTTCGCATCGCTCGCATCGAGAGCGTTCTGGACGAGATGGATGAGCGCCTGTTCGAGGGATTCGCGGTCGGCGACGACCTCGATCGGATCGGCCCGCGTAAGCGCGACCGGATGGACGCCTTCGAAACGTTTCGCGACAGTCCTTGCAAGCCCGGCAAGATCCACCAGGCCAAGCTCCTGCACCTGCCCTGCCCCGTACCGCCCAAGCCGGGCGAGAAGAGCTGCCAGCTTCTCCGAGGATTTGCGCAGGGTCACCAGCATGTCGGCGCGGAACGCCGGATTGTCGGCGTGCTTTTCGGCATTGGCGGCCAGCAGCGACATCTGGCTGGCGAGATTCTTGATGTCGTGCATCACGAACGCCATCCGGCGATTGAATTCGTCGAACCGGCTCGCATCCATCAGGGCCTGCTGCCCGGCCTGTTCCGCAAGGTAGCTCGCCAATTGCTGTCCCGCGACGCGCAGCAGGTCGAAATCTTCCCAATCGAGCTGCCGCTCAATGCGGGGGCGGGCAAGGATGATCGCGCCGACGAGGCGTTCGAAATGAATGAGCGGGACGAGTGCCCAGGCATCTTCCGCCTCGCGAAGCCAGGCGGGCACTTCGGCAAGTTCGCCGTGATAGTCGGTCCCGGCACGGACCTCATCGAGATCGAGGATGTGGTGGTGCTGTTCGAGCAGGCCCGACAGGGTGTATCCTCCTGCGATCGCGGGGACTTCGATGGTGGGCCAGTTCCAGCGCGCGGTGAGTTCGAGCTGCGCTTCCTCGTTGGGAACGAGCAGCAGGCCCGCCGGGCTGTCGCTGATGTCGGCGATGGCCTTGACCGCGCGTTCATGGAAGCTGGCCGACCCGCCCGAGCCGCGCCCGATCGTGCGGGTGAAGCGGAGCCATTCGACGCGGTAATCGTAACGATGCTGGAACAGGTGCTTTGCCGCCATCACCCGGATCCACGAACGCACCCGCTGGGACGGCAGCCAGATCACCGCGCTGACGATGGCGAGCACGAGAAACGCGACCTGGCCCGTGCGCGCGACATCGCCGCCGATCAGCGCGAGCGAGCGGGTGACCAGGACCATGACGAGCAGGTAGCTCGCGATCACCAGCAGCGAGAGCGTCTGGAACGTCACCGCCCGCGAGGGCCGCAATTGCAGGCTCGCTCCGCGCGCATTCGCACCGATCGCGAGCAGGCCGATCATCGCGCCTGCAAACAGGCCGCGCAGCGCGACCAGCACCTGCGGGCTTTCCCCACCGAGATAGGCGATGGTGTGGAGGTTGAGATCGTAAGCGAAGATCCCGGCGAAGGCGATGCCGCTCCAGCGCAGCACCTGGCGCGAAGCAGCGGCAGCGCCCGCATAAAGGTTGTGAAGCAGCATGAGCACGCCGATCGCCACCAGCATGGCAAGGACGGCCGAAACCTCGAAGATGACAGCTTCGAACTGCCGCGCGGGATCGACCCGCATTTCGATCGCGAGGATCAGCGGCTGGAGCAGTTCGACCAGCACCAGCGCAAGGATCACGGGACGGATCGGTCGCAGGCTCTCATCGCGCCCGTCGGCCGAGAAGAGCCGGAAGATCACCGCGATGAAGGCGAGGTTGCGGGCGGTCGCGATCATCGCGGTGGCCGGCGCGTCCGGACCGAGTGCTGCACCAAGCACGCACCACAGCGCCGTGAGCGCGCTCGCCGCCATTGCCGCCTCGCGGTCGGGACGCGCGCGGTCGCCGAAGCGCGCGATCCACACCAGCGCGCCGGATGCAAAAGCCGCACCCGCGATCATGCCGGCAAGCCCGAGATAAGGCGCAAGACTGGCCGAGCCGATCACCGCGCGCCCTCCGGCCAGAGGATCACCCGCACCGTCTGCAGCAGGATCACGAGATCGAGAAAGGGTGTGTAGTTCTTGGCGTAATAGAGATCGTATTCGAGCTTCTTGCGGCTGTCCTCGGTCGAGGCGCCGTAGGGATAATTGATCTGCGCCCACCCGGTGATGCCCGGCTTCACCATGTGGCGTTCGCCGTAGAAGGGGATCTGCTCCTGCAGGTCGTCGACGAATTGCGGGACTTCGGGACGCGGGCCGACAAAGCTCATCTGGCCGGTCAGCACACTCCATGCCTGCGGCAGTTCATCGATCCTCACCTTGCGGATGAAGCGCCCCAGGCGAGTGATACGCGGATCGTTCTCCTCGGCCCATTTCGCGCCGTCCTTTTCCGCATCGGTGCGCATGCTGCGCAGCTTCACGATGCGGAACGTCTGGCCGTAAAGCCCGACCCGTTCCTGCCGGAAGAAGGCCGGGCCCTTGCTGTCGAGTTTCACCAGCACGGCAAACAGGGCGATGAGGGGGAAAGTGGCAAGGAGCAGGATCAGGCTCGCCACGATGTCGAACAGGCGCTTGACCGCGCTCGAGAGCAGGCGACCGCTCGAAAACCCGTCGGAGAAGATCAACCAGGACGGGTTCACCGTGTCGAGATCGACCCTGCCCGTCTCGCGCTCGAGGAAGCTGGAGAAATCGTTGACGTGGACGCCCTTCGTCTTGATCCGCAGCAGGTCGCCAAGCGGCAGCGCGTTGCGTCGTTCCTGCAGCGCGAGGACGACTTCGGACACGCCGAGATTCTCGACGAAGCGCCCCAGATCGTGAATCGCCTCGCGCGCGATGGCCTCTTCGACGACGCGCTCGGGCTCGCCCATGGCGATGTAGGAAACGATCGCAAAGCCGCTTTCGGGCCGCTCACCGAGGGCGCGCAGGCGCTGCGCGCGGTCGCCCGCGCCCAGCACCATCACACGCCTGCGAAAGGCCGAGGAGCCGAGGAAGCTGTTCAGCAGCAGCCGATCCGCAACCAGCACCAGGATCGCGAAACCCATCGCGTAGAGCAAGGTCGAACGCCAGAAAGTGCTTCCCGGCAGGATGAAGTCGATCGTCGCCAGCGCAATGATGCCAAGGCTGATCGCGACCAGCAGCCGCGCACCTGCGAACCGCAGCGAACGCAGCGCATTGGGCCCGTACACCCCGACCGAGATCATCGCCACCCACACCACGCTCGCAGTGGCGACCAGCGGCAGCCAGCGTTCGGCGAGCGGTCCCGGCTCCATCGCGATCTGCGCCGCCCGCAGCTGCCAAGCCATTTCGCTCGCCACCACCAGCAGCGCAAGATCCAGCAGGCCGAGCAGGATCACGGCATGCGGGATATAGTGCTTGAACAGGCGGATCATGGGCTTGGCCAGTTTCGGTTGAAGGAGCGATCTCGGGTGGCGGGGTTGTGCGCCCCTCCCCTTCTAGGCCTCAGAGCTTAAGTGTCGGTAAACCTTACACTGCCCGCGCAAGCCCGCAGGACGCCTTGGCTGTGGCGGTTAACGAGCCGTCACCGCCCCGGGCCGTTCACAATTGCTGCGCGCTTGCCAGCCGTGCGGTCGCGGGGGTCAGGCAATCGGCCCTGCCGCACCGTGGGCAGCCTCCGCCCAGCGGCACCGCGTCTTCAGGTGCGAGCGAGATGCCGCGTGCCTGCGCGAGTTCGCCGGCGAAGCGCGCCTCGACCCCCAGCACGATCGCGCGCCGGGCCGAACAGGCCGCGCCGTCGACCTCGACCGTGCGGGCGATGGTGAACCAGTGGCGCGGCGCCGCCTCACCCTCGCCGAAGGTGACGGTCTGGGTGAGCATCTGCCCCCGGCTCTCGAATGCGGCATAAGGGACCCAGGCCGGCCAGCGCGCACCGGAAAGCGGGTAGACCGCCCCGCTCGCCCCCGCGGTGAAGCCGAGCATCCGTCCGGTGCGCCCGAAACGCGCGCTGAAGAAGGGCAGTCCGCGCTCGCTCACCCGCTGGAGCGTGGTGAGGCGCTGGGCGAGCTGGTCGAAACTGACGGCAAAGCGGCGCTGGAGCACGGCGAGGTCGTAGCCGGTCTGCTCGCAGGCGCGCAGGAAACGGCGATAGGGCATCAGGAGTGCGGCGGCGAGGTAATCGAGCACGTGATTGCGGAAGGCATTGCGCGCCTCGTCGCTCGACAGCTTCGCACCCGCGACCAGTTCCTCGATCCCGTCGCGCAGTTCGAGCGCGCCGACCTGCCGCGCGATCTGGAACCGCCGCGCTGCGCCGGGAAGCATCTCGGAAAGCTGCAATTGTCGCGCGTGCAGATCGAGCCGGTGGACCATGCCCGGCATCACCTCGGCGGGCAGGATGCGGACCGACAGGCGGTGCAGTTCGCGCAGGCGCTCCGTCAGGCCCGCCGCCATGTCCCCCCGCGAGAGGCGCAGAGCGTCGGCGAGATCCTCTGCCGCGTGATCAAGATCGGAAAAATGGTTCTGCCAGCGCTCGACCGCCTCGCGAGCGTCCCCTTCCGGGTCCTCGATCCGCGCGCCCGCCTCGCCCGCATTGTCGTACAGCCGCGCGAAGGCCGCGGCGGCCTGCGGCGCGGCGGCGAGGAATTCCTGCACCTCCTCGCGGTCGATGCCGAGATCGGCGAAACGCTTGTCGGAAAGGCGGCGCACCAGTCCGTCGACCCCGCCGATCGCCTCGTCTTCACGCAGGGAACGGGGGTCGAAATCGAAACGTTCGATCACCTGCACCAGCACGCGCGCGGAAAGAGGGCGCTGGTTGCGCTCGATGAGGTTGAGATAGGAGGGCGAGATACCGAGCGCGGCGGCCATTGCCGCTTGCGTCAGGCCTTCGCGTTTTCGCAAACGACGCAGGGAGGGTCCGGCGAGGAGGGCACTGTCTGCCATGAGGAGTTTCCAGATCGGTTAATTTTGTAAATCTCTTTACACTATTACACCGATTTTTCCGCAAATCACCCCATACAGACAAGAAATTCTGTAATTTTTCCTGTCATGCTGCATCGCAGCGCGCCACATGCAGCTCATCCACTCCCCAGGACACGAAGGAGATCAAGAGCCATGACCTATCAGGATACCATCGCCCACATGCGGAACGTGGTCAGCGCGAACGGCAGCTGGACCGGGATCGACCCCGAAAGCGCCGCGCGCATGGTCATCCAGAACCGCTTCCGCACCGGCCTCGACATCGCGAAATACACCGCGAAGATCATGCGCGAGGACATGGAAGCGTATGACGCCGATCCTTCGCAGTACACCCAGTCGCTCGGCTGCTGGCACGGTTTCATCGGCCAGCAGAAGATGATCTCCATCAAGAAGCATTTCGGTTCGACCAAGCGCCGCTATCTCTACCTTTCCGGGTGGATGGTCGCCGCACTGCGCAGCGAATTCGGCCCGCTGCCCGACCAGTCGATGCACGAAAAGACCTCGGTCCCCAGCCTCATCGGCGAACTCTACACCTTCCTCAAGCAGGCCGATGCGCGCGAACTCGGCATGATGTTCCGCGCTCTCGACGAGGCCCGCGAGGCGGGTGACGAGGTCAAGGCCCGCGAGATCCAGAAGAGCGTCGACAATTACGAAACCCACGTCGTGCCTATCATCGCCGACATCGATGCGGGGTTCGGCAATGCCGAGGCGACCTATCTCCTCGCCAAGAAGATGATCGAGGCGGGCGCCTGCGCGCTCCAGATCGAGAACCAGGTGTCCGACGAAAAGCAGTGCGGCCACCAGGACGGCAAGGTGACGGTCCCGCACGAGGACTTCATCGCCAAGATCCGCGCCTGCCGCCACGCCTTCCTCGAACTCGGCATCGATGACGGCATCATCGTCGCGCGCACCGATTCGCTCGGCGCAGGCCTGACGAAGCAGATCGCCTATTCGAAGGAGCCGGGCGATCTCGGCGACCAGTACAACAGCTTCCTCGACGCCGAGGAAGTCGATCCGGCCAACATCACCAACGGGCAGGTCTTCATCAGCCGCGACGGCAAGCTCATGGCTCCCAAGCGCCTTCCGTCGAACCTTTACCAGTTCCGTTCCGGGACCGGCGTCGACCGCGTCGTGCTCGACTGCATCACCTCGCTCCAGAACGGCGCGGACCTGCTGTGGATCGAAACCGAAAAGCCGCACGTCGAACAGATCGCGAGCATGGTCGACAAGATCCGCGAGACTGTTCCGAACGCAAAGCTGGTCTACAACAATTCGCCCAGCTTCAACTGGACGCTGAACTTCCGCCAGCAAGTCTTTGATGCATGGGTCGAAGCCGGCAAGGACGTGTCCGCTTATGACCGCACGCGCCTGATGAGCGTCGACTATGACGGCACCGATCTCGCCGCCGAGGCCGATGCGAAGATCCGCAGCTTCCAGGCCGATGCGGCCAAGCGGGCGGGCATCTTCCACCACCTCATCACGCTTCCGACCTATCACACCGCGGCGCTTTCGACCGACAACCTCGCGCGCGAATATTTCGGCGAGGAAGCCATGCTCGGCTACGTCAAGAACGTGCAGCGCAAGGAAATTCGCGAAGGCATCGCCTGCGTGAAGCACCAGAACATGGCGGGTTCCGACATCGGCGACGATCACAAGGAATATTTCGCCGGCGAAGCGGCCCTCAAGGCGGGCGGCAAGGACAACACCATGAACCAGTTCGAGGCTGCATGAACCGGTCCCCGCATCCCGTGAGGCGGTTGCAACTGCCCTTGCGGGATGCGGCCTCAGGTTGCATGTGTGTCTGCATGAACGACGCATCCGCCAGTGCGTCCCATGCCGGACAGGGAGAGATTCGATGAGCGATACCGAAACCACCAACACCGACGCCCCGAAAAGCGAACCGGGCCGTGCCCGCGCGCTCCTTTCGACCGCCGACATGAAGCTGCTTCGCCGCGCGCTCGAAAGCCACGCCCGCACGACCGAGGACCGCGAGGAACTCGCCAAGATCAACGCGCTGCACCACCGGCTGGGTACCTACGTGCCCTCCACGCAGTAGGCGCGGCCCCCTTCACCAGTTCTCCTGGGGAGGAGAAGACGGCCGTCGGATGCGGGGCTCGCCCCAAGTCCGGCGGCCGTTACGTTTTTTTGCCCTACCGCTTCGCTGCTTGAGGGCGTGCTGCCCTACCGCTTCGCTGCCTGAGGGCGTGCTGCCCGACCGCTTCGCTGCCTGAGGGCGTGCTGCCCGACCGCTTCGCTGCCTTAGGGCGGTTCTTACCCGCCCTTCTTCCCCAGCAGATCGAGCGTCGCCGCGGTCATCGCCTCGGTCGCGGTCGCTATGACCACCGGAGCGTCGGGTGCCCAGAAAGGAGAATGGAGGCTGACAAGTTCGACCTCACCGCGCTGGGCGGCCTCGAACCGCTCCTGCGGCACGCCTCCGACCCAGAAGATGAGCGATTCGATGTTGTCCGGATCGGCCCTGTAGAACTGGCCGAAATCCTCGCCGCCCATGACGCTCGGCACCTCGAACACGCGTTCGGGAAAGCGTTCCTTCAGCACCGCCATCACCTCCTCGGTGAATTCGGGCGTGTTGTAGGTCGAAGGCGTATAGGGCTCCTCCACCTCGACCACCGGTAGCAGTTCCTCTGGCAGGCCCGCCGCGAGCGCTTCGGCCCGGGCGATGCGGCGGATGCCGGCAAGCAGCGCGGCGCGCGTCTCGTCGCCATAGGAGCGCACCGTCAGCTGCAGCTTGGCGCTGTCGGGGATGATGTTATGCTTGGTCCCGGCAAGGAAGCTTCCCACCGTCACCACCGCAGAATCGAGCGGGTTCGTCTCGCGGCTCACCAACGTCTGGAGCCGCGTGACGATGTTCGCCGCGATGACGATCGGATCCTTGGTCGTGTGCGGATAGGCCCCGTGCCCGCCCACGCCCTTCACCGTGATGTCGACGCTGTCCACGTTCGCCAGCGCATAGCCCTTGGAATAGCCGATCATTCCGGCAGGCGCCTGCGCCGCATCGTGGAAGCCGAGAATATAATCGGGCTTGGGAAACCGTTCGAACAGCCCGTCTTCCAGCATGGCGAGCGCGCCGAGGCCCAGTTCTTCGGCGGGCTGAAGGATCATGACGAGCGTGCCCGACCATTCGTCGCGCCTCTCCGCCATCAGCTGCGCCGTGCCTATCCAGGCGGCCATGTGCGTATCGTGGCCGCAGGCATGCATGATCCCGCTTTCCACCCCGCTCGCCGGCGTGCCCCGCGCCTTGGAGGCAAAGGGCAATCCGGTCTGTTCGGTCACGGGCAGCGCGTCCATGTCGGCGCGCAGCATGACGACCGGCCCCTCCCCGTTCTTCATGACTGCGACGACGCCGGTCTTCCCGACGCCCTCGGTCACCTCGAAGCCGAGTTCGCGGGCACGCGCGGCGAGCTTCTTAGCGGTCTCGAATTCCTGGAAGGAAAGCTCCGGATTTTCGTGGAGGTCGCGGTACAGCTCGACGAGGCCCGGCATGTCCTCGTTAACCGCATCGCGCAGTTCGTCGGCCTTGGCAGGTCCCGCCATCGCAACGGCCAGCGCGGCGCCGGCCATCAGGTGCTTCATCATCGTCGTCTCTCCCCGTTCGTTTCACCGGCCTGGCGCCGGATCGTCTGAGCCGCGATCTTACACAGGCCACTGCCTGAGGAAAGCCGCCCTCTCATCCGAGCCCGTAGAAGATCACCAGCAGGATCGAGAGCGTCGTCACCATCAACGCAACCAGCGGAACGCCCGTGCGGATATAGTCCGAAAACTCGTAGGAGCCTTCCGCCATGATTAGCATGTTGGTCTGGTAGGCGATCGGCGTTGCGTAGCACAGATTGCAGCCGAACAGCACGGCAAGGATCAGCGGCTCGGGCGGCAGGCCAAGCTGCGTCGCGATGGAAAAGGCGATAGGCGTCCCGACGGTCGCCGCGGTCGCGTTCGAGGCGAAATTGGTGAGCAAAGTGACGAACACCATGATCGCGGCCAGCACCAGCGCGGGAGGCAGGAAGGCAAGTCCGAGCGAAAGCGTCTCGCCAAGCCATGCCGCAGCGCCGCTTTCAAGGATGATCCGCCCGATCGCGATGCTGGCCGCAACCAGCACGATGACCTTGGCCGACAGCGCCCGGCCCACGCGGTCGAACTTGACGCATCCGGTGACGAACATCGCGATCGCCCCCATCAGCGCCGAAATCGCGATCGGCAGCTTGAGCATGGTGAAGCCACCGGCCCCGATCCACGGTATTCCGATCGACGCGGTCGCGATCGCGGCGCCCATTATCACGCCCGAGAGGACCGCCTTCGATCGGCGCGGCATTTCGCGTGCGCCTTCGAGCAGGAGCAGGCTGTCATTGCGGGCGAAATTCTGAAGATCGTCTTCAAGCCCCATGACGAGCAGCACGTCGCCTTCGCGCATGCGCAGATCACCGCCTTCGGAATACTTGTCCTTCTCGCCCACGCCGAGGCGTTGGGGGCGGTGAATGCCGAGCACCGCGACCGAATAGAGATCGGCGATCCCTGATGAAGGAAGGGTACGGGTGATGAGCCGCGAATCCGCCGTGACCGTCATCTCGACTGCGATGATGTCCTTGCCTTCGGCCCGGCTGGTGCGGCGGATGCGATCGAGCACCCAGGACGGCGCAAGTTCCCCCTTGAGCACGCGGGTCGCGTCCTCAAGCGCTTCGTGCGTCCCGGAAATGTGCAGACGCTGTTGTGGCTGCAGCGTCCCCGTAGGCGGATTGTGGAAGGAGATGCCGTCCGGCAGTTTTTCTCTTACCGTCTCCATGTCGGTGCCCGACAGCACGCTGTCCACACCGACACGCAAACGGGTGTGAAACATCCGGCGGGTGGCATCCACTTCGACGCTGTTGTCGCCGAGCAGGCGCGGCATGACGAGCCAGAGATAGGGCACGGCGACGAGCGCTGCGATGAGCACGATCGGTGTGAAGTGGAACACGCCCATCTCGCGCATGCCGAGATCCATCGCGATCGAGGTCACGAGAATGTTGGTCGAAGTGCCGATGGTCGTCGCCATTCCGCCGATCAGCACCGCCGCGTTGAGCGGGATGAGAGTCTTGGAAGCCGGCATCGCCCCCTTGGCGGCGAGGGAGACGAAGATCGGCAGCAGAAGAACCAGAACGGGAGTGTCGTTGACCGCCATCGACAGGAAGAGAGCGATCAGCAGCGAAACCAGAAGGCCAATCTGCAGGTTGAACCGGAACACCTCTTCGAGCAGGCGCGCGGCAGGATCGAGGGCGCCGGTCACGACAAGCCCGCGCCCCATGATCATCAGCGAACAGATCGTGATCAGCGCGTAATGGCCAAAGCCGCCGAAAGCGAGTTCGAAGCCGTCGGTCGGCCGTGTCCCCTCGAGCGGGAAGAAATAGAGGCCCACCGCGATGACCGCTATGGTCATCAGACTGACGATCTCGACCGACAGTCTTCCGCGCGCGAATGCGACGAACATTGCGACCGTGACCGCCATCGCCGCCATGGCGTGATATGATGGAAGCGAAAGCATCGGACCCCTCTCAAGCCTCGCGATGTTTCAAACGGGGCAGAGAAGATCAAGCGAAATTGCAGCGCGGCAGGAAGTGGAACGGCGCGGCTTTCCCATCCGTTAAAGGGGCAAACCCTCAGCAAACACCATCCGGAGTCCCGCCATGACAGACCCCGCCATCACCATCGATCCCGCCACCGGCGAGGAACTCGAACGCTATCCCCGCCTCGACGAAGCGCAGGCGAAGGCCGCGGTAGAGCGCTGCCACGAGGCCTTCGACCAGTGGCGGCATACCACGCTCGAACACCGCGCGGGAGTTCTGCGGGCGATCGGAAGACGCCTGCGCGAACGCAAGGACGAGCTGGCCGAACTCATGAGCCGAGAGGTCGGCAAACTGATCGGCGACAGCCGCGACGAGGTCGAATTGTGCGCCGCGATCTGCGACTACACCGCCGAAACCGGACCGCAGGAACTTGCGAGCGAGGAGCGCGACCCCGCCAATGCCTCGCGCGGGATCATCACCTATGCGCCGATCGGCGTCATCTACGGTATCCAACCCTGGAACTTTCCCGCCTACCAGGTCGCGCGTTACGCCATCGCGAACCTGATGACGGGCAATGGCGTGCTGCTGAAACATGCCGAAAACTGCACGGGGTCGGGGCTCAAGCTGAAGGAAATCTTCGAGGAAGCGGGCCTGCCGAACGATCTTTTCACCGTGCTCGTCATCGACCACGACGTGTCGGACGCGATCATCGCGCACGACAAGGTGCGCGGCGTGACGCTGACCGGGAGCGACAAGGCCGGCAGCATCATTGCCGAACAGGCGGGCAAGCTGAACAAGAAGACAGTCCTAGAGCTTGGATCGAACGATGCCTATCTCGTGCTCGAGGATGCGGACGTCGACCTTGCTGCGAAGACCTGCGCGAGCGGTCGGCTCTATAACAACGGCGAGACCTGCATCAACGCCAAGCGCTTCATCGTGACGGATGCGGTGCACGAGGAATTCATGGAGAAATTCGTCGCGGCAATGGAGCAGGCGACGCCCGGCGATCCGTTCGACGAGGACACCGGCATCGGTCCCATGGCGCGCGAGGACCTGCGCGAAAAGCTTCACGGACAGGTCGAGGAAAGCATCGAGAAAGGCGCGCGGGTCGTGACGGGATGCGAAATCCCGGACGGCAAGGGCTGGTATTATCCGCCCAGCATCCTTGCCGATGTGGAACCCGGCCAGCCCGCCTATGACGATGAATTGTTCGGCCCCGTCGCCTCGGTCATCCGCGCAAAGGACGACGAGGACGCGATGAGGCTCGCCAATGACAGCCGCTATGGCCTTGGCGGAGGGATTTTCTCGAAGGACGAGGAACGGGCGATCAAGCTTGCCGAGCAGCATTTCGACACTGGCATGGTGTTCGTGAACACCTTCGGCGTGGCAGATCCCTCCATGCCCTTTGGCGGGGTCAAATCTTCCGGTTACGGCCGCGAACACGGCGGCTTCGGCGTCAAGGAATTCGCCAACCCCAAGTCGATCTTCGTGGGCTGAGGGAAGAAGTCGAGGAAAAAGGACTGGACCGGGGCGAAGCTCCGCATGCCCGACCGGGCGCCCGCAGCGATGCGACCGTCAGGTCGCGTGAGCGAGGAAACCGCAGCCCGGATGGGCTGCGAAAAACAAAAAACCAGAACCCCCATCCGGGGGTTTTGGTGCCCCTGGCCCGACTCGAACGGGCACTTCCGAAGAAAAGCGATTTTGAGTCGCTCGCGTCTACCATTCCGCCACAGGGGCCTGCCATCGCCTGAACAAGGCGCGGACAAGGCGCAGGCTGTTACCGCCTAGGCGCCCTTACTTCAAGGAATTCGCCAGCAGCTTGTGCAGCTTTGAATGAAGGCTGTCATTCGCGGCGAGCACCTGGCTGGAATGGATCGGAGCCGAACGCCCGCGATAATCGGTAACGAAGCCCCCGGCCTCGCGCACCAGCAGGCACCCGGCGGCCGTGTCCCAGTCCTGAAGGTCGCTTTCCCAGAACCCGTCGAAGCGCCCCTGGGCGACATAGGCCATGTCGAGCGAGGCCACGCCGAAGCGGCGGATCCCCGCCACTTCCGGACCGATCGCGCCGAAAATGCGGCTCCATTCGGAAAAGTTGCCGTGCCCCTGGAAAGGAATGCCGGTCGCAATCAGCGCATCCGACAGGCGCGAACGCGCCGAGACGCGTAGCCGTCCGTCATGGAGCCACGCGCCGCGGCTCTTTTCGGCCCAGTAGGTCGCATCCTCGACCGGGTGATAGACGAGCGCGGCGGTGACATCGCCCCAGCCCTTCCCGTCGAGCCGCGGCTCCTGCACAGCAATCGAGATCGCGAAGTGCGGGATTCCGTGGAGGAAATTGCTGGTCCCGTCGAGCGGGTCGACGATCCAGCGCGGCTTGCCTTCATCGCCTTCGATGGTTCCCGCTTCCTCCATGACGAAGCCCCAGCCCGGACGCGCCTGGCTGAGTTCGTCATAGAGCGTGCGCTCGGAGCGCATGTCGGCCTTGGAGACGAAATCGGCCGGCCCCTTGCGGCTGACCTGGAGGTGCTCGACCTCGCCGAAATCGCGGCGCAATCGCCCGCCCGCCTTGCGCGCGGCGCGTTCCATCACGCGAATGAGGCCTGAAAATGTCGCCATGTTCTCTTCCGTAAGGGGCCGGGAGGCCGAAGCCTCAGCGCGGCTGGGCGGGCTGTTCGCCCGGGGCGCCCTGAGGCTGCGCCTGGAGACCGCAGACGCCCGCCATCACGCCAAGCATCACGCCGTTGTCTGCGCGGTCGAAGCGCGCCGGGTCGGCGGCGATCGCCTTGTCCATCGCGACCGTAATCTGGCGCATGGAATTGTTGTAGATGCAGCCCATCAGCACGTTCTTGACCTGCTCGTCGACCTGCTCGGAACTCAGCGCGGAGATCAGCAGGCTCATGTTCTGGACCGCATGCTGGCGGGTCTGCTCGGTATCGGCGGGCGCGGCGGCGTCCTGTGCGAACGCCGGGGCACCGGCGCAGGCAGCGATCGCGAGCAGCGGGGCGAATTTCTTGGTAAGTCTTTGTTTCAAAGGATTAACTGGCCTTTCCAACATAGCTCTGTTCGTAGACATCGACCACGATCCGCGTGCCCGCCTCGATATGCGGGGGGACCATGATCCTGACGCCGTTGTCGAGCACGGCGGGCTTGTAGCTCGAAGAGGCGGTCTGCCCCTTCACCACCGCGTCGGCTTCGACGATCTCGGCTTCGATCTGGCTCGGCAATTCGACGCTGATGGGCTTTTCCTCCCACAGCTCGAGGCTCACCTGCATCCCGTCCTGCAGGAACGGGCGAGCATCGCCGAGCAGGTCCGAAGGTAGCGAAATCTGTTCGTAGGTTCCCTGGTCCATGAAAACCAGCATGTCACCGTCTTCGTAGAGGAACTGGTATTCACGCGTGTCGAGCCGAACCCGTTCCACCGTATCGGCGCTGCGGAAGCGGACATTCGTCTTGCGCCCGTCCTGCAGATTCTTCATCTCGACCTGCATGTACGCCCCGCCTTTGCCCGGCTGGGTGTGCTGGATCTTGGCGACCTTCCAGATGCCGCCTTCATATTCGAGGATATTGCCGGGGCGAATATCGACGCCGCTGATCTTCATGGGGGCTGCTTGCCTTACTCAAGGGGTGGATGAAACGACAGGATACGAAAGGGCGTGCGCGAGAAGCCGTAGGGGCCCCGATCGCCGCGCTCGGCCCGGGCATTGCGCGAGCGCCAATAGCCGAGCCCGCCCGCCGGGGCAAGCGCAGCGCAGGTTGCGCGTCCCGCCACGCCCCCTCATGCAGCGCGCATTCATGGTTAACCGCGTAGCAACCACCCATCACCGGTGCTAATCGCCCTGTCGCACCACGGAAAACAATCATGCGAACCCGCACCATCCTTCTCCTGACCATGCTCGCTGCCGCCATAGCCGCCGCGAGCCCCATGTCGGCGCGTCAACAACAGGGTGCCGGGCCGGATGCGCACCCCGATACCGGCGGCATGCTGCGCACCCTCGAACACGGCGATTGGAGCTGCGCCCTGCCCGGCGATGCCGCGGGTGCGGCATGGCAGCCGGTCCCGGAGGCCGATTTCACCATCGGGCCGTCTTCCAGCTATGAAAGCGAGGCGGGACGCGGGACCTATATCCTGCGCGGGCGCATCCTCACCTTCACGCGCGGTCCTAAGAAGGGCGAGCGCTACGAACAGGTCGGGCGCAACACGGTGCAGGTGCTCGAGGCGGACGGGACCACCGGGCGGCTAACCTGCACCCGCATCGGCGCACCGGGCTAGGGCTTACTCCTCCCGGCCGGCAATCAGCAGCGGGTAGGGATTGATCGCATTGGCCGGCTCCCACCAAGCGGCATCGGCGGTGGTCTCGAGAATTGCGAAATGGAGATGCGGCGCCTCAGGCGAGGCGTTCCCGCTCGATCCCACCGTGCCGAGCCGCTGGCCCGCGCGAATGCGCTGACCCTCGCGCAGACCGTCGGCGTAATCGGCGAGATGGGCGTAGTAGTAGATCCTCTCCAGGTCGGTCGATCGCACATAGATCGCATTGCCGCCCGCTTTCGAACGATGCAGCTTCGCGACCGTGCCCGGTGCGGCGGCGAGAACGCTGGTGCCTTCGGGCGCCATGATGTCGATCGCCTCGTGGAGGCGCACATCCGCCTCGCCGCGCCGGTCGGAAAAGGTGTCGGTGAGCTCGCTCGCGGCGACATTCATCACCGGGATGCGCAGCGTGGCGGGGCCGGGCTCATTATCCGGCGTCGCACTCGCGGGTGGAGGCGTATCGGCGCGCGGGACCATGGTGGTCTCGGCAGGATCGCCTGCGCTTTGCGCCGCTGGGGCGAGATCGCCTCCGGCTCCCGTTTCCTCGTTCGTCGGGCTGGGCGCAGCCTCGGCCGGGCGTACCGATTGCGCGCCCTGCCGGCTCTCAGCGAGTTCGATCAGGGTACCGCCAAAAACGATCCAGACGACCGAAGTCAGAGTGGCGGTGACGAGAATGGTGGTGAGGCGGTCGAGCAGGTTCATCACGGGCATAGCCTAGCGCGAAGCGCTCGGCTCGTCACGGCCGGCGTGCCTTGTCGCCTGATCGCGCCGCAAGGATCAGCCCGTTCGGTAGGGAGCCGGAATCCTCCGCCCCGAACGCTGAGCGCCTCTGCGGACGTCCCTGTCGACCTTGCGGCAAGGCCCGGCCCGGACAGTCTCGGAACAAGCCTCCGCAGGGCTTTGTTGACCTATGTAAATAACCGGAGAAACAGGAGAATTTCTCATTCTTGCACGAAACCTGATCGCTGCCTCGCTTGCCCTTCCGCTGATCGCGGGCTGCACCACGGCGAACCCGCGCGTCCTTTCCGCCGACGATTACAGCATTGCTCTGAGAGTGAAGGAGGACAACCAGAGCGCTGCTCGCAAGGAAGCGCGCAGCTATTGCGGCGACCGCAACCGCGACGCACGCCTGCGCAGCGTGACGCCGACCGGGGAAAACCGCACGGTCCTCACTTTCGGCTGCGTCTGAAGCAGATCAGCCCTCCCCTGACGCTGCATGAGAGGATAGGAGCGGCGCATGTTTGCCGTCATCATCCTCGCTCTCGGGCTCGCCATGGATGCTGTCGCCGTCGCCCTCGTGCGCGGCGCGGCGGGTGAGCACCGGATTACGCGCGCACTGGAGGTCGGCGCGGCCTTCGGCATCGCGCAGGGAATCCTGCCGATCGCCGGATGGGCGCTTGGCCTCGCCTTTGCCGACTGGATCGCGCCGTTCGACCACTGGATTGCCTTCGCACTGCTCGGCTTTCTGGGCCTGCGCATGATTCGCGAGGCGTTCTCCCAGGACGGGCCCGAAGCGCTGCCGCGCGCCCGCTCGCATTATGCAGGGCTGGCACTGGCTGCCCTCGCCACCAGCCTCGATGCAGGCGCGGCGGGGCTTACCCTGCCGCTGTTCGGCCCGCCGGTCTTCGTTTCATGTCTAGTGATCGCCGGAGTGACGGCGGCGCTGTGCATTCCTGCCTACTGGCTCGGCACGAAGCTGTCCGCGCGCTTTGGCAAGGCTGCGGAAATCGCAGGAGGCTGCGCGCTGATCGGGATTGGCGCGCACATACTGATCGATCACCTCTCCGCCTAGGAGCTTCGCAGCCCGAGCGCCTCGCGGAAGGCCTTGATCGCCTTCACCTCGTCCCCGGACCAGACCGCGCCCGAAACGGCGAGAAAATCCGCCCCCGCTTGGGCGAGAGGCCGGCAATTCGCGGGGGTAATGCCGCCGATCGCGACGCAGGGGATTTCGAACAGGCGCGACCACCATTCCAGCAGTTCGGGCTCGGGCCGTTCGGCATCGGGCCCTTTGTCCTTGGTCGTGGAGGGATGGAATGCCCCGAAGGCGACGTAATCCGCCCCCGCCTCACCCGCTTCCATCGCGAAATGCCGGGAGGCATGGCAGGTCACCCCGATCTGCGCTTCGCGCCCCAGCTCATCGCGTGCCTCCTTGGGCGAACCGTCTTCCTGCCCAAGATGCACGCCGTCCGCCTTGAGCCGTTTGGCAAGCGCGATGCTGTCATTGACGATGAAGGCGACCTCGCGCGCGGCGCATATCTCCTGCAGGGGCACGGCGAGCCGGGCGGCCTCGTGCTGGTCGATCCCCTTCACCCGGAACTGGAAAGCGGCCACCAGCCCCTGCCCCGCGTCAAGCGCGCGTTCGAGCCGCTGCGGAAATGCGCCGCCGACTTCGAGCGGGGAGATGAGGTAAAGCTGGGTTTCGGGCACGATTTCGCTCATGGCCCGTCTCATAACGCCGCGTGCCCGGAACGCCAGAGTGCGCGGCCGCCGGCTAGGCGCTCGCCGCGGCGATCTTTTCGATCGCGTCCGAAAGCGCCTTGTTGAAATCGGCGTCCGACTGGTCCTTGCGCAGGTCCTGCAGCAGGCCGCGGCTGAAGCTGGCGATCATGCCGGGATTCTTCGCCAGGTGCTCGCACGCCTCGTCGGTCGAATAGCCACCCGACAGCGCGACCACGCGCAGCACCTTGGGATGGTCGATCAAGGCCGAGTAAAGCCCGGCTTTCGCAGGGATCGAGAGCTTGAGCATGACCTGCCTGCCTTCTGGCAGCGCATCCAGCTGCTTGGTGATGTCGGCCAGAAGGATGTCCTCGCCCGCCTCGCGGTCGGCGGCGTGGATGTCGTATTCAGGTTCGATGATCGGCATCAGCCCGGCATCGAGGATCTGCCCTGCGACTTCGAATTGCTGCGCGACCACGGCGGCGATGCCGGTCGGGCTTGCCGATTTGATGACCGAGCGCATCTTGGTTCCGAACATGCCCTTGGCGACTGACTTTTCCAGCAGGCCGGGGAGCTTGTCGAGCGGCTTCATCAGCTGGACCCCGTCCGCCTCGTCGGCGAGGCCCTGATCGACCTTGATGAACGGGACGATCCCGCGCGCCTTGAGCGCATCGCCGGTCGGCTTGCCCTCGACTTCTCCATCCATCGTCTTTTCGAACAGGATCGCGCCCAGCACCTTGCCCTCGCCGAAGCAGGGGGCGGTGATGACGCGCGCGCGCATCGCGTGGATCGCGGCGAACATCTCGTCCTCGCCCGACCATTCGCTGTCCTCGACTCCATAGCCGCGCAGTGCCTTGGGCGTGGAGCCGCCCGATTGGTCGAGCGCTGCGATGAAGCCTTCGCCATTGGCGATACGGGCGGTCATTTCCTCGGTGTTCATGATGTGATCGAAAGCCCCTCTTTGGCCGTCTCTTAATCGAATGTCGTGCCTTAGCCAGCGCCCCGCAATGCTGCAATGCCGCGCATATCAGCGCGCGGCGAGGCGCCGGATGATTCCGGTGAAGGAAAGGGCCGGCTTGCCGTTTCCGGTGACGAGGCCGCGTACGAAAATCGTCTTGCCGCCACCGCGTGTCACCTCGCCGCGCGCCTCGACCAGCGCGCCCGGCGGTACCGCCCCGAGAAAATCGCCCGACAGGTTCATCGTCACCGCATTGTCCTCGCCCAACTCGTCCGAGGCTATCGCGAAGAGCGCGAAATCGGCGAAAGTCAGAAGGCACCCGCCATGCATGAAGCCAGCCCCGTTCATGTGGCGCGGCTCTGCCCGGAAGGCGCAGACCTGCTCGCCGTTCTTCTCGCGCTTGCGGTAGAACGGGCCGGAACGCCGTTCGTAAGGATCGCCCGGCCAGTAGGCCCAGCCCGCGAACTCGCCTTCGGTCTCGATCTCGCTGTGCGCGTAACCGTCGCTCGATATGTCGTTCATCGCTTCGCTGCCGTTGGGGGTTTCAGGGCGGGCACGAGGTTTATCGCGACCGAGATGCGGGTTCCGGGTCCGTAAAAGCCGCGCACGGAATGCTGCAGCCAGCTCGGGAACATCACGATCAGGCCGGTCTGGGGGCGGATCATCGGCTCGTTGTTCTGCACGCGCCCGTCAGTGTCCTTGAACCTCAGGTCGAGCGATCCCATCCGCACCATGGGCATGCGCGGGTCGAGCAGCTGCAATTCCCCACCGAGCGCGGGATCGTCCGAACCATCATAGCCATCATCGATATAGGCGACCGCCAACCACAGGCTCCCCGGGTGGGTGTGATACTGGTTGGCATGCCGCTTTTCCGAGACATTGGCCCACATTTCCGGGACCCAGCCATAATCGCGACCCTGATCGCGGGCGATGTTGACCGCGCCTTCCTCGGCCATGGTGAAGGCCTTGAACGCGAGCGCGCGCGCCGCTTCACCGCCCCACTCGATCATGCGCGTGTCGGAATGCCATCCGCCGATATTGGAGATCTGCACGCCGTCTGGATCGTGCGCCCTGCGAGCGATGATCGATTCGCGCAGGGCGGCAATGCCTTCCGGGCTCTGCAGGCGATCGATAAGGAAGGGGGTAGCGAAGAGGAACCGGGTCTGGGCCACGGGATCAGCGCCACAATTGCAGGCGG
The DNA here is from genome assembly GCF_001719165.1 of Erythrobacter litoralis. Taxonomy (NCBI): domain Bacteria; kingdom Pseudomonadati; phylum Pseudomonadota; class Alphaproteobacteria; order Sphingomonadales; family Erythrobacteraceae; genus Erythrobacter; species Erythrobacter litoralis. The sequence continues at coordinate 1,824,215 of NZ_CP017057.1, forward strand.
CGGATCCCGTCCGACAGCGCCTCGTTCGCCTCGACCGGCGCGAGGCTGCGCTCGACGAGTTTCCAGCGGCGGCGGACCTTCCCCCGCACAAACAGGTCGGTGAGGAGAAAGCCGCCATTCCAGCGGTGACGGCCCAGTTCGAGTTCGAGCTCCACATGGCCGGTAAACCACGCGCCCCCACCATGGCGGCGGGCCGTGACTTCGCGGAAGCGGAAACCCGTGAGCACCAGCCCCCCATCCATCGCGGCGAGGAAGCTCGCCCGGTCGAGTAGAACCGGCGGAGCGGTGCCGAACATCATCACGCAATCGGATGCGACTAGGCCCTTCACCGCCGCCCGGTCGCGCTCCAGCCAGGCCTGCATCAGGCGCGTCTCGGCAGCATCGAGAACGGGCGTAATGTCTGCCATTTCAGGCCGAAAGCGCCGCGACCCCGGGCAGCTGTTTGCCTTCCATCCATTCGAGGAAAGCGCCGCCGGCGGTTGAAATATAGCTGAAATCTTCGACAACGCCCGCCTGGGCGAGAGCCGCGACCGTATCGCCTCCCCCCGCCACGCTGATGAGCGAGCCTTCCTTGGTCAGCGCCGCCGCCGTCCGGGCAAGGGTCATGGTGGCGGCATCGAAAGGCTCGGTCTCGAACGCGCCAAGCGGCCCGTTCCAGACGACAGTGCGGCAGGTCTTGAGCACGTCGGCAAGCGCTTCGGTCGCCTGCGGGCCGAGATCGAGGATCATCTCGTTCTCGCCCACCTCGTGGACGTTGCAGGTGCGCATGCTCGCAGGGTTGGGGGCGAATTCCTCGGCCACGACCACGTCATAGGGAAGGTGCACGGTGCAGCCGGCATGATCGGCCTCGTCCATGATGCGCGAAGCGGTATCGGCGAGATCGTGCTCGCACAGTGACTTGCCAACATCGACCCCGCGCGCAGCGAGGAACGTGTTCGCCATGCCGCCGCCGATGATGAGATGCTGGACACGGGTCACGAGATGCTCGAGCACGGCGAGCTTGGTTGAGACCTTCGCCCCGCCGACGATCGCCGCGACCGGCGTTTCGGGATTGCCGAGTGCTGCATCCAGTGCCTTTAGCTCCGCCTCCATCGAGCGGCCCGCATAGGCCGGAAGGTGGTGCGCGATCCCCTCGGTCGAGGCATGCGCGCGGTGCGAGACGGAGAAAGCGTCGTTGACGAAGAAATCGCCTGCCGCCGCCATGCCCTGCGCGAAATTCGGGTCGTTCGCCGCCTCGCCCGGCCAGAAGCGGGTGTTTTCGAGCAGGCCGATGTCTCCGGCGCGCAGAATGCCGACGGATTGTTCGACGACCGGCCCCATGACCTCGGGGATGAACATGATTTCCCGGTCCAGCACCTTCTCGACATCACCCACGACATAGCTCGTCGACAGGGTCGAGGAGCGCTGGCCCTTGGGACGACCGAAATGGGCCAGCAGCAGGACCTTCGCCCCGCGTCCGGCGAGTTCGAGGATCGTCGGCTTCACCGCCTCTACCCGGGTCACGTCGCTCGCCGAACCTTCCTTCATCGGCAGGTTCAGATCGACCCGCACCAGCGCGACCTGGCCGGTGAGGTCATCGGTGAGGTCGTCCAGTGTCCTGAAAGTGCTCATGCTCATCCCTCCCGGGCTACGGTCAGAGGAACTTCGCCATCACTCCGGCGGTGTCGATCATGCGGTTCGAGAAGCCCCATTCGTTGTCGTACCAGCTGACGACGCGGGCGAGCTGGCCTTCCATGACCGAGGTTTCGAGACTGTCGACGGTCGAACTCGCAGGGTAATGGTTGAAGTCCGAGGATACGAGCGGGTCGTCGGTGTAATCGAGGACACCCTTCATCGCGCCTTCGGCCGCGGCTTTCAGCGCAGCGTTGAGTTCCTCGGCGCTCGTTTCGCGGCCCGGCACGAAGACCAGGTCGACAAGGCTCACATTGGGCGTCGGCACCCGCACGGAGGAGCCATCCAGCTTTCCGTTGAGTTCCGGCAGGACGAGCCCAACCGCGCGCGCGGCGCCGGTGGTCGTCGGGATCATGTTCGCAGCACCGGCGCGCGCCCGGCGCAGATCCTTGTGGATCTGGTCGAGCATGCGCTGGTCGTTGGTGTAGGAATGGATCGTGGTCATGAAGCCGCGCGTGATGCCGACCGTGTCGTTCAGCACCTTGGCGACCGGGGCGAGGCAATTGGTGGTGCAGCTCGCATTGGAGACGATGTCGTCCTCGGCCGTCAGGCTATCGTGGTTGACGCCGTAGACGATCGTCTTGGAGACGCCCGAGGCGGGCGCGGAGATCAGCACGCGCTTGGCGCCGGCAGCGATATGCGGCCGCGCGGCTTCGTCGGACTGGAAGAAGCCGGTGCATTCGAGGGCGATGTCGACGCCCATCTCGCCATGCGGCAGCTTGCCCGGATCACGCTCGGCGGTGACGGCGATCCGCTTGCCATTGACCGTGATCGAACCCTCGTCCGACGAGACTTCGCCGTCGAAGCGGCCATGGACGCTATCATAGGCGAAAAGCAGCGCGTTGGACTTGGCATCGGCAAGATCGTTGATCGAGACGAGTTCGAGATCGTGATCGCCCCGCTCAAGGATCGCACGCGCCACAAGCCGCCCGATGCGGCCAAAACCGTTGATCGCAACTTTCGTCGCCATGATGTGAAACTCCTGCTTATCCGTTCAGTTTTTCTTTTATCTGCGAAACGACCTTGTCGGGGGTGAAACCGAAACGCTCGAACAGGTCGCGCGCCGGCGCCGAAGCGCCGAAGCGGTCGAGGCCGATCGTCAGGCCTCGCGGAAAGGCGCGGTTCGAGGTGTAGCGTTCCCAGCCGTAAGTGCTCGCCGCCTCGAGGCTGACGATCAGGCCGTCATCGGGAAGGAGATCGGCGCGGTAATCGTCCGGCTGTTCATCGAACAGGTCGGTCGAGACCATCGAGACGACGTCGACGCCGACCCCCTCGGCCTCGAGCGCATCGGCCGCGTCCACGGCGAGCGCGACTTCGGAGCCGCTAGCGAGGATCACGACCTTGCGCGCGTTCGTCGCCTCGCGCACACGGTATCCTCCGCGCGCGCAAGGATTGTCCTCGCGCTCCTCGAGCCGCAATTGCCGCAGCCCCTGGCGCGAGAGCGCCAGCACGCTGGGGCGGCTCTCCTGTTCAAGCGCGACCTGCCAGCATTCGGCGGTTTCGACCGCATCGGCCGGTCGCAGGACAAGCAGGTTCGGGATCGCGCGCAGGCTCGCGAGATGTTCGATCGGCTGGTGCGTCGGCCCGTCTTCGCCAAGCCCGATGCTGTCATGGGTCATGACATAGATCACGCGGGCCTGCTGGAGCGCGGACAGGCGGATCGCACCGCGCGCGTAATCGGTAAAGACGAGAAAGGTCCCGCCATAGGGGATGACGCCGCCATGCAGCGCCATGCCGTTCATCGCAGCGGCCATGCCGAATTCGCGGATGCCGTAATAAATGTAGCGCCCCGAATAATCGTCGGCGGTGAAGGCCTTGATGTCGCCCGCCTTGGTGTTGTTCGATCCGGTGAGGTCGGCGCTGCCGCCCATCATTTCGGGCACGGCCGGGTTGAGCACTGCGAGCGCCATCTCGCTCGCCTTGCGGGTCGCAACGCCTTGCGGATCGGCGACAAGCTTGGCGATGTGCTGGCCGAGAACGTTGCTATCGGGCAGTTCGCCGGCCATGCGGCGCTCGAACTCGGTCTTCTGCGCGCTGTCATTGAGGCGCACTTCCCAGTCACCGAGCGCGTTGCGCCCCGCATCGGCAGTGCTGCGCCAATCTTCAAGCACGTCATCGGGAATGACGAAAGGCTCGTGATCCCAGCCCAGCATCTCGCGGGTCGCAGCAATTTCCTCGGCACCGAGCGGAGCGCCATGCGTCGCCGCCGTGCCCTGCTTGCCCGGCGAACCCTTGCCGATCACGGTCCGGCAGGCGACGAGCGAGGGGCGGTTCGTCTCCTTCGCCTCTGTGATTGCGCGCTCGATATCGCCGAAATCGTGTCCGTCGCATTCGACCACGTGCCACCCGGTCGCTTCGTAGCGGGCCTTGATGTCCTCTGAGGTCGACAGGTCGGTCGCGCCGTCGATCGTGATGCGGTTATCGTCCCACAGCACGACCAGCTTGCCAAGATGGAGGTGCCCGGCAAGGCCGATCGCCTCGTGGTTGATGCCTTCCATCAGGCAGCCGTCGCCCGCGATCACCCAGGTCCGGTGATCGACCAGGTCGTCGCCGAAGACCGCATTGAGATGCCGTTCCGCGATTGCCATGCCGACAGCCATCGCAAGCCCCTGACCCAATGGTCCGGTGGTGCATTCGACGCCTTCGAGCAGGAAGTTCTCGGGATGCCCCGCACAGGGGCTTCCGAGCTGGCGAAAATTGCGGATGTCCTCGATCGTGGGCCGGGCATAGCCGGTGAGATGGAGCAGCGAATAGATCAGCATCGAGCCGTGCCCCGCCGACAGCACGAAGCGGTCGCGGTCGGGCCAGTCGGGGCGTGCGGGATCGAACTTGACGTGCCCATCGAACAGCACGGTCGCGACATCCGCCATACCCATCGGCATGCCCGGATGGCCCGAATTGGCGGCCTGGACGGCATCCATGGAAAGAGCCCGAATGGCGTTGGCCATTCTCTGAAGCCGGGCAGTGTCTTTCGTCATCGCGGGGTGTGCCTCCTGCTGGCGCCGCTGGATCGGGTGAATCGCGGGTGAGCCTCCACCCTACTCGCCCGCCCCTGCCCCGTATCGAGCCGGGCGATTCGATCCCTCCTGGCGATTGCGCGCTGCCATTGCCGAGCCTTCGGGGAAGGTCAAGCGCGGGTCTGGCGACACCCCACGCGCACACCAGTCGGACAGGGCCCGGACGGGACCCGCACGCGGCCTCAGGCTTCCATCCGCCTGGTCCTGCGCACCTTTCCCCCGAACACTTATCAACAGGCGCGGCCAAGGCTTTGCACAGCTTCGCCTTTGTTGATAATTCGAGTGTATGGCGACAGGCCGGATCGATCAGGCGATCACGCGCATCGAGGCCGCGTTGTCTCGGCTCGAGAGCGTACGCCCGCTTGCTCCTCCTTCCGCCGACCCGGGCGAAGAAACCTCCCAGGGCCATGAAAATTCCGCGCGCGTCACCGCTCTTGTCGACAGCCACGAGAAGCTGCGCGAGGAAGTGGCCGACACGCTGCGCGATCTCGATGCGCTGATCGCGGATCTCGAGCAATGAGCACAGTCACTCTCACCATAGGCCCGCGCAGCTATCAGGTCGCCTGCGCCCCCGGAGAGGAATCGGCGGTCGAGAAGCTCGGCGCGATCGTAGCCGAGAAATACGCACAGCTCGGCGCGGCACGCGGACCTCTCGAAGCGCAGAACATGCTTTTCGCCGCGCTCTTCATGGCCGACGAACTGGCCGAAGCGCGCGCGACCGCGGCGAAGGCCGAACACCAGAGCGAACGCGTCGGCGGCACGCGAGAGGCGCTCGAGGCCGAAATCGAAACCCTGCGCAAGGCCGAAGCCCGGGCGCGCACCGAAATCCGCAACCTCAAGGCAGAACTCGCGACACTGCGCGAAGCCGCCAATCACCAGCACGACCTGTTCGGTTCGCAGGATAAAGGCGAAGCCGAGCGCGTGGCCGCCGCGCTCGAAGGACTTGCCGGCCGCCTGGAACACGCTGTCCATGCGCTTGCGGGTCCTGCTGCAGACGCTCTTGAAGCGGACCCTGCGGAAGCCTAGATAATTGCTTGGCGGGACTGCCCGGCACGAGCCGATCGAATATCCCTGAGGCTATAAGCAATCCAAGGGAGCTGTCCCTGCCTGGGTTCACGGGTTCGTCCCGGGGTCCCGGGTAAACGGCGCCCACCTGACGTTGAGGCGTCAGAGGATTTCCCGGCAACGACCCATGGTGGTTCCGTCACGTTGTTTTCTGCCCTACCGCTTCGCTGCTTGAGGGCGGATTGTCCGGGTTTTCTCGCTCATGCGGCCTTGCGGCCGTGCCGCTGCAGGCGGGCGATCGCCCCGCGGCCCTTCGGGCCGGTTATGCCTTTGTGTCACGAGCGGAGCGCAAGAGGGTCCCATGTCCACCAAGTCCGAACTTCGCGAGCAGCTTCGGGCGCTGCGCAGGGTGCATGTGGAGGCGCAGCCGGATCGCATCCGCGCGCTGCTGTTTCATCGCCCTCCCGCCACGACGCTCGAGATGATCGCCGAAGACGCGGTGATCGGCCTTTACCATGCCAGCCGCTACGAAGCCCCGGCGAGCGCCTATGCGGGTTTCTTCGCCGAGCGCGGGCATACCATCGCGCTTCCCCATTTCACCGCGCGCGACGCGTCGATGACTTTTCGCGCGCACAGCGACCCTTTCGGCGCCAGCGACCTTGCGCCCGGCCCTTTCGGATTGCTCCAGCCCGCAGGCGAACCCGATGAGCTGGTCCCCGAAGTGCTGTTCGTGCCGCTCGTGGGCTTCACCGAGGATTGCGAGCGGCTCGGCCAGGGCGGCGGGCATTATGATCGCTGGCTCGCGGAACATCCGGGGCGCCTGGCGATTGGGCTCGCATGGGACGCGCAGCTGATCGAACCGGCCTCGGCTTTGCCACTGGAACCGCACGACCAGCGGCTCGCTGCAGTGGTCACTCCGACCCGGATCTATCGCCCTTCAAACGAGTAACAGGCCGCCAATGAGCAATCCCCGATGACAAACCCGATGCGCGAGACACCGACCTGGCGGATCCCGATCGGGATCATCACCCTGTTCGTCGTTCTCATGGCCTATGCCATTGCCATTGCCCGCTATGCCCCCGACCTGATCGGACGCTGGCCCGGCTGGGCGCAGACGATCGTGTACCTCGTGCTGGGCGTGATCTGGCTCTTGCCGCTCAAGCGTTTCCTGATCTGGATGGAAACCGGCCGCTGGAGCACGCCCTCGCTGCTGCCCGGTCCCGACGACGAAGCGCGCTGATCCCTCGCAAGGGGACCGCGCCGACTTTACCGATCATGGGGAAAGTGGCGCGAGTGACGGGACTCGAACCCGCGACCTCCGGCGTGACAGGCCGGCGCTCTAACCAACTGAGCTACACCCGCGCATGGGTGGGTTTTCCGTCCCCGGGCAGGGTCCCTGCCGGTGGGGGAGCAGCGCCATTAGGCCCGGCGCGGAAGGCTGTCAACGCTCTCCCGCCGCACCTAAGCGCTTTTTTTCGTTTCAGTCCTGAAGCAGCAGGACAGGCGTCTCGATCAGCGTCTTGACCTCCTGAATGAAGCGCGCTGCATCATAGCCATCGACGACGCGGTGATCGCAGGAAATCGAAATGTTCATGAGCTTGCGCTTCTCGATTCTTTCGCCGCTCCCTGCTCCATTGGGCCCGTCGGAGACGAACATGGGACGCTCGACGATGCGGTTCGGACCGATGATAGCGACTTCCGGCCGATTGATGACCGGAGTGGTCGCAACGCCGCCCAACGGGCCGAGCGAGGTCACGGTGATCGTCGAGCCCGACAGTTCCTCCGATTTGGCCGATCCGCTGCGCGCCGCTTCGGCGAGGCGGGCAATTTCACTTGCGAGCTGCCACAGGTTTCGCGCCTGCGCATCGCGAATGACCGGGACCATCAGGCCATTATCGGTCTGGGTCGCCATGCCCATGTGGACCGATCCGTGCCGCGTCACCACGCCCGCCTCGTCATCATAGCGGGCGTTTATCATGGGAAATTGCGGGATCAGCTTGCAAAAGGCCGTGATGAGCAGGGGCAGCAGCGTGAGCTTGGACCGGCTGCCGCGATTGGCGTTGAGATCGCTGCGCATGGCCTCGAGCGCGGTCACGTCGCATTCCTCGACATAGGTGAAATGGGGGATGTTGCGCTTGGCAGCGGCCATGTTCTGCGCAATCCGCTTCCTGAGGCCGATGACCTTGATCTCCTCGTCCGCGCGCGTCGCGCCCGCGGGCGAAAAGCCACCGCCCGAATTGTACGCGATGAACTGGTCGAGATCGCCGTGTCGCACGCGCCCGTCCTCTGCAGGCTTCACCTCGGCGAGGTCGATGCCGAGATCCCTCGCACGCTTGCGCACGGCGGGGCTCGCGAGCACCTTGCGGTCAGGCTCGGGTTCCCGAGCCGGAGCAGGCGCCGGGGCAGCTGAAGGCTTGGGCTCAGGCTCAGGCTCAGGCTCAGGTTCAGGTTCGGGTGCGGTTTCAGGCTCGGGCTCGGGTTCGGGCTGATGAGCCGGTTCGCTCGCGCTCTCATCCTGCGCGTCGTCGGGCACTTCGCCCTCCACCTCGATCACCAGCAGCATCGCGCCGACCGCGATCGTGTCGCCAAGCTCGCCCGCGACCTCGATCACCTTGCCCGCGACTGGGCTTTCGATGTCGATCGTCGCCTTGTCGGTCATCACGTCGACTAGGTGCTGGTCCTCCTCGACGCGGTCGCCGACCTTCACGTGCCATTCGACGATTTCCGCCTCGGCCACGCCTTCGCCCACGTCGGGCATGTTGAAAGTGAACTTCGCCATGGTCGCGTCAGTCCTTCAGGATCTTGTCGATGGCCTCGCCGATGCGGACGGGACCGGGGAAATAGGCCCATTCGAGGCTGTGGGGATAGGGCGTGTCGAACCCGGTGACCCGCGTGACGGGTGCTTCGAGGTGATAGAAGCAGCGTTCGGTAACGAGCGCCGACAATTCCGCGCCGAAGCCGGAGGTGCGGGTCGCCTCGTGGACGATCAGGCATTTTCCCGTCTTCTCCACAGACTTTTCCACAGCCTCGATGTCGAGCGGAACGAGCGTCCTGAGGTCAAGGATGTCGGCATCAACACCCTTCTCCTTCGCCACGGCTTCCGCAACATGGACCATCGTACCGTAGGCAAGGATGGTGAGCTCCTCGCCCTCGGCCACAAGACGCGCCTTACCCAGCGGGATGCGGTAATACCCTTCGGGAACGACGCTTTGCGGGTGCTTCTTCCAGGGTTCGACCGGGCGATCGTAGAAGCCCGAGAACGGCCCGTTGTAGATCCGCTTGGGCTCGAAGAAGATCACCGGGTCGTTATCCTCGATCGCCGCGATCAGGAGGCCCTTTGCGTCATAGGGCGTGGACGGGATCACCGTCTTCAACCCGGAGACATGGGTGAACAGGCTTTCAGGCGACTGCGAATGGGTCTGCCCGCCGAAGATCCCCCCGCCAAAGGGCGATCGCACCGTCATTGGGGCAATGAATTCCGCCGCCGATCGATAACGCAGCCGCGCTGCCTCCGAAATGAGCTGGTCGAGGCCGGGATAGATGTAATCGGCGAACTGGATTTCCGGCACGGGGCGCAGGCCATATGCGCCCATCCCCACCGCGACGCCGATGATCCCGCATTCGGAGATCGGCGTGTCGAACACCCGGGTTCGCCCGTGCTTTTCCTGGAGGCCCGCAGTGCAGCGGAAGACGCCGCCGAAATAGCCGACATCCTCGCCCATCACGATCACGTCCGGATCGCGTTCGAGCATGATGTCGAGCGCCTCGTTGATCGCCTCGATCATGTTGATGCGGCGTTCGGTTGTCTCTGCGGCCACGTCCTGCTTCGCTTCGGCGCTCATCGATTGGGCCCCTTCTCGCCGAACTTCTTGATCCGCTCGCGCGTGGCCTGCTCGGCCTGTTCCTTGAGATGCCAGGGCAGTTCCTCGAACACGTCCTCGAACATGGTGCGGAACGGCTGGTGGAGGCCGTGGCCGAGAATGCCGTTTTTCTCGGCCTCCTTGGTCACTTCCTTGACCTGTTCGGCGCATTCCTTGTCCATCGCTGCCTGGCGATCTTCGTCCCATTCGCCGATCGCGATGAGATGGTCCCTGAGCCGCTTCACGGGATCGCCCAAAGGCCAGTCCTCCCGCTCCTGCGCGGAGCGGTAGCCCGACGGATCGTCCGAGGTCGAATGGCCCTCGGCACGGTAGGTGAAATATTCGATCAGGGTCGGCCCCTTGTTCGCCCGCGCCCGGTTCGCCGCCCACAACTGGCTGGCATAGCAGGCGAGCGGGTCGTTCCCGTCCACCCTCAGCCCCGCAAGTCCATAGCCGAGCGCGCGCGCGGCGAAGGTCGTCCGCTCCGCCCCGGCAAAGCCCGAGAAGCTCGAAATCGCCCACTGGTTGTTGATGACATTGAGGATAACCGGTGCATTGTAGACCGTCGCGAATGTGCAGGCGCTGTGGAAATCGCCTTCTGCGGTGGATCCCTCGCCCACCCAGGTCGCAGCGATCCGGCTGTCGCCCTTGATCGCGCTCGCCATCGCCCAGCCGACCGCCTGCGGGGTCTGGGTCGCGAGATTGCCGGAGATGCTGAAGAAGCTGTGTTCGCGGCTCGAATACATGATCGGCAGCTGGCGGCCCTTCAGCTTGTCGCCCTTGTTCGAATAGATCTGGTTGATCATCTCGATCAGGGGATAACCGCGCGCGATCAGGATGCCCTGCTGGCGGTAACTGGGGAAAACCATGTCGTCAGAGGCGAGCGCCATCGAGGTCGCGATGCTGGTCGCCTCCTCGCCGGTGCACTTCATGTAGAAACTGGTCTTGCCCTGCCTCTGCCCGCGAAACATGCGTTCATCGAATGCCCGGGTCATCGCCATGTGGCGCAGCATGGTGCGCAGGGTTTCGGGATCGAGCTTCGGATCCCAGGGGCCATGCGCCCTGTCGTCATCGCCCAGCACGCGGATCAGGTCGTAGGCGAGTCCGGTCATTTCGGACGGATGCGCGCCCTCGTCCGGCCGGGGCTGCGAGCCCGCCTCGCCGATATCGAGATCGGAGAAATCGACCGGATCGCCCGGGCGGGATTTCGGCTCGGGCACGTGCAGTGCGAGCGCGGGGCGGTTGTCCCCGCCCCGGGGCGGTTTGTCGGCCGGATCGGCCATAGAGGCGCTCTCCCAAAAGAGTGAAGCGGGTCGCCGCACGCACGCAGCGATCATTGCTTGCGCGTGAAAGTTTATTTCAGCGTCGGAAGGCGGTCAAGCTCGGGACGAGCCAGCGGCTCACACCGCAACAGGTGCCTTGATCGGCGGCTGCGGGGCGTAATCATGGACCACGAAATCCTCGATTCCATAGTCGAAAATTGTCGGAGGCCGTCGCACGATCTCCAGCCTCGGATGCCCGTTCGGCTCGCGCGAGAGCTGTTCGGTGATCAGATGCGCGTGGTTCAGATAGAGATGGACGTCCCCGCCCATCCACACAAGCTCGCCCGGGTCCATGTCGACCTGTTGTGCGATCATCCGGGTGAGCAGAGCCGCCGACCACAGGTTGAACGGCAGGCCGAGCGCGACGTCGCAGCTGCGCTGGTAGAGAACGCAGTTGAGCCGCGCAGCTTTCCCCTCGCCCCCGCGATCTTCGGCGACATGGAACTGATAGGTCTTGTGGCAGGGCGGGAGTGCCATCCGATCGAGTTCGGCGACGTTCCAGCCTTCGATGATGTGGCGGCGACTGGCAGGGTTCGTGCGCAGGCTTTCCACCACGTCGGCGACCTGGTTGATCCCCGGCCCCTGTTCATACAGCCCGTCCTTTCGATAGCGGAAGGTGGGCCAGTCGACCCATTGCTTGCCATAGACGGGCCCGAGGTCGCCCCAGCGCTTAGCGAAAGCTTCGTCTTCGGCGATCCTCTCGACAAACGCGTCGAGCGCGATGTCATCGCCCGTTTCGCGGACATAGCGCGCGTGAGGCCATTCGTTCCAGATCTTCACGCCCTGCAGGACGAGCGGGCGGATATTGGTGTCGCCGGTGAGGAACCACAGCATCTCGCGCGTGGCAGTCTTCCAATAGACCCGCTTGGTGGTGAGCAGCGGCATCGCCCCGCCCTCGAGGTCGAAGCGCAGTTGCGCCCCGCAGATCGAGCGCGTGCCCACGCCCGTGCGATCGGCCCGTTCGCTGCCGCCGTCCCAGATGCGGCGCATCAGATCGAGATATTGTCGTTCGTAATGGGGCGAAGAATCGGGATGCGGGACGCTTTCCATGACAAAAAGCCATAGCGGCCAATTGCCCGCTTGCCACCCCGCCCTGTCCCACCTATAGCGCGCGCCTTGCCTCGACCCGCGGGTGAGCGAATCCGCGGGGCCGACACGGTCGGGGAGTAGCTCAGCCTGGTAGAGCACTGTCTTCGGGAGGCAGGGGCCGGAGGTTCGAATCCTCTCTCCCCGACCAGTTTCCGCCGCTTGCGCATGCAATCCGTCCGCATCGATCCGGTCGCATGCCGGAATTCCTATCCGATCGCCGCGGCAAGGTGCTCGAAGCCCTCCGCGAATTCGCTCTTGAAGTCCTGCACCACGCCGCCCGCGCTCCTGATTTCGGTGACGAGACCCACGCCCTGTCCAACGAAATAGGAGCACAGCTCCCTTGCTTTGGGATTGCCGTTCACCGCGGCCTTGTCGATCGCCCGCAGGACCGGTTCGCTCAGCAGCATCATCAGCGGCATCGGCAGGGCTGGCAGCCCTGCTTCCTCCCAACGTGCATGCCAGCCCGAGCGCAGCTGGCGGGAATATTTTCCGGTCCGGTATTTGGAACGGATCGTGTCGCGGCTCGATGCGGCGATCATCTTCTCGCGAAAGACTTCGTGAGTCTCGGCCTCGGTGGTGGCGAGCCAGACGCTGCCGCACCACGCGCCGGCCGCGCCCATCGCCATCATGCCGGCCATCTGCCGCCCGTTCATGATGCCCCCCGCCGCGAGCACCGGTATGTCGGCGCGCGCGCGTTCGACCGCGTCCAGCACTTCGGGGACGAGTACAATCGTGCTTACCTCGCCGCAATGTCCTCCGCCTTCCCCGCCCTGCGCGATAAGGATGTCGACCCCGGCCTCGATCTGCTTGATAGCGTGCTCCTTGGCCCCCACCAGCGCCGCCACCGGGATGCCGTGCCTGCGGCCCGCCTCGATCATTTCCGGGGGCGCGGTGCCGAGCGCATTGGCGATGAGCCTTACCGGGTGGTTGAAGCTGACCTCGAGCAATTCCTGCCCGAGCGAGGTGTTGGGCCGCGCCGAGCCAGGCACGGGACCGGCCTCCTCCAGTTCGACCCCGGCATCGGCCAGCAGCCTTGCGGTCATGTCGCGATATTCCGACGGGATGGCCGCAAGGATCTCCTGCGTGGTTATCGACTGGTCGACGGCCTGCACTTCGGGAATGAGGACATCGACGCCATAGGGCTTGCCCTCGACATGGTCGTCGATCCAGCGCAGTTCCGTCTCGAGCTGCTCGGGCGTGTAGCTGACCGCGCCGAGCACTCCGAAACCGCCCGCGCGGCTGACCGCGGCGACCACGTCGCGGCAATGCGAAAACGCGAAGAGCGGGAATTCGCATCCCACCATTTCCGTCATTCTGAACGGCATATTTTCCCTCCCGAACATACTCCCCGATCAAGCCTGAACTAGGACAGGTCTGCGATCTTTTCCAGCAGCCCCGCCGCCAACCGCGCCGCAAGCCATGGCGCACCACGCGAGGCCGATGCTACCGGGCGATCATACGCCAAACAGCCAGCGAGGTATCGCAGCCATGACGCATCCCGTTCTGGTCGAGGACGAAGGCCCGGTCCGCATCGTGACCATCAATCGCCCTGAGCGGCGCAATCCTGTCGATCGCGACACGGCCGCAGCGCTCGCAGAGGCATTTCGCACCTTCGACAAGGATCCGGCGGCTCTCGTCGCGGTCCTTCAAGGTGCCGGAGGCACGTTCTGCGCCGGCGCCGATCTGAAAAGCTTCGCCGAGGGCGCCGGCAACCGGGTCAGCCCTGATGGCGACGGGCCCATGGGACCGACGCGCCTTGCGCTGTCGAAACCCGTCATCGCTGCGGTATCCGGCCATGCGGTCGCAGGCGGGCTTGAACTCGCCTGCTGGTGCGATCTGCGGGTGGTCGAAGAAGACGCCGTGTTCGGCGTGTTCTGTCGCCGATGGGGCGTGCCGCTGATCGACGGGGGCACTGTCCGGCTGCCGCGCATCGTCGGACGCGGGCGAGCGCTCGACATGATCCTCACCGGACGACCGGTTGGCGCCGAAGAGGCTCGAGACATCGGGCTCGCCACCCGCGTTGTCGCGAAGGGGAGCGCGCTTGAGGAGGCAGTCGCGCTGGCCCGGGAAATCGCCCGCTTTCCCCAGGCGACGATGCGATCCGACCGGCAGTCGCTTTATCTCGGCGAAGCTCTGGAGGTCGAGGCGGCGATGGCGATCGAGCTCGAACTCGGCATCGGCAACCTCGAGGAAGGCCGTGCGGGCGCCGGGCGATTTTCCGCCGGGCGCGGCCGGGCGGGAGATTTCGAGGACATCTAGCGCGAAGGGATCGCGCTAAAGCCCGGCGAGAAGCCGCAGGCCAACGATCATGACGAGCAGTGCGGTGAGCCACCTGATCCAGCGGCCCGGCAGGAATCGCAGCGCGAGCAGGCTTCCCGCCTGCCCCCCGATCACCACCGCGAGCAGCAGGGGAAGTCCCGCACCGATGGCAGTGCCGAACGCTTCGGGACCGCGCTTGACCAGCTGGCCGGCGAGGCCGAAGAGCGAATTGACAAGGATGAAAAAGCTCGCAGTCGCGGCAATCGCCCGCGCCTCGCGCCAGCGGGTCAGGTGCAGCAGCGGGGCGAGGAAGATACCGCCACCGATCCCGACCAGCCCGGCAAGATAGCCTAGCGGCGCGGCAAGGACCGGCATTGCCCGGGCCCCGCGAGAAGGTTCCTCGGCGCGCACCTCGCTCAGCGGAAGCAGCATAGTGATACCGGTGAGGACGAGGCTCCCCCCAAGCAAGGCAAGGAACGTCGTCCGGTCGATCGGGGTCAAGCCGCCGAAAAACGCCGCGGGGGCCGCCAGAGCGGTGACGAGCGCCGCCCCGCGCCATGGCAACACGCCCGCCCGGGCAAAGCGCAGGGTCGATCCCGCCACGACCAGGATGTTGCAGGCAAGCACAAGCAGCGGAAGCAGGCGGTAATCGAGCCCCGACAGCGCAAGCAGCGCCGCATAGGTCGATCCGCCGCCGAACCCGACGCTCGCATAAAGCAGCGCGGTCGCGGCGAAGGCGAGGACGAGCAGGATCGGAACCGCGCCGATCACATCCCCCGCCCGCTACCGGTTACGCTTCCGCCGCCTCAGGCGATCTGCCGGGCCCCGGCCGCGCCGTGGCAATGCTTGTACTTGTTGCCGCTGCCGCAGGGGCACGGCGCATTGCGGCTGATATTGAGGTTGGCATAGGGGTTTTCGCGGTTCGCGCCGCCCGGGCCGGCCGCGGCGCGCGGGCTTCCGGCGAGCGAGCCGAACAGTTCCGGACGCTCCTCCGACCCGTCATCATCGTCCGAATTGTCGAGCCCGGTCAGCGGGTCGATATGGCCGGTTAGGAAATCGGGCAGGTCAGGCAGGCTCACCGGCGCAGGCTGTGCAGGGCGGAATTCGTTCTTGAACAGGAACTTGGTCACATCCTCGCGCAGCTTGTCGAGCATGGTCTCGAACAGGCCGAAAGCTTCCTGCTTGTATTCGTTGATCGGCTGCTTCTGCGCGATGCCGCGCATCCAGATGACCTGCCTGAGCGCGTCGAGCGTCGCGAGGTGGTCCTTCCAGTGGTGGTCGAGCTGGCGCAGCAGGATTTCCTTTTCCGCGCGGCGCCAGTCGGCTTCCTCGAAACGGGCGATCTTCTCGTCCATGATCGCATCGGTCCGCTCGCGCAGCCGTTCCTCTATCAGTTCGGGTTCGACCTGGTCTTCCTCGAGCCATTCATCGAGCGGGACCTCGACCCCGAAGACCTCGTCGATGCGCTCCCTGAGCCCGGCAATGTCCCATTGTTCGGGATAGGAACCGGGCGGGCAGGCACCCGAGACGACCGCGTTGATCGTGTCGTGGCGCATGTCGACGACAACATCGTCGACCGCTTCGGCATCCATGATCTCGGCGCGCTGTTCATAGATGACCTTGCGCTGGTCGTTCATCACGTCGTCGTACTGGACGACGTTCTTGCGCGCGTCGTAATTGCGCGCCTCGACCTTCTTCTGCGCGGTCTCGATCGCCTTCGACAGCCATTTGGAGCCGATCGCCTCGCCGTCCTGGAGGTTCGAATTCATCATCTTGGCGAACAGGGTGTCGGGGCCGAAGATGCGCAGGAGGTCGTCTTCGAGGCAGAGGTAGAAGCGCGACAGGCCCGGGTCGCCCTGACGGCCAGAGCGGCCGCGCAGCTGGTTGTCGATCCGGCGCGATTCATGCCGTTCGGTGCCGAGCACGAACAGGCCGCCGGCTTCGAGCACCTTCTGCTTTTCCTCCTCGAGCTCGCGCTTGATCCGCTCGATCGCCTCGTCGCGTTCGGGCCCCTCGGGCATGTCGCCGAGTTCGTCATTGATCCGGAATTCGAGATTGCCGCCAAGCTGGATGTCGGTCCCGCGGCCGGCCATGTTGGTCGCGATGGTCACCGCACCGAGCCGCCCGGCCTGCGCGACGATCCCCGCCTCGCGCTCGTGCTGGCGGGCGTTCAGCACCTCGTGCTTCACGCCTTCCTTGTCGAGGAACTGCGAGAGGAGTTCGGACTTCTCGATCGAGACCGTGCCGACCAGGATCGGCTGGCCGATGGCGTTCTTTTCCTGGATCGCCTTGGCGATGGCCTGGAACTTGTCGATCGTGTTCTTGTAGAACTCGTCCTCCTCGTCGATCCGCTGGACCGGCTTGTTGGTCGGGATCTCGACGACGTTGACCTTGTAGATGTCCCAGAATTCCGCCGCCTCGGTGGCCGCGGTCCCGGTCATGCCGGACAGCTTGGGATACATCCGGAAATAGTTCTGGAAGGTGATCGAGGCCATCGTCTGGTTTTCCGGCTCGATCTTGACGCCTTCCTTGGCCTCGACCGCCTGGTGCAGGCCGTTCGACCAGCGTCGGCCTTCCATCATGCGGCCGGTGAATTCATCGATGATGACGACCTTGTCGTCCTTGACGATGTAGTCGGTGTCGCGCTGGCGGGCGAAATTCGCGACCAGCGCCTGATCGAGATGGTGGACGACCTGCGTGTTCTCGACATCGTAGAGGTTTTCGGTTTCGAGCAGTTCCTTTTCGACGAGAATCTTCTCGACCTCGTCGATCCCGTCTTCGGTCAGCTGGACGCGCTTGGTCTTCTCGTCGATGTCGAGCCAGTCCTTCGGGATCTGCTTCGCCACCTCGTCGAGAGCGACATAAAGATCGGACTTGTCCTCGGTCGGGCCGGAGATGATGAGCGGCGTGCGAGCCTCGTCGATCAGGATCGAATCCACCTCATCGACGATCGCGTAATTGAACGGGCGCTGCACCATCGATCCGCGATCGTGCTTCATGTTGTCGCGCAGGTAGTCGAAGCCGAACTCGTTGTTCGTCCCGTAGGTGATGTCGGCGTTATAGGCTTCTCGCTTCGAATATTCGTCCATGTTGGGAACGATCACGCCGACGCTGAGGCCGAGCCAGCCATAGAGCTGCCCCATCCATTCCGCGTCGCGCCGGGCAAGGTAATCGTTGACCGTTACGACATGGACGCCCTTGCCCTCTAGCGCGTTGAGATAAACGGCCAGCGTGGCGACCAGCGTCTTGCCCTCGCCGGTTCGCATCTCGGCGATCTCCCCGCGGTGGAGAACGATGCCGCCGATCATCTGCACGTCGAAATGGCGCATGCCGAGGACACGGAACGAAGCTTCGCGCACGGTGGCGAAAGCTTCGGGCAGGATGTCGTCGAGGCTCGCGCCGTTATCCAGCATCTCGCGCAGCTTGGGCGTCTGGGCCTTCAGCTCTTCGTCGGAGAGCGAATTGATCCGCCCTTCGAGCGCGTTGATTTCATTCACGATCTTGCCGAGCGATTTGACGTAGCGGTCGTTCGACGAACCGAAGACGGACTTCATGAGGGTGTTCAACATGGATCGAAACCTGCGTTTGGCATCGGTCCCATGGCGCGGGACCGGAGAATATCGGGGAAGGGTTCGCGCCATCTACGGACGCGCGGGTGCCTGCCGCGCGGGCAGGCGTAACTGTGGCCGGAAGCCTATTCGAGCGCGCGCTCGACCCCCATCAGGACCGGCATGCGCAGCACGCGCGGGCGCGGCACGGGCGAGGTCCGCCGGGTCTCACGGCAGCGCCGTGCGGCCTTGTCGGGCGCATCGAGGCGCTTCGCCGGAAGATGGGCGCGGCTTTCTGCCGCCTCGGCGGAAGCGCCGATATTGCAGGCCGCAAGCGGGCCGGCCGACGACGCATGCGCCGTGCCGCTGAGCGCGGCAAGGCCCGAAAGCAGGGCCAGGAGGGCGAGAATATGACGCGTCATCGCCCGCGCAAATAGGCACTTTTGCCGCATACGTCCACCTCGCAAGCTCAATCGCAGCGCAATATTGCGCCGTTTACTCGCGTGCTGGCGGGGGTTAAGCGCGCCTCTCATGGACCTCGATTCCTCGCCCCTCGCCCTTCCCTTCCCCGACATGCCCGCGATTTCCGGGGTGCGTCTGCGCGCCGTACAAGCGCGATACAAGGACTGGGACCGGGCCGATCTCACCTTTGCCGAATTCGCCCCGGGAACCAGCCTCGCGGGTGTCTTCACGAAAAGCGCCTGCGCCTCGAGCGAGGTGGAACTCGGCCGGACGCAGGTCAAGGCGGGCGCGGCACGGGCGTTGATCGTCAATGCAGGCAATTCCAATGCCTTCACCGGATATCGAGGGCGCGAGGCGGTCGAGGCGATCCAGTCCCAGGTCGCAGAGGCGCTGGGCTGCACGCCATCGCAGGTGCTTGTCTCATCCACCGGTGTGATCGGCGTGCCGCTGCCCAAGGAGAAGGCGCGTGCCGGGATCGAAGCGGCGCTGGAGGCGAAGGAATGCGGTTGGGAGGACGCGGCGCAGGCGATCTCCACCACCGACACTTTTCTCAAGGGTGCACATGCAAGTGCTATGCTCGGCGAAACCCGTGTCGATCTATGCGGCATCGTCAAGGGGTCGGGGATGATCGCGCCCGACATGGCGACCATGCTCGGCTATGTCTTCACTGATGCGGACGTTGCGCCCGGTTTCCTGCAGGAGGCGCTGGAACGCGCCAATGCCGAGACGTTTTCCTGCATCACCGTCGACGGCGACACCTCGACCAGCGACACGGTCCTGGTCTTCGCAACGGGCAAGGCCGGCAACCGCCGGATCGAGGACTGGAACAGCCCCGGCGCAGATGCCTTCGCCGCGGCACTGGCAGATGTCTGCCGCCGCCTCGCCCATCTCGTCGTGCGGGACGGGGAAGGCGCGTCGAAATTCATCACCGTGCGCGTGGCGGGCGCTGCCAGCAACGAAAGCGCGCGCCGCATCGGGCTCGCCATCGCCAATTCGCCGCTGGTCAAGACCGCGATCGCAGGCGAGGACGCGAACTGGGGCCGGGTGGTGATGGCGGTCGGCAAGGCGGGCGAACCGGCGGACCGCGACCGGCTCTCGATCGCGTTCGGTGGCATCTGGACCGCGCGCGAGGGCAATCCGGCCGAGGATTACGACGAGGCCCCGGTGGCCGAACATCTCAAGGGACGCGACATCGATCTCGCCGTCGACCTCGGCATCGGCGAAGGCCGCGCCACGGTTTGGACCTGCGACCTCACCCACGGCTACATCTCGATCAATGCGGATTACCGTTCATGAGTGAATTGACCGCTCTCGACGCCGAGATCCGCGACCTGCTGCGCTTTGCTGCGGAACGGTCAATGCTGCCCCGCTTCCGCGCATTGGCGGAGGGCGACGTCGAGATGAAGGGCGAGGACGATCCCGTCACCGTGGTCGACCGCGAAGTGGAGGACTTCCTTACCGAAGCGCTCACCCGTCTCGCCCCCGGGGTCGCGGTGGTGGGAGAGGAGGCGGTCCACGCGGATGCGGGCGTGCTAGACAACCTTTCGGACCAGTGCTGGATCATCGATCCGCTCGATGGGACAGCGAACTTCACCGAAGGCAAGGAACCCTTCGGCATCATCGTCGCGCTGGCTGATGCCGGGCGCGCGGTCGCGGGGTGGATCTACGACCCCAATCTCGACCGCCTGTGCCATGTCCGTGCCGGGGAAGGCGCGAAGATCAACGGAGAGACAGTGAGCGCGCGAACAACCGGGGAGAACCCGCCGGTGACCGCGGTCAGCCGCATGTTCCTGACCCCCGAAGAGGCCGCGGTTCTCGATGCGAAGCTCGTCGCCCATTATACCCTTGTCGACATCCCGCGCTGCGCGGCCGAGCAATATCCGCGCCTCGTGCTGGGGCAAAACGACGTTTCGACCTTCAAGCGCACCTATCCGTGGGACCATGCCGCGGGCGTGCTCTGGCTGAACGAAGCTGGTGGAAGGGCTGCTCGGCTCGACGGAAGCGAATACCGGGTCGACGACGGCGCTGGAAAGCCCGGCCTTGTCGGCGCGTCGAGCCCTACGATCTGGAACGAATTCATCGCCCACGTCACGGGCTGAGGACGCGCGAGCTTCCGCCTATGCGGAAAGCTCGCGCGGGATATCAGAGTTCGCCCTCAAGCCACTGCTTGAGCTGGCTTTTCGGACGCGCGCCCTGAAGATGCGCGGCGGGCTTGCCGTCCTTGAACAGGACGAGGAAGGGAATGCCCTGCACGCCCATCTCGGTTGGCACGCCGGTATTGGCCATGATGTCCATCTTGGCGATCGTCACCTTTTCGCCGAGTTCATCGCTGATTTCCTCGAGCGCCGGGGCGATCATCTTGCACGGACCGCACCAATCGGCCCAGAAATCGACCAGAACGGGCTTGTCGCTTTCGAGCACGTCGGATTTCCAGCTTTCATCGGTCACATTGACGGTGGCCATAATTCGTCTCCTTCGAGGGGGGCTGTATCTTCTCAACCAAACTAGGGTCAATCGGCGCTCACTCAATATGCATCGGGCCTTCGCGCGGATAGCTTTCCTGCGCCTCGCCCAATCCCCGCTTGTGGATGGGGAGCGTTTCGCCTGGCACTTTGATCAGGACCGGGGCGTGAGTGTAGAGCAACGCGGCGCGCACCTCGCGGCCCGGATAGATCGCCTCGAGCGCGGCCGCATAGGCGGCCATCTGGTGCAGGGCGGCGGCAGGCACTTCTTCAAACCGCGCGGGCGGGCGGCGGGTCGTCTTGAAATCGACCACGGTCACGCAGTCCTGCTCGACCAGTAGCCGGTCGGCGGTCCCGGCGACGACGATCCCTCCGATCGTCGCTGCAAGCGGGACCTCGGCAAGCGCGCCGGGCGCGAAGATCGCGGCGAATTCGGGTTCGGCGAGAACCGCGAGCGCCTGCGCCGCCATTTCCTCACGCGCGGCTCCGTGCAGGTCGTGCGCCTGCCTCTCGAGCCAGCGTGCGGCCACCGCCTCGCGGGCGTCGGGCGCGACATCGGGCAGGCGTTCGAGCAGTCGATGGATCAGGATGCCGCGCCGCGCAGCGTGCGCGGCCCCGTCGCCCGATCCGGCCGAAAGCGGCGGGTCGGCGCCCCGTTCCTCGCCCGCACCGCTGGGCGCGAGCGGGCGCGGCGGGCGTGGTTCGGGACCGACCGGTGTCGTCGCCCATTCAGGCAGCGGCTCCGATGTCCCGCCGAAAGCGACGTCGCCGTCCGGCACCAGCGGTTCGGCCCGGTAGCCGATCTCGCGCCGGGCGCCCCAGATATCGTCCGGCTGATCGTCGCGGGTGAAAAGCGGGGCGAGCCGGAAATACCAGCTGTCCTCGGGCGGTCCCTTCTCGATCTGTTTCGGCCCCAGCGACCCGCCGATGAAAAGCGCCTCTTCCGCTCGCGTCATTGCCACGTAAAGCAGCCGCCAGTGCTCCTGCATCTCGGCGCTCCGGCTGTTCTCGGCCGCCTCGGCAACACGTCCGCACAGCTGGTCCTTGCTCAGACCGGGCACCGGCACCATTCGCCCGGTCGGCTCGCCGAGCGGCATGTCCTCCAGTTCGATCTCGCCGCCCTTACCGGGCTCGCCGGTCGCATCGGCCAGGATCACGATCGGCGCCTGCAGGCCCTTGGAGCCATGGACCGTCATCACTCGCACCTGGCCGGTCCCTTCGCCTGAATCCCTTTTAAGATCGGTCGCTCCCGCGTCGAACCATTCGAGAAAGCCTGCAAGGCTCGGCACATGCGCGCTCTCATAGGCGAAGGCGGCGTTGAGCAGTTCGTCAATCGGATCATTCGCCTCACGCCCTAGCCGCGCAACCAGCTTTTCGCGCCCCCGCCACGGGCCGGTCAGCAGCCAGGACATGAGCGCCTGCGGAGTCTGGTAATCGGCCAGCGCAAGGAGATCGCGCAGCCGCTCGGCGCTCTCCGCGACGAACGGGTCGCCATGTCTGCGCAGATGGTCCCACAGCCGCACGCCCCGTTCACGCACCGCGAAAGCGAGAAGGTCGTCCTGGCTCCACCCGATCAGCGGCGAGACGAGCATGCAGGCGAGCGACAGGTCGTCGCGCGGCTGCGCGGCAAAACGCAGCGCAGCGAGGAGGTCTCGCACCGCCAGCGGCTCGCCCAGACGCAACCGGTCGACGCCAGCCACCGGCACGCCGCAGGCATAAAGCTTGGCGACGATCTGCGCGGCGAGATCCTTGCGCTTGCGCACCAGCACCATGACATCGCCCGGCCCCGCATGGCGCGGCGCGTCCCCCTTCGCGAGCACAAAGGGCTCCCCACCCTTGACCCAGCGTTCGACCTGGAGCGCGATCTTCTCGGCCAGCAGCGTGTCGTGGCGCGGGAGCCAGTTCTTGTCCTCGGCCCCTTCATCCTCGCTCGCATCCTCCGGCGTCTCGTCCGCCGCATCGACCGCACGCACCGGATGCCACAGTGTCACGAGCCCCGGCCGATCCGCGCCCACATGATCCCCCGGCGCGGTGTCGAGCCCGAAGGCTCCATGCCCAAGCGTGAGGATCGCGGAATTGACGAAATCGAGCACCGGGCGTGACGTGCGATAGGACTGGCCGAGATCGAGATCGCGAAAGCGCGGCGCGCGGCGATTGGTCCGCATGCCCTCGATATTCGTTCTCGCCGCCTCGATCCTCGCGCGAACCCGTTCCTTGGCGCGCGCGAAATTCTCCGGGCTCGTGCCCTGGAACCCGAAGATCGCCTGCTTGTAATCGCCCACCGTGAAGATCGTGCGCAGCCGGTCGCCATGCGCGCCTTCGCCCGAGAAGAAATCGTCGATCAGCGCATCGATGATGTCCCATTGCGCCTTGTTCGTGTCCTGCGCCTCGTCGATCAGGATGTGGTCGAAGCGCCGGTCGAGCTTGTAGCGGATCCAGTCGGCCGAAAGCGAACCCGACAGCAGCGCGGCGGCCTTGCGGATGAGGTCGTCGAATTCGAGCAGGCCCTCGCGTTCCTTGGCTTTGCTCCATTTAAGCGCGAAGGCCCGCCCGATTGTCAGCGCATCCTCAAGCAGCGCGGCAAGACCGAGCAGCGCGCACCGTTCGGTGTAGAGCGAGAGAGCTGCGGCGATCTCCTGCTGGCGCTCGGGGATCAGCGGGTCCTGCTTGGTGGGCACTTTCATCAGGCGCGGCTCACCGTCCTTCTTAAGGACCGTGTCGTAGAAGCAGGAAACCAGCTCCGCGCGCGCGGCGGGCGGACAGGACAGCCAGCGTTGGATGAACTCGGCGCAATCGCGCCCGTTCTTCGCATTCCATTGCTGCATGACCGGCAGCATCGCCGATAGATGATGGTCCGGGAAGGTATCGGGATGCAGCACCTCGCTCGCCCATGCCTCATCCGCATCGGCCGGGATCTCGAGCAGGCTGCGGATCCGTTCGGCAAAGGGAGGCTGCCAGCTTCCCGGCCCTTCCCACAATTCGGCCGCTCCGGCGCAGCGCAGCAGCCATCCCCGCAGCGCAGTGGGGTCCTTGCGGGTGACGAAATCTGCGATCGCGCCGGTCAGGCGATCATCCCGGCTGCTTCGCGCTTCCTCGATCATGTCGGTCAGCACGTCGCGGGCGAGCAGTTCGCGGGTGCGATCGTCCATCGGCTGTGCGCCCGGCTGGAGGCCGGCTTCCTGAGGGAAATTCGCGATCAGCCATTGCGAGAAGGCGTGAATCGTGTCGATCCTCAGCCCCCCGCCCGGGCAATCGAGCACGCTCGCGAACAGGGTCCGCGCACGGGCCTGCGTCTCCGGGTCGATGTCCGCGCCGAGATGCCCGAGTTCCTTCCCGAGAGCGGTCGGTTCGAGGCGCACCCAGCGCGCGAGCACGGAATTGATCCGGTTCGCCATTTCCGCCGCACCCGCCTTGGTGAAGGTGAGACACAGGATCTGTCCCGGATCGACCTCCTCGCGCAGCAGCAGGCGCAGCACGCGCGCGGACAGGACCTGGGTCTTGCCTGTCCCCGCCGATGCGGAAAGCCAGACATTGTCCTCGGGATCGACCGCCTCGCGCTGGTTTCCCCTGAGCGCAAAGACCTTGCCGCTCATGCAGCGTCTCCCGTCTTGCCGGGCCCGAGCGTCACGATCCATTCCTGCAGTCGCATCAGCTGGTCGAATTCGTCATAGCCGGGATAATCGGGGTTCTCGCGCGCCCGGAAGGGCTCGTTTCCCCGGATATAGCTGCCGATCGCTTCGGCGAGCCTGTCCTCATGATGCGGCAGGAAGTTCTCTGGCAATAGGCCGCTGCGCTTGCCTTCGGTCTTCATCGGCTGGACGACATAGCCGAAGGCGGGAGTTCCGTCCTTGCCACGGCCCGAATCCCGGCCGAGCGACCAGTATTCGAACCGGCTAGCCTCACCGTGGATGAGCCGGTCGCCGATCGTGAATTCGCCATCGCGCGCGATCAGGCCGAGGACGCCCATCTGCAGCGCGAACCCCTTCTCGACCTGCTTGGCGCTGGGCGGCGTTCCGGTCTTGTAGTCGATGATGGCCAAAGTCCCGTCCGGCATCCGGTCGATGCGGTCGACCCGCCCGCGCACCTCGACGCCGCTCAAGTTCATGCTGCCCTTCGCCTCCCAGGCGACGATCTCGCGCCCCTCGGCCGAGTCCTGCGCGATGCGTTGCTCGAACCAGGCGAGAGCTTCAAGGATGCGCGGTTGCCAAAGCCCCCGGAAAAGCGGGTGGACCGCTTCCCTCTCAAGCCGCGCCTTGGCGAAGGGCACGAGCGGGAGGTCCGGGCGCGCCGCGTGCTCGCCATGCCACGCCTCGAGAATGGCGTGGACCAGCGTGCCGCGCAGCGCCGGGTCGTCGAACGGATCGGCGCTGAGCGCATCGAGCCGCGACAGGCGCAGGATCTCCTTGGCATAGAACTGGTACGGGTCGCCCAGCAGCCGGTCGAGCGAGGTCGCGCTGATCGCCACCTTGCGCTGTTCGGGCGTCGGACGCGGTTCGGGCCTTGCCGCAGGCGGAACAGGCTCCGGCGCGCGGTCGAACCGGCTGAGCAGCGCAGGGATGCGCGTCTCGCGGTGGCGCTCGGCCAGTTTCTCGCCCAGCAGCGCCTCAGCTCTCAGCCAGAAACGGGAGGGCAGCGTCGGCCCTTCGGAATCGCGCTGCGCCCGGCTCAGCACGACCTGCGGCGCTCCCATGGCGCCTGCCAGGTCATGCGCGGCAAGGCCGATGCGAAACTCGGCCCCAGGCACACCCAGCGCACGCAGCACACCGGGGGCAAGCAGCGGATCGGGCGCAGGCGGCTGCGGCCACGTGCCTTCGTTGAGGCCCGCGCAGATGACCAGATCGGCGCGGGCCATGCGCGCTTCGAGCAGGCCGTAGATGGAAATGCGCGGATGGCCTCCATAGGGCGGGCGCACGGCGATTTCGTCCATGCAGTCGCGCACGACCTTTGCCATGTCGCGCGGAGGCAGGAACGTGCCGCAGGCGCGCGCATCGAGCCGCAATTGCTCGACCATGTCGGCAAGCGCCCGCCCGTCCTCGTTCGCCCATACCCTGAGCCCGCACAGGCTCTCGGCAACCTCGGCAAGACGATCGAGCATGTCGGCGAGGGGGCGCGCCTCATCACCGCTTTCGAGCGGTTCGAACAGCGGCGCGACAAGGCGTGCGGCCTCGTCCCACCATTCGCCCTCGTCCGCCCTGTGCGCCAGGCTCCCCAGCGCGGCAAGTTTCGGCGACGGCGATTTTCCCCGCAGGCGGTGGTCGAAACGGCGCAGCGAGCCGAGCCATGCCGCGCGCATTTCAGGGGTATCGGCACGCACGAGCGGATGGGCGAACGCCGCGATCAGCGCGAGCGGGGCGGGTCCCTCACTCATCAGCACCGCGAGAAGGCCGAACATGCGTCCCGCAGCGGTCAGCGCAAGTGGGCGGCCCGCGCTGTCATCGGCGGCGATTTTCCAGCGTGCGAGATGCTGAACGACGCGCCTTGCAAGCGCCCGGTCGGCGGCGACCACGGCGATCCGCCGCTCCGGCTCCTCCAGCGCCTCGCGCACCAGCAGCGCGACCGCCTGTGCCTCCTCCTCGCTCGTGGCGAGTGTCATCAGCCGCACGCCGGACAGGCGCCGTTGCTCGGGCGCAAGCCCGATCCACGCCCTGCTCGCCCTGGGCGGAAGGAAAAGCGAGCTGATCGCGCGGCTGCGCTCGGGCTCGGCAGCAGCCATTCCGCGCCGGTGCCACGGTCGAACCTCGGCCCTGGCTATGCCCATCCGTTCAAGCAGCAGCTTGAGGTGATATTGCGGATGGGTCAGCGCATCGCCATGCGCGAAGACCTCGCCGCCGGGCTCTGGCGCGGCCCCGGCACGGCCGAGTTCTTCCCATGCTGCCTCATCCATGGCGAGGTCGAGATCGGGCAGGACAACCGCCCCATTGGGCAGGTCCGCAATTGTCCGCAGCATCCGCGCGAGCGCCGGCGACGCGCTGGTGACACCGGCGGCGACGATCGGCGTCGCGGGCGGCTCGTCGCGCCACCGCCGCGCAGCGCGTTCGAACAGGAGATTGCGCCGCGTCGCCGCATCGACCGCCCCCAGTTCGTCAAGCCGGATGCGCCAGCGCGCCTGAACCCGCGCGAAGAGCCGCAGCGAAGCCTGCCAGTGCACCGCGAGGTCGCCGAGGAGGTCTCTTACCGGTTCGCCCAGCAGATCCTCCGGCTCCTTCGCCTCGACCAGCAAGCGGTCCATCGTCCGCGCCATGTCCTGCGCCAGCCGGAGCCGCGCCACTCCGGGGAGCGGCGACTCGCTCATGGCGGCGCGCTCCTCATCGATCAGCGCGGCGAGTTCGAGCCAACGGCGGCCCGGCTCGACCGCGGGAGGTATGTCGGCCGCCCCAAGCGGGTCGAGCAGCGCGCCGAGCGCCTCGTCGAGGTCGAGATCGCCCACGGTCACCATGCGCGGCATCAGCAGGCCCGCTTCGCCGGATTGGCCGGCATGGCGGATGAAGGCCTCGGAAATGGTGCGTGCAGCGCGGCTCGAAGGGACTAGCAGGGTCAGTCGGGCCAGGCCGACATCCGGCTCGCGATAACGCGGCACCAGTCCCGCGACGAGCGCGTCCGCGAAACCGCGATGCGCGGCGATCGAATAGACCGCAGGACCGGGTCTCTCTCCCATCCCGCGCTCAGACCCCCGAAAGCGCGGCTTCGGTCGGCGCGATCGCCTGCGGCGTGCCGACCTCGAACCACTGGCCGGTAAAGGAGATGCCGAACAGCCGCCCCTCCTCAATCGCGCGGTTCCAGAGGATATTGGTCGAGAACGGCCCCTCCGGCGCCTCGCGAAGCAGGCGGTGGGAGACGAGCTGGATGCCGGTATAGATGAAGGGTGCGATGCGGCCCGTCCGGCGGCGCGAGAGGAGGCCGCCCGCGTCCATGTAGAAATCACCCGGCCCGCTGAAATTGGCCGCCCGGACATGCGGGACGAGAAGGAGCACCGCATCCATCGCATCCGGGTCCCAGCGCGCCGACAGGTCGGCAAAGGCGTTCTTCGGCCCGTCGAGCCAGATATTGTCCGCGTTGAGGCAAAAGAACGGGTCCGGCAGGTTACCCTGCGCCCGCACCAGCCCGCCGCCCGTTTCCAGAAGCAGGTCGCGCTCGTCCGAGATCGTCACTTTGGGTGACCCGCGTTCGAGAACATGCGCCTCGAGCGCATCGGCAAGGTAATGGACATTGACCACCGCGCGCGCGATGCCCGCATCGTCAAGCCGGTCGAGCGCGTGGTCGATCAGTGCCTTGCCCGCGACCCGCACCAGCGGTTTGGGCTGCGAGGCGGTGAGCGGGCGCATCCTCTTGCCCAGCCCGGCGGCAAGGACCATCGCGGTGTCGCTGGC
Source organism: Erythrobacter litoralis (assembly GCF_001719165.1). NCBI lineage: Bacteria > Pseudomonadati > Pseudomonadota > Alphaproteobacteria > Sphingomonadales > Erythrobacteraceae > Erythrobacter > Erythrobacter litoralis. The sequence goes on from NZ_CP017057.1 coordinate 1,852,277, forward strand.
GAGCGGGCCTCCCGAAAGGCTCAAGCGATCTCTCCCCCATGCGCGCGGCGTAGCGGCTCGGGTACATTGGCATCGAACCAGCTCGCAACCGGGGCGAGCGCCGGATGGGCGAGATCGCGCTCCATCGCTTCCCAGACGCGCGGGATCATGGAGAGGTAGCGCGGCTTGCCATCGCGCTTGTGAAGCCGGGTGAAGATGCCGACGATCTTGGCATTGCGCTGCGCCCCGAGACGGGCGTAATCGGCGCGGAAATCGTCGCCGGCCCCGGTGGCCTCGGCGTAACGGTCGAGCATTGCGGCCTCGAGCGCGGTCGGGACTTCGCGGCGCGCATCCTGCAGCAGCGACACGAGATCGTAGGCCGGGTGGCCGACAAGGGCGTCCTGGAAATCGATCAGCCCCTGCGGTGCACGCTCCGCCGGATGGCCGAGCAGCATGATGTTCTCCGCGTGGTAATCGCGCAGCACCGTCACGCCAGGCTCCTGCCGCTCAAGCAACGGTGCGAGCGCCTCGCGCCAGGCAGCGTCGTGCCCGGCAAAGTCCACATCGAGACCGACGGCCGGCGCATACCATTCGGTGAAAAGCCGCACCTCACGCAGATAGGCTTCCATGTCATAGGGCGCAAAAGGACCCGGCGGCAGGCGATGGAGTTCCACCAGCGCATCGACCGCACTCTCATAGGCCGCACGTTCATCGTCGGGTCGGACGTCGAGCCAGTCACGCATCCGGTCATCGCCGAAATCCTCGAGCAGGACCCAGCCCGCCTGCGCGTCGGCATGGTGGATCGCGGGCGCGCGAAGCCCGTTCGCAGTGAGCCAGCCCGCGACATCGAGGAACGGCACCGGATCCTCGTGCGGGGGCGGCGCGTGCATCAGCATCGCCCCACGATCTCCCGCGCGCAGGCGGAAATAGCGCCGGAATGACGCATCGCCGGGAAGAGGGTCGATCGCCGCATCGCTCCAGCCTGCCTCGCGCAGGAAGTCGTGCAGCCCGTCGGGAAGCGTCGTCATGGCATGCGTCCTAGCCAATCAGGCCCAGCTTTCACAATCGCGATCCGCCCCTCTTCCGCATCTTTCGTGCGCGCGGCGAGCCTTATCTCGATGCAGGCCGGCTCATGTCCGAAGCCGCCGGCGTGATCGGGCCATTCGGCGATCAGCGCGGCGCCGTCGCGATAGTCGTCGAGGCCGATCTCGGCGAGCTCGCAGGGGTCGTCGAGCCGGTAGAAATCGGCGTGCGCGACCGGCACCGACAGCGGCGGTGCGTCATAGGTTTCGACGATGGTGAAGGTCGGCGAAGGCACCTCGCCCTGGTGGCCGAGCGCCGCCAGGATCGCGCGCGCCAGCGTCGTCTTGCCCGCACCGAGCCCCCCCGACAGCGCGACCACGTCGCCCGGCCGCAGCCTTCGCGCGATGCGTTGCCCGAACGCCTCCATCGCGGCAAGGTCGGGCAGGTCGATGCGCTGCTCCTCGGCGCTCATGGCAGGCGGATCGTCGCGGTCGTTCCCGCGCCCTCCCTGCTCTCGATCACGAGCGTGCCGCCATGCGCCTCGACCAATTGCCGGGCGAGCGGCAGACCCAGTCCGCTGCGCTTCTCGATCGCGCCGTCCCCGCCTTTCTTTAGGCCTTCCATGGCGCGGTCCAGATCGGCCTTGCTCATGCCGCTGCCGGTGTCCTTGAGCACGATCGCTGCGGTCCAGTCATCGCCTTCGCCTGGCTTTGGTATCTCGATCAGGATCCGCCCGCCTGCGGGCGTGGCGGCGATGGAATTGTCGAGCAGGTTGCCCACTGCCCGCGCGAGCTGGCGGCGGTCCGCCATAACCTCGCGTCCGCGCCGTCCCTTTAGATCGAGGCTCAGCCCGGCGCCGATGATCGCCTGCTCGCGCTCGCGCACGACTTCCGTCAGGAGCGCCAGCAGGTCGACCTCTTCCTTCGTGATCGGCAACAGACCGGCTTCCGATTGCGACAGGTCGAGCACGTTCTCGACCTGCTCGGTCAGGCGTTCGACCGCGGCGAGGATGGCATCGACATATTCGCCCGCCGTCCCGCTCAGCTCCTCGCCCGCCGCACCGCTCTTCAGCATTTCGGCATAGCCGCCGATCGTCGTCAGAGGAGTGCGGAATTCGTAGCTCATATTGGCGAGGAAGCGGGCCTTGACCGCATCCGCTTCCTCGAGCGCGCTCGCGCGTTCGCGCAGCGCCTGTTCGGCCTTCTGCGAATCGGTGATGTCGAGCACGGTCAGAAGCCCGTTCCCGTCGGGCAGCGGAACCCCGGCAAAGCGCAGCGTGCGTCCGTCCTTCAGCTCGGTTCGTCCACCCTGCCCACGCCGGTCGAGCGTGGCCGCGCGCACCACCGCGCCGATCTGCTTCGCCTCGGAAGGACGCACGAGATTCTCGGCGATCGCATCGAGCAGTTCCTGCGCGCCGGGATGGGTGTCGAGAAATTCGCTCGTCAGGCCCCATGTTCCTGCAAAGCTGCGGTTCCACAGCTGCACCGAACCATCGGGGGCGAAGATCGCCAGCGCCTCGAACAGGCTGTCGAGCGTCGCGGTGCGGGTGCGCAGCAGCGTATCGCGCGTGGCCGACAGGGCGAGCTGTTCGGTGCGGTCCTCGGCGATGAAGACGAGCCCGCCATCGGGCATGGGCTGGCCGACGATGCGAAGATGGGTCCCGCCGGGAAGCGGCCATGCCTCCTCCTGCGCTTCGGACAGGCCGAACCAGGCGACGTGTTCGCGTCGCCATTCGGGAAAGTCGCGCACTTCGGGCGTGCGCCCGCGTTCGCGCGCATCGGCGAGGAAGCGCTCGAAGGCGATCCGTTCCGAAATCGCCTCCGCGCCGAGCCCGAACAACCGTGCAAACGGAAGGTTGGCTGAAACGAGCCGTTCTTCGCCGTCGAACTGCGCGACCCCGACCGAAAGCTGGTCGAGCATCGCGCGCTGGGCCTCGCGATAGGCCCGGAAACCGCGCTCGACCTGCTGCTGTTCCTCGATGTCGATGGCATAGCCCGCGACGCCTTCCTGGCCGAGCGGCAGGTCGCTCACTTTCAGCGAGCGGCGCTCGCCATGGATCGTAGCGGTGACGATGCGTTCGTTCTTTTCCTGCTTTTCGAGCGCGAAGCGGGCGAGGTCGGCCGGGCTGCGTCCGCTGTCGTCCGGCTCGAGCAGTTCGGCCTGGCCGGAGACCACCTGTTCCGCGCCTTGCGCGCCGACCGCCTCGACATAGGCGTGGTTTACGAGCCGCAGCTTCATGTCGCTCGCGCGGAACCACATCGGCATGGGCGCGGCCTCGATCAGGCCGACCAGCGCGGCAAAATCGGCCTCGGCTCGGTTCGCCGCCGCGCGCAGGCGGGCGAGTTCGGCATCGCTCTCGGTGAAATCGAATACCCACACCAGCGCCGCTCCGCCCGGCGATACCTGCGGATCGGCTAGCGCACCCTGAAATGCGAGGCTGCGACCCGATCCCGGGGGGTTCAGCGCAAGCTGGAACGGCGTCGCGCTCTTCTGGGTGATGCGGATCTTCTCCGTCAGCGCATCGAGCTGTCTGGACGCAAGGCCGCGCGTTTCGCCCGCATCGGTGATCGCTGCCAGTTCGCTCAGATAGCCCGGCATCTTTTCGAGACCCAGCCATCGCGCTAGCCGTTCGGGCGCCTCGATCCGCCCATCGACCCGCACCAGGAGCGGCATCGCCGGCGCCACGTCGAGCAGGTGCTGCATCCGCCTGAGCGATTTCTGGAGCGCCGCAGTGCGCTTCGTCTTCGCGCTCGCGCGGAGTACCACGACCGCCGCGCCCACCGTCCATGCGGCGAGCAGCAATCCGATCAGCACCAGGGCAAGCGGAGTGAGTTCCATTGCTGCCAGCTATGCGGGGGCAGCGCACGATGCAACTGGCACGGCACGCAGCAGGCACGAAAAAGCCCCCGGGCATCGCTGCTCGGAGGCTTTTCGTATCGGATTCGCAATAGCGCGATCAGTAGCGGTAGTGGTCCGGCTTGAACGGGCCTTCGGCCGGCACGCCGATATAGTCGGCTTGCTTCTGCGAAAGCTTGGTCAGTTCGACGCCCAGCTTTTCGAGATGCAGCGCGGCGACCTTCTCGTCGAGATGCTTGGGCAGGACGTAGACGTCGTTCTCGTATTCGTCGGACTTCGTGAACAGCTCGATCTGGGCGAGCGTCTGGTTGGTGAAGCTCGCGCTCATCACGAAGCTCGGGTGGCCGGTGGCGCAGCCGAGATTGACGAGGCGGCCCTTGGCGAGGACAAGCAGGCTCTTGCCGTCGGGCTTGGTCACCATGTCGGTGCCTTCCTTGATCTCCTTCCACTCGTAATTGTCGAGCGCGGAAATCTGGATCTCGCTGTCGAAGTGGCCAATATTGCACACGATCGCCATGTGCTTCATCGCCTTCATGTGCTCGCCGGTGATGACGTCTTCATTGCCGGTGGCGGTGACGAAGATGTCGGCCCGCTTGGTCGCCTCTTCCATCGAGACCACTTCGAAACCGTCCATCGCCGCCTGCAGGGCGCAGATCGGGTCAATCTCGGTCACCATCACGCGCGCGCCGCCGTCGCGCAGCGACGCTGCCGAACCCTTGCCGACATCGCCGTAGCCAGCGACGCAGGCGACCTTGCCCGCAAGCATGACATCGGTCGCGCGGCGGATCGCGTCGACCAGCGATTCCTTGCAGCCATAAAGGTTGTCGAACTTCGACTTGGTGACGCTGTCATTCACGTTGATCGCCGGGAAGGGAAGCTTGCCCTGCTTGGCGATCTGGTAGAGCCGCATAACGCCCGTCGTCGTCTCTTCGGAGACGCCCTTCACGGTCTTGACGGTCTTGGTGAGATAGCCCGGCTTCGCCTTGACGAAGGCCTTGAGCGCACGCTGCATCTCGATTTCCTCGGCATTGGCGGGCGACGGCATCTCCTCGCCCGCTTCGAGCCGCGCGCCCCAAAGCGCGAACATGGTGGCATCGCCGCCATCGTCGAGGATCATGTTGGCGGTAAGGTCGGGATCGCCTTCGCTCGCCCAGTCGAAGATCCGGCCGACATAGTCCCAGTAATCGGCCAGGCTCTCGCCCTTGATGGCGAAGACCGGAATGCCGCGATCGGCCATGGCGGCAGCGGCGTGGTCCTGGGTCGAAAAGATGTTGCAGGTCGCCCAGCGCACTTCGGCACCGAGTTCGATCAGGGTCTCGATCAGCACCGCGGTCTGGATCGTCATGTGCAGGCTGCCGGTGATGCGCGCACCCTTGAGCGGCTTGGCGCTGCCATATTCCTCGCGCAGGGCCATGAGGCCGGGCATTTCGGTTTCGGCAATCGCGATCTCGTCGCGGCCATACTGGGCGAGGGCGATATCCTTGATCTTGTATTCGGTGGTCGGCGTTGCGGTGGCGGTGGCCATGAAGCGGTCTCCTTGGGACAGACGTAAGTTGACGAAGTGCATGCACCCCGCTGTCTTGCCTGCGCCCATAGCGACCGACGCGCGCGGGGGCAATATAAAGTTATCTTTATATGTGAAAATGCGCGAATGGGCGATGACGGACCGACCGCCCGCCAACAGCCTTTCGCGCGATTGCGGTGGTTGGCAGCGTTGCCCAAGCCGCTATACCACTCGCGCAATCCATCCATGAGGAAAGGGAGTACTTCCATGACGATTTCGGTAGGCGACAAGGTTCCCGACGTGACGCTGGTCAAGGCGACCGCCGACGGCCCGCAGCAGGTCCAGGCTGGCGAATATTTCGCGGGCAAGAAGGTCGCGCTGTTCTCCGTCCCCGGCGCCTTCACCCCGACCTGTTCGGCCAAGCACCTGCCTGGCTTCGTCGACAAGGCCGGCGACCTCAAGGCCAAGGGCATCGAAGAAATCGTCGGCACCGCGGTCAACGATGCCTTCGTCATGGAAGCCTGGAACAAGTCGGGCGGTTCGGACGACATCACTATGCTCGCCGACGGCAATGCCGATTTCGTCGAGGCGCTGGGCCTCACCATGGACGGTTCGGGCTACGGCATGGGCAAGCGCGGGCAGCGCTTCTCGATGGTCATCAATGACGGCGTCGTCGAACAGCTCAACATCGAGGCTCCGGGCGATTTCAAGGTCTCGAGCGCGGAATACATGCTCGGCCAGCTCTGATCGCGGCTCCAGGAATACGAAAGGGGCGCTTCCCGGCCGGGAAAGCGCACCTTTTCGCATGTCACGTCAGCGGGGGCGCGCCCTGCGCGATCCAGTAGGCGAATCCTCCCGCGAACAGTAAGGCTGCAAGCGCCCTTCCCCACGGCAATGCCCCGATCCCCTCGGCCCCGGCGGGAACGGCGCGCCGACCCGTGACCATCGCACCGACAAGGCGGTCCTTCTTCACCGCCTCGTAAAAGACGATCGCGGCGATATGGAGCACGACGAAGGCAAGGACGACGTAAAAAAACGTCTCGTGCGTCTCTGTGATCGTATCGGCGGTCATCACGCCTACCAGCGGGCGCAGCGGCCCGGTCATCCCGTCGAAGGGATCGCCCGCGAACAGCCCCATCGAAACCTGCGCCAGCATCGCCAGCAGCAGCGCGAGCGTGCTGTATCCGCCGGCCGGATTGTGCCCGACCCACTGCCCCTCGCCGCCCAGCTTTCCGCGAAAATAGGCGAGCACCGTGCCGGGCGCGCGCAGGAAATCCCCGAAACGTGCGGTGCGCGGGCCGACAAAGCCCCACAAGAGACGCAGCGTGAGGATGCCGAGCAGGACGAGGCCGAGCCGCCTGTGCCAGCCCCATTCGGAATTCTCCGCCGTCCACCACATCGCCGGGATCAGCACGACGAAGCTCCAGTGCGACAGGCGCACGACCGGATCCCACACCTTCGCCCGGTGCGTGCCTCCCGCTCCCGCGTCAGCGGGCTCGCTCATCGGATCAGGCTTCGTCGTCGTAGCGGAACTGGTCGTGGCAGTTTTTGCACGACCCGCCCATTTCCTTGACCGCAGCTCCGACAGCGGCCGGATCGCCGCCGCCCGCCGCCTCGACGAGAGCGGCGCTGGTATCGATCAGCTTCTGCGTAGCCGATGCGAATTCCTCCGGCTTCTGCCAGATCGCGGCAAGCGCCTCGGTGTCGTAGCCGGCCTCGCGCGCGGTTTCCTCGACGAAATGCTGCTCGATGTTGCCGGCGCGCTGGTTGATGTCCTCGGCATTCGCCTGGATCACCGAGAAATCGGGACTTTCCTGTTCGAGCTGACCGCGGATTGCCTTGAAGGCATCGCCGATCCCCTCGAAATTGTCGTGCCGCTCTTCGATCACCGGGTTGGTCAGGCCGGCTTCGGCTCCGGGCGCTTCGCCACCGCACCCTGCAAGAGCAACGGCAAAGGCGGCGACGGCGATGCCGCGGAAAGTCACGTCTCGAACCATATGGCAAACTCCCTCAGTGCAATTGCGGATCGAACCCGACACCTTGCTAGGACGGTTTTGAGTCCATCGCAAATCCTCTTGTTAATGCACCGCCTGCATCGTCTTGCCGCAAGTGCGGCCCGCATCGCCCCACGCCGAGGGGCGGGAAGGCAGGGGATTCATCTGCCAGCAAGCTTGCTGCGACCAACGGGGCGAGCCATTGTCGAACGCGGCGCAAGAGGCCGCATGTCTTGAAAGGCGCGAGAAACCCCGCCCCCTTTTCCTTTCGCGGGGAAAGTGGCAGGGGAAAGGCGCGCCGAACGAAGGAGGAAATTCATGAGTGTCATTTCGAAGCGGGCCAGGCTCGCGCTCTTTGCAGGGGCGGCCGCGCTGGTGCCCGCATCGGGTGCATTCGCCCAGGAGGAAATGCCCCAGCGAAACGAAGAGGGCACGCTCGCCACCGTATACGGCTCGCCGCCGAGCGATCTCGAGGGCCTGCCCGAAGGACCGCAGATCGAAGGCGTCATCACTGCCCGCAACGGTTCCGCGATCCAGGTGACGAGCACCAACGGCAGCGAGACGATCATTTCGGTCGGCGCGGGCACGACGATCAAGTCCTCGGGCGGGTTTCTCGGACTCGACAAGGACCGGCTCGGGCCGGACGCGCTGCTGCGCGGCCTGCCGGTCAAGGTCGACACGGTCCAGTGGGGCCAGCGCCTGCTTGCCAGCGACATCGACCTGAAATCGCGCGACCTGCGCACGGCCTCCATGATCGATGCCGGCACGCGCCAGCAATTCGCCGAACAGGGCGCCGCGATCGAGGAGAACGCTGCCGTCGCCGAGGCTTTGCGCGGGCGGGTCGCGAACATCGACCAGTACAACGTCAAGGGCACGACCAACGTCTATTTCGACACCGGCAAGTACAACCTGTCCGGAACCGCCCGCAACGATCTGTGCCAGTTCGCACAGCAGGCGCAGGAAATGGACAACGCCCTGCTGCTCGTCGTCGGCTACACCGATACGACCGGCTCCTATGAGATCAACCAGGAGCTGAGCGAGAAGCGGGCGGGCCGCGTGACCAACTTCCTTCAGCAGCAGTGCAAGTGGGAACCGTGGCGGATGCTGACCCCGACCGGGATGGCGACCGCCGATCCGGCCGCCGACAACAGCACCGAAGAAGGCCGCGCGCAGAACCGCCGCGTTGCGGTCAACATCCTCGTCTCGAAGAGCGTCGACGGGATGTAATCCGACCTTCGGAATCGCAAGAAACGGAACGGGGCGGACCGCCAGTGGCGGCCCGCCCCGATTTCGTTTGGACCTGCGCCCGGTCAGTAGCCCATCAGGCTCATCACTTCCTTGCGGCTGCGCGGGTCTTCGAGGAAGCATCCGAGCATCCGGCTCGTCACCATCTCGACCCCGTGGGTCTTTACCCCGCGCCCTGTCATGCAGCCGTGCTGCGCCTCGATCACCACGGCAACGCCCTGCGGTTCGAGATTGTCCCAGATGCACTGCGCAACCTCTGCAGTGAGGCGTTCCTGGACCTGCAGGCGGCTCGCAAAGCCGTGCAGCACGCGGGCGAGCTTGGAAATGCCCACCACCCGCCTGTCCGGCAGGTAGGCGATATGCGCCTTGCCGGTGATAGGGGCCATATGATGTTCGCAGGCCGACTGAAAAGGAATATCCTTGAGCAGCACGATTTCGTCATAACCGCCCACTTCTTCGAACACGCGGGAAAGGTGGATCGCCGGGTCCTCGCCATAGCCGCGGCAATATTCAAGCCAGGCCCGGCCCACGCGCTTGGGCGTGTCGAGCAGGCCCTCTCGTTCCGGATCGTCGCCAGCCCAGCGGATCAGCGTGCGGATCGCGTCCTGAACGTCTTCGGGCACGTCGGGCTTGTTCAGCGGGTTGTCGGGATCGAAATCGTCGGAGTCGTGATCGAGACAGTTCATGGGTGGACGTCTTTCCAGTGCAAGAAACCAAGGTGATTACGGTTGCCGGCTCGATGCGGATGCAGTTCGGCCGGCTGGCTGGGCCTGTGCGGTAACAGGACGGGCGAGCCCCCGCGAGGGGCCGAGGGAGCCCGGCGGGGCTCGAAAAAATTTCCGGCGCTGCGGCTTAATCCCCATCCCGGGTCCATATATAGGCAGGATAGGACGGAATGCACCGCCCAATATTGACACAGGTTGGTAAGAACACCCTTTGGCCCCGACAGTTCCCTCACCCGCCGAATTCGAGCGCGCCGCGATCAGAACCATCGCGCGCCTGCCGGACGAATTCCGCACGCATCTTGCCGAGGTGGTGCTGCGAATCGAGGAATTCGCCAGCGCCGAACAGCTCGCCTCGGTCGGGATCGCAAGTCGCTGGGAGCTGACCGGGCTCTACGAAGGCGTGCCGCTGCCCGAACAATCGTTGTGGGACGTGCCGCACATGCCGCCCGCGATCAGCCTCTTCCGCCAGCCCCTGCTGCGCGAGATGGAGGAAACCGGCGTCGCGTTCGAGGCGCTGGTGCGCCATGTCGTGATCCACGAGGCCGGCCACCATTTCGGCTTTTCCGACGAGGACATGCACGCGCTAGAGGATGCTGCCGAGGACTGATGGGCCTGCCGACCCGGCAGGCGATTTCCGCCCGCCCAGACGATCCCTGCCGCCGCGCGCGATTGTTGCCGCCCCCGCCTGCCCTTGCGATCTCGGCGTGGTTGTACCGGTCCGCCGCGGCTCTTCGCGCATCCGCGAAAAATGCCCCCTGCCCTTCGGAGGCCGAGCGAGCCTTGTCGAATGGAGAACTGCTCGAGATCGGACTGTCAGAACCCCAAATCGCCGAATGGTCCGCGCGGCTGCGCGACATCGTGCGCGAAATCCTCGCTGCCGAAGGTCACGCCCCCGCGGACTGCCCGTTCGTGGGCAACGCGATGAGCGACCACGCCTGCGCTAGCGAATGCGGGCTGGCTTTCCTTGGCCGGGCCGGGGCCGGAGCCGGGGCGAATCCCTTTCCCGAAGGAACGCGGGTGGTGGCAAATCTGCTGGAATTCTTCCGCGAAGCGCCCGCCGGCACCCCGCCTGCCGCGTCGAGAGCTGCCTGAAGCAAGGTTCGCCCCGCTCGCTCGTCGTCTCCGGCGGCTGCGTCACCTTCGGCCCGAACAAGGCCGGTATCTTCCCGGGCAGAACCAACACAGCCCGCCCCTCTTGGCGAGGAGCGGGCTGTGTTGGCGCACCCGAAAGGATTCGAACCTCTGACCCCCAGATTCGTAGTCTGGTGCTCTATCCAGCTGAGCTACGGGTGCGCGCTAGGGGGCGGCACATAGGGGTCCCGGCGCGGCTTGGCAATCCCCTCGCGACGATAATATCATGGCAAAGTCGCCGCGGCCCGGTCGACAAAAAGGCGGCCCGCGAGCTCGGAATCGAGCGGCGGCTTGGCCAGGCGGGCGATTCCCTCGGGGTCGAACCAGTCGATTCTGCCCCCTTCGAGCGCACGCGGTTCGCCTTTCCACACGCGAACGATGTAAAGTAAAATGACAATCGGCACGCCCCCCGTGACCTCGCTCTCTTCGGCGAAAGCGGCCGGTCCGAGATCGGCGGCCCGCAGCGTGATCCCCAGCTCCTCGCGCAATTCCCTTACGAGAGATTCCGCAGGTTTTTCATAATCTTCAACCTTGCCTCCGGGAAATTCCCAGAGCCCGCCATGATCCTTGTGCAAGGGTCTTTGGTGCATCAGCCAAAGGCCATCGGAGCGCTGCAGGGCCCCCGCGCTCACGGCAAGGAATCCGCGCGCATTGTCGGAATTTTTTTCAGCCACAGCCGCGCCAATAACCTTTTCTTAAAACTCTGGGCAGATTTTTGATGGTGTCAGGAAGACAACGATAGGTGTCCCCATGATTTTGGCGAAATTCCTTAAGCACATCGGGAACGACAAGTCAGGTGCCACCGCCGTTGAATATGGCCTGATCGTCAGCTTGATCGTGATTGCTGCAGTGGGTTCGTTTCAGGCCGTGGCCGATGAGAACGACAACATGTGGCAGCGCGTTCAGGATGCATCGAATGAGGCGGTGGGTAATTAGACTGTTCGAAAGATACCGGATTAGGAATTTTTCAACATCTGCGCACTAACTCACGAATAGTCCATTCGTTCTGAATGGGCACGGGTACCGAAGACCGAAACCAGGAGACTTGACATGACCTTCTTCAACAAGCTGGCTCGCGACGAGCAGGGCGCCACCGCCATCGAATACGGCCTTATCGCCGCCCTGATCGCGGTCGCCGCGATCGCCGCGATGAGCACGCTGGGCAACAACCTGACCGCCACGTTCGAAGCTGTTTCGACCGAAATGGCACAGCCGTCGACGTAATCTTTCGACGAAAAGTCACAAGACTAGGGAAGCGGCGGGGTCCATCCCCGCCGCTTTTCTTTTGCGTATCTGACAGCAGCAAGGCCGATACAGGCCAGACTGAAAACCGCCAGTCTTGCCCTCAGCGCGCGCGCACCACGAGCTTGACCTTCTGCCCCGGCGTCAGACGGTCGCCGGACCCGAGCGAATTGAGCACGCGAAAGCGTTCTTCCTGGGCCGTGGGATAGGCCATCCGCCGCGCAAGACCAGCGATCGTGTCGCCGCGCCCCACCGTCACCACCTGCAGCCGCTTGGGCACGACATTCGCAGCTTCCTGCGACGTGATCCGGCGCATCGACTGGAACATCGGTGCAAAGACATTGGCCCGGCCGGCAGGCGTCACGGCGGCAAAGTGATAGGCCCTGTCGGGAGCGAATTCATAGGCATAGACGACCACGTCGATGGCGCCGTTCTGCGCATTGACCCGCGCCGTGCCGACGCCTGCGCGCAGCCCGTTGACGCTCGTGAGGCGCACTTCCTGCGGCGCAAGACGCTGGTTCTCACCGCCGACGCCTGCAAAGACGCCGCGCACATAGCGGTCGAGATCGCCGGTATAGGGCCCGAGGCTCATCTGCGCCTGCCCGACCTGTCCGTTGATGCTGACCGCCCGCGTTCCGTTCACCATGTAATAGCCCTGCGGCACGGTGAAGGTCAGCCGCAGGTCCGGATGGATGAAGCGCAGCCCCTCGATGATACCCTGTTCGGGATCATCGCCGTAAAGCAGCCCGTCGATCCGCGAGAGAAACGTGTCGCCATTGGTGACACCGGGCGCGAGCGGGCTCGCCTTGGCGAGCGCTTCGCGCACCCGGCTCGCCGGGTTCGGGTGGGTCGAGGCCCATTCGGGGATCGAGGCATTGCGCCCCTGCACCCTCGCCTCGAGATTGTTCTGCTCGGCAAGGCTCGCCAGCACCGTCCCCATGGCGCGCGGATCGTACCCGGCGCGGGTTAGGTAAAGGATGCCAAGATTGTCCGCCTCGGTCTCCTGGCTGCGCGAATAGCTCAGGGTCAGGAGCTGCGAGCCCTGCAGGAAAGTGCGCGAGAGCGTGTCGCCGAGACCGCTATTGCCAAGCAGGATCGAACTGCCGATCGCGCCGAGAATGCCGAGAATCGAGTTCCTCTGCGCGGCCTGCTGGCGGCGCTGCGAATGGCGCGCGGCGACGTGCCCGACTTCGTGGCCGAGCACGGCGGCAAGCTCCGCCTCGTTGTCCATCAGCGTCACCAGCTGTCGGGTCGTGTAGACATAGCCGCCCGGGATCGCGAAGGCGTTGTGCGCGGGGCTGTTGAGAAGGCTCACCGTGAAACTCTCGCGCGCATTGCCGAGGCCGGAATGGACCGCAATCCCCTTGCCCACCTGTTCGACATAGGCGGCCTGCGGCCCGCTCATCGCACCGCCGAATTGCTCGAGGAATTGCGGATGATATTCCGCACCCTGCTTCGCTTCGGCCTGGGTGATCGGAGCGGAGGACGAGGGGATCGGCGCGCCGCCGACGCAACCCGTCAGCGCGAGGGCGGCCGCCGATACGGCGGCAAGCGGGGCGGTTTTCCTCGATCCGAATATATTGGGCATTCCGGTCTCCTCTCCGGTCGGGCTGTTATGGTCTGCTTAACCAATACATCGCGCCGCCGGAAGTTTCGAGAAGCACGTCTTGCCAGTGCTCTCCGGACCGTATCAGCCGCCGAGCTGTAGAAAGCGGTCCTCGCGCCGGGCGATCAGCGCATCGATCGACAGGCCGGAAAGCCCATCCAGTTCCTCGCCGATTGCCTTGCCCAGAGCGCTCGCCGCTGCCGCCGGTCCGCGATGTGCGCCGCCGGCAGGCTCCTTGACGATGCGGTCGATCACCTTGAGCCGCTTGAGATGCTGCGCGGTCACCTTCATAGCCTCAGCCGCGTCGGGCGCCTTTTCGGCAGTGCGCCACAGGATCGAGGCGCAGCCTTCGGGCGAGATCACCGAATAGACCGCGTGTTCCAGCATCAGCACCCGCTCCGCGCTGGCAAGCGCCACCGCGCCGCCCGATCCGCCCTCGCCCACGATCGCGGCGACCATGGGGACGCGCAGCGCCAGGCAGGCTTCGGTCGAACGTGCGATCGCTTCGGCCTGGCCGCGCTCCTCCGCCTCGATCCCGGGAAACGCACCCGACGTGTCGACCAGCGTCACGACCGGCAGGCCGAATCGCCCAGCCAGTTCCATCAGGCGGATCGCCTTGCGATAGCCCTCGGGCTTGCCCATGCCGAAATTGTGCTTGATCCGGCTTTGCGTGTCGTTGCCCTTTTCGTGGCCGATCAGCATGATCCGCCGCCCGTCGAGCCGGGCAAAGCCGCCCATGATCGCCTGGTCGTCGCCATAGAGCCGGTCGCCGCCCAGCGGTACGAATTCCTCGAAGGCGTGCGCCACGTAATCGCGGAAATGCGGGCGCTGTGGATGACGCGCGACCTGCGTCTTCTGCCACGGGGTAAGCGAGGCATAGGTGCTGGCAAGAAGGTCCGCGCTCTTGGCTTCGAGCCTAGCAATTTCCTCGGCGACATCGACATCGTGTTCGGCATCGACCGTGCGCAGCGCGGCGATGCGTTCGTCGATGGTCTGCACCGGCTTTTCGAACTCGAGATAGGAAACCTTGGACATATGCTGCAAGGCGCTATCGGGATGTTGCGCGGGGGGCAAGCCTCATGAGCCGGTGCCTCCCCGCCCGCGCCCGAGCGGGTGACGCATATTCACCAGTTCGACGAGCCGGGCGGCATCGACATGGGTGTAGATCTGCGTGGTCGCGATATCGGCATGGCCCAGCAGGGTCTGCAGCACGCGCAGGTCCGCCCCGCCTTCGAGCAGGTGGGTGGCAAAGGCATGGCGCAGGACATGCGGGGAAACGCCCGCGGGATCGAGCCCGGCGCGCACGGCAAGGCCTTTCAGAAGCTGGAACAGGCGCACCCGCGTAAGGTGGCCCGAACGCCCGCGCGAGGGAAAGAGAAAGCGCGAAGTGCCGTCCCCACACACCGCCCGCCATCGCGCAAGCGCCTCGGCGGCGCGCTCGCTCACCGGGACCATGCGCGCCTGCCCGCCCTTGCCCGTGACCGTGATGAGCGGCGCATCGCGCGGCACCGCGTTCGCCGGCAGGCTAACCAGCTCGCTCGCGCGCAGGCCCGATCCATAGAGCAGTTCGATGAGCGCGAGCAGACGCACCGCCTCGGCCTTGCCGCTTTCGGCCTCGCACTCCGCGGTTTCGAACAACGCCTCGACCGCATCATGCCCCAGCACCCTGGGCAGCGGGCGGCGCGTGCGCGGGGCGGGAAGCGCGCCCGACGGATCGTCGCTGCGCCAGCCTTCGTCCAATGCGAACCCGAAGAATTGCCGCAGCGCCGATGCCTTGCGGGCAACCGTCGATGGCGCGAGCGCGCTCCATTCGCTGGAAAGCCGCGCGACCTTCGCGCGCGGTGCGCTGGCGAGGTCGCCGATCGCTTCTTCGGCCCCGGCAAGGTCGCGGGCATAGGCGGCAAGCGTGTTCGCCGCCGCGCCGCGCTCGCTCGCCAGCATGTCGAGAAAGGCCTCGGTAGCGGCGGACAAGGCCCCGCCCCTATCCCCGCGCGACCGCTTCCGCCGCGATCATCCGCGCTTCGGCTTCAAGCCCGACCCGGTTGAGGCTGGCGACGATGTGGTAGAGGTGGAGCGGGGTCATCTGCGACCAGTCGGCGCCCTGCATCCCCAGCCCCGCCAGCATCGCGACGAGCGCCGCGTTATCGAAATCGGCCGCCCGCGCGATCGTGCGGGTCCAGCGGGACTGTCGCGAAAGATCGACGTCGAGCCGCGCGGCGAAGGAATCGCGCTCGCCCTCGTCGATCCGGCCCAGCCCGGCCAGCCCGGCGACGAGGAACGCGGCCTTGCGCGGCGCCGCGCTTTCATATTCGTCGACGAAGGCGTCCACCGCGCTCTCGCTCGCTGCACCGCCATCGGGATCGGCGAGCGCGACGAGCGCCCAGCCCACGCTTCCCTCGGCCACCGCATCGCGCCAAGCCGCCGCATCGCGGTCGAGCCCGGCAGTGAGCATCGAGGCAATGAGATCGCCCGCCGCATCGGCCAGCGCCCCGCTCGCCGGAACGCGGGCGGCGGCATAGGCGGTTGCGACCAGCGCGCCGTAATCGGGCACATCGCCGTCGCCCCACAGCCGCCGCATCGCCGCGATCCGGTCTTCGGGCGCAGGCGCTACATAGGCTTCGCGCAGCGCCCCCGCGCGGGCGGCAGGCTCGCCCCCGATCGCCGTGTCGGCATAGACCTGGCTCAAAAGGTTCACCATCGCATCGGCGGAAAACACCCCTGCGGCCGCCGCCTGGCTCGCATAGCCGAGCCGCTCGGCAGGGGAGAGCTGCGGCGCGGGCGCTCCGGCGAGCGCGTAGAAGGGGCTCGCCTCGGCGAGGAGGCGTTCGGGTACCGGCTCACCCAGCGCGGTCGCAAGGCCGAAGCGCCACGGATTGAGGTCCTCGACCTCGTCCCACTCGATCTCGACCGCGCGCCGCCCGCGTCCCGCTGCGCCCGCATAGCGCCGCGCGAGCAGCACATCGATGCGCGGGGCGATGCCCTGGTTGAGCGCCCGGTCGAGCTGCGAGGCGGCAAGCGCGGCTTCGCCCGCATAGGCATTGCAGATCGCCTGCCACAGCACCCATTGCGCATCCTCGCGCGCCGATCCCTGCAGGCGGATCGCTGGGCAAGCGCCGGTGAAATCGGTCAGCGCGACATAGGCGGCGAGCGCTTCGTTGGTGAGGCTTGCGTCCCAGTTCGTCGTATCGACATCCTGGGCGATCGCGCGCGCTGCCATGTGTTCGCCCATCCGGTTGAGCACGCCTGCGCGCAGGGCCGCGAATTCGACCGGGTCCATGCCTTCGGGCGCGGCAAGACGGCTGGCAAGCGCTCGGCGCATCAGGATATGCCCCCAGCGCGAGACGAGCGGCGTTCTCGTTCCCGCCAGCATCGCGCGCACCAGCGCGGCCGGCTGGCGGGCCATCGAAGCGGTCCGGAACCCGCCTTCGGACGGAGCGATTACGCCCACCTCGGCCAGCGAACGGCGCGCCGCGGGCGGGATGTCGAACTTAGGCTTGAGACCGAGCAGCTCGTCGAGTTCGTCCGGCGACAACTCCTCCAGCTCCGCGAGCGTGGGGAGCCCCGCGAGCTGATCGGGCGACATTGAGGGCACTGGCGGCAATTCGTCGGGCAGGCGCACCGGCTCTGCATCCCCGTCCGGTTCGGCGAGCCTCGGCGCGGTCTGCGGCGCTGCCGGAGGCGCGGGCGCGGGGCGCGGCGCGGCTGTCGAAGGGCCGGTCGGCGCAGGCGCGGGCGAAGGGGACGGCGCGGGATCATCGAAGCCCGGCGGGAGGAGCGATTCGGGCCGGTCCTGCGCCCCCAGGGAGCCTGCCAGCCCGCCGCCCAGCAGCGCGCCGCCAAGCGCTCCGGCAAGGGCGAATGCCGCCGCCCCGGCGGCTCCGCGCGTGATCCTCATCGCGCGGTCTCCCCGCGCGCGGCCGGCACGAGTTCGACCGGTTCGACGATCGGATGGATCGGCTCTTCCCCGCCATCGATCCAGGCAAATGTCAGCAGAGCCACCAGCGCAAGCCCTCCCAGCATAACGGCGCGCACAGCCGGCGGCCTGCCCCCACGGGCAGCGCGCCGCGGCCCGCCTACACGGGCGCCGACGCGGCCTTGCGAAACCTGACGCGAGAGCGAAAAGCGAGACATGTTGCGCGGGCTCTAGCCCATCTATAGGCCATGCGGCAATGTCCGCTGACACCGCCTTCGACGATATGCGCATCGCCCGCCTCGCCGCGCGGATCGACCGTCCGGTCGTGCTGGTCGGGCTAATGGGCGTGGGCAAGTCGACCGTCGGCAGGCGCCTTGCCGCAATGCTGTCGCGCGGCTTCACCGATGCCGATGACGAGATCGAGGAAGCCGCCCGGCGCACCATCCCCGAAATCTTCGAGGAATTCGGCGAGGCCTATTTTCGCGACGGCGAAAGGCGCGTCATCGCGCGACTGATGGATGATCAAGCGGGCGTGATCGCGACCGGCGGCGGAGCCTTCGTCGATCCGGAAACGCGCGCTCTGATCCTCGACCGGGCGATCGCGGTGTGGATCGACTGCGACGTCGACACTCTGGTCGAGCGCACGGCGCGTCGCAACACCCGCCCGCTGCTGCGCGGCGGCGACCCGAAGGCGATCCTGGCCCGCCTCGCCGAGGAGCGCCGCGGCTTCTACTCCGAGGCGCCGATCAGGGTCGAGAGCGTCAACGGCCCGCATGCCGACACCGCCCGGGCGATCATCGAGGCGATCGAGGACCATCTTGCATGACAACGAACCGCCAGACCGTCCCGGTCGAACTCGCCGGGCGCTCCTATGACGTGGTGATCGAGCGGGGCTGCGTGCTCCAAGATTTCACCCGCAATGCCGCGCCCTTCCTTCCGCAGGATACGGGGCGCAAGGCGGCTTTCGTGACCGATGCCAACACGCACCGCCTGTTTGCCGGGCGGATCGAAGACAGCCTCACCGAAGCGGGCCTTGCGGCCGAATGGTTCATCGCGGAACCGGGCGAAGGCGCGAAAAGCTGGGCGGTGCTCGAAAGGCTGACCGACTGGCTGCTGGCGCTCGGCCTCACGCGTTCGGACCATGTCTTCGCGCTTGGCGGCGGTGTCGTGGGCGACCTGACCGGCTTCGCCGCCGCGGTGCTGAAACGCGGCTGCGGCTTCGTCCAGATCCCCACCACCTTGCTGGCGCAGGTCGACTCTTCGGTCGGGGGCAAGACCGCGATCAACACCGCTGCGGGCAAGAACCTGATAGGCGCCTTCCACCAGCCTTCGATCGTTCTCATCGACGCGCTTGTGCTCGACACCCTGCCCGACCGCGAGATGCGCGCAGGCTATGCCGAAGTGCTCAAATACGGCCTGCTCGGCGATGCCGATTTCTTCGCATGGCTCGAGGCGAACGGCACGGCAGTGCTCGCCCGCGAGGCGGAGCCGCTCGCCCATGCCATCGCGACCAGCATCGCCGCCAAGGCCCGGATCGTCGCCGAAGACGAACGCGAGACGAGTGGACGCCGCGCCCTGCTCAATCTCGGCCACACTTTCGGCCATGCGCTGGAGGCGGAAACGGGCTTTTCGGACAGGCTCCTCCACGGCGAAGCGGTCGCGCTCGGCATGGTGCTCGCCGCGCGCTATTCGGCGCGGCGGGGCGAACTGGCGCAGGAGGATGCAGCGCGAACATCGCGGGTCATCGCTTCCGCCGGGCTACCATCGGAAATCGCGGCGCTCGGGATGGATTGCACCGGCGAGACGCTGGTCGATCACATGCGCCACGACAAGAAGATGGAAGGTTCGGGCACGCTCCCCTTCCTCCTGCTGCGCGGCATCGGCGAAGCCCATATGGCGCGCGACGTCGACCTCGCCAATGTCGCGGCGTTCCTCGATGAACAATTGCAGGCGCACTGAGATGACCCGCTTCATCGACCTGTCGATTCCGATCACCAACGATGTGGTCTCCGACCCCGAAGTCATGCGCCCGCGCGTGACCTACATGACGCATGAGAGCACGTGGGAGCAGATCGCGATGTTCTTCCCGGGCCTTCGCAAGGAAGACCTCCCGGACGGTGAAGGCTGGGCGGTCGAGCAGGTGAAACTTTCGACTCACAACGGCACCCACATGGACGCGCCGTGGCATTACCATTCGACCACCGGCGTCGGCGATTCCGGGGGTGCGCGCCCTGCCCCCAGCATCGACGAGGCCCCGCTCGACCGCTTCTTTCGCCCCGGAGTGAAACTCGATTTCTCTGCGCTTCCCCACGGTCATGTCGTCAGCGCCGCCGAGGTCGAGGCAGAGCTTTCGCGGGTCGGGCATGAGCTCAGGCCTCTTGACATCGTGCTGGTGCAGTCAGGCGCCGTCTACGGGACCGAAAATTTCACCGATCAGGGCGTCGGGCTGGGCGCCGAGGCGACGCTTTGGCTGACCGAAAGGGGCGTCGAGGTGGTCGGGACCGATGCGTGGAGCTGGGACGCGCCCTTCAGTCACACGGCCCGGCGCTGGGCCGACACGCGCGACCCCTCGATCATCTGGGAAGGCCACAAGGCCGGGCGCATCCGGCCCTATTACCAGATCGAGAAGCTGACCAATCTGGAAACGCTCCCCGCGAGCGGCTTCACCCTGTCCTGCTTTCCGGTCAAGATCGAGCGGGCAAGCGCGGGATGGATCCGGGCTGTCGCGCTGGTCGGGGACTGATACCGCCTGGGGTTGATCCTGCCCGGCGCGTCGTTCAGCCGACCGGCCGCGCGGGGGTCTTGGCGAGCTTGTCCGAAATGTCGGTTACCTTGCCGCCCTGTGCGCCGACACCCTCTTCGGCCATCATCGCATCGTGTTCCGCGAAGAGGCGTTCGATATCCGCGCGCCTTTCAATCAGCAGGTGCGCGATACCGGGCGCAAGGCTTTCGCCATCGCCGATCTGACCCAGCAGCGCGGCGATGTCGCTCGCCGTCGCGTCCTTGGCGTTCTTGAAGAAGTGACCCTTGCGGTCGAAATACCCTGTTCCTTTGCGTGCCATGTCCGATCCCCTCGCGAAACACACCCCGATTGGTGCGAATCGCATTGTGGATTGTCCCGTCCAGCGGGCGCGGCGACCATCACATTTACGTGAATTGGCAGGCGGTGAGCGAAGATTGCCGCAGATTTACAAGTGAAACTGTCGATCGTGAGCGCAGGCTTCACGCAAATTTCCGGCTGGAATCACTTTCTTTCATTCGCAAAAGCCCTTGTCCGCAAGGGCAGCGCGGCGACAGGGCCCTATTCGAGCTCGAGGATCACCGCATCGACGGCAAGGCTCTCTCCCTCGCCGGCGTTGATCTTTGCGATCGTCCCTTCCTTCTCGGCGCGCAGGATGTTTTCCATCTTCATCGCCTCGACAGTGGCGAGCGGCTGGCCCGGCTGGACCGCCTCGCCTTCGGCGACATGCAGCTTAACGAGAACGCCGGGCATCGGGCAGATGAGCATCTTGGAAAGGTCCGGCGGTTCCTTTTCGATCATCAGGCTTTCATGGGCGGAAAGCCTCAGCGGCAGGACCAGCGCATGATGCGCCGCGCCGCGGGTCGTCACGACCCAGCGATTGCCCGCGCGTTCGACGATGAGGCCGAACGCGTTGCCGTCTGCATCGGTTGCGGTCGCCTGCGTCATGCCGGGCATCCAGTCGCAGGTCCCTTCGACGCGGTGGCCGTCCACCACCGCATGGCCATCGCCCAGCAACACTTCGAAGCGTTTGTCGCCCAGCTTGACGAGCCATTCGCTGGTGACGCGCTGGACGCCCTCGCGCCCGTCATCGCCGTCGAGCTGGCCCGAAATGCGCCGCGCGCGGCTTTGCAGGGTGAATTCATTGCCCGCGCAGATCGCCGCGAGCCGCCGTTCGAAATCTTCGCTGACCGGCGCGCCTTCGAAACCGTCGGGATATTCCTCCGCGATGAAACCCGTGGTCAGCGCACCCGAACGGAAACGCGGGTGCTGCATGATCGCGCTGAGGAAATCGACATTGTGGCCAAGCCCCTTGATGCGAAAGCGGTCGAGCGCCTCGACCTGGAGGTCCGCTGCCTCGTCACGGGTCGGGGCCCAGGTGATCAGCTTGGCGATCATCGGGTCGTAGAACATCGACACCTCGCCGCCTTCGAACACGCCGTCATCGACCCGGATCGAGCCTGGCCCGTGCGCTACGCCGCGCCGGGCCTTGCCCTGAACCTCGTCCTCCTCGCTCCAGCCGGGGATCGGGGGCGAATAGTGCGTGAGGCGCCCTGTCGAGGGGAGGAAGCCGCGATAGGGGTCCTCGGCATAGACGCGGTTCTCGATCGACCAGCCGTGAATGCCGATGTCGTCCTGGCTCATCGAAAGCTTTTCGCCCGCGGCCACGCGGATCATCTGCTCGACGAGGTCGATGCCGGTGATCGCCTCGGTAACGGGGTGTTCGACCTGCAGGCGGGTGTTCATTTCGAGGAAGTAGAAGCTTTCGCCGGTCGGGTCCGCGCCGCTTACGATCAGTTCGACCGTACCCGCCGAATGATAGCCCACCGCCTGCGCCAGAGCGACGCACTGCTCGCCCATCGCCTTTCGCATCTTGGGCGTCACGAAGGGCGAAGGCGCTTCCTCCACCACCTTCTGGTGGCGGCGCTGGATCGAACATTCGCGCTCGTTCAGGTAAAGCACGTCGCCGTGCTTGTCGCCGAGGATCTGGATCTCGATGTGGCGCGGGTTCTCGATGAACTTCTCGATGAAGACACGGTCATCGCCGAAGGAATTCAGTCCCTCGCGCTTGGTCGCCTCGAAGCCCTCGCGGACGTCCTTTTCGGACCAGGCGAGCCGCATTCCCTTGCCCCCGCCCCCGGCGCTGGCCTTCATCATCACCGGGTATCCGATGTCGTTCGATATCTCGACCGCATGGTCGGTATCGCGGATCTCGCCGACGAAGCCGGGGACGACATTGACACCCGCCTCGCGGGCGAGCTTCTTGCTCTCGATCTTGTCGCCCATCGCAGCGATCGCATTCGCGGGCGGACCGATGAAGGCGATGCCCTCCTTGTCAAGCGCCTCGACGAAGCTCGCGCGCTCGGACAGGAAGCCATAGCCCGGATGCACCGCCTCGGCCCCGGTCTGCTTCGCCGCGGCGATGATCTTTTCCGGGAGGAGATAGCTTTCGGCCGCGGGCGAAGGGCCGATATGGACCGCCTCGTCCGCCATCTTGACGAAGGGCGCGTGGCGGTCGGCATCCGAATAGACCGCGACGGTAGCGATCCCCATCTTGCGCGCCGTGGTGATCACACGGCAGGCGATCTCGCCGCGATTGGCAATCAGGATTTTCGAGAACAAGCGAACCCCTCCGAGCAAATGCGCAATTCGTGGCCAAGGCCTATGCCGCCTCCTCGCGCGGCCCGCAACCTATCGGATTTGCGCGCTCATGGGTTCGCTTGGGCAAGCTCGCGCAATTCGCGGGTGCGCATCTCGGTGAGCGCGGTGCGGCAGGTGGAGACGAGCAGCGGTTCAAGGCTCCCGCCCCGGGCATAATAACCATCGAGCCGACAATGCGCGTCGCGGAATTTCAGCCATGCGCGCTGCGCTTCGAGCAGGCTGGCGAAGAAGCCGGGGCGGGCGTCGGGGCGCATGGAATTGTCCTGCCATGCCACGTCGCGCGCCTTCATCGCGGCGGCGGTTTCCTTCCATTGACGATTGAGCGCGAGATCGGCCTTCTCGTATTCCTGCGCGGCGCACCAGTTCATTTCCTGCTGGCGCGTGGGTTCCTCGCAGTTCCAGTCCGCGTTGGGCGGCGCTGCCTGCATCATGGCAAGCGGGGCGAGAAGGGTCAGCAAGGCGGCGTCCTTTCGGCAGCGAAGGCGGTCAGCGCGTCAGCATAGGCCGGGGCGCCGCGCCTGTCGCCTTCGCCTGAGACGAGCGTTTCGACAGCGCGGGCGAGCATGGCGACGTTTTGCGCCGCCAGCGTGCCGAGCGGTTCGACGTGGACGCCGATGGTGAAAAGGATCGCGTTCGTTTCGGGCAGGCGGCGCAGGGTCTGGCGTTCGGAGCGCACGAACAGCGCCTCGCCTGCATTGTCCGGCGTGACATGGGCGAATTGTTCGTGGGGCTCGCCCTCGGCCAGCCAACGGCGCGCGCCCGTCGGGGCGATGAACCAGTTGCAGCGGCCATAGATAATGCCGGGCCGCAGGGTCGCCATGAAGCGGTCGACCCCGGTCGCAAGCTGCTCGTCGTAACCTGCGATCGGCGCATGGAGCGCGCGCAGCGGCAGCCCCAGCTTGTCGGCGGGGCGCCAGTCGGTCGGCCAGGCGACGGCGGCTCCGATCAGGCGGTAGATTTCTTCGTTTTTGGCGCGGGTGAGGAGGCACATGTCCTCGTGCGCGGCGCGGGCGGCTTCCGGCAGAGCGCCGTTCACCCCCAGCATGGCAGCGAGTTCGCGGCCCGGCGCCTCGGCCTCAGGAGTGAGCTGAACGGCTTCGGGCCATTCGTCGAAAGCATCGGCTCGCGCTGCGAGATCGGGATCAGGCTGCAGCCATTCCCCCTCGCTCAATCGGCTGAGCCCCATGCGAAGCTGTCCGCCCCCGCGCGCCTTGGGCAGCAACGCATCGACGCAAAAGCCGAGGGTCACGCCGACCTCACTCGGCGGGTTCGGTGGCCTTCGCCGCGCGCGCCGGTTCCTCGCCCTTGAGCGCGGTCATGCCCAGCTTCGCCAGCAGCGCGCCATCGCTGTCGTCGCCCGCATTGGGCGCGGTCAGGAGCTTGTCGCCGGTGAAGATCGAATTCGCACCCGTGAGGAAGCACAGCGCCTGCGTCGCCTCGGACATGCTTTCGCGACCTGCGGAAAGGCGGACCATCGACATCGGCATTGTGATGCGCGCGACCGCAACGGTGCGGACGAATTCGATGTCGTCGATCTTCGCCATTGGCGTGCCTTCGAGCATGTAGCCAAGCACCGTGCCCTTCACCGGGACGAGCGCGTTGACCGGCACGCTTTCGGGATGTTCGGGCAGGGTCGCAAGCGTGTGGATGAAGCCCACCCGGTCCTCGCGCGTCTCGCCCATGCCGACGATCCCGCCGCTGCATACGTTGATGCCCGCGCTTCGGACGTGATCGAGCGTATCGAGCCGGCACTGGAAATCGCGCGTCGAGATCACCCGCTCGTAATACTCGGGCGAGCTGTCGATGTTGTGGTTGTAGTAGTCGAGCCCTGCTTCCGCGAGCATGTCCGCCTGGTGCGGCTCGAGCATCCCCAGCGTCATGCAGGTCTCCATCCCCATGTCGCGCACGCCCTTCACGATCTCGACGATCTTGGGCATGTCGCGGTCCTTGGGATTGCGCCACGCCGCGCCCATGCAGAACCGCTGGCTGCCGGCATCCTTCGCCTGAGCCGCGCGCTGGAGCACGGCCTGCACGTCCATCAGCTTGGTCGCCTCGACACCGCTGTCCGCGTGGACCGACTGCGAGCAATAGCCGCAATCCTCCGGGCATCCGCCGGTCTTGATGCTGAGCAGGGTGCAGAGCTGGACCTGCTCCGGCGGGTGGTTCTCGCGGTGGACGCTGGCGGCGCGGAAGACCAGTTCGGTGAAGGGGAGGTCGAAGAGGGTCGCGATCTCTTCGCGGGTCCAGTCGGTGCGGAGGTGGGTCATTGGTTACTTCCGATCATTGGCAACCGATCTTCATCAGCGACGCCGTCATTCAATTTCAGCAGGCCACGAAGATTTACTGTATGCTGCCCTGTCCAGCTTTCCGGTAAAAGCTCAGAAACAACCCTTCCCTCTGGACCGTTATAGATCACCTCGCCCTCGCACGCCTCGTAGTCGAGATGCAGAACAATGAGATGGTCGGCCTTCGTCTCGACAGGACGAAATGCTGGGCCGCGACGCGTCCCGCTCGCCTTAACCTGAACCGATCGATCATCCGGCGCGTAGCCGTCGATTCCTTCATTACTGCGCCCAGTCAATCTGAGCCCGAAAAGATCAGCGGCTACCGCTTCGCCTAGGTCTCCAACGAGATTTCCATCGAACGTAAAACGAAGGTCATAGGCCGCGAAATGATCTTTCAGCTTATTCCGAGCCGCAACCAACTCTTGGACGTGAGGGGGTAGCCTGAACTTCATACTCACTCCGCCGCCTCGTCCAGCCCTTCTCCCAGCGGCGGCATATTGTGCCCGAGCAGCGTCAGGATATCCGCCGCGCATTCGACCACGTTCGAGCCGGGGCCGTAGATCCCCTGCACGCCCGCCTCGCGCAGGAAGTCGTAGTCGCTTGCCGGGATCACGCCGCCGGCCGTCACCTTGATATCGGCGCGGCCCGCTTCCTTCAAAAGCCGGATCAGTTCGGGGATGAGCGTCTTGTGCCCGGCGGCAAGGCTCGAGCAGCCGACCACGTCGACGCCGTTTTCAAGCGCCATGTCGCGCGCTTCCTCTGGCGTCTGGAACAGCGGGCCGGAGACGACTTCGAAGCCCATGTCGGAGAAGGCGGATGCGATCACGTTGGCGCCGCGATCGTGGCCGTCCTGGCCCATCTTGGCGACCATGATCTTGGGCTTACGCCCCATGCGCCGCTCGACCGCCTCGATGCCGCTCGTCACCTGTTCCCAACGTTTGTCGAATTCATACGCGGTCTTGTAGACGCCGCTCACCGGCTTGGGCGTCGCATCGTGGCGGCCGAACACCTCTTCCATCGCGGCGGAGATTTCACCCAGCGTCGCATCGTGGCGCGCCGCCTCGACCGCGAGTTCGAGCACGTTGCCGCCCGCCTTGCAGCCCTCGGTCAGCGCCGCGAGCGCCCTTCGGCAGGCGTCCTCGTCGCGGTTCGACCGGACCCATTCGATTCGCTCGATCTGGCCCTTGCGGACCTTGGCATTGTCGATGTCGAGCGTCTCGATCGGGTCTTCCTTGTCCTTCCTATACTTGTTGACCCCGACGATAACCGTCTCGCCCCGGTCGACCCGGGTCTGCTTTTCCGCCGCCGCGCGCTCGATCGCGGCCTTCGGCGCGCCTGCATCGACATAGGCCGTCATTCCGCCCGAAGCATCGACCTCGGCGATCAGCTTTTCCGCCTCGTCCACCAGCGTCGCCGTCAGTGCTTCGATGTAGTGCGAACCGCCGAGCGGGTCGACGACATTGGTGATGCCGCTTTCCTCCTGAAGCACGAGCTGCGTGTTGCGCGCGATGCGGGCGGAGAAATCGGTGGGTAGAGCGATCGCCTCATCGAGCGCGTTGGTGTGGAGCGACTGCGTCCCGCCCAAAGTCGCCGCCATCGCCTCGATCGTGGTGCGGATGACGTTGTTGTAGGGGTCCTGCTCCTGCAAGCTGACGCCGGAGGTCTGGCAGTGGGTGCGCAGCATCTTCGACTTGTCGGACTTGGCGCCCAGATCGTCCATCACCCGGTACCACAGCGTGCGCGCGGCGCGCAGCTTGGCGATTTCCATGAAGAAGTTCATGCCGATGCCGAAGAAGAACGACAGGCGCGGCGCAAAGGCGTCGATATCGAGCCCCGCATCCATCGCGCGCTCCACGTACGCCTTGCCGTCGGCGATGGTGAAGGCGAGCTCCTGCACCGCCGTCGCCCCGGCCTCGTGCATGTGATAGCCCGAGATCGAAATGCTGTTGAAACGCGGCATGTTGGCCGAGGTGTAGGCGATGATGTCCGAGACGATCCGCATGCTGGGTTCGGGCGGGTAGATATAGGTGTTGCGGACCATGAACTCTTTCAGGATGTCGTTCTGGATGGTCCCCGAAAGCTTCTCCTGACTGACGCCCGATCGTTCGGCGGCGACGATGTAGAACGCCATGACCGGGATGACCGCGCCGTTCATGGTCATCGACACGCTCATTTCATCGAGCGGAATCTGGTCGAACAGGATCTCCATATCGCGCACGGTGTCGATCGCGACCCCCGCCTTGCCGACATCGCCGACGACGCGCGGATGGTCGCTGTCATAGCCGCGATGGGTGGCGAGGTCGAAGGCGACCGACAGCCCCTTTTGTCCCGCGGCGAGATTGCGGCGGTAGAAGGCGTTCGATTCCTCGGCAGTGGAAAAGCCCGCATATTGCCGGATCGTCCAAGGGCGCCCGGCATACATGCTCGCCTTCACCCCGCGCGTGAACGGGGCAAAGCCGGGCAGGCCAGGGTCCCAGTCCGCGTGATCGTCGGCCGTGTAGAGCGGCTTGATCTCGAAGCCCTCGGGCGTGTTCCACGTAAGATCGCGGCCCTTCACCTCCTTGTCGGCGAGGGCTTTCCAGTCGGCGGGAGTCGGTTTGTCGGTCATGCGAGCGCTCATAGACGAAAGGACGCCCCCGGCGAAAGATGCGCCGGGGGCCGGTTGCGATTAACGCGTGAAAGGGGCCGGCGGTTGCCTAACGCCCCTTGAATTCGGGTTTGCGCTTCTGAAGGAAGGCCATGCCGCCCTCCATCGCATCCTCGCTGCCACCCGCGATGCGCTGCGCTTCGGCTTCGGCGAGCAGCACCATCTGCAGGTTCTGGTCGATCGCGGTGGCGATGTTGCGCTTGATGTGGGCGTAAGCGAGCGTCGGGCCATTGGCGAGCTTGGTCGCCAGCGCCCTCGCCTCGTCCATCAGCGCATCGTCATCGACGCACTTGTAGACGAGGCCCCATTCCTCGGCCTGTTCGCCGGAGATCTTCTCGCCCAGCATCATCATGCGCGTGGCGCGCGCCCGGCCGATCGCGCGGGTGAGCAGCCAGGTGGATCCGCCATCGGGCACGAGGCCGATATTGACGAAAGCCTGCAGGAAATAGGCGCTTTTGGCCGCGATGGTGAAATCCGCCGCCAGCGCGAGGCTGCACCCGACACCCGCGGCCGGTCCGTT
Source organism: Erythrobacter litoralis (assembly GCF_001719165.1). NCBI lineage: Bacteria > Pseudomonadati > Pseudomonadota > Alphaproteobacteria > Sphingomonadales > Erythrobacteraceae > Erythrobacter > Erythrobacter litoralis. Next base: position 1,880,348 of record NZ_CP017057.1, read on the forward strand.
GACCGCGCAGATCACCGGCACATCGGCGCGGATCAGCTGGCTCACCGCCGGATTGTAATGCTGGATAAGCGCCTCGTGGCTGCCGCCCTTGCCGCCCAATGCGCTGCCGCTGCCGCGCGCGGACAGGTCGGCACCCGAACAGAAGCCCTTGCCCTCGCCCGTGATCAGCACCGCGCGCGTATCGCCGAGATCGTAGAAGGCCTGACCCAGCTCGTCCGCCATCTGCGGCGGCATGGCATTGAGCCGCTCTGGGCGGTTGAGGGTGATGATGGTGAGCGGGCCGTCGCGCTCGACGCGGATGGTTTCGTAGTCGGACAAGGGTTTTCTCCGGTTGTCTAGCCGTCAGTTGGACCAGTGCGCACCTTCGCGGGGCGTCTCCATGATTTCCGTAAGCATGCCCTGCATGTCCTTGGGATGGACGAAAAAGATAGGCGTGCCGTGGGCACCGATGCGGGTGGGGCCGAGGATGCGCTTGCCCATTTCCTCGAATTCGGCGCGCGCTTCGGCGATGTCGGGGACCTCGAAGCAGACATGGTGCTGCCCGCCCAGCGGGTTCTTTTCGAGAAAGCCGCGAATGGTCGATTTTTCGCCGAGCGGCTCGATCAGCTCGATCTGGGTGCCGTTCATGCCACTGTCGGTGGGCGTGTCGACGAAGCAGACCTTCACGCCCTGCTCCTCGAGGTCGAACGGCTCATGGATATGCGTCGCGCCCATTGTGTCGCGGTAATGCTTTATAGAATCCGCGATGGAGGGGGTCGCGACCCCGATGTGGTTGAGACGGCCGAGTTTCATTTTTCACCTCATATGGAGCGCACGTCGGGATAGACGTGGAGGATATACCGGCTGTGGGAATGGCGCTTAGGTATGCCGAGCGCGTATTCGGCCGCCACATAGGCCGCTTCCCACGCCTCGGACGAGCTGGGTCCGTTCATCTCGTCATCGCAACAGAAATCCACCGTTACGAGGTAGGCGTCAACTCCGAGGCTTCGGAGCCAGACCAGATGCGCGAGACGGTTGGCGTATTGATAAAACTGCCTGTGCCACCTCTCAGCATCCATTCGCGCCACGCCCAATTGCATGGCAGCCCAGACCAGAGATGCCTTGATTCTCTCCAAAGATGCCTCGGATGCTTGTGAAGGCGGCGAGCAAAACTCGTCGATATGCGCTTTTGCCTCGACCAGCAGGGCGCAGCCATTGTCGGTCTTCCCAAGCGCGTCCCACTGCGGGCCGCCTTTCGGCCAGAAGCGCGCCAAGTCCCCATCAAGATGAGGCAACCCCAGCACTTGCAGAAACGCAGAGTCGCGATACTCGGCGAAATCATCGCCTTCGAGCGGGCTCACCCAGTCGATCCGCGACGCATTTTCAACACGAGACAGAATTGACTGTTCAAGCGAGCGCGCCTTGCGGCTGGCCGCAAGCTGCATCCATTTGAGGCTACCTTTGGTCCCTAGAGGCTGAACGGCGCGCACTGGTCACCTCACAGCGGAATATTGTCATGCTTCTTCCACGGGTTCTCGAGCTGCTTCGTCCGCAGCCGCCTCAGCCCCAGCGCCACCCTGCGCCGCGTCGCGTGCGGGTGGATCACCTCGTCGATATAGCCGCGTGAAGCCGCGACGAAGGGGTTGGCGAAGCGGTCCTCGTATTCCTTGGTTTTCTCGGCGATCTTTTCGGGGTGGTCGCGGTCCTGGCGAAAGATGATCTCCACAGCGCCCTTCGCGCCCATCACCGCGATTTCGGCGGTGGGCCAGGCGTAGTTGAGATCGCCCCTCAGGTGCTTCGACGCCATCACGTCATAGGCCCCGCCGTATGCCTTCCTCGTGATGATCGTGATCTTGGGAACGGTCGCCTCGGCATAGGCGAAAAGCAGCTTCGCCCCGTGCTTGATGATGCCGCCCAGTTCCTGCGCGGTGCCGGGGAGGAAGCCGGGCACGTCGACGAAGGTGACGATCGGAATCTCGAACGCGTCGCAGAACCGCACGAAGCGCGCGGCCTTCTTGGCGCTCGCGATGTCGAGCACGCCCGCGAGGACCATCGGCTGGTTCGCCACCACGCCGACCGTGCGCCCTTCTACCCGGCCGAACCCGCAGATGATGTTGGCGGCGTGGGCCGGCTGGATCTCGAAGAAGGTGCCCTCATCGAGGGTCTTCGCGATCACCTCGTGCATGTCATAGGGCTGGTTGGCGTTGTCGGGGATGATCGTGTCGAGGCTTGGCTCCTCGCGGTCCCACGGATCGTTCACCGGAAATTCGGGCACGTCCTCGCGGTTGGAGAGCGGCAGGTAATTGAAGAATTCCCGCGTCGCGAGCAGCGTCTCGATGTCGTTCTCGAAGGCGCAGTCGGCAACCGAGGTCTTGGTCGTGTGCGTGATCGCGCCGCCCAGTTCCTCCTGCGTGACGACCTCGCCCGTCACGGTCTTCACGACGTCCGGGCCGGTGACGAACATGTAGGATGAATCCTTCACCATGAAGATGAAGTCGGTCATGGCCGGCGAATAGACCGCCCCGCCAGCACACGGCCCCATGATGAGGCTGATCTGCGGAACCACGCCGCTCGCCAGCACGTTGCGCTGGAACACCTCGGCATACCCGCCAAGGCTGTCGACGCCTTCCTGGATGCGCGCGCCGCCCGAATCGTTGAGGCCGATGACCGGCGCGCCGACCTTCATCGCGGTGTCCATCACCTTGCAGATCTTTTCCGCGTGCCGTTTCGACAGCGAGCCGCCGAAGACGGTGAAATCCTGCGAGAAGACATAGACGAGGCGGCCGTTGATCGTGCCCGATCCGGTGACGACGCCGTCGCCGGGGATCTTCTGCGCCTCCATCCCGAAATCGGTGCAGTCATGCTCGACATAGGTGTCGAGCTCCTCGAAGCTGCCTTCATCGAGCAGAACGTCGAGCCGTTCGCGCGCGGTCAGCTTGCCCTTGGCGTGCTGCGCGTCGATGCGCTTCTGCCCGCCGCCAATCCGGGATGCTTCGCGGCGGCGTTCCATTTCGGCGATATTGGCGGACATTGCACGGGGCCCCTCGATTGTTCGAATGTCTGGCGGGTCGTTGCCGTAGCCTTGCCCGAGCGTCAACGTATCAAAATCGCTCGGGATGGCCTCAGCGCGGGTCCACGATGCCCTTTTCGACAAGGCTGCGCGCGGTCGCCTCGATGCTGTCCACAGCGGTGATGTAGTCGATGCCGAGCACTTCGCGCGCATGATCGCCCGAAACGTCGCGGTGGCGACCGAGTTCGGTCTTCACCTGCCTAATATCGGCCATGAAGGGCGCGAGCATCCTGACCACGAAGGACGGTAGGCGGCGCTCCGGCACCTTGCGCGCGAGATCGGGGACGCGCTCGCGCAGCACCTCGGCAATGTCGCGCATCCACAGGAACCTGTCCGACACCGCGAAACGCTCGCCCCGCACTGCCTCTGGCGGCGCGTCAAGCGCGCGGACATGGGCGAGCGCGACGTCGCGAACGTCGACGATGCCGAAACCCGCATCGGGCAGCGCTGGAATCTCGCCGGTGAGCAGCTTGCGAACCAGTTCGATCGAGGTCGACAGGTCATCGTCATGGACCGGGCCGAGCACCGCGACCGGATTGATCGAGCAGAACGCCATGTCGGGCGCATTCTGGGCGACCCATTCGCGCGAGGCCTTTTCCGCGACCGTCTTGGAGCGGTGATAGGGTGGCACGTCGGGATTTTCGAGAACCGTCCAGTCCTCTTCGGTGAAATGGTCCCTGCCCGGGGGGTGGCCATAGGCAATCGCGGCGGCGGAGCTGGTAAGGACGAAACGCGTAACTCCCGCCTTCTTCGCGCATTCCAGCGCCCGCAAGGCGCCCGCACGCGCCGGTTTGACCAGTTCGTCGGGATGTTTCGGAGTCTTGAGCGGAAAGGGCGAGGCGACATGGGCGACCGCGTCGCAATCCTCCATCGCCTCGGCCCAGCCGGAATCGTTTTCGAGATCGGCCTCGAAAACCCGCAGGGCCTCGCCCGCATCGCGCCAGCGATCGCGCAGGCGCGGCTCGCTCTTCGAGCGGTTTCGGACCGTGGTATGGACCGTCTTGCCCGATCGCAGCAGCAGATCGATGATCTCACCCGCGATATAGCCGGTCCCGCCGGTCACCAGCACCGTTTCAGCCATGCGTCTCTCCCTCGCCTGCCCCCGATGCAGTTCGCGGCCTATTTGAAGAGCACCAGCTCCTCGGCCATGGTCGGATGGATCGCCATGGTCGCATCGAAATCCGCCTTTGTCAGCCCAGCCTTCACCGCGACCGCGGCCATCTGCATGATTTCGGGCGATTCAGGACCGATCATGTGGAGGCCGACCACCCGGTCGTTCGCTGCATCGACCACCATCTTGTAAAGCCCGCGCTCGCTTCGGCCCGCGACGACATGCTTCATCGGGCGGAAATCGGCCTGGTAGACCTTGACGTTGCCGAGCGTGTTGCGCGCCTCGCCCTCGGTCATGCCGACCGCGGCGATGGGCGGGTGGCTGAAGACAGCGCTCGGGATGCAGGAATGATCGACCTTTACCGGCCCGTTCTTGCCGAAGACGGTGTCGGCGAAGGCATGGCCTTCGCGGATCGCGACCGGCGTCAACTGCACCCGGTCGGTCACGTCGCCGACGGCGTAGATGTGGTCCACGTTCGTCTTGCTGTATTCGTCGACCTTTACCTCACCGCGCTCGCCCAGTTCGACGCCGACCTCTTCCAGCCCGAGCCCCTCGGTGTTGGCGATCCGGCCGGTGGCGGCCATGACGACGTCGAACACCCGTTCGTCATGGCCGTCAAGCTTCACGTCGAGCGCGCCGTCATCACGCCTGCGGATGTATTCGAACCTGGTGTTGAACAGGAACTCGATCCCCTTGGTGAGCGAGATCTGGAGCAGCCGGTCGCGCAGCGCCTCGTCATAGGACCGCAGGATCGTGTCCGAGCGGTTGGCGAGCGTCACCTTGCCGCCGAACTGGTTGAAGATGCCGGCGAATTCATTGGCGATATAGCCGCCGCCAAGGATCAGGACGCGGCGCGGCACCTCGTCCAGATGAAACGCCTCGTTGGAGGTTATGATGTGCTCGCTGCCTTCGCACATGGGAACGTGCGGGCGCGCGCCGGTGGCGATGAGGATATGCGCGGCGGTGACGGTCCTGCCGCTTTCGAGCGTGATCTCATGCTCGCCGGTGATCCGGGCGCGCTCCTTGAACACGGTGACGTCATGATTCTCGAGCGTCTGGGTGTAGAGCCCTTCGAGCCGCGTGATGTCGCTCTGGACATGGTCGCGCAGCTTGACCCAGTCAAAGCTCTTGCCCTCGACGCTCCAGCCAAAGCTCAGCGCATCTTCGAGATCCTCGGCGAAATGGGCGCCGTAAACGAGCATCTTCTTGGGAACGCAGCCGCGGATGACGCAGGTCCCGCCCACGCGGTATTCCTCGGCCGCAGCGACCCGCGCGCCGTGGCCCGCGGCAATGCGGCTCGCGCGGGTCCCGCCCGAGCCGATGCCGATGGTGAAGAGGTCGTAATCGTATTCGCTAGCGGACATCTCGCCTCCGTTGGATTTGCCGGGGCGCTATGCAGGCGAGAGGCCCGCTTGCCAAGGGAAGCGTCTAGCCGCGCGGGCCGCCGCCCCCGCCAGCACCGGCCCGGCGCGGACCGCGACGACGGCGCTGGCCGCCCGCGCCCTGACCGCCCTGACCGCCCTGACCGCCGGAACGCTGGCCCGACTGACCGCCGGAACGTTCACCGCCGGAGCGATTGGGCCGCCCCTTGCGGGCGGGATGCTTCGGCTTGGAACGGGTTTCCTCGCCGCCCTGCCTTTCGGGACGCTTCGATGCGCCCGCAGGACGCGGCTTGACCTTTTTCTGCGAGACCCGCGTAGCGCCGCGCACGGGCGGCTTCACCGGGCCGACACCCTCGACCACGGCGCGGAAATTGTCCGGCAGAGGTAGGCGCTCGAATTCCGCATCGGTCGTGCGGGTTATGTCCTTCAAATAGGCGCGCTCGTCCTCGGCGCAGAACGCGATCGCGATCCCGTCACGCCCGGCCCGTGCGGTGCGGCCGATGCGGTGGACATATTGTTCGGGTACGTTCGGGAGTTCGTAATTGATGACGTGCGAGACGCCCGGAATGTCGATCCCGCGCGCAGCCACATCGGTCGCGACCAGGATCTGGGTGCGCCCAGAGCGGAATTCGTCAAGCGCGCGCTGACGCTGGCCCTGCGACTTGTTGCCGTGGATCGCGTTCGCCGCGATGCCGCGCTGCGACAGCCGCTTCACGACGCGGTCGGCCCCGTGCTTGGTACGGGCGAAGATCAGCACGCGTTCGGTCTTGCCCGGAACCTCGTGACGGCCCGACAGGATCATCTCGAGCAGCGACTGCTTTTCGTCCTGCTGGACCATGAAGAGATACTGGTCGATCCGCTCGGCGGTCGAGCTTTCGGGCGTTACCGACACCTGCACCGGATTGGTGCAATAGCCGTTCACCAGCTCCTTGATCGCCTTGGGCATGGTCGCGCTGAAGAACAGCGTCTGGCGCTCCTTGGGCACCAGATCGCGGATCTTGCGAAGCGCATGGATGAAGCCGAGGTCGAGCATCTGGTCCGCTTCGTCGAGAACGAGCACTTCGACGCCCGAAAGGTTGAAGGCGTTCTGGTCGATGAGATCGAGCAGGCGGCCCGGCGTCGCGACGAGGATATCGGTGCCGCGGTGGAGCTTGTTGCGGTCCTTGTTGACGCTGGTTCCGCCGACGATGACCTGCACCTTGAGCCCGGCGAGCGCGCCGTAATCCTTGGCGCTCGCGGAGATCTGCACCGCGAGTTCGCGGGTCGGGGCGAGCACCAGCATGCGGCAGCTCTTGAAGGGAATGCGGTTGTCGCTGGCGCGCAACCGGTCGATCGAGGGCAGCATGAAGGCCGCCGTCTTGCCGGTGCCGGTCTGTGCGATGCCGAGCAGGTCGCGCCCCGCGAGCACTGGCGGGATCGCCTGCGCCTGGATCGGGGTCGGCACGTCGTAGCCCTTGAGCTCGAGCGCCTGAAGAACGGGCTGGGAAAGCCCGAGGTCTGAAAATCGTGTCATGAAAACTCGCATGATGTGCGAAGCGCACGCGCGAAATGGGCGTGCGAAGCGCGGGGTTTGAAACCGCCCGCGTGAATTGGGAAGTCTGGGAACGAAAGAGGCCGGCACCGGGGCGGTCGTGTCACGACCGCCGCTTCACGCTGGCTTGCCTGCCTCTATGGGCTGACAGATGGGCCTCCCGGGCCCGAAAGTCAAAAGATATCGCGTCTGACGGTCGCAGCCTACCAAATAGGTTCGGATCCGCCCTTCCGGTCGAGGAACATCCTGAAATCAACTGTAGCGGTGTAGGCGCCTTCGACCGCATTGCCGTTGGCGTCGCGCGCAGGTTCGAAAACGTGGTGCTCGATCCGGCGACGGCACAATGCGGTGGCAACATATCTGCGGCGAAATTCGCGGTCGAGACGGCAATCCGCCACTTTGCCGTCCGGACCGACCGTAAGCGTATAGGTCATGACCTGGGTAAGCATCCGGTTCCGCGACGCTTCGGCCGCAAGCTCGTCAAGTCCGTCGAACGAAACGAGCGCGGGGCCGCGCCCTCGGGGTGTATCGCCATCGGCAAGTGCAGGCGCGGCGAAAAAGGCGAGACCAGTTCCGGCGAGACAAGAAGCGAACTGTCGGAGAGAATTCGGCACAGCAACCATGGCAACCTTCACTCAAGAACAATCGTTCCTTTGTTTTCTTGCCAAACAACCCTCAGTTCCCGCAAGGCACTTCGTCAGCGTTCATGTTTTCGCGCGCAGGTCCTCGTAGACCAGGCGCGCAGTATAGGTTCCCGGCACGGCCGCACCGCTCGCGTCGTGGGCGGGTTCGAACGTGTGATGCTCGACCAGTACCTCGCACAGCATCTGGTTGACGTAGTTCTTGCGAAACTCGTTCACGAGCTTGCACCCCGTGACCTTGCCCGCCTCGTCGACCGAAAGCGTGTATCCGACCGCAGCCCGCCAGATGCGCAGGCGCTTGGATGTCTTGAGGAACTCCTGCTCGCCGTCGAATGCGACGAGGCGTACCGGCGTCGCTCCATCGGCATGCTCGACCCCGGCGTCCTGTGCGAAGGCGGGGGGCGAAAGCAGGATGGCAGCGGCAGCAGCCGCGAAAAGGGGGCGCAGGGTCATGGGAGAAGTCCGTCTGAAAGTGTGCGACATGTTGCGCCAAGCCTAAAGGCAGATTCCCGCCGCGCAATCCGAATTGACCGAGGCGCCGAATTCGCAAGATTCGGCAATCATCGTATCTCTTCGAATAACTTCCCGCCGGTAGCATGCATTTATGCATCGGGCGCGTGGAATATATTACGCGTCGGAAAACCTATCAGGCCAGTCCCGCCGCCTTCATCAGCGCGGTCGTCGACGGGTCGAAATCGCCCTCCCCCGCGTCGATCCGCTTGGCGAGCGCCTTGCCGAGTTCGACACCGAACTGGTCGAAAGGATTGATCCGCATCAGCACGGCATTGGCGAAGGTCCGGTGTTCGTGAAAGGCGATCAGTGCGCCGAGCGTGGCAGCGTCGATATCGTCCACAAGGATCATCGCGCTCGGCCGGTCGCCGGGATAACAGCGCGCCGGATCGTCCGCCTCGCTTCCGGCCATCAGCGCCGCTCCCTGCGCGAGGCAGTTCATCAGCAGTGAGCGGTGATGCGCAGGATCGAGCAGGTCGCCCGGCGCGATCGAGGCGATGAAATCGACCGGCACGAGATGCGTGCCCTGGTGGAGCAGCTGGAACACGGCATGCTGCGCATCTGTCCCCACCCCGCCCCATGTCACTGCCGCGGTCGGGCGCTCCACGGGTTCGCCATCGACAGTGACCCGTTTGCCGTTCGATTCCATTTCGAGCTGCTGGAGATAATCGGGCAGGAGCGCGAGGCGTTCGTCATAGGCGAAGACGGCGCGCGTCTGACACCCCCTCAGGCGCGCATAATACTGGTCGGCAAAGGCGGCGAGCAGCGGGGCGTTGGCGCGCCCATCGCTTGTCCGGAAATGGTCGTCCATTGCCTTCGCCCCGGCCAGCAGCGCGCGGAAATCGTCCATCCCGCAGGCGAGCGCGACCGGAAAGCCGATCGAGGACCAGATCGAATAGCGACCGCCCACGCTTTCAGGGAAAGGCAGGATGCGGGTTTCATCCACGCCCCATTCGACCGCCACTTCCGGGTTCGCGGTGAGTGCGATGACCCGGCCATAGGGATCGGAGACGCCCCTTTCCCCCAGCCATTTGAGCGCGCTCGCAGCATTGGTCATCGTCTCGGTCGTGGTAAATGTCTTTGAAGCGATGGCGACAAGCGTCGTCGCCGGATCGCAGGCGGCAAAGGCCTGTTCGAGCGCGAGCCCGTCTATGTTCGAGACGACATGGACATCGACCCGGGCCCCGTCGCGGGTCAGCGCATCGACCGCCATCGCCGGGCCGAGGGCCGACCCGCCAATGCCGATATGGATGAGGTGTTTGACCTCGCCCAGCGCGTCGTCATGGATCGCCCCTGCCAGCATGCCCATCCGCGCGAGCAGCGCTCCGGCTTCCTCGACTTCGGGTTCCGGCCCGCTCCCGCGCATCGCGCCGTGATTGGCGGCGCGCCCCTCGGTCGGGTTGACGATCCCGCCCGAAAACAGCGCCTCGCGCATGCGAGGGAAATCGCACGCTTCGGCGAGATCCTCGAATGCGCCGAGCGCTTCGTCGTCGAGATGCGTCTTCGACCAGTCGAGCAGCATGCCGACATCGCCGAGTTCGCCCAGCCGGAATTCGAGCCGCCGCGACAGCTTCGCCGCCCGCTCCGGATCGTTCGCGAACAGCGTTTCGAGCGTGGCGGGCTGGAGCGCGTCGAGACGCTCCCATGCGGCGGATATCGGATCACTCATACGGCAAACCCCTTGGCGCTTTGGACGGGGTGCGAGTAAGGGGACTGGCGATGGATGTTAAGACCCAAACCGTGCCCGAGGCCCCGGCGCAAGCCGAGGAGAGCCGGGAAAAGGACGAAAGCTGGTTCGGCTTTGCCCGGTTCCTGGTGCTGGTGCTGCTGGCCGTGGTGGCCTTTCGCACGCTGGTCTTCTCGCCCTTCTCGATCCCGTCGGAAAGCATGCTGCCCCGCCTCGTCAACGGCGATTACCTGCTGGCGGCGAAATGGCCCTATGGCTGGTCGCGCCACTCGCTGCCCTTTGACGCCCCGCTGATGGAAGGCCGCGTGCTGGCAAGCATGCCCGAGCGCGGCGACATCGTGATCTTCAAGCATCCGCTCGACAGTTCGGACTATATCAAGCGCGTCATCGGCCTGCCTGGCGATACGGTCGGGGTGATCGGCGGGCAGATCGTGCTGAACGGCGAACTGGTCCCGCGCGCGGCACTGGCTGATTTCGAAATCGCGGTCTCGCCCAACACGACCTGCGCCTGGGGCGGCAACCGGATCATCCGCGCGGACGGCAGCGCGGTGTGCGCCTATACCCGCTTTCGCGAGACGCTGCCGGGCGGGCGGCAGTACGAAGTGCTCGATTTCGGGCTCACCGGGGCCGACAGCATGCTCCCCGTCACTGTACCGGGGGGGCACATGTTCGTGATGGGCGACAACCGCGACAATTCGCGCGACAGCCGCTTTCCCGCCAGTGTCGGCGACGCGGTCGGGCTCGTGCCGCTCGAAAACCTCGTCGGCGAGGCGAGCGTCATCATGTGGTCGACCGATGGCAGCGCCGAATGGTTGAAGCCCTGGACCTGGTTCACGGCGGCGCGCTGGGACCGGATCGGAAAACGCCTGTGAGCGGCCCGGGCGACCTTGCCGCCGGCACGCGCGACTGGCTGGTCGAAGCGGGCTTCGACATCAAGGAGGAGCGCGTCTGGCTCGAAGCGCTCACCCATGGCAGCTTCAACGGCAGCAATCCCGGCGCGGGGTCCGGTGGGCGCGAGCTGGATTACCAGCGGCTCGAGTTCCTGGGCGACCGCGTACTTGGCCTTGCGGTGGCGAGCTGGCTCTACCATGCCCATGACGCGCCCGAGGGGAGACTTTCGCAGCGTCTCAACGCGCTGGTGAGCGGGCGGACCTGCGCCCGGATCGCCCGCGCTCTCGGCGTTCCCGAACATATCCGGCTCGGCAAGCAGGCGCGTGAGGATGGCGGGGCGGACAGCGACAAGATCCTCGGCGATGCGATGGAAGCGCTGATCGGGGCGAATTTCGTCGAAAACGGCTTCGACCATACGAAGGCCATCATCTACCGCCTGTGGGACGGCGAACTCGCGGGCGATGCGGGCAAGGCCAAGCATCCCAAGAGCGCGCTGCAGGAATGGGCCGCGGGCAATCGTCGGGCCATGCCGAGCTATCAGGTGACCGACCGCAGCGGCCCCGACCACGCGGCACGTTTCACCGTCGAAGTCACCATCCCCAGCGTCGGCAGCGCCGAGGCGACAGCATCGAGCAAGGGCGAGGCCGAACGGCTCGCCGCGCAGAAATTCCTGGAGCAATACGGATGAGCAAAGCGCCACCACCCCCCGAAACCGTAAGGTTTCAAAAGGCCAAGCGGCCGCCCGCAGCCGGTCCGCAGCGCAGCGGAGGAAACAGCGGCGAGGAGGTCATGCAATGACCGAACAAAGATGCGGCGTCGTGGCCGTGATCGGCGCGCCGAACGCGGGCAAGTCGACCCTCGTCAACCAATTGGTCGGCCAGAAGGTCGCAATCACCAGCGCCAAGGCGCAGACGACGCGCGCGCGGATGCTCGGCATCGCGCTGCATGGGCCCCAGAAACCGACGACGCAGATGATCCTCGTCGACACGCCCGGCATCTTCGCGCCGCGCCGTCGCCTCGACCGGGCAATGGTTAGCGCGGCGTGGGAGGGCGCGGAAAGCGCCGATGCGATCGTGCTGCTGGTCGATCCGTTCAAGCAGCGGCGGCATGAACTTGAGCCCCTGCTCGAGGCGCTGGCCGGACGGCCCGAACGTAAAATCCTCGTGCTCAACAAAGTCGATATCTCGAAGAAGGAGCCGCTGCTCGCGCTGGCGCAGGAGCTTTCGCAAAAGGTCGATTTCGCCGAAATTTTCTTCATCTCCGCGCTCAACGGCGAAGGCGTTGGCGAGATGAAGGACGCGCTCGCGGCGCTGATGCCGGACGGCCCGTGGATGTATCCGGAGGACCAGGTCTCCGATGCGTCCGAACGCCTACTCGCGGCGGAAATCACGCGCGAACAGCTCTACCGCCAGCTGCACGAGGAACTGCCCTATGACAGCGCGGTGCGGCCTGAACTCTACCAGCACCGCCCCGACGGCAGTCTCGAGATCCACCAGCAGATCGTGGTCGCCCGCGAAAGCCAGCGCCCGATCGTGCTGGGCAAGGGCGGCCAGCGGATCAAGGCGATCGGCGAGGCGGCGCGGACGGAACTGGCGGAACTGCTGGGTATCAAGGTCCACCTGTTCCTGCACGTGAAGGTGCTGGAGAACTGGAGCGAGGACAAGGAGCTGTTCGAGGAAATGGGGCTCGACTGGGTGAAGTAGACCTTTCGGGCAAACCGCTTCTGCGAGCGTCTGCTAAGGGCGATGCCGGGAAAAAAGCGGTCATTCCGCTAACGACCCAAGGCCGACATTTGTCGTCTCGTGCACCGCAAGCGATTGTGGTAGTCTTAACTGGACAGAAATAGGGGGAAACATTGAAGGGCTACTGCAACAATATCGAGAAGCAGACGCTTGAGAACGACGATTTTCGCCGTGTTCTCTATACCGGCAAAAACCTCCAACTTGTCTTGATGACCTTACCCCCAGGGTGTGACATCGGCGCGGAGGTTCACCCTGACCGCGACCAGTTCTTCCGGATTGAGGAAGGTGACGGTGTCATCGAGATCGACGGCGTTGCCAATCCGGTCGAAGATGACTTCGCAGTCATTGTCCCTGCCGGCGCCCGCCACAACGTGATCAACAACAGCTCGGAGCCACTGCGGCTATACACCATCTACGGACCTCCCGAGCACCTGGACGGAATCGTCCACGCAACCAAGGAGGAAGCGGAAGCGCGTCATCGAGACGAGGAATGGGACGGCCAGGCAACCGAGTAAGCTACTCCGCCTTAGCCGGACCGCACGTAATCCGAAGAAGCAGCGAATGGAGAGAGGCAAATGACGAGTGCCAGCAATTCAACCCTGATCAGGGAAGCGGTCGCCTATTTCGACAGCGGGGAAGATCTCGAAGCTGCAATCGACGAGCTATTGCGCTCCGGCTTCAATCGAGCAGAAATCAGCCTGCTAGCATCAGATAAGGCAGTTACCGACCACTTGGGCCACAAATACCACAAAGTGTCAGAACTTGAGGACGACCCCGCAGTTCCGAGAACTTTCTACGTTCCGACCGAGTCTATCGGTGGAGCAGAAGGAGCACTAATCGCGACACCACTCTATCTCGCGGCTCTATCAGCGATTGGCGGCATCGTGGCGTCGGGTGGTTCCCTGCTCGCAATAATCGTGGGAGCAGTGGCTGCGAGCGGCGCCGGTGGTGCGCTCGGCACCGCGTTGGCGAAGCTCGTCGGAGAACATCACGCCAAACATCTCCAAGATCAGCTCGATCATGGTGGTCTACTGCTTTGGGTCCGGACGTGGGACAGTTCTGATGAGGAGCGTGCCGCAGCAATTCTTAGCAAGCATTCCGGTCATGATGTCCACCTGCATGGCTCGAAGGATTGAGTGGTGCGAAGGACTCTCACGATAGTCTCCCGGGTAGTCGGGCTGCTGGGTGCCGCTAGTCTTATCCGTCGGACTTTCGCTTCAAAGGCGCCAAGGCGAAATGCTGCGTATGCGGAGAAGCAACCGCATGACAGCTATTCTGACATACGTGATGCAGGTCCAGAGGCGATGCGAGACCCATCTCCGCGTGACTGGACAGAGACCGATGAAGATGGGGATGAGAGCTTTCCTGCGAGTGACCCTCCAGGCGGATACTAGCAAACGTCCGCTTTCCACCCATTCCCGGTCATAACGCGGCTAGCGGTTATCGCCCGAAAGCCGACATACGCCTGACCCGCGAGCCTCACCCCCGCCCGAGCTGCTCCAGCTTGGCCTTCAGCGCGGCTTCGTCGAAGGGCTTGACGATGTAGTCGTCCGCGCCCGCCTTGATGCCTTCGTGGATGTCGGTCGCATCGCCCTTGGAGGTGCAGAAGACGATCACCGGGGGTTTCGGCGTCGGGATCGCCCGCAGCTGGCGGACGAATTCTAGCCCGTCCATTTCCGGCATGTTCCAGTCGGTCAGCACCAGAGCGGGCATCGCCTTCTTGCAGCGGGCGAGCGCCTCTATCCCGTCCTGCGCCTCAAGCGGTACGTAGCCGAGGCTCTTTGCGATCTTGGTCGCGACCTTGCGGATCACGCGGCTGTCATCGACGATCAGGCAGGCCTTCGCCTGGGCCTGCGCGCCTTCGGTCGGGGAGCCGTCGCGCATCGCCTTCGCCGCCCGCACGATCGCGTCGGTGTCGCTCGTATCGGCACGGCCCGCCGCCCCGTGCGATGCAGACGCGTCGACCACGTCGGCACCTTGCGCGGCCACATCATCAGGAGTTTCGACCGGGTGCGTATCCTCCGCCTCGGCAAGCTTTTCGGCCAAGGTCTTGCCGCCCTGGCGATTGCGGTGCGGCCCGGTGTTGCGCTTGATCAGATTTTGAATGGCTCGAGCTCCCCTGCATGCGCGACCCCGCGCTGGCCCCCGTGCTGGCCCCCGTGTTGGCCCCCGTGTTGGCCCCCGTGTTGGGCCCCGCCTTGACCAAAGCCGGTTTCGTATTCCTCAAGGCCGGGTTCGTACGAACCGCCCTCGCCCCCGCCTTCGCCGGGCGTCATGCGGACATGGAGGTAGGGCATCCAGACATCGCCGAATTCGGCCTTCTGATACCATACGTCGAGCACGTCGTAACTCGCCCACATGCCGTCGGGTTCGCGCAGGCGAATGCCCTCGCCGATCCGCGGTACCGCTGCAAAGCGGATGCGCGTCTGGGTCTGGTGAGTCTCGTTCTGGACTTCGATCTCGATCACGTTCGCGGCCCCTGAAACATGGCCTCGGGTGATAGGGAACAATGCTTGACGATTTACCAACGCGCGAAAGGATGCCGGATGCTTCCCCTTCAACCCTTCGCGCGCGGGGGTGCTATTCCGCAGCTTCCTGCGCGGACTTCTTCGAAGGTTTCCTTGCCGGTGCTTTCTTCGCAGCCGCCTTCTTGGCAGGGGCCTTTTTCTTCGCGGGCGCTTTCTTGCGGCCCTTCTTTGCAGGGGCCTTCGCCGCGCGCGCATCGATCAGTTCGATCGCCTGGGCAAGCTCGACATCCTCGGGCTTCACATCCTTGGGGATGGTCGCATTGGTCGTCCCGTCGGTGACATAAGGGCCATATCGGCCCGGCATGACCTTGATCTCGCCGCCGCTCGTCGGGTGTTCGCCCAGCACCTTGATCGGCTCTGCCTTGCCACGCGATCCGCCCTTGCGGTTCGCCGCCTCGGCCAGCAGCGCGACGGCGGCGTTCATGCCGGTTTCGAACACGTCGCGGGTCGAGGAAAGCTTGGCATATTTGCCGTCATGGCGAAGATAGGGACCATAGCGCCCGATCGCGGCCTCGATCTCCTTGCCGGTCTCCGGATGCGCCCCGATGATGCGCGGCAGGTCCAGAAGCTTCACCGCCCATTCGAGATCGAAATCGTCGAGATCCCTGGGGATCGAGGCGCGCTTCGCTTCCTTGCCCTCGCCCATCTGGACGTAGGGGCCGAAACGCCCGGACTTGCGGTGGATTTCCTCGCCGGTTTCCGGATGCGTGCCCATGAGCCCGTCCTCGGCCGGGTCTGCCCCGTCCGCGCCCGGCTGGGCGAAGCGATGGGTGTATTTGCATTCGGGATAGTTCCGGCAGGCGACGAATGCGCCGAAGCGTCCTCCGCGCAGGGACAGCCGGCCCCCGTCGCGCCCTTCCTGCTCGCACAGCGGGCAGGCGCGAGGGTCCTTGCCGTCCTCGCGCGGGGGGAAGAGGAAGTCGGAGAGATATTCGTCGAGAACCTCGGTCACCTCGCTCGGCAGCTTTTCCATGACCTCGTCGGCCTTGGGCTTGAAGTCGGCCCAGAACTTGGCGAGCAGCGCCTTGTAATCCTCGCGCCCGTCGGAGACGACGTCGAGCTCGTCCTCCATGCCGGCCGTGAAATCGTAGGCGACATAGGTCGGGAAGAAGCGTTCGAGGAACGCCGTCAGAAGGCGGCCCGATTCCTCGGCGAAGAACCGGTTCTTCTCCATCCGGACATAGTCGCGGTCGCGCAGGGTCTGGATGGTCGAAGCATAGGTGGAAGGCCGCCCGATGCCGAGTTCCTCGAGCCGTTTGACCAGGCTGGCCTCGGAAAAGCGCGGCGGCGGCTGGGTGAAATGCTGGTTCGCCTCCACGGAGCGCCTGGCCGGAGCATCGCCCTTTCGCAGTAGCGGGAGCAGGCCGTCCTCGTCATCGTCCTTGTCGTCGAAACCTTCCTGGTAGACCGCGAAATAGCCGGGGAAGACCACCACCTGGCCTGTCGCGCGCAGTTCGTGTTGCCCGGTCGGCTCGCGCAGGGTGACGGTGGTGCGCTCCAGCTGTGCGGTCGCCATCTGGCTCGCCATGGCACGCTTCCAGATGAGCGAGTAGAGCTTCGCCTCGTCGCCCGAACCCGCCCGGTCGCGGGCGAAATCGGTCGGCCGGATCGCTTCGTGGGCTTCCTGAGCATTCTTCGCCTTGGTGCTGTAATGGCGCGGCTTTTCGGGGAGGTAGGCGCTCTCGTAACGCTCGCCGATCGCCTGTCGGCAGGCGGCGATGGCGCTGCCGTCCATCTGCACGCCGTCCGTTCGCATGTAGGTGATCGCCCCCGCCTCGTAGAGGTTCTGCGCGAGCCGCATGGTGTGGCTCGCGGAAAAGCCCAGTTTGCGCGCGGCCTCCTGCTGCAAGGTCGAAGTGGTGAAAGGCGGCGCCGGATTGCGCTTGAGCGGCTTGGTCTCGACATCCTCGACCGTGAAACGCCCGTTCTCGACCGCGGCCTTCGCTTCCATCGCGACCGCTTCAGCCCCAAGGCTCAGCTTCTCCAGCTTTTCGCCCTTGTACTTGACCAGACGCGCGTCGAACTGGGTCGAATCGTATTCGAGCCTGGCTATCACCGACCAGTATTCGTCGGCGCGGAAGGCCTCGATCTCGCGCTCGCGGCTGACGATAAGGCGCAGCGCGACCGATTGCACGCGGCCTGCGCTTTTCGCGCCGGGAAGCTTGCGCCACAGGACCGGCGACAGGGTGAAGCCGAACAGGTAATCGAGCGCGCGGCGCCCGAGATAGGCGTCGATCAGCGGCTGGTCGAGCTCGCGGGGCGCTTTCATCGCGTCGGTCACCGCCTGCTTGGTGATCGAATTGAACGTCACCCGCTCGACCTTCGCCGGCAGAGCACGGCGTTTCTTGAGCACGTCCATCACGTGCCAGCTGATCGCCTCGCCTTCGCGGTCGGGGTCGGTGGCGAGCACCAGCCGGTCCGCCTTCTTGGCCGCATCCGCGATCGCCTTGACCTGTTCCCGGTTGCGCTTGTCGGCATAGACCTCCCAGTCCATCGCGAAATCCTCGTCCGGGCGGACGCTGCCGTCCTTGGGCGGAAGATCGCGGACATGGCCGTAGGAAGCGAGGACCTTGAAGTCCTTGCCGAGATATTTCTCGATGGTTTTCGCCTTGGCGGGCGATTCGACGATGACGAGTTGCATGGGTCTGGAAAGCGTTCCTTACGTGTGCGTACGCGCGAAGGTGGGGTCGCGGCGCGCGCTGCGTCAAGCGGCTATTCGAATACGGCCGCCACTTCCTCGTTCCTGTCGGCGAGGCTGCGGAAGGTCGCCACGGCAAGGGCGGTCAGGAGGACCGCCATGACATTCCCGCCCGCAGCGTCGAAGAAAACCGCTCCAAGCGAGTCCGGCCCGCCCGCCACGGCAGTGGCGAGATCGAACAGTAACGAGAGGAAAAGGCCGACGGCGATCACCACCACCGCGACCCCGAAGATCGCCCAGGACGATCCGGAGGTCATCTGCCAGCTCTCGCCGAACGAATCCATCGCCGGCTCGTCCCGGGCGAGAAGTGCCGGGATCAGCGGGGCCCAGCGCACGGCGACGATGATCCCCGGTATGACGAGCGCGAGGCTGGCGAGAACGATGACGATGATCGAAAGCACGGAGACGAGAACGTAGGCCCAGAAGCGGCGAAAGGCCGGGGCGGGCTGCCGCGCGAGCAGGGCGGCGTAGAGCCAGTAGTTCAGTACCACCGCGATCACGAACGCGCCGAACCCCGTCAACAGCCCCACTCCGAGATCGGCGATCGGCAGCGCGACATCTACAGCGACGCCGAAGACATCGACCCCTTTCGTGTCGTCAAAGAGGCTGGCGAGCACATCCACGGGAACGGCTATCGCAAGGTAGATGAGCACGATGGCGCGATTGGTGCTGACCTCCTCGAAGGTCGCGTTGACGAGTTCGCCGAAAGCGACGGTGCGGTTCATGATCTTGGTGCGGTCCCCTGCCTGAGCGGGCCCTTGCTGCCAGCATGGAGCGCAAGGTCAAGGGGCTTGTCACCGCACGCCATGCCGCGCCCAGGCCTCGCCCTGCCCTGTCGGCGGAACGGCGCGGCCGCACGCGCGGTTCT
Source organism: Erythrobacter litoralis (assembly GCF_001719165.1). Lineage (NCBI taxonomy): Bacteria > Pseudomonadati > Pseudomonadota > Alphaproteobacteria > Sphingomonadales > Erythrobacteraceae > Erythrobacter > Erythrobacter litoralis. The sequence continues at coordinate 1,898,986 of NZ_CP017057.1, forward strand.
CATGGCAAGGGACAATCCAAAGGAGAGAGCCATGACCACCCCCGATTTGCGACATCTCGCCGCCGCCGCGCTCGGTGCCGGCGCCCTTGCCGCTGCACCCGCGCTTGCCGATCACCACGTGAAGGGCGATGCGCCGATGACCCTGCGCGCCGACGTGATGACCGCCGAGGGACAGAACGCGGGACGCGTCATCTTCGAACAGACCGATCACGGCGTCGTCGTGAAGGCGCGTCTCATCAACCTGTCGCCCGGAGAGCACGGTTTCCACATCCACGAAACCGGTGCCTGCAAGCCCGATTTCACGGCCGCCGGAGGCCATTACGATCCGCTGCGCGCCAAGCACGGATTCGACAGCGAGGGCGGCTATCACGTCGGCGACCTGCCCAACATCGTGGTCGAGGCGGACGGCACGGCGAATGCCGATTTCTTCGCGCCGCAGCTGACCCTTTCACCGCAGGAGGACAACCGCTATCCCTTCACGCTAGACGATGCGGACGGATCGGCGGTTATGGTCCATGCAAAGGGCGACGATTACAAGGCGGAGCCCCCCGGATCGACCGGCCAGCGGATCGCCTGCGGGGTAATCTTCGCCGAGCGGGATTAAGCCCCGGGCAGGCTCACCAGCCCGCCATCGTGGCGTTCGATCTCGCCCGCCAGTTCCAGCTAGAGCAGCGCCATGTGGACCGCCGCAGGGCTAGCGCCCGACTGGCGGACCAGTTCGTCGAGTGCGATCGGCGCCTTCGTCAACAGCCCGGCGATCACATCGCCGCCATGCTCCTCGCGCGCTTCGCCCCATTCGAGCTTTCGCAATTCCTCGTAATCGAAGGCCGAAGCGCCTTCCGCCACCCGAAAGGTCGAGCGCGGGCTTCCGGTGAAGCCTTCGAGCAGTTCGACCACCTCATCAACCGACTGGACCAGCACCGCGCCGTCCCGGATCAGCTGGTTGCATCCCTGCGAACGGGTGTCGAGCGGCGAGCCGGGAATCGCCATGACCTCGCGTCCCGCCTCTCCTGCGAGCCTTGCGGTGATGAGCGAGCCGGATTTGGGCGCGGCCTCAACCACCAGCGTGCCGGCGGCAAGCCCGGCGATGATGCGGTTGCGGGACGGGAAATGGCGGCCTCGCGGCTCCGTCCCCGGGGGCTGTTCCGCGATCAGCAGGCCCTCGCTCGCGATCCGCTCCTGAAGGTCCGAGTGCTGGGGCGGATAAGCGATGTCGATCCCGCTCGCGATGACGCCGATGGTTGCGGGCATCGCACCTTCATGCGCCGCCTCGTCGATTCCGCGCGCAAGGCCGGAGACGACGGTGAAGCCCGCCTCCGCCAGCCCCTGGCCGAAAGTGCGCGCGAGCTTCACAGCTGCCGCCGAGGCGTTGCGCGCGCCGACCATCGCCACGCAGGGCCTGGCGGCCAGCGAAAGGTCGCCGCGACAGGTAAGGATCGGCGGCGCGCTCTCGAGTTCGCCGAGCAGCGCGGGATAATCGGGCTGGTCGTGGAGGAGATAGCGGGCGCCCGCCCTTCGCACCGCCTCGACCTCGCGCTCGATCCGGTCGGCGGGCGCGGGGCGGTAGGCGTCCCTGCCGCGCCGCGCGAGATCGGGCAGCGCGTCCAGGGCCTCTGCCGCCGTGCCGAAGCGGGCGAGCAGCTGCGTATAGCTTACGGGCCCGATATCGGGCGAGCGCAGCAGGCTGATGCGCGCGAACGCTTCGGCCTGCGACAGGCTCACGCCTTGCTGCCCCCCACTTTCGGCTCCTCGCCCTTCATCAGGCGCGCGATGTTTTCCCGATGGAGCCAGAATATCACCGCGGCGATCGCGGCAAGGACGGGAAAATATTCCGGATAGCCGAACAGCGGAGCGGCGGCGGCGGCGGCAACGACCGCGCTCATCCCGGCGAGCGAGGAAATGCGGAAAATGCCGAGCACCGATAGCCAGACCAGCGCGTAGGCGAGCCCGATCGGCCAGCCGAGACCGAAGGAAACGCCCGCGTTGGTGGCAACGCCCTTCCCGCCCTTGAAGCCGAGCCAGACCGGGAAGCAGTGCCCCAGCACCGCGCCAGCCGCCGCGAACGCCTTGGCGACCTCCCCCGTCTCGCCCGGCCACAGCATCCCCGCCGCGATGACAGGAGCCAGTCCCTTCAACAGGTCGAGCAGCAAAGTGGCCGCCGCCAACCACTTGGACCCGGTGCGCAACACGTTGGTCGCACCGATATTGCCGCTCCCCTGCTTGCGCACGTCGCCCTTGCCCGCGGCGAGCGTAAGCAGCAGGCCGAAGGGAATCGAGCCCGAAAGGTAGCCCAGCAATGCGGCGATAAACGGTTCCATGGCGTCCCCTTACCGTTACTTGGCGATTCGTCGAAACTTTAGCGTTTTCAGCGCACGTGCTGAGCCATTTACGGTCCGACCGTAGTTTGGCATCGGACCGAGAAACGCTAATGTGGTGGGCATGCATGATAGGAACTCCACAGGCCGCCTCACCGATCGCGAAAAGGACTGCCTGCGCCTCTGGCTGGACCACAAGACGGCGAAGGAAATCGCGCGGGAACTCGGCATCTCGCATCATGCGGTTGAAAAGCGGCTGAAGTCTGCTCGCACGAAGCTTAACGTGCTTTCCTCGCGCGAAGCGGCGCGGATGCTGGCGGAGGCGGAAGCTTACGGTCAGGCAGTAAACGGTTCGGCGGACCTTCAATCAGATCAGCAGAAACGGCGATCAAGGCAGCCCCAACCTTTGGTCATTGGAGGAATTGCCATGTGTTTCGCCACTCTTCTATCCCTTGCGCTTGCGCCCGCCGATCCGCCCGCAGCGAATATCGACCCGTCTGCCGCGGCCAGCGCCATCGAGATAGACACCAATCCCGAGCCGATCTTCAACCTGCTCGACCACGACGCGAGCGGGTTTCTGGAAGATCCGGAATCGCCTTTCATGACAGCGGTCATTGCCCTGGACACCGCCGAAAATGGCCGGGATGAAGAAGTTTCGGACAAAGGCCATGATGCCGCGGCGCTGGCCGATTTCTACTCTACCGCCGACATCAACGCGGACGGTCGCATATCTTTTCGCGAGTTTCATGCGTGGCATGGCGCCCGGCTTGCCTCGATGGGCATAAAGAGCACGGGCGTCATCGAGACCAGGTCTGCGCCGGAGAGTTGACCGGTGCGCCGCCCTCGGCCATCGCCTCGCTCCGATGACCGACGCTTGCTCCCCGATCCTGCTGTTCGATTCCGGCGTCGGTGGGCTGTCCGTATACGACGCGCTGCGGCGGACCCTTCCCGATGCACCGGTGATCTACGCCGCCGACCTTGCCGGCCTGCCCTATGGCACCAAGACAGAGCCGCAGGTCGCAGCGCGCGTCGCCGGCCTCCTCGGACGGATGAGCGAACGTTTCGCCCCCCGCCTCGTCTGCATCGCCTGCAACACCGCCTCCACCATCGCATTGGGCATGGTGCGCGACGTGCTCGAGGTGCCGATCGTCGGCACGGTCCCCGCGATCAAGCCCGCCGCCGCGATGACCCGAACGGGCGTCATGGGTCTGGTCGGCACGGGCGCCACGATCCGCCAGGCCTATGTCGATGATCTCGAGGCGCAATTCGCGAATGGCAAGCTGCTTCACCGAATTGCCGCACCCGGGCTCGTCGCGCTGGCCGAGGACAAGCTGCGCGGCAAACCGCTCGATCTTGCGGCGGTGGAAGAGGCGAGAGCGGGCCTTGCCGCCATGGAGCGCGGGGAGGCGATCGACACGCTGGTGCTCGCCTGCACGCATTTCTCGCTGCTCCGCGAGGAGCTGGGCGCGGCCTTCGGGCCGGACGTGACGCTCGTCGACGGGGCGGACGGGATCGCGCGGCGCATAGCGCATCTGCTTGAAGGGCAGGACATCGCCGCCTCCGGCCCCGCGCGCTTCGTCGTCACCGGCCCCGTTGAAGCGGCAACGGGGCTCGGGCCGTGCCTTGCAGCGCGTGGCTTTTCCCCTCCCGAAGCGTTCTGAAAGGCTGCAAACCACTTGCAAAGATCGCGGGTGGTCAAACGCCAACGCAAATCCTAGATAGTGCGTCCCCAAGGGATCCTTCGGACAAGCAGCAGACAAGAGCCGGCGCGACGTGAACTACGACCAGATCTTCGACCAGGCGATCGATCGCCTCCACGAGGAAGGCCGCTACCGCGTCTTCATCGACATCATGCGCAACAAGGGTGCCTATCCCAATGCGCGCTGCTTTCACGGCCATAACGGGCCGAAACCGATCACGGTGTGGTGTTCCAACGACTATCTCGCGATGGGTCAGCACGACAAGGTGATCGGCGCGATGGAATCGGCGCTGCACGATGTCGGCGCAGGGTCGGGCGGCACACGCAATATCGGCGGCAACACGCACTTCCACGTCGAACTTGAGGCCGAGCTTGCCGATCTCCACGGCAAGGAAGGCGCGCTGCTGTTCACTAGCGGCTATGTCTCGAACGACGCGACGCTTTCCACGCTGGCGAAGCTGCTGCCGGGTTGCGTGATTTTCTCCGATGAACTCAACCATGCGAGCATGATCGCAGGCATCCGCAATTCGGGCTGCGAGAAGCGCGTATTCCGCCACAACGATCTTGCGCACCTCAAGGAACTGCTCGCCGCAGAAGATCCCGAGACGCCCAAGCTGATCGCGTTCGAAAGCGTCTATTCGATGGAAGGCGACGTCGCCCCGATCCATGCGATCTGTGATCTGGCGGAAGAATACAACGCGCTGACCTATATCGACGAGGTCCATGCAGTCGGCATGTATGGCGAGCGCGGCGGCGGCATCTCCGAACGCGACAGGGCTGCGAACCGGATCGACATCATCGAAGGCACGCTCGGCAAGGCGTTCGGGGTGATGGGCGGCTATATCGCGGCCGACAAGCGGGTGATCGACTGCATCCGAAGCTACGCGCCGGGCTTCATCTTCACGACCTCGCTTTCACCGGTGCTCGTCGCGGGCGTGCTCGCCTCGGTCAGGCACCTCAAGCAATCAAGCGTCGAGCGCGAGGCGCAGCAGGCCAATGCCGCCATGCTCAAGCTGAAATTCGCCGAAGCGGGCCTTCCGGTGATGGATTCGACGACCCACATCGTGCCGCTGATGGTGGGCGATCCGTTGCGCGCGAAGCAGATCAGCGACATCCTGCTCGCCGAATACGGGGTTTACGTCCAGCCGATCAACTTCCCCACCGTCCCGCGCGGGACCGAACGCCTGCGCTTCACCCCCGGCCCGATGCACACCGAGCCGATGATGGACGAGCTGACGGACGCGCTGGTCGAGATCTGGGACCGGCTCGAGATCAAGCTGCGCAAGGCGGCCTGAGCGGCCAGCCGGGCCGTAGCGTCCTTTGCGGGGCGCGCGCGCTGCGCTAGCTCTCTCGCCGAAAGAGATCCGGGAGAGAGATACGTGGGCGGATCGCCTGACCAGACATATTCGCAAATCGTGCTCACTCGCCGCTCGATCCGGGGCTATCTCGATCGTGCCGTGCCGCGTGCGCTGATCGAGGAAGTGCTGGCGATGGCGATGCGTTCGCCCACCAGCATGAACACCCAGCCATGGCATTTCCATGTCATCACAGGCGAACCGCTGGACCGGATCCGCAAGGGCAACACGGAGAACATCCTCGCCGGCGTTCCAGACAGCCGCGAATTTCGCCGCGGGCACGCTTTCGAAGGCGTCCACCGCGAACGCCAGGTCGAGGTCGCCAAGCAGCTGTTCGGCGCAATGGGCATCGAGCGCGACGACAAGGAGGGCCGGCAGGACTGGGTACTGCGCGGATTTCGCCAGTTCGACGCGCCGGTCTGCGTGATCGTCACCTATGACAGGGAGCTTGGCGACAGCGACGACACCGCCTTCGATTGCGGCGCGGTGACGACAGCCCTGGTCAATGCGGCGTGGTCGCGCGGCCTGGGCTGCGTCATCAACTCGCAGGGGATCATGCAGAGCCCGGTCGTGCGCGAACATGCGAACATCCCCGATGACCAGGTCATCATGAAGGCGGTCGCGATGGGCTGGCCGGACCCCGACTTTCCGGCGAATGCGGTGGTATCGAAGCGCAAGAGCGTCGCCGAAGCGGCGCGTTTCGTCGGCTTCGAGTGAGTTTCACCGGCGCTTCGCCTGACGTTCGTTGTATTCATCGAGCCAGCCCGACAGGATCAGGAAACGGTCCATAGGCCGGTGCTGCCAAAGGGCGCTCGGCAGCCTGTGGTCATGATCGTAGATATGGCGCCACCGCCTCTCCTTCCTGACCTTGTCCAGCCAGTAGACCATGGGGTAGCTGCCGGGGGTGATGTCGAAATGCGCGATGTCCTTCCAGCGGTAGATCTTTTCGCCCCGCCAGAAATTGCGCACGGTGAAGCCTTCGGAATCCATCGTCACGCGGGTCGGGACAAAGACCGAGGGGAGAAAGGCGGCGAAGCAGATCCCCGATACCGTCATCCAGAACACGCCGTTCCAGAAATCCTTTTCGGGCGAGTTTTCGGGCACGAAGCGCGCATCGATGGAATAATACGAGAACGCGAAGAATCCCGCGCACAGCAGCACGACCAGGATGGAGCGCCATCGCGCGCTCCTCATAATGCGCGGCAGCGGATCGCCTTCCTTCCATCTCTTGTGAAACATCGGGCCTTCCGCTCCCACCGACAGGCGCGATAGGCCAGAAAAACGCGCCCCCGGCAAGCACGCGCGAGCAAGCCATTGAAAGCGCGGCAAGCGATAGCCGATTTCCGGCACAAAGCGCCGCGTGCGGCGTTTTCCCGGCATGAAGCGTGACGAAAAAGCCATGATGCAAAGGCCGCAGGAAACCCACGAAAGAAGCATGCCCGGCGGTCTGGGTTCGCGCATTCTCTACTGGCTCGAGATCCCGCGTTTCCTCAAGACCGTGGTGACGCTGCCCCTGCGCCTCGCACGGCACTGGCCGAAACGCCGGACCGCGCGTCGGCGCATTCCCGTCATCGTCGTGCCGGGTTTCGGGTTCACCGACCGATCGACCCTTTTCATGCGCCGGTATCTGAGGCGCTGCGGGTTCGACGCGCAAGGCTGGGGCCTCGGACGCAATATGGGCCGGCGCACGATCGGGCTTCACAACGAATGCGCGATCGAAGCGGTCGAACGGCGCGTGCGGGAAGCGGGGCGGCCGGTGGCGCTGATCGGCTGGAGCATGGGGGGCATCGTCGCCCGCATGGTTGCCCGCGCCCGGCCCGAACTGGTCACCCGCGTCGTCTCGCTGAGCGCGCCATTCACCGGCAACCCATACGCCAATCGCGCCTGGCCGCTTTACGAGAAGGTGGCCCGGCATCGGCTCGACGACCCGGTCGCCAGCCGCCAGATCGCCCGCAGCAAGGAGCCGACACCGGTGCGCTCGCTCGCGATCCATTCGCGCAGCGACGGGATCGTCGCCTCGGATTGCTGCGTCGAAACAGAGCTTCCCCGGACCACCAATATCGAGGTGCGCGCCGGCCATTTCGAAATCGGCTTCAAGCCATCGGTGCTGCGCCTGATCGCAGACGAACTCGCCCCGCTCGCGGCCTAATCCTCCGCCCCGGCCTGCGAAGCGATCGCCGCCGCGCGGACATAGGGGAGCGATTCGACCAGCTCGTAGCCCGGCATGCGGCGGGTGAGGTCGCGCAGCCAGGCGGCGTGCCCGCTGCCCACCACGGCGAGCACCCGATCGCCGGGCTCGGCCACCTGCATGAGCTTGGTGAACATCTTGGCATTGCGCATGTACCACATCGCGTTGAGCACTGCGCCGGGCTGTTCGTCGGCATCGCCAATCGCGAGCAAAGCGTAATAGAAACGGTCGTGATCCGCATCGAGACGGTCGGGATCGTTGTGGACGATAAGGGATTCGGCAATCGACTGCTCGGCAAGCCGGGCCTGTTCGTCCGCGATGCGCGCATCGATTTCGCGCTTCAAGCGCTCGATCACCTCAATCCGCCCGGTCTTCTCGGCGTGGGCGACGACCGCGCCCATCGGGAAATAGCCTGGCTCGCCGCTTTCCGCCTGCTCATCGAAGCCGTAGACCGCGCCATGATCGAGCATCCGGGCGAGACGGTAGCCGATCTGCACGCTTTCATTCGCGCTCCGTCCGAGCAATTCCTCGGCCCGGGCATAGCCTGCAAGCGTAAGATCGGGCGTGCTCGCGACGGTTTCGACCGCGATCTTGGTCGGCTGCCAGCGGGCAAGGCTTTCGACCAGAACGGCGATCTCGCGCTGGCGACGCTCGGCAAGGACGTCGTCGACCTGCATGTTGGCCATGCCGCGTCCGGGATTGGCGAAGTGATAACTGCCCAGGATCATCACGCGCACCGGCTCCGCAGGTGCCGCGGAGGCCGTATCGACGGCGTCCTCGGCCCCAAGCGGGCTTGCTGCGAACAAGGCGACGATGAACAGCAGAAGGGTGCGCGGCATCCGGACATTCTCCCAAGGGTGTATCAGCGCTGTAATACAGCGGGCAGTGAACACAACCCTTTGGATCCGGCAATGCGGCGAGCCGGTGATTGGATGCCGCAGCCGCATCGGAACGCTGCCGGACAAGGGCAGCCTCGAACCGGTCGACGCGTCCAAGCCGGCGACCAGCGCCGCCACCCAGATCGCCCCGTTCCGATCGTCCCTAGCGCAGGTTCACGACGTTGTCGCTCGCCGGCCGATCGCGCTCGCCGGTGAAGCAGCTCATCATCGGTTCGTCGGTGACCACGACCTTTTCCGCGTTGCCGAAACCGTTGAAACCGGTCTTCATCGCCGCACCATAGGCGCCCAGCATGCCGATTTCGATATAATCGCCCGCCTGGATGTCGCCGGGAAGCGAGAACGGGCCGGCCATGTAATCGGCATCGTCGCAGGTCGGCCCGTAAAAGGCGAAATCCTCGGCCGCGTCGCGCAGATCGTCCTCGAGCGCGGCAACGGGAAAGCGCCACGCGACATGGGCCGCGTCGTAGAGCGCGCCATAGGCTCCGTCGTTGATGAACAGCTCGTTGCCGCGGCGCTTTTCGACCTTGACGATCATCGAGCTGTATTCCGCGCACAGCGCGCGGCCAGGCTCGCACCACAGCTCCGCATTGTAGGCGATGGGGAGCGCGTAGAAATGGTGGTGGATGATCGCGAAGTAATCTTCGAGCGGGGGCGGCTCCATCCCGGGATAGATGCTCGGGAAACCGCCGCCCACGTCGATCATGTCGATGACGACCGAGGCTTCGGCGATGGCAGCGCGGGTGCGGTCCAGCGCCTGGACGAAAGCGAACGGCGTCATCGCCTGGCTGCCGACATGGAAGCACACGCCGAGCCAGTCGCAATGCTGGCGAACCTGCTGCAGCAGCGCGGGCGCGTCGGTGAGATCGCAGCCGAACTTGCTGGCTAGGCTGAGCTCGGAGTATTCGGAGGAAACGCGCAGGCGCACGCACAGGCGCAGGTCATGCGCCGGCTCCCCCGTCTCGGGGTCGCGGCACGCCTCGACGATCTTCTCCAGCTCCTCGATCGTGTCGAGGCTGAAGGTCTTCACGCCATGCTGGTGATAGGCCTCGCGGATCGCGCTCGGCGTCTTGATCGGGTGCATGAAGCACAGCACCGCATCCGGCAGCGCAGCGCGCACCAGCCGCACCTCGGCGATCGAGGCGACATCGTAATGGGTCACCCCCGCATCCCACAGCACCTCGATCAGGTCGGGCGCGGGATTGGCCTTGACCGCGTAGAGCACCTTGCCGGGGAACTTGCCGACAAAGAATTCCGCGGCCCGCCGCGCAGCATGCGGGCGGTTGAGGATGACAGGTTCGTCCGGACGAAGCGTCCGGGCTACAGCCTTGGCGTCAGGAAATGTGCGCAATTCAAGGGACCCCCAGAGGTTTAGCGTTGAACCAAACGGTTTGAGCCTGCCTTGCGGTCATGTCCCTTGGGGCAGAGGAAGCGCGCATATAGAGACTTTGCGCCGGCGCGCAATGATAAATCTCTCGCGCATCGTGCGGGCACGGCGGCTCGCCGCGTTCGGCGTTGTAAATCAACGCAAATGCGCAGCGAAGTTCCGTATGGATGCGCGCTGTCGGCGGACCGTGCCGCCTGTTCGTCAGAACGAGATCGCGGGGACCTGGTCGACCGTACCCTTCTCGCTGTCGTCGAGGCGGTTGAAATCGGCCTCGTTGAAACCGAGAGCGCCCGCAAACAGCACTGCGGGGAAGGATTCGCGCGCCGAATTGAACCGCGCGACCGCCGCGTTCAGCGCCCGGCGGGCAGCGGCGAGCTTGTCCTCCACGTCGGCGAGTTCGCGCTGCAATTCCTGGAAATTGGCGCTCGCCTTGAGGTCGGGATAGGCCTCGCCCAGCGCAAGCAGGTTGTCGAGCGCAATGCGCAATCCCTGTTCGCTCGCGGTGTTCGGGCCGCTCCGGGCGGCACGGTTGCGCGCGTCGACCACCGCCTCGAGGGTGGAGGATTCGTGCCCCGCATAACCCTTCACCGTCTCGACGAGATTGGGGATGAGATCGTGGCGCTGGCGCAATTGCGCGTCGATATCGGCGACGCCCTGCCGGACATTCTGCCGCAGCGAGACGAGATTGTTGTAGATGCCGATGACCAGCAGCAATGCCGCAACCGCGATCACGAGAATCGCCGAAGTCCAGAACCAGCCAAGAATATCGACCATTTGCTCACCCCTCCTTTACCGGGCCGCCGTTATGTTAGCCGCAATTGGTTAAGGGAAAGCGGCAGGAAAGCGGACAATGCGCGCGGACGTGAACGGCCTGATGCAGGGCGAACTCGGGGACTGGCTCGCCGGCCAGGCCGAGGTGCGCTTCGCTGCGAAAAAGCAGGCGATCGACCGCTGGACATGGGGGGTCGCTCTCATGATGCCGACCATGGCCTTCGTCTGGTTCGCCCCGTGGTTCGACGGCTGGCGCTTCATGCTGTTCGCCGCCGGGATGATGGGCATGTCGTGGTGGGGCTATCTCCCGATCGCGAAGGCGAAGAGGTCGATCAAGATCGGAATCAATTCGGGCATCGCGAAAAGCCTCGGCATTACCTACGAACACGATGTCGAGCCGGGGGCCGAATTCGCGGCGGCCAAACGCTACGGCCTGGTGCCGCGCCATGACAGGGACAGCTTCGAGGATCACTGGCACGGATCGCTCGAAGGCCACGAATTCGGGCTCTACGAAGCGCATCTTGAAGTGCGGCGCGGATCGGGCAAGAACCGTCGCTGGGAGACAGTGTTCCGCGGCGTGATCGTGCGCATGCGTTTCGGGCGCGATTTCGGCTCGTCCACGCTGCTCCAGCGCGCCGGGAGGCACAAGACCTGGTTCGGGCTTGGCGGGAAGAAGAACAGCGTCGATTTCGGCGGCCATGCCCTTGCCTATGTCGATCAGGTCCATCCCGCCTTCGAGGACGTGTTCGACCTCTATTCCGACGACGCGGTCGAAGCGCGCGTGCTGGTCCACCCGGCCTATGTCGAACACCTCGTCGCGCTGGAGAAGGCGTTCCACGGCAAGGCCGTGCGCGCCCTGTTCGCTAAAGGCGAGGTGATCGTGGCGGTCGAGCAGCGCGAGAACCTGTTCGAAAGCGGATCGATGGACCCGGAAAAGGACCGGCTTCTGGCCGAGGAGACTGCCGACCAGTTCGCGGCGCTGGCCCGGCTTGCCCTGTCGATCAATCAGAACGAGCGCGGCCGTGTAATCGCGAACGAGACGCGACCCACCCCATTGCCCCGCGAGGATGCAGCCCAATTCGCCAAGCGCCGCGCCGGCGGCGGCTTCGGTCGCAAGGGGCTCTGACCCTTCAGCTCAGGCGATTCCGGAAATCCTCGTATTCGAAGCGCCTGACGCATTCGAGCGCGTCGGTCTCGCTGTCCCACAGCCAGATGCTCGGCAGGGCGACCCCGTTGAAGGTGTTGGTCTTGACCATCGAATAATGCGCCTGGTCGAGAAACGCGAAGCGCGCGCCGGGCTCTGCGGGGACCGGTAGGCGGTAGTCGCCGATGACATCGCCGGCGAGGCAGGACGGCCCGCCGAGCCGGATCGGGATGCTGTCGTCAGTGAGTTCGTTCAGCATGGCGGGGCGATAGGGCGCCTCGATCACGTCGGGCATGTGGCAGGTGGCCGACACGTCGGCGACGCCGATCGGCACCTCGTTGAAGCCGGTATCGAGCAGGGTTCCGACGAGGATTCCCGCATCGAGCGCGACCGCCTCGCCCGGCTCTATGATGATTTCAGCGCCCGTATCCGCGGCGGCGTCCTTGAGGAATTCGACCAGTTCCTCGCGCTCGTAATCGGCGCGCGTGATGTGGTGGCCGCCGCCCATGTTGATCCATTTGAGCTGGCCAAACCAAGGCTCGATCGCGTCGAACACCCGGTCCCATGTCCGCGCGAGCGGCTCAAAGCTCTGCTCGCACAGATTGTGGAAATGAATGCCCTCGACGCCCTCCATGTGCTCTTCGGTCAGCTGGTCGAGCGGGAAGCCGAGCCGCGAGCCGGGCGAAGACGGGTCGTAGCGCGGCACCTCCCCCGTCGCGACCTGCGGATTGATGCGCAGGCCGACCGACACATCGCCCCCGGTCGCCGCCGCCTGGTCGAGGATCAGAGCGGCGCGGCGCATCTGGCCGGGCGAATTGAAGATGACATGGTCTGAGAGGCGACAGACCTCCTCAAGCTCGTCGGGCTTGAAGGCGGCGGAATAGGTCGCGATTTCGCCGTCATAGAATTCGCTCGCGAGCCGCGCTTCCCAGAGGCCTGAAGTGGATACGCCGTCGAGATATTCGCCGATGATAGGCGCGGTCGACCACATCGAGAACGCCTTCAACGCGGCGAACACCTTGATGCACGCCCCGTCCGCGCTTGCCGCATCGCGAATGTCGGCGAGGACCTGGCAATTGGCGCGCAGCTTCGCCGCGTCGACGACGAAGGCGGGGCTGTCGACGCGCGAAAGGTCGAAATGGGCGAAGGCGCCCGGATCGCCGGCCTTGGTTTCCATCTTGGGTTCCTCAGAAATCCACCGGCCCGGAAAGCTCCTTCACCTGCCACGGCAGGCCATGCGCGTTGAGCATTTCCATGAAGGGATCGGGGTCCATCTCCTCCATGTTGAACACGCCCTCCCCGCGCCACTGACCGCTCACCATCATCGCCGCGCCGATCATCGCAGGCACGCCGGTCGTGTAGGAGACCGCCTGGTTGCCGGTTTCCTCATAGGCGGCTTCGTGGCTGCAGATGTTGTTGATGTAGAACGTCTTCTCGCCCGATCCGTCGATCGCCTCACCGGTCGCGATCACGCCGATGTTCGTGTTGCCCTTGGTCGTCTCGCCCAATGTTTCGGGCTTGGGAAGGACAGCGGCGAGGAATTGCAGCGGGATGATCTCCTTGCCCTGATACTTGACGGGATCGATCCGAGTCATGCCGACATTCTGCAGCACGGTCAGGTGCTTGATGTATTCATCGCCAAAGGTCATCCAGAAGCGCGCGCGCTCGATTTCCGGATTGAATTTCGTGATGCTCTCGAGCTCCTCGTGATACATCATGTAGGCGGCTTTCGTCCCCACCGCCTCGAAGTCGAACTGAGTCCGGGTGGTCATCGCCGGGGTTTCGACCCATTCGCCGTTTTCCCAATGGCGCGCAGGCGCGGTGACTTCGCGGATGTTGATTTCCGGATTGAAATTGGTCGCGAAGGCCTGGCCGTGATCGCCGCCATTGCAGTCGAGAATGTCGAGCTGGCGGATCGATTTGAGGCGATGCTTCTTCAGCCACATGGTGAACACGCTGGTCACGCCCGGATCGAAACCGGAACCGAGCAGCGCCATCAGCCCCGCCTCCTTGAATCGGTCGTGATAGGCCCATTGCCACTTGTATTCGAACTTGGCCTCGTCCTTGGGTTCGTAATTGGCCGTGTCGAGATAGTCGACGCCCGCTTCGAGGCAGGCATCCATGATCGGCAGGTCCTGGTACGGCAGCGCGAGATTGACGACGAGCGACGGCTTAACCTTGCGGATGAGATTGACCATCGCCGGGACTTCCTCGGCGTCGATCTCGTAGGTCGCGACATCCACCCCAGTGCGCTGCTTCACGCTGGCGGCGATCGCGTCGCATTTGGAACGGGTGCGGCTGGCAAGGTGGATATCGGTGAAGATGTGCTTGTTCATCGCCATCTTGTGGACGCAGACCGAGCTGACCCCGCCCGCTCCGATTACCAAGACTGTCGACATGTTGGTGCCCTTTCGAATTCGAATCTTGCGCGTGCCTTAGTCGAATGCGCTAGGGGGGACAAATGATCCGCAATGATCCCGAACCGAGCGGCGAAGGCGTCATGCTCGCCTTTCAGGAATGGCAGGAACTGGGCCTTTCCGCGACGCCCCTGCTTCCGGCCGAGATCGCGGGCGTGCGCGTCCATCTGAAGTGCGAGAATCTGCAACCGATCGGCGCGTTCAAGAACAGGGGCGCGTGGTGGGCGCTGAGCCATGTCGATGGCGAAAACGTCGTCGCGGTCTCGTCCGGGAATCACGCGCAGGGCGTCGCATGGGCGGCGCGCGAGATGGGCAAGCGCGCAACCATCGTGATGCCGCGCGATGCGCCGCGGGTGAAACTCGACAACACGCGCGCGCTGGGGGCGGAGATCGTTCTCTACGACCGGCCCGGCGAGGACCGCGACGAGGTCGCCGCACGGGTAATCGAGCAGCGCGGCGGCACACTCGTCCATGCGTTCGGCGATCCCCGCGTGATCGAGGGACAGGGCACGGCAGGGCTGGAAGCACAGGCACAGCTTCGGAGCCGGACCGGACGCAGGCCTTCGCGGTTCATCGTGTGCTGCGGTGGCGGAGGGCTGGCTGCGGGGCTCGCCCTCGCCTGCCCCAATACGGCCATCCACGTGGTCGAACCGGAAGGCTGGGACATGGTCGGGCAGGCCATCGCACGCGGAGAGATCGTCCATGCCTCTCCGGATGCACCCGCGACGATCTGCGACGCGCTCCAGCCGACCGCGACCAAGCCGGTGAACCTGGCGGTCTTGCATGGCCGCGCCGAGCCGGGCGTCACCGTCACCGACGACGAGGTGCGAGCAGCGCAGCGCT
Organism: Erythrobacter litoralis; assembly: GCF_001719165.1. Taxonomy (NCBI): domain Bacteria; kingdom Pseudomonadati; phylum Pseudomonadota; class Alphaproteobacteria; order Sphingomonadales; family Erythrobacteraceae; genus Erythrobacter; species Erythrobacter litoralis. The sequence continues at coordinate 1,914,001 of NZ_CP017057.1, forward strand.
GGGCCTTCTCCAACCTGCGCCTCGTCGTCGAACCGGGCGGCGCGGCGGCGCTTGCGGCGGCGCTCGCGGGCAAGGTTCCGCTGGACGAAGAGACCGTGATAATGCTCACCGGCGGCAATGCTGATCCCGATCGCTTCGCCCGGATGCTCGCAAGCTAGGACGAAACGATCGCACGCTTCTGGCAAGAGGCTGTGGATACAGTCACATTGGCGACACGCAGCGGCAATATGACCGCGCTCTGACGCAACCCAAAGGACGGGCACGAACATGGCAGCTCAGGCAAAGCGGATCATCGAAGACGCGGTGGTGCGCAAGGACGCGAAGGTCGGGGACAAACTCCTCGACAAGGCCTTCGCGCTGGCGTTCAAGGGGCTGGTCTATGCCCAGATCTGGGAAGACCCGGTGGTCGACATGGAGGGGCTGGAGATAGGCCCCGACACTCGCCTGATGTGCATTGCGAGCGGAAGCTGCAACGCGCTGTCCTATCTCACCGCTGGCCCTGCGCAGGTCACCGCGGTCGATCTCAACCGGGCGCACGTGGCCTTGGGCCAGCTCAAGATCACGGCGATCCGGCACCTGCCCAATTACGAGCGTTTCCACCGCTTCTTCGCCCATGCCGACCACAAGGAAAACGCGCAGGTCTATCGCACGATGATCGCCCCGCATCTCGATGCGGAATCGCGCAAGTACTGGGAAAAGCGCGACATTCGCGGGCGGCGGCGGATCAGCTATTTCACCCGCGGGCTCTACCGCAAGGGACTGCTCGGCAATTTCATCGGCCTTGCCCACCTATTCGCCAAGCTTTACAAGATCGATCTGTCGAAAGTGCTCGAGGCCGAGACGCTGGAGGAACAGCGCGAGGTTTTCGAGCGTGAACTGGCGCCGGTCTTCGACAAGAAATTCGTGCGCTGGCTCACCAGCCAGCCCGCCTCGCTGTTCGGCCTCGGCATCCCGCCCGCCCAGTTCGAACATCTCGCAGGCGACGAACGCATGGCCGAGGTCCTGCGGCGCCGGCTCGAAAAGCTCGCCTGCGATTTCGAGATCAAAGACAATTACTTCGCCTGGCAGGCCTTCGCACGTGGCTATGACCGTTCCGAAAGCGCGCCGCTGCCGCCCTATCTCCAGCGTGCCAACTGGGAGACCATGCGCGAGCGGGTCGACCGGATCGACGTCGTCAACGCCAACATGGTCCACTGGATCGGTGATCAGGCGGAGGCGAGCCTCGACCGCTTCGTGCTGCTCGATGCGCAGGACTGGATGAACAACGCCCAGCTCGATGACCTGTGGGGCCGCATCACCCGCGCCAGCCGTCCCGGTGCGCGGGTCCTGTTCCGCACCGCCGCCGAGCCGAGCCTGCTGCCCGGCTGCCTCGACGATGCGATCCTGTCGAAGTGGCGGTACCTCGAGGAGCAATCGGCCGACCTCACCCGGCGCGACCGGTCCTCGATCTATGGCGGCGTGCACCTTTACGAGCTCGCCTGATGGCGCAGGCACAAGGTACCGGCCATGCGGCGCTGATGGACAGCGTCTATCGCGGCCAGCGCCACATCTATGACCTGACGCGCAAGTACTACCTTTTCGGGCGCGACACCCTGATCGACGGGCTGGCAGCCCGCCCCGGCATGCGTGTGCTCGAAATCGCCTGTGGAACCGGGCGCAACCTTGCAAAGGTCAAGGCGAAATGGCCGGGCGTGCGCCTCTACGGGCTCGATATTTCGGAAGAGATGCTCAAGAACGCGCGCAAGGCTCTCGGCCCCGAGGCGCGCCTGGGACAGGGCGATGCTTGCGCCTTCGATCCGGCCTCATTGTTCGGCGAGGCGGCGCAGGGTTTCGACCGCATTGTCCTGTCCTATTCGCTTTCCATGATCCCGGACTGGGAAGGCGCGTTGGACCATGCCGCTTCGCATCTGGCGCCCGGGGGCGAGCTTCACGTGGTCGATTTCGGCGACCTGTCGGGCCTGCCCGGCCCGCTCGAAAAGGGACTCCACGCCTGGCTCGCGAAGTTCCACGTCGAGACCCGCCACACCCTGCCCGAGGCCGCCCGGCAGGTCGCGGCAGCGCGCGGCCTGACGCACCGGCAGACCCGCGGCAGGCTCGGCTATTTCCAGTTGCATGTCCTTGCCGCGCGATAGGGCGGTCCGATCGGTTGAATTGACAATCCCCGGCCGCTTCAGCAGGTGTCGGACCAATACGGATCAACAGGGGATCAGTTGATGCAGGCCCAGATTCTCGCGCCCGCCGCCATGCTGATGGTGTGGACACTCATCGTCATGCTGTGGATCATTCCGTCGCGTTTCGGCGCGATCGCCAGGGTGGAAGACAAGTCCACCCTGCCGCGAAAACAGGGCGTGCGCGGGGCCGATCTCGAAGGGGTGATTCCCGACAGGGCGAACTGGCCGGCGCACAACCACACGCATCTCCACGAACAGCCGACGCTTTTCTATGCAACCGTCCTGATCCTCGCAGTCATGGGACCAGCGGCGCTCGATGTGACGCTGGCGTGGATCTATTTGGGCCTGCGGGTCATCCATTCGCTCTGGCAGATTCTCGTAAACACGATCCCCGTGCGGTTCGGCCTGTTCCTCGCTTCGAGCATCGCGCTCATCGTGCTTGCGGTGCGAGCGGTCATGGCGACCGCCTTCGCCGATCCGACCGCGATCTGAGGAGCGGGAAAATGCGCGACCAGATCATCCTTTCGGGCATGGCGATCCTGCAACCGGCGGTCGCGCTGATGGTGTGGACCATGGTGATGTGGGCGTGGATGTACGCCACCCGCCTGCCCGCGATGCAAAAGGCGAAGGTCGATCCCGACAGCCTCGCCAGCGATCCCGACGCCTCGCTCGACCGGCTGCTGCCGCGCGAGGTCCAGTGGAAGGCGCATAATTACAATCACCTCCACGAAGCGCCGACGCTGTTCTATGCGGTCGCGATCGTGCTCGCCTATGTCGGGCACGGCGAAGGTATCAACGTGACGCTTGCCTGGGCCTATGTCGCGCTGCGTGTCGTCCACAGCCTGGTGCAGGCGACGGTTAACCGGGTCGCGGTGCGTTTCGCACTGTTCGCCCTGTCGAGCCTCGTCCTTGCCGCGCTGATCGCGCAGGCGGCGGTGGTCGTGTTCGGCCTCGCGGATCAGGCGGGCGGCTGAATCGGAGCGAGCCGGCCCTACTCGGCAGCTTCGGCCGCTGCCTCTTCGTTGCGCGCAGCTTCGAGCGTGGCGAGGAACCGTTCCCCATCGAGCGCCGCCATGCAGCCCATCCCCGCCGCCGTCACGGCCTGGCGATAGACGTGGTCGCACACGTCACCGGCCGCGAAGACGCCGGGGATCGCGGTCTTGGGCGTGCCCGGCTCGACTTCGAGATAGCCGCTCGCGTCCATCGGCAGCTTGCCCTTGAACAGCTCGGTCGCGGGCGCATGGCCGATCGCGACGAAGGCGCCGTCGACCTCCAGCGTCGAAGTCTCGCCCGTCACCGTGTCCTCGAGAACGAGGTGGTGCAGCGCGCCGTTTTCCCCCGCCTCGAAGCTCTTGACCACCTTGTTCCACAGCGCCCTCGTCTTCGGGCTCTTGAAGAAGCGGTCCTGGAGGATCTTCTCCGCGCGCAGGTCCTCGCGGCGGTGGATCAGGGTCACATCGTCGGAATGGTTGGTGAGGTAGAGCGCTTCCTCGACCGCGGTGTTGCCGCCACCGATCACCGCGACCTTCTTGCCGCGATAGAAGAAGCCGTCGCAGGTCGCGCAGGCCGACACGCCCTTGCCGCCCAGCTCCTGTTCGCCCGGAACGCCGAGCCATTTCGCCTGCGCGCCGGTGCAGATGACGAGCGTGTCGCCGATATATTCATCGCCCGAATCGTCGATCGCGCGGAAGGGCGGGCCGTTTTCGAGATCGACCGAAACGATCGTGTCCCACATCATGCGCGTGCCGACATGTTCGGCCTGCGCCTGCATTTCCTCCATCAGCCACGGGCCCTGCACGACCTCGCGAAAGCCGGGATAATTCTCGACATCGGTGGTGATGGTCAGCTGCCCGCCGGGCTGAAGGCCCTGCACCACGATCGGTTCCAGCATGGCCCGCGCGGCATAGATTGCGCAGGAATAGCCGGCCGGGCCGGAGCCGATGATGAGCATCTTGGTGCGGTGGGTAGCCATGGATCGTCTCTTTCGGTGTCAGTCGCGCGGCATATGGGAGCCAAGGGCCCTTTTGTCACGCCAGCAGGCGCTCTCGCAGCTGGGCCTTCTTTTTCGGGTCCACGCCCAGCGTCAGGGAGAGGTATGTGTCGAGCGAGCCGGAGATGCGCTCCACCTCGCGGAAATAGGTTTCGATATAATCGGGCAGCACGCCCATCAGATTGGTCATGGCCCCGGGATCGATGCTGGCATAGTGCTTCTCCATGCGCGGGAGCGACTGCCGCTCGAGGACTTCGCGGGTAGGCGCATCATTGGTGCGCAGATATTCGCCGACCACGTCGTCGCGGTGTGCGCCCAGGACGTGGAGAAGCAGGCTCGCCGCGATCCCGGTGCGGTCCTTGCCCGCGAAACAATGGACGAGGCTCGCCCCTTCACGGGTCGCGAGGGCATCGAAATAGCGCGAGAAGATGTCGATCATCGCCGGGTTGACCGGCATGCGGGTATAGACCGCCATCATCCGCTCGCGCGCGGTTTCGGCGGTCATGTCGATCGCGCCCCCGCCTCCTTCGTGAGGGGGGGAATTGCTCGTCTCCCCGTCATAGGCGATCACGTGCGCATCGAACTGGGCGTGGCGGCGGCAGGGAAAGCGGGTCCGCTCCGACGTTCCTCGAAGGTCGATCACGGTCCGGATGCCGAGCCGCTGGATGGTCTCGAGATCGCTGTCCGATGCCTCCATGTGCTGCCCCGAGCGGAACAGCACGCCGCTTTTCACCCGAGCCCCGTCGGCGCAGCGATAGCCGCCATAGTCGCGCAGGTTGTGGATACCCTCAGTCGGGAGAAAGGGGTCGTCCGGCGGATTGTGCAGGAGGTCGCGAATCATTGCCCGAACAGGGTGACAGGCGAGCGCGGGCGCGGCAAGCCGCCCGGAGCGCGCGGCGCGCGCCCTTACACAGGCGTGCATGGCACGCCACCGCGCAGCCTCGCGCAGGGCCCTTAGGTATTGATCCCCATGCACCGGCCAATCCCCGCTTGATCGCGTCGTTGATAGATCATTCGCCCGCGGGCATCGCTCCAATTCCAAAGGCTTGAAATTGGCCCATATTCTTATTGCCGATGACGACGAACTGATCGCCGAGATCCTGACGGATGCCTTCGCCGCCGCCGGTCATCCGAGCCATGTCGTCGCCAGCGCCGAGGCGGCCTGGGAAAGCGTCCATATGTGGCGCCCGGATATCGTCGTGCTCGACCAGGACATGCCGGGGATGCCGGGACTTGCGTTCCTCGCCAAGCTTCGCGCCTCGCCGCTGTTCTACGATCTGCCGGTGGTCATGCTGACCGCGATGCGGGCCGATTGCGAAAGGGGTGTCGACGAAGACTCCGCGATGGAGGCGGGCGCGCAGGATTTCATCCGCAAGCCCTTCGTGCCCGAAGCGCTCGTCACCCGGATCGAAGCCGCGCTCCAACGCGGCGTGGCGCCGGTCTCGGTTGCGGCGGTTTACGAGGAGATCGCCTGCCCGGAGGATATTCTCGAAAGCGCGTCGTACTGGCAGCGATACCTACCTGCCACGCGCCGCGCCTGACCCATGGCCGGTTCTGCCCGTCGCGATCAATCCGCGGCGAGATCGTCGCAGAAACGTGCGGTCCAGGCCTGCACATTGTCGTCGCGCACGGTTCCGATCATCGCCTCGTAGCGGCTTTTGCGCTCCTCGAGCGGCATGTCGAGCGCCCTCGCGATCGCGCTCGCGACGGCGTCGGGGCTGTGCGGATTGACGAGGACCGCGCCGCGAGCCGTTCCGTCATCGTCCTCACACCCCAGTTGCAGGGCGGAGCCGGCAAATTCGGACAGGATCAGTACCCCTGGATTCTCCGGGTCCTGCGCCGCGACATATTCCTTGGCCACCAGGTTCATCCCGTCGCGCAAGGGGGTGACAAGGCCGATCTTGGCCGCACGGAAGAAACCGTAGAGCTCGGCATGGCTGTAGCCGCGATTGACGTAGCGGATCGGCACGATGTCGACTTCGCTGCGCGCTCCGTTGATTTGCCCGGTCTTCTGTTCGAGCACCTGGCGGATCTGCTGGTAGCTCTTCACGTCCTCGCGGCTGGGCGGGGCGATCTGGATGAAGACGAGGTCGCGCGTGCGGTCAGGGTGCTGGTCGAAGAAGCGGCCGATCCCGTCGATCCTTTCGGGCAGGCCCTTGGAATAATCGAGCCGGTCGACCCCGATCATCCCGGTGCGGTGGCGGGTCGATGCGAGCAGGCGCTGTTCGGCCTGTCGCGCCTCGCCGGTTTCGCCCTGGGCCTGGAAATGGTCCCAGTCGATCCCGATCGGATAGGCCCGGGCGATCACTTCGCGCCCCTCGAAGCGGATCGTTCCCGTGCACTTGTCGACGCTCGCGCCAAGCTCGGTCTCGCAGTAGTGGACGAAGCTCGACAGCCATTCGCGGGTCTGAAATCCGATCAGGTCATAGGCCAGCATCGTGCGCACCAGCCGCTCATGATAGGGCAGCGAGGTCAAAAGGCGCGTCGGCGGCCAGGGCGTGTGAAGGAAAAACCCGATCCGGTTCTTGGCCCCGCGCTCGCGCAGCCGGTCGCCCAGCGGGATGAGGTGGTAATCGTGCACCCAGACGAGATCGTCCGCATCGATCAGCGGCATGACGCTGGTCGCGAAACGCTCGTTCACGCGTTCATAGCCCTCGCCCGTACGCTGCTCGAAGCGGGCAAGATCAATGCGGTAATGGAACAGCGGCCACAGCGTCTCATTGGCATAGCCGTTGTAATATTCGCCCAGTTCGCGGGTCGTGAGGTCGATCGTCGCGGTCGTGACGTCCTCGGCGCGGTGGAGATGGACATTGTCAGCCGGATCGTCGTCGACTTCGCCCGACCATCCGAACCACACCCCGCCCCGCTCGCCGAGAGCGGAATTGAGCGCTCCGGCAAGGCCGCCCTGCGCCCCGGCGGCCCCGCGCGCCTTGGGCACCGCGACGCGGTTCGATATGACGACTAGCCTCTGGCCTTCCGCGTTCACCTCACCTCGCTCCAGGGTTTCGAAAGAAGCCCTGCACAATTGATCACCCCTACCAGCGAGTAGGTCTGCGGGAAGTTCCCCCACAATTCGCCCGTTTCGTAATCGAGATCCTCGCTCAAAAGGCCCGATTTCGTCGTATGGCTGAGCATGGTGCAGAACAGGGTGCGCGCCTCCTCGTCGCGGCCGGCGAGATGGAGCGCCTCGATCAGCCAGAAGGTGCAGACGTTGAAGGCGGTCTCGGGCGCGCCGAAATCGTCCTCGGCGTCATAGCGCAGCATGTGATCGCCGCGCCGCAGGTGCTGTTCGATCGCGGCAAAGGTCTGCTGGAAACGTTCGTTATCGGGCGAAAGGAAGCGCAGTTCGACCATCTGCAGCAGGCTCGCATCGAGATAGTCGCTCTCGAAGCTCGCGCCGTAATGGCTGGCCCCGAACTGGCTCTTTCCATTGTCCTTCCACGCGCGTTCCTCGATCGCGGCGCGGATGCTCTCGGCCCGCTCGCGCCACACTTTCGCGCGGTCGGCCTTGCCGAGATGCGCCGCGACATTGGCGAGCCGGTCGCAGGCCGCCCAGCACATCACTGCGGAATAGGTGTGGACCTCTGTCCGGGTGCGGAATTCCCACAGCCCCGCATCGGGCTGATCGTGCATCGCCCAGGCCATCTTGCCGACCTGTTCGAGATTTTCGAAATCATGCTCTGTCGCCGGACGCAGCAGGCGGTGATCGAAAAAACCCTGCGCGATCGGCAGCACGATCTGGCCATAGCAATCGTGCTGGATCTGGGTGTAGGCTGCGTTCCCGCGCCTGACGGGCCCCATGCTGCGATACCCCTCGAGCGCTTGGGCCGTGCCCTCGTCGAGTTCGCTTTCGCCCATCACCGAATAGAGTGGCTGTATCTGCCCCCCACGCGAGGAATCGACGATGTTGCGCAGATAGCGCAGGTATTTCTCCATCACGTCCAGGGCGCCCAGCCGGTTCAGCGCCTGCACGGTGTAATAGGAATCGCGGATCCAGCAGTAGCGGTAGTCCCAGTTGCGCTCCGAATGCGGCGCTTCGGGAATCGACGTGGTGAGCGCGGCGACGATCGCGCCGGTTTCCTCGTGCTGGCACAGCTTGAGCGTGATCGCGCAGCGGATCACTTCCTGCTGCCATTCGAGCGGGATCGCCAGCATCCGGGTCCAGCGCTGCCAGTACTTGCGGCTGCGCTGTTCCATCGCCCGCACGTCCTCGCGCAGGTTTCCGCCGAAAGGCTCGTCTGGGCCAAGGAAGAAATGGGTGTCCTCCTCGATCCGGAAGCTGCGCCCTTCGAGGATGTAGCCGACCGGCGCATCGGTCGACAGGCGCAGCGCCTGATCGCCGACGAGATAGCGGATGTGGTTCGTCCCGTTGGTCGTTTCGGCGGGCCGAGCGCCGTAATCGCGCATGGGTTTGAGCACCACGCGCACCCGCGGATTGCCCCTGACCGGGCGCACGATGCGGACCCAGGCGACCGGGCGATACATCCGGCCCGAACGTTCGTAGCGGGGACAGAAATCGAGGATCTCGATCGCGTCGCCGTTCTTCGATTCGAGCGTGGTGACGAGATGCGGCGTGTTGCGGATATATTCCTGCCGCGCCGAGCATTGCCCCTCGAGTTCGAAGCGCCAGATGCCCTCGCTGCGCTCCTTGCCGTCAAGCAGCGAACAGAAGATCGGATCGCCGTCGACCCGCGGCACGCATCCCCACACGAGCGCGCCGGTCTCGTCGATCAGGCCGGAGACCTGGCAATTGCCGATCGGCCACAGTTCGAGATTCGGTTCCGCCATGCTCACTGTCCCCCTCTCAAAGTCCGAGCCAGGCGTGAACCGCGGGAACGCCGGCGAGGCGATAGGTCGCCGCGGTCGGTTCGCGCTCGCCGACGATTATACCGGCCCCGCCGAGCGCCTCGCAGGCCTCGAAACCCGCTTCGTCGGTGAGATCGTCGCCGATGAAGAACGGTCGCGCGCCCGCGAAGGGATCGGCCTGCATGAACGCCTCGACCGCGCCGCCCTTGCTCGCCCCGCGCGCGACCAGCTCGACCACGTCCTTGCCGCCCTGCACCTTCCAGCCATGCCTGTCGGCGAGGTCGCTCGCAAAGGCGTGCGCATTCTCGCCGCGTTCGGGCACGGACCGGTAATGCAGTGCGCCGCCATGGGGCTTGGCTTCGTAGGAAAGGCCCTCGCGTTCGGCATAACCCCTCAGCGCGGTGGAGATTTCTTCGGGCAGTCCCGCCGGCCCTTCTCCCAGCGCATCGCCCGATGCGGTACGGATATCGGTGCCATGCGATCCGGCGGCGGCAACATCGAGCGCGCCGATATGCCGCTCGATATCGGCAATCGCGCGCCCGCTGATCACCGCGAGCCGCCCGTCGAGCCGCCCGGCGAGCGCGCCGAGCGCTGCAGCCAGCCCCGCACGGGGTTCGATCGCGTCAGGTCCGGGCGCGATCTCGACCAGCGTGCCGTCGAAATCGAGGAAAATCGCGGTCGGGCCGTCGTCCAGCAGGTCGGCGAGCCGGGGTGGAGAGCGCTGTGCGAGACCGGAATTCATGGGCCTCGTGCATAAAGGCTTCGCCCCGAGCGTCAACAAAAGCGCGGGGCCGTCACAATGCCGCCTCAGGCGCTTTGCCGGACAGGTTCGGCCTCGCGCGGCGGCGCCTGCGCCGCGAGCAGGCCGCGCGCGATAACCTGCGCCTGGATTTCGGCCGCACCCTCGAAGATGTTGAGAATGCGCGCATCGCACAGCACCCGGCTGATTGGATATTCGAGCGCGTAGCCATTCCCGCCATGGATCTGCACCGCATTATCGGCGGCGCTCCAGGCGGTGCGCGCGGCGAGAAGTTTCGCCATGCCCGCCTCGATGTCGCAGCGCGCACCCCGGTCCTTGGCCCGCGCGGCGTAATAGGTAAGCTCGCGGCTCATCACGGTTTCCGTCGCCATCATAGCGAGCTTGTCTGCCACGCGCGGGAAGGCGGTCAGCGGTTCGCTGAACTGCCTGCGACCCATCGCGTAATCGAGCGCCAGGTCGAAAGCGTTCCACGCAACGCCGACGGCGCGCGCGGCGGTCTGGATGCGCGCCCCCTCGAACGTGCGCATGAGCTGTTTGAAGCCCTGCCCCTCGGCACCGCCTAGCAGGCCGTCCCCGGCGACCGCGAAACCGTCGAAGCCGAGCGCATATTCCTTCATCCCGCGATAGCCGAGCACTTCGATCTCGCTCCCGTCGATGCCGGGGTCGGGGAACGGATCGGCGTCACTCCCACGCGTCTTTGCGGCGAGGAACATCGAGAGCCCCTTGTACCCCGGGGCGTCGGGATCGGTTCGGGCAATCAGCGTCATGAGATCAGCGCGCGCGGCGTGGGTGATCCATGTCTTCGCCCCGTCGACCCGCCAGGTCCCGTCCGCCTGCCGCCGCGCGCGGGTACGCACGCTCGCAAGGTCGGAGCCGGTGTCGGGCTCGGTAAAGACCGCGGTCGGCAGAACCGAACCGTCGGCGATGCGCGGCAGCCAGTGCGCCTTCTGCGCCTCGGTCCCGTTCTCGCCGATCAGCTCGCCCGCGATTTCCGAGCGCGTACCCAGCGACCCCGCGCAGATCCACCCGCGCGAAAGCTCTTCCGAAACCACCGACATGGCGAGCTTGCCGAGACCGAGCCCGCCGTACTTTTCGTCGATGCACACGCCGAACACCCCAAGCTGCGCCATTTCAGCGATCACCTCGGCCGGGATCAGCGCATCGGCGAGATGCCAGCCATGGGCATGGGGCGCGATGCGGTCGGCGGTAAAGGCGCGGAACTGCGCCCGCACGAGGTCGAGCGTTTCGTCGCCCAGGCCCTCATCGGGGCGCGCGCCTTCGGCCAGCAGGGCGGCGAATTCGGCACGGGTTTCAGGGGTGTTGCCGTCTTTCAGAAAACGCGCGACCGCCGGATCGCTCGCCATGGCAGCCGCCTCGACCGAGACGCCCAACGCCTGCTGGCGCACGATCTCGCCCGCGCTCATCGGCACCCCGGAGACGAGCTGAACGCAATATTCGCCGAAACCGATGCGCAGCGTGAGCTCTTCCACGCGTCCGAAATGCCCCTGCGAGCGGGCCCGCTTCGCCCAGTCCACCGTCGCCTCGAGAGCGGCCGTGGTCGCGGCGATCCAGGCGAAGCCATGGACTGCGTGCTGCTCGAGGGTGACAAGGTCCGCATCAACATGCCCCCCCGGCGCCACCCGTTCGTGGACCCGCAATCGCACGGTTTCCGCAAAATCCCGCGCCGCCGCAGCGGCATCGTTCGCACATTCGATCCAGTCGCTCATGAGTTCATCAGCTAGCAGAGCCGGCGGGCGGTTGGCACTCCCTTTTGCGCGAACTATTCCACCATGAATCGAACGGTCAGCGTGAACGACTGCCCGCCGGCGAAGGCTCCCCCGGGGCGGACCCTGAAATCGGTAATCCCGGTATCGCAGCCATCCCCGTCGGCGCTTGGCGCATAGGACCAGGACGACCCGTCATCGCTCGAGAATTCGAGATCGTCGCCCGTCTGCGCAAGGCCTGAGAAGCTGTAGGAAAGTCCCGATGCCCCGCCGCTGTCGGCGAAGATGACCGGACCTGCCGAACGCGCCATCAGGCACATCTTGGCATCGGCCGGGCCGTTGTCGATCACCACGACACTGTCCGCATCGGCCGGATCGGTCCCGGTATTGGCGACAGTGATGAGATATTCGACCATCGCACCGGGGATCGCCTTGGGATTGGTGGTGCCGTTGACCGGATCGGACAGCACCGAACTCACCTTGCTGACCGAAAGCCGGGCAAAGGGATTGCACACGGCAATGTCATGGATCGCGATCGCCTGCTGGCCGGGGTCGCCCGGCGCGGTGTTCGTATTGCCGTAGCGGATCACGATCGTGTCGACCGCCTGGTTGAAGGTGACGACGGCATTGCCCAGCGCCTCGTCGGTGTCGGAGCCGCCGTCGCCGGTTATGACATTGCCACTGACGAAATTGGCGTTGCCGTTTGTAAGCGTGGGCAGAACCGAGCTTCCTGCGAGCTGCCCGATGACGGTGACATTGTCGGCGAACTGGCCGCCGAAGAAGTCGATGTCGAAGATGTTGAACTGGATTCCGGTAAAGGCGCGCGGCAGCGTGATCACAAGCTCCACCTCGCCCGCAAGGTTCGCCTGGTCGGCAAGCATGACGAGGCTCCCCTCGGGCACTGAAAGCCCGCCGGTAAAGGCATCGTCGACGGTCGGCGACTGACCTCCGAAAGTCGGGTTGTTTAGAAACACGCCGTCATTGCTCAGTGCAAAGGCGATCGTGCCGAACGATCCGAAGGCGTATGAATTGCTCAGGCTGCCCGGCGTCCAGCCGGCGATCGTGTCCCAGTCGAAAATGGCCGATCCGGCCGGGCAGGACAGCATCGGCGGGACCCCGGGCGCGCGCCCGCTCTGCACGGTGAAGCTCGAGACAGCGTAGTCGTCCTCCGAAGTGAGCGCGTTGCCGGGCGTGGAATCGATGTCGATCACCGAACTTGCCGTGATTTCCGCGGTGTTCGTGACAAGGCTTCCCGCTCCCGCGGCAATCGTGCCCGAAAGGGTCAGGAGCGCGCTCTGCCCCGGGGCAAGCGTTCCCACCGTCCAGTCGCCCGTCACCGCATTGAAACTGCCATCCCCGCTCGCGCTGGCGAAGGCGAAGCCGCCCGGCAGGGTGTCGCGCACGACGATCCCGCTCGCCGATACGGGCGAGCCGGCCGCGTTGGTCACGGTCAGCCGCCACGTCGCGGTCCCGCCCGAGACCGGCGGCGCACCAAGAAGCGACTTGGTCAGTGAAAGGTCGGCGAAATCGTCCGGCAGCGAGGTCAGCCGCAGTTCGGCGTAACGAAAGCGTCCGTCATCCGCGCCCGGGAAGACGTCGCACACCTCCATCCGCCACGTCCCCGCGCTGGACACGCCGATGAAAGCGGCGAGCGGCGAATTCGGGCTGAACGTGTTGGCAAAGGGCGGCGGGTTGGTGGTCGACTGGTTTCCGGTCGGATCGGTCGAATTGACCTCCACCACAGCGTCATCGTCGAGCAGGGCATTGAGATTGTTGCCGCTCGTGGAAGTGGCATCCCCGTCGACCAGTTGAACCCGGGTGCCATCGGGCGCCTCGAGAGTGACGCGGATGTCCCCGCGCCAGGAATGGCGGGCGAAAAAGCCGAAATCGACATCGCCGACGATGAAGCTGTCGGTGACGGAGAAAGTCCGCACGAGCGGCGAACTGCAGGGCGTGTCCTCGTTGAGCGCGGCGTTGTCGTTCACTGAATAGGTGAACACGGCCTGCGCCATTACGGGCTGCGCGAACGCCATGCAAAGGGCCACCACCAGGATACGCAGCGCGCCCCTGACGAGCATTTCGATACGGCGTTGCCAGCCCTCCCGGTCCATTCGCCCGGCATAGGAGGACATGGTAAACGCCCGGTTTACCTCGTTGGCGCCGCTCCCCCGCTTCATCGCCGCCCCCCGATGCCGAGAGCGTTGCCGAGCGAGGCGAAGAGATCGTTGTCGAACTTCATTCGCACCGCCGCGAACACGCCCTTGTCGGTGTTGCGAGCGGCGGCGAAATCGCCGTCGCGAAAGCCGTCGACATTGTAGCCCACGGTGAGCAGCATGCCTTCCACCGGCGAGAAACCGATCGTCGGACCATAGGCGAAATCGGTCACTTCGTCTTCGATGTTGGTCCGCACGCTCGCGCTCGCGCCGAGCTCGAAACTTTCACCGAGTCCGATCCGCGCATCGAGCCCCGCGATCAGCGTCGTGCCTGAAAATTCGGTCTCCTCGAAGCGGTCGAAATTGTAGCGCGCGCCCAGGAACAGCGTGTATTCGTCGCGGCGGACCTGTTGACGCAGGCCGCTTTCATCCGCTTCCCAGCCGCGCGGCGACCAGTTGGTCGAAACGCTCCCGACAAGCCTGCGCGTCACCGAGTTCCCGTCCACCACAAGGGCGGTGCGCCCGGCCGCCCCCGCCTGCCCGGCCACCGCATCCTCGATCGCGTCGCTGCGGAATTCGAGCTTGCCGAGCATGGCAACTTCGGACGCATCGGGACGATGGGCGAAGGCGATGCTGGCATCGAAGATCTCGCTCGACGCGCCATTGCGGGTTTCAGCCATGGTCCAGGTTGCGCCCGAACCGACGATGCTGCCCGCGCCCAGCTGGCGGATCGCGCCGAAGGTCACGCCCATCCGGTCGGCCTGTTCGCCGTCGCGGTATTCGCCGCGCGCGACGAGGCTCCAGCGATCCTTGCGCCATGCCCCGCCAAAAGTGACGGCGGTGAAATCCTCGAATTGCTGCCCCCCGGTAAGCTGCCCCCCGCTTGCCGCGGGCTGGAGCGGATTGACCAGATCGCTCGTATCCGGCGCGCCGTTCAGCGTCCGGTTGCCGTCGAGAGTCGCATCCAGCGTCAGTTCGGGCGTCACCTGCAGCGTCTGCGAAAGGCCGAAGGCGGCAAAGGAGCGCACGCCGAGCTCGCCGATGGTCTGTTGTCCGATGGACGTAACGACCTGGCCGCCGCGCCACGGGGTCGTCTCGATCCCGCCGAGTAGCTGGCGCGAATCGATATTCGCTCCGTCGGCGATTTCGTAAGTTCCCACGATCCTGACATCCTGGGTGATGGCATAGCGCACGCCCACCCGGTGGCGGGCGGGCAGATCGATGCTTTCCGCGTCGTCCAGCGCAATGGCGGTCGCGGCCGACAGTTCGAGCCGGTTATCCATCAGGCGCTGCGTCGCGCCGGCTTCGAGCACAGTCGACGTGTTGTTCGTCCCGTCGGCAAGCCGGTCGTCGAAATGGGTGATGCCGATGCGCAGATCGGTCGAACGCCGCGTCAGGTTGATCTGCCCCTGGGCGGCGCGGCGCCGGCTGGCATCGATCAGGCTGTCATCCTGCCACATGCTTGAGAGCAGGGTAAGATCCTCGGCCAGCCGCACGCGCCCGTCGAGACCGACCTTGCGGCGACCGACCTCGGCCCCGTTCTGCTGGCCGACGCCGTAATCGGCCTCGACCTCGCGGGCGTAGGCGAGCAGGTCGAGGCTGCCGGTCTGGTGCTGGGCTTCGATCAGCCAGCCCGTGGCATTGTCGCCCTCGCGGCGGCTGACGCCGAGTTCGGCGCGCACTTCCGTGCCGGTCCCGATCCGGGCGAGCACATCGAGCGCGCCGATATCGGTCCGCGCTTCGCCCGTCGCGCCCGACCCCGCATCGCTGATCGCGCTCGCACCGATCCGCACGCTCCCGTCCGCGCTCGTCCAATCGGCGCGAAGCCCCGCATTGAGCCTCGCCTCGCCCTGCCCGGCGGTCTCGTATTCGATCACGATGAACTGCGGATTGAGATTTTCGTCGCGGCTCAGGATCGGTTCGCGAAAAGTGATCGTGCCCGAAAGGAGGTCGATGTCGTAATCGATGAAGCGCGACAGTTCGGTCTCCGAAACAATCAGTTCAGAACGGAACCTGTCACGGACCTGCAGCACGACGCGCTCCGAATTGGGAAGTATCCGGCGGCTGCCGATTTCATAGGGGCCGGTGATGCCCTGGCCCTGGATTTCCTCGCGGCGCAGGAGGCTCGCGATTTCGGCGGCAAAGCCCTGCGCCTTCACCTGACCTAGCCGCGCCTCACCCTTCACGCCGGTCGCGGTGCGGTTGTAGCGGGCGAGCCGAGTCTGGTTGAACGCGGTCTGGAAATCTCCGTAGAGGGCATAGAAGGTCAAGGTCTCGATACGAACATAGAGCTTCTCGCGGCTCGCCGCATCGAACCGGCGCGCGGAGGCATCGGCGAAAACGGTGTAATAGGCCTGCGGGTCGAGCGTGCCGAGCAGGCGCTGGTCCTCGCGCTGCTTGGCGCTGTCATAGGCGAGCGTCAGCAGATATTTCCCAAGCACCCTGCCCTTAGCATAAAGCGCCACACGGGCGTTGTCGCCAAGGTCGCTGTCGAAACGCCCGCTGCGCTCCATGTTGTCCGCCACCGAGCGCGCACCGGCCGTGCCTTCGGCAAGGCCGACGATGGTCCATTCGATGTCGCCCGGTTCGATCCAGGCCTCGAGCTCCTGCCGGCGCGCGATCTCGCCATCGTCGAAGGTGAAATCGAGCTGCAGCGACCCGCTCACCATCGTGGGCGCGAGTTCGATTCGCGCGATCCCGTCATCGCCTTCGACCACCCAGCGCGCCTGGCCCGGCGCGATGCCGGTGAGCTGGTTCAATTGCTGGCGGTCGAGCTGATCGGCGCTTTCATAGGGCGCATTGAGAGTGAAATTGCCCGATACGCCTTCGCGCAAGGGGCGGTTGTTGCGGTCGAGCACCCGCACCGCGACGACCGGACGCGTGCGGCCGTCGGCGACAAGGCTGCTTTGCCCGGGCACCAGTTCGACCCGCGCGGGCCGCGTGGTGAAGAAGACTTCGCGGGTGAAGCTCTTGGACGGCATCCCGAAGGAATTGATGATCTGCGCCTCGAGCACGGTGCGCTCGTTGACCAGCGGCACGCCGCGCCACAGGCTGACCGCATACTTCCCGCTTTCGGGCGTCTCGGTCCCGTCGAAGGAGAGCGGGTCGACGTCCTTGCCGTCGATCTTGAGGACGACCTTCTGACCGCGCCGGTGACGCACGGCGACGCGGATCGCGGGCGCGCGCGGATTGGCGTCGACGGCGGGGGCAAGAAAGCCGTCCTCCCCGTCGCCCAGAGCGAGCCATTTGTCGCCCGGATCGGAGGCGGCGGCTGCAGCGATCTCGGGCCCGGTCGGGACAGGTTCGCCGCTTTCCGCGCCCTCGCCGCGCACACGCGCGACCAGCTCGACCGGGGGAGCGGTTTCCTCGA
The DNA here is from genome assembly GCF_001719165.1 of Erythrobacter litoralis. Classification (NCBI taxonomy): domain Bacteria; kingdom Pseudomonadati; phylum Pseudomonadota; class Alphaproteobacteria; order Sphingomonadales; family Erythrobacteraceae; genus Erythrobacter; species Erythrobacter litoralis. The sequence goes on from NZ_CP017057.1 coordinate 1,930,975, forward strand.
TCGATCCAGCGGGCAGAACCGCGTGGAAATCGGCCACGACAAGGCTGCCGCCCTGCCCGATGGCAAAGCGCGAGGAGGCGCTGCCGGCGTTACGCGTCGAGCCGATGCAATCGACCAGCTTCGCGCCCTCGGGCAGTGTCATGCGCGAGACGGCGACGACGTGCGTGCCGGGCACGACGCCTTCGAAATGGTAGCGCCCGTCGGCATCGGTCACGGCGAAGCTGCCGTCCTCGAGCATCACGCGAACCCCTGGCATTCCGCGCCTTTCCCGATCGGTGAGAGTGCACTCGCCTGCGGTGACCCGGCCGATGATGGTCATGCGATCGGCGATCGTCTCGCGCTCGATATCCACCGCGGCGCTGGCTCGCGCGATGCGGCCGAGCGCGTCTTCGACCTTCGCTGCGTTGACCGCCCGGCCCGGAGGCGCATCGGGCCTGACACTGACCGCGTAGACGATCCGCGCCGTCTCACCCCCGGCAAGATCGCCGAGCGCGATGGTGAGAGCGCTTCCATCGGGCGCGAAACCGACCGCGTCCTCTCGCGCTTCGCCGTTGATCCGCACGCTGCCTGCCCGCAGTCTCAGCCAGCGCGAGGGCGTGTCCGTGACGACGACATCACGCTTGATCCGAGAGGGGTCCGCATTGCGCACATTGAGCGTGTAGAACACGACGTCGCCCGGCATCGCCCGCTGGCGCGAAGCGGTCTTCGTGAGAGCGAGTTCGAGGCTCGGCGCGTCGAGCGGAATGTCGACCTCGAGAGCGCTTTCATTGCCGAGCGCGAAAGCTGCTCCGTAGGAAGCTTCGCTCACCGCGAAACTGCCTCCGCCGGGCCGCGTGAGCCGGGCGATCAGGTCCGGCGGCACCGCCGAGGGCGCGGCATAGGGTGCGGGCGGCTCGACCTCGATGCGGTATCGTCCCGGCTCGGTAAGCGGAAACCAGAATTCCCCCGGCCCCATTTGCGTCACCCGTCCCGCCCCATCGGCAAGCGGGGCGCCGGAAACGACGCTCGAGGGCCAGGGCGTGACGCCATCAGACGCGAAGACGGTCGCGGGCTGCCCGGTCGCATCATCGATCAGCGTGACGCGGGCGCCATCCACCGGCTCGCCCGTCTCGCTGTCGAAGACCACGCCGAACGGATCGGCCAGAACCGTCAGAGCCGTGCTAACGAAGACCGTTTCCGACCCGGAAAGCAGGGCCGCGATCTCGATTTCGGTACCATCCTCGATCGAAAGACGGCAATCGCCCGCGATCGGTGCGGGCGGCATCCGCCGCGTTTCGATCTGCCCCACGAAGACACCCGTGTCGGGCCCGGTTTCGAAGACGACCACGCGCTCGGTATCGCCGCTTGAGGTGGTTATGGTGACATCGATCTGTTCGACGGCGCCGGAGTCGGTGTTGGCAGCGCTGGCGCGCACTTCGAAGAACAGGTCCTGCCCGGCTCGCAGCACTTGTGTCTGTTCGACCTGAACGCTGAGCGGAGCGGCATTCCCGCTCGCCACGCCCGAGCCGACGCTCGAGGCGTCCTGTGCGCCCTCTCCCGCGACATTGCAGACCGGCGTTCGGAACGTGAGTTCCACGGCGCTTCCCGAGGAGTCGCGAAAGGCGCGGATTTCAGGAGGCGACAGGGTGACTTCGACGGTCACCTCATTGCTTTGCGTGCCTGCCGTAACGCCGCGAATGCGCCAGTTGGCTTCAGCGATATTGGTTACGGTCCGGATCGTCTCGGCGGTTTCGCCGCCAGCGCGATCCTGCGCGCGTGTCCCCTCTCCGGGCACGACGAATGGCAGCAGCACCAATGCGAGTGCTGCTGCCAGACGCCTCAGAGAGGGGACACCACGCAAAGTCTAGGTCCGGATCGGGATCAGTTGATCGTGACCCGGAAATAGAGCGAGCGTGTGCCGCCCGCCGCGATGTCGCTGAGCGAGCCGGTTACCTGATCGAGACCGCCCGGACCCGTGCCGGCGCTGAACGCGCCGCCCGACGTGCCGTTCTCGCAGTTCGCATCACCATCGACGAAGGTCGAACCGGTGACATAGCTCACATCCGCGGGCAGATCGTCGATCACGTCGACATCGGTCGCTGTCGCACCGCCGGCCGCATTGGCGACGGTGATGCAGTATTCGATCGTCGCACCGGGGATTGCCTTGGGATTGGTGGTCCCGTTGACCGGATCGGACACGACCGAGCTCGACTTGGCCACCGTCACCAGCGCACCGGCGACTTCATAGGTTCCGAGCGCCGAGAAGGCACCGTCATTGGCAGCGTCGGTTTCGCCCGCGCCGTCGAACAGGACGGTATCGATGCCCGAAGTGTTGGCCCCGGCGGTATCGACGAGCGGATTGCCCGAATCGTCGGTCGCATCGGCGGTCAGCACGACATCGAACAGGTCGCCATTGACCGCGTCGAGACCGATATCGGCCACCACGAGAACCGCGACGGTTTCATCCTCGGCGACGTCATCGAGCGTCGTGATCGCACCGGCGGTCAGTTCTGCCGCATCGAGCACGCCGTTGTCATTGCTGTCGAGATAGATCTCGAAACTGCCGATATTGGCTCCCGTCCCGCCGGTCAGCGCGGTCGTGAGATCGAGGTCGACCTCATCGTTCGACAGGTTGGTGACGTCGAAAGCCAGCACGGCGTTCTCTTCGCCCGGCGTGACCGATGTGTTGCCCGCGCCGGTAAAGGCGACCGTGACATTGACCCGGCGGTCGACCGTGAAGGTGTCGGAATCCGTTTCGTCGTTCTGCTGGACGCCGCCGACCTGGTACTGGACGGTGACGGTGTTGGTGATGTCGACGCCGGCGGATGTGCCGGCGGCGATTGCCGGAGCGCTGGACATTGCGACAAGCGCAAACGCGCTCACCGCACCCAGCAATTGGGCGGTTGGTCTCATTTCTACTGGTCCTCTGCGTGTGCCCCGCGTCGATTACGCCGCCCGCAAGGCTTGGCGGCTGGCATCCGCCCTTGCGGGCGGAAGATCTCGTGCCTGCCTCGTCAGCGAATGATCGCCGGATATTCCAGCCGCCCGGTCTCGCCCGGCGCGATGCGTTCGAGCGTCCAGCGGACATGGGTGACGTCGGCATGGGTGGCGGCCCGCGCCGTTCCGTCCTCGCCCCGACTGGTCAGGTCGGCGAGCACGCCCCAGCTCTTGCCCCCGTCGACCGAGACGACCAGCGCCGGATCGGCATCGGGGGCAAGGCGCACGGCGCCCGGAACGGCGTTGGTGACGACGAAATCGGTCACCGGCTCGGCACCGTCATTGGCGTAGCCGGTCCCGAAGATCACCCGGTCCCCGGGCACGATGACCTCGGGTTGTACGAGCTGCACGGTTTCGATGCCGTTCGCATCGGTGACCGTCTTCACCGCTTTCACGTCACCGGTAAGCGTGACCGGATTGGCCTTGGCCGGGGCCGCCTGCGCTGCGGCTGTGCCCTGGTCATCCTGCGCTGCGACAGGTGCCGACAGAGCCGCGATGACGGCCAGCGACATCATAATGTTTCCAAGCAATTTCATGGTCCTGAGCCTTTATCTTTCCAAGCATTATCAATTGATTGCGACATCGAACGCGATGGTGTGGCCGGTCCCGGCGGCGACCGTGCCGAGATCGACCCGCACGCCGTCCGCGTCGGAGGCGCTGCCGGCGTCGGCGTCGCTCGCATCGGTCAGCGGGGCCCCGTCGAGCGTGAGGGTTCCGGCCGCGTAGGTCGTGCCTGCGGGAATCGCGTCGCTGACGACGAGTTCGTCGACCGAACCGCTTCCCGAAACATTCGCGGTGATGGTGAATGTCGCGATCGAGCCCGCGACGGCGCTGGTCCCGCCGAATGGGTCCGACACACTCACCGCCTTGGTCAGCTCGACGCTCGCCACTCCCGCCTGCATCCGGCCGAGCGCCGGGGCCGAGGCGCCGGTCGTGCCGACGACGGCATCCCCGCCCCCGTCGCCCGCACCCGCGAATACGGTGCCCGCAGCACCGCTACCCGTCGCGGCATTGGCGGTGAGTTCGACTTCACTCTCGGCCGTGTCGGGGATGCCGTCCGGCACGGTCGCGAGCACGAAAACGGTGATGGCTTCGCCCGGTGCCAGCTCGCGCGTGGTCTCGGGAGCGGTGAGGATCTCGTCGACACCCGGATCGTAGGTGCCGTTGCCGTTGGTATCCACGGCAAGCCCGTCGATCCTGACGTCGAAATCATTGCCGGCCACCGCCGGATTGGCGATCAGTTCGAAGCTTTCCGGGCCATTTCCCGTATTGGTCAGTTCAAAAGCGAGCACCGCTTCGCCCGGCCCTACGTCGAGAGCGCCAGAATCGAGCGAAGTAAGGGTGACCTCGAGCAGTTCGTCGACGCGCAGCGATACGGTGTTCGAGCTGATCGTGCGCGGACCGCCCGCATCTTCGTACGTGGCCTGCGCGGTGTTCTCGATCAGGGTCCCGGCGCTGACCGATTGTGCGCGTGCGGCAGAAGTTGGAACAAGCGCGAGCACGATCGGCACCGCAAGCATGGCGGCGAAGATCCGGCGGTAGCCGTGCTTGGTATTCATACCTAAGCACGGCTACCGAGAATTGGTTAGTAACCCGTTAGCCAATGCCGCTCAAATGGCGGGAAACCTGGATTTCCGATGCCTGACTCAGCCTCTAGGGGATTGGTTAAGGGGTTGCACCGCCTGCTTATTTTGCGTTTCGCTCATGAAAAATGCCCCGCAAGACGACAGGCCTTGCGGAGCATCCCTTGAATGGCAGGGTAGCTTTCGGCGTCCCGGGGATTTGCGCGAAACCTAGCTGGTTGCAACGCTGCTCGGCGTTTCCCAGGGCAGATGGCGGTTTTCCAGCACGACGAGGTTTTCCGGCCTGATGATCTCGCCGCTCGTCTGGTAGCCTAGCAGCTTGTCGGCGGGCATGTCCTGGTTGTTGATCATCACCCGCGTCTCGTCCGAAGTGAAATCCGACAGGCCGCGAGCAAGTTCGTTGCCTTCCCTGTCGTAAATATGGAGCACGTCACCGCGGGAGAAATCGCCGTCCATCTCGACCACGTCCTCGCGCTTGATCGGTTCGTTCTGATCGATCCGCGCAGTCGCCTCGTCGGTGATGACGAGCAGGCCCGCCCGCTGAAGCCGGTCGGCGAGCCACGTCTCCCACAGCGAATCCGGGGCGGCATTGGCGATGCAGACCGTGCAGCGCCGCTCCCCATGCATCACCGAGGTAATCGGGTAATCGGCCTCGCCATTAGCGATGTAGGTCGTACAACCCGCATTCTGCGCCATGTTGGCGGCCTGCAGCTTGGTCAGCATCCCGCCCGAACCGAGTGCGGAAATGCCCGAGGCGGCCTCGAGGTAGTCGTTCACGTCGGTCAGTTCCTCGACCAGCTGCGATCCTTCCTCGGAAGGATCGCGGTCATACAGGCCGTCGACGCTGGTGAGCATGATGAAATGATCCGCCTCGACCATCTGCGCGATCTTGGCCGCGAGCCGGTCATTGTCGCCGACACGGATTTCCTCGGTCGTGATCGTGTCGTTCTCGTTCACGATCGGCATGATCCGCGACTTGAGCAGCCGGTTGACCGTATTGCGGGTGTTGAGAAAACGGCGATGATCCTCGAAATCGCCCAACGTCAGCAGGATCTGCGCGATCTCGAGGCCGTATTCGTGACCGACCTGCTTGTAGGCGTTAAGCAGGAGCGGCATCCCGCAGGCGGCTGCGGCCTGCTTGTCGCTGACGCCTGCCTTTTCCCGGGTCACCCCGACCGTGTTGAGCCCGAGCGCGACCGCGCCCGAAGAGGTCAGGATCACATCATAGCCTTCGTCGCGCAGCCGCGCGATGTCTTCGAGCAGGCGCTGCATGAACCCGAAACGCGGCGTGAGCCGATCCTCATTCGCGAGCAGGCTCGATCCGACCTTGACGACAACTCTCTTTCTTCCTGACACGCATGCCCTCATTTCTGCTTGAAATTCCGTGCGCTCCATCTAGTTACAAATTGTGCAACGCACAACCGGATGCGCAAAACAATTTTGCAACAGCAGGCTCGCGCGATGCATCTAGGATGATTTTCTTACGGTTCCGTGAAGGTTAACCTGTTCGTCATCTGATATAAAATTTAAAATCTAATACTTGAGGGCTAATAAACGCTGTGAACATTTTACTTGTCGGATGTGGAAAGATGGGCGGGGCGCTGCTCGAAAACTGGAAACGCGGGGACGAGGCATTCGCAATCGTCGACCCCTTCCTCGACAGCGCGCCCGAAGGCGTTGCGCTCCACGAAAAGCGCGAAGAGGTCGCTGATCGCCAGTTCGACGTCATCGTCGCCGCGATCAAGCCGCAGATGATCGACGAGGTCATGCCCGACTATTCCGACATGTTCACAAGCAAAGGCTATCTCCTGTCGATTGCCGCCGGCTGTTCGATCGCCCGGCTCAAGAAAGTGTCGGGCGGCAAGCCCGTCATCCGCATCATGCCCAATCTGCCCGCCGCGATCGGCGCAGGCGTCAGCGCGCTGTGCGCCAGCGAGGACGCGACCGAAGCCCAGCTCGCCCATGCACGCGCCATGATGGAGCGCACCGGCACCGTCATAACGGTGGAGGACGAGGATGCGATCGACCGTTTCACGGCGGTCGCAGGCTCGGGGCCGGGCTATGTCTTCGAACTTGCCCGCGCCTATACCGAGGCGGCGATGGCCCTGGGCTTCGACGAGGATCAGGCCCGCGCAATGGTGCTCGGCACGCTGCAGGGCACCGTCGCGATGGCTGCAGGCAGCGGGGAAAAACTCGAAACCCTGCGGAATTCGGTGACAAGCAAGGGCGGCACGACCGCCGCCGGGCTCAATGCTCTCAACGGCAAGGGCGAATTATCCGCCCTCCTTTCCGCAACTCTCGAAGCGGCCTATGATCGCGCGGTCGAACTGCGCTGAGAACGAAGGCCGCCCCACCCCCATAAAGACACAAGGATAGACGACATGACCGGCCAGGATCTCGATCCCCGCATCCACATCACCCAGCTCGGCAACAACGCACAAACCGCCTCGCGACAGCTGCGCGCCGCCTCGACCGAGGCGAAGAACACCGCGCTGCGCGAGGCGGCGAAGGCTTTGCGCGAGGCGACCTCCGAACTGATCGACGCGAATGCGAAAGACGTCGAGAGCGTGCGTGGGAAAAAGCCCGACAGCTTCATCGATCGCCTGATGCTTGACGAAGGCCGGATCGAGGGCATGGCCAAGGCGCTCGAGGAAATCGCCGAGCTGTCCGATCCGGTCGGCCGCGTGCTCGCCACGTTCGAGCGTCCCAACGGCCTCCACATCGAGCGGATCGCCGTTCCCATCGGGGTCATCGGCATGATTTACGAATCGCGCCCCAATGTCGGCGCCGATGCGAGCGCGCTGTGCCTCAAATCGGGCAATGCGGTGATCCTGCGCGGCGGTTCGGAAAGCCGCCATTCGACGCGAAAAATCGTCGCCTGCATGCAGGCCGGACTCGAAGCGGCGAACCTTCCGGTCGAGGCGGTCCAGACCGTCCAGACCACTTCGCGCGAGGCGGTGGCCGAACTCCTTCGCGCCGTCGGCCTCGTCGATCTCGTCATACCGCGCGGCGGGCGCGGTCTCGTCGAACTGGTGCGTGACCAGGCCAAGGTTCCGACGCTCCTCCACCTTGACGGCAATTGCCACAGCTACATTCACGAAGCCGCCGACCTCGAAAAGGCGGTCGCGGTTACGAAGAACGCCAAGCTGCGCCGCACCGGCATCTGCGGTGCGACGGAAAGCGTGGTGGTGGACGAGGCAGTGGCCGAAAAGGCGATCCCGATGCTGCTCGACGCCATGCCCGATTGCGAATTCCGCGGCGATGCGACTGCGGTCGGCATCGATGCCCGCGTCAAGCCGGCCACCGAAGAAGATTTCGACACCGAATTCCTTGACAAGATCGCCTCGATCAAGGTCGTGCCCGGCCTTGAGCAGGGGATCGAATGGGTTGCCTCGCACACATCTGGCCACACCGATGCGATCCTGACCGAAGACGAGGGCGCTGCACGCGCTTTCCTCACCGCGATCGACAGCGCGGTGGTTATGCACAACGCCTCGACCCAGTTTTCCGACGGCGGCGAATTCGGCATGGGCGCGGAAATCGGCATCGCGACGGGCAAAATGCACGCGCGCGGCCCTGTCGGGCTCGAGCAATTGTGCAGCTTCAAATATGTCGTGAAGGGCGACGGTCAGACCCGGCCCTAACCCTCCCGCGCGAACGCATCGAATACCGCGCCGAGGCCCTGCGGCGCCCCGTCGCGGCGCAGGCTTTCGAGCGCTTCGTCGATATCGATGTCGAATTCGGCGACTTCGCCCCGCGGATCGGTCCGGTGCCCGCCAAGCAGGCGGGTGAGCCGGATCGCTCCGGCGTTCTCGGGCAGGATGCTGACCGAAAGCGTCTCCAGCCCCTCGGCCTTGCAGGCATGAAGCAGCGTTGCGGTCAGAAGGCGCGCGAGGCCGAGCCCGTGATACTCGTCGATCACCGCGACTGAAAACTCCGCCCGATCGGGCCGGTCCGCATCGCGAAAGGCATGGACCACGCCGAGCGCGGGGCGATCGGCAAGGTCGGTCCGGATCGCGCCCCAGGCGATATGGCGGTGCCCGTCGACCTCCAGCAGCGCATCGATCACCGGCTGAGGCGGCTCACGCATCCCCGAAAAGAAGCGCAGGTAGCGCGAATGAGCGGACAGGCGCGCAATGCCCGACCGCAGCCGCGCCTCGTCCTCTCGGGTGACGGTGCGGATGCAGATCGGCGTGCCGTCGTTAAGCTTCGTCTCGATGATCACCGGGCAAGCCTCCCGCGCCGGATGGGCGCAGCCGCGAGGATGCCGCCGACGCGCGCCGCATTCAAGCAGGCTCAGTCGGGATGAGGAGCGTCGTTGCCGCATCGGGCTCGTCGCGCGAGAGGGCGAGACCCTGTGCCGACTGGCCCGCCGCCGGGCTCGTCGGCAAGATGCTCTCGCTCGGGCGGCGCGAATCCGAACCCAAGCTGGTGGACCTGCGGGTGATTCTTGCAAGCGTGCGCGATCTCGTCGCGCCCAGCATGGCCGATCCGCTCCACCGCATCGCCTTCGAGGCGCCCGAGGAGCCGGTCCTCGTCCATGCCGACGCGACCGAAGTCATGCAGGTCGCGTTGAACCTGGCGCTCAATGCCCGCGACGCGCTTGTGCCGGGCCAAGAAGGAAACATCGCGCTCACCATCGCGCCGGTTGGTGCGATCGGGCCGGAAGGAAAGCTCATGGTCGGTGAAATGCCCGAAGAGGCCGCGCTCATCCGGGTCCGGGACACGGGCTGCGGCATCGCCTCGAACGATTTCGCGCAGGTGTTCGAACCGTTCTATACCCGCAAGGGAGAAGCCGGGACCGGGCTCGGCCTCGCGGTGGTCGCAGGGATCGTTGCAGGTGCAGGCGGCGCGATCACGGTCGAGAGCACGCCGGGCGAAGGCACTCTGTTCGAAGTCTTCTGGCCGCCCAAGCCGCGAGCCGAGGAACCCAACACGCTCGCCGCCCCCGGCCCGCTCGACGGGCACATGCTCGCGGGCAAGGCCGTGCTGGTGGTCGACGACAACCCGGCCGTGGTCGACACCATCGTCGCGATGCTCGAACGCGCGGGCGCCGAGCCCGCCCCGTGCCTCGATCCCGATGACGCGATCGCCGCAATCGAGGAAGACCCGCAGGCCTTCGACCTCGTCGTGACCGATTACGACATGCCGGGCATGAACGGGCCCGACCTCGCCCGCGCGCTGCGCGCTATCCGCGAGGATCTTCCGCTGCTCCTGCTCACCGCGATACCGCTTGCCTATGGCAGGCGCGCGGGCGAGGCGGAACCGTTCGATGTGGTTCTGGGCAAGCCCGCCAACATGGATTCGCTTGTCGCCTCGGCGCGGCTTGCCATCGCCAATGCTCGCAGGAGGACGCCATGACCCGCGTGCTGATCGCAGACGATCACGATTTGCTGCGCGATGTTCTGCGCTCTTACCTGGAAGCGGAGGGCGGCTTTTCGGTCGTTACCGCCGCCGACCTTCCCTCCGCGCTGGAATTGGTCGCGGGGGAGGAGGGCTTCGACCTGCTGCTGCTCGACTATGCGATGCCTGGCATGAACGGCTTTGACGGGCTGGCAAAGGCGATCGCGGCAGTACCCGGCACTCCGGTCGCGCTGATGAGCGGCATGGCCCCGGTGGGCGTCGCGGAAAAGGTGCTCGCCTGCGGGGCCGCGGGATTCCTGCCCAAGACCCTCCCCGCGCGCTCGGTCGTCAATGCGATCCGTTTCATGGCGGCGGGCGAGACCTACATGCCGCTCGACATGATCCGGCAGCAGCCCGACCAGGGCAGCCCCGATATCGGCCTTTCCCCGCGCGAGCGCGAAGTACTCTCGCGCCTGTGCGAGGGCCTTGCGAACAAGGAAATCGCGCGCGACCTGGGCCTGCGCGAGCCGACGATCAAGCTCCACGTCAAGACGATCTGCCGCAAGCTTGGCGCGCGCAACCGGACCCATGCCGCAATGCTCGCGCGCGAGCGGGCGCTGTGCTGAACTAGACGCTCACCCCGAAAAGCGAGCCGATCGCGGCGGTCACGGCCATGGCGATCACGCCCCACACCACGACCCGCACCACTGCGGGCAAGACCGGCGCCCCCCCGGCCCGCGCGCCGAGCGCGCCGAGCAGCGCCAGCGCGAACACCGACACGCCGAGGACGACCGGGATGATCACGCCCACCGGCGAAAGCCAGCCCGCGAGTAATGGGATGGCAGCGGCGCTGCTGAAAGTGAGCCCCGACGCCAGCGCCGCCTGCAACGGATTAGCGCTCATCGCATCGCTCAGCCCAAGCTCATCGCGCAGATGCGCATCGAGCGCATCGTGCTCGGTCAGTTCGCGCGCGACGAGGTCGGCGGTCTCGTTCGTCAGGCCGCGCCCCTCGTAGATCGCCCTGAGCTCGGCAAATTCCTCCTCGGGCATGCGTTTAAGAGCGACTTTCTCGCGGCGGATATCGGCCTGTTCGAGATCGGCCTGCGAGGAAACCGAGATATATTCGCCAGCCGCCATCGACAGCGCGCCCGCGACAAGCCCTGCAACGCCAGCGACCAGCACCGCATCACGAGACGGCGAGGCGGAGGCGACCCCGACGATCAGCGAGGCGACCGAAACGATCCCGTCATTCGCTCCCAGCACCGCGGCACGCAACCAGCCGGTGCGGTTGACGAAATGCGGATCGTCGGGATGCGAACTGGTATCGGTCATAGTGCATCCGGCCTAGCACGAAGCCGCAAGCTAGAGGAGCCATTCAATCGGCAGCAGGCCGAGCGCGCGCATCAGCGTGCGCTGGGCAAGGCTGCTGTCCGGATCCCGGTAGAGGATCGCGCCCGTTTCCGGGTCTTCCCAGCGCATCCGCCCGCGCTCGTCGAGCGATACGCGATAGGCGATCCGGGTATATTCCTGCGCCAGCACCTGCTCGATCTTGCGCGCGATCGGCTCGCTTGCGATGACGAGGCCCATCTCGGTGTTGAGCCAGATAGAGCGGGGATCGAAGTTGAACGACCCGATGAAGACCGTGCGACTATCGGCGGCGAAGGTCTTGGCATGGAGGCTCGATCCGCTCGACCCGATCGCGCCCGCATCCGATCGCCGCGCAGGCGGAGAGGAACGCGCCTTGAGTTCGTAGAGTTCGATCCCCCCTTCGAGCAGGCGGCGGCGATACTTGCGATAGCCCGCATGGACGAGCGGCACGTCGTAGGCGGCAAGCGAATTGGTCAGCACCCGCACCCGCACACCGCGCCGGGCGAGGCGCAGGAATTCGTCGGTGCCCCTCTTGCCCGGGACGAAATAGGGCGAAACGAGGTCGAAACTCTCCTCCACCTCGTCAAGCAGCCCGGCGAGCTTTCCCACCAGCAGGTGGCCCGACAGCACACTGCCGAGCGTCTTGTCGGGAATGTCGCTGACGAGTTTCGCGCGCGCAGGCTCGAGATCGAGCTCGCCTCCGCTGATCGCCCGGATCGCGGGATCGGTTTCGAACGCGCGGGCGTAATCGCGGTATTCCTCGCTGTCGCACACGACCTGAAGCGCACGGTCGAGCGCGCCGCGCTGGTGGCGCTCGCCGGGGATGACCCGCTCCAGCCGATAGGCCGAGCGCGAGGCCCAGTAATCCGCGAAATCGTCCGCCACCGCCTCCGCCGCATCGCCGGCGGCGATTGCGTCGAGATCGACGAAAGCGGGCTCGTCCCCGGTGTCGAAATATTCGTCCCCGATATTCCGTCCGCCGGTGATCGTGAGCACCCGGTCGAAAGTCATCGCCTTGTTGTGCATACGGCGGTTGAGGCGGACGAAATCGAACAGGTAATTGACCGGAACCGGCCAGCGCAGGCCGAACGGGTTGTAGAGCCGCACCTCGATGTTCGGATGGGCGTTCAGTTCGGCAAGCACCGCGTCGAGCCGGGACACGCCGAGATCGTCGAGCAGCAGCCGCACCGCAACTCCGCGATCGGCCGCCGCGCGCAGCCGTTCAAGGGTGAGAAGGCCGGTGAGATCGTCGTGCCAGATGTAATACTGGACGTCGATCGAGCGCTCCGCGCGGTCGATCAGCATGAGCCGCGCGGCAAACGCTATCTTACCCTCGCGCAGCGGCTGGATCGCCGAGCCATGCTCGTCGTCGCGCATCCCGACTAGCCGGTGAAGCGCGCCATCGGGATCGCCCGACGGGGCGGGTTCGGGCGTTTCGGCGGGCTTGGGCGGCAGCCCGTAGGCAAGGCGCAGCACGACCACCCCAACCACGACGGCCCCTGCGATTATCGCGAGCTTGCCCAGCACGCCGCCTGCTCCTTTCGCGCGGGGCCCCATGCCGCCGCCGTTCACGCTCGTAGACTCTTAGCGGCGCTCCGGCCAGCGCTCCGGCGAGCGCCCCGGCCAACGCGGATGCAGCTTCGCGCGGGATGTGCTAGCGCGATCGGCAGGACATGAGCGAGAGGAACGCATGGCCGGCGAGACCACCCGCCCCGGTCCGCACAGGGTCAGGGTCGCGAGCTACAATATCCGCAAGGGTGTCGGCCTCGACCGCCGCCGCGACCCGCTGCGCATCCTGCGCGTACTGGGTGAAATCGACGCCGATATCGTCGCCCTGCAGGAGGCCGATCGCCGGTTCGGCCTGCGCGAAAGCGTGCTGCCGCAGGTCCTGATCGAGAACCACACCGATTACGAAGCGGTTCCTCTCGACGTGCAGACCGATTCGATGGGCTGGCATGGCAATGCGATCCTCGTGAAGAAGGGGATCGCAATCGAGGCCCACGACATCATCCACATTCCCTGTCTCGAACCGCGCGGCGTGGTCACTGCAACGCTTTCGGTGCGCGGGCGAAGCCTTGCCGTGTTCGGCATGCATCTCGACCTTTCGGGCCTTTGGCGAACCCGGCAGGCGCGCGCGATCGCCGATCTCGCGGCCGAGGCCCGGATCGACCATCCGACCGTACTGATGGGCGATCTCAACGAATGGCGCGGCAGCGCGGGCACCTTCCGCGAATTCGGCCGGCATTTCGAGATCCTCGATTGCGGACCGAGCTTTCACGCGGCGCGTCCCGTCGGGCGGCTCGACCGGATCATGCATTGCGAAAGGCTCATGGCAAAGGACTGCGGCGTGCACCGCAGCGCGCTCGCCTCGCGCGCTTCGGACCACCTGCCGGTCTGGGCCGATTTCGCCTTCGCCTAGAGTTTGGCCAGCCCCCGTTCGAGGTCGGCGATGATATCGTCTACATGCTCGATCCCGACCGAGATCCGCACCACGTCAGGCCCCGCGCCCGCCGCGACCAGTTCCGCTTCTCCCAGCTGGCTGTGCGTGGTCGAGGCCGGGTGGATGATGAGCGAGCGCGTGTCGCCGATATTGGCAAGGTGGCTGAACATCTCGACATTCGAGACGAGCTTCACGCCCGCCTCGTAGCCGCCCTTCACCCCGAAGGTGAAGACCGCCCCGCCCTTGCCGCCGAGATACTTGTCGGCGAGCGGCTTGTATGGATTGTCGTCAAGCCCGGCATAGGACACCCATTCGATCTTGTCGTGGTCCTTGAGCCACTTCGCCACCGCCAACGCGTTGTCGCAATGCCGCTCCATGCGCAGCGCGAGCGTCTCCATGCCCGTGATCGCGAGCCAGGCGTTCTGCGGCGCCATGGCAGGGCCAAGGTCGCGCAGGCCGAGCACGCGGCAGGCGGTGATGAAGGCGATCGGGCCGATGGGTTCCAGCGCATCGACCAGTACCGCGCCGTGATAGGAGCCGTTGGGCTCGGTCAGGCTCGGGAATTTTGACCCTTGCGCCTTCCAGTCGAATTTTCCTGAATCGACGATCACCCCGCCGACCGCGTTTCCGTGACCATTCAGGAACTTGGTCGTCGAATGCGTGACGATGTCCGCGCCGTGTTCGAACGGGCGGCACAGCATCGGCGTCGCCATCGTGTTGTCGACGATCAGCGGGACGCCGCCTTCATGGGCGATGTCGGCGATGGCGCGGATGTCGGTCACCACCCCGCCCGGATTGGCGAGGCTCTCGACGAAAACGCAGCGGGTCTTCTCGTCCATCGCCTTGCGCACATTCTCGGGATCGTCGGCATCGACGAAGCGCGTTTCCCAACCGAACTTGCGGAACGCCTCGCCCATCTGGTTGAGCGAGCCGCCATAGAGCTTCTTCGCCGCGACGATGTTGCAGCCCGGCTCCATCAGCGTGTGGAACGCAACCAATTGCGCCGCGTGGCCGCTGGCAAGGCCGAGCGCGCCGACACCGCCTTCCATCGCGGCGATCTTCTTTTCCAGCACGTCGTTGGTCGGGTTCATGATGCGCGAATAGATGTTTCCGAACTGCTTCAGCGCGAACAGGTCGGCGGCGTGTTCGGCATCGTCGAAGACATAGCTCGCAGTCTGGTAGATCGGCGTGATCCGCGCATTGGTCGTCGGATCGGGCGCGCAGCCGCCGTGTATGGCGAGCGATTCGAGCTTCATGTCGGTCATGGTCGGGTCCTCGGGTCTGTCGGGAAGCGAGCGGGACCCGCATCAACCACACGCACAAGGCGGCGTAAATCCCAAAATGAACGGAGGGAGCCGACCCGCCGACCCCCTCCGCTTTCAGGGCCGCCTGGCCGCTAGAAGCTTGCGCCGACCGCGACGCCGTAGCGCCTCGGATCGAGCGTGAAGATGTTGGTGAACAGCCCCGAACTCGCATCGGTCACGTAAAGGCCGGTGGTCGAATTGCTGTCGAAGATGTTCTGGATGAAGCCGCGCACGAACCAGCCATCGTCCGAATTGAGCTGAACCTGCGCATTCGCCTGCACGAACGGCGCGATGCGGTTCACCCTGCCGTTGAAGACATTGCCGAACTGCTCGCCCGTCAGCGCTACGTCGAAACGGGGGACCAGGCTGTAGCCATTGCCGAAATCGGCGGTGTACTGGACGCCCGCCGATGCCTTGATCGTCGGCGCCTGGGGCAGAGTGTTGCCGCGCAGGTTCACCTCGACCCCGGG
Source organism: Erythrobacter litoralis (assembly GCF_001719165.1). Taxonomy (NCBI): domain Bacteria; kingdom Pseudomonadati; phylum Pseudomonadota; class Alphaproteobacteria; order Sphingomonadales; family Erythrobacteraceae; genus Erythrobacter; species Erythrobacter litoralis. Next base: position 1,946,459 of record NZ_CP017057.1, read on the forward strand.
GCTGAGCACCTCGACCCCGCCAAAGGCCGCCCCTGCGGGCGAGGAGGCATAGCCCGCCAGCACCTCGCAGATGCTGAACGCGCCCGAGGAGGCGATGCCGCCATCGGCCGGGAATTCGCTCGTCCCCTGAAGCGGCGCCGTTACCGGTGCGGAAAGGCCCGGCACATTGCCTGCATTGAGCTCGGAATTGACGAAATTGACGAAGGCATCCGGACCGCCCTCGGACGCCCCGGTCACGGCGCACAGAGCGCCATTGGTGATGTCCTTGACAATCACCGCGTTCTCGTCCCCTCCGCCCGGATCGCGCGGATTGGAGAAGAACTGGTCGCCCGCCACCTCGGCCTTGAGATAGCTGAAATTCACGTTGATGAGCCAATCGGGCGACGGACGGATGATGCTTTCGAGCTCCAGCCCGTAGATATCGGCATCGATCGTATCGTTGACCGATGTGCGCGCGATGATCCGGCTGAGCTGCAGGTCCTGATACTTGTAGAAGAACGCGGTCGCATTGAGCTGCAGTGCCCCGTTCGCGAAGGTGTTCTTGGTGCCGATCTCGAAAGCGTCGATCGTTTCCGGACCGAAGCTTTCGGGCACGTTGAAGATGGGCTGCAGCGGCGGATTGATCCCGCCCGACTTGTAGCCGCGCGAATAGGACGCATAGAGCAGGTTGTCGGGCGTGATCTGGAAATCGAGCACCGCGCGGCCCGTGATCTCGTTGAAGCTGACCGAACGTTCCTGCGACAGCTGGTTGTCGGGTATCCCGGGATCGGCATCGAACAGGCCGACGAAGGGCGAGGTGAACGGATCGCCGTCATTCGAATAGGGATTGAGGAAACTCGCCAGCGTCGAACGCGCGGTGATCGATTTGGAATCGTCGTTGTAGCGCAGGCCGCCGGTGAATTTCAGCCGATCGGTGATGTCGAAATAGACCTCGCCGAAAATGCCCCAGCTTTCGAGATTGTAGTCCTGCGTGTTGTTGCGAAAGAACGAGGTCGCGAGATAGGACGGCGGCAGCCCGGCCGCGAGCGCATTGAACGAGCCCAGGACGCCGGTGATGTAATCGATCGGGAAGGCATTCACGAAATAGCTGTTCTCGCTCGTGTTGAGATCGGCATAGATGCCGCCCAGCAGGAAATTGAACGGCCCGTCGAAATCGGATGAGACGATCGCCTCGACCGACCACGCGCGGTCCTCCTGATTGGAGCGGTCGAACTGCTGGCCAGCGGGCGAACCGATCGAAAAGCCCTCGAAAGCCCCGCGATTGTCGAGCCGCGTGTCCGATGTGCACAGCTCGCCGCCCGGCCCGTTCGGGATGATCGCATCGACGATGGGCTGGAAATAGGCCGCCGTATCAGGACCCACGATGGCCGGATTGGCGAAGGCGGACAACTGGGCGAGCGCGGGTGCATAGAACGCCGGATCGTTGATCCCGAGATTGTAGTCCTGGCGCGAATCGACCGAGCTTTCCTGATAGGTGCCGGTCACGCTCAGCGCGACGGCACCGAAATTGTGCTCGAGATGGGCCTGTAGCTGCAATTCATCGGCGAAATATTCGGGGGTGAACTGGGTGCGGACCTGGCGCACGTCGTTCGGCTCGTCGAAATTCGCATAGCCATCCGGGCCATACAGGCTGTTGAGGCCGAAGCCGGGCGGCAGGCCGTTCAACTGAAGGAATTCTTCCGAACCCAGCGTGCCGGTAAAGGTCGAATTGCCGTTGAGCTGGTCGAAATCGCGGCGGTTGTTGAGGCAGCCCAGTACGCCGGTCGGGTCGCGCTGGCACAGCTGCTTCTGGATGCGCAGCCGGTCGTCGTCCTCCTCGAAATAATAGCCCATGATGTCGAGCGTGGTGTCCGGCCCCGGCTCCCAGCGCAGCGAGCCGCGGATCGCGAATTGTTCGCGTCCGTCGATGTCCTCGCCGTTGAACAGGTTTTCTGTAAAGCCGTCGCGCTTCAGGAAGATGCCCGCGACCCGCGCGCCCAGCGTATCGCCGATCGGCAGGTTGAGCATGGCCTGCGCGCGGATGCTGTCGAAATTGCCGTATTCGAACTGCGCGCTGCCGGAAAAGGCGTTGAGGTCGGGCTTGGCGGTGATGATGTTGACCACGCCCGAGGTCGCGTTGCGCCCGAAAAGCGTTCCCTGCGGCCCGCGCAGCACCTCGATCCGTTCGAGATCGAAATATTCGGTCTCGAACAGGCGGGTGTTGAACAGCGGCGCCGAATTGAGCGCTATGCCCGTCGCGCTGTCGCAGCTTACCCCCACGCACAGGTCGCCGATGCCGCGGATGGTGAAGCTCGAGCCGGTGAAATTGCCCTTGGTGAAGGACACGTTGGGCAAGGTCAGCTGGAGATCGCTCGCATTCTCGATCTGCTGCGCCTGCAGCGCTTCGGCATCGAAGGCGGTCACGGCGAGCGGAACTTCCTGGAGGCTCTGCGCCTGACGCTGCGCGGTGACGATGATGACATTGGCATCGCGCGGGACTTCGGGCAGGTCATCCGGATCGATCTGGTTGGAACTTTGCGAAAACGCCGGCGTCGCCATGGACGCAAGACAGATTCCGGCAAGCAGAATGGTTCTGGCCTTCATGATTTTCTCCCCCATTTTCGGCCGCTTGGGCGGCTCTGGGGCAAGAATATACCTCAAATTCAGACAACTGGGTAATAAAAATCTCATCCCGCGACGGGCCGCATCATCCGGCCGACAGGGCGCCCGTGGTTGCGCCCCTCTCACAATGGTCATTGCCGCGCCTTGCCATGGGCCTTAAGCATCGGGGCGGGAGAGGACTTGGAAATTGAACGATTTTCCGGTGCATGCGGATGCCGTGACGGCTGATTGGCTGACGCTGGCCCTGCGCGAGAATGGCCTTCTTGCAGAGGGCCGGGTGACGGAATTCACATGGGAGGCGATCGGCACCGGACAGGTCGGCGATTCGGTCCGTTTCCACCTTCGCTACGCCCCTGACCGCGCCGGCCCGCCGACGCTCGCCGCCAAGTTCAGCGCCGAAGACGCTACCAGCCGCGGCACGGCGGCGATGATGGGCCTCTATGCCAAGGAAGTGTGCTTCTACCGCGAGGCCGCCCCCCTTCTCGATGTCCGCGTGCCGCGCGTTCTTGCCGCCCATGTGAGTGAGGACGGGACCGGGCAGGTCATCCTGTTCGAGGATCTCGGCCCCGCGCGCGGCGGAGACCAGATCGCGGGCTGCGGGATCGAGGACGCGCGCGCCGCGATCCGGCAGGCCGCCGCGATCCATGCCGGAAGCTGGCAGCGCACGGAACTGCTCGAAGCCGGGTGGATCGCGCCCGCCCCTGAACTCTCGGCGCGCATCGCCGCTATGTATCCGCAGGCGCAGGCTGTCTTCCGCGAACGCTATGCCGAAACGCTGGAACCCGAATACATGGCGCTGTGCGAGGAACTCGCCGCCACCCCCGCCTTCTTCGAGCGCGACAACGCTCGCCCGCAATGCCTCGTCCATGGCGATTTCCGGCTCGACAACATGCTGTTCGATATCAAGGGCGCAGCGGAGCCGATCGCGATCCTCGACTGGCAGACCGTCACCACCGGCAAGGCCATGACCGATATCGGCTACTTCCTCGGCTGCGGGATCGGCACCGACCTGCGCCGCGAGGCCGAGGGCGAATTGCTCGACCTGTGGCTTTGCGAGATGGGCGCGCGCGGCGTCGCCCTGGCACGCGCGGATATCGATCAGGATTATCGCGTCGGCGCCCTGCACGGTGTTTCGACCGCGGTCTTCAGCGCCGCCTTCGTCGAGCGCACAAAGCGCGGCGATGCCAATTTCCTGTCCATGGCGCGCGGGGCCTGCTCTCTCGTGCTCGAACGAAACAGCCTAGCAGCCCTGAAGGAGAGCGCCTGATGGTCCTGACGCGCGGTGACGAATACCCGATCCACCAGACACCCGAACCGGTCGCCTATGCCGGGACCGACCGCAATTTCTACGACCGGTACTTCTTCAACGGCTACGCGCCTGACGGGAGCGGCTTTTTCGCCGCCGCCTTCGGGGTCTATCCCCATCTCGACGTGGCGGATGCGCATTTCAGCTTCATCCGGGGCGGCGTGCAGCATTGCCTCCACGCAAGCTGCGAGCTCGGCATGGAGCGGATGGGATTGAAGGTCGGGCCGATTGCGATCGAGGTGATCGAGCCCCTGAAGCGGCTGAAGGTCACGATCGAGGAGACCGAGGGACTGGCGGGCGAATTCATCTTCACCGCCCGCGGCGCGCCGATCGAGGAACCGCGCTTCATCCATCGGATCGGCCCGCGCGCCTTCATGGATTATACCCGCATGACCCAGAACGGCCATTACGAAGGCTGGATCGAGGCCGACGGCGTGTGCGAGGACATGAACGCGGGCACGATGGGAACGCGCGACCGCAGTTGGGGCGTGCGGCCGGTGGGCGCGCGCGACGAACAGCCGAACCCGAGCGCGCCGCTGCCCTCCTTCTTCTGGCAATGGACCCCGCTGAACATCGAAGGCGGCTCGTTGTTCTTCCACGTCAATGCCGACCCGGACGGGCGCGCATGGAACACGCGCGCGGCCTTCGCGCCGGACGGCTGCGGACAGGACGCGGTGGCCGAGGGCGAAGGCTCGCTCACGGCAAGGCTCGAACGGGGTTCGCGTTGGCCGGCGGGCGCATCGCTCGAAATCGACGTGCCGGGGGCGCCGCGCGCTCTCGAGCTTGCGCCGATAGCGCGTTTCCAGATGAAGGGCATCGGCTACACCCATCCCGAATGGGGCCATGGCCTCCATCACGGCCCGCTGCGGGTGGAGCGCGAAGACCTCATGCTGGCCGAACTCGACCCAGCCGCGATGGACAATCTCCACGTCCAGATGCTCTGCCGCGTAAGCGGCGAAGCGAACGGCATGGGCGTGTTCGAGCAGCTCGCGATCGGGCCCTACGCGCCGCTCGGCCTTGCAGGCATCGCGGACCCGGCCTGAGCCCTTTTCGCGGAACGGCGGCCTGCCCCTCCCGTTGGATTCCCTGAAAGCGCGCCGCCGGAAAGGCGCGCGAATGGACAATAGAACGAGGAGGACCACCATGGTCGACCCAAAGAAGCCCGAATCCAGCCGCTCCAAATGGCTCTGGCCGCTCGTCATAGCCGGGCTCGGCATTCTCGCCGTGATCGTCTTCTTCAACCCTTCGGGCGATCGCGACGGCGATGTCGATACGCCGGTCGAGATCGAACAGATGAACGGTGACGGCGAAGCCACCGACGATGCGACACCCGCGCCCGCACCCGAACCCTTTGCCCCCGGCGGGGACTAGGCGCTAGTACGGCGTACAGACCGGGGCCACGGCCCCTCCCCCTTTTTCACGAGGACATAGCATTGGCGAGTCGTTCCCCGGTCCAGCAGAATCCGGACATCCGCTTTCTCGGCAAGCTGCTGGGCGACGTGATCCGCGAGCATGGCGGCGAGCGCCTGTTCGAGCGGACCGAGGAAATTCGCCGCGCCAGCATCGACCGCCATCGGGGCGAGGACATCGCGGACCTCGGGCTCGAAAAGCTCGATCTCGATGAGACGCTCGCGTTCGTGCGCGGTTTCGGGCTGTTCTCGATGCTCGCCAATCTCGCCGAGGATCGCGCGGCGCCCGTCGCCGAAGGGGCAAGTGATCTCGCCTCGGCGCTGCGGATGCTTGAAGAGGACGGCATCTCGCGCGAGGATGTCGCGCGGCTGCTCGAAAACGCGCTGATCGCCCCGGTGCTGACCGCTCATCCGACCGAGGTGCGGCGCAAGAGCGTGCTCGATCACCGCGCCGCCATTGCCCGGCTGATGCAGGAGCGTGACGCGGCAAACGGGGCAGCCGAGCCGGCGGACGCGGTCGAGACGGCGATCGCCCGCCAGATCGCGCTTTTGTGGCACACCCGCACGCTGCGCCGCGACCGGCTCTACGTCACCGACGAAGTCGACAACGCGATCGACGTAATGCGCGAAGTATTCCTTCCCGTTCTGCCCACCCTCTTCGAACGCTGGGAAAGCGCGCTCGGGCGCGAGCTTCCGGGGTTCATCCGGCTCGGCAGCTGGATCGGCGGAGACCGCGACGGTAACCCCCATGTCACCGCCGGGTCGCTCGATTACGCGCTCTCGCGCGCCGCGCGGCTGGTGATCGGGGCCTATCTCGACGCGGTCCATGATCTCGGCGCGGAGCTTTCGATCTCGAGCGAGCTTGCCCCGGTCGACCCCGCACTCGAAGCGCTTGCGGAGGCAAGCGGCGATACGTCCGCCCATCGCCGGGACGAGCCCTATCGCCGCGCGCTCGCCGGGATCTATGCCCGGCTTGCGGCAACCTACCGCGAACTCACCGCAACCGACCCGCCGCGCGCCCCGGTGGCGGAGCGGCCGGCCTATGCCTCTCCCGAGGAGCTTCTCGGCGAACTGGAGACCATAGCCGCCGCGCTTGAAAGGCTGGGGGGTGCGGGACTTGCCAGCGGCGACGGGCTCGCCCGGCTGATCCGTACCGTTCGGCTGTTCGGGTTTCACCTCGCCACGCTCGACCTCAGGCAGAACAGCGCGGTGCACGAACGCGTCGTCGCCGAAATGCTCGCCGCTGCCGGGGTCGAGGAGGATTACGCTGCCCTGGACGAGGAGGAGCGCATCGCGGTCCTGCGCGGCGAACTTGCCGAAGCGCGCCCGCTGCGCATTTCGTGGCACGATTATTCCGAGGAGACGACCGGCGAGCTCGAGATCATCGACGCGGTCGCGCGCGCGCATCGCCGCTTCGGCGCGGCGGCGGTCACGCAATATATCGTTTCGATGGCGACGAGCGTTTCGGACCTTCTCGAAGTTCTCGTCCTGCTGCGCGAAGCGGGACTCTACCGCCCGGGCGAGCGGGCGGAATGCCCCGTCATGCCGGTCCCCCTGTTCGAGACGATCGGCGACCTCGAAGCTGCGCCCGCGATCATGCGAGAGGCGCTGGCCCTCCCCGAACTTGCCGACCTCGCGGGCACGCGGGGGTTCCAGGAAGTGATGCTGGGCTATTCGGATTCGAACAAGGACGGGGGCTATCTCACCTCCTCCTGGCATCTCGCCAGCGCGAGCGAGGCCTTGGGCAAGGTCTTTGCCGAGGCGGGCGTCACCATGCAGCTCTTTCACGGGCGCGGCGGGTCGGTCGGGCGCGGCGGAGGCTCGGCCTTCGATGCGATCCGCGGCCAGCCGCGCGGCACCGTGAACGCGCGCATCCGGATTACCGAACAGGGCGAGGTGATCGCGGCCAAATACGGCAGCCGCGACAATGCCGCGCGCAACCTTGAAGCCATCGCAAGCGCGACCGTGCTCGCAACGCTCGAACCGGAACGGATCGCGCCCTCCGACGCGCAGCGTTTCGCATCGGCGATGGGGGAGATCTCCCGCACCGCTTTCGGGGCCTATCGCGCACTCGTTTACGAGACCGAAGGCTTTGTCGATCTCTTCCGCCAGATGACCCCGATCGCCGAGATAGCGGGGCTGAAGATCGGCAGCCGCCCGGCGAGCCGCAAGGGCACCGACCGCATCGAGGACCTGCGCGCGATTCCGTGGGTGTTTTCCTGGAGCCAGGCGCGTGTGATGCTGCCGGGCTGGTACGGGGTCGGCCACGCGCTCGATGCCTTCGACGACAAGGGCCTGCTGCGTGCCATGGCCCGGGAATGGCCATTCTTCAGGAACGCGCTCGCCAACATGGAAATGGTGCTGGCGAAATCCGACATGGGGATTGCACGACAATACGCCCTGCTGGCCGAGGACAGCGCCCTGGCGCAGCGCATCTTCCCGCGCATCGAGAAAGGCTGGAGCCTGACCCATGATGGGCTGCTGGAAGCGACGGGACAGAGCTATCTGCTCGAACATTCGCCCCAGCTCGACGCCTCGATCCGGCTGCGGCTGCCCTATATCGAACCGCTGAACCTGCTGCAGGTCGAATTGCTGCGCCGCCACCGCAGCGGCGAGGACGATCCGCGCATCGCCGAAGGCATCCAGCTCTCGATCAACGCCATCGCGACCGCACTTCGCAACAGCGGCTGACGCCTAAAGCCCCAGCGCGCCGGGATTGATGATCGCATCGGGGTCGAGTTCCCGCTTGAGCGTGCGCACCAGCGCAAGATGCACGGGATCGTGGTCCTTTAGATAGGGATAGGACCGCCCGATCTGGTAATGCACCCCGCCATGATCGTGCATGAGCGCGACGACCTCGCGCTTCATTTCCTTCACCAGCGCCTCGGCCTCGGGCGCGGCTTCATAGACGGGAAGGCCCTCGAGATGCACGGGTTCGACGGTGCGTTCGTGATAGGCATTGCGCGCATCGGGCCAGTAGAACGTCGGCTCGTAGATGAAGACGCTGGTGCCGATGGCCATGAACATCCCGCCGGTATAGATGCCGTGCGAGTCCATGTCGGCGCGGCGCGATTGCCAATAGGCCTGCAGCGCCTCATGAAAGGGGCGCGCGGCGCAATGCGGCAGCTGGGCGTGCATCGGAAGCCAGCGTTCGCCCTTGGGCCCGACGACATTGTTGAGCGGGGCAAAGGGCATGGCGCGCACGACTTCGGGCACGCTCGCGGAAATTTCCTTTCCGTATTCGCGGGCGATGCGCCTGATCTCGGCGATCTTGTGCGCAGCGTCCCTGTCGTCAAAGCCTTCCGCGATGAAGTGCCCGGCGAACTTGGCCCTGGCGATCCCCTTCGAGCCGGCCAGCGCCATCTTGGCGACCGTCTTCGCCCCCTTGGCGAGCGAGGCGCTGTTTTTCATCACCGCGCCCGCCATGTCGAGCTTGTCGGACAGGTCCGCCTCGCCGATCTGGCCCTGCTGGAGCGCTTCGTCGAGCCCGAAATTTTCCTCGGCAAGGCCGCTTGCCGCGACCTGGCGGAGCGCCCGGTGCAAGTCCTCGAAACGCGCGAAATCGAACGAGGCGGCACCATGCGCCGCCCCCGCCCTTTCAAGCGCGAGGGTGATGCGCACCTTGATGCCGAGCGCGCCGCAATCGCCCGTGAACAGGCCCGCAAGGTCGGGTCCGTAATGACGCGAGAACGGAAGCGCCGGGCCGGACAGCGCACTGCCGGTGCAAAGCATCTCGCCCGTGCCGGTGACGACGGCCAGTGATACCACGCTGTCGGCCGCCGTGCCCTGACCGTGGCTGATCGCGTTCATCGAGACCCCGCCCGCAACGGTTGCATTGAGGCCCGAATAGCTCCCCCAGAAACGCGTCTTGAGCCCGCGCGGGCCAAGCGCCTCGCGCAGTTCGGCCCAGGTCACACCGGGCTCGACGCTGACAAGGGCATTGTCCTCATCGATATGGATCGCCTTCATGCGCGAGAAATCGAGCGTCACGCCGCCCTGCCGCTGATGGGCATAGGCATCGGTATAGCTCGCCCCACCGCCGCGCATGACGATCGGCATGGAATGTCCGCGCGCGTGACGCACGATCCGGGCGATCCCCTCGGCGCTGCCGGGCCGCACCACCGCAAGCGGCAATTCGTGCCGCCGGAACACATCGGTCGCATAGAATTCGAGGGTTTCGGGATCGGTCAGGACATTGTCCGACCCGACGATCGTGGCAAGGCCCGCCAGCGCGTCCTGCCCGTCCCTGATTGCAGTAGCCATGTGCCCACGATACGCCGGGGCAGGCCCGGGGACCGCTCCGCAAGATCCTCTCTCCGCCCCTCGGATAGTCGCCCGCTAGCTCTGTTTCAGCGACAGCAGCTCGTAATGGCCGTCGAGATAGTCCCAGCGCATGAAGGCGAGCACGTCGAGACTTTCGCAAAGCCACATCTCGATCGGCGGATAATCGCCATAGGTGACGGTGACGAAACGGCAATCGAACGTGCCCGCCGCGACCTCGCGGCGCTCCTTGCCGTGTTGCTCGATCCGCGCCTGCGTCGCGTAAAGCCCCGGGACACCTCCGCCATTGGCGGCCAGCGAATTGGCATGGACGGTGATCGCGGCGATACGATCGCCGGCCAGCGCGCGCACGATCCAGCCGTCATTGACCAGCGAATGGGTGCCGAAGAAGCGGCAATCCTCCGCCTGCTCGATCCGTTCGGGATTGCCATCAGCGGGGACGATGTCGGCTAGGATGCGCCCGGCGCCGAACCGGTAATGACCGCTGCCGAGTATTCGCCCGCACTCGACCGTGCGCACGAAGGCTTCGCGCGGCGCTTCGTCGGGGTCGAGGCAGAGCAGGCAGTCGCGCACCAGCGCATCGTAATCCATCACGCATTGCGCGCGCAGCACGCCCGAACCGTCCGCCTCGCGCGAGACGCTGAACAATTCGCTCCCCGTGCGCGCGCCGCCCGCGCCGAAATAGCCGATGGCCCCGTGAAGGTTGTAGCGCGCTCCTGTCATGTCCGCACCCTGCCGGGCGGGCTACCTTTCATCCCGCGCATCTGCGCCGATCCTCGTGGTGCGATCAGGGCCGAGCCGTGCGAGACATGCGCTGCGTGCCCTCACCCTGCCGGATATTCGCGGCCCGCGCTTCGTTGAAGGCGGACACGACACCGGAGCAGCACATGAAGAAGACCGCCAGTTCGATCCCCCCCGCCTTTCCCCTCGCCCTCCCCCTGGCCCTCGCCGCACTTGGCCTCGCCTCCTGCGGATCGCAGCAGGAGAGCAAGGCTTATCCGGAGATCGAGGAACCCGAGTCGGCCGGTTCGCAGGAAACCGCGATCGGAGGGATCGCCGAGCCGAACACTCCGGACGAGGCGATCGCCGACGAGACTGCCGGTTCCGTAGAGAACGAACTCACCGACGAGGACGAAGCGGGCATGGTCGAGTGATCGTGCCTGCCCCTGGCGAGGCCGGGCACGCCCGGCAGCGGGCCTAGCCGGACAGCTGCGCCAGAAGGCGGGCGAATTCCTCGGCGTGCCAGACATCGGTGACGAGGCCGTCCTCATCGATGCGGATGACATCCATCCCGTTGATGGAAAACCGCTTTCCCGAAGGTGCGACACCCATGAGAAGCGCGCCCGTATGGGTGCCTGACATGGTCCAGCGATCGCACACCATGTCGCCGTCTATGACATAGCATTCGATCCGCATGGCAAGGTCGGGGACCGCTTCCCTCAGCCAGCGCAACACGTCGAGAATGCCCTCGATCCCGGGTTTCTGGCCGGGCGCCATGTTGTGATCCACCACCTGCGGGTGATAGATTTCATGGGCAAGTTCGACCTTTCCGCCGGCCCACAATTCCTCGATGTGTCGGCGCGCGATCGCAAGATTGCGCCGCTCGCGCGGTGTGAAGCGAGCTTCCCCGGGAACGATCGCATCCCCACCGGGGCCGGCATCTGGGCCGGGTCCCGCATGTGCAGCCAGTTCGGCAGGCAGTCCTTTCGGTTTCCCGATATCGAGCGTGCCCGCGCCCATCTGGTCCATCAGCTGCGCCATCTCCTCGACATGCCACAGATCGCTTATCCGGCCCTGCTCCACGCGGACCATGTCGATGCCCGAAATCGAAAGGCGGTTTCCCGTCGCCGGCACACCGATAAGGTCGCCTGAATGCGTCCCGCTCAAGGTCCAGACATCGACACCGAAATCCCCGGCGACGAGCGTTGCATGGAGGTCCATCGCCATGTCCTCGATCCCAGCGCGGAACTGGTCGACCACGTCCTTGAGCGCCTCGCGCCCCGAAGGTTGCCCCGGCACCGGCATGTGATCGGCGATCGAAACGGCGTAATTCGCATCGACCAGGCCGGTGCGCCCCTTGCCCCAGATTTCCTCGATCTGATCGGTCAGAAGGCGCCTTATCGCGCGCGATTCCGGTCTGTCCCCGCTCATCGGGCGGAAAGCCCGCCATCGACCGCGAGGCAATGGCCGGTCACGAAACCGGCCCGGTCGCTGAGCAGCCAGGCGGCGGCTTCCGCGACTTCGCGCGCCGTGGCGATCCGGCCCATCGGATGCGATGCCGCCGCGCCTTCGGCAAAGCCGGGATTGGCCGCGAAACCCCGCTCGGTCAGCATCGGCGTCTCGACCGCGCCGGGAAGTACGGCATTGACCCGCACGCCCGCAGGCGCAGCCTCGAGCGCAGCGGAGCGGGTGAGCCCGATCACCGCGTGTTTGGAGGCGCTGTAGGCGGCAAGCCCCGGCGCGCCGAGCCAGCCCGTCACGCTCGACGTGTTGACGATCGCCCCGCTCCCGCGCGCGATGAAGCCGGGCAGGAGCGCTTTCAGGCAGTTCCACAGACCCTCGACATTGACCTGCTGCACCTTGCGGAATTCCTCTTCGGGATAATCCGCGATGGGCACCATGCGCCCGCCCATCCCTTCGGTCCCCGCATTGTTGAACGCGGCATCGAACGGCCCGTGCCTCTCGAGCGCGTCGGCCAGCGCCGCGCAATCGGTGATGTCGCCGACCAAAGCCGCGCTGCCGGGCAGGTCGCGGGCCACATCCATCACCGCCTCGTCGCGGTCGAACAGGACGGGGGCCGCGCCATATTCGCGGAACAGGCGGGCCGCTGCGCGGCCGATTCCGCTCGCAGCGCCGGTGACAAGGATCGTCTTGCCTTCAAGCATCGCCCGATCCTCCGCCCCGTTCGGCATACCCGTGCACGCTGTTGTCGGGCGCCCCGCCCGCTTCGCGATAGGCGGCGACGATGCGGTCGAGATGGCGGCCCTCAACCGCTGCCTTGCGGTAATCCGCCGGATCGACGCCGTAGAGCGGCGCGGCATTCTCGCCCAGGATCGCCCGCTTGAGATCGCTGTCCGCAGAACCGAGGGGCTGGTAGCCGAAACGCTCGACCAGGTCCTCGGGCATCCGCAGGCGGCGCAGCGCCTCGATCTGCCATTGGGGCGAGCCGTACCAGACGCTGTCGGTGCCCCACAGCACCTTGTCCGGCCCCAGCCCCTTCACCAGCATCCCGATCATCGCCGCCGCGAGGCGCGGATGGGTGAGCACGGTGAAGGCGAAGCTCGCCCCGATATCGGCATAGACGTTGCTGACGCCCCATTGCTCGGGGATGGCGACAAGGTCGCTCACCCAGTCGATCCGCCCGGTCTCCTCGAACCGTTCGAGCTCGGCGATGGTCGGCTGGGGAATGGTGCGATAACCCGCGTGGTAGATCACGAAATTGAGCTGCGGCCAATCGCGCGCGGCGCGGCCCACGTCGTCGACCCTGGCGAAAGGCTCCGCGCCCGGCATGACTTCGTCCGCGTCTGCGGGCAGCAGACCCTTGTGGATGCAGACATTGCGCACGCCCGCCTTCGCCATGCGTTCGTAGGCGGGGTACATCAGCGCCTCGTCATCGAGCCGGTAACGCTTGTGCGAAGGCGAGAAAGGCTCGCCCACGGTATAGCCCTTCCAGCCGTCGGGCTTCAGTTCCTCGTGCGCACGGTCGACCTCGTCGAGCCAGCCGTCCTTCCCCGGCCCCAGCACCGCATGGGTCAGCAGCCGCCTTTCCCCGACCACCGAATTCACCGCCTCGCGGGCGGCGGCCATCTGGTCGTTGGTGAGCATCGGCACGCCCTCAGAAGGGGCCCCCGAAAGGAGCGCGACCTTGGTGTCGCTGTCGAGATAGATCGCCTTGATGAAATGGGCGAACTTGATCTGCTCGATCTCGAACGCCCCGGCATGGGGCAGGCCAAGGATTTCGGCGGACAGCTCGATCAGGCCAGTGAGCGGCTCGAACATGTCGGGATCGGCATCGTCGCGCAGGAAATGCACCTGGTCGTCAAAGACGAACTGGTCCTGGAGAGACGCACGCAGGGCCTCCGCTTCGTCCGCATCCTCCGTCTCGCCCTCGCCCACGTCGAAATGCGGGTCGAACACCTCGTTCAATGCCGCGAAGGCATTCGCCATGCCGATCGGCGAGGCGAGCCACGAAGCGCGCGCGCCGTTGCTCTCGCTGTCGCCGTCCCGGCAGGCGGCCTGCGACCGGTTCATCATGAGCGCCTCGTAGCGTCGCAATTGCAGGCTCTGCCCGGGCGGCGTGAATTCCCCGTTGGACACGATCATGGAGGGAACCGGAAGCCGCGCAAGGCTCTCGCCCGGGGCCAGTCGCCGGCGATGTTCTTCGGTAAGCAGCGTAACCATGCCACGAGAATGCCCGCCGATGGCCTGCGCGCTTCATGAATAAACGTTTGCGCGCCATAACGATCCGTCGAAGGCCGCAGCCCAATACCCAAGGTTATCGTTCGAGTACCAGAAGTCATTGTTCGCTGGCCCCCGGCGCTGGAAACCTTCCGTAACTCGAAAGGCGGCGGCACGGCCGGCATCAGCCAAGCCCGCACCCAGCCTCGCCTGCGACGCAAAGGGGAGTAATGAACATGACCAAGCCAGGGCCCGTGCAGTTCGCGGCATCCATATTGCTGGCATCGACCGCGATGCCGGCCTTCGCGCAGGACCCCGACCGGGCTTCGGGAGATGCACAGGAGATGCCGCAGGAAAACCCCGAATCCGGGGGCGTGGGCACGATCATGGTCACCGCCGAACGCACCAGCCGTTCGATCCAGGACACTCCGATCTCGGTCACGGCGGTGAGCGGCGAAACGCTCAAGGCGACGGGCGCGGTCGTTATCAACGATCTGGCCGCGACGGTCCCGAACCTCACCTCCACCACCGGGCCACAGGGTTCGGCGGACGCAAATTTCTTTATCCGCGGCGTCGGCCAGTTCGATTTCATCGTCACCAATGACCCCGGTGTCGGGCTGTATGTCGACGGCGTCTATCTCGGCCGGACGGTCGGCGCGATGCTCGATGCGGGCGACGTCGAACGGGTAGAGGTGCTGCGCGGGCCGCAGGGCACGCTGTTCGGGCGCAACACGCTGGGCGGCGCGGTGAGCGTGGTGACCAAGCGACCCGAACTCGGCGTCGTTTCGGGCGATGCGCAGGCGACCTATGGCAGCCGCGACCGTATCGATCTCGATGCGAGCCTCAACCTGCCGATCGGCGACACCGCCGCAGCGCGCGTCTACGGCTTCTACCGGCAGCAGGACGGGTTCGCCGACAATGTCGTCACCGGCGAGGATTTCGGCCGGATCGACCGCTATGGCGCGCGCGCGCAGCTGCGGTTCGAATTCGGACCCGACGTGACCGTCGATTTGTCGGCCGATTATTCGCTCGACAAGTCGAACCCGGCGCCTTCGGTCCTGCGCTCGATCCTGCCCCTGCCGTTCTTCCCGCCGGCGGCGCTGAACGACGTGCAGGACCCGGACAATTTCTACGACATCTTCGCCTCGAACAGTCCCGAGGCGAGGAACGAGGTCTATGGCTTCTCCGGCACCGTCACGGTTGACCTTGGCGCAGCCGAGCTGAAGTCGATCACCTCCTACCGCGTACTCGACGGGTTCTCGACCTCCGACCCCGACAGCACGCGCTTCCAGCTTTACGATCAGCTGGTGTCGACCGAGCAGGACCAGTTCAGCCAGGAGCTGCAACTGACCGGCACCGCCTTCGGCGATGCGCTCGAATACCTTGTCGGCGGCTATTACTTCAGCGAGGACGCAGCCCAGGTGCTCGACCTGTGCTTCGCGCCGATCAGCAGCCCGGCCGCCCAGCCGTTCCAGGCGTGCAACACCTGGACGCAGGGCAACGACCAGCAGACCGAAAGCTTCGCCGTGTTCGGACAGGGGCGGCTTTCGCTGACCGACAGCCTCTCGGTCACGCTGGGCGGGCGTTACACCTGGGATGAAAAGGACATTATTTCGAACCAGTTCTTCGATTTCCGCCCGCAGCTGGTCGGGCCGGGCGCCGTGTTCGGCTTCGGCCTCCCGCCCGAGCTGATCGGCGAGGCGATCGTGCTGCCGATCGTCACCGACCTGCCGGGCAGCGCGAGCTTCGAGAAGTTCACGCCCAAGATCGGCGTCGAATATGAACCCAACCCCGATCTTTTGTTCTACGCGTCCTATTCCGAAGGCTTCCGCGCCGGTGGCTTCAACGGACGCCTGATCGCCCCGCAGGCGACCATCCCGACCTATGAACCCGACACCAACGAAACCTTCGAGGTGGGCCTGAAATCGGACCTGCTCGATAGGGCACTGCGCTTCAACCTCACGCTGTTCCATTCGCAGTACCGCGACATCCAGCAGACCATCGCCGATCCGGCGGTGCAATTCCGGGTCGCGAATGCGGGCGATGCGACGCTCAAGGGTTTCGAGACCGAAATCGCGATCGTTCCGACCACCGGCCTCAGGTTCGATTTCGCGGTCGGCTACACCGACAGCGAATTCGAGGACGTGCCCGTCACGGTCGGTCCGATCAACGGCAACCGCCTGCCCTTCAGCCCGGAATGGACCATCTCGGCGGCGGCGCAGTACGACATCTATCTTGCCGGGGGCACGCTCACGCCGAGAGTCGATTTCCGTTACCAGTCGGAGGTCTTCTTCACTGCCTTCAACCTGCCGTTCGAGGAGCAGGAGGGCTATGGTCTGCTCAACGGGCGGATCACCTGGGTCGATCCGTCTGAGACCTTCACGCTCGCAGCCTTCGGGCTCAACCTGTTCGATGTCGAATATTTCACTTTCGGCCAGAACGCGCTCGCGTCGCAGGGCGTTGCCTATAATTACCTTGGGCGGCCGCGCGAATTCGGCGTGAGCGCGGGAATTCGCTTCTAGAGCGCTTCTGGAGAGGTTGGACACCATGCGGATCCTCGTCATCGGCGGAACCGGGAATGTCGGCGGGCGGACCGTGGCGCGGCTGCGTGAGAGCGGGCACGAGGCAGTGCCCGCCGCCCGTAACCCGGGCCCGGGCCCGGGCGGGCTTGCGCTCGATCTCGGCACGATCGGGGATCGGACGCACGATTTCGAAGGGTTCGACGCCGCTTTCCTGATCACCCCGCTCGGGCCGGAGGAAACCGAGATCGGCCTTGCCGCGGTCAAGGCGCTGCGCGATGCGGGCGTTGGCCGGATCGTCTATCTCGGCATCCACAATCTCGAGGCGATGCGCGCGATCCCCCATTTCGAGACCAAGGTGCCGATCAAGCAGGCCGTGTTCGACCGGGCGAGCGATTGCGTGCTCGAGGCCAATTTCTTCTTCCAGAACGACCTCATGGCGCTGCCGGCGATGACCGGGGCCGGAATCTACCCGCTGCCGGTCGGGACGACGGGCGTGTGGAGCGTCGATGCCGCCGACATCGCCCGCGCGGCGGCGCGCGCGCTGACCCTGCCCGACTGGGCGGGCCGCGCCGTGCCAGTGTGCGGGCCCGAACGCCTCACCGGCCCCGCGATCGCCGCCGACTGGGGCGCCGCGCTCGGCCGCGAGGTCGCCTATGGCGGCGATGATGTCGAACCCTTCGTCGGGCAGATGCGCGGCGTGATACCCGGCATGACCGACTGGATGGCTGAGGACATGGCGATCATGATGAAGGTCACGCAGGAAATGGGCTGCCCCGCCACCCCCGACGATCTCGCCGCGAGCGAGAACGTCGTCGGCGCGCCGCTCACGACCCACCGCGCATTCGTTCACCGCACACTCGAGGAGACCACCCCATGAAAGCAATGTACACCGCCCATGCCACCGCCACCGGCGGGCGCGCCGGCCATGTCGAGACGAACGACGGCATCGTCAGCTTCGACCTTGCCATGCCGCCCGAAATGGGCGGTCCCGGCGGCGGGGCGAACCCCGAACAGCTCTTCGCCGCCGGCTATTCCGCCTGCTTTCACGGGGCGCTGCAATTCGTTGCGGGGCAGGACAAGACCGACGTTTCGGGGTCGAGCGTGACCGGCCATGTCTCGATCGGCGAGAACGATGCAGGGCCCGGCTTCAAGCTCGGCGTGGTGCTCGACATCGACGTTCCCGCGCTCTCGCAGGCCGAGGCCGAGGCGCTCGCCGAAAAGACGCACCAGGTCTGTCCCTATTCGAACGCGACCAGGGGCAATATCGAAGTCGAACTCAACGTCACGGGAGGAAAGGCATGAGCACTGGTTACGCATCCGCGCTTGCCGCGGAACACGACGCGCCGCCGATGCGGCCGCTGACCGACAAGGACCACCCCAACGCCCACATGCTCTACGCCGCGCACAAGGCGTTCCAGAACGGCGATCTCGACGGTCTTTTCGCGCATATCGCCGAGGACGCGGTGTGGCACATGCCGGGCGATAACGCGCTCGCCGGGTCATACAAGGGTCATGCCGAGATCATGCGCAATTTCGGGATGCTGCAGGAGGCGGTCGATGCCTATTGGGCGCATCCGCTCGACTATTACGGCAGCGATGATCACGTCACGCTGATCGCCGAGGTCCATGCGCGCAAGGGCGACCGGGAACTCCATACGAAGGAGGCGATGACGTGGCGGGTCGAGGACGGCCAGCTCAAGGAATGCTGGCACCTGTGCCTCGAACCCGAAAAGTGGGACGCCTTCTTCAGCGCTGACTGACGCCTGCCGCGCGCTTGCGCCACGCCTGGGGCTCGCCCTCCATTTCGACCGTCCTGAGCCCGGCGGGTCGGCGCCAGATGTGATCGGTGTCGACCCGCGTTTCCACCCGGTCGAATTCGTCGAATTGCTCGAGCGCCTCCCGCGCCGCCTCGATGAAGTGCGGCGCCATGGTGCATCCGGGGAAGGTCACGCAGAACGTGACGCGGAGCGTGCGGTCCTCGATTTCCCAGCCCAGCACCAGCCCCATCTCGACCAACCCCGTCGGGCGGCCCGAGGCGACGCTGCACGGGTCCTTTACCCGGTCGAGTTCGATCCTGATCCTGTCGTCGAGCGTCACGCTGCCACTCCTTGAGCTTCTCCCTGCCAGATCGACCAGGCGGGCTTGATGCCCTCCGCGCGTTTGCCTGCGAAGGCGTCTTTCGCTTGGGCCGCACGATAGGCGGCGATGTCGAGCCCCATGGCGCGCGCGTAATTGCCACCCAGGATCATGCGCTTCATCGTGTCGTCCAATTGCGGGATGCCATGGCGGCTCATGACCTCCTCGCTGAAACGGAAATTCCAGAACAGCTCCAGCACGTGCTGAGGATGGATCACGGTGCAGCCCGTCGACCACAGCAGTTTCTCGATCCCGCCCCATTGCATCATCAGCGCCAGCGCCGCCTCGAACCGGCCGGGCGCCTGCCATAGCAGCGCGGTCGTCGTTTCCAGATTGGCGTAGACATTGGGAAACCGCCCGATCGCCATCGCCGTCTCCTCGACGAAGGCCATGCCCGAATGGATGATCTCGAAGTTCATGCCCGGGAAACTGTCGGCGGCCTGCTCGAAATCCTCGCCGATCCGGTAGGGCGCGAGCGGGACCGAGCCATTGGGCAGGGCCTTGTGGATCGCGATTGTCCTGAGCCCGCGCTCCTGCGCGCGTTCGATGAGGGCAAGGACCGTATCGTCATTGGCGAGCCAGCGGCGATAGGGGTCCATCTGGTGCGGGTAGAGCTTGACCCCGATTGCGCTCGGCAGGTCCTCGTGCTGGCGGTCGAGATCATCGAGCACCTGCGCCTTATCCTGCGTCGGGTCGAGCCCGATATAGCCGAGGCAGCGTTCGGGATAGGAGCGGCACAGCTCCAGCGTCTTCCATTCCGCTGCGAAACCGTCCTTGAACCAGGTGTCGAGCCGCAGGGTATGCGTCCCGAACAGGTCGGTGCGGCTTTCCTCCAGCATGGTGCGGGCAAGGACGTGCGGGTCCATGTCGACCATGTAGACGTCCTGCCGGCAGATCCGGTCGGGCGGGCTCATCGCGGTGTGGAGCCCGTATGACATGAGGTGCAGCTGCTCGCCGTATTTCGACGCGACATTGTCGGGCGACAGGTTGAGCGCGTGGACCACTGCGTCGATCACGAACACGTCGTCCGGGATCAGCTCGAGGCCCTCTAGAGTGGCTGGCATGGGCGGTGTTCTCCCCTTGGTCTGCAAGTTCGCCCGGAACCTACAGTTCCACCGCGCGAAGCACAGGGCGTTTCGGTCCGGTTCTCATAACCAACTTTCATGAACTCTTGCCTCTGGGCGATTATCGCGCCGGCCCGCTTCGTGTTTGACTGCATCAAACTGGAGAAAACGATGGCAACTCAGCTGCGTGAACCCGACCGGCTTTCGCCCGCCGACCTCGTGCGCGAGGATGCGGTGCACCGTTCGGTCTACACCGACCCGGCGATCTTCGACCTCGAGATGGAGCGCATCTTCGGCCGCGCCTGGCTCTATCTCGGCCATCGCAGCGAGTTCAAGGAGGCCGGCGACTACGTCGTGCGGCACATGGGCAAGCAGGCGGTGATCCTGACGCTGGGCAAGGATGGCGACGTCCGCGCGATCTTCAATCGCTGCACCCATCGCGGCGCGACCCTGTGCGCCTTCGACAAGGGGTCCGCCCCGCACGGACACCAGTGCCCCTATCACGGCTGGATGTTCAACGCCGACGGATCGGTGCGCTTCGTCCCCTACGACAAGGGCTATGGCGAGCGGCTCGACAAGGGGGAAATGGGCATCGAGCAGGTCCGGATCGAGGAATATCGCGGCTTCCTGTTCGGCAACCTCATGGGCGATGCCGCGCCTCCGCTCGAGCATTTCCTCGGCCACATGAAGACCTCGATCGACGATCTCGTCGATCGTTCGCCCACGGGCGAGCTCGAATGCGGACCCTACGTGCTGCGCCACTATTACCGCGCCAACTGGAAGATGACCTTCGAGAACCTGAACGACACGGTCCATCCCGGCTTCGCCCACGCCGCCTCGGTCGTATCGGCCAAGGCGGTCGCGAACGAGGTCGGCGGGCCGGAAAACATTGTGCCGACCATCGGCATGATGATGGCTAACGGCAAGCCGATCCAGTTCTTCCAGGATATCGACATGGTGACGGCGCCAGGCGGGCACAGCTATATCGGCGGCCACATGGGGGCGGACTACACGCCTGACACCTCGGACGCCTACACGGCATCGCTGATCGACTATCACGGCGCGGAAAAGGCGAAGGAGGTGCTCTCGGTCGATCGCCACCTCATGCTGCTCTACCCGTCGAGCTTCTGGCACGCGCGCTACCAGACGCTGCGCATCATGCGTCCCGTGCGGCACGACCTGACCGAGATGATCGGCTTCGTCTTCCGCCTGAACGGCGCGCCGGAGGAGACCTATCGCAACGCGATCGAATATTGCACCGGGGCGAACAGCGCGGCCTCTCCCGTGATCTCGGACGATCTGGAAATCTACGAGCGGTGCCTGCTCGGCAATGGCTTTGGCGAGCGTGAGTGGATCCCGACGAGCCGCGGAATGGACGAGGACCGTGAGCGGACCAACAGCCACGACCGGATGCCCGCGACTTCCGAAGGCTTCATCCGCAACCAGTTCCGCGCCTGGGCCGATTACATGGGGCAGGCATGACCGACGAGATCCGCCTCTTCGTCGAGCGCGAGGCGCGCCTCCTTGACCAGATGCGCTACGAGGAATGGGTCGCCCTGTTCCTGCCCGATGCGCGTTACTGGGTGCCGGTCAGCCTCGACCAGCCGAGCCCGGAGGCCGGGCCGAGCCATTTTCACGACGACATCCAGGTTCTGATGGTGCGCACCCACCGGCTAGCCAATCCGCGCGCCTTCGGGGCCGAACCTTCCCCGCGCACTGTGCACATCGTCTCGGGCGTGACCTGGGAAGAGGACGGGGAGGATATCCTCGCGACCTCTTCGCAGATCATGCTCGAATACCGCAATCGCGGCAATTTCGACGATGACCTGCGCCTGTTCGGCGGGCAGGTGACCCATCGCCTGCGCCGCGAAGGCGGAGAGCTTCGCATCGCCCGCAAGCGGATCGACCTCGTCAATGCCGAGGGCGCCTTCAACGCGATGCTGGCGCCGCTGTGATGGCCGGCAAGAACGAGCCCATCGCCCACATCGTACCGGGGAGCGGCTGGTCGACCCCCTTCGTGCGCTGGCAGGGCGCCTTTGCCGAACTGCACAGTCTCGAATTCGCCGCCTGGACGGCGCAGCGCGCTCTCGCAAGGAGGGAAATCCCGCTCGATGCGCTCGATTTCGGAGTGCTGGGCTTTACCGTCCCCCAGAAGGGTTCGTTTTACGGCCTGCCCTTCGTCACCGGCACGATGGGCGCGGCGCACATCGCCGGGCCGAGCGTGATGCAGGCCTGCGCGACTTCGGCCCGCTGCCTCGCCCTTGCCGCCGAAGAAGTCGCGAGCGGGCGGGCGGGCGCAGCGCTGGTCCTTGCAGCCGACCGGGTCTCGAACGGGCCGCATATCTATTATCCCAGCCCCGGCGGACCCGGCGGCACGGGACGCGCGGAGGACTGGGTGCTCGACAATTTCGCCGGAGACCCCTTCGCGCGGGTGGCGATGGTGGAAACGGCGGAGAATGTCGCAAGGAAGCACGGCGTCACCCGCGAGGAGCAGGACGACGTTACGCTGATGCGCTATCACCAATATGCCGATGCCATCGCCGAAGACCGCGCCTTTCACCGCCGCTTCATGGACCTGCCGTTCGAAGCGCCCGATCCGCGCTTTCGCAAGGTCATGGGCGAGATCGAGGGCGATGCGGGCGTGCAGCCGGCGAACGAGGACAAGCTGCGCTCGCTCAGGCCCGTGATCGAGGGCGGAACCGTGACCTATGGCGGCCAGACCCATCCGGCGGACGGGAATGCCGGGCTTGTCGTCGCCGACCGCGAACGGGCGCGCGAACTCGCCCCGGACGCGCGATACGACATCGCGCTCCTCGGCTTCGGCCAGGCCCGGGTCGAACCCGCCTACATGCCCGAGGCCCCCGTCCCCGCAAGCCGCGCCGCGCTCGATGCCGCCGGCCTCTCCATCGGGGACATCGACGCGGTCAAGTCGCACAATCCCTTTGCCGTCAACGACATAGTCTTCGCGCGCGAGACCGGTTTCCCGCTGGAACGCATGAACAATTACGGCTGTTCGCTGGTCTGGGGCCACCCGCAGGGCCCGACGGGTCTTCGCGCGATGATCGAACTGATCGAGGAGCTTGCCGCGCGCGGCGGCGGGCGCGGGCTGTTCCAGGGCTGCGCGGCGGGCGACAGCGCGATGGCGGTTGTGCTGGAGGTGACGGAGCGATGACGACGATCCTTTCGCATGGAAACGGCAAGGCGGTTTGGGTCCCCGAAACTGTTCCCGCAATCCTCGAACGGGCGGTGCGCGAGCGCCCGCGGGACATCGCGCTCGTCTCGGACGAATGCGAACTGACCTATGCGCAGTACGGCGATGCGGTCGCCCGGCTCGCGCGGCGCCTGTCACGGCATGGCAGCCCGGGCGACACCGTCGCGATCATCCTGCCCAACATGGCCGCCACCGCCATCGCGATCTTCGCTGCGCAGAGCGCCGGGATGGTCGCAGCCACGCTCAATCCCGATTACACCGCCGCCGAACTCGCCCCCATGATCGAGGACTCCGCGCCCGCCTGCGCGATCGTCGCCTGCGACATCCATCCGCGCATCGCCCATCTCTTCGCGCAGGCGACCGAAATCCTGCTGGTCGACGGCGATGCCGCGATCCTCGAGGATCTCGGTATCGGCGGGGAGGAGGCGCCGGCCGGTCCTCTCCCTTCGCCCTCGCCCGACGATCTTGCCGTGCTCCAGTTCACCGGCGGCAGCACCGGCCGGCCCAAGGGGGTGGAACTCACTCACCGCGCGGTCGCCACGAATGTCGCCCAGCGCGAAGCGGTCCTGCCGACGCATTTCGGCGACGAGCGCATTCTTTGCTTCATGCCGATGTTCCACAGCTTCGCGGCGGCGATGTGCGTCAACCTTGCCGCCTATTGCGCGGGCAAGCTCGTCATCCTGCCGCGCTATCGCCCGGACTGGGTGGTCGAGGCGATCGGTGGCCACGCGATCACGCGGCTGCCCGCGGGCCCAACCGTATTCAACGGGCTGATCCGTTTTGGCGGGCTCACCCGCGAAGGGGTGGCCAGCCTCAGATGCGCCTATTCGGGCTCGGCGCCGCTCGGTATCGAGACGCTCGCGCAATGGGACGCGCTGACGGGCGTGCCGATCTACGAAGGCTACGGCCAGAGCGAGGCGGGCCCGATCCTGACCTATTTCGGCCCTGGGATGAACGTGAAACCCGGCAGCGTCGGCCCGGCCCTTCCCGGCACCGAGGTGCGGATCGTCGATCCTGAAAATCCCGCGCGCGACCTACCGACGGGCGAAGCGGGAGAGATCGCCGCGCGCGGCCCACAGGTGATGCGCGGCTACCGTTCGCTCGCCAGCGAGACGCGCGCGACGCTGCACGGCGGCTGGCTGCACACCGGCGATATCGGCATGCTCGACGAGGACGGGCACCTCACCATCGCGGATCGCAAGAAGGACATGGTGCTGATTTCGGGCTACAATGTCTTCCCGCGTGAGGTTGACGAGGCGCTGCTCGCCCACCCGGCCGTTGCGGCTGCCGCCTGTGTCGGCGTGCCCGACAGCTATCGCGGCGAACGCCTCGTCGCTTTCGTCACCCCGGCGGACGACGGCGAAGTGGACGCAGAGGGCCTCGCCGACTGGCTTGCCGAACGCCTCGTACGCTACAAGCGGCCTTCCGAATACCGCGTGCTTCGGTCCCTGCCGCTCACCGCGGCGGGCAAGATCGACAAGCAGGCGCTGAAACGCGCCGCGCTCGAGACGCCTGCCGCAGCCGACGGGGAGGCACGCCATGTCGCTTGATCAGGTTGCACCGATCCGCGCGGCGCTGATGGCGCGGCGTGCTGCGCCTGCCCCGCCGGTCGATGCCCGCCGGGCCGGGTTCGAGGCGCAGATGGCCGATGTCCCGCTGCCGCCTGATTTCACCGCCACGCGGGTCCAGCTGAGCGAGCATTGCAGCGCGCTGTTGTGCGGCGTCGAAGACGCGAGCAAGGAGCGGGTGCTGCTCTGGCTGCATGGCGGGGCGTTCATCCTCGGTTCGTCCGAAAGCTACCAGCCGATGGCCGCCCGCCTGTCGCGCGCCGCCGGGGCGCAGGTGCTGGTGCCCGATTATCGCCTCGCGCCCGAACATCGTTTTCCAGCGCCGGGCGAGGATACTCTGGCCGCGCTCGACTGGCTCGAAGCGCAGGGTCACACGGTTGAGACCACCGCGATCGGCGGCGACAGCGCGGGAGCCAATCTCGCGCTTGGTGCGATCCAGCGGCGCATGGCGGAGCGGGGAGCCAGCCCGGTGCATGCGGCATGGCTGGTCTCGCCCTATCTCGACCTCACCCATTCGGGCGCATCGATCGCGGCGCGCGCGGCCCGCGATCCCTTCGTCGATCCCGCCGGAATGCCCGAGACCGCGCAGCGCTATCTCGGCGAACACGATCCGGCAGATCCCGCGGCATCGCCGTTGTTCGGCAGCTTTGAAGGCTTCCCCCCGACACTGATCCAGGTCGGGTCGGACGAGGTCCTGTTCGAAGACGCCGCGCGCGCGCGCGGCGCAATCGAGGCGACGGGCGGGACATGCGTCTTCCAGGAATGGGCCGGCATGGTCCATGTCTGGCCGCTCTTCGCGCACCAGGTCGACGAAGGCGGCTGGGCGATCGAGCAGGGCGGGGCCTTCCTCCGCTCGCAGGCGCCCGAAAACGGCGGCTGACCGCGCGTATTGCCAGTTTCGGGGGGTCTGCTAGTCAGAACGGCATGGAACTGCGCCAGATACGCCATTTCCTCGAAATCGTGCGCTGTTCGAGTTTCGGCCAGGCGGCCGAACGCCTGCACGTCACCCAGCCGGCCCTGTCCAAGAGCATCCGCAATCTCGAACATTCGCTCGGGGTGAAGCTGCTCGAACGCCATCCCAATGGCGTCGTCCCGACCGATTACGGCGAATTGTTCCTCGAATACGCATCGCTCATCGCTGCCGAGATCGACCGCGCCAAGGCCGAGATCGAACAGATGAAGGGGACCGGGCGCGGCGTCGTGCGGGTCGGCGCAGGGGCGACGATCCTGCAATATCTCATCCCGCAGGCGGTGCGTGCCTTCATGGCGCAGGGCACGGATTCTGCGGTCACGTTCCGCCAGGGCCTGCGCGACGAACTCATCGCCTGCCTCAGGCGCGGCGAGGTCGATATCATCGTCGGCGCGATCGCCCCGTCTGGCGCCGAGGAGGACGACGAATTCCGCCGCGAACGGGTGCTTCGCGACACGATCGTGGTCGTCGCCAGCGAAACCCACCCACTTGCCCACGCGCAAAGCGTGAGCATCGCCGACATCGCCGGCTATCGCTGGGTCCTGCCCGAGGGGACCGAGAACGAGCGCGACCGGCTCGCCCGCGTGCTCCGCTCCGAAGGGTTCGAACAGCCCGATTGCGTCATCACGACGCCATCGTCCAACTTCATGTCGACCATGCTGCAGGGCAGCGACTATCTCAGCTACCTGCCCGAGGCGCTGCTGAATGGCGAAGGCAATTACGCCCATCTCAAACGCATCGCGATCGAGCGGCCGATCTGGGATCCGGTGGATGTCGGAGTGATCTATCGCCGCCGCGGCATCATGCTGCGGCCGGTGCGGCGCTTCATCAACCGCCTGGTCGAAGCCGGCGCGACGATCGAGCAGGAGATGGGGACGGCCGAAGCGCGAGCCTAATCGCGATCACGGCCCCATTGCGGAGCCACGGTGCGCCGCTTGCCGTCGGG
Source organism: Erythrobacter litoralis (assembly GCF_001719165.1). Taxonomy (NCBI): domain Bacteria; kingdom Pseudomonadati; phylum Pseudomonadota; class Alphaproteobacteria; order Sphingomonadales; family Erythrobacteraceae; genus Erythrobacter; species Erythrobacter litoralis. The sequence continues at coordinate 1,972,871 of NZ_CP017057.1, forward strand.
AGTGCGCGGCGTCTCCTCGTCCAGGGCCTCGCGGTCCCACAGCTTGCAGGTGACCATCTTGTGCTTCTGGTCGAGCCCTTCGCAGTAATTGGTGTATTCGCACAGACGCACCTTCGAGCCATTGCCGCTGCGCACCTTTTCGAACCAGTCGGGATCGGCCATCGCCTGCCGCGCCAGCCCGACGATGTCGCCTTCGCCCGCCGACAGGGCGCTTTCGGCCTGATCGAAATTGTGGATCCCGCCCGCGACGACGATCGGGGTGTCGAGCCCGCCGGCGCGCAGGCGTTCGCGGATCGCCCGTGCGGGCGCGAGATTGCGGCCGAACGGACCGCGCGCGTCGGATAGATATTGCGGCATGCATTCATAGCCGCTGCGCCCGGTATAGGGATAGGCCGCCTCGCCCACTTTCGGGCGCTTCGCATCCTCGAACTTGCCCCCGCGCGACAGCGAGATGAAGTCCATGCCGGCAAGCGCGAACTTCTCGGCAAAGAACAGCGCGTCGCCAAGGCCCGAGCCGCTCTCGATGCATTCCTCGGCCAGCATCCGGCAGCCGACCGTGAAACTGTCGCCGACCGCGCCGCGCACCGCGTCGAAGACCTCGAGCGGCAGCCGCACGCGTCCGTCGGGATCGCCGCCATAGCCGTCGTCGCGCGTGTTGAGTGCAGAGAGAAAGGAGGCCATCGTGTAGGCATGGGCATAGTGCAGTTCGACCCCGTCGAAGCCCGCCGCCTCCGCCCGGCGCGCGGCATCGGCGAACAGGCCCGGCAGGGTTTCGGGCAGGTCGGCGACATGGGGCAGGTGGATATCGGTCACACGCTCGCGCGAGCCCATCGACAGGCTTTCGAATTCGCGCGTGGTGAGGACCGCCTCGAGTTCCTCCTCCGACATCGCGGCGAGCGTTTCGCGAACCTCATCCTCGCTCGCCTCGGTCATGCCGAGCGCCTCGCGGTGATGGTCTCCGATGGCAAGGAAACGCCGGATGAACTTTTCGGCAGGCTGACGCCGCTTGATCGCCAGAAAGTCGATCAGCTGGATGAAAAGCTTCGTCTCTCCCCCGCTCGCCTCGCGCACGGCCCGCACGATGTCCTGCAATCCCTCGATATAGCGGTCATGGCTGGCGCGCAGCAGCGGACCCGAAGGTATGTCGCGGATCCCGGTCGCCTCGACCACGATCGCGCCGGGACGGCCCTGGGCAAAGCGGCGATACCAGTCGATCACGTCGCGCGTGACCTCGCCCTCCTCGGTCGCGCGCCAGGGGACCATCGCGGGGATCCAGGTCCGCTGGGCGAGCGAGAGGCGACCATGTTCGAGCGGCTGGAAAAGGCGCGATCGCCGCACTTCCCGCTCGCTCGGCCAGTGTCCGCCGCGCGGCGAATAGGCGATCTTCTCGGGCGGCTTCCACATCGCCTTCAACCGGCACTTTGCTGATAGTGGCGGCGTTCAGGCCGGGCCTTCAGGGCAAGTTCGCGCGCCTTCTCGTTCGCCTTTTCCGCCTCCCGGTAGAGCTGGTATTCGCCCGAGCGCAGCTGTTCCGGCCAGCCGAGCGGCTGCCCTGCGACCTTGCGCACGCCGTAATGTCCGGCGGCATGGCGGGTCCAGAACGGGTCGTTGAGATGCGGCCGGGCGAGCGCGCACAGATCAGCGCGGCCCGCCGCGATGATCGTGTTGACCTGTTCGGGCAGCGAAATGTCGCCCACCGCGATCGTCGGGATGCCGACCTCGTTGCGGACGAATTCGGCGAACGGCGTCTGCCACATCCGGCCGAAGACCGGCTTCTGCCAGCGCACCGTCTCGCCGCTGGAGCAATGGATGATGTCGACGCCCGCATCCTTGAACAGCCCCGCGATGATCGCGAGATCGTCGAGCGTGAGGCCACCCGGCGCCCAGTCGCTTGCCGACAGGCGCACCGACATCGGCCGGTCCTCGGGCCAGACTTCGCGCATCGCCCGGAACACTTCGAGCGGATAGCGCGCCCGCGCCCGTGCATCGCCGCCATATTCGTCCGAACGTTCGTTCGTCAGCGGCGATAGGAAGCTCGCCAGCAGGTATCCATGCGCGCAGTGCAATTCGAGCATGTCGAAACCGGCCCGCGCGCCGCGTTCGGTCGCGGCGACGAAATCGGCCTTCACCTGGTCCATCTGTTCGCGCGAGAGTTCGCCCGGAACCGAGGACACGCCCTCGATATAAGGGATGGGCGAAGCCGAGACGATCGGCCAGTTCCCGTGTTCGAGCGGCATGTCCATGCCCTTGTCAGGCACGTTGGTCGAACCCTTGCGCCCGGCATGGCCCAGTTGCAGCGCGATTCTGGCCGGGGTGCGGTGGATGTTCGAGACGAGACGAGTGAAATCGGCCTCCTGCTCGTCATTCCACAGGCCCGTGCAGCCCGGCGTGATCCGCGCATTGGGAGAGGTGCAGGTCATCTCGGTGAAGATCAGGCCCGTCCCGCCCAGCGCCCGCGCCATGTAATGGGTGTGATGCCAGTCGTTGAGCCTTCCGTCCTCCGACGAATATTGCGCCATCGGCGCCATCGCGACGCGGTTGGGCAGGGTCAGACCGCGCAGGTCGAGCGGCGAGAACATCGGCGTCGGCCGATCCGGGCCGAGATCGCGGCCGGTTTGCGCGGCATAGACCTCGTAGAACTCGTGTTCGACATCCTCGAGGAACTTCGCATCGCGCAGGCCCACATTGTCCCACGTCACCGACTTCGCGCGGCTCATCAGCGAAAAGGCGAACTGGAAGCGCGGCTTTTGCCAGTGCATCGCCATGTCTTCGAACCAGCGCAGCGACACCGCGGCGCTGTGCTGCGTAATCTCGACCGGCGTGCGGCGCTCTTTCTCATAGGCTTCCTGGATCGCCGGGACATCGCCCGGATGGGCGACGACCTGGTCCGACAGGGCGATCGCGCATTCCATAGCGAGCTTCGTGCCCGACCCGATCGACCAGTGCGCGGTCGCCTTGGCATCGCCCAGCAGCACCATCTTGCCGTGCGACCATTTCTCGCAGGCGATGACCGGGAAATTGCGCCAGATCGAACGGTTCGTGATGAGCCCGTGATTGTCGAGACAGTCGGCGAACACGCGCTCGAGATAGCGGGCGCTATCCTCCTCGCTCATCTCGGCAAATCCGGTCGCTTCCCAGGTTTCGGGCGTCGTTTCGATCACCCAGGTCGAACGCTCTTCATTGTACTGGTAGGAGTGGGCGCAGAAATGGCCGTGCTCGGTCTCGCGGAAGAAGAAGGTGAAGGCGTCGAGCGGCTTGGTCGATCCCATCCAGGTGAAATAGTTCGGTCGGTCCTGCCGGGTGACGCCGAATTCCTCGGCAAAGCGGTCGCGCATCGGCGATCCGATGCCGTTGCCGATGACGATGAGGTCGCTGTCCGCGAAACGCTCTTCGAACGTGTCGGGATCGATCGTGGTTTCGAAGTGCAGCTTCACCCCGACCGCGCGGCAGCGGTCCTGCAGCAAGGTGAGCAGCAATTGCCGGGAACAGCCCGCAAAGCCGTTCCCGCCGATGGTCGAGCGTTCGCCCTCGCGGTCGACCACGATATCGGTCCAGTAGGCAAGGTGGCCCTGAAGCAGGTCGTAGCTCTCGGGATCGGCGTTGAGGAATTCATCCATCGTCTCATCAGAGAACACCACGCCGAAGCCGAACGTGTCGTCGGCCCGGTTCTGCTCGAACACCTCGATCTCGCATTCGGGCATGCGCTTCTTGGTCAGGAGGGAGAAATAGAGGCCGCCCGGCCCGCCTCCGATCACGGTAATCTTCATGGCTTCCTTCCTCGTTGCAAATCGGCCCAAGGGCAGCGAACCGGCCCGGTTCCGCCCGCAGGCGCAAGATAGTTTAGGGCTAAGGGATCATGCCGCGCGATATTCTCGATCATTGCCGCCTTACCCCGTTCCGGCCTGCGGGACGACCGCGGTCACCTCGATCTCGACCTTGGCCCTTTCCTCCACGAGCGCGCTGACACCGATCACGGCCATGGTCGGGAAGACCTTGCCTAAGCGCGCGCGCCACGCCGCGCCGATCTCCTTGAGGCCCGTGCGGTAAGCGTCGATGTCGGTGACGTAGCAGGTCATGCGCACGATATGCTCGGGGCCCGCGCCGGCCTCGGCGAGGATCGCGACGATATTGGTGAGCGCCTGATCGAACTGGCCCGCGAAATCGTCGGCTTCGAAGACCTCGTCCTTGGTCCAGCCGATCACTCCGGCGGTGAAGACCATCCGGCCTTCCGCCGCGATGCCGTTGGCATAGCCCTTCGGACGCGGCCAGCCGGCGGGCAGGAGCGCGCGATGCATCGTCATGCCACACCCCCCGCTGCGACGAGGGGCGCAGGTCCGCTCGCCGCCTCTGCATCCCTCTCGGCCAGTTCGCGCTTCAGCCCTTCGAGCAATTGTCGGGCGATCACGATCTTCTGGACCTCGGAGGCGCCTTCATAGATGCGCAGCGCGCGGATCTCGCGATAGAGTTCCTCGACCTTGACGCCCTTCGTGACGCCGAGCCCGCCGAACAGCTGGACCGCCTTGTCGATCACCTGCTGCGCGGCCTCGGTCGCGTGGAGCTTCGCCATCGCCGCCTCTCGCGTGACGCGGCGGCCCTGGGTGTCCTTGACCCAGGCCGAGCGGTAGACGAGGAGCGCGGCGGCATCGACGTCGAGCGCCATCTCGGCGAGGCTCGCCTGCGCGATCGGCAGGTCGGCAAGCGTCGCGCCGAACATCTCGCGGGTGAGCACGCGCGTCCCCGCTTCCTCGAGCGCGCGGCGAGCGAGCCCGAGCGCCGCCGCGCCGACTGTGGTGCGGAAGATGTCGAGTACCGAAAGCGCGACCTTGAAGCCCTTGCCCTCTTCGCCGATCCGCCTTTCGCGGGAGAGCCGGACATTGTCGAACCTGATCCGGGCGAGCGGGTGCGGGGCGATCACGTCGATCCGTTCGGGCACGCTGAACCCGGGCGCATCGGCATCGACCACGACCGCGCTGACGCCCGCCTCTCCGCGCGCGAAGACACAGTAGAAATCGGCGATCCCGCCATTCGAGATCCACAGCTTCTCACCGTTGAGAATGAATTCGCCCCCTTCTTCGCGCAGCGTCGAACGCATCGCGGCAGCATCGGACCCGGCCTCTTCCTCGGACAGGGCGAAGGCCGCGATCTTCTGTCCCCGCGCGACGGCGGGGAGATATTCGGCGCGCAGCGCCTCGCTGCCGAACACGCTGATCGCGCCCGACCCCAGCCCCTGCATCGCGAAGGCGAAATCGGCGAGGCCGGAATGGCGCGCCAGCGTCTCACGGATGATCGAAAGCGAGCGCACGTCGAGCGCCTCGTGCATCCCGCCATGCGATGCCGGGACGCAATAACGCAGCCAGCCGCCTTCGCCCAAGGCCCGCACGAGCGCGCGGCAGGTGTCGTCAAGCCGGTCCTCGGCACCCTCCGCCTCGACGATGGGAGGCAGAATGCAGGCGGCCCATTCATCGAGTTCGCGGGCGAGACTTGCGTGATGGGCCTCGAAAAAGGGCCAGTCGAGATAGGTCCGGTCGGCCATGTCAGTCCCCCTCGAACTCCGGCTTGCGCTTGTCGACGAAGGCGCGGTAGGCGCGCTCGAAATCGCGGGTCTTCATGCAGATCGCCTGCGCCTGCGCTTCGGCCTCGATCGCCGCCTCGAGGCTCATGTCCCATTCGTGGTTGAGCTGGTTCTTGGTCATCGCGTTGGCGAAGGTCGGGCCGGAGGCAAGCTTGCGGGCGAGTTCCAGCACCCGCTCGTCCAGTTCCTCGGCCGGGAAGACGCCGTTGAAATACCCCCAGGCCAGCCCCTCTTCCGCGCCGAGGCTGCGGCCGAAGAAGAGTAATTCGCTCGCCCGGCCCTGCCCGATGATTCGCGGCAGGATCGCGCAGGCGCCCATGTCGCAGCCGGCGAGGCCGACGCGGTTGAACAGGAACGCGGTCTTGGCCTCGGGCGAGGCATAGCGCAGGTCGGAAGCCATGGTGATGATCGCGCCCGCGCCGGCGCTGACCCCCTGCACCGCCGACACGATCGTCTGCGGGCAGGCGCGCATCGCCTTGACTAGATCGCCCGTCATCCGCGTGAATTCGAGCAGGCCCGGCATCTCCATCGCGACCAGCGGTCCGATGATTTCGTGCACGTCGCCGCCCGAGCAGAAATTGCCGCCATTGCTGGCGAAGACGACGACGTGGACATCGCCCGCGTAAACGAGAGCGCGAAAGAGGTCGCGCAGTTCGGCATAGGATTCGAAGGTCAGCGGGTTCTTGCGCTCGGGCCGGTTCAGCCGGATCGTCGCGACGCCCTCGCTGAATTCCCACAGGAAATGTTCGGGCGCATAGGTGGCAGGGTCGAAGGTGCGAGTGGTCATGCGGCGGCCCTTTCCCTTGCCTGGCGCGACAGCGGCGCCTCTATTCGGCGGGCGAGCGCCAGCAGCACGCCCACCTCGTCCTCGGAAAAACCCTCGAAGCGTTCGCACACCCATTCGCGGTGGCGATCGGCCATGCGTTCGAACAGGGCCGAACCCTGCGGCGTCAGCCGGAACAGGACCGAGCGCCTGTCATTCGGGCACGGCTCGCGCTCGACCAGCCCCTCGCGGATGAGCGGCGGCGTGAGCTGCGAAGTCGCCCCGTCGGTGACCAGCAGGAATTGCGACAGCTCGCTCGCCCGCAGCCCGTCGGGCCCTACCCGGTGCAAAGCCGAAAGAAGGTCGAAGCGCGACAGCGACTGCCCGAATTCCGAACGCAGCCGCGCATCGAGATCCTTCTTGATCGCATTCGATCGGCCGAGCAGCTCGATCCAGAGCCGCAGCACCTGTTTCTGATCCCCACTCACGCTATCGTCTCCCCCCCGTCCACGATGATGGATTGCCCGTTGACCGAAGCCGCCTTCGCGCCCGCCAGCCAGAGCGCCGCATCGGCCACTTCGTCGGGGTCGATCAGCCGCTTCATCGGATTGCCTTTCACGAATTGCGCGACGAGCTCGGCTTCGTCCCGGCCCGTCCTCTCCTTGAGCCCGTCGATCGCGCCTTCAACCAGCGGCGTATCGGTAAAGCCGGGGCAGATCGCATTCGCGGTCACCCCGGTCCCGGCCAGTTCGATCGCGAGAGAGCGGATCAGACCGAGCACCCCGTGTTTCGCCGCGCAATAGGCCGCGCTGTAGGCATAGCCCTTGACCGAGGCGGTCGAGGCGACCGCTATGAAGCGCCCCCGACCCCGTTCGACCATGGCCGGAATGACGGCCCGCGCGCACAGGAACACGCCGGTGAGATTGACCGACAGCATGGCGTTCCACGCTTCGTCCGAGGTCTTCAGCGCAGGCGCGGTGAGAGCGGCGCCGGCATTGGCCACGAATATGTCGCAAGGCCCGATCTGCGCCGCGGCCCGTTCGACCGAGGCGCGATCGCCGACATCCATGACGGCATGCGCAAAGCCCGTTCGGCGGAGCTTTTCCTCATCGCGGCCGGTCACCGTCACACGATAGCCCCCGTCGGCGAGCGCGCGGGCAATCGCAAGCCCGATACCCGAGCCGCCGCCGGTCACCACCGCTGTTTCGCCCGCTGCGTTCATGGATAATACCTTAGGCCTAAACTAACTCGAGTCAAGCCGCCTTCGCCAAGCAAGAGCGGGCGTTGCCGGCCGGCTAGCGGATGCCCTTGCCCTGCCCGCCGTCCACGCCGAGAGCCGCGCCCGTGACCCAGCCGGCGCGCCGGGAGACCAGCCATGCAGCGGCGTCGGCGATCTCTTCGGGCTTTCCGAGGCGGCCGAAGGGGATGCTCGAGCGGACCATTTCGTATACCGGGGGGTTCTGAGTGCGCATCGCCTCCCACCCGCCACCGGGAAATTCGACCGAGCCGGGAAGCAGCGCGTTCGCCCTGATGCCGTTCCTCGCCTCGTTCACGGCGAGCTTCTTGGCATAGGCGTTGAGCGCGGCCTTGGCCGAGGTGTAGCCGTAATCCTCCATCGGCGACGCCTCGATCGCCGAGACGGAAGATACCAGGAGGATCGAGCCTTCGCCCCGTTCGCGCATGGCCGGCAGAACCGCCTCGACCAGCCGGACCGCGCCCATCAGGTCGACCGAAAGGCTCCTGTCCCAATCCTCGCGCCCGCCGCCGACGGAAAGCGCGGAGGCATTGCTGACGAGAATGTCGATGCGTCCGAAGCGTTCGCGAGCGGCCTCCACAAGCCGGGCGACCGATCCGTCATCCGACACGTCGGCGGGCACCGCCAGCACTTCGCCGCCCGCCGCGCCCACGGTTTCGGCCGCCTTTTCGAGCGCGTCCTGCCCGCGTGCGGCGATGCACAGCTTCGCGCCCTCCGCCGCGAGCGCTTGCGCGATCGCAAGACCGATCCCGCGGCTCGCCCCGGTCACCAGCGCGACCTTGCCTGAAAGTTCCAGATCCATGATTCCCCCCCTTTCAAGGACAGGAGAGTGACCCAACCCGCACGCGCAGTCCAGCATGGACGCCTGCGCCCCATACGCTCGCATGGCAGCCACCGCGCGCCGGCAACGCTTCCCCGCGCTGGCGAAACGATCGTGCCCGGCCTCGATTGGTCAAGTGAACCAGCCGTTTTCACACGCGGCACTTTCATCAAGCAGGAGGCACGACACCATGAAAATCCTTATCGCAGGCGCCACCGGAGATACCGGGCTGCGCCTTACCCGCCAGCTTTCGAAGACCGAACACGAACCGATCGCGATGCACCGCGCATCGTCCGACATTTCGGGGCTGCCCGAAGGCGTTGCGAGGCGCGAAGCGGACCTGACCGCGCTCAAGGGCGATGAATGCGACGGTGTGGATGTCGTCGTCTTCGCCGCCGGATCGGGCGGCGATACCGGCGCCGAGATGACCGACAAGGTCGATCGCGACGGTGCGCGGCGGCTCGTCGACATCGCCGGGGAGGCGGGCGTGAAACGCTTCGTCATGCTCAGTTCGATCGGTGCCGGCGATCCCGATCCCGATTCCGAACTCGGCCATTATCTCGAGGCCAAGCACGATGCCGACGAACACCTGATCGCCTCGGGCCTTGCCTATACGATCGTGCGCCCCGTCGCTCTCACCGACGATGACGGAAGCCGCAATGTGAGGCTCGGCGACGAGGTCGATCCGCAAGGCAAGGCGGCTCGCGGCGATGTCGCCGCCGTGCTCGCCCGCGCGGCCACCGGGCCCGAACTTGAAGGCAGGGTGTTCCTGATGGAAAGCGCGGGTTAGGCGCGCGCCCCCGGCTGGCCCGGACACCTCGTCAGTTGGCTGTCCCGGCGACAATCCCGCGCTTCGTGACGAGATAGGTCGCGAAGCTCCCCAGCCAGTGGCTTCCTTCGTAGGTTTCCGAGCTGATCGAGGCGATGCCCGTCTCGCGGTGGCGATCGGCCGAAGCCTGCAATGAAGCGCGCCGCGGATCCGCGGGGGGAAGCGCGGATGCGATCCCCTCCATCGCCCAGGCGCGCGACAGGTTGACGCCGTCGAGATGGACGAGCTTGCCATCGGTCGGATCGCGCACGATGCCCGGCTCAAGCCAGTCGGCCGATCCATCCAGCGGGATGCCGGGCAGGAACCCGCCCAGCCATTCGCCGAAACGGTCGGGCCGCATGACCCGGCGCATCAGATCCGCCTCCATCAGGCAGGGGGAGAGGAAATCCTCGCCGGACGGCTCATAGCCGATCGGGCAATCGCGGTCGCCTTCGTGGAATTCCAGCGTCTTTTCTACGAGCATTTGCTCCAGTTCTTCGTTGCCGACCTGCCGGCCGTAATCGAGCATGAGGCCAAACGCGAACGCGCTCTGATTGTGGGTCCCGATGCGGATGGGATAGGCAAGCTTGGGAAGCCAGCTCATCATGTTGGCCACGATTCCGTCTTCGAGCGGCCGCAGGTTTTCGCGCCATTCGCGCATCTGCGGATCCTCGCTCTCGTCCAGTTCCGCGACCAGTTGGAGGAACCAGGCAACACCATAGGGCCGCTCGAAGGAAGCGCGATTGCCGCTGGTGTAATAGTCGACCTCACCGGCGATATTCTCCGCCGTCAGGCTGCGGGCGAGCGCTGCGAGGATCGCGTCGCGCATGGGCGTTTCGGGGTCGGTGCGGGCGATCCGCGTTAGCAGCCAGTGTCCATGCACCGAACTGTGCCAGTCGAAACACCCGTAGAATGCGGGCGTAAGCGCGCTGGGCGGACGCGCATCGGCATCGCTCTCGAGCACGTGAGAGATCTTGTTCGGATATTCGCGGTGAACGCATTCCAGCGCCAGCACGGCGAACCGATCCGTCTGGCTGTCCGGCCGCGGCAGGGGAAGGTCGCGTGCTTCCATCGTTCCTTCGCTTTCCGGCGAACAGGCCGCCAGCAGGATGGCAGTGATCGAACCGAATACCAGTGCGCGCATGCGGCTGCGTATCGGCTTTCGGCGCTGCCGCCAAGTGGTGGCGGGAGATGACGATGCGGACCGCCGCGGCACATCCCGGCCGCAGTAAGGATCGGGACATATCCGGATGGGCCGGCGCGCTTCGCCGTCCGACACTGCGCGGCGATGGCGGAGTGGGCGATCCCGGTCCTGTTCGTGCTCGCAGGCGCGGCGGTGTGGTGGGCGGGCAGCCGCCTGCCGCATCATGTCGCTGCGCTTGCCGAGCGGCTGGGGCTCGCACCGGGATTTGCCGGCATGCTGGTGCTGGGAGGCATCACCTCGCTGCCCGAGCTTGCGACCGGCATTTCCGCGAGCGCGATCGGCGCACCGCTTCTCGCCTTCAACAACATACTGGGCAGTGCGAGCTTCAATCTCCTGCTGCTCGCCCTGTCGGACATGGTGCTTGGCGCAAGACCCCTGACATCGCTCGTCGCGCGGCCCGGCGTGGTCATCCAGGGCGTGCTCGGCATGATCCTGTTCGCGCTGGTGGGCGCGGCGATCGGTATCGGCGATGGCGGCTGGGGCGACGACGGCTGGGGCGGGCCTGTCGGGGCGTGGTCGGCGGCGATCTTCATCGCGGTGATCGCCGCATTGCTCGTCTCGCTAAGAGCCGAGCGCCGTCCGATGTGGCTGGCTCTCGATTTGCCCGGAGCCAAGCACGCAGAGGCAAAAGAACCGGACGTCAAACCGCCCCGAGCGCCGCTGGCAATGCTTGTCATGCTGTCTGCGATCGTGGTCTTTGCAGGCGGCGTGCTGGCATGGAGCGGTGAGGCGATCGCGCGCGAGACGGGTCTCACGACGGGGATCGTCGGTTTCCTGCTGGTCGCCATCGCCACCTCGCTGCCCGAAGCGAGTGCCGTGACGGGGGCGATGAGGCGTGGACATGGCGAACTGGCGATCGGCGAGATCTTCGGCTCGAACATATTCAATCTCGCCATCATCATCGTGATCGACCTCGTCGCGCGCGGCGATCCGGTGATCGAACGCGCAGGCGAGGCCGAGATAGCCGCCGCAATGCTGCCGCTGATGCTGACCGGCATCTTCGTCATCGGCCTTGTCGAGCGGCGCGACCGCACGGTGTTGCGCATGGGGCCGGATTCGATCGCGGTGATCCTCGCCTATGGCGGGGGCCTTGCCCTGCTCCTTTCCCTCGCGCGATGACCGGGCAGCAAGGACCTTCAGCCGAGCACGACCCGCGCATCGAGCGCGATTGCGCCGCCGGCATCGGCAAGCAGCGGATTGATGTCGAGCTCGGAAATTTCCGGCAGCGCGACCGCCAGGCGCGAGACTCCCTCGATCACGCCTGCGATCGCCCCAAGATCGGCTGCGGGCACGTGGCGATAGCCCGAGAGCAGGCGCGCTATGCGGGTCGCACCGATCATGTCGCGCGCATCCTCCGGCCCGATCGGCGGCAGGCCGGCAGCCTTGTCCGCGACCACCTCGATCGCGGTGCCGCCTGCACCGAACATCACGACCGGGCCAAAGGCGGGATCGCGCGCGATTCCGATGAACAGCTCGTGGGCGGATTTGCGCGCGATCATCGGCTGCAGCGCAAAACCCTCGATCCGCGCCTCGGGGAAGGCACGGGCGAGATGCGCGCGCATCGCCTTGCCTGCGCGCTCCACCGCCGCCGCGTCCGACAGGCCGAGCACGACGCCGCCGAAATCGGACTTGTGGGTGATGTCGGGCGAGACGATCTTGAGAGCGTAAGGCGCATTGATCGCGCGGCAGGCCGCTTCGGCTTCATCCAGCGAAGCGATGAAATGCGTCGGCACGACCGGGATGCCGAAGGATTGCAGCAAGCGCTTGGCCTCGATCTCGCTCAGGATCGCGCGACCATCGGCGCGTATCCCGGCGAGAACCTCGCGTGCGTCGGCCGTCTCGTCGGGCAGCGCGGGTGCGGGATCCCGGCGCGCGCGCCTGCCCTTTGCCCGGCGCGTCTCGACCAGCGCGGCAAAACCGGCGACGGCCTGCGATGGCGTTGCAAATACCGGCAGCCCCGCATCCTGCAGCACCGGCGCGGACGCCGCGAGATTGGCATCGCCGAGCCAGCACGCGAGCACGGGGATCTCGCGGCCGGTCCTGCGTGCCCGCGCAGTCGCGGCAGCGCTCGCGCGGGCCGCTTCGCCCGGCTCGATCAGGCCGGTGGGGCAATTCATCACCAGCAGCGCATCGACGCCCTCATCCTCAAGCACGGCACGGATCGCCGATTCGTAGCGCACGGCGTCGGCATCGCCGATGATGTCGATCGGATTGCCGCGCGACCAGCCGGCGGGGCAGGCGCGATCGAGTGCCTCGATCGTGCCCGGGGAAAGCTGCGCGAGATGCCCGCCGGTGCGTGCCAGGGCATCGACCGCGAGTATTCCCGCACCCCCGCCATTGGTGAGGATCGCGAGCCGATCGCCCGAACCTTCGGGATGGAGATGCAGCAGGCTTGCAGCGCCGAGCATATCGTCCAGCGTGTCGACCGCGACCACGCCTGCCTTGCGAAAGGCGGCGCGATAGACATCCCACGACCCGGCAAGCGCGCCGGTGTGCGACAACGCCGCCCGGCCCGCCTCGCGGCTGCGCCCGGCCTTGAGCGCGATGACGGGCTTCGATCCGCTCGCTGCACGAGCCGCTTCGAGGAACCCCGACCCGTCGGCCAGACCTTCGATGTAGAGCAGGATCGCGCGGGTCCCGGGATCGCGCGCGAACAGGGCAACAAGCTCGCCTATATCGGTCTGCGCCATGTCGCCGACCGAGACCACGGCCGAAAACCCGATTCCGCGCGGGGCCGCCCATTCAAGCATTGCGGTGGCGATCGCGCCGCTCTGCGACAGGAGGACGAGATCGCCGGCTTTCGGCATGGCGCGCGCGAAGCTCGCATTGAGTGCGTGACGCGGCAGTATGAGACCGAGGCAGTTCGGCCCGATCAGCCGGATCCCTGCCTGGCGCGCGGCCTCCAGCATCGCGCGTCCCGCCTCGCTCTGGCGTCCCAGGCCGGCGGAGATCACCACGGCTAGCCGGATGCCCTTCGCGCCCAGTTCGCGCAGAGCAGCCGCGACATGGGCCGCCGGGATGGCGACAACCGCGAGGCCCGGCCCTTGGGGTATGTCGCTCACGCCCGCGAAATGACCCTCGCCCGGCTCGCCCAGCGGATGCGGATTGACGGTGTGCAGCTCGAAGGGGCGCCCCGGGCAGGAGAGATTGTCGTAAACGCTTCTGCCGACCGATCCCGGTCGCCGCGAAGCACCCACCAGCACCACGCGCGGCGGTTCAAGCCAGTCGAGCTGGATTGGCGCAAGGCCTGTCTCCGCAAGCTGCATCCCCTACCCCTTTCGCCGCGCATCGCTCGAGCGTTGTTGGTGCACACGATAGGTCTTGGCCGCTTCGGTGGCCAGCAGGACGGCAAGCGCGCTTGCCCCGCACAGCCACGCGAAACCCGGCTCGACGGGCCCGGTGCCGAGCAGGTCGCGCAGCAACGGAACACTCATCGCCGCCGCCTGCAGGGCGATCGCGGCTGCCATGCCGAGGAACATCCAATTGTTCTCGGGCGGATGCCAGCGCCAGAACGGGACCTCGAGATTGCGGATGCTGAGAAGGAAGGCGACCTGGAAGGTCACGACCAGCACCAGTACGTGATTGCGTGCTTCGGCGATTGCCATGCCGCTCGCGAGGCGATCGTGCAGCACCCACACCGCTATCCCGGTCATCAGCACTGCACCCGGCAGCATGAGGATCAGCGTCGCCCGGTCGATCAGCCGTGCGAGCCCGCGCACGGGCGGGCGGCGCAGTTCATTGCCATCCCCCGTGCCGAAACCGAGAGTCACGTCGAGAACGCCATTGGTCACCAGGTTGAGCCATAGCAATTGCACCGCGGTGAGCGGCATCGGCAGGGCAAGCGCGAGCGCGACGAGGAACATCAGGATCTCGGCAGCGCCGGTCGAAAGCATGAACATCACGATCTTGCGGATATTGGCGAGCACCACGCGTCCTTCCTCGATACCCGCGACGATCGTGGCGAAATTGTCATCGGCAAGCACGAGATCGGCAGCGCCGCGCGCAACATCGGTGCCGCCGCGCCCCATGGCGATGCCGATATTGGCCGCATGGAGCGCCGGGCCGTCATTCACCCCGTCCCCGGTGACCGCCACCACATGCCCCTGACTGCGAAAGACCTGCACCACTTCGAGCTTCTGCGCCGGATCGATCCGCGCGAAGATCCGCTTGTCCGCAATCGCCGCGCCGCGATCGGCCATGTCGGCGAGTTCACGGCCGGTGACGACCCGGTCAGAACCCACATCCATGCCCAATCGCCGCGCGATGGCGAGAGCGGTCGCCGGATGGTCGCCCGTAACCATGGCGACCGCGACACCTGCCGCGCGGCATTCGGCCACCGCCTCGACGACACCATGGCGCAGCGGATCGGCGAGACCGACGAAGCCCAGGAATTCCATGCCCGAAAACCGTTCGCGCAGGCGCTTTTCGCCGGGTCCGATCCTGACTCGGGCAAGCGCGAGGACCCGGTAGCCGCCCCCGGCCATCGTTTCGGCGAGCGCCTCGGGGGCCGGCCCCTCGCTGCGCTCATCGCGGCACATGGGCAGCACGGCTTCGGGAGCTCCCTTGACGAACAACCATCGCTGCTGCGCGCGCTCGGCCTCGACCGCGGCATATCTGAGAGCAGGCTCGTAAGGGACGCGAAACAGCCTTTCCCCGGCCAGCAGGGCCGCGACATCGCAGCCGCTTTCGCGCGCGAAATCGATGAGCGCCAGATCGACCGCATCGCCCGCCGCCCCCTGCTGCTCGTCCTGAAACTGCGCCTCGTTACACAAGGCCGCCGCTTCCGCGAGCGCGGCGAGCGCTTCGCGCTGCCCCGCCCGCAAGAGCGGCTGATCGTCGAGCCATTCGCCGCGCGCGATTTCCGCGCCATCGGCAAGCACGGCCCGCTCGACCGTCAAACGGTTGGCGGTAAGCGTGCCGGTCTTGTCGCTCGCGATCAGGGTGCACGCGCCCAGCCCCTCGACCGCGGGCAGAGCCCGGATGATGACATTGCGCCTCGCCATCCGCCGCGCTGCCGCGGCGAGTGCCACCGTGACCGCGACCGGCATTCCTTCCGGGATCGCGGCCACGGCAAGCGCGATCGCCAGAAGCACGATCTCGCGCCAGCCCTGCCCCTCGATAGCGAGCAGCCCCGAGATCACGAGAATGAGAGCAAGCGTGGCAATCGCGATCTGGCGAGCGAGCACGCGCATGCGCTCGACCAGCGGGACCGCTCCGCCGCTCGCGCGGGCCTCGGCGAGCGACAGATCGATCCGGCCCAGTTCGGTCCGCCCCCCGGTCCGCACGGCCAGCCCCGTTCCCCGGCCGCGCAGGACATAGGTGCCGGCATGAACCATGTTGACCCGCTCGGCGACGGCGCTTGCCGGATCGAGCACGTCCCCGGCACGCTTGGCCACGGGCAGGGCCTCTCCGGTGAAGGTGGATTCGTCCACTTCGAGCCCGCTCGCCTCGACCAGTCGCAGGTCTGCGGTCACCGCCATGCCGCTTTCCAGTTCGACGATGTCGCCCGGGACGATCTGCTCGGCCGCGATTTCCCGCGCGGCCCCGGCGCGCCGCAATCGCGCGCTGTGCGGCACGAGTGAGCGCAGCGCCCGGGCGCTGGCATCGGCCTTGATCTCCTGGAACGCGCCGATCGCGGCGTTGAGCAGCAGGACGCCGAAGATGAACAAGGCATCGAAGCGATCGCCGATCACGAGCGAAAGCGCGCCTGCGACCAGCAGGAGATAGATGAGCGGACTGAGGAACTGCCTCGCGAAGATGCGCAGCGGCCCTTGCCGTGTCCTTTCCGGAAGGCGGTTGTGCCCGTATCGTTCGAGCCGGGCAGCCGCCTCCTCCTCGGAAAGCCCGGCGAGTTGCGTATCGAGCGCTGCGAGCGCCTGCGCAGCTTCGATCGCGTGCCAGCAAGGCTCGCCCGCCTGCTTCGCGCGGGCAGGCGAACCAGCCTTTGCCTTGGCCATGCCGGGCCTGCCCCTCGACATTGCGCGCCTCCTGCCCAAGGGCGCAGTGTGCGCTCGGCGCGGCCTCCGGCGATCCGTAAACACCCTGAGGGCCGCCGCGCGCGGCCGCGAATGGTGCGGATCGGACAGGTCAATGCCGAACATGCCGAAGTTCCCGCGGGGCTGAAGGAAGGCGAGAGCGTGCTCCCCAGCCCACCGGCATCCCTTGTCGAGGGAACCCGCATGTCGATGGATCCGGCTGACGCAGGAGGGGCCCCGGCCCCCCGCACGCGGAATGTGATGGCGAAAACACGGTACCCGATCAGATCGACCCGACCCCATTTTTCGCAAGCCAAGACCGAAATCTCGGCCTAAGGGGGCCGGGAGCACCAGACGTCGATTGCCCCGGCACCTGACTTGCGAAGAGCGATTTCGCCGTTCGCAGCGAAAGCTCGCCTCCCTTCCGATTACGCCTCCCTCCGATTACGCCTCCCTCCGATTACAGGCCCATGCCATGAACTTCCCCCCCCTTCCCTCCAGCCTTCAGGCTGCCATTTCCGAGCGCGGTTACGCGACCGCTACTGCCGTGCAGGCGCAGGTCATGCAGCCCGAAGCCGCCGGTCGCGATCTGGTCGTGTCCGCCCAGACCGGGTCGGGCAAGACGATTGCCTTCGGCCTCGCGATGGCGGAGCAATTGCTGGACGACGATGGCAGGACCCCCGTCGCCGGAAAGCCGCTTGCCCTGATCATTGCCCCGACGCGCGAGCTTGCCCTGCAGGTCAGTCGCGAACTGGCATGGCTCTATGGCAAGGCCGGCGCGCGTATTGCCACCTGCGTCGGCGGCATGAACCCGCAACAGGAACGCAACGCCCTGCGGTCCGGCCCCTCCATCGTCGTCGGAACGCCCGGGAGGCTTCGTGACCATCTCGAACGAGGCGCGCTGGACCTGTCCGCGCTCAAGGTCGTGGTGCTCGATGAGGCGGACGAAATGCTCGACATGGGCTTTCGCGAAGAGCTCGAGGAAATTCTCGATGCCACGCCGGAAGATCGGCGGACCTTGTTGTTCTCTGCCACCATGCCGCGTCCGATCGAAGCGCTCGCTCGCCGCTACCAGCGCGATGCGCTCCGGATCGCGACGACGGGCGAGGGCCGCGGCCATGGCGACATTTCCTATCAAGCGGTGGCGGTGTCCCCGACCGAAATCGAAAACGCAATCGTCAACCTGTTGCGTTACCACGAAGCCGAAACGGCCATCCTGTTCTGCGCGACCCGCGAGAGGGTCCGTCACTTGCACGCGATCCTGCAGGAACGCGGATTTGCCGTCGTCGCCCTGTCGGGCGAGCATTCGCAATCCGAACGCAATCAGGCGCTTCAGGCGATGCGGGACCGCAGGGCGCGCGTCTGCGTCGCCACCGACGTCGCTGCACGCGGCATTGACCTGCCTACCCTCAGCCTCGTCATCCATGTCGAGATTCCGCGCGATGCGGAAAGCCTGCAACATCGCTCAGGCCGAACCGGACGTGCCGGAAAGAAAGGCACGGCGGTCCTGATCGTGCCTTTCTCGCGGCGCAAGCGCGTCGACGCGATGCTGCGCCATGCGAAGATATCGGCGCAATGGGTCGAGGCGCCCGATCGCGAAGCCATCAAGTCAAAGGACCGAGAACGTCTGCTCGAAAAGCTTCTCCAGCCGGTCGAAGTGGATGACGGCGATTCTGAACTGGTCGAGCGCCTGCTGGCCGAACGCACCCCGGCGCAGATCGCTGCCATGCTGGTGCAGGCTCACCGCGCAAGCATGCCCGAACCCGAAGACCTGATCGCCAACACGCCGGAAGCACGCCATGAAGCGCAAAAGGACAGGAAACGTCCGGGCTTCGAAGATACGGTCTGGTTCCGACTTGACCTGGGACGCCGCCAGAATGCCGATCCGCGCTGGATCCTCCCCTTGCTGTGCCGCCGCGGCCATATCACCCGCAACGAAGTCGGAGCGATCCGCATCGGCCAGGATGAGACCTACTTTCAGATCCCGCGCCAGATTGCAGACAGGTTTGCCGGTGCCGCTGCTCGATCGGCGCACAGCGACGGCGACGAAGATCCCGTCACCATAGAGATGTCTGAAACAGGCCCCCGCGAAGCGGCCAAGGCCAGTCGCAAACGACACCATGCAAACAGCACCGCGGACCGGCCACGAGCAAAGGCAAAGCCCGCATTCAAGAAGTTCGACAAGCCGAAAGGCAAGAAGGGCGGGAAACCGGGCAAACCGCCCGTGGCTTCACCCAAGAAGAAACGGCCCTAGAGCCGGTTTTCTTGCAACGGACTGGTAGCGCAGGAAGGCCTCGAACCTACGGCCCGCTGATTATGATTCCAGCGGGAACGTAAGAATAGACGAGCACCTTGTCGGCAAGGCTGCAGTCGATGGCGTCAAGCACCGTGACGATGCCGGTCCCGGTCCCGGGAAAGGATCACCGACCGTTCGGGCTGACCCTCCGTCATTCCCCTGGGCCTTTCACGCGGCCCCGGCTTGCAGGGGCTGCGCCATCGCCCCCTTCTGCTGCTCGACGACGTACGGCGGCTCGTATCCCGCTTCGCCGAAGGTCCGGGCGATCAGCTTGTTGGTGTCGAAATAGACCTGCCAGTAGTGGTCGGTGTGACAATAGGGCCGCACCGCAAGCACCGTGCCGCGTTCGTTGAAATCGAGAATCTCGACGTCGGGCGGCGGCAGGTCGAGGACGTTCGGTATCGAAGCCAGCGCGGGCTTGAGCCGTTCGATCGCTTCGAGCGGATCCACCCCAAAGGCAAGCTGCGCGGTGCGGTCGACGCGGCGATAGTCGTGGGCGGAAAAGTTTTTCACCACGTCGCCCAGGATCGCGGAATTGCCGATGATGGTCTGCACGTTGTCCGGGCTGGTGATGACCGTGTTGAAGAGCCCGACTTCGGTCACGGTCCCCTCGATCCCGCCGCCCACGACATAGTCGCCGACCTTGTAGGGGCGGAAGATGATAAGAAACGCGCCGGCCGCGAAATTGCTGAGCAGGCCCGACCATGCCGCGCCCACGGCGAGGCCGACACCGGCGAGGAGGGCCGCAAAGCTGGTCGTCTCGATCCCGAAATAGCCCAGAATCGCCACTACCAGAATGATGTTGAGCACGACCGACAGGATCGAGGCGATGTAGCGTTGCAGGGTCGAGTCGAAATTGCGGGCGGTCAGCACCTTGCCCAGCACTCCGATCGCGAAACCGATCAGCCAGCGCCCAATCATGTAGAGCACGAAACCCGCCGCGATCTGCAAGGCGGCCGCGGTGATCATCGCGGAAACAGTTGCCCAGTCCATTTCCATGTCATCGTTCCTATCACTATACCGCCCCGCCAAGTCGAGGCATGTTTCCTCTTAATCCCGCACGAATTCCTCGACCCCTATGCCCACGACCACACCGGTGCGCCGCGCCGTGCGGCTGGCTCGACGCTGGTCGTAATAATATTCCTCGCGGCAATAGCGTTCATAGCGCCTGTCGTTGCGGTAATGGTCCATGCATTCGCGGTAGTCGTCGCGGGCGTTGTCGCGCGCGACCGCGCCCGCGATCCCGGCAGCGGCAGTCCCCGCGATGACGCCCGCGCGGCGCGCGTCGCGGCGATTGTCCCAGTCTTCCCAGCGATCGTGATGGTGATGTCGCCGGTCCCGTTCGCGGTCCCAGCGATCAGCATGCGCGCTCGACGCGATGCCGACAAGGGCGATAGCCGCCGCAGCGGCAAGAGCGATGCTGCGTGCCGCGCTCATAAGGTAGCCGCCTCGAACAGGCTCACGGCTTCAGGGGCTTCGGCTTTCGAACAGGCGCGAAAGACGCTGCCCGCCGTCTCGGCCATCCAATCCTGGCTGAGCGCGGCGATCTCGCCGCCCCGCACGCCGTACAGGTAACCGTGCAGCCAGGTCAGGCCGTTGGCGATTTCGTCCTGCGCGGCGAGCGACGCGCCATCGGTCGGCTGCGTCCGTGCGATCGCGACCGTGGCGAGGAAATCGGCGCAGGTGAGCCGCATGAGATCGTCCGAAGCAGCTATGACAGGGGCCTGATCGGGCCGTTCGAGCCCGTCCTCTCCGGCACTGACCGAAGCGTCCTGCGGGCCGCAGGCGGCGAGCGCGATGGCGGCCAGTGCTGGCGCTAAGAAGCCAGTCTTCTTCATTGATCTACCCTCCCTTTGTCCCGCCGTCGCCCGATGCCATCACCGCCGCTTGTAGATCGTGGTCCCTTCCTTGATCGTCTCCTCGACCGTGATCCGGTCGATGGTCTCGGGGTCCACCGCAGTCGGATCGGCGGAAAGAATTACGAAATCGGCAAGCTTGCCGACCGCCAGCGAGCCTTTGCGGTCTTCCTCGAAGTGCTGAAAGGCGGGCCAGATCGTCATCGCCTTCAAGGCCGTGATCACGTCCATGCGGTGTTGCGGGCCGAGGATGTCGCCGCTGCGCGAGCGGCGCGTGACCGTCGCATCGAGCACGCGCATAGAATCCGGAAAGGCGACGGGCGCATCGTGGTGCGAGGTGAAGATCATCTTGCGCTCGCGCACCCAGCCGGTGGGCGAGATGTTTTCGGCATCGACCGGCCCGACCGTATGATCGCGGTGCCAGTCGCCCCAATAGAAGGTGTGCATCGGGAACAGCGAGGGGATGACACCCAGCCGGTCGAACGCGGCGATCTGCTCCTTGCGCAGGAACTGGCCGTGGATCAGCACCGGACGCCGGTCGCCCTTACCGTGGCGGTCCTCGGCCTGGCCCAGCGCCCCGATCAGCAGGTCGTGCGCGGCCTCTCCGTTCGAATGGGTGAGCAGCTGGACGTCGTTGGCATAGGCCCACTCGGTCGCTGCGAACACCTGTTCGCGGGTGACGGCCGCATAGCCCGCATAGTCGGGCGGATAATCGCCGACCGGATCGTAATAGGGCTTGTCGCGCCAGCCAGTGAAGCCTTGCGGCGATCCATCGATGGTAAGCTTGCCGCCGCCCACGCGAAAGCGGCCGACATAGTCCGGCGCGGACTTCGCCTTGGCCATGTCGCGATCGACCAGGACGTCGATATAAGCGACCACGTCGATCGGCAGGCGGCCTGCTGCGGCGGCCCCTTCGAGCAAGGCGATCGTGCTGCCGGTGGCGCGCCCGTCCTGCGCGGTGGTGTAGCCGAAACGCGCCCAAAGGTCGGTTCCCGCCTTGACGATCGCCACCGCCGCCGCGGCGTCGAGGGCCGTGAACAGCTTGCCCATATTGCTGAAATGCGCCGCCTCCTCGAGCACGCCGTCGGGCTCGCCGTCGGCGCGCTTGCGGATGATACCGCCCGCCGGATCGGGCGTTTCGCGGGTAATGTCCATCTTGGCGAGGCCCGCTGAGTTCGTCGCGCCGAAATGCCCGGACTGGTGGATGAGATAGATGGGAACAGTCGAGGACACCGTGTCCAGCTCGTCGCGCGTCGGATGGCGCGCCTCTGCTAGGGTGGCATTGTCGTAGCCGAAGCCGATGATGATGCCGTAGCGATCGACGATCGCCTTGTTGTCGCGCATCCACTGGCGCAGCACCTCGAGCAGCGATGGAATATCCTTCACCGTACCATCGGGCGGCGCCAGCAGATTGGCGCCAAGCGCCTGCACGCCGCCGCCGGTGACATGGCCATGGGCATCGACGAAACCGGGCAGCAGCGTCCTGCCGTCGAGGTCGGTGATCTCGGTCTGCGGTCCCTTGAACTTCATCACCTCGGCGCTTGTGCCGACGGCGACGATCCTGCCGTCCTCCTCGGCGATCGCCTCGGCCCGCATGGCATCGTCTTCCATGGTGATGATCGGGCCCCCGGTCCATATGCGGTCGGCAGTCTGTGCCGAAGCGATGGTGCCGATCGACAGCATCAGGGCTGCAGCGCCTGTCCGGAATGCACGCATCGTGGTTCCCTTCATGTCGGGTCGCTCCCTGCGACCTCGAAATTGAAGATAGCGCTAATGGAACGACAGCAATGTCGAATTTTCTACAATCGAGCCGGTGCGTGGATTATTCGGGCGCCGATGGAGTCAGGCAACGGTTCTGCTGGTCTCGAACCAGGCTTCCAGACCTGCTCGATCCTCAACCGCAATCCGGCCATATCCGACCTCGACAAGGCCGCGCTGCGCAAGCACGCGGAGCGTCCTGCTGACCGAGGCGCGCGATGCATTTGCCATCTCTCCCAGCTCGCTTTGGGACAACGGCAAGGAGTCCTTGCCCGACCCCGGCTCGCACAGCCGCAACAGCACCGCGGCGATCCGCCGATCCGCCTCGGGGACAAGCAGTTCGGCGACAAGGCCAGCGATATGGTTCGACTGGAGCTGGGCCAGTCCGGCGAGCCGCTGCGGCAGGTCCGGGAACGCTTCGCGAAGCCGCCAGAGCTCGGTATCGCCGAGACTGATGAGTTCGCTCGGCTCGCGGGCCACGAAGGAAAGGATCCGTTCGCTCCCGATGAGCTGCGGTCCCATGCCGAACCATTGGCCGGGGCCGATGATGGTGCCGAGTACCGGCATGTGCTGGCGGTGACTGGTCAGGCAGCCAATACTGCCGCTCACGATGCCGAGGATCCGGCGGTCATCGTCGCCTTCGAAGCCGATCGGATACCTGCGCCCGTAGAACGCGCGCCTGCCGACAGCGATCAAATGCTGCCTGAAGGCGGCGGGCTGACGTGAGAGCCACGCGCCGGCGAATAGGCCGGCGAAATGGCCATCACCAGGCGCGCCTCGTGCGTCGTGGATCGGTTCCATGCGCAGGAGAATAGCGAGGGTTTCCCCGCGCCCTCAATGGAATTGTTCGGCGGCTATGACTTCCACTTCGCCCAATTCGGCCCGAGGCTCGCCCTCCTGTCATGTTGGGTGAAGCAAATAGCGACTGCGCCCCGTTGGAAACCCGCAACGGGGTTTCAGCAAGCGATCCGGAAGCCGCAGCGCGACGTTCGCGTTTCGCTGCCGGAGGCCCACAACGCCGCCTCACGCGCGGATATGAACGCTCAAGCGTTTACACCGATTTCGCCGCCAATTGAGAGGAATGGAGACCCTTTGCGCCGGTTTACAGCGGGAAAGGCAGGAGCGTTCGGTGGCTGTCAGCTTGGCAAGCCGTCGCCCGACCGACGTTGGTAGCGGAGGAGGGACTCGAACCCCCGACACGCGGATTATGATTCCGCTGCTCTAACCACCTGAGCTACTCCGCCCCGTTCGGGATTCGCGCCGGCAGCCGGGCCGGGCGAGCGGCGCGTTTAGGCCCCCCCTCGCCCCCGGTCAAGCACTTGTGCACACCCCCTCAGGCGCGCTCCTTTCCGCGGAACGGCATGCGCTTCTCGTGGCTCCACGGACCGCCTTCGTAGCGGTGCAGGTCGAGGGCGGGGAAGGCAAAGCCGCGCGGGTCGACCTGCGGCGCGAGAGCCGCCTGAAGGGCGCGGGCCTCCTCCTTCGTCACCTTGTTCTGGATCGTGATGTGCAGGCGCGGTTCGTGAAGGTCCTGGTCGGTCAGGGTGCCGTGGAAATGCTCGGCGATAAGCGAGCGAAGACGCAGCAATTCCTCACTTTCGAGCGCGATCGCGGTTCCCTTGCCAAGGTCCATGAGGCCGGTGATCCGCGCGGTCGGAGCCGCGAATTCGCGCACGATGCCGGGCAGGAAATCCTTCAGTTCATCGAGCAGCGAAGGGGCAAAGGCATGGAACAGCGTGACATGGGCGTGAAGGTGATTGCGCTCCGGGGGAAAGTGGGCGCGGCGCAGGCCCTCTGCCCAGCCCTGTATGTCGGGCGGCAGGACGGCGGTGACGATGAAAGGGCGGGACATGCGCGGACAGCTAGCACGACATGACGGGCGCGTTCCAGCCGCCCGCGATCCGGCCTACATCTCGCCGCGCTCACGCCGCAGCGCATACCATTCCGCGACGTTCGCATTGTGCTCTTCCAGCGTGTCGGCAAAGACGTGGCCGCCGGTCCCGTCCGCCACCATGAACAGCGCGCTGGTATCGGCCGGGTCCAGCACCGCCGCGATGCTCTCGCGCCCCGGATTGGTGATCGGGCCTTCGGGCAGGCCGACGCGGGTATAGGTGTTGTAGCCGTTCACAGCCGCGATCTCGGACTGGCGGATGCGGCGGCCCAACGGCTTGCCCTTGGTGATCGGATAGATGATCGTCGGGTCGGCCTGGAGCAGCATGCCCTGCCGGACCCGGTTCGAATAGAGCCCGGCGACCATGCGGCGTTCGGACGGCTTGCCGGTTTCCTTTTCCACGATCGAGGCGAGGATCAGCGCCTCACGCATGGTATCGACCGCGATGTCGGGGGCGCGTTTCGCCCAGGCTTCGGCGAGGTAGCGGTCCATCGCAGCCTGCATCCGCTCCACCAGTTCGGCCCGCGACTGCCCGCGTTCGAAGAAATAGGTGTCGGGCAGAATCGAACCTTCGCTCGGCACGTCGATCTCGCCGGTGAGGAGTTCTTCGGCCATCAGCCGTTCCCACACCATGATCGAAGGCATGCCCTCTGGCACGGTGACAAAGCGGCGGATAACGTCGCCGGACTGGAATTTTTCGAGGATCTGCGACTGGCTCATGCCCGCAGCGAGGCGGAATTCGCCCGCCTGGATCGGCTCGGACGAACCGAACAGGCGGGCGGTAAGGATAAAGCCGTCGGCCGAGGAAACGAGCCCTTCCGCCTCGAGCTTGTCCGCCACCGCGCTGACCGAAGCGCCCGAGGGGATGATGAAGGCGGTGTCCTCCTCGATCGTCGCCTCGCCGAGCTGGGCGAACGCGAACCACGTGCCTGCGCCGATGAGGGCGAGGATCAAAAGCAGGACGAGAAGGCCCTTGCGGCCCACCGCGTCAGTCCACCTTCTGCATGATCAGCGAGGCATTGGTCCCGCCGAAACCGAAGCTGTTGTTGAGCACCGCGCGCACTTCACGTTCCCGCGCCTTCAGCGGCACTAGGTCGATGCCCTCGGTCCCTTCGTCCGGGTCGGTGAGGTTGAGCGTTGGGGGCACCACCCCGTCGCGCATGGCGAGGATGCAGAACACCGCCTCGACCGCGCCCGCGCCGCCCAGCAGGTGGCCGATCGCGCTCTTGGTCGAGCTCATCGATGCGCCGCCCAGATCGTCGCCCAGCACGCGCTTTACCGCGGCGAGTTCGATCGTGTCGGCCATGGTGCTGGTGCCATGGGCGTTGACATAATCGATGTCGCCCGGGCCCAGTCCCGCCTTTTTCAAGGCCATGCGCATGGCGAGTTCGGCGCCCTTGCCTTCGGGGTGCGGGGCGGTGACGTGATAGGCATCACCCGACAGGCCATAGCCCGTGACCTCGGCATAGATATGCGCGCCGCGCGCCTTGGCGCGTTCGTATTCCTCGAGCACGACGATGCCTGCGCCCTCGCCCATGACAAAACCTTCGCGGGCCTTGTCATAGGGGCGGCTCGCCTCGGTCGGGCGATCGTTGAAGCTGGTGTTGAGCGCGCGCGCCTGCGCGAAACCGGCAATGCCGAGCGGATTGATCGTGCCTTCCGCGCCGCCCGCCAGCATCACGTCGGCATCGTCCATCGCGATCATGCGCGCGGCATCGCCGATCGAATGCGCGCCGGTCGAACAGGCGGTGACGACCGCGTGGTTGGGCCCCATGAAGCCGTATTTGATCTGCACCTGCCCGGTGACGAGATTGATCAGGCGGCCATGGACGAAATGCGGGGAAACCCGGCCAGGGCCGCGTTCGTGCAGGTTGACGCTTTCGAGTTCGATCCCCGGAAGGCCGCCGATCCCCGCCCCGATCGAACAGCCGGTGCGCAGTTTCTCTTCTTCGGTCATGTCGGTGAGACCGGCATCTTCCAGAGCCTGTCCGGCAGCATCGATCCCGTAGACGATGAAGGGATCGACCTGGCGCTGGATCTTCGGATCGACCCGCTTGTCGGGGTCAAAGCCCCATTCATGGTCCTTGGGCTTCACCTCGCAGGCGATGGTGCATTTCTGGTTCGAGGCGTCGAATCGGGTGATCTGGCCCGCCCCGCTTTTACCCGCGATCAGGTTCCGCCAGCACGTCTCCACGTCCGCCCCAAGCGGGGTGACGAGACCGAGCCCGGTTACAACCACACGGCGCATTGCAATCCCTTTCGTCTCCCGCGCGAAGTTTCACACCCCGCGCGCCGCCCGACCTTCCCGGGCATAAAAGCTAAAGGCCCGCAGCCCGCGTGCGGGGCCCGGGCCTGTCGATCAGCCGCGCGCGCCTCCGTAACGATGCGAAGGGCGCGCCATGCCGGGGGCATAGATCAGCCCCCCAAGGTTATCCCTTGTGTTCCTCGATATACTTGGTCGCATCGCCCACGGTCGAAATCTTCTCCGCCGCGTCATCAGGGATTTCGACGCCGAATTCTTCTTCGAAAGCCATGACTAGTTCGACGATGTCGAGGCTGTCGGCGCCCAGATCGTCGATGAAGCTCGCATCCTGGGTGACCTTGTCGGCCTCGACACCGAGATGCTCGACGACAATCTTCTGCACGCGGTCGGCAGTATCGCTCATGTGTGTCCCTCTTGTCTGGGGTTTTGCAAAAAATTCAGGCTTGGCCCTAGTCAACGCCGCGAGAGAGCGCAAGTGGTGATCGGCCATACGGCGGGAGAGCCCGGCCGCGCCCTGCCCCGCTCGGTTCGCCGCGCATCGCGCCCAGCCTGTCCCGCTGCGCGGATAGGGTTCGGCCCCGCACCGTTAAACACCCGAAAAGGCGGAGAAAAAATCTTTCCGTCAAGCGATTTTGGGAGGACGCCCATGGCGGACACACGGACATTGCAGGGGCTGACACAGGCGACCTACGACACGCTCGCGGCCTATCGCAGCGCGCATGAGGCGGCGCATACCGGCGCGCTCGAACAGACGCTCGAGAGGCGCATTTCGGAACGCACGCGCACGGTCAACCTGCTCAACGACGCGCTCGAGAAACGCGGCGGGACGCGCATCGACGATGCCAGCGCCACGGCCCAGGCGGAGGGGCTGATCCACGCGATCACCGATGCGTTCCAGGACGGCGACGAAGCCGCCGCGCACCGGATCGAGAATGCCGAGACCGAGCTTTGCGAACGTTATGACAAGGCTCTTGCGGACCAGACGCTCGACACGTCGACCCGCACGACGATCGAACGCGCCGCGCGCGAAGTGCGCGAGGGCGAAAGCTTCAGCCACGTGCTCGAACGGCAATATGGCTGAATCAAGGTGACACAATGCAGCGGGGCCAAGGCCTTGACGAGGCACAGCCGACCGTCCCGGAACAATCAGAAAGATAAAGCGAAACACCTGTTCAAAGGGCATCCGGCAGAACCGCCGGGTGCCCTTTTTCTCGCGCTCAGCCCTCCTTCGGCGTTCCCGGCTTCTGCGGAGGCTCGACCACCCGGATCGCGAGTTCGCGCAGCTGTTTCGGCTCGGCAAGGCCGGGGGCGCCCATCATCAGGTCCTCGCCCTTCTGGTTCATCGGGAAGGCGATGACCTCCCGGATTGCCTCTTCGCCAGCCAGCAGCATCACGATCCGGTCGATCCCGGGCGCAGAGCCGCCATGCGGCGGTGCGCCCAGCTTGAACGCCTCGATCATGCCGCCGAAATTCGCGTCCACGTCCTCGCGCGAATAGCCCGCGATCTCGAACGCCTTGTACATGATTTCCGGCCGATGGTTCCGGATCGCGCCCGAGGAAAGCTCATAGCCGTTGCACACGATATCGTACTGCCACGCCTTGATCGACAGCGGGTCCTCGTTTTCCAGCGCTTCCATCTCGCCCTGCGGCATCGAGAAGGGGTTGTGGCTGAAGTCGATCTTTTTCGCGTCCTCGTCCCATTCGTACATCGGAAAATCGACGATCCAGCAGAACTTGAAGCAGTCCTGTTCGATCAGGTCGAGCTGCTCGCCGACCTGCGTGCGCGCGGCGCCGGCAAGCTTGGCGGCCTCCGCCTCCTTGCCCGCGGCGAAGAACAGGCCGTCATCGGGGCCGAGGCCGAGTTCGTCATAGAGCGCCTCCATCCGGTCGGCCCCGTGGTTCTTGGCGATCGGCCCGCCGAATTCGCCGCCCTTGCGGGTGACATAGCCCAATCCGGCATAGCCTTCGGAACGCGCCCAGTTGTTCATGTCGTCGAAGAACTTGCGGCTCTTTTCCGCCGTGTTCGGCGCAGGCACGACGCGCACCACGCCGCCGCCGCCGACGATCTTCTCGAACAGGCCGAAGCCCGATTGTTCGAAATGGCTCGTCACGTCGCTGATGACCAGAGGGTTCCTGAGATCCGGCTTGTCGCTGCCGTATTTGAGCATCGCCTCGGCATAGGGGATGCGCGGGAATTCGCCCGACTTCGTCACCGTCTTGCCTTCCGCGAATTCCTCGAACGTGCCTGCCAGCACCGGCTCCAGCGCCTGGAACACGTCCTCCTGCGTCACGAAGCTCATTTCGAAATCAAGCTGGTAGAATTCGAGGCTGCGATCGGCGCGAAGGTCCTCGTCGCGGAAACACGGTGCGATCTGGAAATAGCGGTCGAAGCCTGCGACCATCATCATCTGCTTGAACATCTGCGGCGCCTGGGGAAGCGCGTAGAACCTGCCCGGATGCATGCGGCTGGGCACGAGGAAGTCGCGCGCGCCTTCGGGGCTGGAAGCGGTGAGGATCGGGGTCTGGAATTCGGTGAAGCCCTGCTCGACCATGCGCCGCCGGATGCTGGCGATGACCTTGGACCGCAGCATGATATTCGCGTGCATGGTCTCGCGCCGCAGGTCGAGAAAGCGGTATTTGAGCCTGATTTCCTCCGGGTAGTCCTGCTCGCCCGCAACCGGCATGGGCAGTTCCTCGGCCGCGCTCTGCACGGTGATGGATCGCGCGAAAACCTCGATCTCGCCGGTCGGGATGTTCCGGTTCACCGTTTCGGGTGTGCGGCTCTTCACCTCGCCGTCGATGGTGACGACCGATTCGGTGCGCAGACGTTCGAGCACCGGAAGGGCCGGCGAATCCTCGTCCGCGACGATCTGGGTGATGCCGTAATGGTCGCGCAGGTCGACGAACAGCACCCCGCCATGGTCGCGCTTTCGGTGGACCCAGCCCGACAGACGGACCGTCTCGCCGACATTCTCGGCCGAAAGCTGTGCGCAAGTGTGGGAACGATAGACGTGCATCTAAACTCTTGTCCTGTTCGAGAGTATGGCGCTAAGGGCGCGCCAGCATCTGGCGCAGGGTCGGTTACGGCCCCAAGCGGATATGCGCGCGCTAACAGGCGAAGCCCGGCTCTTTGTCAAGTCGCGCGACCTCTCCACAAGGGGACCGGCAACGGCCCGAGGGCGGCACTCCGCCCACCAACATAATGAGCGACATGAAGATACACGACCTCATCACCACCACCGAAGCCCTCGCCGAATTGTGCGAGCGGCTCGCGAAATCCGAATTCGTCGCGGTCGACACCGAATTCATGCGCGAGAACACCTATTGGCCCGAACTGTGCCTGGTGCAGATCGCGAACACCGAAGAAGCCGCCGCGATCGACCCGCTCGCCTCGGGCATCGACCTCACCCCGCTGCTCGACCTGATGTGCGACAATGACGAGGTGCTCAAGATCTTCCATGCCGGCGGGCAGGACGTCGAAATCATCGTCAACCTCACCGGCAAGACTCCCTTCCCGATCTTCGACACGCAGATCGCGATGATGGCAATCAGCCAGTCCGAACAGATCGGCTATGCCAATCTGGTCGAAACCTGGCTCAATCTCACGATCGACAAGGGCGCGCGCTTCACCGACTGGTCGCGCCGACCGCTGACCGACCGGCAGATCGAATACGCGATCGGCGACGTCACGCACCTGTCGAAGATCTTTCCCAAGATCCTGAAAAAACTGATCAAGACGCAGCGCGGCGCGTGGCTCGATGCCGAGATGGAAAAGCTCGCCGACCCGTCGAACTACCTGATCGATCCCGATGCCGCGTGGAAGCGCATCCGTTCGCCTGGGCGCAATCCGCAGGTACTCGGGCGGCTGAAGGCGCTTGCCGCCTGGCGCGAGGGCGAGGCGCAGCACAAGAACATTCCCCGCGGCCGGATCATGCGCGACGAAACGCTCGCCGACATCGCCTCGCATCCCCCGAAGAAACAGGCCGACCTTGCCAAGGTGCGCGGGCTTTCGGCCGCCTGGAAGGACAACGATATAGGCAAACGCATGCTCAAGGTCATCGCCGATGCCGAACCGCTGCCCAAGGAAGAGATGCCCGAGAAGATGAAGCGCGGCGCGCCGCTGGGCCGCGAAGGCGCGCTGGTGGCGGACCTGCTCAAGCTGCTGCTGAAGATCCGCGCCCGCGAGATCGACGTCGCGGCGCGCCTCCTGACCCGCGCGGAGGAGATGGAAGCGCTCGCCGCCGGAGTGCGCGATCTCAATGTGCTCAAGGGCTGGCGCTACGAGGTGTTCGGCAAGGACGCGCTCGACCTCGTCGAGGGCAAGCTCGCCTTCGCGGTCGAGAAGGGCAAGCTCAAGATGACCCATATCGACGAGATGCGCTCCGCCATGGAAGACCGGCTGGCGGCGGAATGAGCGGGCTCCGCCCCGCCCGGAGGATGGGCACATGAGCACCTATCTGCCGACGATCAAGCAGCTGCAATATCTGGTTGCGCTCCACGAACACGGCCATTTCGGGCGCGCGGCCGAGAGCGTTTTCGTCTCGCAATCGACCCTGTCGGCGGGCGTGCGCGAATTGGAATCGCTGCTGGGGGTGACGCTGGTCGAACGTTCGCGGCGGGTGGTGCGGTTCACGGCGCTGGGCGAACAGGTGGTGGCGAAGGCGAACCGGCTGCTGCGCGAGGCGGAGGAACTGTCCGATCTCGTCCAGGCCGCGGGCAAGCCGCTTTCGGGCCAGCTTCGCATGAGCGTCATTCCGACGATCGCGCCCTTCATCCTTCCGCGCCTGCTGCCGCGCCTCAGGAAGGAACGGCCCGAACTCCAGCTGATGCTGCGCGAAGAGACGAGCCAGGACGCGATCGAGAGCCTCCAGCACGGACGGTCGGACTGCGTCCTGCTCGCGCTTCCCTTCGACACCGGCGATGTCGAAATCGAACATATCGCCGACGACCGGCTCTATGTCGCCTTTCCCAAGGACGACCCGCGTGATCCCCCGCGCGAAGTCTCGCCCGAAATGATCGAGCCCGCGATCCAGGGAGGAAGGCTGCTGCTGCTCGAGGACGGTCACTGCCTGCGCGAACACGCGCTGGCCGCCTGCAACCGGTCCGAACTGCGCGCCAGCGCGAGCATGATCGGCACCAGCCTGCACACGCTCGTCCAGATGGTCGACAACGATCTCGGACTTACATTGCTGCCCGAAATGGCGATCGAGGCGGGGATTCTCGCCGGGACCGAGGTCGTCGCGCGCCCGATCGAGGGCAACAGCGCAAAACGCGAGATCGCGCTGGTGTGGCGCAAGAATTCCCCGCGCGAGGCGGATTTCAGGCTGCTGGCCGAGGAATTGCGCGCCGGCTGAAACCGGAAACTGGCCTCCGGGCGCCGCGCCCGGGAAGGTGGGTCAGGCTAGGCGCCCCGGGACGGGCTTACTTGCACTTGCCCCTGCCCTTACCCTTGCCCTTGCCGTTGCCCTTGCAATCGTCATCATCATCGTCGTCGTCGCGATCATCGTCGTCATCATCGCGATCATCGTCGTCGTCGCGATCGTCGTCGTCATCATCGTCATCATCCGGACCGCTATTGCCGCCGCCGCCGCCCCGGCCGCTGTCGCCGGAACCGCTGCCGCCCGAACCGCCCTGCGAGCCACCGCCCGAACCGCTGCCGGAGCCGTCGTCCGAGCCGTCGTCCGAGCCGTCGCCCTCCGAATCGCTGGAATCGCCGCCGGAATCGCCGCTGCTGCCGCCGCCGCCACGATCATCGTCATCGCCTGAATTGTCCGCGCCGCTGTCGCCGCCGCCCGAACCGGCGCCGCCAGAGCCCCCACCGCCCGAACCGCCGCCGCCCGAACCACCGCCTACACTGCCGCCGTCGTCCGAACTGCCGCCGTCTCCGAAATCCGAATTCCCCGATTCACCGCCATTCGCGCTTCCGCCGGGCTCCATGTTCGCTCCGACATCGCTGAAGGTTGCCGAAGTCTCGTCGCCAAGCGCAATCAACGCGCCCATCGAACTCGCCGCGATCAGCGAGATGAACAAGCCGTATTCCATCGCGGTCGCGCCGGAGGAATCTCGAAGGAATTTGCTGACACTCTTTACCATTGGCTTTCCCTGTTTTCAGGGACGCGTCCTGCACAGAAGAAATAAACAATTTACGAATCCGCGCCCGCGGAGCCGGGAAATTCGCCATGAGCGAGCAAAGTCGACGCCGAATCGCGCCCGCCTACGCAAAACCCCCTGCCCCATCCAAACCGCGCGGAAATGATGAATCGCGCATTAGCCATGTCGAGCCCACCGCCCGCGACCCCATGGGACATGGGCACGGCAACAAGGGAACGAACATGCGCAATTTCAGGCTTTCCTCCTTCGTCGACCGATCGCGGCCCGTTCCCGCCGACCGCAAAATGGCCGATACCGGCAGGACCAGTCCTGAGCCCGCACGATCAGGAACCGAAGCGCACGGCCCCTACACCCCGCCCCGGGCCGAACAGGCCGAGGCGCTGCGCGGCAATCTCGACGAGGTGCTCGGCAGCCTCAGCCATGCCCGCGCCGATGCCGAAGCGCTCGCCCGGATCATCGCCGAGCTGGAAGCCGAAGCGGGCCGGGTTCCCGGCCTCATCGAGGACCGCCGCGAACTTGGCCGCAAGCTCGACGAACGCGCCGGAGAGATCGCCGCGCTCGATGCGCGCGCGGAGGAACTCGCCCGCGACCTTGCCCGCGCGCGCGAGGAATCGGCGCAGGTCCAGCGTCAGCTCGACTCGGCAATGCGCGAACCCGCCGACCTCCACCGCGCGAACGAGGAGGGCAAGGAACGCCTGCGCGCTTCGGCCGAAACGATCGGGCAGCTCGAACGCGAAGCCGAACGCACTGCCGACGCGCGCGAGAAATCCGAGCGCGAGATCGCGACCCTGCGCGGCGCGCTGGCCGAACGCGACCGCGCGCTCGACGAGGCGCGCGATGCGATGAACGAACTGCGCGTTGCCGCCAAGCGCGATGCCCAGCGGATCGCCGAGATCGAAGAAAGCCATTCGAGGCAGCAAGCCCGCATTTGCGACCTCACCGCCCGGCTCGCCGCCGCGAATCGCCGCCATGACGAACTGGAGGAGGCGCATGACGCCCTACGCTAGGAACACCGCATCCTCGAGACCGCCCGCGCCGATCTCGAAATCGCGTTCGAGACGAAAGCCTATGCGTTGACGAACGCGCTGGAGCAGGAGCGCAGCGGACACGCGATCTCGCGCCGGCTGCTCGATGAAATGCGCCAGACCAATCGCGCGCTTTCGGAAGAGAACCGCAATCTCAAGGACCAGTCGGTCGCGATGGCGCGCGATGCCGAGCAGATGAAGCACGAACTCGGCTCCACCCGCACCATGATACGCGACTATGGCGACCGGCTGGGCGAGGTGAACCGGCGCTTTGCCGCGACGCAGGACGAATGCTCACGCCTCGAAAGCGCGCTAGCCGAAGCGCGCAAGGAAAGCCGCGCGCTCGCCCGCAAGGTCGAACGCCTGACCCGGGCCGAGCGCGAGAACGACGAATTGCACGACAAGATCAGGGGCCTGCAGGACAGCCTCGACCACCGCCGCGCCGCAGGAGGGCACGGCGCCGACGCGCCGATCGTGCTCGACGCCCATCGCCGCGAGAGCGCGGCGCGCATCGGATCATCGGCCGAGGCGCACGGCCCCGCTCAGGTCGCACAGATCCGCTCGCACTGACCGTTCTGAACAAGCGGCCTCCCCCGGGCGCACCGGGCGCCGCGCGGGAGCGCTCGCGCGGCCCTTACGAGCCTTCGACGCTGCGCGGCGGGAGCCTGCCGTCTGAAGCCTCGCTGTCCGCAGCTTCGTCGCCCGAAACCAGCCCGCGCGCCTCCAGCATTGGCTGCACGTCCGGCTGCCGCCCGGCGAAGTTCTCGTACATCTCGAAATAGTCCATCGTCCCGCCCCGGCTGAGCACGGTGTCGCGATAATGCTCGCCGTTTGCGCGGGTCAGCCCCCCATTCCCGCGGAACCATTGACGGCTGTCGCGGTCGAGCATCTCGGTCCACAGATAGCTGTAATAGCCTGCCGAATAGCCTGCGGGGCTGGAGAAGATGTGGTTGAAATAGGTCGACCGATATCGCGGCGGCACGAGGTCGATTTCAAGCCCGAGTTCCTCCAGCGACCTGCGTTCGAAGGCCGTGACCTTTTCCGGCGTGTCGATCGCGGCGGCTTCCCCGGGCGAGAGCGCGGCCCATTTCATGTCGAGCAGCGCTGCCTCGACCACTTCGCCGAAATCGTAGCCCTGGTTGAATTTCGAGGCTTCCTCGATCTTCTCGACCATGGCCATCGGGATCGTCTCGCCGGTTTCGTAATGCTTGGCGTAGTTGCGCAGCACTTCGGGGTCGGTCGCCCACATTTCATGGACCTGGCTCGGATATTCGACGAAATCGCGCGCGGTCGCCGTGCCCGAGAGGCTTTCGTATTTCTGGTCAGCGAACAGGCCGTGCAGCGCGTGGCCGAATTCGTGGAACATGGTGTTGACGTCGTCAAAGCTGACCAGTTGTACCTCGCCCGCGCTCGCCTTGGGGATGTTGAGCACGTTGTATATGACCGGCTTCGTCCCCCACAGATGGCTCTGGGAAACGAAATTGCTCATCCACGCGCCGCCACGCTTGGAGGGGCGCTGATAAGGGTCGAAATAGAACAGGCCGAGTTCGGACCCGTCCTTCTCGAAGACGGTGTAGACCCACACGTCGGGGTGGTAGACCGGGATGTCGTTGCGGCGTTCGAAGGACAGGCCGTAAAGCCTGTTCGCCATGTAGAACACGCCGTCTACCAGGACCTTGTCGATCTGGAAATATTCCGCGACCGCGTCCTCATCGAGGTCGTAACGATCGGCCTTCACCTTGTTGGCATAGCGATACCAGTCCCACGGCTGGACCTCGAAATTGCCGCCTTCGGCCGCAATCGCATCGTTCAGCATAGCCGCCTCGCGCCGCTGGGTCGCGGCGAGTGCGGGGACCATCTGCTCCATGAAGCCGAGCGCGGTCGCGGGGGCCTTCGCCATGCGGTCGTACATGGTGTAGCTGGCCCAGTCCTGCTCGCCGAAAAGCGCCGCCTTTTCAGCGCGCAGCGTGGCGATCTTCGCAAGCAGCATGCGCGTGTCGTATTCCGGGTTCGTCCCGTCGGCGCGGTGGTAGCTGCGCATGAACAGCGCCTCGCGCGTCGCCCGGTTCTCGAGCGTGGGCAGCAGCGGCTGCTGCGTCGTGTTCTGGAGCGCGATGGCGTATTTGCCCTCCATCCCTTTTTCGGCGGCGAG
Source organism: Erythrobacter litoralis (assembly GCF_001719165.1). Taxonomy (NCBI): domain Bacteria; kingdom Pseudomonadati; phylum Pseudomonadota; class Alphaproteobacteria; order Sphingomonadales; family Erythrobacteraceae; genus Erythrobacter; species Erythrobacter litoralis. Next base: position 2,008,620 of record NZ_CP017057.1, read on the forward strand.
TTCGGCGGCGGCGCGGATATCGGCATCCGACAGCCCGGCGAGCTCTTCCGGCGTGTCGACGATCAGCGGCTGATCGTTGGTCGCATTGCGCAGGGTCTGGCCGAATTCGGTCGTCAGCGTCGACAATTCGGTGTTGACCGCCTTCACCCGCTCGCGCTCGGCATCGGTCAGCAGTGCGCCGGCATGGACCATGCTGTCATAGGTTTCTTCCAGAAGCTTGGCGTCTTCCGGCGTCATCGTCATGCTGGCGCGGGCATCGTAGACCGCCTTCACCCGGGCGAAGAGGTCGGGATCGAGATTGATCGAATCGTAATGCGCCGAAAGCTTGGGGCTGATCTCGGTGTTGATCTCATCCAGCCGGTCGGTCGTGTTCGAACCCGTCAGCGCAAAGAAGACCGCCGAGACGCGGCCGAGCATCCGGCCCGATTTCTCGAGCGCGACGATGGTGTTCTCGAAGGTCGGCGGAGCGGGATTGTCGATGATCGCGCGGACTTCGGCCTGCTGGATCGCCATGCCCTGCTCGAACGCGGGGAGATAGTCGTCCTCGGATATCTTCGTGAAATCCGGTGCGAGGAAAGGCAGCGTGCTGTCGCTCGCGAAATAGCCGGTGCCCTCGGGAATCGCGCTTGCGGAGGTCGCGGCGGCGGCGGAGGAAGCGGCGGGGCTGGCAGCGGTCTCGGTCATGCTCTCGCTCATCGTCTCTCCGGATGTTGCAAGCGCGCTGCCGGCAGCCAGCGCGGCGAAGGAAACAGTCGTCAGAACCGGGGCCAGAATGCGGGCCTTCATAAAATTCTCTCTCTTTTGCGGGTCTTGCGGGCGCTCGGCAAAGCCTCGGCCCACGGATGTGATGCACCTTGTAACCGGCGCGACTTGAACAGGGGATTGCCGGAAATTGCAAGACGGCCTCCAGTTGCCCCCGCCCGGAACGCGGCGGCGCGCGGTGCGTCCTTAAGGCATGGACCAGCGCATTCCTCCCCTCCTCCTCGTCAACAGCGCGAGCGGCAGCTACAGCGAGGAAGCAGTCGCCGAGGTGCGCGCGGCGCTGGGCCGGGGCGACGGGGCGAGCGTGCGGACCCTCGATTGTCGTTCGGACGAACTGCCCGGCCGCGCCGGGCTGGAACGGGCGGGCACCGCCCTGCTCGCGGTCTTCGCGGGCGACGGGACGATCTCGCGCCATCTCGTCCGACTCGAAGCCGAAGGCTGGCAGGGCGCGGTCCTGCCGCTTCCGGGCGGCACGCAGAACCTTCTGGCGACCGCCATGTTCGGCGCGCTTGGTGCGACCGAAATCGCGGCGAAGAGCGCGGACGGGCAATTGGTCGAGACGCGCCGCCACTGTATGCGCTGCGCCGGTCACACCGCGCTCGCCGAAATCCTGTGTGGCCCCGGTGCGCGCTGGGCCGACGTGCGCGAGGACATGCGCGCACGTGAAATGGGCGAGGCGGCAGCGAAATCGATCGACATCACGCGCGAAGCGGCGAGCGGGGCGCTGGTGCGCCTCGTCGATCCGCCGGCGGGCCGCGAGGAAGGCTATCCCGGCCTCCATTTCGCCCTATCCGAAGGCGGTTGCGACGGGGCGATGACGACCCGTGGCTACCGGATGGAAAATCTCGGCGACTGGGTGCGGCAGGGCTGGGCGATGGCGACGCGCGACTTTCGCGAAGGGCCTTTCGACGAACTGGGCACTGCGGACCATGCCCGCATCATGGCGGTCGAAGGCGGCGAGATCGACCTGATGATCGACGGCGAGACCGCACGCGCAGGCGCGCGGATCGATATCGCGCGCGAACCTTTCGACCTCACCTTCATGGGACTTCCCGCATGAGCGAGAAAAACCGCCTTCTCTTCCACCTCTCCGACATCCATTTCGGGCTCGAGGACAACATTGCGCTCGACTGGGTGAAACAGGAAATCGCCGAACGCCGCCCCGATGCGGTGGCGATCACCGGCGACCTGACGATGCGCGCGCGGCACCGCGAATTCAACGCCGCGATCCACTGGATCACCAAGCTCGACGTGCCGGTGACGGTCGAAGTCGGCAATCACGACATGCCCTATTTCAACCCGCTCGAACGGTTCCTCAATCCCTACAAGCGCTTCAAGGGCATGGCCGCGCTGATCGAGAAGGAAATCGATCTCGGCGAGCTCGTCATCGTGCCGTTGAAGACCGCGGTGCGCGCCCAGCCGCGGTTCAACTGGTCGAAAGGCTGGGTGACGGACCGCGCGCTCGACAAATGCCTGAAAACACTCGATGCCCTGCCCGAAGGCTGCCGCGCGCTGGTCTCGGTGCATCATCCCCTGCGCGAGGTCGGAACCGAAGGCACCGCGCTTACCAAGCATGGCGGCAAGGCCCTGGCCGAACTCGCCCGCCGCCCGGTCGAGGCGGTCATCAGCGGCCATGTCCACGACCCCTTCGACATCATGGAGGAAACCACCGAAGGACCGGTGCGCATGATCGGCGCGGGCACGCTGTCGAAACGCACCCGGTCGACCCCGCCCTCCTTCAACGAGATCCAATGGGACGGGGAGAACCTGTCGGTGCGCGCGCGCAATCTCGAAGAAGTGCGCACGCGCGACATGCAGATCGACGATGTGCCCGAGGACGCGACCCCGCCGCGCGACCCGGGCGACCCGGTCGCGCCGGTGCGGCAGGTCCCGCGGGTCGATCCGCCGGTGCGATAGGGCGCGCAGCCCAATGCGGCGCCGTTCCGCCGAGCGCCATGGTCATCGCTGCAACCGCGATAGGACCGACCGGTCAGTCCATGTGCCGCAGCCCGACGCGCAGGTAATCCCACCCCGTCACCAGCGTCAGCACCGCGGCCAGCCACAGGGTCGTGAGGCCAACCACGTGGAGCCAGCTTTCCGCGAAGGTCTTGCAGCCCTCGCCCATCGCCTGGCACGGCTGGCCGTGCAGCGCTCCGCCAAGGATCAGCGCGGCGAGGCTGACGAGCTGGAACGCGGTCTTCCACTTGGCGAGCCGCGAGACGGGGACCGAGACCTGCAATCCACCGAGAAATTCCCTCAGGCCCGACACGGCGATCTCCCGCACGAGGATGATGAGCCCGGCGATGACGTGGAAATCGCCCACATAGGGCCCCCTGAGGAATCCCTGCGCGGTCAGGATCAGGACGACTGCGGCGACCATGATCTTGTCCGCGATCGGATCGAGAAACGTGCCCAGTTTCGACACCGTCCCCTGCGCGCGGGCAAGATAGCCGTCGAGGTAATCGGTCAGCGCGATCAGGCAGTAGAGGAAGAAGCCGATCAGATATCCCAGCGCCCAGTCCGGCCACCACAGGAAGAAGCCCAGGAGCGGGACCGCGAAGATCCGCGAAAGCGTGAGGATATTGGGCAGTGTCAGCATGGCTACCCAGGGCCTTAGCGCGGCGCGCGGCCAGGCAAAAGGCGAAAGGGCGCTCTTGTGAACCGATGCCGTTTCGCTATGGGGGGCGTCGAGGGAAGGACATCTCCCGCGCCATACGCATGACGACAGCCACGCATCTCCTGCGCACCAGGCGCTTTTTCCCGATGTTCGCGACGCAGTTCCTCAATGCGTTCAACGACAATCTCTACAAGACAACGATGCTGCTTTTCGTCGTCTATGCGGTCTACAACGACCCCGAAACCGAAACGCTGTTCAGCGCGATCGCATCGGCGGTGTTCATCCTGCCCTTCGTCGTCATCTCCGGCATTTCCGGCCAGCTTGCCGACATGCGGTGCAAGGCGCGGATCATCCGCACGGTCAAACTGTGCGAGATCGGCATCATGAGCCTCGGCGCGCTCGGGCTCTACATGGCGTGGAGCGGGTGGGACCTGGCAATCGTCGCGCCGCTCGGGATCCTGACGATCGACACGACGCTGTCGATCATCGTCCTGCTGTTCGTCCTGCTGCTTGCCGGGTGTCAGTCGACCTTCCTTGCGCCGATCAAATACGCGATCCTGCCGCAGCACCTGCGCCGCGAGGAAGTGCTCGCCGGGACCGGCCTCGTCGAGGCGGGGACCTATGTCGCGATCCTGCTCGGCACGATTCTCGCCGGCCCGCTCGCGGTGGACCACACCGAATGGGCGGCGGGCGGCATCGTGCTGACGGCGATCGTCGGCTACACGGTCAGCCGGCAGGTCCCCGATGCGCCCGCGCAGGGAATGATCGAGCCGATCGACTGGAACCTCTGGCGTTCCTCCACCCGCATCATTCGCGAATCGATGGAAGACCGCCCGATCTGGTACGCGATCGTCGCGATCAGCTTCTTCTGGACCATCGGCGCGGTGCTGTTCATCCAGTTTCCGCCGCTTGCCAAGAACACGCTGGCCGCCAGTCCCGAAGTCGCGAGCCTGTTCCTCGTCATGTTCTCGATCGGCATCGCGCTGGGATCGGTCAGCATCAACGCGCTGCTGAAAGGCGCGGTCTCGGCCCGTTTCGCACCGGTCAGCGTCGTGCTGATGGGCGGCTGCGTGATCGCCTTCTACTTGCTGGTGAAGAACTGGAACGGCACGGGCGATGCCGGGCTTCTCGGAATAACCGCCTTCCTCGCCCAGCCGATGGCGGCGGCGCTCCTGCTCGCCCTGCTCGGTATCGCGGTGATGGGCGGCATGTTCGTCGTCCCGCTCTACGCATTTCTCACCACGCGGGTCGCGGGCGAAAAGGCGGCGCGGGTGATCGCGGCCAACAACATCGTCAATTCGGCCGCCATGGTCGGCGGGTCGCTGCTGTCGGTGGGGCTGACGGCCCTGGGCGTTCAAGCGGTCGAACAGGTCCTGCTGGCCGCCGGGATGAGCCTGATATCGGCCTGGCTCGGCAGGGTGCTCTACAAGGTCGAGCGCGAGGAAATGACCGGCGCGGCAGGGCTGGCCGGGTGACGGATCGCTACAGGATGAAAGCGAGCACCGCCGCGGTCACCGTCAGATAGGTGCTCGCAAACCCGCGAACGTCGTCGCGGGTCAGCGCCCACAGGCTCTCGGCCGGAATGTCGATCAGATCGGCGCAGACATGCGGCGGAAGGCTCGCGCGGTAGGGATGGCGGGCGCTTTCGTCGGTGAGGACGAGCGCGCGGCGACCCTTTGCCCCGCGCCCCGTTACCCGATGCCGCGACCGCACTTCCTCGTCGTCCCGGTGCTGCGGGACACAGACGAGGTCGGCGGTTAGGCGCGCATAGGGCATGGCAATGGTGTTAAGACTTTCTTAACGCCCTGTCACACCCTTCGCCCCGGTTGTTGCACAGTGGGACACTTGCCCGGGGCAGCGGGACGATCGGCACAATTGCAGGGTGGCCGCGCGCGGGGTAAGCGCGCATCCGGTAGACAGGGGGCCTCAACCAGAGGGGCGAGAGGAGAGGGAAAGGCCATGGCCGAGACGACGAAGCGTGCAGCGAACCTGCTGGTCGAATGCCTTGCCGAACAGGGCACCGACCGGATCTTCACCGTGCCCGGGGAAAGCTTTCTCGCGGTGCTCGACGCGCTCCACGGGGGGACGCAGATCGATACCGTCACCTGCCGGCAGGAAGGCGGCGCTGCCTTCATGGCCTGCGCCGACGGGGCGCTTACCGGGCGGCCGGGCGTCGCCTTCGTCACCCGCGGACCCGGCGCGACCAATGCCAGCATCGGCGTTCATGTCGCGCACCAGGATTCGCAGCCCATGGTGCTGTTCGTCGGCGATGTCGCACGACCCATGCAGGGGCGCGAAGGCTTTCAGGAGGTCGATTTTCCCGCCTTCTTCGCGCCGATTTCCAAATGGGCCGCGCGGATCGACGATCCTTCGCGCATTCCCGAATATGTCGCGCGCGCCTTTTCGGTCGCGATCAGCGGGCGGCCCGGCCCGGCCGTCCTGGCCCTGCCCGAGGACATGCTGTGCGAGGATGTTTCCGCCCGGCATTCGCCCCGCCCCCGCGTCGAGCGCCCGACGCAGGCCGCCTGTCCCGACGCGATGCAGGCGCTGCTCGCGCTGCTGGCGGATGCCGCGTCCCCGGTGGCGATCGTCGGCGGGGCGGGCTGGAACCGCAAGGCGCGCCATCATTTCCAGGCCTTTGCCGAACGCATCGGCCTGCCGGTCGCGACCGCTTTCAGACGGCAGGACGCGATTCCCGCAAGCTCGCCGGTCTATGCCGGGTCGCTGGGCTATGGCCCCAATCCCAAGCTGGTCGAACGGGTGCGCAATGCCGACCTCATCCTCGCCGTGGGAGCGCGACTGGGCGAGGCGACCACCGAGGGCTACAGCGTGCCCACGCCCGATCATCCCGGGCAGGTGCTGATCCACGTCCATCCCGACCCTGAGGAGCTGGGCCGGGTCTATCGCACCGATCTTGCGCTGTGCTGCGCGATGGACGAATTCGCCGAAGCCGCCGCCCTTTGGGAAGACGGTGCGATCATCCCCTTCGATGCGGGCGCTGCGGCAAATCGCGAATGGCGTGAATGGGCGACGCATGAACCGAACGACAAGGCGCCCGCGCTGGACCTTGCGGCCTGCGTCACGCTGATGCGCGAATCGCTCCCGCATGAAACGATACTCGCCAACGGGGCGGGCAATTTCGCCGGGTGGTTCCATCGCTACTGGCGTTACGAGGGCTATCCCGCGCAGCTCGCACCGACTTGCGGAGCGATGGGCTATGGCGTCCCCGCCGGCATCGCCGCCGCGCTGCGCCACCCCGAACGCCCGGTGGTCGCGGTGGCCGGCGACGGGGATTTCCTGATGAACGGGCAGGAACTCGCAAGCGCCGCGCAGGCGGGTGCTAACCTCCTCGTCGTGGTCGTCGACAACGGCGCCTACGGGACGATCAGGATGCACCAGGAACGCGAATATCCCGGCCGCGTATCGGCGACAGAGCTTGCCAATCCCGATTTCGCAGCGCTCGCCGAAGCGTTCGGCGCATGGGCCGCGCGGGCCGAGACGACGGAGGAATTCGCCGCTGCCTTCGCCGAATCCGGAAAGCGCGAAGGCGTGCGGCTCATCCACGCGGTGACCGAAATCGAACAGCTCGCCGCAAGCGGGGCTACGGTAAGCTCGCTCAGGAACCGCTAGCGCACGCGAAAGGGGCCGCCTCCGAAATACGGGAGCGGCCCCTTTTCATGTCATGCGGATTGGGGGTCAGATGTCGTTGCCCATCTCGCCCTTGACTTCGCCCTTGACCTGCTGGGCCTTGCCCTTGGCCTCGTCCTTGCGCCCTTCGGCGCGGGTTTCGGGGTCATCGGACTTCTGCTTGGCCTTGCCGGTCGCTTCGTTGACATTGCCTTTGATCTTGTCGGTGAGTTCACCCATGGAACATCCTCCATTGTCTTGGTCAAGCCAATGAATTTACTGGCTTTCCACGCAATCAATGGATGAAGCGACGGGATCGTTCCGCCCCCTGTCCCACAGCGCGCTGAGCCGTGGCGCGCCCGCGACGACGCCCCGGCCTTCGGCACTCAGCCCTTCGCCATCTCGCAGATGACCTCCCACTCCCGCGGCGTGATCGCCGCGACCGAGAGCCGCGAGAGGCGCACCAGTTCGCACTCGGCAAGCCGCGGATCGGCCTTGATCTGCTTGAGCGTCACCGGGTGGTCGAACTTTTCCTTCGCGCGCACCTTGACCGCCGCCCACTTGCCGGTCTCGTCGGTCGGATCGGTTATGCCCGCCACCGTCACCTCGCAGATGCCGACGATCTCCAGCCCCTCGCGCGAGTGGTAGAAGAACGCCTCGTCGCCGACCTCCATCGCCGCGAGATTGTTCTTCGCCCGGTGGTTGCGCACGCCGTCCCACACCCCATCGCCCTCGGCGACGAGATCGTCCCAGCTGTATTTGAACGGCTCGGATTTCATCAGCCAGTAATTGCGCGAAGCCTGCGCCATGACACTCTGCCCCCTCATGAATGGACGTTTCTGATCGTCGGCCCCTCTGCCAGAGCCGCGCGCGCCAAGGCAAGCGTGCGCCGATTAACGCGATCTTTAGCCTCGTCACCGCATGTTTGCGCAAATCTCCCGGGCTGACTCAGGGCGGGCCGGGTGAAAGAGGGGCGCTTACGAGTAACCGGGCATGACGGCGACACACGGAACGATCCAGACTCTCCACAAGGGCACGGCCGAGGAACGGGCGGGCGAAGGGCAGGCGCAGCGCGACATCGTCGCCCTCGGGATCACGACGGCGGCGATACTGCTTTTCGTCGCCACCGGCGGCGTGGTCGTGCCGGACACGCTGATGGCGCTGATGGGCACGGGCAGTGGCGCCGATCCGCTGCTCACCACCGCGCTGCTGCTCAACATCGCGCTGATCATCTTCGCCTGGCGCCGCTATCGTGAATTGATCCGCGAAATCGAGGAACGCCGCCGCGCCGAGGCGCAGGCGCGCGAGCTGGCCGAACGCGACCCGCTGACCGGGTGTCTCAACCGCCGTTCGATGGCCGAAGTCACCGAAGCGCTGCGGATCCGCACTGCCGAACGCGGCCAGGCGATCGCCTATGCCATGATCGACCTCGACAATTTCAAGCAGGTCAACGACATGCACGGCCACCATGCGGGCGACCAGGTGCTTTGCCAGTTCGCCGATCGGGTTCGCGAGGTGCTGCCGAAAAGCGCCCGGCTCGCCCGGCTGGGCGGGGACGAATTCGCTTTCGTCACCCCCTTTGATCCGGCCCGGCGCGAGCGCATCGACGACCTCGTGATCAGGCTTTACGAAGGGCTCGCCCTGCCCTTCCAGCTCGACAGCGTCACGCTCGAAATCACCATGTCGGTGGGCGTCACCAGCGATCATTGCCCCGACGGGCTCGAACCGTTGAGCGCTTCGGGCGACACGCTGCTCCACCGCGCCGACATCGCGATGTACCAGGCGAAAAAGCAGGGCAAGAACCGCTTCTTCTGGTTCGAGCCGAGCATGGAAAACGAATTGCGGTTCAGGAACGAACTCGAAACGGGCATCCGGCACGGCATCACCAGGGGCGAATTCGTGCCCTTCTACGAACAGCAGATCGATCTCGATACGGGCGAACTGGTCGGCTTCGAGATGCTGGCGCGCTGGCGTTCGCCGCAATTCGGCCTCGTCAGCCCGGAAATCTTCATCCCCGTGGCCGAGGAAATCGGCCTTATCGCCGAACTGTCCGAACAACTGATGCGCCAGGCCTTCGCCGATGCGCGCGGCTGGGACGAGGCGCTGACGCTTTCGATCAACATCTCGCCGGTGCAGCTGCGCGATCCGTGGTTCGCCCAGAAGCTTCTGAAACTGCTGGTCGAACACAGTTTTCCGGCCCAGCGGCTCGAGATCGAGATCACCGAATCCTGCCTGCACGAGAATATCGGCCTCGTGCGATCGATGATCACGAGCCTGCGCAATCAGGGGGTCAAGGTCAGCCTCGACGATTTCGGGACCGGCTATTCGAGCCTCGAACAGCTCCGCTCGCTGCCGTTCGACCGTTTGAAGATCGACCGCAGCTTCATCAAGGACCTGACCGAGAACGGCGGCAAGAGCCGCATCGTCGATGCGATCGTTTCCCTGGGGCGCGGGCTCGAAATGCCGATCACCGCCGAGGGGATCGAGCACGAGGACATCCTCACCGCGCTTCGCAAGATGGGCGAATTCAAGGGCCAGGGCTATCTTTATGGCCGCCCCGAAACCGCCGAACAGGTGCACGAGCGGCTCAGCATTGCAGGGCGGCTGGCGGGCAGCGCGATGGCCGATGCGCCGAACGCGGGCGCGGAAGGGATCGAACTGCCCGATCTCGGCGCGCTGGCGCGCAGCGTCGCCCGCGCGGCCCGGGGTGACAATGCCGGTGACAATAGAGGCGGGGAAATGGGCGGACCGGGCGAATCGGGCGACCCCGATCACGGCGGGGCCGCGCCGCATCCGGGCGGCACCGCGCTCGACGGCGGGCCGATCCTGCCGCGCCGCGCGCGCCACTGAACGCGTCGCCGGACCGTCTCGCGCCACTGGACGAGCGCGCCCGCCATGCATAGATGCGTGGCCGTACAATGCGCGTTTCCTTCACCAAGATGCACGGGCTCGGCAACGATTTCGTCGTGCTCGACGCCCGCGAGGCCAGCCTGCCGGACATGACCGGGGCGATGGCGCGCGCGCTCGCCGACCGGCGCACCGGGATCGGCTGCGACCAGGTGATCGTGCTTGAGCCGAGCGAAAGCGCGGATTTCCGCATGCGTATCTTCAATTCCGACGGGAGCGAGGTCGGGGCCTGCGGCAATGCCAGCCGGGCGGTCGCGATCCTGCATGGCGAGGCCGCGCGGGTCGAGACCGCGGGCGGCGCGATCGCGGTCGAGCCGCGGGACGGCTGCGCTGCGGTCGACATGGGGCTGCCGCGTTTCGGCTGGGAGGCGATCCCGCTCGCCTATGCGATGGATACGGGCGCGATGCCGGTCGGCTGGGGCGAGCTTGAAAACCCGATGGCGGTCAATGTGGGCAATCCGCATGTCGTGTTCTTCGTCGAGGACGCGAATGCAGTGGATCTTGCCGCGCTCGGGTCGGGGATCGAAAACGACCCGCTTTTTCCCGAACGGATCAACGTCAATGTCGCGAGCCTTGCAGGGCCGGACCATCTTGCGCTGCGCGTGTGGGAGCGCGGGGCGGGTCTTACCCGCGCCTGCGGGACCGGGGCCTGCGCGACGGCGGTCGCGGCGATCCGCAAGCGGCTGGTGACGAGCCCGGTGACGATTTCGCTTCCCGGCGGCGATCTCGTGATCGAATGGGATGGCGGCGGGTCCGGCGATGGAGCGGGCCCGATCCGGATGACCGGCCCGGCGAGCGAGGCCTTTCGCGGTAGCTTCGAATGGGACGATTTCGCGTGAACGCGCCGCAGACCGTCTCGCCGCTAGTGATTTCCCTGGGCTGCCGGCTCAACATCGCCGAAAGCGAGGCGATGCGCGCGATGCTGGGCGAGGATGCGGGCGACATCGTCGTGGTCAATTCCTGCGCGGTCACCAACGAGGCGGTGCGCCAGACCCGCCAGGCGATCCGCCGCGCCCGGCGCGCAAGGCCCGATGCGCGGCTGATCGTCACCGGCTGCGCGGCTGAGATCGAGCGCGAGGCGATCGCCGCCATGCCCGAGGTCGACGCGATCATGGCGAATGCGGCGAAGCTCGATGCGCGCCGCTGGAACGTGCCCGCCGCCGACACCCCTCCCCCGCCGCAACGAACCCGTGCCTTCATCGGCGTGCAGAACGGCTGCGACCATGCCTGCACCTTCTGCATCATCCCGCAGGGACGCGGGAAAAGCCGTTCGCTGACCGTGGCCGAGGTGCTGCGCGAGGTTGAAGGACATTTGATTGCGGGGGCAAAGGAAATTGTCTTCACCGGTGTCGATCTGACAAGCTGGGGACAGGATATTTCCAACACGCCCCGATTGGGTTCCCTGATCGAAGCCACCCTGAATGAATTTCGCGAACTAAGCCGCCTTAGGCTTTCCTCGGTCGACGGGGTGGAAATCGACGCGGCCCTGTTCGACCTGCTGGCCGGCGAAAAACGGGTGATGCCGCATGTCCACCTGTCGCTCCAGCACGGCGCGGATCTGATCCTAAAGCGCATGAAAAGGCGCCATTCGCGGGCCGATGCGGTGGATCTCGTCGCCCGGCTGAAGGCACGCCGACCCGATATCGCGGTCGGGGCGGACCTCATTGCGGGCTTCCCGACCGAAAGCGAGGGGCACCACGCCGACAACCTTTCGATCATCGCACAATGCGACATCGTGCACGGCCACGTCTTTCCCTTTTCCCCGCGCGAAGGAACGCCCGCCGCGCGCATGCCGCAGCATGACCGTGCGACCGTCAAGGCCCGCGCCGCCGAACTCAGGGCCGCCGTGGCCGAACGCCGCGCGGACTGGCTGACAAGCCTTGTGGGCGAAACCCTCCCCGTCCTCGCCGAGCGGGACGGCACGGGCTATGGCCCCAATTACGCCCGCGTGAAGCTGCCCGACGGGACGCGAGCGGGCGAGATCGTGCCGGTGAGGGTGCAGGCAGTCGAGGAGGGAATGCTGCGATGAGCGAAGCGGAACAGGCCGGAAGCTGGAGCGAGCGACTGCTCGGCGGTTTTCGCAAGACCTCCGACCGGCTCGCCACCAACCTCACCGGGATCACCGCCGGAGGCAGGCTGGACGAGGCGACGCTCGACGATATCGAGGACGCGCTGATCGTCTCCGACCTCGGCCCGTCGGCCGCCGCGCGCATCCGAAGCAAGCTCGCCGACAAGAGGTTCGGGGCGACGATCACCCAGACCGAGCTGAAGGAGGCGGTGGCCGAGGAAATCGCCGAGATCCTGCGGCCCGTGGCCAAGCCGCTCGAGATAACCGCCTTCCCGCGCCCGCAGGTGATCCTGGTGATCGGGGTCAACGGATCGGGCAAGACCACCACCATCGCCAAACTCGCGCATCTGTTCATGGAGGACGATTACGGCGTGCTGCTGGCCGCAGGCGACACGTTCCGCGCCGCCGCAATCGGCCAGCTCGCCACCTGGGCTGAGCGCGCAGGGGTCGACATCGTGCGCGGACCCGAAGGCGGCGATCCGGCGAGCATCGTCTACGACGCGGTCAAGCAGGCGACCGATACCGGGATCGACGCGCTGATCGTCGACACTGCCGGGCGGCTCCAGAACAAGCGCGAACTGATGGACGAACTCGCCAAGATCCGCCGCGTTCTCGGTCGTCTCAATCCCGACGCGCCGCACGACGTCGTGCTGGTGCTCGACGCGACCAACGGGCAGAATGCGCTTTCCCAGATCGACGTGTTCAAGGAGGTGGCGGGCGTGACCGGCCTCATCATGACCAAACTCGACGGCACCGCGCGCGGCGGCGTGCTGGTTGCGGCGGCGGAGCAATACGGCCTTCCGATCCACGCGATCGGGGTGGGGGAAACGATGGAGGACCTGCGCCCCTTCGACCCCGACCTTGTCGCGCGCGTCATCGCGGGAGTCGCGTGATGGCCGACGACACCAAGGCCAAGGGTTCGGGCTGGCTCAACGTCGCGGTCGATTACGGGCCGCTGATCGTGTTCCTCGCCGTCTATCGGCTGTCGGCGCCCGAGGACCCGGGCCTCGGCGACATCATCGCGATCATCTACGGCACCGGCGCCTTCATGGTCGCCGCCGTCATCGCTCTTGCCGTGTCGAAATTCCTGCTCGGCAAGGTGTCGCCCATGCTGTGGTTCTCGACTGCGCTGATCGTCGGCTTCGGAACCCTGACGATCTATTTCCAGGACGAGAAGTTCATCCAGCTCAAACCCACCATCATCTACGCGGTCTTCGGCGTGGCGCTGATCGGCGGCTGGCTGGGCGGACGCGCGCTGCTCAAGATCCTGCTCGAGGCCGCGTTCGAAGGGCTTTCCGACGAAGGCTGGCTCAAGCTGTCGCGCAATTGGGGCGTGTTCTTCCTGCTGCTTGCAGGCCTCAACGAATTGCTGGTGGCGACGATGGATTTCGAAGGCTGGCTGTGGGCGAAGCTGTGGGTGTTCCTGCCGCTCACCTTTCTGTTCACCTTCGCCAATATCCCGATGCTGATGAAGCACGGCCTGTCGATCGATGACGCCGACGAAGTCATCAAGGACGAACCGCCGACGGGCGGATGAACGGTCAGTCCTTCCTTTCCTCGCCCGAGGGATCGTAGCGCCCGATAAAAGGCGCGCTCAGCACCAGCACAGCGAAGATGGGCAGCGCGATCAGCGCGGCGAGCCAGAGCGATCCGATCCCGCACACGATCCCGATCGCCTCCGCCCCCAGATCGCGGCGGCCGATCCCGCCCCTTGCACGAAATTGTCCTCGCGGAACATCGCGCCCGCGCCGAGAAAACCGATCCCGGTGACGACGCCTTCGAACGTGCGGGTGGGATCGACGACGAGCTGGCTGTCGAATGTCTTGTGCACCAGTTCGAGCGAAGCGATCGACAGTCCGCAGGCCGCGACCGAGATGATGACGAAGGGGCGGAAATCGATCGGTTTCTTCCTCAGGAACCGCTCCATCCCGATGACGAAAGGGAGCACGATGGCGCAGGCCATCCGCAGCCCGGCCTCGGTCCAGGTGATGTGTTCGGGAGAGAATGTGCCCGGTTCCATGCCCATTCAACGCCGCAACCGGCGGACGGGTTTCGCGAAAGTGCCGGGCGAGGTCCCGTCAGTCGCGGTCCCTCAGGACCTCGAGATAGGCGCTCAGTCGCTCCACATCGCCCTCCTCGAACACGAATACCGGCATTTCGGAGGTATGGCCCAGCTTGACCCCCCGCTCGAGCGATCCTTCGACCACCCATTCCGGCAGGCGGTTGGCGACCCGGCGCAGGCTCGGAGCCTCCGGGTTGGGCGAGGTGCCGTCATCGAGCGCGTGGCAGCCACCGCAATTGGCCTCGGCGAAAGCCCTGCCCTCGGCCGCCTTGCCCGACAGGGTGTTCGCTTCGCGATCGGTTGCGCATGCTCCGACGAACAGAGCAGCGGCGAATATCAGCGATTGTTTGAGCACGACCTTGCCTCCCTTGGACATGCGATAGCGCACCCAGGCAGTCGGACACAAGGGAGCGCGCAAACGCGGCGTTCCGCGTCAGATCTCGACCTGGCTGCCCAGTTCCACCACGCGGTTCGTCGGCAGCTTGAAGAAATCCATCGCGCTCGCCGAATTGCGCAGCATCCAGGCGAATATCTTTTCGCGCCAGATCGGCATTGCGGGTTTCTCCGAAGGGAGCAGGGTCTGGCGCGAGAGGAAGAAGCTCGTCTGCATCATGTCGAACTGGCCGCCGCAACGCTCCATCCGGGTCAGTCCGACCGGCACGTCCGTCTCCTCCATGAAGCCGTAATGCAGGATCGCGCGGTAGAAACCGTCGCCCATGTCGGTGTATTCGCAGCGCGCATCGGGATCGACATAGGGCACGTCGGCGATGTTGACGGTCAGGATGACAACGCGTTCGTGCAGCACCTTGTTGTGCTTGATGTTGTGGAGCAGCGCGCTCGGCACGCCCGCCGTGCTCGACGCCATGAAGATCGCCGTGCCCGGCACGCGCAGGGCGGAATTCTTGGCCGATTTGGCGAAGATCTCCATCGGCAGGGCAACCTCACTCATCCGGTCGCGCATCAGCTTGCGCCCGCGCGCCCAGGTCGTGAGCAGCGTGAAGGCGACGAAGCCGATGAGGAGCGGGAACCAGCCTCCATCCGCCACCTTCGTCAGGTTGGCGGCAAAGTAGGCTCCGTCGACGATCAGGAAGAGGATGACGACGGGCGCGGCATACCACCACTTCCACTTCCACACGCTCACCAGCAGCACCGCCATCAACAGCGTGTCGATCGTCACCGCGCCGGTCACCGCGATGCCATAGGCATTGGCGAGGTTGGACGAATTCTGGAAGGTGAGGACAAGGATGACCACTGCCACCATCAGCGCCCAGTTGACCGCCGGGATGTAGATCTGCCCGCCTTCGGTTTCGGAGGTGTGGCGGATGTTGAGCCGCGGGATGTAGCCCATCTGGATCGCCTGGTGGGTGATCGAGAACGCGCCGGAGATCACCGCCTGGCTGGCGATGAAGGTCGCCACCGTCGCCAGGAAAACGAGCGGCAGGCGCCATTCCTCCGATGCGAGGAAGAAGAACGGGTTCTGGATCGCGCGCGAAGCCTCGTCCGCGGGCAGGCCGATCACCATCGCGCCCTGCCCGAAATAGTTGAGCAGCAGGCACGGCATGACGAAACCGAACCACGACAGGCGCATCGGCCCACGCCCGAAATGGCCCATGTCGGAATAGAGCGCCTCCGACCCCGTCACCGCCAGCACCACGCTGCCCAGGGCAAGGAAGGCGAACCAGCCGTCGAGGACGAAGAAATTGACTGCGTGATAGGGGTTCAGGGCCCACAGGATCTCGGGCGTCTGGATGATCTGCCAGGTCCCCAGCCCCGCGATCACCGTGAAATAGACGATCATGACGGGCGCGAAAAGCGCGCCGACCTTGGCCGTGCCGCGTTTCTGGAGGACGAACAGGAACACCAGCAGGGCCAGTGCGATGGGTATGACGAAGCGTTCCAGCCCTTCGTCCACCACGGTCAGGCCTTCGACCGCGGAGAGGACCGAGATCGCGGGTGTAATCATCGAATCGCCGTAGAACAGGCTGGTCGCGAAAACGCCGAGCAGCACCGCGATCCAGCCATAGCGCGATTTGGACAAGCTGCGCGAAATCAGCGCGACAAGAGCGAGGCTACCGCCCTGCCCCTTGTTGTCGGCGCGCATCAGGATGGTGACATACTGGATCGCGACGACCAGCGTCATCGACCAGAAGATGAGGCTGATTACACCGAGGACATGCGCCGTGTCGAGCTGCACGGTCGAGCGCCCGACGAAGGTCTCACGGAAGGCGTAAAGCGGGCTCGTCCCGATATCGCCGAAAACGATGCCGATCGCCCCGACCGCCAGCGCCGCCTTGGATGCGCCGTGCGAATGGCCGCCTGCTGGCGGCTGATGGGCGGGCGCTGCTGTGTCGCTCATGCTTCCCGGATTTCCCGTGTCTTCGGTACTGCCCTGAAGCCGCGCATCTGGCTCGACTCCATCGCCGCAGCGTGTCTCTTCACGGTGACGGCGGAGCGGCGATTAGCACCGCCTCTTCGCGCCTGCAACATTGGACGGCGCGCACGCGCCCGGATGCGCCTAGCGCAGCATCGGTGCATTGGCGATCATCCGGTCGAGTTCCGCGATCCGCGCGGTCAGTTCGGGTACCCAGGGCGCGTCCTCGGGCGAGCTTTCGACCAGCCGCGCCCAGGTCTCGCGCGCAGCGCGGATCTGGCCCGACTGGAGATAGGAAAAGCCGAGGAAATAGTCGGGCGCCGGGCTGTCGGGGTCGATCTCGCGCGCCTTGCCATAGGCATAGGCCGCCGCCGGGGTGACCTGCCCGTCGGCATGGCCGACCAGCGCCATGCCGAGCGCGAGCCAGCCTTCGAGATGGCTTGGATTTTCGGCAAGCCCCCGGCGCAGGAGGCCCGCGGCCTCCTCGAATTTGCCGTTGCGGGCGAAGCCGTCGGAAATGGTAAGGTAATCGGGCTTGGGCCGGACCGGATCGAACAGGGCGCGGCGCGCTTCGACCATCGCCTCGCCGCCCTCGGATTCGGCGATCACCCGTTCCTTGGGCGCGGCCGGCTGGCCGGGCGAGCCCTGCATCGCGTAACCCGCAAGTCCGAACAGCAGCGCCGCCCCGAACACCGCAAAGCCCTCACGCGGGAGGCGCAGCAGGAAGGCCGCGAGCGCAAAGGCCGCAAGCGCCAATGCGAGCACGCCGAGCCAACCGCCGATCATGCCGCCTCCCCTTCATCCGAACGCCGCCGGCCCAGCCGCCGCAGCAACACGCCGCCGACGAAGAGCAGCAGCAGCACGGGAATGGCGAAGAGCGGCCAGGTGGTCTCGCTCACCTTGGGCGAATAGCTGACGTAATCGCCATAGCGATCGACCAGCCAGGCGCGGATTTCCTCGGGTTCCTGCCCGGCAAGCAGGCGGGTGCGGACCTGGTGGCGCATGTCGCCCGCCATCGGCGCGTCCGAATCGGCGATCGACTGCGACTGGCATTTGAGACAGCGCAGGGTCAGCATCAGGTCGCGCGCCTCGGCCTCGAGCGCGGGATCCTCTATCTGGGTATAGGCATAGGGCGCCGGCGGCATGGCCTGCTGCGCCATTGCGGGCGCGGCAAACACCGCAAGAGCGGCGAGAAGCATCGCGAGAACGCGCATCACGACGCCTTGGCCAGTTCTTCGAGCAAGGTCGGCACGTCGTCCGCGCGAATATCGCCGATATGCTGGTAACGGATCACGCCCTTGCCATCGATCACGAAGGTTTCGGGCACGCCCGAGGACCCGATTTCAAGCTGCACTTCGGAAATCTCGTCGGCGCCGACGCGGCTGTAAGGATTGCCGTAGCGTTCGAGGAAGCGGGCGACATCCTCGGGCCGGTCGCGGATTGCGACGCCGACGATGTCGACCCCCTCTTCGGCCAGCGCCTCGAGTTGCGGCGCCTCGGCTATGCAGGGCACGCACCAGCTTGCCCAGATATTGAGCAGCTTGGGCTCTCCATTCGTGAAATCCGCGCGCGAGGCCCCCGCAAGGCCGGGCGCCGCCGGGTCGAGCGCGAAATCCGGCAGAGGCTTCCCGATCATGGTGCTCTTGACGAATTCGTCCTTGGGCTGGGTCAGCTGGAACGCGAACAGCCCGGCAAGGAACAGGAACAGCGCCAGCGGAACGATATAGGCGAGGCGCTTCATTCGGCGGGCTCCGGTGCTTTCGGGCCCTTGCCCAGCGCGCGCAGTCCCTCGCGCCGCTCCTCGCCGAGGCGGGTCGCCGTGCGGCGGCGCAGGTCGACCTGCACGCGGCCCGCGATCGCCAGGACACCGCCCAGTGCGATCAGCAGGCCGCCATACCAGATGAAGGTGACGAAGGGTTTCCACCATAGGCGCAGCTGCCAGCGCGCATTGCCTGCCGCATCCACGCCAGCCGCATCGCCGATCACCGCATAAAGCTGCCCGTTCCAGCGGGTGATGAGCGCGCTTTCGCTGGTAGCCTGCGGCGGCGACCAGAAATTGCGCGCCTGAGGGGCCAGCATCACCGGATCCCCCCCATCGCGGCTGACGGCGAGCCGCGCCTCGATCGCGGTCCAGTTGGGCCCGGCGACCGGATCGACGCTTTCGAGCATGACGTCGAAGCCCCCGATGCTTTCCGTCTGGCCGGCGGATACCGCGGCGAGGCGTTCCTGGGTGAAGGCGCTTTCGCTCGCCATGCCGAACAGCGCGACCGCCACTCCGAAATGGGCGAGCACCATACCCCATACCGCGACCGGTACCCGCGCCAGCTTGCGTCCGCGCAGCGGCAGGAATGCAGCAACGCCGAGACCCACGGCAAGCGCGAGGCCGAGGACGGGGAGGATGGCGTAGTCGCCCAGGATCGCGACCAGCGAAACCACCGAAATGAGGAGCGCGGCGATCAGCGACAATTCGAACTGGATGCGCCGCGGGGTGTCGTCCTTCCAGCGCAGCAGCGGGCCGACCGCCATGACCAGGAACATCGGGATCGCGAAGATCGCACTGGCCGGGTTGAAATAGGGCGGACCGACGCTGACGCGCACATTGAACGCCTCGGTCAGGAGCGGATAGAGCGTGCCGAGCAGGACAATCGCGAGGATCGCCGACAGCATCACGTTGTTGAACACCAGCGCGCCCTCGCGGCTGGTCGCGGTGAAGCGCTTGCCCTCGGAGATGGAGCCCGCCCTTACCGCGAAGAGAGCAAGCGCGCCGCCGATGTAAAGACCCAGCAGGACGAGAATGAAGGTCCCGCGCTCCGGATCGACCGCGAAGGCATGGACGCTGGTGAGCACGCCCGAACGCACGAGGAAAGTGCCGAGCATGCTCATGGAGAAGGCGAGCACGCCGAGCATGATCGTCCATGTCCGCAGCGCATCGCGCGCGGCCAGAACGCTTACCGAATGGAGCAAGGCAGTCGCGGCAAGCCACGGCATGAGCGAAGCATTCTCGACCGGGTCCCAGAACCACCAGCCGCCCCAGCCCAGCTCGTAATAGGCCCAGTACGACCCCGCCGTGATCCCGAAGGTCAGGAACACCCACGCGCCCAGCACCCACGGCCGCATAACCTTGGCGAAATCGGGCGTGACCTGCCGGGTGATCAGCGCGCCCATGGCGAGGCTGAAGGCGACCGAAAGGCCGACATAGCCGATATAGAGCGTCGGCGGATGGATCGCGAGGCCGATATCCTGCAGCAGCGGGTTCAGCCCCGAACCTTCGAGAGCCGGGACCGGGAGACGCTCGAACGGGTTCGATGAGAGCAGCAGGAAAGCATAGAAGCCGAGCGCGACGAAGCCCTGCACCGAAAGCGTCGCCGACATCGTGCGTTCGGGCAGCCGCCGCTCCGCCCCGGCGAGCAGACCGCCCGACAGCGCCAGCACCGCGACCCACAGCAGCATCGAGCCTTCGTGGTTCCCCCACGTGCCCGTCAGCTTGTAGATGAAGGGCTTTGCCGAATGCGAATTGGTCGCGACCAGCTTGATCGACAGGTCGGTGATCGCAAAGGCGTAGAGCAGCATGACGAAGGCGAGCACGGCAAGGGCTGCCTGCACCATCGCGGCGGGCCGAGCATAAAACGCCATCGGGTTTGCATCGCCCCCGCCTTCTCTAGCGCGCGTGCGCAGCGCGAGCGCTCCCGATATCATCTGGAGCACCGCGAGCGCGGCGGCGAGCCACAGGGCGGCAAGGCCGATTTCAGCGATCATCGCGCGGGGTCAGTCCTCAAGGTCTCGGTTCGATGCCGACGGTCGTCTCGGCGACGGTCTCGGCCTTCTGATGCGGCTCAAGCCCCTCGAGCTCGCGCGGCACGTAATTCTCGTCATGCTTGGCGAGCAGATTGGTGGCGAGAAAGGTCCCGTCCGCCTGCAGGCTCCCTTCGGCGACGACTCCTGAACCTTCGACGAACAGATCGGGCAATATGCCCGAATAGCGCACCGGGATCGTGCTCGCCTCGTTGCCGGTGACGATGAAGCGCACGGTGACGCCGTCGGCCATCGTCTCGATCGATCCGGGCTGCACCATCCCGCCGAGCCGCACCGCCTGCCCGACCGAAGGGGGCGCTTCGGCCATCTGTTCGGGAAGGTAGAAATAGTTCGCCTGGTTCCTCAGGCCCCATACCGCGAGCAGCCCCGCGCCGATGATCGCAACCAGCGCGATCACGACCAGCACCATGCGCTGGTGCTTTGCCTTGAGGCCGGTGGTGGTGTTCATCGCCTCTTGACCTCCTCGCGGCGCGCCTCGGCCCGGCGCATGGTGCGCCAGCTCCAAGCGGTCAGCACCGCAAGGGCGCCAAGCCCGATCGCATAGGCCGCGATAACGAAATC
This sequence comes from Erythrobacter litoralis, assembly GCF_001719165.1. Lineage (NCBI taxonomy): Bacteria > Pseudomonadati > Pseudomonadota > Alphaproteobacteria > Sphingomonadales > Erythrobacteraceae > Erythrobacter > Erythrobacter litoralis. The sequence goes on from NZ_CP017057.1 coordinate 2,029,408, forward strand.
CCAGTGTTCGAGTGCCTCGCGCATCATGCGCCTCCCATGGCCGGTTCGCCAGCGCCGCCTCCACGCGGCGCATCGTCGTCGAGCGCACGGCGCTTCAGCCTCGCTTCGACCTGCGCTTCGGCGATGATCGCGCGCATCCGCATCAGCACGATGGCGCCGAACAGGAGCGAAAAGCCGACCACCGCAGCCAGCAGCGGCATCAGGAACACGCCGTCGATCGCGCTGTTGCCCATGGTGATGCTGGGCGGCTGGTGGAGTGAATTCCACCACACGACGCTGCGGTTGATGATCGGGATATTGACCGCGCCGACAAGGCCGAAGATCGCCGCGATCTTCGCCGAACCGCCTTCGCGGGTCGTCGCCTGGACGAGCGCGATATAGCCCGCATAGAGGAACAGCAGCACCAGCATGCTCGTCAGGCGGCCGTCCCAAACCCACCACGTGCCCCAGGTCGGGCGCCCCCAGATCGACCCGGTCGCAAGGCAGACAGCTGTGAAGACCATGCCCGGCACCGCGATCGCGCGCGCCGAAATGCCGGCAAGGGGGTGCTTCCAGATCAGCAGCATGGCGCTTGATATGGCGATCCCTGCCCATCCGCCCATGCCCAGCCAGGCGGCGGGAACATGGATGAAGAGAATGCGCACGCTTTCGCCCATCAGCCGGTCCGGCGGAACCACGGCGAGGCCCCACGCGACAGCCCCTGCCGAAAGCGCGAGCCCGCTCCAGAACAGGAGCGGCATCAGCCACTTGGCAATGCCGAGAAATCGTTTGGGGTTGGCGTAGGTGTGCATGCGGTCAGATGATCCCTCGCATGTTTGTAGTGACGCCCTGCCCCCTCGCAAGGCTGCAAAACTCGCAAGACCCCCTGCAGCAAAGGCGCCGATAGCACAAGCCGCGAGCGGACGCAGCCCATGCGCGCGATCACTCGCGTCCGATCAGGCCCTGCGCCATGCGATCGGCAACGACATCGGGCGATTCGCCAATGTCCTCGCTCGCGCGCCAGATCGCCTCGAGGCGACCCGGAATCTGGTCGAGCAGCGCATGGACCTCTTCGACCTTGCCCACGCGCCCGTCGCGCCGGGCGAGGTATTCGGTGCCGACCGACATGATGCCGCCGGCATTGATGACGTAATCGGGCGCGTAGAGGATGCCGCGCTCGAACAGCGCGCGCCCGTGCTCGGCGCGGGCGAGCTGGTTGTTCGCGCCGCCGGCGACGATCCGGGTGTCGAGCTTGGCGATGCTCTGCGCGTCCAGGATCGCACCCAGCGCATTGGGGCTGAACACGTCGCACGGCGTGGTCATGATCTCATCGGCCGTCACCGTCTCCGCGCCGAGTTCGTCCGCAAGCGCCTTGGCCCCTGCCGCATCGATATCGGCAAGCGTCAGCCGCGCGCCGGCCTTCGCAAGCAGCCGGGCGACCCCGCCGCCGACGCTGCCAGTGCCCTGCAGCGCAACATGCACGCCCTCCATGCTGTCCTTGCCGAGCCGATAGCGCACGGCCGCCTCGATCCCCTTGGCGATGCCGATCGCGGTGAACGGGCCGGGATCGCCGCCTGCAAGCCCATCCCCCCGCACCGGAAGCCCGGTGACGTGCTGGGTCTTCTCGGAAACCGCGACCATGTCCGCTTCGGAAATGCCGACATCCTCGGCCGTGACATATTGTCCGCCCAGCCCTTCGATCGCCGCGCCGAAGGCAGCGAGCATTTCCGGCGTCTTGGTGCGGTTTTCGTCGGCCAGTATCACCGCCTTGCCGCCGCCCAGCGGAAGGCCGGCCATGGCGTTCTTGTAGCTCATCCCGCGCGACAGGCGCAGTGCATCGCGCACCGCCGCTTCGGGATCGGCATAATGCCAGAAACGCGTGCCGCCCGCGCCGGGGCCGAGATGCGAGGAATGGACGGCGATGATCGCGGTGAGGCCAGATTCCCGGTCGTGGACGAAATGCACCATTTCGTGCGCATCGAAATCGGGCTGGGTCCAGAACGCGGTCATACGCAAATGCCTTCAAGTGCGCGCGGAAGGAAGGGTGCGGGCCGACCCGTTCATGCGATTGGCTGGGAGGATGATGGGGCGATCGACGGGGTTCGAACCCGCGACCTCCGGTACCACAAACCGGCGCTCTAACCAACTGAGCTACGATCGCCACATGCCCCGCCCCAACGTCGCCGATCCGGTCGCCGTCAAGTCCGCGCAAGGCGCGCGCTTTAAGCCGCGCACACGCCCGGTCAAGAGCGCGTTGGACGGGGTCGAGCCTGTTGCACAAAGCCGCATCCATGGGAAGCGAAAACTGCCGCAGCAGCGCTCTCACGCAAGATTATTACGCCCTTGTTTCGGCCCATCTGCGACTTATCCTCGTGCATGACATGGATACGATCGCCGATTCTGCCACTTTCGCGTCGGTGGCCGCGCGCCTAGCCGCCAATCCGCGCGTCCAGCGCCTGCCGACAGCCAAGGCCGACCTGTTCCAGCATCGCGACTTTCTCGCGCCCGACCTGCGCGAGTCGCTGATCGCTCTGATCGACAAGGACCGCCGTGCCTCGACCATCGCCGACGACAATGGCGACGCCTATTTCCGCACCAGCGAGACCTGCGACCTCGACCCGGCCGAACCGGCGGTGGAAAAGCTAGAGGAGCTGTTCCTAGCGCTCAATGGCATCGACCCGAAATTCGGTGAGCCATGCCAGGGCCAGCGTTATGCGGAAGGCCAGGAATTCAAGGCCCACACCGACTATTTTACCCCGGGCGGTCCCGATTATGAAAAGTTCTGCTCGGTCGCGGGCCAGCGCACCTGGACATTCATGATCTACCTCAACGCGGTCGAGGCGGGCGGCGCGACCCGGTTCAAGACGATCGGCAAGACCTTTCACCCGGAACCGGGCAAACTTTTGTGCTGGAACAACGCCCGACCCGACGGGCGGGTCAATCCCAATACGCTCCATCACGGAATGAAGGTGCGCAAGGGCGTGAAATACGTCATAACCAAATGGTATCGGGAGAAGGAGTGGGGATGGAAATGAGCCAATATGCCGACATCGCCGAACAGCTGCGTGAGCGGCTGGGCGCATTGCTCGAACGGGCGGAAGTGATCGAGGACGACTTGCGCCACCCGCTCGACGACGACTGGGAGGAACAGGCGATCGACCTCGCCGATGACGAGGCGCTCGAAGGGGTGGACGAGGTCCTGCGCGCGGAAATCGCGCAGATCCGGCTTGCGCTGCTCAGGATCGAGAACGGGACCTACGGAACCTGTTCGAATTGCGGGGCCGAAATCGACCGCAAGCGGCTCGAGGCCCGGCCGATCGCGACTCGCTGCATCAAATGCGCCGCGTGACCGGTCGCGGTTGACCCATGCGTAAAGGGCGGCCCGACCGGACCGCCCTTTCATCGCAGCCCGGGGCCGCGAATTCGCCGAAGCGCTTACTTTTTGAGGCTGAGCCCGCCGAAACGCTTGTTGAAGGCAGCGACGCGGCCGCCTTCCTGAACCTGCTGGCGCCCGCCGGTCCATGCCGGGTGGGTCTTAGGGTCGATTTCGAGCGCGAGCACGTCGCCCTCGCTGCCCCAGGTCGAGCGGGTCTGGAATTCGGTACCATCGGTCATCTTGACCGTGATCATGTGATAGTCGGGATGCCCTTCGGCTTTCATGTCTCGTATCCTTGCTAGCACTGCCCCGGTTCCGACCGGGAACGCTGTGGCGGGGAAAGCGCGCCCGATAGTCGCAAACACCGCCAATGGCAAGAGCGCAGGCTCAGGCCTCGGGCGGGTCGGCGATCATCGCGGTGAATTCGGTCTCGCAGGTGGTCTTGCCCTCGACGCTGGCACGCCCCTTGAACTTGTAGATCGTGCGGCGCTGCTGGAGGAATTCGACCTCGAGATCGAGCAGGCAGCCGGGCGTCACGGGGCTGCGGAACTTGGCGCCGTCGATCCCCATGAAGATGACGAGCTTGCCCGTGCCGGCCAGTTCGAGCGTCTCGATCCCCAGAATAGCCGCAGCCTGGGCGAGCGCCTCGATCTGCAGCACGCCGGGCATGATGGGAGCGCCCGGGAAATGGCCCTGGAAGAACTCCTCGTTCATGCTCACCGCCTTCACCGCGTGAATGCGCTCGCCAAGGTGGAGCGCCTTCACCCGGTCGACCAGCAGCAGCGGATAGCGATGCGGCAGGGCCTTTAGGATGCGGTGGATATCGTAATCGGTGATCGGCGCCGACGCACCGCCCTGCTGTTCGCTGGTCTCGCTCATGGCCTGCCTTTCGCCTGTCGCCTGCCTGCCTTGCCGAGCGGCCTCAGCGGCCCTGCGGGACCTGCGGATTTGCCGGCTGCTGCCCCTGCTGCTGCTGCTGTTGCTGCTGGCGCAGGAGCGAGATGACCTGGAGCGTCTGTTCGATGTCCTGGGTCAGCTGCACGCCCTGACGGCTCGGCTGATAGCCCTGCGGGGGGACCACGCCGACCGAAGGCACCTTGGCGTTGAGCGACGTCACGATCGCCTGCGTGATGTCGGCCTCCTGCGAAGGCACGGCGAGCGCGCCGGGATTGAGCACCAGCTGGATCTGCTGCTGCTCCACGACCTCGCGCAGGGCCGGAGCGTATTGCTGCGCGATCTGTTCGACCACGAAGACGCGCGCCAGCTCGATCTGGTTCGAAAGCTGAGTGAGTTCCTGGTCGAGCGTCTGAAGCGTGCCGAACTGCGGCGAAGATTCGACCGCCTGGTATTCGGCATCGTCGATTTCGTTGTCGCCATTGGTGTCGAACTGCTTGAGCAGGGCCTGGCGCTGCTGCTGCTTGGTCCGGAGCTGCTCGATCTGGGCCGAATAGGTCGTCTCGATCTGCTGAAAGGCGTTCTGCAGCGCCGTGGTGCCGATCAGCGAACGGGTGCGGTCGGCGGTAGCGATCTTGCCTTCGACCTGGGCGAAAGCCGGCGTGGCGGCAAGCGCACCGAAGGCAAGGCCGGCGGAGGCGAGAAAGGTAACAATCGGTTTCATCAGAACTGGGTTCCTACGTTGAACGTGAAAGTCTTGTCATCGTCGCCCTCGACCTTGCGGATCGTCTGGGCGAAGTCGATGCGGAACGGCCCGAATGGCGAGTTCCAGTTGACCCCGATCCCGGCGGTGATGCGCGGACTTGGGGAATCCCCGAGGAATACCTCGCGGATCGCGGAGTTGGGCCGGATGGCGGGATCGTTGAGCGTCCCGTCCGGCTGGCTGGGTGCAAGGGTGAGATTGCCGTCGGGATCGATGAAGATCGGATTGCCGTCACCATCGACCGACTGGATGCCGTTGGGATTGTCCTGCAGCACCGGCGGATCGACACCCCATAGCGCGCCGACATCGACCCAGATCGACGGCCTGAGACCAAGTTCGCGCGCACCGGTGCCGAGCGGAACTTCGAGTTCCGCTCGGGCAAGATAATAGTTGCGCCCGCCCAGGGCGTCGTCGCGGATCTGCCGGCGATTGGTGATGGGGACGCGATTGCCGTCCTCGTCGGTGATGTAGGGCTGCGTCAGGATGCGCGGGCCGACGCCGCGAATGTCGAAGCCGCGGATCTGCGGCTCGCCGAGGAAGAAGCGGTCGGTCAGCAGCACGTCGTCGACATTCGGCCCGCCGCGATCCTGCAGCGGAATGATCGTTCCGCCTTCGGCCAGCAGCGAGAAGATGAAGCCGCTATTGGCAACGTTCCAGAATTGCTGCGCGCGTCCGCGGAAACGGACATAGCGCACATCCCCGCCCAGCCCCGCGAATTCGGATGTCAGCGTGATGAGACGCCCGCGCGATGGGCGGATGCGCGAATTGAGCGAGTTGTAATTGAGGCTCACGCCGAGGATCGAGCTCAGCCGCTCGCCCAGCGCATCGCACAGGAACCGGCCGGCGAGCAGCGGATCGCATTCGCGCGTCCCGTCGCCGTCGAGATCGGAGAAGAACAGGTTCTCGGCGAGGCTCACCTCTTCGTAATTCAGCGTGTAGCTGCCCACGAGCGACATGTATTCGGTCAACGGTACGCCAAGCCGCGCGGAGAAGCCGGTCGTGGCCTGTTCGAAAGTCGTGTTCCGGTCGCGCCCGCGGAAGTTGAAGCTGTTGAAATCGCGGCGGTAGATATCGACCCCGGCCGAGATGTTGCGGTCGAAGACGTAGGGCTCCTGAAAGCTGATCTGCGCCGAACGCGAAAACTGCGAATAATTGACCGACAGCCCGATCGTTTGTCCGCGCCCGCGGAAATTGCGCTGGCGGATCGAGGCGGCGAGGATGAACTGCTCGATCGAGGAGAAGCCCGCCGAGAACTGCAGTTCGCCGGTCGGCTGCTCCTCGACGTTCGCTTCGAGGATGATGCGGTCGGGCGCGCTGCCTTCGACCTGATTGACCTCGAAATTCTCCTGGAAATAGGCCAGCGAATTGATGCGCGCGGTGGTGCGCTGCACGCCGAGCGAGTTGAACGCATCGCCTTCCGACAGGCGGAATTCGCGGCGGATGACCTTGTCCTGGGTGAGCGTGTTGCCGTTGACGTCGACCCGCTCGACATAGACGCGCGGCGCCTCGCGCAGGATGAACGTGACGTTCATCTCGAGATCGTCCTTGTCGCGCTGGAAGCGCGGCTGGACATCAGCGAAGGCATAGCCGAACCGCCCGGCAAGCTCGGTCAACTGCTCGACCGTGTCCTCGACCGATTTCGCATCGTACCAATCGCCTTCCTGCATCGGCAGGCGCTGGCTCATCGCATCGCTGTCGAAGTCGCGCAGCTGGCTTTCCACCTCAACGTCGCCGAACTTGTAGCGTTCGCCTTCCTCGACGACGTAGGTGATGATGAAGTCTTCCTGGTCCGGCGTCAGCTCGGCGACGGCGGAGACGACACGGAAATCGGCATAGCCTTCAGTGAGGTAGAATTGGCGCAGCTTCTGCTGGTCGAAGGCGAGCCGGTCGGGGTCGTAGCTGGTGTTGGAACTGAAGAATCGGAACCAGCGCGACTGCTTGGTCACCATCTCACCGCGCAGCTCGCTGTCCTTGAACTGCTCGTTCCCGATGATGTTGATCTGCCGGACCTTGGATTTCGGGCCCTCGCTGATCTCGAACACGACATCGACGCGGTTCTGCGGCAACTGCACCATTTTCGGCTCGACCGTCGCGGCGAAGCGGCCTTGGCGCTTGTAGAGCTCGATGATCCGGGCGACGTCGGCGCGGACCTTGGAGCGGGTGAAGATCTGGCGCGGAGCGAGCTTGATCTCGGGCAGGATCTTCTCCGCGTCGAGCCGGTCGTTTCCTTCCAGCACGATGCGGTTGATGACCGGATTCTCCTCGACCGTGATGACGACATTGCCATTGTCGTTGCGGATCGAGAAGTTCGAGAACAATTCGGTTGCGCCAAGGTCCTTCAATGCTTGGTCGGCGGCGACCGAGGTGTATTCCTGACCCACGCGCAGGCGGATATAGGACAGGATCGTGGTCGGCTCGAGCCGCTCGGCACCCGCGACGCTGATCGTGCGGATGATGTTGGCGCTGGGCGCGGGTTCGGGCGCAGGCGTCGGGTTCGGGGCCGGAGTCGGCGCGGGGGCCGGTTGCGGCGCGGCTTCGTCCTGCGCATGCACCTCGTAGGGCACACCGGCAAGCATGGAGCCGCAGGTCAGCGCGAGCATCAGGCGGCCGGTGGCGCCAAGCGCGGCCGGTCGGCCCGCTTTGGCAGCGGCAGCGCGCTTTGCAACAGGCTGCAGGCCCGTCTGGGTGGATCGATCCGTCAAGCTTTGTTGTCCCGTCTAACCCGTCTTTATCGCACGCGCCCGGAATGCGGGTGCGTCGCAAGCAAGTCCGGGTCTCCCCACCCGGTCGAATTCAAGCGCCCCGCCTGTGCCCCAAGCGTCGCGCGCAATCAAGCCGAGAGGGCCAGGCCGCTCGGTCATGTAGACACCTTTCCTTTGCGTCAGCTTCCGAACAGCGGACCGAATACAGGCAGCGAGACGACATCGTTAACCGTCACCACGGCCATGAAGGCCAGAACGAGGAAGATCCCCGTGCGATAAGCCCATTCGGTCGCCTGCGGCCCAACCGGTTTGCGGCGGATCGCTTCGGCGGCATAGAAGGCAAGGTGCCCGCCATCGAGCGCGGGGATTGGCAAGAAGTTGATGAATGCCAAATTAAGCGAGATCAGCGCGGCGAACTGGATGAAGGCGACGACGCCCAAACTCATCTGCTCGCCCGAATATTTCGCGATCTTGACCGGCCCGCCCAGTTCCTTGATCGAGCGTTCCCCCGTCAGGACCTGCTTGATCCCGGTCACCATCATGCCGAGCACGTCCCAGGTGTGCTCGAAAGCCATCGGAATCGACTGCAAGGCACCCACCGGTTCGAAGGTATAGCGCCCCCCGCCCGGTCCAACGCCGATGAAACCGATACTGCTGGTATTGCCGAACTGGTCGGTCCGATCCTCGCGGGCGGTCGTGAGAGGGATGTCCACACGCTCGCCTTCGCGCTCCACGGTGAAGATCATGCGCTCGCCGGGATGGATCGCCACGGCCGCCTTGATGTCGTCGAAATCAGCCATCGGCTCACCGTCGACCGCAAGGATCGTGTCGCCGATTTCCAATCCGGCCTCGCGCGCGACCGATTCCTCGGTGAAGACCGCAACCTGTCGCGAATCCTCCACCCCCTCGATCACCGGCTTGCCGAAGATGGAGAAAAGCGAGGCGAAGATGGCGATGGTGACGACGAGATTCGTGACAGGCCCCGCCGCCACGATCAGCGCGCGTTTCCACAGCGCGGCGTGCTGGAAACTGCCGCGCAGTTCCTCTTGCGTGGCAGCGCTCGCGGGCCCGGTGTCGGGCACGCTCGCCGGGTTCATGTCGCCCTTGAACTGGACATAACCGCCCAGCGGCAGCGCGGAGAGCTTCCAGCGCGTTCCCCGACTGTCGGTGAAACCGGCAAGCTCCTTGCCGAAACCGACCGAGAAGGCCTCGGAATGGACGCCGAACAACCGCCCGACGAGATAATGGCCAAGCTCGTGCACGGTTACCAGCGGACCGAGCAGCAGTACGAAGCCGATGAGGTACATCCAAAAGGGGGGCGATTCAAACAAGGGCGAAATTCTCCAGGATTTCCCCTGCATGGGCGCGCGCCTCGGCATCGAGGGCCAGCACGTCGTCGAGATTGCCGGGGGCGGCCGCATGGTGACGGCTCATCGTATCTTCCACCACTGCCGTAATCCGGCTGAACCCTATCTGACCGGCGAGGAACGCCGCGACCGCGACCTCGTTCGCCGCGTTGAGCACGGCAGGCGCCCCGGCCCCGCCCTCAATCGCCTCTCGGGCGAGGCGGGTGGCGGGAAAACGCACCTCGTCGGGTGCGAAAAAGGTAAGCTCGCCGATCGCGGCAAGGTCGAGCGGTTCCAATGGCGTGTCCATCCGCGCGGGCCAGGCAAGGCAGGAGGCGATCGGAACGCGCATGTCGGAAGGCCCAAGCTGGGCAAGCGTCGAACGGTCGCGATATTCGACCATGGAATGAATGACGCTCTGCGGGTGGACGACGATGCGCAGCCGGTCGAGCCCGACCGGGAAAAGGTGATGCGCCTCGATGAATTCGAGGCCCTTGTTCATCATCGTCGCCGAATCGACGCTGATCTTGGCGCCCATCGACCAGTTGGGATGCGCGACGGCCTGGGCCGGCGTGGCCTTGGCGAGCTGGTCCTTCGACCAGGTGCGCAAGGGTCCGCCGCTCGCAGTCAGCGTGATGCGTGCGACATCGTCCAAGCTGTTGCCCGCAAGGCACTGGAATATCGCGTTATGCTCGCTGTCGGTAGGAAGCAGGGTCGCGCCGTGCTTCGTCACCGCGGCGGTCATCACCTCGCCTGCCGAGACCAGCGCTTCCTTGTTGGCGAGCGCCACCGTTCCGCCGCGTTCGATCGCGGCCATGACCGGGCCGAGCCCCGCGCAGCCAACGATGGCGGCGACGGTGAGATCGACCGGCCGGGCCGCCGCTTCGCACAGGGCGCGCGGCCCGCCCGCGGCCTCGATCCCCGTGCCGCAGAGCGCTTCCCTGAGATCGGGAAGGCAGCTTTCGTCTCCGACGACAGCGAGCTTCGCATCGAATTCGACCGCGAGCGCGGCAAGCTCCCGCGAGGAGCAATTGGCCGTCAGCGCTTCGACGCGCCAGTCATCGGGATTGCGGCGCACGAGATCGAGAGTCGATGCTCCGATCGATCCGGTCGCGCCAAGCAGCGTAAGCGTTCTCGTCATGGACCCGTCATCCCAGATAAGCGGGCAGGAGGGCAACCAGAAACAGCACGAAGAACACCGCAATGAAGCCGTCGAGCCGGTCGAACAGCCCACCATGACCCGGTATGAGACCGCTGGAATCCTTCACCCCCGCGCGCCGTTTCATCCAGCTTTCGAAGAAATCACCGCTCTGCGCGATCACCGCGATGAGCATCCCGGCGAACACGGCAAGGGCGATCCCGCTCCCCGAAACGCCGGGCATCGCCCCGCCCGGCCCGATATCGAGCGCTTCATTGGCGATCGCAACCAGGCTTGCCGCCACCGCCCCGCCGCCCAGGCCCGCCCAGGTCTTGGACGGGCTGATCGCTGGCGCGATCTTGGGCCCGCCGATCATGCGGCCCGCGAAATAGGCCCCGACATCGACCGCGATGACCGGAAGAAGAAAGCTCACCAGCACTTCGAGCGGGCCGTAGCCGCCTGCCCCGGCATCAGGCCCCAGCGCACCGTTGCGGACCATTGCCATCGCGAGCGCCGCCCCGCCGACATAACAGGCCCCGCCGAACAGCCACGCGATCTCCGCGAGCGGGCCGGCGGCGAAAGCGCGCACGATGCGGTTCCATTCCCACAGCACGCCAAGCGCTGCGAGCCCGCACAAGCCCAGCCAGACCCAGCCGCCAAGCCACAGCGCACCCCCCGCGACCAGCACCATCACGACCGCAGAGGCCAGCCGAACCGAAAGATCCGTACCGACCGAGCGCAATCGCCTCAGGCGTGGCTCAGCGCCCGCCATAGCGGCGTTCCCGGCGCGCGAAATCGTCCAGCGCCTGCTGGAGATGCTCGGGCTTGAAATCGGGCCATAGCGTGTCGACGAAGAGCATTTCCGCATAAGCGGCCTGCCACAGCAGGAAATTGGAAAGGCGAATCTCGCCGCTGGTGCGGATGAGGAGATCGAGCGGCGGCAGGTCGTGCGTGTCGAGCTGCGCTTCTATCGCCTCCGGCGTGATCGCGCCCTTTGCCGCCGCCTTGGCCGCGGCGCGGGCGATCTCGTGCTTCCCGCCGTAATTGAGCGCGACGGCGAGGATCTGCCTGCCATTCGCGGTCCGCGCCAGCGCATCTTCTAGCATCGCGACGATGTCGGGCGCGAGGCTGCGCCAGTCGCCGATGATCTTCAGCTTCACTCCGTTCGCGACGAATTCCTCGAGGTCGGATTTGATGAACCTTCGCATCAGGTTCATCAGGTCGTCGACCTCGTCGTGCGAGCGCTTCCAGTTCTCCGAGGAAAAGGCGTAGAGCGTCAGGCATTCGAGCTTCATCGGCTCGAGCCCGCGCACCAGCCGCCGCACCGCCTCGACCCCGCGCTGGTGGCCGACTGCGCGGGGCAGGCCGCGCTTCTTCGCCCAGCGCCCGTTTCCGTCCATTATGATGGCGACATGCCGGGCACGCGGCTCCCCCGCGCCGAGGATACGGGCCGCAGCTTGGTCGGTTGCGGGCGTGGCGCCCATATGCCCTCCAGACGGAATGCCCCGCACGCAGACTATTGCGTGAGGATTTCCTTTTCCTTCTTCGCCGCCGCCTCGTCGGCCTCGGCGACATGCTTGTCGGTCAGCTTCTGGACTTCCTCTTCCATCCGCTTGCGATCGTCCTCGGAGATTTCCTTCTTCTTCTCGTCGGTCTTGAGCGCTTCCATCGCGTCGCGGCGCACATTGCGGATCGCGATCTTCGCCTTCTCGGAATACTGCCCGGCGAGCTTGGCGAGTTCCTTGCGCCGCTCTTCGGTAAGGTCAGGAAGCGGCAGCCGGATGGTCTGCCCGTCGATCATCGGGTTGAGGCCGAGATTGGCGCGCGCGATGCCCTTTTCGACCGCAGTGAGGTTCGACTTGTCCCACACCTGCACGCTGAGCATACGTGGTTCGGGCGCGGAGACGGTCGCGACCTGATTGAGCGGCATCATCGCGCCATAGACCTCGACCTGCACCGGATCGAGCAGCGTGGTATTGGCGCGGCCCGTGCGCAGGCCCGCAAGGTCGCTTCTCAATGAATCCACGGCACCTTTCATCCGGCGCTCGATATCGGCCTTGTCATATTGCGGCATGGATCAGCTGTCCTTCTGTACTATCGTCTGCACGCCGTCGCCCGAAAGCACGCGCGCGACATTGCCTTTTTCTCGGATCGAAAACACCACTATCGGGATATCGTTCTCCCGGCAAAGCGCCACCGCAGTCGCGTCCATCACCTTGAGATTCTGCGACAGGACGTGGTCATAGCTCACCGTCTCGAAGCGGGTCGCATCGGGATTGTGCTTGGGATCGCTGTCATAGACCCCGTCGACGCTCGTCCCCTTCATCAGCGCGTCGCAATTCATCTCGGCTGCACGCAGGGCAGCGCCGGTATCGGTGGTGAAGAAGGGATTGCCCGTTCCCGCAGCGAAAATCACGATCCGGCCCTTTTCTAGATGCCGCTCGGCACGCCTGCGAATGTAGGGCTCGCATACCGAGGACATCGGGATAGCGGATTGCACACGCGTCTGCACGCCAAGCTTCTCAAGCGCGTTCTGCATCGCCAGCGCGTTCATCACCGTCGCGAGCATCCCCATGTAATCGCCGGTTGTCCGGTCGAGCCCCTTGGCCGCCCCCGCGATACCGCGAAAGATGTTGCCCCCGCCGATGACGAGGCAGACCTCGAGCCCGCTGTCCTTCGCCGTCTTCACCTCTTCGGCAAGACGGGCGACATATCCTGGATCGATGCCGTATTCCTGCTCGCCCATCAGCACCTCGCCCGAAAGTTTCAGGAGGACGCGCTTGATTTCGGGCATGGGCATGGGGGGCGGGCTCTTCCGGCAAGAGTTATCGTTGGCGCGGGCTTTATCCGCGCAGACGCCCGCTGCCAAGGGGCGCGCGCCGGTTTTGGCCCGCCCTTGCGGATCACTCGGGTGAGACATTGGACTGCTGGAATGGCCCGCCCCCGCCAACATGAAGAAGGCCGCTGCATCTCGGTGGATGCAGCGGCCTTTCCCGATCAGAGCGGAAAGCTGGATCAGCCGCCGACGGCAGCCGCAACTTCCGCCGCGAAATCGCTTTCTTCCTTCTCGATGCCTTCGCCGAGCTGGTAGCGCACGAAATCGACGAGCTTGATCGTGGCGCCCGCCTCCTTGGCGGTGCGCGCGACATATTCCTCCACCGTGGCCTTGCCGTCCTTGACGAAGACCTGGCTCAGCAGGGCGTTTTCCTTGGCGTATTTCTTGACCGCGCCCTCGACCATCTTTTCCTGCACGTTTTCAGGCTTGCCGCTTTCGGCAGCCTTCTCGCGGGCGATCGCGCGCTCGCGCTCGATCACTTCGGCATCAAGTCCGTCAGCGTCGAGCGCCTGCGGGAACATGGCGGCGGCGTGCTGGGCGATATCGCGGCCGAGCGTGGCGAGCACGTCGGCGCTCGCATCGCCTTCGAGAGCAACGAGCACGCCGATCTTGCCGAGATCCTGCGCCTCGGGCGAGACGGCGTTGTGGACATAGGGAACGACCGCGCCCTGGGTGACCGAGATCGTCTTGATCCGGCGGATCTGCTGGTTCTCGCCGATCGTCGCGACATTGTCGGTGAGCTTATCGCCGACCGTGCCGCCACCGGGATAGCCCGCGGCCTTGAGCGCTTCGACATCGTCATTGCCGAGTTCGAGCGCGACCGCCGTGGTCTTGCGTACGAAATCCTGGAACTGGTCGTTCTTTGCGACGAAGTCGGTTTCCGAGTTGACCTCGACCGCCACGCCCCTGGTCCCTTCGACGGCGACGCCGACAAGGCCTTCGGCTGCGGTGCGGCTCGACTTCTTCTGGGCGGTGGCGAGGCCCTTGGCGCGCAGCGCGTCGACGGCGGCCTCGATGTCGCCGTTCGCTTCGGTCAGCGCCTTCTTGGCGTCCATCATGCCTGCGCCGGTCTTCTCGCGCAGCTTCTTCACATCGGCGACGGTGAAATCGGCCATGTTCGGTGTTCCTTTGTCTAGGTTCGGCGCCCGGGCATCGCGGGTCGACCGCTTGATGATGCCCGGCGCGCTAATCGTTGTTTGTGACGCGCGATTGACGCGGGGGATTTGCCGCTCAGGCGTTTTCGGCCGGGGCTTCCTCGGCAGCGGGTTCGGCCGGGGGTTCGGCCATGGCGCCGACATCCTCGCCCGAATCGTGCGCCGCGCCGCCCTTGCCCGCACGCGCCGCATCGCCGATCGCCTGGCAATAGAGACGAACCGCGCGGCTCGCATCGTCATTGCCGGGGACGGGAAAGGCGATGCCGGTCGGATCGACATTGGTGTCGAGCACCGCGATCACCGGAATGCCGAGAACGGCCGCTTCCTTGATCGCAAGGTCTTCCTTGTTGGCGTCGATCACGAACATGACGTCCGGGATGCCGCCCATGTCGCGGATGCCGCCGAGCGAGAGCTCGAGCTTGTCGCGTTCACGCGTGAGCTGAAGGATTTCCTTCTTGGTGAGGCCGTGCGTCTCACCCGAAAGCTGCTCCTCGAGGTTCTTGAGGCGACGGATCGACTGGCTGATCGTCTTCCAGTTGGTGAGCATGCCGCCCAGCCAGCGGTGGTTGACGAAGTGCTGACCGGACTGGCGCGCGGCTTCCGCGATCGGCTCCTGCGCCTGGCGCTTGGTACCGACGAACAGCACCTTGCCGCCCGCGCGGACAGTCTGCTCCACGAAATCGAGAGCGCGCGCGAAGAGCGGCACGGTCTGCGACAGGTCGATGATGTGAACACCGTTGCGGGCGCCGAAGATGTACGGCTTCATCCGCGGGTTCCAGCGGTGGGTCTGATGGCCGAAATGCGCGCCGGCCTCGATCAATTGCTGCATCGTGACGGTGGTGCCCGCCATAGGTATTTCCTTTCCGGTTGTTCCTCTGGAAGGCTGGAACCGCCGCGGATCGCCCGCCTGCGGCACCGGTATGGGCGCCTTCCATGTGAATTTCGCGGGAGGTCCGGGCGCGATTCGCCCGCTTTCCCTCGCGAGGGCTGCGCCAATAGACGTTCGCGCCGGGAAAAGCCACCGAAATGTTCCACGAGAAACATTTGGAGAACAAAACGCTTGACCCCGGAGAACACTTATAGAACAAGCTTGCGGAACAAAGATTGAACGCTCGGATACGCAAGCAGGAAAACCGCCATGATCGCTCTTGTCATCGCCGCTCTCGTTATCGTCACGACGCTCGCAACCGGGCTCACCCTGGTCGACAGCTGGCTGCGCGCTCGCCATGCGCTCGTCGCGTTGCGGCGGGAGCGCGCTCTGCTGTCGGCGGGCTTCGTGCCCGAAATCGCACATCGCGAAATTCGCCTGCGCCGCGCCGGCATGCGCGCGCAGCGCCCTAGCCTTCTGCAGCAGCAGCGTCCCTGTCGCGCGCTTCGGCTGCGCGGCGCCGCTTGATCCGGCCATAACGATAAAGCCCGTAGGGCATCATCGCGAGATAGCCCGTGCTCATCGCGGCGAGCGACCACCACGGCTCCAACAGAAGCACGGCGAAGAACAGCGCCGCGAGTGCGATTAGGAACAGGCGGATATTGCGACGCGGGCGGACCACGGCCCAGCTCAGCGTCGCCATGTTCGAGATCATGAGCACGGCGATCAGCGCGAGCCAGGCGGACAGCGCGACAGGGTCGCGCAGCAGCGCGAAACCTGTCTCCTGCCATAGGTAGAACGGCGCGAAGGCGAGCCCCGCACCGACCGGCGCGGGGACACCCGTCAGAAAACCGGCGGACCTGTGCGGCTGGTCGTCGACGTCGATCCGCGCATTGAACCGCGCTAGCCGGAGTGCGCAGCAGATCGCAAAGGCGAGCGCGGCGAACCAGCCGAAACGTTCGAATTCATTGAGCGACCAGAGATAGATGATGATCGCCGGGGCCATGCCGAAAGACAGCGAATCGGCAAGGCTGTCGAGCTCTGCCCCGAAACGCGACTGGGCGTTCAGAAGCCGCGCGATGCGCCCATCGATGCCGTCGAGCACACCCGCCAGGATCACCGCGAGCACGGCGTAGGACCACTGGCCCTCGATCGCGAAACGGATGCCCGTGAGGCCCGAACACAATGCCGCGGCAGTGATCGCGTTGGGCAGCATCGCCCGCAGCGTCAGGCCGGTGGCATCAGGGGCGGCCTTGCCGTCCTCGTCCTCGGCCGCCTTGGGGCCGATGCGCGCGGGCACCACCGGACCGGTCTTGCGGCGCGGCGGCCGGCTCACCCGAGCCTCGCCAGAGCGGCCCCGGGCAAGGCAGTGCAGGCGATCACTGCGGCCGTCACTGGGAGATGCCTTCGATCAGGCCCTGCGTTCCGAGCTCGGCCAGGACGGTCTCGCCCGCAATGACGCTCTGGCCGATCAGCACCTTGGGATCGGTCCCGGCCGGAAGATAGACGTCGACCCGGCTGCCGAAACGGATCAGTCCGACCCGCTGGCCCTTGGCGACGGTGTCGCCGGGCTTGACGAAAGGCACGATCCGCCGCGCGACCAGACCCGCGATCTGGGTAAAGGCGATCGCCACACCATCGCCGCGTTCGATCAGGATGTGCTGGCGCTCGTTCTCCTCGCTCGCCTTGTCGAGGTCGGCGTTCATGAACTTGCCGGGAATGTAGACCAGCCGCCGGATCGTCCCCGCGACGGGCGCCCGATTGATGTGGACGTCGAACACGCTCATGAAAATCGAGATGCGCGTCACCGGCCCGGGCGAAAGGCCCGGATTGCCCGATCCGTCATCGGCGACCATTTCCTCGGGCGGTTCGACCTCGGTGATGAGCGAGACGAGCCCGTCAGCCGGCGCGACGATCGCGTTCTCCGCCTGAGGCACGACGCGTTCGGGATCGCGGAAGAACGCGAAGACGCCCAGCGACAGCAGCAGAAGCGGCCAGCCGATGATCTCGATATCGATCCAGGGGGATAGGAAAAAGAGGCTGACCGCCACCGCGATCAGACCGAATTTGCGCCCCTCGGGATGGATCGGGGGCCAGGACCAGGCGGCATCGCCGCGGCCCTGATTGTCGTAGATTTCGCCTGCCATGAAGGGCATCTAGGGTCTGCCACGCAGACCCGCAAGCGATCAGGCGGCCTTGCGCACGAACACGGTCCCCGCCGAATAGCCCGCACCGAAGCTGCAGATGAGCCCGGTGTCGCCCGGCACCATGTCCTCGCTGTGAAGGTGGAAGGCGATGATCGAACCTGCGCTCGACGTGTTGCCGTAGGTATCGAGCACGGTCGGGCTCTCGTCCTCGCTGGCTTCGTGGCCGAGCACCTTGTGCGCGATCAGGCGGTTCATCCCGGCATTGGCCTGGTGAAGCCAGAGCCGCCGCAGCGCCTGCGGATCGACGCCCAGCCGTTCTGCCTCTTCGAGGATCATCGCCGCCACCATCGGCACGACTTCCTTGAAGACCTTGCGCCCCTCCTGGACGAACAGCTTGTCGGGCGTATCGGCCGTTTCGGGATGGGCGCGGTTCAGGAAGCCGAAATTGTTGCGGATATTGTTCGAGAAGACCGTCTTCAGGCTGGTCCCGAGGATGTCCCAGTGCGCCGCCGGGGCGATCGCTTCATCCTCGACCAGCACTGCGGTCGCGACATCGCCAAAGATGAAATGGCTGTCCCGGTCGCGCCAGTTGAGATGGCCCGAAGTGATCTCGGGGCTCACCACCAGCACGCTCTTCGCATTGCCCGCGCGAACGTAGTCGGCCGCCGTCTGGATACCGAATGTCGCCGACGAGCAGGCGACGTTCATGTCGAAACCGAAACCGTCAATGCCGAGCGCCTGCTGAATCTCGATCGCCATCGCCGGATAGGGCCGCTGCATGTTGGAGGCCGCGCACAGCACCGCGTCGACATCCTTCGGATCGCGGCCCGCCCGTTCCAGCGCCTCGCGCGCGGCGGCGACGCCGATTTCGGCCATTATCGAAAGCTCGTCATCGCCGCGTTCATCCCAGCGCGGGGCCATGATCTCGGGGTCGAGTATCGGGCCCTTGGCCATGACGTGGCGCGCCCGGATCCCGCTCGCCTTCTCGATGAATTCGACCGAGGAATGAGCGAGCGGCTCGACCTTGCCTGCCTCGATCTGCTCGGCATTGGCCGCATTGTGGCGGTCGACGAAACGGTTGAAGCTCTCGACCAATTCTTCGTTGGTGATCGATTCGGCCGGCGTGAACAGGCCGGTCGAAGAGATGACGGGACGCGCGGTAAGCGCGGGTTTGGGGTCGTTCATGAAAGCCTCTCGAATGGAGCGCGCGGCCTTACTGCCCGGGGTGAAGCGCCGCAAGGGCGCGCGGGCGTCTGCAGGGAAAATCCGGCCGAGGCGTCACACACGCGCCATGAGATAGCGCGGGCGCCGGCGGCAGGCGCTCAGCCGGCGAGATCCTCTTCGGCCCGCTCTAGCACTTCGCCGAGCAGTGGATTGGGAAAGCGCCTGCGGATCGTCACGGCGTAGAATATTTCGGTGATGTCCGGCAGGCGCGATATCTCCACGAGTGCCCCGCTCGCCAACTCGTCCTGCACAACGATCGGCGGGATCACAGCCAGCCCCGCCCCGCTTCGCGCAAGCAGGCGCAGCATTGCCATGTCGTCGGCTTCCGCCGCGATCCGCGGGACCACCTGCATCCGGTCGAGCAGCGCATCGAAGCCCGCCCTCAGGGCGGTTTCCGGCGTCGGCAGGATCAGCGGTTCATGCGCGATCAGTTCGGCGAGGTTGCCGCGCGCCTGCGTGTCGGCGGGGCCTACAAGGCTCACCCCCTGTTCGGCGAGGCGCGTGACGAGATAGGGGCTCGCGGCATCGCGCGCGGGCTGGAGATTGGTGAGCACCACGTCGAGCGAAAGCGCCTCGAGCGCGCGCAGCAGGCTGCCCTGCGTGCCCGAACGGAGCACGACCTCGACATCTTCGCGTCCGATCAGGGGAGCCATGAACTGCATCTGGAAATTGCGCGAGAGGGTTGCGAGCGCGCCGATCCGCAACACCCGGCGCTGGCCCCCAGCACTCTTCAGCGTCGCCGAAAGGTGGTCGGCGGCCCGGAATATCTCGTCGGCATGATCGAGCGCGATGCGCCCGGCCTCGGTCAGGACGAGATTGCGTCCGCGCCGTTCGAACAGGTCATGGCCGAACGAAGCCTCGAGCGCCTTGATCTGGGTCGAGACCGCCGATTGCGAAATGTTGAGCGCGTTCGCAGCGCCGGTCAGCGTGCCTTCTCGCGCGACCGCGCGGAATAGCCGCAGGTGATGGAGATTCAGCATGCAATTGTTCTATAAAACAGAACGGTTGCCGTGAAAATATGAAATTTTATCGATGGAGTGCACCCGGTATCCCGCCCTGAACCGCTCCAACGGAGACCGATCATGCCCTTCGACCTCTCGCTGTCCTTCCTTGCCCCGCTGATCCTGCTGCTGGCCGCACTGCCCGCGCTTGCCAATGGCGGAATGCGCCCGGGCGCCCTGCCGCGCCTGTCGGAAGGGGCTGCGCTCGTGACCTTCCTGCTGACGATCGGGGGACTGGCACAGGTCATTCTGGCCGATCCTGCGGACATCATGGCCGGCAGCGGCATCTACGCGATCGGCATGCGCGCGGACCTCGTGGCCGCGACAATGGCGATGCTGGTCGGCTTCATCGGCTGGATCGTGATGCGCTACAGCCGCACCTATCTCGACGGCGAGAGCCGCGAAGGCGCCTTTCACGGCCTCATGCTCGCGACCCTCGCGGCGGTTCTCGTCTTCGCGCAGGCCGCCAGCCTGACCACGCTTGCCATCGCCACCTTCCTTGTCGGCATCACCCTGCGCCGCCTGCTGCTGTTCTATCCGGAGCGGCGCGAGGCGCACCGGGCTGCGACCAAGTTCGCGATCGTATGGCATTGCGGCGATCTGATGCTGTTTGCGGCCGCCGCGATTCTTGCAGTCACTTTCGGCACGACCGAGCTTGCCGCCCTCTCAGCGCTGGCACAGTCGCAGGGGATCGACCTCGCCGTCACAGTTGCGATCGCCTGCATCGTCGTCGCCGCCGGTCTCAAGACCGCCGCCTTCCCGCTGCACGGCTGGCTGACCGAAGTGATGGAAGCGCCCACCCCGGTCTCCGCCCTGCTCCATGCGGGCATCATCAATTCGGGGGGCGTGCTGCTGATCGCCAATGCCGATCTCGTCCAGTCGAGTTCGGGCGCAATGGCCGCGCTCGTCATGCTCGGCGGGTTCACCGCCCTGTTCGGCGCAGCGGTCATGCTGACCCAGAGCGCGGTCAAGACGGCGCTGGCCTGGTCGACCGTGTCGCAGATGGGCTTCATGCTGCTGCAATGCGGCCTCGGCCTGTGGACGCTGGCGCTCCTGCACATCGTTGCCCACTCGCTCTACAAGGCGCATGCCTTCCTCTCCTCGGGCGGCGCGGTAGAGGATGTCGCGAGCATCCGCCGCCCCGGCCCGGTCGCCCCGGCCGATTTCGGAGCGGTGCTCAAGAGCTTCGGCCTCGCCATCCTGCTCTATGCCGGCATCGCCTTCGCGTTCACGGCGCTGTTCGGGCCCAAGACCCCGCAGGCGCTGGCTCTCGGCGGCATCCTGATCTTCGGTGTCGCCTATCTCGTCGCGCAGGGCCTTGCCGACCAGGCGCCGATGGCCCTGTCGAAGCGTACGGCCATGGCCTCGCTCGCGGCCGCGATCGGCTATTTCTCCTTCCAGGCGCTGGCCGAGGCGGCATGGGGCCCGCTGCTGCCGGCAGCGCCGGTCCCGGGCGATCTCGAATGGGCGCTGATCGTTATCGCGGTCGCCAGCTTCGGCGTTGTCGCCTTTGCACAGGCGCTGTTCCCGCAGTGGTCGCACCATCCCTCGACTGCAGGGCTGCGGGTCCATCTCGCCAACGGCCTTTACATGAACGCGCTGCTCGACCGGGCTATCGGCGGCTTTCGCACGACCCGCTCGAACTGATCGCCCGCACGCATCCTGATTTCTCCGGAGACACGCCATGTTCCTCAAGCAGTCCCAGATCACACCGGTCCGCCTCTCCAAGGTGCTCGAAGCTGCCGAAGCCGCCGCGCGCGCGATCCCCCCGGCCTTCCCGCTCGACGCAACGGTCGCGGTCAATCCCTTTCTCGGCCAGACCAAGGAAGACCTCGCCACCGCCGCCGCTCGGCTTGCACGGGTTAGCGGGAGCCGCGCGACACAGGCCGCGACCGATTACACCGCCGCGATCCGGGCAGGGCGCATCACCGAGGTCGATCTCGAAGCCGCGCTCGAAGCGTCGAACTCGCCGCTCAAGCCCAGGACCGTCTCCGCGCTGAAGGTCGCCGCCGGCAATGCCGAGACCTCCCCGCCCCCGCGCGCCCTGCCGACCGTCGCCGACCTTGCCGCCGAAGCCACTGGAACAGACTGGCCCTCCGTCATCGAAAAGACCTTCGGCCTTTGGGCGGCCGGGCATTTCGATCGCGGTCAGGCGCTGTGGACGCCGACGCCAGGGGCCGATGCCTTCTCAGCCTGGCGGGAATGGGCGATCCACGACCTCACGCCGGAGATCGCCGGGCTCAAGGGTTTCTGCGCTCATGTCGCTGAAGCACCCGACACCGCGGAACGCGCGATCTTGTTCGCTTCCGAAGCGCTCGGCATCACCGACGAGGCCGCCGAGACCGCCTTCCACCGTCTCTTCATGAGCCTCGGCGGTTGGTCGCAGCATGCCCGTTGGATGCTGTGGCAGGCCGAACTCAAGGAGGACACCGACCGCACCATGGCCGATCTGCTGGCGATCCGGCTGATATTTGAAGAAGCGCTGCTCGCCCACGTCCCCGCGATCGCCGAACGCTGGGCCGAGACGGTCGCCGCCCATGAACAGCCGGTAGAGCCGTCGGCCGAACAGGTCGTGCTCGCGATCCTGCAGGACGCCGCCGACCGCGCGCACCAGCGCGGCCTCGCCGCCGCGCTCGACGGCGCTGGCGAAACGCCCGAGCGGCCCGAACTGCAGGCCGCATTCTGCATCGACGTGCGTTCCGAAGTCTTCCGCCGCGCGCTCGAAAGCGTCGACGCAGGAATCGAGACGATCGGGTTCGCGGGCTTTTTCGGCCTGCCGCTCGCTCACCGCTCCCATGCTTCCGATACGATAGAGGCGCGCCTGCCGGTCCTGCTGAACCCGGCGATCGAAACCACGAGCCAGGGCGATCCGGAAAAGGACCGCGCCGACCGCATTTCTCTGCGCGCCAGCCGCGCCTGGGGCCGGTTCCGGCAGGCGGCGGTTTCCTCCTTCGCGTTTGTCGAGGCGATGGGCCCGCTCTATTCGGTTAAACTCATCCGCTCGGCGCTCGGCCTTGCGGGCAAGGGCGACAAGGCCGAACCGACGCCGCAGGTGATCGGCGGCCTCGATGCCGCGACAAAGGGCGAAACGGGCGCTGCGTTGCTGAAGGCGATGAGCCTCACCAAGGGCCACGGCAGGATCGTCCTCCTGCTCGGCCATGGCGGCAACGTGACCAACAACCCGCATGAGAGCGCCTATCATTGCGGCGCCTGCGGCGGCTACACGGGCGAGGTTTCCGCCCGCCTGCTCGCGGTGCTGCTCAACGATCCCGAAACCCGCGCGGGCCTCAAGGAGCGCGGCATCGAGGTCGCCGACGACACGCTGTTCGTCGCCGGGCTCCACGACACCACGACCGACGCGATCACGATCTACGAGGACGGCCAGACCGCCGGGCGCGAGAGCGACCTTGCGCAGGTCCGTAAATGGCTCAGCGCGGCGGGAGAGATCACTCGCGCCGAACGCGCCCTGCGCATGCCGGGGGCGAAGGCCTCCACCGTGCTGGCACGGGCGACCAATTGGGCCGAGATCCGTCCCGAATGGGGCCTTGCCGGGTGCGCAGCCTTCATCGCCGCCCCTCGTGAAGCGACTGCGGGACGCGATCTCGGCGGGCGGGCCTTCCTGCATTCCTACGATTGGCAGGCCGACGTTGGCTTCGCGACGCTTGAACTCATCATCACCGCGCCCGTTGTCGTCGCGAGCTGGATCAGCCTGCAATATTACGGCTCTTCCGTCGCGCCGGAAACCTTCGGCGGCGGTAACAAGCTGATCCACAACGTCGTCGGCGGGATCGGCGTGATCGAAGGGAACAGCGGCCGCCTGCGCCCGGGCCTGCCTTGGCAGGGCGTGCATGACGGCGAAAGGCTCGCTCACGAACCGCTGCGCCTGTCGGTGATGATCGAGGCCCCGCGCGAGGCGATCATCGACATTCTCGAACGCCACCCTGATGTCGCCGCCCTGTTCGACAATGGCTGGCTCCACCTCTTCACGCTGAAGGATGGAAGGGTCGATGCCCGCTACCTCCCGGGCCTCGCCTGGGAAGAGCAGGCAGACGCAGCCATCGCGGCCTGACACGGCCCTTGCCGGCGCATCCGGCGCAGCCCGGATGCGCCGCCGGGTATCAGGCGGTTTCCAGCCGCTCCATCAGGTATCCCAGGCAATCCTGCCGCACTATGCGCGGATCGCCGGTCAGCATGGCGGGTGTGACCGCCCTCGCCAGCCGCAATTCGCCGTCCTCGACCGCGAAGAACTCATCCGCCACGTCGCGGCCCGCCTCGTCGATCATGGTCAGCGGCATCGGCTGGCGCGCCCGCCCCAGCACTTGTCCCGCGCGGATGGGCAAGAAATTCAGCCGATCGATATCGGATTCGAGAACGAGATCGGCCGCTTCGCCTGCGAAGGACAGCGAAACCTCGGGCCGGACCCGCACCACGCCGAGCGTGTGATAAAGGTCGAGCGCGCCGTCCGGCGGGCCGGGCGAGAGTGTCCCGCTCGCCAGCACGTCCGCAACGAAGCGGGCCGCCGCGTCCTCATGCGCGGAACTGCCGGGCTTGCCGCATTCGGCGGTCATGGCCGGTATCCGCCCGGCGAAGGAGGCGGTCTGCGTGCCCGGAACCCCTCTGAAAAGAACCGCACGCCGCGCAAAGCGGGTTGCAAGGGCGATGACTTCGGGCGTGCGCTCGCAGATCACCGAATAGAACGGGTTGCGCCCGCTGTTGTTGTGCAGGTCGATCGCGGCGAAGGCCCCGCGCGCGATCACCCGCTCGTGCACTTCGGCCATCGTTCGCGCTTCTGCGGTCCCGACATGGTCGAGCGTGCCGGGCCAGACCCGGTTGTAATCGGGCTGGCCCTCGCGCCTGCGCACTCCCCCGGCAGCTGCCGCGACATTGCCGACGAGCAGCATCAGCGCGCGCGGCAGGGGCCGATCGCAATAGCCCCGCAGCACGCGCTGGATCGCGCCCAGCCCCACATCCTCATTACCGTGCATCAGGATCGAGACGAAAAGCGGCGGCTGACGCTCGCCCGGCAATTCGATCAGGGTCGGCCCGCCGAGTAGGCCGGCAAGCTCGCCCGCTCGCGCATCGAGAAAGCCGGCGGGAAGGTCGGTGCGATGGTTCAGCATCACCGGCAAAGGCTCACAGCGGCCATTCGTGCACCGGCAGACCAAGCCGCTGGTTTTCGAGATAGGTCGCGAGCATGCGGTGGAAATCGCCGTGCTTCTCGTAGCTCGCCAGCTGCCACGAAGCGCCTGTCCGGCCCGAGGCGAGCCGGGCGGCAATGGCGCCGAGATACTTGTCGATGAGGTCCGCATCCATGCCGAGATCGCCGAGCCCTTTCTCAGCGAGCGGCAGAAGCCGCTCGACCAGTGCGCGCGCCGACAATTCGGCTGTCTCACCCGGCCACACCAAGGAAGCATCGAGGCCCCGCTGCGCAGCCGCGTAGAAATTGCACGTAGCCGCCTCGAAGGGCATCTCGCGCATCATCCGCTCGACCTGCGGAGCGATGGCGTGGACCGCGCCGAAATAGAGCGCCGCATTCGCCATCATGTCATAGACGCTCGGGCCCGCCGCCATCACGCGCTGTTCGATCCGCACGTGCGGCCGCCCGCCCTCGCCGAAGCCAACGATCGGCCGAACCCAGCGCCAGATCGTCCCGTTGTGGAGCCTGAGGCAGGGGAAACGCTCCGAACTTTCGTCACTGCAATCGGGCAGTATCACGGGATAAAGCGCCATGTTCTCGGCGAAGATCGCGGTCGGGTCGGGCTCCATCCAGCCATGCCCCATCGACACGCGCGGCGGGCCTTCGACCCCACCGAGCGCCTGTTCGAAAACCGGGATGCGGGTTTCCTGCCACAGCCTGCGTCCGAACAGAAAAGGGGCATTGGCCGAAATCGCGACCAGCGGCGCGGACAGGATGACAGAGGCGTTGTAATAGAGCGAGGTCCGATCGCACGGAACCTGAAGGTGCAGTTGCAGCGAGGTCGTCGCCGCTTCTAGCATGACGTCGCGATAGGACGCGGCGAAACGCTCGCCGCCCGGCTCGGGCGACGCGATGTCGATTTCGACTGGTGCATTCCCGCGCGCCCGCTGGACCTCCCGATTGAGCGCGGCATACCGGTTCATCGGCGTCATCGCCTCGATCGAGAGATCGCCTTCGCGCAAGGTGGGCAAGGTGCCGATCGCGACGACGGTCGCCACGTCCTCATGCGCATTGGCGGCGCAGCGCCTCATGGTCGCGCTCAAATGCTCGTGCATCGCGGCAAGGTCGCGCCCGGCAAGACCGAGGACCGGCGCATTGACCTCGATATTGAACTGCGAAAGCTCGGCGACGACGTTCGGATCGCCGAGGCGTTCGAGGAAGCTCTGGTTGAAGGGAGCAGGAAAGAAATTGCGGTCGATCAGCCAGGCTTCGAGCTCGAGGCCGATGGTCGGCCCGTCATCGGCCAACTGCCCGGCGGCAAAGGCATCGCGCAGAGCCTGCGTCTCCTCGGCCAGCCGGGCTTCGAAATGCGCGAAGTCCGCGCGCGTGAACCCCCCCGCTGCGACGTCCTGTCCCATCGATGCCCACTCCCTCGTCCTTCCCCGCGGGCAATCCTGCGCTCTCTTGGCGCAGGTTTCCAGCCCGGACCTTGGCGTTCAGGCGGAGGGTCGCAATCGCCCCGAACTGCGCGGCAGCCAGGATCCCCGATCATCGCGAGCGAAGCGCGCGCATGAATTGCCCAGATCGAAAAAGGTAAGAACAGAGAGGAGAAGGTGGTGGCAGGGCTTGAATAGAACCCAGCCGCTAGGCGTTTGATATCCTTTGATTGTTTTTCAAGTTATCAAACTTCCCCCACACCCTCCCCCACGTTTGGGCGAGGCATGCCGTTTCTTACGGCTAATTGCCTCTACTATAGAAGCCCTCGCGCGCGCGAGAGAAAACTGGCTTTGCGATATATTCGGCTAGCGGCCTCGGTGTCCCCCAAGATCGCGCCAATGATTTGCCTCGCCCCCCAGTCCCGCCGCCCCGTGTACCTATAGCTAAAAGCTTCGCGCCCGCGCGGAATGGTCAAAAAATGAATGGCTTTGCATGTCGGCTCTTGGGCCGAAGTGTCCATGCCCACTAAGGCTGAAAGTGGGTGGATTGCGGAAGGTCTGGCTTTGGAAACGAAGACCGAGAAAGCGGACGCTTTCGCGCTGAGGCCCTTTTGACTTCTAACGACCGAATTGCGGCCATTTAGGCTAGCATCGAGGCTGGTACGCTCCTGGTCATTCATTCACAGTCGCTTGCAAACCGGAATGGACACGACCTTTTCCCGGAAGACCTAGGTGACAGCACTCAGAGCCAAACATGCCCAACCTTCGGCATTAACTGCCTGCTGAAGCCCTTACGATTTAGGCGGACACACCTTGGTCAACCCACCTTTAGTAAGCAGCTGAAAAGCTGTTCGTCCGCCGTTGATGGGAAAAACGTGATTAACGAAATCTAAGTGCAAATATGGTTTTTGAGCGCTGAGGGCACGTGTCGCGGAAGATACGGCGCAAAAAAGGCAGGCGGACGGAGCCAAGTGTTTTGATCAGCATCTTCTACGATGGCGAGTGCCCTTTTTGCACGCGCTACGTGCAAATGGTGCGCCTGCAACGCGCGGACAGTGTCGAGCTCGTAAACCTGCGCGAAAACGACACTAGGCGTCGCGAATTGAACGAGGCAGGCTTCGATCTTGATGGCGGTATGGTGGTCGAGGACGGCACGGCGCGATATGGCGGGGATAAGGCGGTTGCCTATATCGCCTCACTGACCACTCCATCCGATGGATTCAACCGCTTGAACCGCTGGCTGTTTTCAAAGCCCGCTCTAGCGTCGCTGCTCTATCCAGTGTTGCGCGCAGGGCGGTGGCTCGCGCTCTTCCTGATGGGGCGCAGCTTCATTTCACAGGCTGACCGATCAAACGACGCGCGCCGAGAAATCTTCGCGACGTTCTTTGCGCTTTTCTCGGTGTTTCACTTCTTCAACTACGTGATCGAGTACCGTCTGCCGCTATCGCTGGATCTTGTCGCCCTTCTGGGCGCTGCGCTTGCGCTTTTGTTCAAACCACCTTCGTCCCGGCTCTTGTTTGTTCTGATGCTGGTCAGCACAATCAGCACCGTGGTGCAGGCCCCCGTTGCCTCAAACCACACAATCGTGCGCGCGGCGGCCTTGCTTGGCTACTGGCTCGCCTTTGCCACGGCGATGTTTCGCAACGATCCGTTCGAGAGAATCTTCGAACGGTTTGCGCCGGCGGGCTGTGCAGCCCTGCTGGTGATGTATTTCTTCGGTATCTTTCACAAGATCAACACCGACTTCCTGAACCCTGAGACGAGTTGTGCACCAACTCTCTGGGCGCTGATGCCCTGGCCGCTCTCGGCCTTTCAGGGGCCGGTGATTGATTACGCCGCGATCTATGGCACGTTCATCGTCGAAGGGCTCATCGCTTGCGCGCTTGTCATCAAGCGCTTTCGGCACTGGGGCATTGCTGCAGGGATAGGTTTTCACCTGCTACTGAGCCTGAGTTCCTATGCGATGTACATATCCTTCACGACGCTATCCATCGCGCTTCACACTTTGTGGCTCAATGAGAGCGCCGCGAGAAAGACGCTGGCATCGCCGATCGTTCGCGCGGTTCGTGCAAAGCTTGTGCAGCCCATCTACCGAGTGGCGGTGATTGGCCTTTGCGTGTGGCTCGCAATCTTTGCATTTGGTGGCCATTACTCGCTAGCCACTTTTGCAGTGCTACCGCTGGTCTTGCCGTTCTGCTGGGCGCTGCTTTTTCATGCCGGTGAAGTGGATGAAGGACAAAGGTCTGTCCCGGTGATCGGCGTTTTGGTGGGCGCGTTGTTCTTTGCGAATTGCGCCATGCCCTATCTCGGGCTCAAGACGGCTCAAAGCGTCAACATGTTTGCCAACCTTCGGCTTGAGGCAGGGGTCAGCAATCACCTTGTCATTTCCTCAGCGCAGCGCCCGTTCGATTATCTTCAGGATGTGGTGACGCTCAAGAAGAGCGGCACCCATCGTGTCTATTACGACGTGCTTGCGTGGCTGCAGCGTAATCCCGACCAGTCAATCAGCTTCACGCGCAATGGCGTCCTCTATGAAAACGCTAACGCACAAACGCTCGCCGAGGATATTGAGATGATCCTGCTGCCCGAATGGGTGAACAAGTGGTTTCACTTTCAGCCCGTCGATCTCAAACAACCCGAGGTCTGCGGGATCTAGGTCCCGGGTGCGGACTTGACTGGGGGTCAGCTCAAGCGATCATCTCTATGATCGAAGGAAAAGGAACACGAGCGCACGGGCCGCTCGACCTCCTCGAATCAGTCTGGTCGTTCCGGCCCCCATTTCAAGCCATTCCGTCCCAGCGCAAACCATTTCCGCTTTTGGCAATCAAAGTGCTTGGCGTTTGTGGCTGAGATGGGTCGTTAGCAGACTGACGGCTTTTGCCCATCTCACATCGAAAGCGGACCCAATCGCTCAGCCAAAATTCCTTGCCTCGCGCGCCCGCGCCTATCGCTCCGCAAACCCGCTTTTCACCGCTTAGAAACGGGCCGCGCCAAGTTCCGGCTCATCCCGCACCGCTTGCCGATAATGCGCCCGCCGTGTTCGTGCTCAATACCGATCGCAGCCGCCGCTTCCGGCTCCGCGCCTTTCAGGATGTAGGCCAGCACCGCGCCCAAATTCTCGGCATAGTGCGCCCCGTCCGGCTGGCCCGCGCCCCCGATTTTTTCGGTTAAAATAACCCTGCGCTGATAGGTCCGCCCGGTAATTCTCTCAATCCAGTGAATAGACCGCCGTCCGCTTATCTCGCGGCCTTCCGGCAAGTGGGCCAGGATGTGCAGATGCGAGCCTTTCCCGTCGCCGTTTTCCCTTGTCCAGATATAGGCCGTTTCGCCCCCCAGCCATTCCCGCCAGTATTTCAGAAAAGCGGTGGTCGCCCTCATCGCCTCTGCATCTGTCAGGCCAGCCGCTTCCCAATGCACCGTTATGAAACGGTTGAACGGCCTCCCGATCGCCCCTGCCCGCTTCGCCGCCGCTATCAGGCATTGCGCCTTATCGAGCGGCAATCCCTCGCTTGTCCTGTCAGCGCGGTTGCGAGCGCCGCCATGAGGAAAGAGGGACGGCACGGTGGGCGATGGTCCGCACCCTAGCGGTATAGCTATATTCGCAAGGTCCGTGCCAGCGCCCAAGTCAGCCTCGCAAACCGCTGGCAAGTCGTCCTTTTTTACGGCTTCCGAAAATTCAGCGCGCCGCTCGCCTTCGCGGGAAGCCGCTTCGCGTAAAATGCGCGTATTTACGGGACGTTGCCCGTCCTCGCGGCGCGGCATCTGCAAACCCCGTCTTGTTTTTCAAGTGAACGCTGGCGAAGGGGAAGCGGGGGCGGCTACCAATATCCGCCCCCGCCCCGTCTCGCCTGTTATGGCCTGCATTATCAGGCAGAGCCGCCGCGCTGGTCGATCGTTTCCAGCGCCGCTTTCAGTTCGTCCAGCCGCTCAAGCGGAATGGCGAAGCCTCCGCCAAAGCGCGCCGCACAGGGGCGGAGATCGCCGCCGTCCTTGGGCTGATACCACGGCCACACTTGGAGCCGCGCCTCGCCATTCCAGACAGTCGCCTCCAGCCGCCAGACGTGCCTTCCGTGCTCCTGCTCGAAGATCGTCACGGCGCACCGCCTTTCAGGACGGCCACAGGGCCGCTTGAAAGCGCCTCGCTGGCACGATGGGCGGTTGCCTGTCCGGGTTCCGCCCGATCGCCACATGATGGCTTCACGCTATCCTGTAGGCCGCTCGAAGCGCCTTTTCGGAGCAAGGCGAGCGCAGCCTCTAAGGGAAGCCTGCTCCACCCTGCCGGGAGCGCGCCCTCATCCCGGCTGGCTAGCCATTCCGGCACGGACTTAGACAAGGGCCGGACGCGCCAAAGTGAGCAATCCGTCACGGAACAGCATGACACGTGCTCGCGCCAATTGGCTCCCGCGTCACAGGCTCCGCAATCCCGGCACTTGCCGTCGATCGCCGCGCGAAGTGAGTGGCCGCTCATGGCGCACCCCCTTCCCGTCCGGCTGGCTCGGGGACCGGAATAAATTGCCCCGTTACGCTTTTAGCGTTAGGCGAAGGTGTCTGGCCGCAAGCTAAGACACTAATCGAGTCGGGAACGGTGGCAGCCGTCCCGGCTCGCATTGTTTTGGCCGCCTCCATATCAAGCGGCCACATCCATGCGCGCACGTTCCACCAGTCGCCCGATGCTTTCGACCGTAACCAGCCGTCGGGAGCCGATTGTCACAGTATCGAGCATTTGCTCGGAGATCAGCGCGTAGGTTTTCGTCTTGCCGATACCCAATGCCCGCGCCGCATCGGCAACGCTGCAAAGAACGGGCGAGAGATTGCCCGAGTAATCGTTAGGGGGAGATGTCATTACTCAATTTCCTTTCGTGTTCGCGCCACGTCCCGGCATTGGGAATCGCGCCTGTATACGGACGAGATTTCGTGTGCGCTGGCGAAAGGATATCCCGAATTGGACGTTACGCTAAGGCTTCGCGTTCTAATTTTGTTCACAGATTCAGTAAGGCTCGGCGCAAGCACCTGTTTTTAAAGATTTTTCAAGTTGGAATGTTGATGCTTCTCTCGGGTATAACCAACGTATGCAAGGCCTCTAAGACACTGTTGTCAGGCGACTTTTACAGATTGTGAGGAGCGCAATCTGCTTTCATGCTTTCGCTTGCCTTTTACGCGTAGACGGAAACCGGATTACCTCTCCCCTACCACCGCTGCTGGCATAAGCGCCCCAAGCCTCCATAAGCTTCGCGCGCTTCTCTAGGTGCGTTGTTCGCCGATAGGCCGCTTCCGTTGCGTCCGGTGTCTTATGCGCCTTCGCCGCGTCCACAACGGCGTTGGCAAAGGTCGTCTTGTCCGCCGCCCAATCGGTGAAGGTCGATCGAAAGCCGTGCACGTGGAACGGCTCGCCCGCATCGCGGAGCACTTTCAGCAATGTCATGTCCGACATAGGTTCGCCGCTCATGCCGGGGAAAATCAGGTTTGTGCCTGCCAGCTTGAGCGCCGCCGCCTTTCGCAGCACCGCAAGCGCCGCCTCGCTAAGCGGGACAATGTGCGCCTTGCCGCGCTTCATGTGCTCGCCGGGACACGTCCAAAGCATCGCCTCCAGGTCGATCTCGTCCCAAGTTGCGAGCCGCGTTTCTTGGCTCCGCGCCGCCGTCAGCACGGTGAACTCAAGCGCCAGCCGCCCGAATGACGGCTTTGTGCGCAAATGCTCCAGAAATTCCGGCACGGCTTTGTAAGGCATCGCCTTGCGGTGCTGGCGCTCGCCCGTTTGCTTGGGCAGGCCATTCCCTGCTTTCAGGGAACCGCTGCTCGAAGGCGCTTCATGCGTCCGCCACCCGCGCGAATGGGCAAAGTTGAGCACGGTGCAAATCCGATGGCGGACCCTTCGCCCTGTTTCGGGCTTGTCCTGCCAGATTGGCAAGAGCGCGGCGATGATATCGCTCGCGGCAATGTCATTCGCTGGTCGATCGCCAAAGCGCGGAAAGGCATGGCGCTCTAGGCTGGCGAGCCATTGGTTCGCGTAACCCTCGCTTTTCCAGCCGCCCTTGTTCTCCGCGTGATACCGTTCCGCCGCTTGGCGAAATGTGACGGCCTCCGCCCGATCTCTCCGGCGCTCCGCGATGATATCGCGGCCTTCGATCTTGATTGCCTTCCGGGCGAGCACGGCCATGCCCCTCGCCTCTGACAGCGAAACAAGCTTGGCGCTCCCAAGGGCAATGTCCCGGCGCTTTTTCTCGTGCTGCACCCGGACATACCACGAGGCTCCGCCTCGCTTATCCACCTTTAGGAAAAGGCCGTCGCCGTCCTGATAGGAACCGGGCGCTTTCAATGCGTCCTTCACTTGCTTGGCAGTCAGCTTCCCCATGTGCGTACCTCCAGCCGCTCGCGGTGTGGGGGAAACGGGCCGAAAATGGACCGGGCGCTCACCCTCCCCCACATTTTCCACCCACACTTTACCGCGAATTGGCGCGGCTGGCAATGAACGCGCGCGGACAGGGACGGGCGCATTTTCCTTGCGAAACCGCGCTTCCCGGCGATGCAGGGGGATCGTCAGCGAAGGGGAAGGTGGTGGACAGGGCTGGATTCGAACCAGCGTACGCTTGCGCGGGCAGATTTACAGTCTGCTGCCTTTAACCACTCGGCCACCTGTCCACACCGGTCGGATTGCCGCCCGCCTGACCCGGCCCGAAGGCGCGCATCCTGCAGGGGCGAGGCGCGGGGCGAATGGCCCCGTCCTGCCGAGAGGCGCCCCAATGGCGAAGCGAGCCTTGCCTGTCAATGGCCCTGCTGGCAGGGGGACACTTCACGCTCGCATCAACGGGACAGCGAATGGCGAAACAGGAACGCAAGCGCGCGCTGAGAGGCCGTGCCGGTCGCATGAAGGGCGGTCGAGGCTCGGGCCGGGCAAGCGCAGGCCATGTCCGGCTGTGGGGTCGCCACCCGGTCGAGGCGGCGCTCAAGAACCCGGCGCGCGATCATCGCAAGCTGTGGGCAACGCGCGAGGGGATCGACAGCCTCGACGGCGAATTGCCGCCCGAATTCCCGGTCGAATACGCCGATGCGGCCGACCTTGCCCGCCTCGTCGCCAAGGATGCGCCGCATCAGGGGCTCGTGCTCGAATGCCTGCCGCTCGACGATGTCTTCCTTGCCGATGTGGCGACAGGCGATCCGGCGCGCCCCGTGGTGGTGCTCGACCAGGTGACCGATCCGCACAATGTCGGCGCGATCCTGCGCTCGGCAGCCGCCTTTGGCGCGGCAGCGATCCTGACGCAGGATCGCCACGCCCCGCCTGAAAGCGGCGTGGTCGCGAAGTCGGCCTCCGGCGCGCTCGAGACGGTGCCGTGGGTGCGGGTCGTCAATCTCGCGCGGGCGCTCGATGAACTGGCAGAGGCCGGGTACTGGCGCATCGGCATGACCGGCGAGGCCGAAGCGACGCTGGCCGAGGCCATGCCGAAGGGCGCGCTCGCCATCGTGCTGGGCGCCGAAGGCGAAGGGCTGCGTGCCAATGTCGCGGGCCACTGCGACGCGCTTGCCCGGCTCCCGATATCCTCGTCGATCGAAAGCCTGAACGTATCGAATGCCGCCGCGATCGCACTCTATGCGGCGGCGACGCGAACTTGACAGGAAAGCGGCCTAACGCATTTCTAACGCTTCGGGGCATAAGTCCTCGGTGATCGATGCTTTGAGGGGAGCATGACGACATGACACGCCATTCGCCGATCCGTTTCGCCGCCGCCGCCGTCCTGGCGGGGCTCTCGCTGGTCCTGTCAGGCTGCTTCATCGCGCCGGGCAAGTTCGACAGTTCGCTGGTTCTCGGCGAGGACAACAGCTTCACCTTCGCTTATGACGGGGAGATCGTCTTCCTTGGCCTGTCGGGCCTTTCGCAAATGGGCGCGGCGGCCGAGAGCTTCGAGCCGAACTGCACCGAGGAGGACAGCTTCGAGGAGCGCGAGTGCACCCCTGCCGAGGTGGCCGAACAGCGGGCCGAATGGGACGCCAATGCCGACCAGCGGGCCGCCGAGGCAAAGCGCAAGGCGGAGCAGATGTCGGCGATGATGGGCGGGATCGACCCGTCCGATCCCCAGGCCGCGCAGGAGCTCGCCGAGATGCTGATGCGCCAGAAAGGCTGGGAACGGGTCGTGCCTAAAGGCGATGGCGTATTCGATGTGAGCTACTCGATCACGGGCACGATGGATCACGATTTCCTGTTCCCGATGATCGAGGGGTTTCCCTCCACCAGCCCCTTCGTTCAGTTCATCCTGCGCGACGATGACGTGGTGCGCATTACCGCACCGGCTTTCGCGGCCCAGAACGACGACAATCCGATGGCGGCCATGATGGGCGGCATGGGGGCGATGGCCGGACTAGCCGCGCTGGACGAGGACGCCGACGGCGGCGACGCGCCGAAGATGCCGGAAATCCCGCAGATCGAAGGCACCTTCTCGATCGTGATGAAGGGATCGACGCGCATCCTCGCCAACAACACCGACGAAGGCGCGAGCCGCACCCCGACGGGCGAAATGCTGATGTGGGAAATTTCGCCGCGAACGAAGTCGGCGCCGACTGCGCTGATCGACCTCACGCCCTGAGGCCCCCTTTTCGCGCTCAGCGCGGCCGAATTCGCGCACGAAAAACCCCGCCGGCCTTGCGGTCGGCGGGGTCTTTCTTTGCCCGGGCTTCGGCCCGGAGCCCAAGGGTGTCAGTTGACGGCGTCCTTGAGCCCCTTGCCGGCCTTGAACTTGGGCTGGTTCGAAGCCGGAATCTTCATTTCCTCGCCGGTGCGCGGGTTACGGCCAGTCGAGGCCTTGCGCTTCGCGACCGAGAACGTGCCGAACCCGACCAGACGCACTTCGTCGCCACTCGACAGCGCCTTGGTGATCGCTTCGAACACGCCTTCCACGGCGTTCGACGCGTCATTCTTGGACAGGCCACTGGTTTCGGCAACGGCGCTGATCAGATCGTTCTTGTTCATCTTGGGAACCCCCTCAGTGTTGAGATCAATTCGTTCATTCGGTGAATCGCCTCCCCCGAAAGCTCACAAGTTGAGACTTTTTGCGAGAGGCTGTCAAAGGCAAATCGCCCGCGAAAGCGCGCTTTGAGGACGAGTGTATCGCTTTTGCGACGAACCGTGGTTCGCCTCATGATCCGCTCATCCAGCGCGTTTCCCGAGTAGTTTGCGACCCTTACCGCGATTCGCGGCAAGCCCGGATCTCCTAGCGGCTCAATGCGCGGTTGGCACGTCCGAAACCGAGGGATTTTCCCCCGCAGCCGGCCCGCGTGGCTGCGACGCGAGATCGTCGGCCTCGGTCCATTCGATCGGGGCGGGCATGTCGATGATCGCGCGTTCGAGCACCTCGTCGACATGGCTCACGGCGATGATCTCCAGGCCTTCCTTCACATTGTCCGGAATCTCCGCGAGATCCTTGACGTTTTCCTCCGGGATGAGAACGGTCTTGATGCCGCCGCGAATGGCCGCGAGCAGTTTCTCCTTGAGCCCGCCGATCGCCAGCACCCGGCCGCGCAGGGTCACTTCGCCGGTCATGGCGATGTCGGGACGCACGTGCGCGCCGGTCAGGGTCGATACGATCGAGGTGACCATCCCGACACCCGCGCTCGGCCCGTCCTTGGGCACCGCGCCTTCGGGCAGGTGGATGTGGACATTCTTGCGCTGGAAGATCGAGGGCTTGATGCCGTAGGCGGGCGCGCGCGCCTTGACGAAACTGAAGGCCGCCGCGACGCTCTCGTTCATCACTTCGCCGAGCTTGCCGGTCGTCTTGACTTCGCCCTTGCCCGGTGTGGTGACGCTTTCGATGGTCAGGAGTTCGCCGCCGACCTGCGTCCAGGCGAGCCCCGTCACCGCGCCGACCTGCGCCTCTTCCTCGCTCATGCCGTGCTTGAACTTGCGCACGCCCGCGAAGTCGCCGAGATTCTCGGGCGTCACGGTAACGCTCTCGACTTCGCCTTCGAGGATCTTGCGCAGGGACTTCCTCGCCAGCCGCGCAATTTCGCGCTCCAGCGTGCGCACGCCCGCCTCGCGGGTGTAATAGCGGATGAGGTCGCGCAGACCCTCGTCGGTCAGCTCGAATTCGCCGTCCTTGAGGCCATGCTCCTCGATCTGCTTGGGCAGCAGGTGGCGCTTGGCGATCTCGACCTTCTCGTCCTCGGTATAGCCTTCGAGCCGGATGATCTCCATCCGGTCGAGCAGCGGCTGCGGCAGGTCGAGGCTGTTCGCGGTGGTCACGAACATGATCCCCGACAGGTCGAGGTCGAGTTCCAGATAGTGGTCCTGGAACTTGTTGTTCTGTTCCGGGTCCAGCACTTCGAGCAGGGCCGAGGCGGGGTCGCCCCGGAAATCCTGGCCGAGCTTGTCGATCTCGTCGAGCAGGAACAGCGGATTGATCGTGCCCGCCTTCTTGAGGTTGCTGACGATCTTGCCCGGCATCGAGCCGATATAGGTCCGCCTATGGCCGCGGATTTCCGCCTCGTCGCGCACGCCGCCCAATGACTGGCGCACGAATTCGCGGCCCGTCGCCTTAGCAATGGACTTGCCGAGCGAGGTCTTGCCGACGCCGGGCGGGCCGACGAGGCACAGGATCGGCCCCTTCAGCTTGTTGGTGCGCGCCTGCACGGCGAGATATTCGATGATCCGGTCCTTGACCTTTTCGAGGCCGTAATGGTCCGCATCGAGCACGTCCTGCGCCTTGGCGATGTCCTTCTTGATCTTCGACTTCTTGCCCCAGGGCAGGCCCAGCAGCACGTCGAGATAATTGCGGATGACGGTCGCCTCGGCGCTCATCGGCTGCATGCCCTTGAGCTTCTTCAACTCCGCCTGCGCCTTGGCCTTGGCTTCCTTGGAAAGCTTGGTCTTCTCGATCTTCTCGGTCAGTTCGGCGATCTCGTCGCCGTCCTCGCCGTCGCCGCCGCCCAGTTCGCTCTGGATCGCCTTGAGCTGTTCGTTGAGGTAGTATTCGCGCTGCGTCTTCTCCATCTGGCGCTTCACGCGCCCGCGGATCTTGCGCTCGACCTGGAGCACCGAGAGCTCGCCTTCCATGAAGGCCATGACGAGTTCGAGCCGCTTCAAGGGATTGCCCTCGGCAAGGAGAGATTGCTTGTCGGAAACCTTGGCGCTGATCGCGGCGGCGATCATGTCGGCAAGCTGGCCGGCATCGTCGACTTCGCCGAGTTCGATATTGGTTTCCTCGCCGAGCTTCTTGTTGAGCTTGGCGTATTCGCCGAACTGTTCGGTCACCTGCCGCATCAGCGCGGTGACTTCGCTGCCCGCGACGGTTTCGGGTTCGAGCAGCTCGACTTCGGCGAGAACGTGGTCGTCGAGATCCGAAAGCGCCGTCAGTTGAGCGCGATGCGTGCCTTCGACGAGCACGCGCACCGTGCCGTCGGGGAGCTTCAGCAGCTGAAGCACCTGCGCGACGACGCCGACATCGTAAAGGTCATCGGCCGCCGGATCGTCCGTGCCGGGATCGAGCTGGGCGAGCAGGAAGATGTCCTTGGACGCTTCCATCGCCGCCTCGAGCGCCGCGACAGACTTGTCGCGCCCGACGAAGAGGGGGACGACCATGCCGGGAAAGACGACGATGTCGCGAAGGGGGAGAAGGGGAAAGGTCTGGGTCATATTCTTGGGTCCGTAAGGAACGTGTGGCAGCGGGCGCTCGGGCCTGCCTTTGCCCGAGAATATGGGAAGCACCGCGCCCGCTCGCAATGGCGGGTTCGATTAGGCTGTGGACGCGGCTTGCGAAGCCTTAACTTTCGCGCGGCTATTCGGTGCCCGTGTGCTCGCGGGAAGGAGCGGCCTGATGAAAGTGATTGCGTGGCTGATCGGCGGCTTCGTCCTGCTCGTGCTCTCGGGCCTGGTCGAAGCGGTCGGGGATACCGGCGCCACCCCGGGCGAGCGGCTGCCGCTCTATTTCGCAGCCCTCGCCATGCTGATCGGGGCGGGGGCGTGCTTCGTCCTTGGCATCCGCAACGCTTTCGGCACGGTGTTCGGGCGGAAGGCTCCCAAAACCGCCTCAGACAAGCTCGCCGCGCGTCCCGCGACGAGGATCAATCCGCTGGAAGCGGAGCCCGAACCCGTGTCGGATTTCGATCCCGATGCGGCGCTCTCACGCTACCTGGCGAAGCGCCCGCCAATTGCCGATGCTCCGGCTCAGGCTTCGGCTCCGGCCCCCGCCCGCACCCAGCGAAAGCCAGGGGGTTTCGGCCGCAAGGGCCTCAGTTCCTAAGGCAGTGCGGCCAGCGCTCAGCCCATCCCCGGCAGGTTGAACCCGGGCGGCAGGCCCATCGAGCCCTGCATTTCCTTCATCTGTTCGGCCGAAACACGGTCGGCCTTGTCGCGCGCATCGTTGAATGCAGCGGTGACGAGGTCCTCGAGCACCTGCTTTTCCCCGAGCTTCATCAGGCTGTCGTCGATCGCGACGCCCATGATGCGGCCCTTGGCGGATGCGCGGACCTTGACGAGGCCGCCGCCCGACTGGCCCTCGACCTCCATGTTGTCGAGCTTGACCTGCATCTCGTTCATCTGTTTCTGGATCGTCTCGGCCGCCTGCTGGGCGGCCTGCATCATCTCTTCCATCGATTTCATGTCGTTCACTCCATATCGTTCACGTCGCGCGGCCCATGCGCGCGACCTTGGCCCCCTGCCCCTGTTCGTCGACGAGCAATTCGGCCTCGGGGAAATTCTCCAATGCGGCGCGCACCAGCGGGTCGGCCTCGATCCGCTCGCGCGCGGCGCGCGCCTCGCTTGCGGCCGCTTCGCGCAGGCTAGGCTGCGCAGCCCCCTCGCCCTTCTCCACCTGCCAGCGCCGCCCGGTCAGCTTGAACAGCACGTCGCGGATCTCGGGCACGGGGTCATCGGGGAAGCTGTCCGCCTGTTCGAAGACGAGGCGCTCCTCGCCAAGTTCGATCACCCGCACGCGGTCGCGCATGATCTGAGCGACACGCAGGTGCCCGGCATTGTCGACCCGTTCGATCAAGGCCGCCCAGGCGTCACCCACTGATCCAGCGGCAGGGCCGCGCGTTTCGGCTCGTGCTTCACCGCCCGCTTCGACCGATTGCGCGTGCGATGCAGGACCGTTCTTTGCAAGGTCCTCGATCCGCCGCGCAAGCTTGCCGGGATCCGGCATCTCGTTCGCATGGAGCACGCGCAGCAGCGCCATCTGAAGGGCAACCAGCGGGTCGGGCGCGGTGCGTACCTCTTCATGCCCCTTGAGCAGCAATTGCCACAGCCGGTGCAGCTCGCCCGCCCCCAGCCGCGCGGCGAAATCGGCGAGTGCGGTGCGCTCGTCCTCGCTCGGAGCGTCAGGTTCGGCCCCCGCAACCTGCGCGACGGTGATCCGGTGGACGAGGTCCATCAGCGCGCGCATGAGCGCGATCGGTTCGACGCCGAGCGCATATTGTTCGTCCACGCCCGCCAGCAGTGCCTTCGCATCGCCTTCGAGCACATGGCCCAGCAGGCGGCGCTGGGCGCTCTTGTCGGCAAGACCGAGCATGTCGCGCACCCTTGCCGCCGTCACCTTGCCGCCGCCTTCGCCTTGTGCATCGAGATCGGCGTGGGCGATCGCCTGGTCGAGGATCGAAAGCCCGTCGCGCACCGATCCTTCGGCCGCCGCCGCGACGATATTGAGGGCCTCGTCCTCCGCCTCGACCCCTTCTTCGGAGCACACCCAGGCGAAATGCCGCGCCAGCATGTCCGCCGAAATCCGCCTGAGGTCGAAGCGCTGAGTGCGGCTCAGCACCGTGACTGGCAGCTTTTCCACCTCGGTCGTGGCGAAAAGGAACTTCACGTGCGCGGGCGGTTCCTCAAGCGTCTTGAGCAATGCGTTGAACGCATTGCGCGTGAGCATGTGGACTTCGTCGATGATGTAGATCTTGTATCGCGCGGAAACGGCGGAGTACTGCACCGCGTCGATGATCTCGCGCACGTCGTCGACCCCGGTGTTCGAGGCCGCATCCATCTCGATCACGTCGATATGCCGCCCCTCGGCGATGGCGCGGCAGGGTTCGCACACGCCGCAGGGGTCGATCGTCGGGCCGCCGGTTCCGTCCGTGCCGACGCAGTTCAGCGCCTTGGCGATGAGCCGCGCGGTCGAGGTCTTGCCGACCCCCCTCACCCCGGTCATCAGGAAGGCATGGGCCAGCCGGTCGCGCTCGATCGCATTGGCGAGCGTGCGGACCATCGGCTCCTGCCCGATCAGCTGGCTGAAGGTCTGCGGGCGGTACTTGCGCGCAAGCACGCGGTAGGGCTGCGCCGGGTCGGGCGGGAGAGCGGCCGGACTGGCGGCAGCGGAAGCGGCGACGGGCGCAGGATCGGGTTCGGACACAGCGGGTGCTGGCGGCGCCTCGCCGAACATGGAATTCTGGCCCGCAGCTTCGAGTTCGGCCGCGCTCGGGCGGTCCTCGTCCTCGGTCTCGGGCAGGTCTGGGTCGGAATCGTTCACGTGCCCAAGCTAGGCGCTCGAAAGCGGTTTGTCATGCGCCGCTAATGGAAAGAAGGACGGCTATCCTCCACCTTGCCGACAGCTTCGATCAGCGGTTCGCCAAGGCAGATGAATTCCGCGCAGTCATCGCCGGTGACGATGCAATAGGTCGGCTCCTCGCCGTTGATGAAAGCGGAAAGGCTCGCGTGAAGGCGAGTGCCCGTCAGGCGGATCGCCGCCTTGCCCGAATTGGTCGACCATTCGTCGATCTGGGGAAAGTCGCGTTCGTCATGAATACAGATGGCATCGACCTGAGCCGAAACACGATAGACTGTCAGATCGTCCTCGCAGAAGACGAGGATTGCGCATTCGCCTTCGCGCGTGAATTCGGAAAAGTCGAAATGCCGCCCGTCCCTGTACTGAACCCATGCGCAAGAGGGATAATCGACCCGGAGCAAGTGAAGTCGGTCGGGATCGGAATGCTCGAAAGGCGTGGCCCATCGGCTTGCCGCAATGCGGGTCTCATCGGTCATGCGAGAGGGTTTAAGGAGCCGAGCGACCCGCCGCAATTCACCTGGGCTGCTTCCTTCCGGACCTGACCCGGTGAGCGAACGCAAACGTCCACCCGACTCCCGGACGTGCATATGGCGCGAAAAGAACGCGAATTCAACACCGCTTGTGCGGTGAGTGTCTCACTTGAAATTATCCGCGTAGGCCTGGAGCTTGAGCCGCTTGGGCGGCGTCGAATGGACCCGCGCGGGGATGCCGTATTTCTCGGCATAGGCCTTCGCCGCGTCCTTCGTCGGGAAGTTCAGCCGCACCTGCGCCTGCGTGTCGCCGCTTCCGGCCCAGCCCATCAGCGGATCGGGACGCAGCGCCTCGGATCGCTCGAATTCGAGCACCCAGGTATCGGTCTTGGCCTTGCCCGATTGCATCGCGCTCTTGGGCTGCTGGTAGATCACTGCAGGCATTTCTGTTTCGTTTCCTCGCTCATGCGAGCTGCGCTCGCGTCACTGCGGGCGGCCGGTCGGCCTTGCGGCGCGCTGCGCGCGCCGTTGATCCCGCCATGAATTATGCTTTGGCGATAATCCAGAATCACCCGCGGTTGAAGGCATTCTTTGTCTTGAGGCTCGGCTTTTCCTCCCATGGCCGTTCAGGCCAGCGGTGCTTCGGGTAACGGCCCTTCATGTCCTTCGCCACGTCCGTCCAGCTGCCGCGCCAGAAACCGGGAAGGTCGCGCGTCGCCTGAACCGGGCGGCCCGCCGGACTCGTCAGCTTGAGCAATAGCGGCGTCTTGCCGATCATCGGATGCGCATCGAGACCGAACAGCGCCTGTACCCGAACCTCCACGCTCGGCGCGTCCTCGCCCGCATAATCGATTTCGTGCCGGGTCCCGGCGGGCGAGGTGAAATGGGTCGGCGCATCGCGATCGAGCCTCTGGCGGCTGTCCCAGTCGACAAGGCCGAGCGCGGCCTCAGCCACCCGTCCCGGCGCAATGTCGAGATCGCGCCGCCCGAAGAGCAGCGGAGCGAGCCACAGCGCCGCATTGTCCCGCAGAGCATCGAGGGACAGCGCATCGACACCGGCAAATCGCGCGCGGGCAAGGAAACCTGCCGGGAGCAGGGTGCTGTTGGCCCCCTCTTTCTCCCCCAGGCTTTCCAGAGCCTTATCCACAAGTATGTCCACAACCGCCTGCGGGTCCGGCGAAGGCTCTGGCACGCTCGCCAGCGTGATCGCGCCGAACCGCCGCCGACGCATCGCGCGAACACGCTTCTTTTCGCCGTCCCAATCCGTTGCAAGCGCTTCCTCGATCCGGTCTGCAAAGATCGCGGCGACCCTGTCGGCCAAAAGCTCCGCCCCGGCGGTGATCCGAGCGCCTGCCGCCTGCCCCTGCGCGTCGCCGATCACGATCCACTCCGCGCGCGCCAGCGGCGAGGCCGGATCGAGCCGGAACCCGCGCCCGCCCGCCGCGAGCCAATTCTCCCCGCTCGCATCGCGCCGGCGCGCGACGAAATCGGGCCGCGCAAGGGCGAGGCATTCGAACGGGTCGAGCGCGCGGCCGCCGCGCGCGGCCAATCCCCGCGCCCGCTTCGCCCAGCCCCGCGCCGTTCCGCGCGCCGCCTCGGCCCGCTTGCCCCGCTCGCGCGCCCAGCCGCCAAGGCGCTGCGCGAGGTCCTCTCCCCGCCCGCCAAGCCCGCGTTCCTGAAGAAGCATGACGAGACGGGCCGTGTCCTCCTCGCAGCCCGCCTCGGCGGCAAGGAGCAGCGCGGCGGCTTGATCGGGCGCCATCGGCAGCGCGGCGACCTTCTCGCCCCAGGGCGTGATCCGGCCATCCCCATCGAGCGCACCCATCGCTTCCAACCGCCCCCTTGCGCTCGTGATGGCAGCTTCGGGCGGCGGGTCGAGCCATGGCAGCGCGCCCGGATCGCCCATCCCCCAACGCGCCAGCGTCAGCACGAGCGGTGCGAGGTCGGCGGTCTCGATTTCCGGCGCTGCGAATTCGGGCCGGCCGAAATGCCCGCCCTCCTCCCACAACCGGTAGGCGACGCCCGGCCCCTGCCGCGCGGCGCGGCCCGCGCGCTGATCGGCAGCGGCGCGGCTCGCCCTGCGGGTGACGAGATGGGTGGTGCCGGCCGCAGGGTCGAACTTGGCGTGGCGCGCAAGGCCGCTGTCGACCACGACCGCAACCCCGTCGAGGGTGAGCGATGTCTCCGCGATCGCGCTTGCCAGCACGATCCGGCGGCGCCCCTGCGGATCGCGGGCAATGGCGGCGCGCTGCGCGGCGGGTTCGACCGCGCCGTGGAGCGGCAGGATCGGCGTTTCGGGCAGACGCGGCTCGAGCCGTTCGCGCACCCGTTCGATCTCGCGCAGTCCCGGCAGGAAGGCGAGCACGTCGCCCGCCTCCTCGCGCCAGGCCTGCATCACGGCGCCTGCCACGCGATCCTCGATTCCGAGCGAAGCATCCCCGCCAAGCCACTTGATTTCGAGCGGAAAGCTGCGCCCCTGGCTTGCGATGACGGGCGCACCTTCACCCAGCAGCCGGGCGAAGCGCGCGCCTTCGATCGTCGCCGACATGACCAGCACGCGCAGGTCCTCGCGCAGCACGGTTCGGCTCTCGAGCGCGAGGGCAAGGCCGAGATCGCTGTCGAGATGCCGTTCATGCGCTTCGTCGAACAGGAGAGCGGCGACGCCGGGCATTTCCGGGTCTTCGACCAGCCGATTGACGAGGATGGCCTCGGTCACGACGAGCACGCGGGTCCTTGCCGAGACCCGGCTTTCGAGCCGTGTCGCATAGCCGATGGTCCCGCCGGGCTCCTCCCCCAGCATGGCGGCCATGCGCTCTGCCGCAGCGCGCGCGGCGACCCTTCGCGGCGAGGTGAGGATGACCTGCCCCGAGCACCATTCCTCCTCCAGCAGGGCCGGCGCCACCGCCGTCGTCTTGCCCGCCCCCGGCGGCGCGACGAGCACCCCCACCCCGCCTTCGCGCAGGGCGGCGAGCACCTGCGGCAGCACTTCGCGTATCGGCAGGTCGTCGGACATGCGCGCGGCTGTGGCAGATTTGCGCGGGCTCGCAAGCCCCCTCGGGCGGTCAATCGGCCTGCCGACATTTGGTGAAACATCGTTTGTTTGATACATCTCAGCTCAGGGCGCAGTCGAAATGCGTCCGTGTCCACACAATC
The DNA here is from genome assembly GCF_001719165.1 of Erythrobacter litoralis. Lineage (NCBI taxonomy): Bacteria > Pseudomonadati > Pseudomonadota > Alphaproteobacteria > Sphingomonadales > Erythrobacteraceae > Erythrobacter > Erythrobacter litoralis. The sequence goes on from NZ_CP017057.1 coordinate 2,073,506, forward strand.
GGATGGCGCGGGCGATTTGCACTGAGGGGAAAATCGATGAACAAGATGATGACGGCCATGGCCGCGATGACGCTGGCCATGGGCCTCGCCGCATGCGCGGAAGAGAATGCCGAAACCACCGCGACGGCAAGCGAAAGCGGATCGCTCGCGGGGACGTGGAAGGCGGACGTCGCATCGGCGCAGGCCGAGAACGACGTGGACAGCTACGTGTTTGCCGACGGCACTTACACCTGCAACAGCTGCAAGCCTGCGTTCTCGATCACCGCGAATGGGGAATGGCAGGAAGTCGACCGACCGGGCGTCGATGCGCTGAAGGTCGCGATGGTCGACGACATGACCATTAGTTCCGCCAGCCGCCGCGGCGACAAGCAGCTCGGCGAATCCACATGGACCGTCAGCGAGGACGGTCAGACCATGACCATTGCCTGGACCAACATGGACGGCGAAGAGACGACCGAGGGGACGACCGTGCTGCAGCGCACGGCGGCAGGCCCCGACGGCTCCCACGCCGCCTCCGGTGACTGGGAGCTGAAGGAAATCGGCCCGATGAGCGACGCCGCGCTTACCTTCAGCTATGAAATCGATGGCGACACGATCATCAGCAAGGGCAATAGCGGCGGGTATACCGCCGTGCTCGGCGGCGATGCCGTCACGCCAGAGGATGACGAGACCGGCGGCGTGGTGAAGGTCGAGAAGACCGGTGAGAATACCTATCGCGAAACCTACATGCGCGACGGTGAAGTCATCAACGTTCTCGATCTTACCGTCGAAGGCGATACGCTCAAGGGCGTCAGCACCGACCCGCGCGATGACAGCGTTTTCCGCTGGACGGCGACGCGCCAGTCTTAAGGCTCAAGTGAAGGAAAGGCCCCGCCCCTGCAATGCAGGCCGCGGGGTTTTTCTTGTCTAGTATCCGCGCGCGACCGCGAATTGCGCCGCTTCGGTCATCGCAGCGCGCGCCTTGCCGTCGGGAAAGATCGAGATCGCGTCGATTGCCCGGTGTGCGAAGTGACGCGCCCGCTCGCGCGTATCTTCGAGCGCATCGTGCTTTTCGATCAGGGAAACGGCCCGCGCGAAATCCTCGTCGCCCGATTTGTGGCCAAGGATCGCGTCCTTCCAGAACTTGCGCTCGGCCTCGTCGCCGCGGGCATGGGCGAGGATGACGGGGAGCGTCATCTTGCCCTCGCGGAAATCGTCACCCCGGTCCTTCCCCATCTGGGCCGCGTCGGAATCATAGTCGATCGCATCGTCGACGAGCTGGAAGGCCACGCCGAGATTGCGCCCGTAATCCTCGAGCGCGCGCTCCTGCTCTTCCGAGCATTCGGCGACCACTGCGGCGATCTGGCTCGCAGCGGCAAAGAGCGCGGCGGTCTTGGCCCCGATGATGTGGAGGTAGCGTTCCTCGCTCGTCTCGATCTGGCGCTGGGCGGTCAATTGCGAGACCTCGCCCTCGGCGATCACCGCGCTTGCATGGCTGAGTATCTTGAGCACCCGAAGGCTGCCGTCCTCGGTCATCAGTTCGAAGGCGCGGCTGAACAGGAAGTCGCCGACCAGCACGGTCGCGGGATTGCCGAACACGATGTTCGCCGCCGCTTTCCCCCGACGCAGTTCGCTGCCGTCGACGACATCGTCGTGAAGCAGCGTCGCGGTGTGGATGAATTCGACCGCCGCTGCGAGCTTGTGATGCCGCGTGCCGTTGTAACCGACCAGCTCCGCCCCAGCGAGCGTGAGCATGGGTCTCAGCCGCTTGCCTCCGCCCGAAATCAGATGCCCCGCAAGCCGCGGGATCAGGGGGATTTCGCTCTGCATCCGTTCGAGAATGACGGTGTTCACCGCATTCATGCCGCTCGCCGTGAGCGAGAGCATCGGATCGAGCGTCGGCCGCTTGCGCGGCAGTGGAACGACGTCGGCTGTCATGAGCGACGCATTTGCGCGAGCCTTGGACGCTTGGCAAGCCGCAAATTGCTGTTAGCTTTGCAAGCCATGTCCAACGACACGCACACTGCCGACCCGCAGCAGGATCCCTCGCAGGGCGCATCCGCGCCCGCGCTCGACCCCGTGCTCGCGGCCTATCGCAAAAGCATCGACAATATCGACGCGGCGATCATTCACATGCTCGCCGAGCGGTTCCGGATCACCCAGGCGGTAGGCGAATACAAGGCGCGCGTGACCCTGCCTCCCGCCGATCCCGCGCGCGAACAGCGCCAGATCGCACGGCTGCGCAAATTGTCGGAAGAGGCCGATCTCGACCCCGAATTCTCCGAGAAATTCCTGCGCTTCATCATCGACGAAGTGATCCGACACCACGAAAAAGCGCGTTCGGGCTGAACCCTCAGCGTCGCTCCCGGGCTATCGGGGCCGGCGGTAGGGGTGCGGGCAGCGAAACCGGGACTGCGATCGGTGGAGCGCCCGGAGACGGTTCGATCGCGGGCGTGCCGCCTGCGTCCTCCCGCCGCGAGGGTGCATCGAGCGGGATCGGCACCCGTTGTCCCCGCTCCAGCGCATCGCGCAGGATGATCGTCGAGCGAACCGCTGCCGCCCGATCCCGCATTGCGCGGCGCTCCTCGCGCCTCAGGCGGATCGGATTGCCTTCGCGGTCGAACGCGAAACGGCCCGAGCCCGGGAGGAAGGCGCCATCGCGCATTTCGTCCTCGAAGCGTTCCATCGTCGCGAAAGGGTTGTGAAAGACGGTGCGCGCACCCGCGAGGTCTCCGCGCGAACCGGCCGAAGTGCAGGCCCCCAGGGCGAACGTCGCTGCAAGGACCATCAAGGCCATCCTGGTCATCGCGTACCTCTGACGAAAGGGACGCGCAGGCTGCGCGCGAGAGCTTGAATAGGCGCTTAATGAAGCCGGCGATGAAAGGGGGCACACGAAACGGAACCCGCCCCGTGTGCCCAGCCCGGCCCACCCCGATCACGGGTATCGGCTGCGGACCGGCCTGCCGAGCCGCCGGGTCATGTGCGTCCCTGGCCGGGGCCTGGCCAAGAAGCGCGCGGCTCGAACCCGATCAGCGCGGCGATCGGCGGGCGCGTTGGCCCTGCCCCGAACGCCTGGGGCGGAAGTCCGGATCGCGGGTGCGGCTCACACTGCGGTCGGTCTGGAGCTGCCCGCTTTCGTTGCGTGAACGGGTGGTGCTGCGCTCGCGCGCGAAAAGCGTCTGGCCCTCGGGACCCGTCAGGCGCTGGCTGGCTTCGAAGTGCCCGCACCATCGCGGCTGCGCTCACCGAAAACGCCGTATTGTTCGCCGCCGCGCGCCGTTGCCGTGCCGGCGAATGTAGAGCCCATTTCGCCCCGCACCCGTTCGCCTTCGAAAGAACGCGTCCTGCCTTCGGGCCCGGTCCGGCTGCGGCTCACGGTAGAGCCGGTCTCGGTGCGCCGGCGGTCGATCGTGGTCGAGACCGTCTTGCCGCTTTCCTTGTGGGTCGCGCTGCGGTCACGGTCGAGCGTGCCGGCCTGTGGATCGACCGTGGTGGTCTGGGTGACCACCGCATTGGGCCCGTCATGAGTTCTCGTGCGGGTTTCCTGTGCGAGCGCAGGGCTCGCGGCGATTCCGAGCGCGGCAAGCGCTGTAAGGGCCGGAAAGCAGGTCGTGGGTCGCATCGTCTCATCCTTTCGGAGCAAGGGGTCGTGAATGGCCCCGGCCCGGCTTTCACCGTTCGGGCAGGGTCATTGGTTCAACGCGAAAGGCCCGGCCGATCCTTTGCCCGGCGAATGATTTTTTGCAGCGTTCAGGTGTCGCCCGGTGCGGCATCGCCTGCGGGCAACGTTTCCGGCGGCGCCTGAGCCTCTTCGGTGAGCCCATCCGGATCGCCTTCGGCAGCGCCCTCGATCAGGCGTTCGATCCGCTGTTCGCGGCGCTCGCGCCACAGCCTCAGCCGCTCGCGGCGTTCCTCAGGCGGGAGCTGGCGAAGCCGCTCGAACCGGTCCAGGATCGGCATACCGGCGCCCGTCCCACGGTCGCGGCGCAGGAAGTCATCGCGCTCGATCGCCTCGCCCGACTCGATGGCGCCGCGCAATTCCTCGCGGCGGGATTCCAGCCGCTCGCCGAACCGATCCTCGCGCCGCTCGCGAATTGTGCCGAGCCGTTCGCGCAGGTGTGCTTGCTGTTCGGCACTCGGTACCGGCAGGCCCTGCTCGCGGCGCCGTTCGAGTGCCCGTTCAAGCCGACGGTCGGCCGCATAGCGGCGCAGTTCGAGCCGGCGAGTGCGAAAATCGTCGAAACGGCGAAAGACCTCTTCAAGCTCTTCCGGCGTGTCGATGGCGCCCTCGATCGCGACTGGCGCTGCGGTCTCATCGGGGCGCGGCGGAGCGATATTGGGCGCGGAGGCAGGCGGAACGACGATTTCGGGTCCCGCCATTCGCGCCCACAATTCGCCGGGCGCGGGCACCCGGTCGGGAAACGCGCCGAACAGGCCCGCCGCAGCAGCCGCGCCGGCAAGTGCGCCGAAAACGCCCACTCCCAGAACTATCCGCCGCCCACTGCGCCAGCGCGGGGCTCCGGTGCGTGGTGCGCGCAAAGGCGGAAGCTCGCCGGGACGATCGTCGGAACGATCGGCGGTGCGGGAAAGAACGCGCTGGGCGAAATCGTCCGACAGCGGCGGCACGCGCGCGGCACGCAGCACCTCGTCCAACGGTTCGCCGGGCCGGATCGGCGCGCCCTCGTTCTTGGCGGGATCGGTCATGACGGATCTCCTGCGGCCGCCGCCTGCGCCTCGAACGCCTTGCGCAGAGCGGCGCGGGCGCGGTGGAGGAGGGATTCGAAGGCCTTTATGCTCATCTCCAAGATCTCGGCCGCCTCGGCATTGGCGAGGTCTTCGTAATAGGTCAGCACGATCGCGGCCCGCTGGCGCTCGGGCAGCGCGGCGATCAGTGCGCGGGCCATGGCATCGCGCTGCTCGCCGGCGATCACATCGTCGGCAAGCGGGGCCTCGTCGGCGCGCTCGGGCACCTCTTCTTGGGCGTTGCGGCGGCCAGCGCGCAGGCGGTCAATCGCCAGATTGACCGTCACCCGCTTGAGCCATGGCCCCAGCCGGATCGTCCGCCCGGCAAGGCCGGGTGCCTTGTCCCAGAGCCTCAGCAGGGCTTCCTGCGCGACATCCTCGGCTTCGTGCGCGTCACCCAGCATCCGGTAGGCGATCCGGTGAAGAAGCGAGGCATGCGCCGTGATCGCCTCCGCGAGAGCGGCTTCCTCGCGCGCGGCGATGCGCGCGACGAGCGCCGCGTCGTACCTGTCCTCGGCGGGCGTTGAGCCCGGCGGCTTCGGAGCGAGGCTCCCCTTCATACCGTTTCGCGCGATTGGCCCCGTTCGTGTGGGTTGCGAGTGATGGCGTCGTCCCCTTAACGCGCAAGTCTGTTGAAACCCTTCGCAGGTTGCCGAAAAACGGATCAGGCGCGCGGCAGGCTGAGTTCGACGAGCAGGCCGCCAAGGTCCTCGCTCTCGCCCAGCCTTACCGAGCCGCCATAGATCTCCACCACGTCGCGCACGATGGCGAGGCCGAGCCCGGTGCCCGGCTTGTCGGTGTCGAGCCGCGCGCCGCGACCGAAAATGCGAGTGCGCTCGGCCTCGGGAATTCCGGAACCGTCATCCTCGATCCAGATCAGGCATTGGTCGGCCTGCGGTTCCTGGTCGATCGTCACGAACACGCTGCCGCCGCCATATTTCGCCGCATTCTCGATGAGATTGCCGAGTATCTCGTCGAGGTCCTGCCGCTCGACCGCGACTTCGGCGGAGCCGCTTCCCGCGATATCGAGCCGGCCTTCGGGGTGGAGCCGCTCGACCGCGCGGCGCACCGCTTCCGCGCTTTCGCGGACATTGGTGCGGGCATGACCGACCGCGCGCCGCCCGACCGCGCGGGCCCGGGCGAGATGGTGGTCGACATGGCGCTGCATCACCCGTGTCTCCCGGAACACCGCGTCCGAAAGGTCCGGTGCGCGCGCGGTCGCGGCATTCGTAAGCACGGTGAGCGGCGTCTTGAGTGCATGGGCGAGATTGCCCGCATGGCGGCGCGCTTCCTCGGCCTGTTTCTCCGAATGGGCGAGCAACGCGTTCAATTCCTCGACCAGCGGCTGGACCTCTTCGGGCAGCGGTTCGGTGATGCGGTTCTCACCTGTCGTGCGCAGTTTCTGGATCGCCGCGCGCACCCGCCGCAGGGGGGAGAGGCCATAGCGGATCTGAAGCAGCGCCATGCCGATGAGGCCAAGACCAAGCACGGCGAAACTCCAGATCAGGATCAGCCGCACGCGCTGCACCTGCGCGTCGATTTCCTCCGTCGCGCTCGCGACCGCGAAGGTCCAGCGCGTGTCGCTCCCGGGCAGGATCACGGTGCGCTCGGCGATGCGCAGCGGCTCGCCTTCGAACTGGCGCGAATTGTAGAAACGCGGTTCGCTGTCGAAACCGCCTCCGCCGTCTCGTTCGACCACGCCGCGCAGTTCGAGCGTGCGGTCCCACAGGCTGCGCGATGGCCAGGGATCCTGTCCGTCTCCGTCGATCTGCCAATAGAGGCCGCTCCCGGGCTCGAGAAAACGCTGGTCGCCAAGCACGCGGTAGAAGGACACCTCGCCGCCGGGCTGCACTTCGGCCGAGGCGATCATCGCGGTGAGGATGTATTCGAGCTGTTCGTCGAAATTCTCCTCGACCTGGCCCGTCAGTGTGCGTTCGAGAGCAAGCCCGCCGCCCAGCAGGAGCACGAGGATCCAGACCGTCGCGATAAGCCCCATGCGCCTCGCGAGGCTCCCGCGGCGACGCATGGCGAGTGGTCGGCCGGGCGCAGGGGTCACGCCGGCATCCCCGGCGGAGGCAGCACTCCCGGCCCCGCCCTCAGGCGAGTTCGCGGCGCTGCCCGTGGGATCAGGCCCGCGGTGCGTCTGCCGGGTCGTCGAGGCTGTAACCGAGGCCACGGATCGTCGTGATCACTTCTGCGCCGAGTTTCTTGCGGATGCGGGTGACGAAAACCTCGATCGTGTTGGAATCGCGGTCGAAATCCTGGTCGTAGATATGCTCTATAAGTTCGGTGCGGCTGACGACCTTGCCCTTGTGATGCATCAGGTAGGACAGAAGCTTGTATTCCTGCGCCGTGAGCTTCACCGGCTCGCCCGCCAGCGTCACCCGGCCCGAACGCGTGTCCAGCCGGACATCGCCCGCGGTCAGCTCGGAGGAGGTGTTCCCGCTCGCCCGGCGGATCAGCGCGCGCAGGCGGGCAATCAGCTCCTCGGTCTGGAACGGCTTTGCGAGATAGTCGTCCGCGCCCGCATCCAGCCCTGCGACCTTGTCCGACCAGCTGTCGCGCGCGGTAAGGACGAGCACGGGAAAATCGCGCCCCTCGCGCCGCCACATGCCGAGCACGGTCAGCCCGTCGATCTCGGGCAGGCCGAGGTCGAGGATGACCGCGTCGTAATCTTCGGTGCTGCCGAGGAAATGCCCGTCTTCGCCATCGGTGGACAGGTCCACCGCATAGCCGTTCTGTTCCAGCGTCGTCTTCAACTGCTGGCCGAGCGTGGGTTCATCTTCGACGATCAGGATGCGCATTGTCCACCATCTGCCTGTTGTGCATTGCGCGTTTCGTTGCGCGCTTGGCTCCGTTTCGTCAACTTACGTGGGATCGCAAGGCTCCCGTGTCCACTGATCTTCCCGAAACAGGACCTCAGCGCGAGCGACTGATGATGCGGCCCGTCGCCCCGTCGACATCGACATTGATGACGCGCCCGTCCTTGATGAACTTGAGCCGATAGGCGCGCGCGGTCGCATCATAGGCGAAGCCGAGATATTCCGCGCCGCGCATCCGGGGCAGCACCAGCCGTTCGATCTCGCTGATCGTCTTGATGTTGCCCGCCTTCATTTCCTTGCGCGCCTCGCCCTGGTCGGAGCGCGACTGGTCCTGCGCGAAGTCGGCGGGCGCACCTGCGGCGCTTGCCGGCGCGACAAGCGCGCCGAGCGCAAGCGCTGCAAGGATACCGGCGATAAGGGAGCGGATGCGTTTCATGGCAGGTGTTCGAATAGCAGCAAGGCCTTGAACGGGCTGTGAATGGGCCGCGCGCGCCCTCAGCTTTCCTCTTCGTCATCGACCAGTTCGTAGGTGATCGAGATGCTGACGCCGGTTTCGACCATTCCGGGCTGGACCGGGGTGGCGCTGACCTTGACGCTTTCGGCGTCCATCGCGCGCATAGCGTTTGCAGGTGATGGCCCCCGCCCCTCTATCGTCTCGTTGATCTGAAGCACCTCGACATCGTCGTAGTCGAGCATTGCAGCATAGGCCCGCGCCCGCGCCCCGGCGCGTTCGATAGCCCGCTTGCGCGCCTCGTCCTTGGCTGCGGCATCGTCCTCGAGCCGGAAATTCGGCCCCGAAATATCCGTCGCCCCTGCCGCCACCAGCGCATCGAGCACTACGCCCGTGCCCTCGATGTCGCGCAGCTTGACGCTCACCCGGTTGGAGACGGTGTAGCCGCGAAAGACCTGCTCGCGGTTCTCGCGGTCGTAATCGTAGCGGGCCGAAAGGTTGATACCGGTGGTCTGGATATCCTTCTCGTCCACGCCCAGCGCCTTGATCCGGTCGATCACCCGGGTCATCGCCTGCGCATTCTGCCGCATCGCCTCGACCGCAGTCGGCGCATCGGTGGTGACGCCCGCGCCGACCGTGACGATGTCGGGCTCGGCGGTGATGCTTTCATAGACATTGAGCTCGATCACTGGGCCCTCGGCCTCGATCTCGACGCTGGCGGCGTGGAGCGGCGCAGCAGGGATCGCGAGTGCGCCCGCAGCAAGTGCGGCGGATATGGCAGTCTTCATGGACATTGTCCTCCTTTTCGCCCGCCTTTGCGCAGACCGGCTTTCCTCCCCCTGAACCGGTTGCAATCAACCGCCTTGTGGGCCGCGATGCAAGCGATTACCTGAGCCGCCTCATGGCCCAGCCCCCGATCCTCTCGCTCGAAGACATCTCGCTCCAGCAGGGCGGGCGCTGGCTGTTCGGCCGGGGCCCCAATAGCGATGGCCCGGAACCGATCGATCTGCATGTGCTGCCCGGGGACCGGATCGCGCTCATCGGGCGCAACGGCGCGGGCAAGACGACGCTGCTGCGGCTCATCACCGGTCGGATCGAGGCCGATCGAGGGCTTCGCCGGGTCAAGCCCGGCACACGGATCGTGTTCCTCGAACAGGACCCGGATTTCAGCGAGGCGGCGACCCTGATGGACTTCGCACTGGCGGGCGAGGACGCGCCCGCGCCGCACGAAGTGGAAGCCATTGCCGGCCAGCTCGGCATCGAAATGAACCGCGAGGCGGCGACCGCCAGCGGCGGCGAGCGGCGCCGCGCCGCGATCGCCCGCGCACTGGCTCAGGACCCTGACCTGCTGCTGCTCGACGAGCCGACCAACCATCTCGACCTGTCGGCGATCGACTGGCTGGAGGACTGGCTGTCGCGCTATCGCGGCGCCTTCATCACGATCAGCCACGACCGCACCTTCCTCAAGCGGCTGACCCGAGCGACCCTGTGGCTCGACCGGGGAACGCTGCGGCGCAAGGAAGTCGGCTTCGGCGGCTACGAGGCGTGGGAAGAACAGGTCTATGCCGAAGAAGCGCGCGCCGCCGAGAAGCTCGATGCCAGGCTCAAGATCGAGGCGCACTGGCTCGAACGCGGGGTCACCGCGCGGCGCAAGCGCAACCAGGGGCGACTGGAAAAGCTCCACCAGATGCGCGCGACGCGGGCGGCGATGATCTCGACCAGCGGGACGGCCAAGCTCAAGCTGTCGAGCGACGAGGACTTCAAGTCCAAATCGGTGATCGTCGCGGAAGGCATCACCAAGAGTTTCGGGAACCGCACCGTCATCAAGCCCTTCTCCTTACGCATCCAGCGCGGCGACCGGATCGGGATCGTCGGCGCGAACGGGGCGGGCAAGACGACGCTGCTCAAGATGCTGACGGGCGAGATGGAGCCCGACAGCGGCACGATCACCCATGCCAGGACCCTGTCGGGCGTCATGATCGACCAGCAGAGGAAACTGCTCGAACCCGATGCGAGTGTGCGCCAGATCCTTGCCGAGGGCGGGGACTGGATCGACGTGCGCGGCCACCGCAAACACGTCCAGGCCTATCTCAAGGAATTCCTGTTCGATCCCGGCATTGTCGATACCAAGGTCGGCATATTGTCGGGCGGAGAGCGTTCGCGCCTGCTGCTCGCCCGCGAATTCGCACGCACGGCGAACCTCATCGTGCTGGACGAACCGACCAACGATCTCGACCTCGAGACGCTCGACCTTTTGCAGGAAGTGATCGCCGATTTCGAGGGGACCGTGCTGATCGTCAGCCACGACCGCGACTTCCTCGATCGCACGGTGACGGTCACGCTGGGCCTCGACGGGTCGGGCAAGGTCGATATCGTCGCTGGCGGCTACGAGGACTGGGAGGCGAAGCGGAAGAAGCCGGTTGCCGGAAGCACCAGGACGAAAAGCGGGACCGCTGAAGCGCCCGCGCCTTCCCCGCCTCCGCCCAAGGCGGACAAGCTGTCCTACAAGGACCAGCGCGATTACGAGACGCTGCCGCAGCGGATCGAGGAGCTCGAAGCCGCGATCGCGAAAGGCGAGGCGATCCTGTCCGACCCCGATCTCTTCGCCAAGGACCCGCAGCGTTTCGCGACCATTTCCAAGGGCATCGAGAACGCCCGCGCCGAAAAGGACGCCGCCGAGGAGCGCTGGCTAGATCTCGCCGAGCGGGTCGAGGGGTGAGCGCGGAGGCACTCCACGAGGAGATCGCCGCCTGCACGCTTTGCGCCGAACATCTCCCGCTCGGACCGCGGCCAGTCGTGCAGTTTTCGCCGGCCTCGCGCGTGCTCATCATCGGTCAGGCGCCGGGAACGAAGGTCCACGAAAGCGGGGTGCCATGGGACGATGACAGCGGCGACCGGCTGCGCGGCTGGCTCGGCATGGAGCGCGAGGAATTCTACGATCCCGCCCGCGTCGCGCTGATGCCGATGGGCTTCTGCTATCCCGGCAGGCGCAAGGGCGGCGATGCCCCCCCCGCGGCCCGAATGCGCGCCGAAATGGCATGACCGCATGCTTGCCCAGATGCCGCAGACGCGCCTCACCCTGCTGGTCGGCACCTATGCGCAGGGCCGTTACCTGCCCGAAACGCGCCGTCTCACCATGACCGAGAGAGTCCGGCGCGCGGGCGAGGTCGGCGCCTTCTTCCCCCTTCCCCACCCCGCCTGGCGCGCGCGCCTGTGGATGGCGAAGCATCCCTGGTTCGAGGCCGAAACCCTGCCCCTGCTGCGCCGCGCAGTCGCCGACGCGCTCGCCTGAGCGCTCACCTTATCCGGTAATACTCCGCCACCCGTTCGAGCGCGATCCGCAGCACCAGCTTGCCGCTGCGCACCGGCCAGCCGAGCGCCTTTTCGGCATCCGGAAGCCCCTCGTTCGCGCACACCACGCGCCAGAGAATGTCGTCGAGCCCCCTACCCGCATGCGCGATCGCCTCGTCGAAGCGGCGCTTGGCGGCGACCTGTCGCTCGGTCGGCGTAAGCGCACGCTCGCCGGTCGACTTCACCCGGACAGGATCCCAGCGCATGGTGACGTTCGCGGACAGCTGGGCGCGCTCGTAATCGCCCCGCAACGCCTCGCCGGCATCGAACAGCCGGTCATCGAGATGGCCGCGCGCATGCAACCATGCGAGTGGGGATTCGCCGACATTGACCGTGACCGTGCGGCGTTTGCCCTGCGCGCTGCCCGCCCTCCGCGGGCCTTCGGTGGTCAATTCGCGTTCGACCAGTTCGCGTTTCATGTCGCCTTCTCCCTTGCTTCGAGCGGAGCCAGGGGCTTGCCAAACCGGAAGTCATGTAGGAAAGAACAAACCAATCTGGTAAAATGCAAGACCGGCTGAAAGGCGCTTCGCATGATCAACCGCATCCGCGACATCCGCAAGGCCAAGGGCCTCACGCTGGCGGAACTCGCCGAGGCCTGCGATCCGCCCACGACCGCGCAGACGATCGGTCGGCTCGAGACCGGAATGCGAAACCTGTCGCTCAAATGGATGGACCGGATTGGCCGCGCTCTGGGCGTCGACCCGGAAACCCTCGTGCGTTCGGACGAAAGCCCCGCCCCCAGCGTCGTCGCAGAACTCGGCGCGAACGGAGCCGAAGCGCTGCGATCCCCGCGCGAGGCGTTGCTTCCGACCGATCTTGCCGAAGCGCGCGGAGAAGCGCTGGCCGTGATCGAGGTCACCGCAAGCACCGGCGAGTACCGCCCCGGCGACCGGCTATGGCTGCGGCGGATCGCACCCGAGGAAGCGGGCCGCGCGATCAACCGCGACTGCCTCGTCCCGCGCCCCGGGGGGCGGTTCGCCTTCGGCCGCCTGATCGACCGGCAGGGGACCATGATCGGCCTTCTTCCCCCGGGGAGCGGGCAGAAACAGCTGGTGGTCGACAATCCGCCCTGGATCGGCCTTGCTGTCATGCTGGTGCGCGCATTGTGAGCGCCGCCGATCCCCTCGCAGGTGCGCTGGCATGAGGCATGTCCTCGTCCTCAGCACGCTATGGCCCAACCCGGTCGCGCCGCGCTTTGGCACATTCGTCGCGCGTTCGCTCGAGGCGCTGGCGAAGCGCGGCGACTGGCGCGTCACCGTGATCAATCCGATCGGCCTGCCACCGATCACTCTCGGCCGGTATCGCGACCTTGCTGAAGTCGAAGATCGTGCCGAGGAAGGCGGGCTGACCGTTCACCGGCCGCGATTCACGTTGATCCCCAGAATCGGCGGTCGCCGCAACGGAGCTGCGATCGCGAGAGCCGCCTTGCCGCTGGCGCGCGAAATCCATGACGAGCAGCCGATCGACCTCGTCGATGCGCAGTTCTTTTTCCCCGATGGCCCGGCGGCCGCGCGGATCGCGCGTGCGCTGGACCGTCCGTTTTCGATCAAGGCCCGCGGGAGCGACATCACCTATTGGGGCACGCTCGACTATGCGCGCGAACAAATGCTCCGCGCGGCGAAACGGGCGGACGGGCTGCTGGCGGTGAGCGCCGCTCTCAAACGCGAGATGGAGGCGCTCGGCATGGAAGGCGACAAGATCACCGTCCATTACACCGGGCTCGACAGGGATCGCTTCCGCCCGCTTGCGCACACGCAATTGCGCGCGCAGCTGGGCGGCGAGCTCGGCATCGTCATGCCCGACAATGCCCCGCTGCTTATCTGTGTCGGCGCGCTTATCGAGCGCAAGGGCCAGCACATCGCACTGGACGCGCTGACCGAGGTGCCGGGCGCGCATCTCGTGCTGGTCGGGCAAGGCGAGCAGGAGGGGCAGCTCAAGGGCCAGGCACGCGCGCTGGGGCTGGCGGACCGGGTTCATTTCGTCGGCCTGCTCGATCATGACGTGCTGCCGCTCATGCTCTCGGCAGCAGACGCGATGGTGCTTCCGAGCGCCAATGAGGGGCTCGCCAATGCCTGGGTCGAAGCGCTCGCCTGCGGGACTCCGGTCGTCACCTGCGATGTGGGCGGCGCGCGCGAAGTCATCACGAGCGAGCTTGCCGGAAGGCTGGTTCCACGCGACCCCAAGGCGGTGGCGGCGGGGATCAACGCGGTGCTCAACGATCCTCCGCCAAGGCAGGCCGTTGCCGATCTCGTCGAACGCTTCAGCTGGGAGGAAAACGCGGCGCGGCTCGCCGACTATTACGAAAGCCTTCTGGCCGCGAAGGATTGATTCGGGCTCAGGCTTCGCCGCGCGCGATCTTTTCCTGGCGGTCGGCCTCGCTTTCGCGCGGCACGAAGCTGTTCGAATCCACCCCCAGCCAGATCAGCACCGGCGAGGCGAGATAGACGCTTGAATAGGTCCCGACGAACAGGCCGAAAGTGATCGCCGCCACGAGGCCGAACAGGCTCGCGGGACCGAACAGCAACAGCGGCAGCAGCGCGACGAGCAGGGTGAGCGAGGTCATAACGGTGCGCGCCAGCGTCTCGTTCATCGAAAGGTCGAGCACTTCGACGATCCCCATCTTGCGGTATTTCTTGAGATTTTCGCGGATGCGGTCAAACACGACGATCGTGTCATTCAGCGAATAGCCGATGATGGCGAGGATCGCGGCGATGATCTGCAGCGAAAATTCGAGCTGGAACAGCGCGAACAGGCCGAGCGTCAGCGACACGTCGTGGAACAGCGCGAACAGCGCGCCGGCGCCGAACTGCCATTCGAACCGGATCCAGATGTAGAGCGCGACCGCCACCATAGCGGCGAGCAGGGCAAGGATGGCGTCCTGCCGGAATTCGCCCGAAACCTTGCCCGAAACCGAATTCACCGCGTCGATCTGGATATCGTCATAACCCGCTTCGAGCGCGGTGGTGATGCGCTTCGTCAGCTCGTCGGCAAAGGCGGGATTGCCCTCGGCCTCCGGCGGAAGCTTGACGCGGATCGAAACCTGGTTCGCCTCGCCGAAACGCTGGACGACAGGGTCTCCCACGCCCTCGACCGCGGCGATGCTTTCGCGCAGCTCGGGGACCGGGGCCTCATCGCTCTGGGTGAAAGTCGCCTGGATTTCCTGCCCGCCGGCGAAATCGACGCCGAGATTGAGCCCGTTGACGAACACCAGCGCCCAGCTCGCCGCGATCAGCAGCAGGCTGACGACGAAGAACGGCACGCGCAGGCGCAGGAACTTGATGTTCGTGTCGGCGGGGACGAGTTTCAGGAGTTTCATGAGCTTTCCGTCCCTTCCTCAGATGTTGATGTCGGCCGGCCGGGCCTTGCGCAGCCATCCGGCGACCCACATGCGGGTCAGCGGGAGGGCAGTGAAGACCGAGGTGAACAGGCCGAGGATCAGCACGACCGCAAAGCCGCGGATCGGCCCGGACCCGAACAGGCCGAGCAGCACCGCCGAGATGAAATTGGTGATGTTCGCGTCATAGATCGCGCGGCTGGCTTCCTTGTACCCGGTCTCGACCGCGGTCACGACCTTGCGTCCGCGCTTGCGCTCCTCGCGGATACGCTCGTTGATGAGCACGTTGGCGTCCACCGCCGCGCCGATCGTCAGCACGAAACCGGCGATGCCGGGCAGGGTCAGGGTGGTGTTCAGGATCGCCATGATGCCGAGCAGCATCGCGACGTTGAAGACGAGTGCGATCGTCGCATAGACGCCGAACCGGCCATAGGTCGCTATCATCAGGGCAATGACGGCGATGCTGCCGATCAGCATCGCGATCATGCCGCGCCGGATCGAATCCGCCCCGAGATCGGGGCCGACCGTGCGCTCCTCGATCACCGTCAACGGCACCGGCAGGGCGCCCGAGCGCAGCGAGATCGCGAGGCTGTTGGCGCTCTCGGCAGTGAAATTGCCCGAGATCTGCGCCCGCCCGCCAAGGATGCGTTCGCGGAAATAGGGCGCGGAGATGACCTCGCCATCGAGGATGATGGCGAACCGTTCTCCGACATTCTCGGTCGAAAGCTTGGCGAAGCGCGCCCCGCCCTGCGCGTCGAAGGTGATGTCGACGACATTTTCGTTGGTCTGCGGATCGACCCCGGCCTGCGCATTGGTGAGGCTGTCGCCGCGAATTCCGCCGAGACGCTCGACCGCCTCGAACTGGCCTTCGAAACCGGTCCCGGGCGCATAGGGGACGACCTGGCTGCCGGGGGGCGCGATGCCCGCCTGAACATTGCTCGGAAGGGCATCCTTGTCGACCAGCTTGAATTCGAGCTGTGCGGTCTGGCCGAGCAGTTCCTTGAGCGCATCGGGGTCTTCGAGGCCCGGGACCTGCACCACGATGCGGGTGTCGCCCTGGCGGATGATGGTCGGCTCGCGCGTGCCGAGATCGTCGATGCGGCGGCGCACGACCTCGGTCGCGCTTTCCATCGCATCGTCGACGCGTGCTTCGATCCCGGTCTCGGTGGGCGTCAGCACCATGCGCTGGGTGTCGACCACTTCAAGGTCCCATTCGCGGTTGAGACCGTCGCCCATGATATACGGTTCGAGCAGTCCCCGCGCGCGGTCGATGTCGCCCGGCTCGGACAGGATGAAGGACAGCTGGCCGCCCGACGTCGAGATATCGCCGATCCGGATGCGCGGCTCGGCGTTCCGCATTTCGCGCCGGACGGTCTCTTCCATGTTTTCGAGCTGCTGCGAGCGCACTTCCTCGACCTCCGCCTCGAGCAGGAGGTGCGAGCCGCCCGCGAGATCGAGACCGAGATTGACCATCGGGTCGGGCAGTTCGTCGGGCCAGTCGATCCCGGCCGAATTGGCGAGCGACGGCAGCGCCGCGATCACGGCTGCAAGGGTGATCCCCCACAGCATGAGTTTCTTCCAGAAAGGGAAATCGAGCATTGCCGCCTGGTCTTGCCTTGCTGCTGTTCGTGTAAGCCGGTCGGGGAGGATTCCCCGTGCGGATCAGTCGTTCGCGGCGCTGCCGCCGGGCGGGATGATGTCGCCGATCGTCGCCTTGACCGCCTTCACCCTCACGCCCTGGGCAAGGTCGAGTTCGACATAGGTGTCGTCGACCTTGACGATCTTGCCGACGAGCCCGCCAGCGGTCACGACCTGGTCGCCCTTCTTCAGCTCGCTGATCTTCTGCTGGTGTTCCTTCTGCCGCTTCATCTGCGGACGGATGATAAGGAACCAGAAAATCAGGACCATGCCGACGATCGGCAGGAGGTTGATCCATGCCGGCGGCGCTTCGGCAGCGCCCGCGCCTGCGGCGAGAATGTCAATCATGGTCTTTGAACCCGTCAGAATGTGTCTATCGATCCCGGCTGGACGAACCGGCCATCACCCCCGGTCGGGCTTCGGCCACGGCTCGCCGCCGTCATAGGTGGGCGCGGTTAGCAGCAATGCAAGCGCCCGGCAATCGGCCTTCCCTGCCTTATGGCCGCGTGTCCTCGCACAGTCCTCGCACAGGGGGCCGATCATGAGCCGGGAAAGCGTCTTGCCAGCGGCAACCGCCCGCCCTATAGCGCGCGCCTCCACTGGATCCGGGACGTAGCGCAGTCTGGTAGCGCATCACACTGGGGGTGTGGGGGTCGCTGGTTCGAATCCAGTCGTCCCGACCAGTGGAAAAGCCCCCCTCTAGACTGCCTCGTGTCCGCGCTGCGAAACCGGCAGCGCGAGCGTGCAGTGCGCCCCGTCCGCTTTCAGACTGAAGTTCGTGCGCGCTCCTAGCTGATAGGGCAAGGCATGTTCGATCAGTTCCCGTCCATCGCCGGAGCGTGGCCCAGGCCCAGGCGCCTGCGGCATCGTCACCCCGCTTTCGCGCCAGTCGATATGCAGCCACGGCCTGCCGCCTTCGCCGTCCTTCTCGAACGACCAGACCACCTCCAGCCGAGCGCCCTCTTGGGCGAGAGCGCCGTGTTTGAGAGCGTTCGCCCCCAGTTCGTGCAGCGCAAGCGCGAGGGTCTGCACGGTCGAGGACCTCAGGCGGATCCCGCGCGGGCCTTCCAGCCGGATCTTGCCGCCCGCATCCTCGCCGTCGAGGGCTGCAAGTTCGGTCTCGATCAGCTCGTCGAAGGCGATGCGGTCCCCCGAGCCGAGCCGCGACAGGAGCCCCTGGACCCGTGCCATGGCATCGAGCCGGGAGCGGAACTTCGCATCGAATTCCTCAAGATCGGCCGAGCTGCGCATGGTCCGGTCGGCCATTGCCCGCACCACGCCGATGAGATTGCGGGTCCGGTGCTGCAATTCGGTCACCATCGCGCTTAGCCGGTCGCGCATCTCGCGCTGTTCGGTGAAATCCACCATCGCCCCGGTCATGCGCACAGGCCTGCCTTCCTCGTCGTAGAAGAATCGCCCCGTCCCGCTCAGCCAGCGGATCGCCCCGTCGCGATGGACAACCCTGAATTCGCAGGAATAATCCGAACCCGTCTCCATCGAACGGCGAAGCTCGGCATCGGCACGGGCGCGATCGTCCTCGTGGATGCTGTCGAGCCAGGCATCGTAGCTGGGCTCGATTTCGCCCACCTCATAGCCATACATCGCCCAGTGTTCCTTCGACCACGCGACCCGACCGGTGACCGGGTCCCAGTCCCACAGCCCCACCCGGCCCACCTCGACCGCGCTGCGCAGCCATTCCTCGTTCTTGCTCAGGTTCTCGCGCGCCTCGCGCCGGGCGGTCGCATCGCGCCAGAATACCGCAAGCGACCCGTCCACGATCGGATAGACGCGCGTCTCGATCCAGAGTTCGGACCCTTCGGGCTGGTGCTCCAGCGACAGCGGGATGCGCTCGCTCATCGCCCGTTCCAGCATGTTGCCGAGATCGGACCCCTTTGCCTGCGGGTAGACGTCCCAATAGGACCGCCCGACCGGGTCTGATACCGGGCGGCCGAGAAGCTTCTCATTGTCTTCAAGGATGGTGAAATCGGGCGCAAGCAGGCCAAAACCCTCATTCATCCCTTCGACCACGCGACGCGGACGGTCGCGTCTGGCCAACCGGCGCTCGGCCTCCTCTCGCTCGACGACCACGAGCAGCCGGTCGATGACCGGCCCGAGCGCCATTGCGTAGGTCGTCAGGAATTCGATGTCCTCGCGTCCGAATTCGCGGACCTCGCGCGTATCGACCTGCAGCACGCCCCAAGGACGGCGACCGGGCAGGAAGATCGGCACATTGACCAGCGCGACGACGCCATGGTCGCGCAGAAATTCGGGGAAATGAAAGCGGGTTTCGGCGGCGATGTCGTTGGTTATGACCGGTTCGGCGCGCGCTATCGCATAGGCTTCGGAAGAGCGTTCCGTCAGGCTGATCCGTTCGTGTCCGACGATACCCTTGTTCCAGCCGATCCCGGCCCGCACGAAGCCGGTCTCACGCTTTGGCTCGATCTCGATGACCTTGGCGAGATCGGTTTCGAGCTCCTCGGCGATGAGCCGGCAGCCCTCGGTCAGGATCGAGGCGAGCTCGCAAGGGTCGTCATGATCGAGAACGAAGTCGCCGAACCTCGCCAGCGCGCGCTGGCGTCTCATGATTTCGTTGCGCTCGGCCAATATTCTCCCGCCGGTTTCGCGTTTCCTTTCGCAAGCGAGCGACTCCGCTCCTTCAGCCCCTGCGATAATTCATGCATTGTGGCGGACGGCGGCTTTCAAAACAACCACATGGGCTAACCCGCGATGGGTTCAGCTTTACGCCGTCCCTCTCGCGGGAATGGCCCGGGGGAGACCCGGCGGCGACGCTCGCGACGCGAGTCGGGACACAATCTGCAAGTCCGGTCGTCCCGGCCAGTGGAGCATTCGTCGATTGCTCCTTTTTGTCGGTCACCTCACCGCACAAGACAATTCATGACCTTGTTCAAGAGTTTGGCAATTCCCCAGCGCACCGTTTCGACTTCCTCGCTCCTGACACTCGCCCTGCTGCTGGCCCCGGCGGGGCTGGCCGCGCAGGATCCGGACGAGGACAAGGCGCCGGTCGACCCCGTCGCCGCAGGAGCCGCAAGCGCCGCGGAGCCCTCCGGCCCGCGCGCGCGGCGGACCTTCACCCCCGATGACTTCGCCCGTTTCGCCCCACGCAGCGCGCTCGACATGGCGCGGCAGGTCCCGGGGTTCTCGATCCGCGAAGGCGGCGGGGCGCGCGGACTGGGCGCGGCCGATACCAATGTTCTCGTCAACGGAAGGCGCATTTCGGGCAAGTCGAACGGGCCGGTCGATGCGCTTTCCCGCATCCCGACCGACGAAGTGCTCAGGGTCGAACTGGTCGACGGAGCAAGCCTGGATATCGGCGGGCTCACCGGGCAGGTGCTCAATGTCGTCACCAGGAGTACGGGCGGGATTTCAGGCCAGTTCCGCTACGCTCCGCAATTCCGCGATTTCGGGACCCCCGCGCGGCTGCTCGACGGTTCGGTGGCCATCGCGGGCGGCGGGACGAAGGACGACTGGACGCTCTCCATCTCGAACGATTCGAACCGGCTCGGCGATGAAGGCCCGGAACTCGTCTTCGATGGTGCATTAGACCTGATCGACCGGCGCGCGGAGGTCCGTAACGAGAATCTCGACGCGTTCGGCCTGTCAGGGTCCTGGTCGCGCGTCGCCGACAACGGCAATGTCCTCAACCTGACCGGCGAGGTGAACGGTTTCATCCGCCGTGAAACCGAGATTTCCGAGCGGTCGGGGTCGATTTCGCCAGTCGATCGGACACGAATTTTCGAAAGCGGCGAGGACGAATTCAATTTCGAGATCGGCGCGGATTACCAGTTCCGCTTCGGCCCGGGACGCCTGAAGCTGATCGGCTATCATCGCTACGAGGACAGCCCGACCTTTTCCATCCAGCGCACCGAATTCGCCGACGGTGCGCCGGCTGAAGAGAGCGTTTTCACCCGCGATGCCGACGAGGGGGAGACGATCGCGCGGGCCGAATACGCCTTCGGCGCGCTCGGCGGGGATCTGCTGCTGGCGGCCGAAGGCGTGCGCAATTTCCTCGAGATCGCTTCCGCGCTCGAACTGCGCGAGGAGGACGGCACGCTCGTGCCCGTGCCGCTGCCCGGCGCGAATGCGAGAGTCGAGGAGGACCGCGCCGATCTCGGCCTCACCTACAGCCGCGCGCTCGCCAGCGGGTTGCGGCTCCAGGCCTCGGGCGGCGCGGAATATTCGCAGCTTCGCCAGAGCGGGCCGTTCGGCCTCACCCGCGGTTTCTACCGGCCCAAGGGTTTCGTCGCGCTCGACTGGAAGGCGCTGCCGCGGCTCAACCTGTCGGGGCGGATCGAACGGTCGGTCGGGCAGCTTAGCTTCTTCGATTTCATCGCCACGGTCGATCTCGATCAGGACCGCGAGAATGCGAGCAATGCCGATCTCGTCCCGCCGCAGAGCTGGGTGTTCGAACTCGAGGCCAATCTCGGTCTCGGCGCATTGGGCTCGCTCAATCTGCGCCCCTTCTACGAGGACATCTCCGATATCGTCGACCAGATCCCGATTGCAAATGGCGGTCAGGCGCCGGGCAACCTGCCCTCTGCCGAGCGCTACGGCGTGGACGGGGACCTTACATTGCTGTCCGACCCGCTCGGCTGGCGCGGCACGCGGCTCGACGTGGGCTTTTCCTTCCTCGGCTCCTCGGTGAGCGATCCGCTGCTCGGCACCCCGCGCGAGCTGAGCGGGAACGACATCGTCGATCTCAGCACGGACATCCGTCACGATTTCGCAGGCGGGATATGGGCGCTGGGCGGTTCGGCCAATTGGGAGGACAACGCACCCGTCGTCCGGCTCGACGAAGTGGCGCTGAGGACGCAGAGCTTCGGTTTCGTCTCGGCCTTCGTCGAGAACAAGGACGTGAGCGGCCTGACCTTGCGTGCCAATGTGGCTAATCTGATAAATCGAAAGAACCGTTTCGAGCGCACCGTCTTCATCGACCGCACGGCAGGCCTCGCGCAGTTCTCAGAAACGCGCGAGCGCCGCTTCGGCATGATCTTCACCTTCGAGGTCGAGGGCTCTTTCTGACGCGTGCTTGCGCGGGTGCGGCCGGCGTCCTAACCGGACGGGCAAGGAGAGGACGACACCCCATGACCGATATTCCCCTGCCCCTTCCCCGGATGCGCAGCTGGCTTTTCTCCCCGGGCGACAGCACGAAAAAGATGGCGAAGGCGATCGCGAGCGAGGCCGACATCGCGCTGCTCGATCTGGAAGATTCGGTGACGCCGGACAACAGGCCCGCAGCGCGCAAGTCGGTCGCCGAAGCTATCGGCGAAGCGGACAGCCGCACGCGGGTCTGGGTGCGGATCAACCCGCTCACGGGGCCTGATGCGGTGCAGGACCTTGCCGCGATCCTTCCGGCGCGGCCAGGGGGCGTGTTCCTGCCAAAGGCCGAAGGCGCGCATCACGTGACCGAACTCCACCATTACCTCACCGCGCTTGAGGCCGCGCACGGAATCGAGCCGGGATCGACCCGCATCGCCGCGCTCGTCACCGAGACCGCGGCAGCGATGTTCCGCACGGGCGATTATGCGAGCGACTATCCCGGACGCGAACGGCTTGCCGCGATGAGCTGGGGTGCGGAGGACCTCTCGAGCGAACTCGGCGCGCGCGAACAGCGCGGCGATGACGGTGCCTATGCGCATACCTATGAAATGGCGCGCAGCCTGTGCCTGCTGGGCGCGGTCGCGGCCGGTGTCGCCCCGATCGAGACGGTGCAGCCCGAATTCCGCGATCTCGAAGCGCTGGAAAAGCGTGCCCGCGGCGTGCGCGCGCAGGGCTTTCGCGGGATGCTCGCGATCCACCCGGCACAGGTCGGTCCGATCAACGCCGCCTTCACCCCCAGCGCCGAGGAAATCGCCCACGCCCGCCTGGTGGTGCAGGCCTTTGCCGACAATCCGGGCGCGGGCACTCTCGCCCTCGACGGCGCGATGCTCGACAGGCCCCATCTCGCGCTGGCGCAGCGGCTGCTGGCGGAGGCAGGCGCGAGTTGAGCGGCTTGTTCGGATTTCCTACTTTACCCAGATAGGTTAATTGGCGCGCGATTCGGCAACCAGCCAGGAGCGCGTCGCATGGGTATTCTCGAAACTCTCATCGGACCGATCAGCTCGATCATCGACAAGATCATCCCCGACAAGGAGGCGCGCGCCCGCGCCAAGCTCGAACTGATGAAGCTCGAGGGCACGCAGGAAATGAACCTGATCGAAGCGCGGCTGCAGGCGATCGTGGCGGAGGCCAATTCGGCCGATCCCTGGACCAGCCGCGCGCGGCCGAGCTTTCTCTACGTGATGTATGTCCTGCTGCTCACCGCGATCCCGATGGGCGTGCTGTCGGCATTCAATCCGGCGGCCGCGCGCGACATCGCGGCGGGGATGAACGATTATCTCGCCGGGCTTCCCGAACCGCTCTATGCGCTCTTCGGGACCGGCTATCTCGGTTACACGGCGGCCCGGCAATGGGGCAAGATCAAGGGCGTAGACCGCTAGGCCCGAACTACCCGTCCTCACTTTCGTCGGAGGAGGATCGCGAGCCCCGCGGCCGCGAGCAATCCGGCAGTGACGGTCACCCGCTTGCGCTTCACCAACCGCTTCGCGAAATCGGCCAGGCGGTCTGCCGGGCCGAGCGCGTCTTCCGGATCGAACAGGCGGCTCCGCGCCAGCGCCATCTCGGCTTCGTCCAGCCGCCGGGTCGTCAGCATGCGCAGGGATCGCCCCTCGTCCGAGCGGAGCCGATCGATCGCCGGGACGATCCGCCCGCCGCAGCTTTCGATCTCGCTGGCGAGCGCGTCCTGCTCCACCCCGAGATGTTCGGCCAGCAGCCGGGTCCTCAGCGCAGCAAGAAAGCTCCTCAGGCCCGGTTGGTCCGCCGCCTCGAAGGCGAGGTCGCATTCGCTGTCGCACACGAAGGAACGACTGGCCATGTTCGACGAGCCGACGCGGACGAATTCGTCGTCCACGACCAGCAGCTTGGCGTGGACATAGATCGGCTTGCCCTCGCGGTTGACCGGGTAGTACACGCCGAGCCGCCCGTCCCGGTCCGCGCGGCGCAGATCCTCGACGATCAGCGTGCGGCGGGTGTCCATCGCCTCGCTTTCGAGCCAGGTTTCGGCCGAGTGCGGGAGAACGATCACGATTTCCGGTCCGTCCCGCTCCTCGAGCTTCGCCTTCAGCGCATCGGCGATCCGGCCCGATGAAAGGAACTGGTTTTCGATGTAGATCCTGCTCTTTGCCTCCGCGATCGCGCGGCACCAGAGCTTCTCGACCTGGTCGATGGCCGGTTCGCCGCCATATTCCGGGCTGCTGAGCGCGATCCCCGCCACCGCGTCGGTGAGGTCGACCTCGAGCGCGCTGGGCCAGATGCCTGAGGCGCGGTCGGGCACCGGCAGATCATGGCCCGTCGCGACCTTCCAGCGCCAGCGCGCCAGATCGCCCAGAGCGCGCGCCGCCTCTCCGTCGATGGCGAGGGTCATGTCGTGCCACGGCATCGGCGTCTCGCCGTCGTCCGAGCGTCGACAATCGTATCCGGCATGGTCCGGCGTATCCCAGCGTCCCGAAGTCATGTCGATCCCGCCGCAAAAGGCGAGCCGGTCGTCGATCACGACGATCTTCTGGTGGTGGCAGGCGCCGGTCGGATGCTTGGTGTCGAGCCGGAAATGGACTCGCGAATCCGCGCTTGCCTTGAGCGAGAGATACGAGCCCAGCTGGCGCGCGATGTTGAACAGCATCGCCCCGCCCCATTGCAGGATGAAGATTTCGAGATCGGGCCGCTGCTTGACCGCGAATTCGAGGAATTGGCGAAGCTGGTCCGGAATCCGGGGATCGTCGAGATCGGGCCGCAGCCGGATATCGAGATCGAATTCCCAGCCGATCAGGTAGACGCAGCGCTCCGCTTCCAGGATCGCCTGCTTGGCGGCCTCGAAATAGCCCGCTGCATCGACGATGAAGGCGACCCGGTCGGCGCGAACCTTGCGCCAGCAGGTCTCGCCTTCGACGAGAAAGCGCCCGCCCCCCGTCACCGGCGCCACATCGTCCGGCGAGCGTCCGTCACCCCGGGGAGGGCCGACAGGTTCGAGTGTGGTTGCGTTTGCCATGATCTCTCCTGTCGCAATCGCCGAGACCCATGCCGGGTTCCGCGCGCGCATTCGAACGGGCCTTTCCCGGCGGCCTCTCCCGCGCCCCTTTTCCCCGGCCGCTGGGCACGGTATCAGCCGTGCATGAACAATCGCGTCCTCGTCCTGAACGGCCCCAATCTCAACCTGCTCGGCCTGCGCGAGCCTGAAATCTACGGTTCGGTCACGCTCGACGAGATCGCAGGCATGCTCGAGGACCGGGCAAGCGCGCTCTCGCTCGAAATCGACATGCGCCAGACCAATCACGAAGGCATGCTGGTCGACTGGCTGCACGAGGCACAGGCCGAGGGCATGCGGGCGGTCCTGCTCAATGCGGGCGCCTACACCCACACCTCCATCGCGCTGCTCGATGCGATAAAGGCGATCCGGACGCCGGTGGTCGAAGTCCACCTGTCCGATCCCAAGTCGCGCGAGCCCTTTCGCCACCTTTCCTATGTCGGCATGGCCGCCGCCCTGACGGTGGAAGGGCACGGCGCGGACAGCTACCGGATCGCATTGGAAGCGGTCGCCGAAGGCAAGGTCTGAGGCGGCGCTTTCCGGGCAGGCCGGCATGGCCAAGCTTGCAAGATGCGCACCTTTGCCACTTGCCAGCCGCAATTCGCGGCAATAGTCACGACCGAAATCATTCAAGGGGCAAAAATGGCTAACGACAAGCCGCGTTCCGGAGCGAAATCCGGAATGAACATCGACACCGCTCTCGTGCGCGAACTTGCCGAACTGCTGAGCGAGACCGGCCTGACCGAGATCGAGGTCGAGGACGACGACCGCAAGATCCGCGTTGCGCGCACCGCCGCGCCCGTCGCGGCAGCGGTTTCGGCCGCACCCGCCACGCCAGTGGCTCCGGCAGCGCCCGCCTCTGCGGCACCCGGCTCGCAGGGGGATGCACCCGCCGACACCGCCGATGCCGTGACCAGCCCGATGGTCGGCACTGCCTATCTCGCGCCCGAACCGGGTGCGGCGAACTTCGTCAAGCCCGGCGACAAGGTCTCCGAAGGCGACACGCTGCTGATCGTCGAAGCGATGAAGGTGATGAATCCGATCCACGCCGACCGTTCGGGCACGGTCAAGGCGGTGCTTGTCGACAACGCCCAGCCGGTCGAATTCGGCCAGCCGCTGGTCGTGATCTCGTAAGCGCGCAATGGGCATTTCACGCATACTGATCGCCAATCGCGGCGAAATCGCGCTGCGCATCCACCGCGCCGCGCACGAAATGGGGATCGAGACGGTCGCGGTCCATTCGACCGCCGATGCCGACGCGATGCATGTCCGGCTCGCCGATCATGCCGTGTGCATCGGCCCGCCGGCTGCGACCGACAGCTATCTCAATCACGCCAACATAATCTCGGCCGCCGAAGTCGCCGGCTGCGACGCGATCCATCCGGGCTACGGCTTCCTTTCGGAAAACGCCAAGTTCGCCGAGATCGTCGAGGCGCACGACATCGCCTGGATCGGACCAAAGCCCGAGCACATTCGCACCATGGGCGACAAGGTTCAGGCCAAGAAGACCGCAGGCGATCTTGGCCTGCCGCTCGTGCCCGGATCGGACGGTGCGGTCTCAGACCCCGAGGACGCGCGGAAAATCGCCGCCGAAATCGGCTATCCCGTCATCATCAAGGCCGCATCCGGCGGCGGCGGGCGCGGCATGAAGGTGTGCGAGAGCGAGGACAAGCTCGAAACGCTGATGCAGCAGGCCGGCAACGAGGCGAAGTCGGCTTTCGGCGATGCCACGGTCTATATCGAGAAATATCTCGGAAACCCCCGCCACATCGAATTTCAGGTGTTCGGGGACGGCAAGGGCAATGCGATCCACCTGGGCGAGCGCGACTGTTCGCTCCAGCGGCGCCACCAGAAGGTGCTCGAGGAAGCGCCTTCGCCCGTCATCAGCCACGAAGATCGCATGCGCATGGGCGAGGTCTGCGCCAAGGCCATGCGCGACATGGGCTATCGCGGCGCGGGGACGATCGAATTCCTGTGGGAAGACGGCGAGTTCTACTTCATCGAGATGAATACCCGCCTGCAGGTCGAACACCCCGTGACAGAGGCGATCACCGGGGTCGATCTGGTCCGCGAACAGATCCGCATCGCAGCCGGAAAGCCGCTTTCGGTCGAGCAGGACGAGATCGAATTCAAGGGCCACGCAATCGAATGCCGGATCAATGCCGAGGATCCTTTCACCTTTGCGCCCTCGCCCGGCCTGGTGACCTATTACCACGCCGCTGGCGGCATGCATGTGCGCGTCGATTCAGGGCTTTACGCCGGATACCGCATCCCGCCCTACTACGATTCGATGATCGCCAAGCTGATCGTCTATGGCCGCACCCGCGAAGGCTGCATCATGCGCCTGCGCCGCGCGCTTGAGGAAATGGTGGTCGAAGGGGTGACGACCAATATCCCGCTGCACCAGGAACTGCTGCGCCAGGACGACGTGCTGAACGGGGATTATTCGATCAAATGGCTCGAGGACTGGCTCAAGCGGCGCGAGGGCTGATCGCGCCCACGCTGCGTTCGGGCTGCGATCGGTAACTCCCCGCCGTTTCGCGCGCGTCGCTTTTGCTGTATTGCAGCATGGCCCTATCATTTTTGGGCACATTTCGATGCACGGGGCGTTAGGCCGATGGTGACACACGACATTCTGGACGATGCCGCAAGGCAGGCTCCGCCGGGCGATACGGCGGAAGGTGACGACCTCGCCCCGCCCGCGCGCGCCGCGGCACCGCGTGGCGGGATCGTCAACGCTGCAAGCAGGAAGACCCAGATCGTGGTCGTCGGCGGCGGCGCGGGCGGGCTCGAACTGGTGCGCCGGCTGGGCGCGAAATTCGGGCGCAAGCATCACGACATCATCCTCGTCGACCAGAATCGCACCCATATATGGAAGCCACTGCTGCACGAAGTCGCGGCCGGGTCGCTCGACGCCAATCTCGACGAGGTCGGCTATCGCGGCCATTGCTATCGCTGGGGCTACCGCTTCTTCCAGGGCAGCCTTGAAGGGATCGACCGCGAGAACAAGCGCATCCATCTCGCCCCTGTTCAGGACGAGGACGGGAGCGAGCTGATCGCGGGCCATTCGATCCGCTACGATATTCTCGCCATCGCGGTCGGTTCGATCTCGAACGATTTCGGCGTGCCGGGGGTGAAGGAACACTGCATCTACCTCGATTCGCGCGAACAGGCCGACCGTTTCCGCACCAAGCTGCTCAATCACTGCCTGCGCGTCAGCCGGGCGATGATGACGAACCCGGATGCGGACGAAACGGTGAAGGTCGCGATCGTCGGCGCGGGCGCGACAGGCGTGGAACTGGCCGCAGAGCTGTACAACGCGGCTGCGGCGCTGCGTCATTACGGGCTCGAAGTGTTCGACGAGAGCAGGCTCGACGTGACCTTGCTGGAGGCGGGACCGCGTATCCTGCCCGCCCTTCCCGAACGTCTGTCCAAGGCCGCGAAGCACGAGCTAGGGCGGCTCGGCGTGGAGGTGCGCGAGAACACGCAGGTGGTCGAAGCCCGCCCGCGCGTCCTCGAAACCGGGGACGGCAACGTGATCGAGGCCGATCTCATGGTCTGGGCCGCCGGAGTGAAAGGCGCGCCTTTCCTTTCAGGGCTGGGACTGGATACAACGCCGCGCAACCAGATCCTCGTCAAGGACACGCTCCAGACCGTGACCGACGACAGCATCTTCGCGCTCGGCGACTGCGCCTCCTTCACGCCCGAGGGCACGACCATTCCGATCCCCCCGCGCGCGCAGGCAGCGCACCAGATGGCGAATGTCGTGTTCGACAACATCGTGCGGATGCTGAAGGGCAAGCGCCTGAAGTCGTTCGTCTACCAGGACAAGGGCTCGCTCATCTCGCTTTCGCGCTTCTCGACCGTGGGGAGCCTGATGGGCAATCTCGTCGGCGGGAGCCTCGCGGTCGAGGGCCGCCTGGCGCGGCTGATCTACACCTCGCTCTACCGGCTCCACCTGCTCGGCATCCACGGCTGGATGAAGGGCACGTTCCTGATGCTGATCGGGCGGGTGAACCGGATCGTGCGACCCAAGCTCAAGCTGCACTAGCTTTCAGAAGTCGATCTTGAGCCGCACTTCCCCGCCATTGGCGTTTACCCCGCCGACGCCCTTGCTGATCGTGTTCGCCTCGAGTGTGGCCGTGTCGGAAAGCCTGAGGCGTGCGCGCGGGATCGCGTTTCCGAAATCGTCGATCTCGGGCAGGGCATCCTGGCCGATGCGCGGCGAAGGCGCGGTCTGGCGGCAGACGATGATCTCGGGATCAAACGGGTCGATTTCCTGCTCGATGCACTCGTCAGGGGGCGGCGGTGCGAGGGCGGTCAGGTCGATCACGAGGCTGCCGTCCTCTCGCTCGGTCATCGGGGCATGCTGCTCCACCGGATCGTCCGGCGGGCGCAAGGCGACACGCGGATTGTCGGCGATCGAGTCGGACGGGGCACGCACCGTGATTTCGACCGGAGCTTTGGGCGGGGGCATGTCCTGCATTCGCGAACACCTCGAGCGGCGATTTCGCGATGCATAGCACGCGCGGCGCGCAAAGTCGCGCCGCCCGCCCGACGCAATTGCTCAGAGCGGGACGCCCGGCTCGTGCTTCGAAGTGCGGATCGTCAGCGAGGTCTTCACGCTTTCGACATTCGGCGCAGGCGTGAGCTTGCCCGTGAGGAATTCCTGGAAGCTCTGCAGGTCCTGCGAAACGATCTTGAGGATGAAGTCGATTTCGCCGTTGAGCATGTGGCATTCGCGAACCTCGGGCAGTTCGCGCATGTGGTCCTCGAATTCGCGCAAGCTGGCTTCGGCCTGGCTCTTGAGGCTGACCATGGCGAAAACGGTGATGGCAAAGCCAAGCTTCGACGGATCGAGATCGGCATGGTAGCCGCGAATCACGCCTTCTTCCTCGAGCCCGCGCACACGACGCAGGCATGGCGGCGCGGTCAGCCCGACGCGCTGCGCGAGTTCGACATTCGTGACCCGCCCCTCGGCCTGCAGTTCGGCAAGCAGGCGTTTGTCGATTTCGTCCAGATTGGCCATGTGGATGGTGCTCCCGGTGCGCTGGAAGGCCGCTCCCCTCGGCCGCTTACGCATTAACAAAGGTGAGTAAGAACATGCGGCACAGAGGCACGCACGGCTAATATTATTATCCTTGGCAGCAATTGTCCCGCTTTGCAACGCGCTGTTCAGGGTCTCCTGTGACAAGGGCGCAATGCTGGTAGGACTCGGCCGGCCGCGCTGCGTGCCGGGCGGGGAAACTTGCCAGTCTTCGTCCGCGGCCCGGCCGCAACCCTTGGGAGTGCCATGTTCTTCGACGATCGCCTTGCAACGGTGCTGCGTCAGCGCGTCTCCAGCGAGACGAGCCAGCGCACGCAGTTCAGGCAATTGCTCGACATCCTCGGCAATCGGCGCCGATTCGAGGACGACGGGCGCGATCACAGCCTGCTTGCGGCGGCATGGCTGCGGATGGACGCGCTCGCCGATGTCATCCCCGCACAGGAACGTGCCCGGATCGTGCGCGAGCCGGGCTGGCGGCTGCGCAGCGCCGAACTGGCAGCGCACCTCGCCGATTTCGAACCCGAAGTCGCCTCCGCCGCGCTCACCAAGGCGGAGCTTGCAGCGGAGGACTGGAACGCGCTCATCCCGCGTCTGCCGATCCGCGCGCGCGGTTTCCTGCGCCTGCGCCGCGATCTGCCGCTCGATGTCGAGGCTCTGCTCGAACTGTTGGGAATCCACGATCGCGGCCTGCCGAGCCCCGGGGGTAGTGCGGCCCGGCGCGAAACCGAATCGCAGCCTGTCGCACCGGGAGGGGAGCGCGTCGAACCCCCGCCCCGGACCTCGTACGAACCGGCGTCCAACGACACCGATCCCGGCCGCAGCGAGATCTCCGCGCTGGTCGAACGCATCGCCCGTTTCAAGCGCGAGCGCGAGGCTGCGCCGCAGGAACACGATCCTTCGCCCGGCCTGCCGCTCGACCTGCCCGACGAGGACCGGCCCTCGCAGCGGCCGGTCGCCGCATTCGGCTTTGCCGCAGACAGCGCGGGGCGGATCGAATGGGCCGAACCCGACATCGCCCCGATGGTGGTCGGTGCGCGGCTGGTGCGGCGCAAGACACTGCTCGGCGCGGCCGGAGGCAACGGGGGCGAGGCAGGTCCGCTCGAACGCGCCTTCGCCCGCAGGCAGCCGATAAGCCACGCCGCCGCCGAATTGTCGGGCGCGCCCGCGATCAGCGGGGCATGGGTGGTGGATGCGCGGCCCCGGTTTACCGATGACGGGGTTTTCGCAGGCTATGTCGGGCGTTTCCGCCGCCCGGTCGATACCCCGCAGAGCCCCTCTCCCGCAGCGCGCGAAGCCGACCGCATCCGCCAGCTGCTCCACGAATTGCGCACGCCCATCACCGCCGTTCAAGGCTATGCCGAAGTCATCCAGCAGCAGCTTTTCGGCCCTGCCCCGCACGAATATCGCGCGCTCGCTGCCGCTATTGCCGCCGATGCGGCGCGCATCCTTGCAGGGTTTGCCGAACTCGACCGGCTGGCCCGGCTCGAAGGCGGGACGAGCGAGATCGCGCGCGGCCAGACCGACCTCGCCGGCGCCGCTACCCGGACGGTTGCGCAGCTCGCGCAGGTTCTGGGGCCGCGCCTGTCGGGGATCGAGTTCGATCCGCCGGCCGATCGCCCGATCCTCGTCACGCTCGACCCCGATGAGACAGATGCGCTGCTATGGCGGCTGCTCGCGACGCTCGGCGGGGGCTGCGCGGCCGGCGAGATGCTGACCGCCTCGCTCACGCCGGTCTTCGCCGAGGATGCGCGCGGGGGAAGCGGAAAACCGCTCGGCATCGCCCGGCTGACCTGCGAGCTTCCGGCACAGCTGCTGGCCGAGGAGGACATCTTCGCCGCCGAAGCGCGGCCGATCGGCAGCGCAATCAACACCGGACTGTTCGGTGCTGGCTTTTCGCTGCGCCTCGCGCGGGCGGAGGCACGTGCGGCCGATGGCGACCTCGTCCGGAGCGACGAGGAAGTGGTACTGACGCTGCCGCTGCTCGCCGAGGAGGCGGCCGAAGACAGGGACGAGACGAAGGCGCAGGACACGCCGCACGAACCGCGCGAGGAGGCGGGCGGAAAGCTCTCCTAGGGCTTATCCGCCAGTGCCGCGCGCCATGTATCACGCCCCGCCCCCTCGTTCCGGCTCTGCCGCATCCGGCCCGCTCGGCGACATTGTCCCTCCGGGCGAGCGCGCCCGGTTCGCGCCGGAATTCGGCCGTCGCGTGCTTCTGACGATCGATACCGAGGAGGAATTCGACTGGTCCGCCCCATTTTCGCGGGAAGCGACCGGGACGAGCCACACCCACACCTTCTCCGGCTTTCAGGCGCTGTGCGAGGGCATCGGCGCGCATCCGGTGTGGCTGATCGACTGGCCGATCGCGCACGACCCGGTCGCGATAGAAGTGCTGGGCGAGGCCGCGCGGGCGGGCCGCGCGGATATCGGCATCCACCTCCATCCCTGGGTCAACCCGCCCTTCGAGGAAGCGGTCAGCGCACGCAATTCCTATGCCGGCAACCTGCCCCGCGCGCTCGAGGCGGAGAAGTTCGGCCGGCTCAAGGCGCGGATCGAGGAGGCATTCGGGGTCGCCCCTGCGATCTACCGCGCGGGCCGTTATGGCTTCGGACCGAACAGCGCCGCGATGCTGGCCGAACACGGGATCGCGATCGACAGCTCGATGCGCCCGCTGTTCGATTACCGCGCGGATGGGGGCCCTGATTACCGCCACCACCCGGCCCATCCGTGGTGGATGGACGCCGGGCGCGGCCTGCTCGAATTGCCCGTCACCACCGTCCATGCGGGAGCGCTCTCGCGCTTCGCGCCGCGCCTTTCGCTCTTCGCCGAAAGGGTGCCTCGCCTGCCCGGCCTGCTCGCGCGGGCGCGCCTGCTCGAGCGGATAGCCCTGACGCCCGAAGGCGTCGACAAGGCAGAGGCGCTGCGCGGGATCGATGCGGCGGTGAAGGCGGACCTGCCGCTGCTTGTGCTCTCCTTCCACAGCCCCAGCCTCGCGCCCGGCCATACACCTTACGTGCGCAGCACGGAGGACGTCGCCGCGCTCCATGACTGGCTGCGCACGGTCTATGCGCGGCTCGACGCGCTGGGCGTACGCTCGGCGTGCGTGGCCGACATCCTCGCCGCCGCGCGGGGGTGAGCGCGGGCACTTCAGATCGCGCTCCAATCCGCTTGTTTCGCGAGGCCCGCCAAGCTAGGGCGATGCGGTCCTGCCGCCGCCATCGGGACGGGCCTGTAGCTCAGCGGTTAGAGCTGGCCGCTCATAACGGCTAGGTCGCGGGTTCGAATCCTGCCGGGCCCACCGGGCGCGGCGGCGGGACGCAAGATGATCGGGGAGTAGCGCAGCCTGGTAGCGCATCTGCTTTGGGAGCAGAGGGTCGCTGGTTCGAATCCAGTCTCCCCGACCATAAAAACAAGGGTTTAGGCGAACAAGCGAGACAGAAACAGGGGCTTGGGTTACACCTTGGGTTACACCCGCCGCTAAAGAAAAGGCGCGCCACCTGCATGACGCGCCCTCCCGGATCGGCCTAGCGGGTCGCTCTATGGCGATCCCTTTGCGAGTTTCTTTGTCAGTCGCGTTATCCGCGAATCCCAATCGCCCTTCCAGCCCTGCCCTTTGGCTTGCTCGCTAAGGGCGAGCGCGTCCCGATAGTCGCCGCGCTTTTCGAGAATTATCGCAAGCTGCCTATAGCCGTGGTGAGAGGGCAAAAATCCTAGAACGTCCCCGCTGGCCGTGGCCTCGTCTTTCTTAATGAGTTCGACCTTTCGCTCAATTTCATCCTCACCATCGTTCAGCCAATCAATTTCGATGATCGGGCGCGGCCCCTCCCCCAAGAATTCTTTGGCGGCCATCGGAGCAAGGGCAATTTGATCCCGGCAAGCCTTCTCGGCGCGGTCGAGCGCGAAACTGTCAACATCGCGCCATCTGTAATAGACTTGAGCCTTGGCCTGATAGGTAAAGTGCTTTGTCAGGATGCTAGGCGAAGTCGCGAGCAATTCCTCGGCCTTGTCGATGATTCTATATCCAATCGAGCGATCAGACTCACGCTTGAACCAACCCGCCAAACTGGAAAGCAAGTTGCTCGGGTCGTTATCCGCGCCGCCGCTTTCTCCTTTAACAAGTATCGCCGCGCCATCGCTCGCGCCCATGGGCTGAAACGTCGCCAAGATATGCGCCCGCTCGGCATCGTCGAATTCACCAAGCCACCAGTCAGCAAGCCCGGCCTGGCCGATGAACCCGCCCATCCCTTTTCTTCCTGTCTTGAACGGCCACACAGCCCGGGGCTCCTTCTAAGTTTATCCGCGAAGTTACCGCACTGCACCCGAATCATCCAAACCCCGGACCCACCCGAGAAGGCTTCTTCCCGCATCGCTCGCAGCGCAATCGCCGCGCCAACCTCATCCGGCCATGTGGGGAGTGTGTCCACCCTCATGCCGCCGTGACTGTCAGCCGCTCGATAGCGCCGCGAGTAAGCAAAGATCGCTATAACCGAACCTTAGTATTGTCTATGCCGATGGCGTGAATGTATCGTGCTCGACGATCCAAGCGGGCTGTGCCGCTTATACCGAGCGGTAAGATGATGGGGGTCGCATTACGCATGATTGTTAATTCAATCGAGTGATTGGCTAAATTATGCTTCTTCCCCCGTCAGAAACACTTTTCCAGTATGCATCTCTCGCTATCTCATTGGGTGCGCTTGGCGTCAGCGTTTGGACCCGATGGTCGATCCGTCGCGATAAGCTGCGAAATGCCATGCCAATACTTCGCACAAGCTGGAGCCAAGGGGATGGAGGGCTGTGTTGCCAACTCACCGTTGTTAACCGCTTCACCGAAGACTTAAGAGTCGAGAAGGTTGAAGGAAAAGCGAGGATCTGCGAGAAGATCCTTCCCACTACTCCCTGGGATGAATTAGAGCCTACGGAGGCCTTTCAGTTTTCTGACGATATTCGCCCCGATTGGAGAGTGTTGGCAGGGGAGGAAAAGCACTTCTCTATCTATATTGAAGGCGCATCATCGCCTCGGTGGCTGAGGCTGACTTTCTCATCAAGCAACTCAACTTTCCGGCGCAAAAGCTCAGTTCTTACGTCTACGTGAACAATTACTGATGCGATCAGCGACGCAACCGCCACTATCAAAACAAAAAATTCAGTCACAAAAACCTCCTTCTACTCAATTACGAAAAACGGGAGAGGGGCACCCTCGAAGGGGGGACCGCTCCCCCTCTCCCGCCCATGCTGGGGGCGCAGCGCGGTCAAACGACACGCCCCCAGAAGCCCTTACGCCGGGATGATCCCGGTCAGTTTCGCGAACGATTTGGGCTGTGCGAGCTGCGTATCGGCGCGCATCCAAGCCAGCACGGTCAGTTGCCCGTTGCTCGTCATGGTGTGATCGAAAACGCGGATTTCGAGTTGCTGCCGCATCCCGATCATGAGTTGCGTGAAGTCGCCCAGGACAATGCTCGAAGCGTTGGTTGCCGTGCCCTCGGTTTCGTCCACAGGCGCGCTGGTCGTCGAAAGCAGCGGAATGCGCGACACAAGCCCCGGAACCGTAAGCGGGTTGCTGTCGGCATCCTTGAGCTTGGCTAGAGCAATCTCCGTTCGCGGGTTGGCAATCATCGCAGTTGGGTCTGCTGCGTTATCGTTCTTGAGTTCCAGAATAGCGTCTAGAATCTCGTCATAGCCCGCCGTGAAGGCAGCGCCGTTCGTGCCCATGCTCACGGCATTGATCCCGCTCGTATGCCAAACGCCGGTCGGAGCGTCGCTCGTCCCGTCGCCGTAGATCGCGGCCTTGTCGAGTTCGACCGCCATAGCGCCCGCCAGCGCGGTCTGGATCATTCGCCCGATGTTGATGCTATCGTCGGCAAGTTCGCGCGAGAGCGTAACCTTGCCCGCGATGGTCTTTGCCTCGAACAGCACGCGCTCAAAGGTCGGATCGCCCTCGGCAATCGCGGCATTCTCGGCGCGCCATGCCACGGTCGGATCGCTTGCAAGGCGGGCCATGGAGAGGCTTGCGCTATCCATGGGAACGGTCATCGCGCCCGCACGGATCGCAACGGAGCGCGCCCGCATCAGGTCGATGAAGTCGGAAGCCAACGGTGTCGGAACGGTATAGCCGCCCGCGCTGTCAGTACCCTCGCTAAGTGCGCGCTCCTCGGCTTCGTTTCGCGGTCCTGCAATCTTGGCGCGGATCAGGTCGCCAACGCTCGGCCCGGTGTGCCTGCGCTCGCTAATCGAGCCGCCGCGACCAACCACGCGCACGGGATTGCCGCGCTTGTCGGTCCAGTCGTAGCTGTCGCCGTAACTGGCGCTGCCGTCGTCGGTGCCGAACGCGGTTCCGCTTGCGCCAGGGCGACGAGCTTCGCGCGCCTCGGCATCGGTCGCATTGGCTCGCTCGTCTGCAATGTCGAGTTGCACAAGCTCCCATTCGTTCATCAGCTTGTCGTGCTCGCGCTCCAGCTTGCGCTGCTCATCAACCGTGTTGCTTTCAATGCCTTCGCCAATGGCGTGCAGGGCATCGCGGCAAGCGGCGCGAAGGTCGGCGCTCTTGCGCTCCAGTTCGATCAGTTTTGCAGTTTTCATTTGCTCAAGTCCTGTGTTGCGGGACGGAGCAAAAGCGTAGCCAAGGCCGTCCCGTTGTCGTGGGAAGCAGGAAGGGAGCTCCTGCGGGCCTCGGCATTTACGCCGGATGAGGGTGGCGCTAGCAGATCGCGGGCCATAAGTCAATCAAGCCCC
The DNA here is from genome assembly GCF_001719165.1 of Erythrobacter litoralis. Taxonomy (NCBI): domain Bacteria; kingdom Pseudomonadati; phylum Pseudomonadota; class Alphaproteobacteria; order Sphingomonadales; family Erythrobacteraceae; genus Erythrobacter; species Erythrobacter litoralis. The sequence continues at coordinate 2,109,734 of NZ_CP017057.1, forward strand.
ATGTCGCCAAAGGTTTGTTGTTCACAGCGGTCGGCAATGTCGCGCAGTCGCTCGACCGCGCCGAACGGGCCTAGTTGCTGCGCCAGGACTTCAGCCGCCGCCGCTCCGAAAAGATTAGCGATTTCGTCGGGCGACATGCCCATGCGGGCGAAGCGGTCGATGTGAGTTCCAGCTAGGGCCTTTGCGGCTATAGCGAATTGTTCATCGGTCTCAGGCCTCATTGTAATTGTCCTTATGTTGCCTCGCGCGCTTGCGCGTGCGCGCGGGCGAAAAACTGGTTTAGCGATTGAGAACGGGGGGGCGGCGGTCCGAAAAGCGCGAAGGCATGGAAATCCGACCCGCCCCTTGCCCCTAATTCGGGCCGCGCTTCGATCCCTCGAACATTGCGAGCATCTGTTTTGCGATCAGGTCCGTCGCGCCCTGCACGACCTTGAAGGCGGTGTTGCGGGTCGAGTCATACAGCCCGCCAACCTTCAAGCATTCGGCTTCCAATTCGTCCCGAACGATTGCGCGGATTTCTTCTTCAGTCATGGTCTTCGTTTCCTTCTTCAATAGGCCACCCATCGGCAGCAAATTTGAGTTTCGGTCTTGCGGTGCCGCCCCGATCTTTGAGGGATTTGAGCCCGTGGCATGGTCGGCATAAGAGCTGATAATTGTCGCGGTCGCTTGTCCCGCCCTTCGCCAGCGGGATGATATGATCGGCGTGCGTGCCAACGGTCGTCCTGCCTTTGGCTAAGCAATGCTCGCAGAGAACGACGGTCTCCATCAGGTGTCTTCGCATTCGGTCGTGCGCTGCGCCGTAGCCGCGTTGTTGGCGGGTCCTGCCGCCATGATCCCAAGGGCGCTTAGTCATTGCCGCCCCCATGTTTCCAATTGCGGATAGGCGCACATTGGCCCCACCCCGGTCCTTCACGCCTTTGCTGCGGCGATCTGACCCGCCCCTCCCCCTTGCGCGGCCTGCGCGGGTGTTGGGCGGTCCAGTCGTGGTCGAGTTCGCAGGGCCACCCGGTCAGCGTGGTCAGTGCAGTCAGTGATTTTGCACTGCACTCCATTTCCTCGCGCACGCGTATTTTGCGAAAAATGTAAGTCATTGTTTTTCCTTTGTATGGGTAAAAGGAGTGCAATGGCGGATCACTGACTGCACTGACCAGACTGACCGGAATCATCGGTAACGCTCCCCTGCGAGCGCCTTTGCGGCGAGGTGCTGGTCCCTCACTGCGAGGTCGTGGCGGGCATAGATCGCGCAGCGTTTGCCGCTGACCTTCCACAGCCCGTCTTTTGCGTGAGGGTTTCGGACGGCGACGTAACCGCATTCCTCCAGGCGATGGGGAATCTTGCGGCTATTGCGGCGGTCGATCAGGTATTCGCGGAAAGCGGGTTCGGCGGCATCGGCGATTGCCGCTATGGTCACGGCATCGGGCGAGCCAAGATGGTCGAGCGCGTCGGCGAGTTCAGCATCCTCGGGGGTCGCGTTGGCGCTGACGATATCCCAGAACGCGGCGGTCTTGGCCGGCGGGGCCTTCGCGTTGAAATCCGAAAGGTCGAGGTCGCGCAGGTAGGCGGCGACGTGCCCCAGCCCGCCCGACTGATACCAGCCCCACAGTTCGGACCAGTAGTCCTCGCTGAATTCCTCGCGGCTGGCGGGCGACCAAGCGACATAATGCCTACGGTCATCGGCGGGCAGGTAAATTCCGTCCGTCTTGTGGTTGGTCGTGACGATCACGCCGCAGACGTTGAAGACGGAATATTCGCGCAGGTGCTTCTCATCTACGCGCAGCACGTCAGGCGGCGCAGCGGTATAGGTCTTCATGTGGTCGTAAAAGGCGAAGCGATCCACGTCCCCCAGGTCGCGCGCCTCGCTCACCCGCAAAATCACGGACTTCACAAAGCCGTTGAACCGGCCAAGCATGGGCTGCGGCGAAACCTCGGCAAAGTTCCAAGGCCCGATTGCCGCCTTCACTCCCTCAAGGATCGTGTCTTTACCGATACCCTGCGAACCGCCCAGGACCAGCGCGTGATTGATCTTCTCTTGCGGGCGCTGCACGCGGTGAGCGAGCCAGCGGATGATATGGCCAGCGTCGCCGGGATAGACGCGGGCCACGTGTTCGAGCCAGGGTTGCGCTTTAGTCTCGTCTCCCGCGATCGGCAGCGGCGGGCGATAGAGATTGAAGACGTTGCACCCGCCCCGCTCGATCCAGCCGCCATCCGAAACAAGGCGATTTTCGATCACCTGCGGCAAGCCCGGTGCCCACGTCATTTGCTCGACCGGGCGGTTCTCGTCGAGCCACGCATTCGCCTTTTGCGTGCGCGGTTTCCCGTCCTTGTCGAGGATTGGCTCGCCGTTGCGATTTGCCAGCGGGATCGGCTGAATGCGCGAATTGACACTTGTGGCGGGCCACATTTCGCCGGTCGGGGCGAAGATGTAGCTATGCATCGGCATGAAAGCGCGGAAGCTGTCGAGGGAGACACCACCGGCGCCATCGTGAACCTCGCCCGTCTCGGAATCATGGCGCGGCGTATCAGCGAACCGCATCCGCTCGGGCGGGGTTTTCGGCTCGGCCATGCCATCGCGCAAAGCGCGGTCGATCTTCTCGCTAAGGCCTTCGACCGTCCAAGGGTCGCGCGGATCGTGCGAAGGCATCGCCAGCGCAGCACTCAGCAGGCGATTGCGGGCCGTCTGGTGGTCAAGACAACGCCCGCCGACGTAATGGCCGACCTTCAGCGCAGCCGCGTTCAGCGTGCTTTCCTGCGCGCCGTTCGGTGCTTTGCGGATAGCCTCGCACTCGTCGTCAAGCGCGGCCAGAGCGTAGGGGTGACTGCCGCCACCGCTGCCCGCGCCGTTCCCCTCGGCAGGCTTGGCGATCAGGTCGAGCAGCCATTGGGGCGGGGGTGCGAGGTCAAACAGGCCCGGCGGGTTGTGCCAGGTGTATTCAGTGCCGCTCGGGTGGAGGCTCCCCGGTCCCACCACGTAACCGCCGTCGCAGCGGATATCCCAACCCGGCTTAAACCCAGCGCGGTTTTTGACGGTGCCGCCAGGGTGCCGGAAATAGACGTGCTGCCCCTTCGCGGTGCTGGCACGGATCGTGTCAGGCAAGCCAAGTTTTTCGGCCTCGGCCACCGCTTCGGCGCTGTCCAAGTCGAGCACCAGCAGGCCAGAGATTGCGCCGGTGACGATTGCGATATTGCTATCGCGGCGTGCCCAGCCCTCAACCGTAGCGGCGTCTGGGCGCTCGGTCTGCCAGCGCTCCCATTTCGCCCTCGCGGCCTTCTCGCCGCGCGGGATCGGAAAGCAGCTCCAGTTCTGCCTTATGGGTTCAGCCCACATAGCGGCGAGGGTCGTCGTCCGCGCGTTCATAGTTCCACCTCGCCCAGCTTAGAGCCGGGGTAAGCTTCAAGCGCGCCGAGTGCCCAACGAGTGGCTTCCTCGCGGCTTTCAAAGCCCTCAAGCATCCCCGAGCAATAGCCGCAGGCGGTTTCGTAAACGACGCTCCAGCAATCGCGGTCGTATTCAGCGCGGCGAACGTGGAGACGCGGGCCGGAAGGAGCGGGAAAAGGTAAAACGTCAGCCATCAGCGCACCCCCAGTTTCCAGCCCCAAGTCAAGGCTTCGAGACGGTCGCGCATGGCCTGATTGGCCTTGAGTTTTTCGCGGGTTTTGGTAGGAGAGACGTGTTCAAAGCCTGCCAGCAGAACAGCGCCGCTCCCGTTCACGGGGCGGCGTTTCTGCATCACGCGTTCTCCCGCTCCGCCAGCCATTCGGCCAAGCGTTCGACGGGGAGACCCACGCGGCGCGGGGACAGGCGAACATATGCGGGAAAGTCGCCCCGGCGCTGCATCCGCCAGATCGTGGTGTTGGAAAGCCCGGTTTCGGCCTCAACTTGTTTAGGGGGAAGGATCATTTGCCACCTCGTGAAATTTCAGGTGGCAACTGAAATACACACATTCAGGCGGCGCGCATCAAGATGCGCCGGAATGAATAGCTCTATTTTCTGGCCTATTCCTTCCCCAGCACCCTCAAAGCCTTCGCGACGGTGTCGGCGCAATCAGCTGGCGCTACACAATCCAAGCCCTTTTGACGCGCGACGCGATGGGCAAGGTCGAAGGCCTGCACTAACGGTCCAGCCTGTGACGCATCAGGCTCCGCGCCCTCAAGCCGCAATGCGCGCGCCAGATCGCGCACAAGCTCGGTATTGGCATCAACTTTCCGGCCCGGGCGGACTGCCGCAGCGGCCTCTCTCCTCGCCATCTCGCAAAGATCCAAGAATTCGCGCAGGTCGCGCTCTAGGCGCTTAGTCAGCCCCGCCACGCCATGCTTATGCTCGTTCATGGTCAGCAATTCGCTTGCGGCCAAACCTCGCTTATTAAGCGCCGACTGCAATTGCGCTGCTAGTTCAGGAATTCCCTCCAGCTTCGAGGTCGAGTCCTTGCCGCCGAGTTCGTCCCTTACCTGTTTTGGCGTGACGTTTTCGGCAGGCGCAATGAAACGAGAGACAGCATAGTGAAAGCCCTCAGTAGGCATCTGTGGAGCGCGTACTCGCAGCGCGGCAACGGTTTTCTCGTCTAGATCGACGAGGGAAAAGCCTGACCTAATCATGCTTCGCGCTCCAGCTTTATGACATTCGCGGCCTTTGGTTCGCCGTTCACGATCCGGTCAACCTCCGCCGCCCAAAGGTCGAGCGCGGCCCGCTTGGGTTCGAGATAGTCGAATTGGTCATAAATCGCGTCCACGCCCTGCAAGGCATGGTTCAAGACGCGCCGCCGCACAAACGGCTCAACGCCTAGCCGCGCCAGCCCAGTGCTAACAGTGCGCCGTAGATCGTGAATCCGCCAGTGGTCCAGATCGTCGCCCAGCGCCTTGCGCATCGCGGCGTCTAGCCAGCCCTTCGGCTTGCTGAACATCGAGATCGGCGCAGCGCCGTTTGTCGTGAGCACATAAGGCGAAGGAACGTCTTTCCCGTCCACGGTAGCGGACAGGCGCGGCAAGGCCTCCAGCAGCGCCACAGCAGCGGGGGGAAGGGGGACTAGGTGTGCCCTTGCCGATTTAGTCGCAGTCGATGCGAGCGACCAAGTGCGGGCCTTCAGATCAATGTCAGCCCAACGCATCCCAGCGACCTCCCCACGGCGCTGCCCCGTGAGCAGTAGCAACCGGAAGTATGCACCCCAAGGGAACATTGACGGATGCGCCGCCAACCTGCCCGCCTTGTTGCGCTCATTGCCTCGGCTCGCCGGATCGGTCGCAACCCAAAGCGCCCGCAATTCGGCCTCGGTCAAAGTCCGCTCGCGCTGCACCTCGGCCCCCGGCAGGATAAGCGCCGCCGCCGGATCGGCCTCGATTATGTCGCGCGAGACTGCAAACTTGAAAAGCCGCTTGAGCAGCCCGCCAACCCGCCGCGAGGTCGTCATGCCGTGCCTGTCCGCAATGGTGTCGAGATAGTCCGCCAGATCGCGCCGCTTGATCGCCTCAAGCTGCCAATCGCCAAAGTGCGGGATCACATACTTGTCGAACATCCAGCGATAGCTGTCGGGGTTTTTCACCCGCCCGGTGCCGCGCGTCATATAGGTGTCGATCACATCCGCCATCCGCTCGCCGCCCTCATTTGCTCGCCGAACATTGGCAGGTGCGATGACAGCGCCCGCCGCAATCGTGGCTTGCATATCGACCGCTTTTGCCCGCGCCGCCGCCAGCGTAAATTCGCCAGCGTCATTGCCGAAAGGGCCGATTGTCATGGTGCGGACCTTGCCGCCCGCTCGCTGGCGCAAAACCCAAGTCTTGCTCGAAGGTGTAACCCGGATTCGAAGCCCAGGCACAAGCGTATCGGCAACCTCTAACCGCTTGCCTTTCGGGGCTTTCAGCCCCCTTACCTTGCTGTCAGTCAGGATCGCTTTTGCCATAGGTGTAACCCAGCCCCATAAATTCGCCGGCGGATTGCAGAGGACCCGAAGGGTGTAACCCGGGGTTACACTTTAGGGAAGTGGCCTGCAAACACCTGAAACGCTGTGCGACCACAACCTGTTGTATTTTATTGCCTTTGAAAGAAAAAGAAATGGGGAGAAAAGCTAGGTCTTTTGCTTTGGGAGCAGAGGGTCGCTGGTTCGAATCCAGTCTCCCCGACCACATCTCTCGCCCGCCATTCCGGCCGTTACGGCGCCGCGTCGCGCGTTTCGCGCATCTCCTCCAGCATCGCCGCGTCGAGCCGGTAGGCATAGAGCAGCGGGAGCGCGGCAAGGCAGAACAGCGCGGGCACGATCGATACGCCCCATTGCACGAAGTCGAGCACGGCCTGCGGCTGGACCACGTCCGGTCCGCGCGCCGTGATCAGCCCGCCCGCCTCGAGCAGCAGGCCGACGATGAACGGGCCCAGTGCGCCCGCGACATTCTCGACGAAGGTGAAGACCCCGCTCATCACGCCTTCGCGCCCCTCGCCCGATTGCAGGCGATCATATTCCATCGTGTCGGGCAGCATGGCGAGCGCGCACAGCAGCGTGCCGGTCGAGAATGCTCCGATCAGCGCGGCACGCGCGTGGAACAGCCATGCCGCCTCGCCCGGCACCCATGCGAACCAGGACGCAAGGCCCGCACCGTAGAGGACAAGCAGGACGAGATAGGTCTCGCGCTTGCCTGCCCTTGCGATGACCCAGCGCCAGGCGGGCACGCTTACGATACCCGCCACGCTGAAAAGGCCGAAATAGGCCCCGATCTCGCCCGGCCCGAAACCGAGCACGAGATCGAAGAAATAGGGGGTGCAGGCAAGCACGGTCGAAAGCACTGCAAGCTGGCACAGCTTGACCAGAGTCAGCAGGCGGAAGGGCGCATTGGCAAAGACCCGCGCGGTGTCGATGAAGGGGCTTAGGAGAAGCTCGCGCGCATCGAGCCGGGCGGGCGGGCCGGGCCGCTCGGGACCGGGCAGACGCGCCGCGCCGAAAAAGACGATGAGGCACAATCCCGCCGCCGCGATCCCCAGCACCGTGCCCATCACCCGGTAGCCGGCTTCGGGCGTACCCATCGCGCCCACCAGAAGCGGCGCTCCGGCCGATCCGGCGGTAACGCCCGCCAGCAGGAAGAACACCCGGAAACTCATCAGCCGCGTGCGCGCGTCGTAATCGGGCGCGATGTCGGGCGGCATGGCGAGATAGGGGATGGTGAAGATCGAATAGGCGGTCGAATAGAGCAGCAGCAGCGCCGTCGCGGCGAACGCGGCTGCCGTGCCCTCCAGCCCGAGCGCCGAAAGATTGAAGAACAGCGTGAAGCTCGCCCCCAATGCAAGCGCTCCGACCAGAAGGTAGATCCGCCGTGGGCCCCAGCGGTGGCGCGTGCGGTCGGAAAGCGCGCCGATCAATGGGTCGATGATCCCGTCATAAAGCCGCGCGACGAGAATGATAGTTCCCGCAAGCGCCGGCGAGATGCCGAGAAAGCTCGTCATCACGAACAGCGCGAACAGCGCCATGGCGTTGAACAGCGCGCCAGTTGCAAAGGAGCCGGAAGCCCAGGTGATCTGCGCCAGAGTGCCGACCGGAACGGCGCCCCTTTGCCCCGGAGCGGAAGCTTGGGGCGCGAGCGGGGCGGCCGCCTCGGTCACGAAAAGCTGACCGACTTGCCCGGACCTGCCCTGCGATTCATCACGTAGACCCCGCCCATGCTGCCGAAATTGATCCGCATGTCCTCGTCGCAATAGACGACGTCGGAATGGAGTTTCGGCGGCTTCAGTTCGCGGCGCAGGTCGCTGCCCGGCTCCAGCCCGAACTGTTCGCGAAGGTCCTCGGAGCTCACGCCTTCGGGCGGGACGATTTCGACCGCGTAGAATTCGACCGAATAGCGCTGCGGCTGGTCCTGCGCGATGTCATAGCGGCCCCACACGATCAGCCGCGCCGAATGCGCCTCGTCTGGCGTCGTGATCTCGGTCACGTTGTTGTAATGGCGGCCTTCGACGCGGATTTCCTGGTCGATCTCGTGGACCTTGACGGGCACGTCGCCGAACGTGTTGAAGCTCTGCAATTTCAGGGACGAGACATGCCGGATGGGCTTGCCCGCCGTGTGGCGCGGACCGAACTGGGCGAAATGCGAAGCCCAGGGCGAAGCGACGAAATCCTGCCGGTCGAGCGGGCGCGGGACCGGCGTCAGCGGGACAAGCTCCCCGATCAGCGCATGGATCCGATCGAAGGTCGCGTCGTCATAGGTCCCGTCGCTCTGGCAGGCATCGATCGCCGCGCGCAGATCCTGCTTCAGCCCGTCGACATCACTCATGGCGCATCCCCTTTGCCGTGCGACTATGCCCCCGCGCGCCAAAGCGCGAAAGGCCCATGGCAAGAGAGGCAGAGCCGCGCCTTTTCCCAAATCGCCTTGGCCGTGCTATCCGCTGCGCGAACAGGCGGCGCGTAGATGGCTGCCCCGCCTGATGCGAGCGGTCAGGAAGCGACGACCATGAACGAAATGACCAAGCCGGATCTGTCGCGAGGCGCAGCTTTCGCCCGCCCGCCCGAAGCCGCTGACCTCGCCCTGCCCGCCCCGGCCCTTGACGCGCCCGGCACAGGCGAAGGTCAGACGCTGGTTTACGCAGCCAGAGAAGAGCCATTCGCCTTCGTGCCGCATACCGCTCCTGGCGAGGCCGATGCGCTTGTCGCCGCCGCGCGCGATGCTTTCGAAACCGGACCGTGGCGCTCGATGCCCGTGACCGAGCGTGCCGCGACGCTGCGGCGGGTCAGCGCGCTGGTGCGCGATCATGCCGATGAACTCGCCCGGCTGCAGACGCTAGAAACCTCGATCGTCATCTCGCAATCGCGCGGTATGCATGTCGCGCGCACGGCGGAAAACTTCACCTTCTTCGCGGACCTTCTCGCCGGCCATTCGGGGGAAAGCTACGAACAGTCGGGGCGCTATCTTTCGATCGTCACGCGCGAGCCCGTTGGCGTCGCGGTGCTGATCGCGCCGTGGAACGCGCCGCTCGTGCTCGCCTCGATGAAGCTTGCCGCGGCGCTTTCGCTCGGCAATTCGGTGATCCTGAAGCCTTCCGAATACGCCCCGCTCGCGGTGCTTAGGCTGGCCGAACTGGTGCGCGAGGCAGGCGTGCCCGATGGCGTCGTGCAGGTCGCCTGCGGGACCGGGCCGGGGATCGGCAATGCGCTGGTGAGCCATCCGGGCGTCGACGTGGTCGGCTTCATCGGCGGGACCGAGACGGGCAAGCGGATCATGGCTTCGGCCGCAGGCAGTCTCAAGAAGGTCGGCCTCGAACTCGGCGGGAAATCGGCGAACATCATCCTCGCCTCGGCCGACCTCGAACGCGCGGTCGACGGATCGCTCATGGGCATTTTCGCCGGGAACGGTGAACAGTGCCTCGCTGGATCGCGCATCCTCGTCGAGGAAAGCGTGGCGGATGAATTCACCGCGCGCTTCACGGCGCGCACGAAGGCGCTCAAGGTCGGGGACCCGTTCGATCCGGCCTCGGAAATCGGCCCCATGGCCTTCGCCGCGCATTTCGAGAAACTGCTCGCATTCGGCGAGACCGCCCATTCGGACCCGGCCTACACCGTGCTGGCGGGCGGCAAGCGGGTCGAGGGCATGGAAAAGGGCTATTTCTTCGCCCCCACCGTGGTCGAGGCCTGCGACAATTCCACCACGCTGTGCCAGACCGAATTGTTCGGGCCGTTCGTCACGATCCAGCGCGTGCAGGGTCTCGACGAAGCGCTCGCGATCGCGAATGAAAGCGAATTCGGGCTTGCCTCCTATATCTGGTCGGACGACCTGCCTTCGGTGATGCGCGCACGGCGGGTGCTGCGTGCCGGGACAGTGTGGGTCAACACGCCGATGGCGCGCGACCTGCGCTCACCCTTTGGCGGGTACAAGCAATCGGGCATCGGGCGCGACGGCCTTCCCGGCTCGATCGAATTGTTCACAGAGGAAAAGACGACGCTGATCCCGCAGGAACCGCTGGACCTGCCGAAGATGGGCGCCGGGGAAGGATAGGTCGATGGGCAAGCATGACGTCATGACGCCCGAGGCGGACGAGGCGCCTTTCGGATTCGCACCGAACCATGATGAGGCGGCGCGGCTGGGATTTGTCGGCGCGCTCAAGAAATTCGTCAATTTCGACCTCGAAAACCGGCTCGCCGCGCTGTTCGACAATGATCTCGTCCCCGCCGCCGGGACGCCGCCCGAAACCCGCGCCGAGGCGGCCGCCCTCGTCGAGGACCACCCACTTTATCAACTGTGGGGCACGCTCACCTTTCACAGCCAGAACCTTTTGTGGGACGCGGTGCAGGTCACGACCGACCGCACGATCGACGGTGCCGTCGCGCAATATCGCGCGGTGATCGAGAGCGAGAGCCTTGGGAGCATCGCGCTGTCGGACGAACTGCTGGTCAAGGCCCCCGTCGCCACGACCGAAATCCACCGCCAGCCCGGCGGCTACTGGCGCGAGAAGCGCGCGGACGATCTCGAGGCGGCGCTCAATTATTCGGGCACGGTCGAACTTTATCGCATCGCCAAGGGCATGGCCGCGGGCGAACGCCCCGCCCCCGACAGTTTCGGCCGCTTCGTCGCAGCGGTCGCGCGCAAATACGCCCCCGATCTCGAACCCAAGGCCGTGCTCGACATGGGCTGCGGCACGGGCGAGCAGACGCTGGCCTACAAGCGCGAATGGCCGGGGGCCGAAGTCCACGGGATCGACGTCGCCCGGCCCTTCATCCGCTTCGCCCATGCCTATGCCGAAAATGCGGGCGTGCCGGTCCACTTCGCCGAGATGGATGCAGGCGCGACGCATTACCCGGATGAAAGCTTCGACCTCATCGTCTCGATCATCATGTTCCATGAAACCAGCAAGGCGCAGGTCAGGGACATCATGCGCGAAAGCTGGCGGCTGCTGCGGCCGGGCGGGCTCGTCTGCCATCTAGACGTGCCGTATCAGCCGGATCGCGTCCCGCTGATCAAGCAGGTCACGAACCACTGGCAGGTGCGCCACAATGGCGAGCCGTTCTGGAGCGGTTTTGCCGAGCTCGACATGAAAGCCGAAGCGATCGCGGCGGGCTTCGATCCGGAACACGCCTTTGCCACCTACGAAGCGGTCGGGCCCGCCGCCTATCACTTCTTCGGCGGGCGCAAGCCGGCATGAGCGAGACCGCCCTTCCCGAAGGCCCGCGTGCGGGCGACCGGCACACCACCTTCACCGACGATCCGGTCAAGGAACACCTGCTGCGCGGCCTCGTCACGGTGGCGATGGAACTGTCGGTCACGCGCGAGCGGGTCGCGACGCTCGAAGCGCTGCTGGTCGAGAACGGCGTGCTCGATCAGGGCGCGGCGGATGCCTATGAACCGGCGGGCGAAGACGCGGGCAAGCGCGCGGCGGAGCGCGAGAAGCTGGTCGCTGCGATCCTTGCCCCGATCATGGAAAGCCTCGCCAGGCCAAGCTGATCAGCCGGCCAGCCCTTCCCACTTGCGGTCGAGTTCATAGACCTCGTCGAAGCCGATCAGGCTGCACATCTCGGCGAACGAGAACAGGTCCACGTCATCGTGGATGCTGGTCCCCGTCTCCTTCAGCCGCCTGAGCGCGTGAATGCTCGCCGCCGCCGAAGCGAGCGCGGTCGTCGCCGGGAACAGCGCACCGGCAAAGCCCATCTCGGCAAGCGTTCCGGCGGGCAGGATGCGGGTGTTGCCGCCATCGGCCATGTTGACGATCGCGGGCGCGGGCAGGCGCTCGGCGACGAAGCGCATTTCCTCCTCGTCCCCCAATGCCTCGGGAAACAGCAGGTCGGCGCCCGCTTTCGCATAGGCATCGAGCCGGCGGAGCATGGGATCCAGCCCCTCGGGCGCCTTTGCATCCGAGCGTGCGATGATGAGCGGCGGCGTCTCGCCTCGCCGCGCCTCGCAGGCGACGGTGATGCGCGCGACCATTTCCTCTGCCGGCACGACCTTCTTGCCCAGCGAATGTCCGCAGCGTTTGGGAAATTCCTGGTCCTCCAGCTGGATCGCGGCGACCCCCGCCTCCTCGTATCCGCGCACGGTGTGGCGCACGTTCAGAAGCCCGCCATAGCCCGTATCCGCGTCGGCGATGATCGCCATGCCGTCGCTGGCGCGCACCAGCGTCGTCACCCGCTCGAGCATCTGGGTGTAGGTCGCAATTCCCACGTCCGGCAGGCCGTGCGCCGAGGCGGTGAGCCAGAACCCGCTGGCAAAGCCGATCTCGAAACCGGCCATACGCGCAAGCTTTGCCGCCATCATGTCGTGCATTCCTGGCGCGACGAAGAATTCGCGCGCCTCGAGCGCGGCGCGGAACGCTGGCGGGGGACTGGGGGGCGGGACGGTCATGGCTGGCTTCTCTCCCTTTTCGGATGCCTGAAAGCGATGGCGCGCCCCGGCCTCCCGGGCGAGCGACGCGCGGATTTGCTCTCGCCAGTCGGATAGCCGACGAAGGCGCGCTGGCTTTGGCCGGGTCCGGGGCGAAGCGAAAGTTTCAGACGTGTTTCGGGGAAACAGGCGCCATGCGCATCGACAGGGTCATCTTCGCGCCCGCACGCGGGGCATTCTTCTACGACGATCAGGCCGCGATCCGCGCCGGTCGGGAGATGGACGGCGTGGCCTATCTCGGCGAGCCGCTGACGCCGGGCTTCCGACAGGTGCGCGAGCCGTCGCGCGCGCTCGGGATCGGGCTGGTGCTCGACGATGGAGCAATTGCCTGGGGCGACATGGTGAGCGTCCAGTATTCGGGAGCGGCGGGGCGCGACCCGGTGTTCGATCCCGCGGCGATTGAAGCCGCCTGCCGTGCGCGCGTCGTGCCCCTACTGATCGGGATGGAAGCGGCGCCCGGGCCGGAGAACTGCGCCTTCGCCTTTAGGCATGACGATGAAGGCCGCCTTCCGCTCGCGATCGAATACGGGGTCAGCCAGGCCCTGCTGCGCGCCGCCGCCCATGCCCGGCGCGTGACCATGGCCGAGGTCGTTGCCGAAGCGCTCGGCCTGCCCGCGCCGGATGCGCCCGTGCCGATCTTCGCCCAGAGCGGGGACGACCGGCACAACGCGGTCGACACGATGATCCTGAAGAAGGTCGACGTCCTCCCCCACGGCCTCATCAATTCGGCCGGGAAGTTCGGGCCGGACGGGGCAACCTTCATCGATTACGTGCGCTGGGTGGCCGCCCGTATCGAGACGCTGGGCGAGCCGGGCTTTCGCCCCATTCTCCATTTCGACGTCTATGGCTGGATCGGTCTCGGCTTTTCGACCGATCCGGGCGAAGTCGCCCGCTTCATCGCCAGCCTCGCCGAAGAGGTGCCCGGTTACACGCTCCATATCGAATGCCCGGTCGATTACGGCTCGCGCGAGAAGACGATCGAGAATTACGCCGCCATCGTCGAGGCGCTGGACAGCCTTACCGACAGGGCCCGCGTGGTCGCGGACGAACACTGCAACACGCTCGCGGATATCGAGGCCTTCATCGCCGCGCGCGCGGCCCACGTGATCCAGGTCAAGACGCCCGATGTCGGGGACCTGATGGACACCGCCCGCGCGATCCGTTCCGCACGCGCGGCAGGGATCGGGGCCTATTGCGGCGGGACAAGCGCGGAGACGGACCAGTCCGCGCGCGCCTGCGTCCACATCGCCCTTGCCGCGAGGGCCAGCATGATGCTGGCCAAGCCCGGAATGGGCGTCAACGAGGGGCTTGCCATCGTCGGCAACGAACAGGCCCGCGCCCTGGCCGAAATCGCCGCGCACCGGGTCTGACACGCGGCACCGTGCGGGGTCCTTCCCCCGGCGGAGCAATTGTTCTACACAGGTCCCAAGTGGTTGGGGTCGCAGGTCAGGTGCGGGGGCGAAGACCCCTCACAGGGGAACGCGCGAGACATGGAAAGAGGCGTACCGATCAGGGCTATCAGCCGCGGGCTGGCGGTGCTGGCCGCAATCAATCGCGACGGGCCGATATCGATGATGGGTATCGCGCGCGCGGCCGAAGTCCCCTACCCCACCGCCTGCCGGATCGTGCAGACGCTCCAGCACGAAGGCCTGATCGAAAAGGAACCGGCAAGGAAACGCTACCGCGTGACGTCGCTGGTCAAGACGCTCTCGACCGGTTTCCAGAACGAGGACCAGCTCGTCGCCGCGGGCCGCGACCATATCGAGACCCTGTGCAAGGACGTGGGCTGGCCGATCTCGCTCGTCACGCGGGTGGGCACGCGCATGATGGTGCGCGATTCGACCCACAAGATGACCTCGCTCACCTTCTCGCATTATTATCCCGGCTACACCCTGCCGATCGCCGAATGCGCCACCGGCAAGGTCTATCTCGCCTTCTGCGACGAGGAGGAGAGGAACGCCATCGTCGAGGGCTGGAAGGCGATCGAGACAGAGGCCTCGAACATGGGCCTGCTGCTGCTGAGCGATGATTACATGCTGCAGAAGATCCGGCGCGAAGGCTTCGCCCTGCAGGTGCGCAATGTCTACAACGCCGACCCGGGCAAGACCTCGAGCATCGCGGTGCCGCTGTTCGATGGCGACGATCGGCTGATCGGCGCGCTCGGCCTCATCTATTTCGTGAGCGCGATGAGCGCGAACGAGGCGGCGGAGAAATATCTCGCGCCGCTTCAGGACACCGCGCGCGCGATCCGGGGGAGCCTGATCGACCTTGCCCGCAGCCCGCTCGGCGATGCGGAGGCCGCCGAATAGGCTCGCTCAGGCGGGTTCGCGCACCAGGGACGCCGCAGCGTGCTCGCCCGCGAGCCGCCCGAGCGTCGTCGCGGTGAGAAGGCCGTTGCCCGCAAGATAACCGTCCGCCCCCGGCCCTGAAATTCCGCGCGCCGCGCCGCCTCCGGCATAAAGGTTGGGAAACGGCTCGCCCGAGGCGCGCAGCACGCGCGCATGTTCGTCAACCTCGAGCCCGCCCTGCGTGTGAAACAGGGCGCCCGTTACCCTCACGGCGTAAAAGGGCGGCTCGAGCGGAGCTTTGCCCGCAAAACTCCGGCCGAAGCGGTCGCGCTCCCCGCTTTGGACGAGGCGGTGCGTCTCGGCGACGCTTCGCTCGAGCCCGGCGGCGTCGATCCCGGCCTTCTCGGCGAGTTCGGCAAGGCTGTCGGCGCGGATAAGGCACCCGGCGGAGCGCGCCTGCTGGTAGTCGTCGAACTGGCACATGATCTCGTGCCGCCGCTCGTCATAGATGCTCCAGGCGACATGGCCCTCCTGCCGCAGCACCTCGACAGCCTGTTCGGAATAGCCCGAAGCCTCGTTCGCGAAGCGCTCGCCCGAACGGTTCACCTGGATCCCGCCCTCGGCGATGAGCGGCCAGAGGATCGGGATGCCGTATCCCGCGGCGAGGCCCGCATGGCCCTGGTAGGCGCTGAGATCGGCCATGCTTGCGCCCATTTCGCGGCCCCAGGCAATGGCGTCGCCCTTGTTGCCGGGATGGCCGTGGAAGGTCGCGTGCTCGAGTTCGGGGATGAGTTCCGCCACCATCTGCTGGTTTCCGGCAAAACCGCAGCAGGCAAGGATCACCGCGCCGCAGCCGATCACGTCGCGCGCCCCGTCCGGGCGGGTAGCGGCGATTGCGATGACCCGGTCCTCGCCGTTCACGTAAAGCGTGTCGACGAGGCTGTCGGTGAGGATATCCACCCCCGCATCCTCGCAGGCGCTCGCCAGTGCGCCCATCAATTCGGAGCCCGACCGGGACGGCATTCCATGCATGCGCAGGGCGGAATGGCCGGGATAGGTGAAACCTTCGACGAGGCTGAGGCCGATCTTGTGGCTTTCCACCAGCCAGTCGACCGTGCGCGCGGATTCGCGCGTCAGGTGCCCGACCAGCGCGGTATCGACCGCACCCTTGGTCTTGGCGACGATGTCGGCGGCGAAGCGTTCGGGGGAATCCTCCACGCCCTTGTCGCGCTGGATGCGGCTGCCCGCCGCCGGGATGAGGCCGGTCGACATCGCGGTCGTTCCCATCGGCTGGCCGTCGCGTTCGACCACCAGCACGTCGGCCCCCGCATCGCGCACGGCGAGCGCGGCGGTAAGCCCGGTTCCGCCGCCCCCGATCACCACGACCGGGATCTCGGCGATGGTCTCGACGCTCTCGGCACGGATCACGCGGCATTCGTTCATGAATGTTCCTCCTCGAAGGTCAGGACCGGCTTGATCACCGCGCCCGATGCCGCATCGGCAAAGGCGCTGGCGATGTCGGCGAAGGGATAGGTCCGGATGAGGCGGTCGACCGGCAGGTCGCCGCCGCCGTGATAGGCGAACAGGCGCGGCAGGAAGGTTTCGGGCACCGAATCCCCCTCGATCACGCCGACGATCCGCTTGGTCAGGAAATCGATCCCGCCCGGATGCGGCACGGGCTGCGCGAAGTCTCCTGGCAGCGTCAGCACGCCCAGCGTGCCGCCCGAATGGAGCGCGGCGAGCGCGGCCTCGAAAGTCGCCTGTCTGCCTGCCGTGTCGAGCGCGGCAGTCACCCCTCCGGCGGTAAGTTCGACCACCTGGGCGGCCCAGTCCGCCTCCGATCCGGCGAAGGCGTGGCTGGCACCGAGCGAAATTGCGAGTTCGCGCCGCGCGGCGACCGGCTCGACCACGATCAGGGGATCGCAGCCCATGATCCGCCCCGCCATGATCGCAGCGCAGCCGACCGCGCCCGCGCCGATCACCAGCAGCGGACGGTGCGTAAGCGCGCCAAGCTGGTTGAACACCGCCCCCGCCCCGGTCTGAATGCCGCAGCCGAACGGCGCGGCCACGTAAGCGTCGAGCCAGCCGGGCAGCTTCACGCAATTGCGCTCCGTCGCAAGCGCATGGGTGGCAAAGCAGCTCTGCTGGAAGAAGGCCCCCTTGACCGCGCTGCCGTCCATCCGGGTGAGCGGCGGCTCGGCGCGCGCGCCTTCGAGATTGAGCGCGATCCCGTCGAAACAATAGGCCGGCCTACCGCCCGCGCAATTGGGGCAGGTCCCGCAGAACCCGAAGGTCGCGAGCACCCGGTCGCCCTTGCGCAGCCGCGTCACCGCGCTCCCCGTCTCGACGACGGTGCCTGCGCCCTCATGGCCGAGCACGCGCGGCTCCTCGCTCCACGCGCCGACGCCGAGATCGGTGTGGCAGATGCCCGCCGCCTCGATCCTCAGCACGACTTCGTCCGGCAGCGGGTCTGCGAGCAGCAGATCCTCGATTACCGGGGGCGCGCCGCCGCCGGGGCTGATCGCGGCGCGGATCGGGCGCGGCATCAGGCGAGGCTCCGGACGGGAGGGGCGATCATGCGAAGATTTCCTCGATCTCGCCAAGCACGGCCGCATCCTCGATCGTCGGCGGCACCTTGGGTTCCTCGCCATCGGCGATTTCGCGGATGGTCTTGCGCAGTATCTTGCCCGAACGCGTCTTGGGCAAGCGCGAGAGGACGTGGACGCGCTTGAACGCCGCGACCGGGCCGATGGCAGCGCGCACGGCGGCGATCAGCTCGGCGGCGAGCGCGTCCTCGGGCATGTCCGAGCCCGACTTGAGCACGACGAAGCCGACCGGGACCTGCCCCTTCAATTCATCCGCCATGCCGATCACCGCGCATTCGGCGACCGCCGGGTGGGCGACCAGCACTTCCTCCATCGCCGAGGAGGACAGGCGGTGGCCCGCGACGTTGATGACGTCGTCGATCCGGGCCATGACGTGGAGGTATCCGTCCTCGTCCACGAAGCCGCTGTCGCCGGTCAGGTAACAGCCGGGGAAACGCTCGAAATAGGCCTCGCGAAAACGTTCGGGCGCACCCCACAGGCCGGGGGTGAAGCCGGGCGGCAGCGGCAGGCGCGCGACGATCGCGCCGGTCTCCCCCGCCGGGACCGGATCGCCCGCCTCGTCGAGACAGGCAAGGTCCCAGCCGGGCATCGGAAGCGTCGATGAGCCGGGCTTGATCGGCATGAGCTCGATACCCGCCGGATTGGCGGTGATCGCGCTCCCCGTCTCGGTCTGCCACCAATGGTCGATCACCGGCACGCCGAGCAGATCGCTCGTCCATTCGAGCGTCGCCGGATCGGTCCGCTCGCCCGCTAGATAGACGTGCCGGAGGCTGGAAATGTCCGCATCCCGAGCGAATTCGCCCTGCGGGTCGACCTGCTTAATCGCGCGCATCGCGGTCGGCGCGGTGAAGAAGCTGCGCACGCGGTGCTTTACGATGATGCGCCAGAATGTCCCTGCATCGGGCGTGCCGACAGGCTTGCCCTCGAACACGACGCTGGGGTTGCGATTGAGGAGCGGCGCGTAACAGATGTAGCTGTGTCCCACGACCCAGCCGACATCGCTCGCCGCCCAGAACGCCTCGCCCGGCGGACAGTCGTAGATGCCGGCCATGCTCCACAGCAGGGTGACGAGATGCCCGCCGGTGTCGCGCACGATGCCCTTGGGCGCGCCGGTCGTGCCCGAGGTGTAGAGGATATAGAGCGGATCGGTCGCAGCGACAGGGACGCATTCAGCCGGCTCGGCCGCCGCTATCACTTCGTCCCAGTCGTGCTCCCCCGGCCCGAGATCCGCGCGGTGCTGATCGCGCTGCCAGAACACGCAGGCGTCGGGGCGATGCGCGGCGATGTCCAGCGCCTCGCGCAGGATCGGCTGGTAGGGCAGCACCTTCGTACCCTCGATCCCGCAGCTCGCCGCGAGCACCACCCTGGGCGCGGCATCGTCGATCCGGCTTGCCAGTTCGCGCGCCGCGAAGCCGCCGAAGACGACCGAATGGACCGCGCCGATCCGTGCGCAGGCGAGCATCGCGATCACCGCCTGCGGCGAATTGGGCATGTAGACGAGCACCCGGTCGCCCTTTTCGACCCCCATCGCCCGCATCGCTCCGCCGAGCCGGGCGACCCGGTCCTGCAATTCGGCGTAGGTGACGACCGAAGAAACGCCGGTGACAGGGCTTTCATAAAGCAGCGCCGCTTCGCCCCCATGCCCCGCCTCGACATGCCGATCGACGCAATTGTGACAGGCATTGATCTGGCCACCGGCGAACCAGCGCGGGATCGGGCGCGCTTCGCGATCGAGCACGCTGTCCCAGCGCCGATGCCATTCGAGCCGCCCAGCCTGCTCGGCCCAGAACGCCTCCGGTTCGGCCAGCGAACGGTCGTGATACTGCAAATAGGCCTCGGTCCGGGTCATTGCTCTCTCCTTAGGATGCGCCCCTTTGCACAAGGGCGGCGCGCCTGCCATTATCCGTTGAGCGAATAGTATGCGCAGCAGCCTGCCGCGACAGGCGGGCTTCTTGGTAGCTTCAAAGCTCTCACGAACAGGAGACCGCCGCGCCCATGGATGAAAAGCCCGCAATCGAGGTTCCCGAAACTCTCGGCGAGGAAATCGGCGGGCAGGGCAAGGCCTATTTCGACGATGTCGTGATCGACAACATCCTCGATGCGCTGCTCGAATTGTCGGCCGCCGTGTGGACCTATCACGACCGGGTCACCGTGCTGGAAACGGTCCTTGCCGAAAAGGGCATCGAGGTGAGCGGTGCGATCGAGGCGCATGTGCCAGAGCCGGAAGAGATCGCCCGGCGCGAAAAGGAGCGCATGGCGCTCGTCAACCGGGTGTTCGGCGCCTTCCTGCGCCGCCCCACCCCGCGCGGTCCCGCCGGGCTCGCTGCGCAGCCCCAGACAGGAGACGACACATGAATCGCGGATCGATCGGGGTCACCCCCCGCCCCACCACGCTCGCAGATGAGAGCTATCTCGAATTCATCACCTCCTTCCGCCGGCTGGCGATCCAGCAGATGTTCCCCAAGGTCGCCGAACACGGCGAGACCCGGCTCGCGCAGGCCATGGAAAACGGCGCGGTCAAGGCCGAGGGGGGCAATGTGCCGCTGACCGAAATCCAGCGCATCTTCGCGGAGAACCCGGTCACGCCGACCTTCCAGCGCTTCGTGCGCACCCAGCAGGAAATGATGTGGCGCCGCACGCGCGAAAGCTTCTTTCGCGATGCGGGCGGTCTGATGGCGTGGATGGACCGGGCCGCGGCCGAGCATCCCGAACGGCTCCATATCGATCCCGAATTCGTGCCGCCGGAATACACCCGCCGCGAGATCCACTGCCAGCCGGGCGGCTATACCGACGACCCGCTGGGCGGCGTGGTCTATCACTACGGGACCAAGGTCTTCTACGAAGGCTTCAACGACCAGGACGAACTCCACCGCGAACTGGCCGAGCGCGCAACGCCGCCTGCTGACGGAAAGGTCGCGCGCGCGCTCGATATCGGCTGTTCGATCGGGCAGGCGACGACGCTGCTAAAGGACCTGTATCCCGATGCCGAAATCTGGGGCCTCGATGTCGGCGAACCGTTGGTGCGCTATGCCCATGCGCGCGCGGTCGATCACGGCAAGGAGGTGCATTTCAAACAGGCGCTGGCCGAGGATAACGGCTTTGCCGATGCGTCCTTCGACATGGTGCTGAGCTACATCCTCTTTCACGAGGTGCCGGTTCAGAAGATGCGCGAAATCATCGCCGAGACCTACCGCGTGCTGCGCCCGGGCGGGACGTTCACGATCTACGAATTCCCGAGCAACGACAAGGGCCAGGTCAGCGCCTCGACCCGCTTCCTCGTCGACTATGACAGCCGCAACAATTGCGAGCCCTATTCGCCCGATTTCGTCGCCGCCGATTTCCGCGGGATCATCGAGGAAGCGGGCTTCGAGGTCGCCGACGGGCCTGCGCTCAGCAACACCTTCCTGCAATCGCTGGTTGCGACCAAGCCTGCCTAGGCAAGCTCGACGCGCGCGGGATCGTAGCTGAAGATTCCGAGCGCGTCCTCGTTCTTGGGCGGGTTGTCGCGCAGGGCATAGGGATCGAGCGCCTGCAGCCGGTCCCCGCCGACATTGCTTTCGGCCTGGAGGAAGCATGCTCGCTCGATCCGCGCGGTTTCGTAGAGACGCAGCGCCTCGAGCGGGTCCGCCGCCGCAGCGAAACATCGTCCCAGCACCACCGCATCCTCGATCGTCGAGCTTGCCCCCTGCCCCATATAGGGCAGCATCGGATGCGCCGCATCGCCAAGCAGCGCGATGCGGCCCTTCACCCACGATACCAGCGGCTCACGCACGAACAGGCCCCAGCGATAGAGCGCATCCCCGGGGATGGCGGCGATCACCTCGCCGACGTAATCGGCCCAGCCGCCGAACAGAGCGGCGAGTTCGGCAGGCGCAGCGCGCGCGTTCCAGCTTTCCTCGGTCCAGCCCTCGGCCCGCGTCAGGGCGACGACGTTGACAAGGCTGCGGCCGCGCACCGGATAGGTGACGAGGTTCTGTCCCGGCCCGATATGGTTGATGCTCGAAGCTTCGCTCGCGCGGGGCGAGAGCCGGTCGCCCGGAACGAGCGCGCGCCACGCGACATGGCCGCTGAAGCGCGGCTGGCCGGGGTCGAAAAGCATTTCGCGCACGGCCGAGCGAAGACCGTCGGCGGCGATCACGATGTCGGCCTCGACCTCGTTCCCGTCGGCAAAGGCGATGCGCGCCGTCGCACCGCCCTGCTCCAGCCCCGTCAGCGCGGCGCCCATGACGCAGCGCTCGGTCCCGAAGGCGTCCACCAGCCCCGCGAGAAGATCTGCGCGATGCATCTGGTAATAGGCCGCGCCATATGTCGCGCGCGTGTCCCGCCGGTCGTAGCGGAGCAATTCCTCGCCGCTTTCCCAGTGGAACAGGAACTGGTCCATCGGTTCGTTGGCATTGCGGGCAAGAAAGTCCGTGAACCCCAGCGATTCGAGCCCCTTCACCGCGTTGGGGCTGAGCGAGATACCCGCCCCGACCTCGCCGAATTCGGCTGCACGTTCGTAGATGACGGGATCGTATCCCGCCCCGCGCAGCGCGATTCCCGCGGTCAGCCCGCCCACCCCGCCGCCGATGATCGCCACTCTCACAGGCCCAGCGCCCCGGGATTGAGGATGCCGTGCGGGTCGAGACGCTGCTTGAGGTCGCGCAGCAGCCGCCCTGCCTCGCCCTCGCGCGTCTCGGCATAGGGGTAAAGCCGGCCGATCTGGAAATGGGTCGCGCCATGCGCGCGCATCAGGAGGACGATCTGGCCGACCATTTCGCGCACCAGCGCGCGGCCCACCGGGTTCTCCGGGTAATCCCTGGCGACGCCGTCCAGATAAGCAGGCGTGCGGCGGCGGTGATAGAGCATTGCGCTGTCGGGCCAGTAGAACACCGGCTCGTAAAGCGTCCCCGCCCCCGCGACGCCGGCGAAGAATTCGGC
Source organism: Erythrobacter litoralis (assembly GCF_001719165.1). Classification (NCBI taxonomy): domain Bacteria; kingdom Pseudomonadati; phylum Pseudomonadota; class Alphaproteobacteria; order Sphingomonadales; family Erythrobacteraceae; genus Erythrobacter; species Erythrobacter litoralis. The sequence goes on from NZ_CP017057.1 coordinate 2,131,881, forward strand.
CAGCGTCACGCCAGCTGCCTCCATGCGGCCCGCATGTTCGTGTTTCAGCGCGACATAATCGCGGTGGAACGCACCAATCCGGCTGTCGGCGATGACGCCGTGGATCGGCAGCAGACGCCGCCCGTCAGGATGGGTCACCGGAAGTTCGGGAAAGGGCGCGGCGCGGGTCGCTAGAGGCACGGTGTTGACGATTTCGCGCGCCTTGCCCGCCAGCGCGCGGATCGCGGCGAGGCGGCTGCGTATTTCAGGTCCGTCCCGCCCCTCGACCACGAAATGCACGGTGTAGAGCGCGCGATCGAGAAAACGCCGACCCGCCGCCGCGATCCGGGCCATCCGCGACAGCGCCGCCGGCACGCTTCCTGCCGAACGTCCGATGCGCAGCAGCGCCTTCAGGTCCTCCCTGAGGTCCGGCGGGCCCGCGTTCTGGCGTGCAACCTCGGCATCCATCGCGATGATCTCGCTCGCCAGGCGGCGCAGCCGCACTTCGCGCAGCAGGTCGGCCATGACTTCGAAGCTGTCGACCGCGAAGGAAACCCCGTCGACGCGCTCAGGACGCGGCTCGATCTCGAGCGTGGCGGCGGTCTTGATGCCCAGTGCCCCCGCATCATTGGCGAAGATGCCGGTAAGGTCGGGGCCGAAATTGCGATTGAACGGCCCGGTTCCCGCGCTGCCGTCGGACCCGGTGCGCAGGACTTCGCCCGTGCCGGTGACGATCTCGAAACTCTTGACCGCATTGGCTGAAGCGCCCGCCTCGCCCGATCCGAAAGTGACCGATCCCTGGCTGAGCGAACCGCCTATCGTCGCCGTGCCGCCCGACATCGGCCCCCAGAACCGCGCACGCATGCCGACTTTCGCAAGCGCTTCGTCGAGCGCCGCCCAGGTGCAGCCCGCCTCCACGGTCACGTTGCCGTCCTCGGGATCGATGCTGCGGATCCGGGCGAGGTGCGAGAAATCGAGCACCACCGAACGCGCCACGCGCGGCTGGAAGGCATCGGTGTAGGACATGCCGCCACCACGCGGGGCAATCGCGACGCCCTCCTTCGCGCACCAGCGCACCAGTTCGCTCACCTGCTCCGCCGAGCCGGGTGAGACCACCGCGATCGGCATCGCGCCTTCGAAGAACAGGTCCTGCACCGCGAAGCGGCGCTCCTCCTCGCCCGTCTCGACGGCCTTGGTGCCGAGAAGCGCTTCGAGGCCTGCGACGAGGGCGCGCGCGCCGGGCGCGTCTTCGGAATGGGGAGCCGGAGCCGAAATGTTCATCGCCCACCATGGTTAGCCGAGGCGCGCCGCCCCGCGACAGGCCGCCGGGCACTGTCCGCCCATCGGATAAGTCGGCGCATCTTTGTGCGCACTGCCCGCGCTGCGCTACGCCCGGCGCCATGTCCGACGCGGCCGCACGCCCCTCTGCCCTCCCCACGAGCGCCAGCGCGCCCGATGCGCTCGATCAGGGCGGCAAGACGCCGCCCCTGCCCTCGCTCCAACGCGCGTGGAGCGTCGTCGCGATCCTCTCGCTCGCCGCGATCGTCAGTTATATCGACCGCCAGGTGCTCAACCTGCTGGTGGAGCCGATCAAGGCCGATCTCGGCCTCAGCGATGTCGAGATCAGCGTGCTGCAGGGCTTCTCCTTTGCGCTGCTCTATGCAGTGCTGGCGATCCCACTCGCATGGGTGGCCGATCGGTCGAATCGCAAATGGGTGATCCTGGGCGGCCTCGTGTGCTGGTCGGGCGCGACTTTCATGAGCGGGTTCGCCTCCGGCTTTGCCATCCTGTTCGTCGCCCGCATGCTCATCGGCATCGGCGAGGCGACCTTGAGCCCGGCCGGATTTTCGATGATCACCGACTATTTCCGCAAGGCCCGCCTGCCAGCCGCGCTCAGCGTATTCACCGGGTCGGGCTTCATCGGTTCCGGCCTTGCGCTGGTCATCGGCGGGGCGCTCTATGCCGCGCTCGAGGCGGCGGGGCCGGTCACGACGGCGCTGGGCACGTTCCAGCCGTGGCAGATGACCTTCTTCGGCATCGCCATGCTGAGCGTGCCGCTCTTCGTCCTCATCGTGCTGTTCGTACGCGAGCCCGCGCGCCAGCCCGACGCGCTCGCGCCCGCCGCAGGCGAGGAGCCTTCGCCGTTCGAGATCCTCGGCTTTCTCACCGCCCACGCCCGGGTCTATTTCCCGCTCTTCTTCGGTTTTTCCTGCTTTGCCGCGGCGCAGTTCGGCGTTGGGGCGTGGGCGCCGAGTTTCTTCATACGCAGCCACGGCTGGACCCAGCTCGAAGTCGGCCAGGCGCTCGGCCCCGTCGTCATGGCGACCGGGCCGCTCGGGGTCATCGCGGGCGGGTTCCTGGCCGAACGGCTGTTGCTGCGCGGAGTGCGCGATGCGACGCTAAAACTGTCGATGGCGGCGATCGTGGTCGCCCTGCCTTTTGCCGCCGCCTTTCCGCTGGTCGAGGGCGGCGGGCTTGCGCTCGCTCTGCTCGCCGCGGTGCTCGCTTTCGGAACCGTCCCGTTCGGCGCGGGTGTCGCGACCTTCCCGCTCATCACCCCCAACCGCATGCGCGCGCAGGTGATCGCGGTCTACCTGCTGGTCGCCAACCTGCTCGGCTATTCGGCCGGGCCGATCCTCGTCGCGTGGCTGACCGATGCCGTGTTCGCGGACCCTGCCGCGATCAATCTCAGCCTCGCCATCGCCGCGCCCGCCGTCATGGCGGCAGGTCTCGTCCTGATCGCCGCCGCGCTCGGCCCCTATCGCCTCATGCTCGAAGCCGCTGAAAACCCGGAGAACTGATTCATGGCCGTGATCGACCTTGCCCCCGAAACCCGCTCCTTCATCGGCGGCGACAAGAAAATGCTGATCGGCGGCGACTGGGTCGATCCGTCGCAGGATTCCGCGATCCCCGTCATCAACCCGGCCGACGGCGAAAGCCTCGCGCGGATCGGGGACGCCGCCGAGGCCGACGTGGACCGCGCGGTGAAAGCCGCCCGCCGCGCCTTCGACGAGGGACCATGGCCGGACATGAAGCCGGGCGAGCGGGCGCTGCTCATGAACCGCATCGCCAGCGCTCTCGAAGCCCATGCCGAACAGCTCGCCCAGCTCGAAACGCTCGACAACGGCAAGCCTATCAATTTCGCGCGCATGGACGTGGCGGCGGCGATCGGGGCGATCCGCTATTACGCGGGCTGGGCGGACAAGATCCACGGCAGCACGCATTCGATCGGCATGCCGGGCGAGCATCACGTCTACACGATCAAGGAACCGGTCGGCGTCGCCGCGCTGATCGTGCCGTGGAACTATCCGCTCGTCATGGCCGCGATGAAACTCGGCCCCTGCCTTGCCGCCGGCTGCACCGCCGTGCTCAAGCCCGCGGAGGACACCTCGCTCACCGCGCTGCGCCTTGGCGAGATCATGCTGGAGGCCGGGCTTCCCGAAGGCGTGCTCAACATCGTCACCGGATATGGCCACACGGTCGGCAATGCGCTGATCCACCATCCCGGCGTGGACAAGATCGCCTTCACCGGATCGACCGCGACAGGCAAGGTGATCGCCCACGCCGCGGCCGAGGGGCTGAAGAAGGTCAGCCTCGAACTCGGCGGCAAGTCGCCCAATATCATCATGCCCGACGCCGATCTCGAAGCCGCGATTCCGGCAAGCGCGCTCGGCATCTTCTACAACAGCGGGCAGACCTGCACCGCGCCTTCGCGCCTCTATGTCCACGAGGACGTCGCGGACGACGTGATCAAGGGCATCGCCGAATTCGGAAAGACCATGAAGATCGCACCCGGCATGGATGAAGAAAGCATGATCGGGCCGCTTGTCAGCCAGAAGCAGTTCGACCGGGTGACCAGCTATGTCCAGCAGGGCGAGGCCGAGGGCGCCGAGATCGTCAGCGGCGGCAGGCGGCATGGCAATACGGGCTATTTTCTGGAGCCCACGGTGATCGCGAAGACCACCAACGACATGACCGTGGTGCGCGAGGAGATCTTCGGACCCGTCCTGGTCACGCAGACGTTCAAGAGCGAGGAGGAGGCGATCGCGCTCGCCAATGACAACGCCTATGGCCTTGCCGGCTGCGTGTGGACGCGCGACATCACCACCGCGCACACCATGGCGAAGAAGGTCAAGGCCGGGATCATCGGGCTGAACACCGCGATGGGCGCCGACTGGGACGTGCCGCTGGGCGGGTACAAGCAATCGGGCATCGGGCGCGAGAACAGCCGCGACGGGCTCGAACTCTACCTCAACACGAAATCGGTCTTCGCCCAGCTCAAATCGGCATGGTGACCGCTTCGACCGAAACGCGCCGCGTCGATATCGGCGACGCGGAAATCCACGTGGAGATCACCGGCAGCGGCCCGCCGGTCCTGCTTGTCGCCGGGCTGGGCGGTCGCGGCGCGTTCTGGTCCGAGCAGGTCGCTGCCTTTGCCGATCACTTCACGGTGATCACCTTCGACCATCGCGGCTGCGGCGCATCGACGCCGGACAAGGTCGTCTACGGCGCCGAGCACATGGCGAACGACGTGCTCGCGCTGATGGACGCGATGGACCTCGAAAAGGTGCGGCTGGTCGGCCATTCGACCGGCGGGGCGATCGGGCAGCATATCGCACTCTCGCATCCCGAGCGGCTCGAGCAATTGGTGCTGTCGTGCAGCTGGGCGGGGCCGGACACCTATCTGACCGAACTGTTCCGCACCCGGCGAGAAATCCTCATCTCCTGCGGCCCGCTCGCCTACCTGACGACGGGCACATACCTCGCCATGCCGAGCCGCTATCTCCAGCCGCAGATGAAAAGCGCGCGCGCCTTCATGGAGGAACGCCTCGCCGCTTTCCCCGGGCTGGAGGTCGAACTGTCGCGCATCAACGCGGTCTATACGCACGACCTCAGAAGCCGCGTGCACGACATCGCCGTGCCGACTTTCTGCATCGGGGCGATGGACGACCAGATAACCCCGCCCGGCTTCACCAGCGAACTCGCCCGGCTGATCCCGCACGCAAAGGAACACCTGCTGGATCACGGCGGCCATTTCTGCCCGCGCGTCGTCACCGAGGTGTATAACGAGGCCGTGCTTTCATTCCTGCAAGGTTGAGGAGGAGGACCCCATGGCCACCGAACCCGATCCGCACCCGCCCATCGGCCACATCACGAAAGGCCGCTCGGTCATCGTCGGCCCCGACGAAGGCCGTTCGCTGTGGCAGCCGATGCCGAGCCGGGGCTATGTCGATGTCAATCTCACCCCTGACAACATGCCCTACGACACGTTTTCGTCGGGCATCCAGGTCATGCCTCCGGGCGGCATGGTGCGCGAACACGGGCACAGGCAGAACCACGAACTCGTCTTCGTCTACGAAGGCACGGGCGAGGTCGATATCGACGGCGAGGTGACCGAGTTCGGCCCCGGCACGACGATCCTGTTTGCACGCAACTGCACCCACTGGATCAAGAATACGGGCGATACCGACATGAAGATGTTCTGGGTGTTCTTCCCGCCGGGGCTGGAGGACTGGTTCTATGCCATCGGCCGCGAGCGCACTCCTGGCGAGGACATGCCCGAACCGTTCGACCGGCCCGACAACGTCGAGGAAGTGATGGCGAAGATGCGCTTCCTTCCACCGCGTTCGCAGGGATAGGCCATGCGCATCATCCCGCAATCCGAGGTCGAGAGGCTGCTGCCGGTCGGCCCCTGTGTCGAAGTGATGCGCGAGGCGATGATCCGCGTCTCGCGCCGCGACGTATCGCTCCCCATCCGCCAGTTCATGCCCGTGCCAGGCGTCGCCGGAAAGCTCGCGCTGATGCCCGGTTCGCTCGGCACCGCTGGCGAGGCTGAGGATGCGAGCTTCGGGATCAAGCTCGTGTGCAAATACGAACGCCCTCACGGCGATCCGCTCGGCACGCATGTCGGCATGGTGATGCTGTTCGACAGCGCGAAGGGCGTGCCACTCGCCATGGTCGAAGGGTCATCGCTCACCGCGATCCGCACCTCGGCAGCAAGCGCGCTGGCGACCGACCTCCTCGCGCGCAAGGAGGCGAAGGTGCTTGCGATCATCGGCAATGGCGAACAGGCGATGCGCCACATCGCCGCGATGCAGGCGGTGCGCGCAATCGAGAGCGTGCGCGTCTGGGGGCGCGATGCGGGCCGCGCGGCGGCGTTCGCGAAGGAAGCAGGCCAGCGCTTCGCCCTGCCGGTCGAAACCGCGCCCAGCGTCGCGCAGGCCGTCGCGGGCGCGGACATCGTATGCACCACGACCTCGGCGAAGGAGCCGGTTCTTGCCGGAACCGATCTCGAACCGGGCCAGCATATCAACCTCGTCGGCTCGGCCATTCCCACCACCGCCGAAATCGACACGGACGCGGTCAAGCGGACGCGCTTCTATGTCGATTACCGCGATGCGGCGATGGCGGCGGCGGGCGAATTGCTCGGCGCGATTCGCGCGGGGGCCGTCAGCGAGGCCCACATCCTGGCCGAGATCGGCGAAGTGGCCGAGGACCCCGCACTCGGCCGGACATCGCCTGCCGATATCACCTGCTACAAATCCCTCGGCGTCGCCGCGCAGGATCTCGCCGCCGCCCATGAGGTGTGGCGCATGGCCGAAGCCGAAGGGGCCGGGACCATCGTCGACCTGCTCGCTTGAGAGCGCAGCAAAAGAAAGGGGCGGCATCGATCCCCTGATGCCGCCCCTTCTCGCGTCGGGCCCTTACGGGCGTCAGAAGTCCGCCGTCACCGTCGCCCCGAAGGTCCGGCGTTCGCCGAAGAACTGGCCGAACGTGTTGCCGAAGGGCAGTACCACGATGAAGGCGTTCGAGGTGTAGGTCTCGTCGAGCAGGTTGCGCGCCCATACGCGGATCGAATAACGATCGTCGAAGGTCAGGCCCGCGCTCGCATTGACGAGGAAGCGATCGGGGATGATCGAGACATTCGCGCTGTCGCCGAAGAACTCGCTCTGCCAGCTCGCATCGCCGCGCAGGAAATAGCTGTTCCCGCCGCCCAGTTCGCCGTCCCACTGCGCCCCGAAAGAGGCCTGGGTCGGCGGCGTGCGTTCGACTTCGTTCCCGCCGATGTCGCCGTTGGCATTGCAAACCACGTTGTCGCAGGGAACGTTCACGCCCGGCGTGCCGCGGCTGAAACGGCTGTCGACCGTACCGTCGCCATAGGTCGCCTCGGTGTGGCTGAAGGTCGCATCGAGGCTGAAATTGTCGCTCGCCTGCCAGCGCGTCGCGAGCTCGATCCCGTAGACTTCCGCATCGCCCAGATTGACCGTGATGTTTGGCACGTTGGGATTGGTAGGATCGGCCGGATCCTCGTCCGCGGCGTTGATCTGTATGTCCTGCCAGTCGGTGTAGAAGAGCGAGGCGTTGAAGATCAGGTCGCCATTGAGGAACGCGCTCTTGATGCCCGCTTCGTAGGTCCAGTTGGTTTCCGGGCCGAAGGTGCGGTCCTCGATGTTGCGCGCGGTCACGTTGAAGCCGCCCGCCTTGGCACCGCGCGCGGCGGTAGCGAACAGCATGACGTCGGGATTGAATTCATATTCGACGGTAAAGCGCGGGGTGAACTCGTCGAATGTCTCGTTCAGCGTCGCCTCGCGGCGATTGTCGATCGCGGTGATCTCGGTTTCCGAATAACGCGTCTCCGCGCCCAGCGTCAGCCGTCCGTCGGCCGAGGTCCAGTAGAGTTCGCCGAAAACCGAGACGACTTCGGTGCGGGTGTTCTCGTCCGCCAGCAGGATGTTGAACGGGCCGGCCGGGTTGAGGTTTGGCACGGGCGTGCCGTTGAGCGGCTGGAAATTGTTCGCATCGGTGATCGGCTGGAGGTTGATGCTCGCAAAGCGGTTCGTGTCCGTCCCGTCCGAGATGAACCCGCCGACCGAGGCCCTGATCTGGCTGTTGTCGAAAGTCAGCCGCGCCTCGTGCGTGTCATAGTCGATGCCGCCGACCGGGGTCTGCTGGAAATTGCAGAGCGGGCCGACGATGTTGACCACCGTGCCGCAATTGATCGGATCGGGTTCCCCGCTGGTGCCGATGTTCACATCGCCGTTCACGTTGCCGAAGATGTAGTTGAACGTCAGGCTGTCCGTGATCTCGGCATCCACCTCGGCCCGGAAAATGCCGGTCTGCGACTGGTTGGCGAAGCTGCGCGGGTCGACCAGGACGGAATCGGCCGGTCCGGGAAATTCGCCGCGCAGGAGCGGGAAATTCCCGAACCGCAGCGCGCCGGCATTGGTGATCGGCGTCAGGTCGAGGCTCTGTTCGGGATCGAGAATGCCGCCCGTCGAGTCCGCGAAATAGCGCGAGGCGCGCGCTTCCTGGCTGACGTCGAAATAATTGTAGGAGGCATTGAGCCTGATGCCCGGAGCGATTTCCGCCGCCGCGCTGATCGAAAGCGCCTCGTTCTCCCACCCGCCGACATTGCCGGTGGTGCTGGGCCCGTCGGCGTTGAGGGTGTCGGCGAAGGGATGGGCGTTGTTCCACGTCCCGTCGAAGCTCGAATAATTGTAGCTCGCCGCGAGCGCAAAATTGTCGACCGGCGAGAAATTGAGGAAGATGCCGCCGTCATAGCGTTCGTCCGAACCGATCGTGGCGGTCAGTTCGCCCTCGATCTCGCCCGTCAGTTCGGCCTTTTTCGGGATGTAGTTGATCGCGCCCGAAAAGGCGTTTCGCCCGTAGCGCGCGCTTTGCGGACCCTTGACGATCTCGATCCGGCTCAGATTGACAGTGCCGATATCGACCGCCCAGGACCGGGGCATGTAGATCCCGTCGAAGAAGGTCGAGACGTTCGATTCAAGCGCGGTCACGCGGGTCGTCGCCTGCCCGCGGATGACCGGCTGGGCGAAACCGCCGGAGAAATCCTCGAAACTGAAACCGGGCGTGAAGCGCGCCACATCGTCGAGTTCCTGCAGGCCGCGCCGGTCGATGTCCTCTTCGCCGAAAGCGGTGATCGCGATCGGCACGTCCTGGATGTCCTCGGCCCGGCTGCGGGCGGTGACGATGATCGTGTTCGAGGCACGGGCGGTTTCGGCTTCGGCCTCCTCGTTGTCCTGCGCGAAGACAGCCGGCGGCGCCGCGAGCGCAAGGCTCGCCGCGATTGCACCGATGCTTGTCCCTTGTGTGAAGCGGCCCATAGGATATTTCCCCCGTCTTGTAGAGTTTGGAGCGACACCGGATCCGGAGATGGGGTTTGCCGCAACAATATGTCGCGGCGATGCGTTGAAACTCTCCGACTGGCGGTCAAATGAGGGTCATGGACCTGAAGGACGCCAAGGCTCGTCTAGGTTTCGCGGATTGCACGAGGGTATTAGCACCACGCCATGAACCACGCGTCGCTTCGCACCATCCAACGATCCCGCCTCATCTGCATGATGGCGACCGCTGCCGGCATCGCGCTCGCCGCCGCCGCAGGTGTGGCCGCGCAGGACACCGACGGCGGGGAAAGCGGGGCGCAGGATCTCGCCGCGCCCGCCCCCGCTCCTGCCGCCATCGCAGCCGCGGACAGCCGCACGGCCTATCCTGCCGAGGACGAGGCGGTTTACCTCGCACGCTTCAACCAGCTGCTCGAAGCCGCGCGCACGGGCGCCGGGCTTGCTTCCTATGACCCGCTCGAGCCCGTCGCGGGTGCGGATCATGCGGCGCCCCTGCCGGTGGCCGACGCGCCCGGTCTTTCGGCGGAAGCGCTCGCCGAAGCGCAAGCCTATGCGGCAGCGCGCAATTCCAATGCCTTCATCATCGTCAAGGACGGCACGATCCGGCATGAAAGCTATTTCGGCGAAACGACCCTCGAGACGCCGGTCGTCTCGCGCTCGCTCGCCAAGCCGGTGACCGCGCTGCTTGTCGGGCGGGCGATACGGCAGGGGCACATCGAATCGCTCGACCAGCCGGTCGCCGATTTCCTGACCGAATGGCAGGGCGATCCCGCGCGCGAGAAGATCCTCGTGCGGCACCTGCTCGACATGCGTACCGGCCTACTGCCGCAGGGTTTCTCGCGCGAGCCGGAGGACATTCTCAACCGCGCCTATCTCCACCCGCGCCATGACGAGGTGATCATCAACGATTACCCCGTCACCCACGAGGCGGGCACGCGCTACGAATATTCCAACGCCAATTCCGAACTCGTCGCCCCCGTCATCGAACGCGCGACCGGCATGCGCTACGGCAAATACCTGACCGAAGCGCTGCTCGAGCCGATCGGGGCGATGGGCGGCGATATCTGGGTCAACCGCGAAGGCGGCACCGCGCATTCGGGCTGCTGCCTGCTGCTCCCGGCGCAAAGCTGGGTGCGCATGGCAATGCTGGTGATGGCGGACGGCGTGTGGGAGGGCGAGCGCCTGCTTCCCGAAGGTTACGCGCAGGCCATGCGCACCGCCACCGCCGAAAACCCGCATTACGGCATGGGCGTGTGGGTCGCCGGTCCCTATGTGGCAGAGCGCGGCTTCGCCCATCCCAGCGTTCCCTATGGAAAGGTCGCGCACCGCGAGCCCTATCTCGACAAGGACCTCGTCCTGTTCGACGGCAATGCCAACCAGGTGGTCTACATGATCCCCTCGCAGGACATGATCGTGCTGCGAACCGGCGATGCGCCGCCCAGGGACGCGCCGTGGGACAACACCGTGATCCCCAACCTCCTGATCCGCGACGCCGCGGCGCAGGCGGGCGAGACGCTGCCCGAACCGCAGCCGCACCCACAACCTGAACCGCAGTCGCAACAATGAGCGCAAGGACCCGCTGATGGCATCCACCGCCGCCCCGATCCCGGCCGCAGACGCCCCCGCCGCTTCGGCGAAACTGCCCTTCTCGCTCAAGCTCGGCTGGGGTTCGGGCGCGTTCGGCATCTCGCTGCTGATGAACGGGATTTCGGGCCTCATCCTGCTGTTCGCCGCGAGCATCCTGCAGATCGAGCCCGCTCTGGCCGGGACCGTCATCTTCCTTGCCAAGCTCATCGATGTCGTCACCGACCCGATGGTCGGCGTCTGGTCCGACCGGTTCGAATCCCCGCGCGGGCGGCGGCGGCCGTTCCTGTTCTGGGGCGCGATCATGGCCGCGGCGAGCTTCGCGCTCATTTTCACCACGCCGATGCTGGGGAGCCAGTACCTCACCGCCGCCTGGCTTTTCATCGTGCTCAGTTTCTACGCGATCGGCTACACGATCTACAACATCCCCTACATGGCGATGCCGGCCGAGATGACCGAGGATTACCACGAGCGTTCCTCTATCCACGCCTTTCGCATGGTGTTCGTGTCATTGGGATCGCTGATCGCAGGCGCGGGGGTCAAGGTCGTGCTCGAATGGCTCGGCAAGACCGAGGCGCAGAGCTGGGCGATCGTCGGGCTGATCTGCGCCGCATTGATCTTCGCGAGCCTGATGACAGCCTATTACGCGACCGCGCGCGCGCGTTTCACCCATGGGGAAGGCAAGTCCGACAAGAGCAACATGACCCAATTGGTCGAGGAATTCGGCGCGGTGAAGCAGAACCGCCATTTCCTGCGGCTGATCTCGGTCAAGTTCGCGCAGCTGATGGGCGTGCAGACGACCGCTGCGGCCTTCGCCTATTTCTTCGTCCAGAGCCTGGGGCGCGATTTCAACACGCTCGCGATCTTCGGTGTGACCGTGACTGCCTCGACGATCCTTTGCGCGCCGCTGCTCGTCATGCTGTCGCGCCATATCGGCAAGAAGAACGCCTACTATCTCGCCGCCGGGACCAACGTGCTCTACGCGCTGAGCTGGTCGCTCGCATCGGAAGGTGAACCGATCTGGGCGATCGTGCTGCGCGGCGCGCTGGTCGGCCTCGCCTTCAGCGGCAATGTCGTGATGGCGATGAGCATGCTGACCGACATCATCAACGCCGATGCGGAGCGCACCGGCGTGCGGCGCGAAGGGGCGTTCACCGCGCTCTACAGCTTCGTCGAAAAGCTGACCGGCGCGCTCGGCCCGCTGATCGTCGGCTTCGCGCTGTCCTTTGCAGGGTTCGACAACAAGCTGCCTTTCGACGTGCCGCAGGGCGGCGATGTCGACACGGCGCTGCTCGTTTCGGTATCGTGGCTGCCCGCGGTGTTCGGGGTGATCGCGATGCTGCTGTTGTCGGGATACCGGCTGAGCGAGGACGATTTCGCAGGAAACAAGGATAAGGGACTGACATGACGACACCTTTCCAGGACCCGAAACTGCGCCAGCGCGGGCGCGCCTCGGTCGATTTCCTCGCCGGCATGGCGGCGGCCTCAGGGCCGGTCCGCGCACGCGTCGATGCGGCGATCGCCGAAAAGGTGGCCTCGCCCGATGCGCTTCCCGAAGACCTCGACGAACGGCTCGCCCACATGGACGCGCTGCTTGCCGACAGCCCGGCCTACCCGGTCCAGCAGCTTCTCGGCGACTGGCACGGGCGGATGCACGGCCGCATCTCCGCGGAAGCCTTCGAGGAAGTCGAGGGCGACCTCGCCCCGCTGTTCGAGGCCGCCGAACAGGGCCCCGCGACCCTGCGGCTCGACCCGGACCTGAAGGCGCCCGATTACTGGGACGGCGTCCATTTCCACCGCACCACCGGCGGCTGGGAAGGGCACACGCACATGGGCTACATCCATGGCGAGATCATCCACAAGAAGCTCGTCGGGCGGTTCTTCCCCGGCGGCATCTTCCAGCAGCGCCGCGACGTCGCCGCGATGGCCCCGCGGGAAAGCTACCGCCGCATTCTCGACATGGGCTGCTCCTCGGGCCATTTCACCACCGCGCTCGCCGAGACCTACCCGAACGCGCAGATCGTCGGCGTGGACCTGTCGGCACGGATGCTCGAACACGCGTGGCGCACCGCGAATGCGAACGGGTGGAACTGGCAGCTTTCGCAGCAGGCGGCAGAGGCCACCGATTTCGAGAATGAAAGCTTCGACCTCGTCGCGAGCTACATCATCCTCCACGAAATGCCCGCCCACGCGATCTGCGCGGTCTTTGCCGAGGCGTTCCGCCTGCTCGAGCCCGGCGGCGACATGATCATGAGCGATGTCACCCGCTATGCCGACATGGACCGGCTCGCCGTGTGGAAGGCCGACCGTGGCGCGATGTTCGGGGGCGAGCCGCACTGGCGCGAAAGCGCGAGCCTCGATCTCGAACAGGTCGCGCGCGAGGCGGGCTTCGTCGACGTGACGACCAAGGGCCCCTACCCTTACGTGATCCAGGGGCGGAAACCCGAGGCATGAAGGACCCGCGCGACTTCAACACGCCCGACACGCAGATCCTCGGGCCTGAACATGTCGACAATCTTGCGCGGGCGGTGCTTTCGCTGACGCGCGAGGTCGCGGTGCTGACCGACCGGGTGATGGTGATCGAAACCCTGCTCGAACGCGAGGGCGTCGTCACGATCGAGGCGATCGACACGTTCGAGCCCGACGCAGCCTTTCAGAAGCGGATCGACGCGGCGATGGCGACGATCACCGCCGGGGTGATCACCGCGCTCCAGGGCGCCGACCGGGACTAGCCGCGAAGCGCCAGCGCCGCCGCCGCTGCGCCCATTGCGAGCGAGCCGATCCCCGCCATTTTCAGCCGGCCATCGGTCCGCTCGATCGCGGCGCGCATTTCGCCATAGGTGAGGTCGGGGTCCTGCGTGAGGTAGAAGCCGGGCCGCTCGAACATCTGCGGGGCGAGCGCATTGAGTCCGCGCCGTAGCAGGAACCCCGCTATCCAGCGCCGCATCGCCCAGGGGCGGTGGTTGTACTGTTCGGGAAAGACGTGCGTCACCAGCCAGCACAGATCGCGCGCTTCGGGCAGGCGTTCGGCGGCATAGGCGCACAGAGCGGTTTCCAGATCATCCCCTGCCTCCAGATGATCGGCAAGCTTATCAACGTCCTGCAATGCGGAGTTCACGCCCAGCCCGAGGTCGGGCGGAAAGGCGTGCGCCGCATCGCCCACCAGCAATGCATGGCTGCGCGCCCCGCCCTCGCCGAACGACGCCAGCAGTTCCCTCGCATATTGCGGCGCGGGAAAGGCGCCCGCTTCCAGTGACACGAAATCCTCCGCCTCCTCGCGCGCCACGAGATCGCGCACGGCGAGCTGGGGGAAGGAGTCCTCGAGGAAGGCGAGGAGGTCGTCGGCGGTGCTCAGCGTCCAGAGTTCGTGGTCCGCCTCGCGGATCATGTTGACGCTGCGCGGGTGATCCGGATCGGCCACCGGAAAGGCGAACAGGGCGCAGGCCTTCGTGCGATCCTTGTGGCGCGACGGCAGGATGTAGCTCATCTCCGGATCGTCGACCGGTGCCCCCCCTCTGGTCGCGAAACGCGAAGGCAGGTTCAGCACCTTGTAGCGCAGGCCCGTCGAAAGCGAGGGCGTTGCGATCATCTCGAAACGCGCGGGGTCGATGTCCGGCATCGCCGACAGCCCGGACCGGATCGCGGAATTGAGCCCGTCGCAGGCGAGCACCAGTGTAGGCTCGAAACGCTCGCGGCGCCCCTCCCCGCTTTCGACCTCGACCGCCAGCCCGCCTTTCTCGCTGCGGCTCAGCGCCGACACCCTGTGCCCGTAGAGCAGCCGCACGCTCTCGCTCGCGATCTCACCAATCGCCTCGTAAAGCATGGTCAGCAGCGCGCGGCGCGTGGTCCAGTAACAGACCGGCCGATTGGGATCGATGATCGGCACGCCCCTGGTTTCGGACTTGCCGTCGGGGAGAATCGTGGTCGCCACGAAATCGCGGGTCGCGACGCCGACCTTGGGCAGGCGGTCGAGGATGCCGAGCCGGTCGAACAGGCGCTGCGAACGCTTGTCCACGAGATAGTTGAAGCTCTTGTTCTTCTCGAAATCGGAAGGGCCCGAGCGGCGTTCGGCAAGCACGATCTCGTCCCAGCCCAGCCGGTCGAACAGCAGCGCCGCCGCCAGCCCCGCAGGGCCGCCGCCGCTGATGAAGACCGAGCGTTTCGCCATGAAGCGAAGAGCTACCAGATCGCAGGCCCCTTCCCGCGCGGTGGTTCGCACTGTTCGACTGGCGGACACATGGCGCGCGCGCCGTACCGGGGGCGTGTGCCGATGCCAGTCTTGCGCCCATGTCGAAACGCATGATCGCCGGAACCTGCGCGCTGCTTCTCGCCGCGTGCGCGCCGATTGCCCTTCAGGCGGAGGATGGCGCGCCGCCCTCCTGCACCGACCTGCTCGAACGCGAAGCGAGAAACTTCGCGCTCGAACACCGGGCCGAGGACGGGCGGCTGGTCCCGCTCACCGTCTTTGCTCCTGCAAAGCCGGGGGAATACCCGCTCCTCGCCTTCTCGCACGGGGCCTTTGCAAGCCCTGCGCGCTATGCCGCCATGCTCGAACCGCTCGCGGCGGCGGGCTTCGTTGTGATCGCACCGATGCACGTCGATTCCGAAGAATATCCGCGCGGCGAAGGCGAACCAGCGCGCGCCCCCCACCCGGTGACATGGGCTGGGCGGACCGCCGACATGGAACTCGCGCTCGCACCCGATCCGGCGCTCCGCGCGGCGCTGGCGGACAGGGGCCTCGCGCTCGAAAAGGGCAAGGTGATCGCGCTCGGCCATTCCTATGGCGCGCTGATCGCGCAGCTTTACGGCGGGGCGCAGGCGGTCGAGCCCGATGGCACCAGCGTGGACCGACGCATGGCCGAGGTCGATGCGGTCGTCGCCTTTTCCCCGCCCGGCCCGATGCCGGGGCTGATGGCGAAGGATGGCTGGGCGAGCCTTTCCGCGCCTGCGCTCACCATCACCGGGACGGCGGACGTGCTGCCCGGTTTCATCGACGACTGGCGCGCGCATGTCGCTGCGCACGAGGGCGCGCCCGTGGGCGCGCGTGCGCTGTGGGTGGGCGAGGGGATCGACCATTATTTCGGCGGCAGCTTCGGGCGGCCCGGCGAGGTCGGCCCGGAAGATGCCCAGTTGTTCGCACGCGCGCTTGAACGCACGCTTTCATTCATGCAGGCCCATTTGAGGGACGGGGGCGTGCAGGACGCACCGGCGTGCCGGGTGGGCGAAGCGATCCCCGGCGAAAGCTACGAGGAGGACGCTGCGTGACGAAGCACAAGATGACCCGCTGGCTTGCCCCCGCCGCGCTGGCGCTGTGTCTGGCAGAAGGGGCCGCAGCGCAATCCGCGGACGAACGCTATTCCGATCTCGACAACCCGATGACGCCCGCCGACATGCAGGGCGCGAGCGTGCTCGATGTCGAACGCTACCGTCCGACCTACGCGATCAAGGGATGCGCTGCGGACTTTCCCGATCCTGCCGACCCGAATGCGGAACTTGCCGAAGCCCTGGCGAAAGCGCAGGCTTTCTCGGACGAGCACAAGGGCCTGGGCCTGCTCGTCCTGCACGGCGGCGTGCCGGTCCACGAAAGCTATGGCGAAGGCGCGAGCACGGCCAGCACCAGCGCGTCCGCCTCCATGATGAAATCGGTGATCGCCCTGCTTTACGGCATCGCGATCCACGACGGCGTGATCGGTTCTCTCGACGATCCTGTCGGCGGCTATATCGCTGAATGGGCGGACGATCCGCGCGGGGCCATCACGCTGCGCCAGATGCTGACCATGTCATCGGGCCTTGCCCCGTCCGATTTCATGAAAATCATCTTCGCTCCCGATATCGGCGCCGAGGCGGTGAAGCTTGAAATGGTGAGCGAGCCGGGGAGCGAGTTTTCCTACAACAACGCGGTCACGAACCTGCTGACCTTCGCGCTCGACCGCGCGCTCGCGGCCAAGGGCAAGGGCGGCGTGCTGTCCTATCTCGAAAGCGAGTTATGGTGCCCGATCGGCAATGGCCCGGCGCGGGTGTGGGTCGATCCTGGCGGCAAGGCGCGCGGCTATGCCGGGATGCAGGCGACCCTGCGCGACTGGGCGCGGATCGGCGAACTGATCCGCAATCGGGGCCGCGCGAATGGCGAACAGGTCGTGCCCGCAAGCTGGATCGAGGCGATGGCGACCCCTTCGCAGGCGAACGCGCAATATGGCCTCCATGTCTGGCTGGGGCGCGAATACACGCCCGAGCGCGCCTATAGCGCGGGCAATCCGGTGAAGGTCCCCCATTCCGAACCCTTCGCGGCGCAGGACATCGTCTATTTCGACGGGTTCGGCGGCCAGCGGGTCTATGTCCTGCCCAGCCACGAACTGACCGTGGTGAGGATCGGCGAGGTCGACCTCACCTATGACGATGCGCGCATTCCCAACCTATTGGCGCGCGCCGCCGATTAGTCCGCGTCCTCAGTCCGCAGGCGCGGTGCGGCGGTCGGACAGGAGGTTCGCGTCCTCCTTTTCCTTCATCCGCTTGAAGGTCTCGTATTCGTTGACATCGCCCATTGCCCGGCCCGACCAGCGCGTCGCGAAGCCGCGCGGATATTCGCTGTCATCCTCGCTGCGTCCGTCTTCGGACCACAGCAACGGGAAGAGCGGGCCTTCGGGCTTTTCCCCGTCGAGCATTTCATCGAAGCTGACGCCTGCGATATTGAGGCAATCGGGCCGCGGGGCCCAGCGGATGTCGTCGCCGAACACCCGGATCGAAACCGCGACCCGCCAGTCGTCGGTCGGGTTGCCGGCCGAATAATGCAGCGCCCAGGGATGGACGATCAGCATGTCGCCCGGGTCCATCTCCCACTTGAGAAAGCGCAGCCCCTCCTCGCCCCGGCGGCTTTCGATATCGGGATGCGGCACGCGGTCGTCGGGCTTTATCATCTTGCGCGCATTGGGGCTGAACAGCCAGTAGGGCACGTCGTCATGTTGCGTGCCGGCAAGCACTTCGAGGCAGTTCTCCTCGACGATCGGGGTCAGCGGAATCCACAGCGAAGGGACCATGAAACCTTCGACCGGAAAGGCCATGCGGTCGCAGTGCCACAGCGTCGCCGCGTCCGATTGCGGGGGCTTGGCGAAGAATTCGTCGAAGAAGAAGCGGATTTCCTTCGACTGCATGACGCGGCCTGCGGCCTCGGCCACCGGGCCTTCGAACACCAGCCGGCGATATTCGGGAATGCAGCGCGCCATGTAGCGGCCCGGAATGGTGGGGAGCAGGCCCACGTCCTTTTTGTCCACTATGACGTCGCGCGCGATCGGTTCAAGCGCCTTGACCCAGTCCTGCGACAGGACCTTGCGCAGGCACACCGCGCCGTCGCGGCGGTAGGTCTCGATGTCCTCGTCGGTGATGTCGCGCAGCGGGCTGGTGTTGAACGCCATGTGTCCTCGTCCTCTTCGGGAATTCCTGTTGCCTCTCATTACCAGCCTCGGCCCGCAGGGCTCCGGCCCGCGCCCACCCCTATCCGCTGATCGGATAGCTGCGACATGCAAAAGCCAGAGGGCGCGCCAGTTGTCCGCAGGGCGATAAACGGGGGCGGCGACGTTTCACACCGCGCGCCCGAGCGTCGACAGGTTGATGAAAGCGCACGGCGAACCGTGCCCGGAAACGACACGCAGGAACATTACGGAGCCGCAGGGGATGAAGGAAATTCGCACGCAGGTCGCGATTGCAGGGGCCGGGCCGGTCGGCACGGTCGCGGCCTATTGCCTTGCGAGCCAGGGCGTCGATGTCGTCCTGCTCGAGGAAGGCGCGGATTGCGCGCTCGACCTGCGCGCCTCGACCTTCCACCCGCCGACGCTCGAAATGCTCGAAGCCTTCGGTATCACCGAGCGCCTGATCGAGAAGGGGCTGAAAGCGCCGGTCTATCACTTCCGCGAACGGCGCACGGGGGACGTGATCGATTTCGACATGAGCGAACTCGCCGACGTCACCCGCCATCCCTACCGCATCCAGTGCGAACAATACCACCTCTCGCGCATGCTGAGCGAGCTGGTGCGCGAACAGTCGGGCGCCGAAGTCCTGTTCGGACACCGCGTCGCCGCAATCGAGCAGGGGCCGGGCGAGGTCGTCATCCACGCCGAAACCCCGCTTTCCATCATGAAGATCACGGCCGATTACCTGATCGGCGCGGACGGCGCCAACAGTACGGTTCGCAAGTGGCTCGGCACCGAATTCCACGGGTTCACCTACCCCGAAAAATTCCTCTGCTTCACCACCGAAGAGCCGCTGGAAGAGCACATTTCCAATCTGTGTCACGTGAACTATGTCTCCGATCCAGAGGAATGGATGGTGCTGCTGCGCGTGCCGTCGCTGTGGCGGGTGCTGGTTCCTGCCGACATGGATACGCCGGACGAGGCGCTGCTCGCGGATGCCAAGAAGAACGACGTGTTCGAACGGCTGATCGGGCGCGGGGAAGATGTCGAGACGCACCACCGCACGATCTACCGGGTGCATCAGCGGGTGGCGAAAAGCTTTCTCGAAGGCCGGGTCGCGCTGATCGGGGATGCGGCGCATCTCAACAACCCGATCGGCGGGTTCGGCATGAACAGCGGGATCCACGACGCCTTCAACCTTGCAGGGCGGCTGGTGCGCGTGTTCAAGACAGGTGCGGATGCCGACGCCGAACTCGCTGCGTTCGAACGCCAGCGCCGCACGACGACGCATGAATTCATCCAGGCCCAGACGATCCGCAACATGGAATACCTGAAGGAAGGCGAAGGCCAGCTCCACGCCCGCCGCAAGGCCGAGATGGAGGCGATTCGCGCCGATCCGGACAAGCGCCGTGCGTTCCTGCTGCGGCAATCGATGATCGAATGCGTGGAGCGCGAAAGGATGGCCGCGTAATGCCGCTGAAACCGCGCCCGAACCCGGACGTGCTTGGCCACCGGCGGCTGTTCGGCGTGCTCGGCCCGTCGACCAACACCGTGGTCCAGCCCGATTTCGACGATCTGCGCGTGCCCGGCGTCACCAACCATTACAGCCGCATCGTGGTCGATGACGCGCAGGCGATCTCGGACGAGACCTTCATGGCCGGCACGCTCGAGATCAGCCGCAACACGGTGGAGGCGGTGCGCGGGGTGCTGACCTGCAATCCCGACTACCTCGTCATGGGGATGAGCGCGGTGACCTTCTACGGCGGCGCGGAAGGCGCGGCCAAGTGGCGCGAGAACATCGAGAAGGAAGCGGGGGTCAGCCTTTGCACCGGTTCGCAATCGCTGATCGAGGCGTTCAATGCCTATGGCGGGATCAAGCGGATCGCCGTCATCTCTCCCTATTACCCCAGCGCCAATGCGCAGGTTGCGCATTTCATGGCCGATCACGGGATCGAGGTCGTGCGCGACACCTGCCTGCAGTGCCCCAGCTGGACCGCGATCGCCCAGGTGCCGACCTCGACCCTGCGCGAGGAATTGAAGAAACTCGACGGGGATGATGTCGATGCTCTGGTACAGGTCGGCACGAACCTCTCGATGGTGAAATTCGCCGCCGCAGCGGAACTCTGGCTCGGCAAGCCGGTGATCGCGATCAACACCGCGACCTACTGGAACGCGCTGCGCCAGAACGGCATCATGGATAGAAAGCAGGGCTTCGGCCGGCTGATGGAAGAATTCTGAAGGGGCCCCAAACGCGATGTTCGAATACGACTATGTCCCGCTGCCCGAGCGCGCGCCGCTAAAATGGCCGAACGGGGCGAAGGTGGCGCTGATGTTCACCTTCAACCTTGAAACCTGGGACCTCGTCAAGGACACCGACCAGCCCTATTATGCGGGCGGCCCGGCGCTGCTGCCCAATGCGCTCGCGGGGCGCATCCCGGACTATCCGAACTATTCCTGGCGCGAATACGGCCAGCGCGTCGGCGTATGGCGCATGTTCGACATGTTTGACGAAATGGGCGCGAAGGCGGGCTGCACAGTCAACGCCGTGACGTTCGAACGCCGCCGCGCAATGGCCGATGCCTGTCTGGAACGCGGCTGGGAACTGATCGCCCACAATTACGAACAGGGCGAACTGCTGACCGATTTCCACGACGACATCGACACCGAACGCGACATCATCCGCCGCTCGGTCGCGATGTACGAAAAGCACGCCGGAAAGAAGCCGAAGGTGTGGCTGTCAAGCTCGCTGCGCGGCACGCTCAACACGCCGACCATCCTCGTCGAGGAAGGGTTCAAGGCATATTGCGACATCATGAACGATGATCAGCCCTACATGATCCGCACCGATGCCGGGCCGATCGTTGCTACGCCCTATTCCAACGTCATCAACGACTTTACCATCCTCACCCGCAATGCCCGCACGACGGACGAATACCGCGACATCCTGATAGAGGAGCTCAAAGTGCTCCACCAGGAAGGCGCGAAAACCGGTCGGATCATGAATGTCGGCCTTCACCCGCACGTATCGGGCCGGGCCTACACGATCCGGGCGCTGCGCGAATTCATCGAATACGCCCAATCACTGGACGGCATCTGGTGGGCGACCCGCGAGGAAATCGCCGACTGGTACGCCGAAACCCACGAAGCCCATTTCCCCGGCCAGCTGGGCGCATGATTGAGGCAGCAGGCCATGGGGGCGAGAGCGCGCGCGCCCGGCTGATCGGCTGGCTGTTCTGCGGGTCGCTGATCGCGCATTCGTTCCTCATCGTCGTCCTGCCCCGGCTCGACAAGGAATCCGCCATCCGCGACGTGGCGAGAAGCTGGCACTACGCCATCGGCATCGCGCTGCTCGTCTTCGGCATCTGGCGGCTGTGGCTGTGGATCCGCGAGCGCGGCGCGCTCTCGCCCGGCACGCTGCCCCCGGCGGCGCGGTTCTGGCACCATGCGCTGTGCGTTTCTATCCTGCTTCTGGTCGTGCTCGGCGGGCCATTGGGCTTCCTCTATGGCTGGACCGAGGGGCGCGCGATCAATCCGGCGGGCCTGTTCACCATCCCCGCCCCCATCGGCAAGGACCATTCGGTCTGGAAATTCACCGGCTATTTCCACTCGGCCAGCGCCAATGCGACCGTGCTGCTCGCGCTCGCGGCGCTCATCAGCGCAGGCTATACCTATGCGCGCTACGGCCGGGGCTTCATCACCGCTTTCCCGGCCGGGTTCGGCCTCCTCTTCCTCGTCCGTTCGGCGCTTTTCATCTACGCGATCAACAGCTTCGCCGACCGCACCGCCGGTTACATCGCGGCCGCCATCTTCCTGGGGCTGGTCGCGGCGTTCTGGCTGGCGGTGCGCGCCGTGCGGCGGGGCCGGTTCGGCAGCACCGCAGGCAAGAGCGGCGGCGTCGCCTGGAACACGGGCGCGCTTGCCGGGATCGCGGCAGTGGCCGGCTTCGGCCTCACCATGCCCTACCTCCTGTTCCGCGTGACGCCGCTTTCGAGCGGCGTCGTGGTCGAGGCCGACCCCTCGATCACCTGGCACCGCGAGCGGCTGGCCCAGGTCGACTGGACGCCGCCCACCGAATTTCAGCTCACCACCGGCCGCGAAACATACAAGTGGTGCAAGTTCTGCCACACGATGGAGCCGGGCGAAGCGCATCTGGTCGGCCCCAACCTTGCCAACATCTTCGGCCAGCGGGCCGGGACCGTGCCCAATTTCCCCTATTCGCCCGCGCTCGCCGAGGCGGGAAAGAACGGGCTCGTGTGGAACGAGGACACGATCGGGCAATATATCTCCGGCCCCGATGAAATGGTGCCCGGCACCAGCATGATGATTTCGAGCGGGCCGGTGATCGATCCTGCCCTGCAGGACGCTGTGATAGCCTCTTTGAGGCGCGACACGATGTTCACCGAGGCAGAGCGCCCCGAATAGGGTTCAGACCAGCATCACCGTGTCGTTGCCGAACGGCAGGTTCCCGATCCGGCCGAGAATATAGTCGGCGACGTCGGCGCGCGCGATCATCTGCCTGCCCTTGGAACGCTGCCCGCCGCGCAGCTCGGTCCAGCTGCCGCGCGGCTCCGCTTCGGTAAGGCCGCCCGGGCGCACGATCAGGAAATCGATCTCGCCCCGGCTGCCGGCCTGCATGATCGCCTGTTCCTGCCGGTCCTTGTCGGCCCAGATCTGCTTCGCGACCGTCCGGATGACGAGCTTCATCAGGCGGCTGTTGACCCGGCCGTAGGAATCCCCGCAGCCGAGCGAGGTCACGGCAGCGAAATGGCGCACCCCGGCCTGCTCCATCGCCGAAAGGATCGCCGTCGTCGCATCCGAAAGCACGGTGTTCGCCTTGCGATCCACCGTGCCGAGCGCGCTGACGACGACATCGGCGCCATCAATCGCGCGGGCGATGCTCGCCATGTCGGAAAGCTCGCCTTCGACGCGCACGATCGCTGGGCCCAGATCGGCGAGCTTTTCGGGATTGCGCAGATGCGCCGTCACTTCGTGTCCGCGTTCCAGCGCGTGCTCGCACAGCAGGCGGCCGGTCCGTCCGGTGCTGCCGAAAACCGCGATCCTCATGGCGTTTCCTACCTCCGGGCCCTAGCCTGGTTTTCCGTGCGAGGATGCCCGCGCGGGCACGATTCACCCGCCTTGCCGCCCCTTCTGTCCGACTGGCGAGCATAAGTCCGGACAAATCGCGTCGCCTGTCGCGCTGCCGTTACCTTCCCTTGCGGAAAGGAGATCACAGATGCATCGCAGAGACTTCCTCGCAGGCGGCGCGGCCGCGACCGCAGCCGGGCTCACCCTCACCCCCGGCATGGCGCAGGCCATGGACAGGATGGGAGGCATGGGGGGATCGATGGACCGTTCGCTGACCGGCGATTTCCTCGATCTGACCAAGCCCGAGGGCAATCGCGAGGCCTGGGCGCGCCTGCTCGGCAATACCGACATGCAGTCGACCAAGTACGGGTTCGCCGAAGGGATCATCCAGGGCGTGCGCCCGAACGAGGCGCTGCGCGATCTCGTCGGCTTCACCATGGTCTCGGCCGCGCGCCTGCTCCCGCACGAGGACGGGATCGGCTACCGCAAGGTCCTGCGCGAAATCGGTTTCTACACCGATATCAAGACGGGCGAGATCCTGACGGAATGGGAAAACCCCTACATGGGCGAGACGGTCAAGGTCGTGCCGATCGCGAACGATCCCTTCAACCACACGATCACCAATTTCTACCCCGACCCGCCCAGCTATGGCGGGCTGAATACGCAGAAGCCGCCGAAGATTCCGCTGATGCTCGATTTCCGGCGGCGCGGGGACATGCTGAACCTCTTCAGCCACATCAACCTGTTCTATCCCAGCGCGCTCCAGCCGGCCCAGTGGCCGCGGGAATCGAGCGGCGAATTCAACCGGGTGACCGAGACGTTCCTCTATTTCATCGACTGGAACGCGATGCAGGACCCGTCGATCACCAGCGTCGAATACAACGGCACCTGGTCGCGCGTGACGCCGTGGCTGCCGTGGATGCTGATGGGGCCGAGCGAGGGGCACTGCGTCTACCAGACCTTCATGGGCGCGGTGGATTCGATCGACAAGCTGCCGAACCCGGCTACGGTCGAATATATCCGCGCGAACAACCCCAAATATCTCGAGGCGCCCGAGAAGTGGGAGGAGCCCTCGCTCTCCTCGCTCGAATGGTATTCGCGCGAACAGACGCCCGCCCCGATAGAGGGCGACGAGATCCCGACCGCCCCGCGCGCCGAGCTGCCCGATTGGTGGCAGCGCATGAAGGCCGCCCGCCAGCAGCAGGGCGGCTGAATTCGGGGACGGGCCGGGTTCTCGCATGTCCGCGCCCGCCCCGTCCTCCATCTTATCGCAGAGTGATTAAAGCAAACGATCATGCAGGAATCGCAAGGAGCTTCGTCACAAAACTGAAATCGGGGAACGCATCCACAACGGGGAAATAGGCGATGACACTAAGGAATGGCTTCAAGACGGTCGGCCTGCGCGCATTCGGCATGGCCACGGTTTCCATGATCGCACTGTCGGGCGTCGCGGCGCACGCCCAAGACGCCGAAATGGCGGATGATGCGCAGGAGCGGGGCGAACCCGCCACCAACCTGCCGCGCGGCAACCAGATCATCGTCACCGCCCGTACCTTCGAGGAAGACCTGCAGGACGTGCCGATCGCGGTCAGCGCGCTGACCGGCGATGCCCTGACCCAGCGCGCCGCGGACGATCTCGGCGATATCGCGGACAACATCGTCGGCTTCGCGTTCGAGGAATTCACCGGCCTGCTTGCCCAGCCCACGATCCGCGGCCAGACGAACCTGCGCGTGACGTCGCCGGTCAGCAATGTCGCGACCTATCTCGACGGCATCTACATCCAGCGAAACTACCTGATCGACCAGGGCCTGCTCGATCTTGAACGGGTCGAAGTCATCAAGGGCCCGCAATCCGCGCTCTACGGGCGCAATTCGTTCGCGGGCGTCATCAACCTCGTCAGCCGGACCCCCGATCTCGACGAGATCACCGGCTATGTCCGGGCCGGCATCGGGACGGACGAATATTACGAGGCGAGCGGGACCATCAACATCCCGATCGTCCCCGGCAAGGTCGCCGTCCTTGCCCATGCGGCCTACCAGGAATTCGACGGGACGATCCCCAACAGCCACCCGCTCGCCGATGCCGAAGGCTGCATCACCTGCGGCAATCTCGGCGGGTTCGAGCGCGAGACCTACCAGGTCACCCTGCTCGCCGACCTGAGCGAGGCGTTCAGCTTCCAGGCGAGCTATTTCCACACCGAACGATTCCAGGAACACGTCGCCAACGTGTCGTTCGGGACGGCTGGGCTCGATCCCTACAATTACAACAATTGCAGCCCCGTGGGCGGACAGAACCGGCTCTATTGCGGCGAACTGCCCAGCACGCCCAACTTTGCGACCGGCGCGCAGTCGAGCCCGATCCTCGGCGCCGTTCCCGATCCTCGGCCCGAGGGATTCCTGATCGATCCGCGCGCCTTCGGCCTGCGCGGCCCGACCGACGTGATCTCGGCCCGGGTCGATTTCTCGCCCGCCGATCCGCTCACGCTGACCTACCAGTTCGGCTACACTTTCGGTAACGTCGACGGGCGCGGTTCGACCTCGCGCGATCCGCTTCAGCCGGTCGTCTTCGGGCCGGTCAATCTTGGCGCGCTGTTCGACAGTTCGGGCACCGGGAGCGAATTCGAAAGCTTCAGCCACGACATGCGCGTGACTTATGAGAGCGACGGCATCTACGGCTTTGTCGGGGTGAATTATTCGACCACGAGTGACATCGAATCGAACGTCACCGAAAACTACCCCATCGGAACGCTCGACACGCCGGGAGAGGAGAACATCTTCTTCCCGATCGGGGCGGGCCTGCCCTTCCCCAACTTCTTCCTCGGGCGGCGCACCTTCCTTGAACGCGACGAGGATATCCTCTCGTTCTACGGCTTCCTCGAAGTGCAGGCGACCGACCGGCTCAACCTGACCTTCGAAGGGCGCTATACGATCGAGGATCGCGCGACGATCGACCGCTTCACCCGCGAACCGGGCGATCCCACGATCCAGGCGCTGAACCCGCCGCGTGACGACATCACGGAGAAGTTCTTTACGCCGCGCTTCACCGCCTCCTACGAGATGACGCCCGACAACCTGCTCTACGCCTCGGCCGCGCGCGGGGTGAAGGCGGGCGGCTCAAATGGGCTGGGCGTGCCGTTCGAACCGCAGCAGCAATATCAGCGCGAAACCAACTGGACCTATGAAATCGGTTCGAAGAACTACTTCCCCGAAATCGGCCTCACGCTGAACGCGGCGCTGTTCTACACCGACTGGAACGACCTCCAGACGACCGAGGTGCGGCGCCTTGCCGACGGGTCGATCCCGACCACCTTCTTCGTCCTTTCGACCGTCACCGGCAATGTCGGCAGCGTCACCGTGAAGGGCGCGGAAGTCGAGGGCATCTGGGAAGTCAACGACAACATCACTCTCGATTTCGGCGCGTCGTACAACGATGCGACCTATGACGACGGGGTGATCTCGCAGCGCTTCGGCCTTGCGGGGACCTGCGACGGCACGGTCTGTCCGACCGGCGAGGTGCCGATCGGCGGCAACCAGGTCGAGCGCACGCCCGCTTTCGATGCCTATGCCGGGCTCGGCTATCGGGGCGAATTCGGCGAGGACAACAGCTTCTACCTGCGCGTCGACGGGTCCTACCAGACCAAGCAATATGTCGATGAAGCGAATCTTGCCTGGGTGCCTGACCGCTTCCTGATGAACCTGCAGGCGGGCGTCACGCTCGGCAACATCAATGTCCGCGCCGTGGTGCAGAACCTGCTCGATGAACGCTACGTGTCGAACTCGCTGTTCCTGATCGGTACGGGCGGGCTCGGCTCGACCAGCTATGTCCCGATCTTCGGCCTCGACCGGACGGCCCGGATCACGGTCGGCTACGAATTCTGATCCTTCCCTGACCCGGGTGTCCCCCGGGTCAGGCGCGAGCGGCCCGGCGCAGTCCATGCGCCGGGCCGTTTGGCTTTTGGTGCGTGCGGGAGGTGTCGGCCGGAGGATCAGCCCCGGTCGGCAAGGATGAATTCGGCCGCCCGTTCGGCCACCATCATGACAGCGCCATTGGTGTTGCCGCTGACATGGGCCGGAAAGACGCTGGCATCGACCACCCTGAGCCCCATCGCGCCATGGACGCGCAGGCGCGGATCGACCACGCCTTCATCCGCACCGGGGGCCATGCGGCAGGTGGCGACCGGGTGGTAGGTCGGGTCGGTCGTGCGACGCAGGTAATCCTCCCATTCGTCGTCGCTCCTCACCTCGCTGCCGGGCGCGATCTCTCCCCGCACATGGGGGGCAATCGCCCCCTGGCGCATGATGTCCCGGGCAAAGCGGGATGCGGCGGTGAGATCGGCGACGTCGCGCGGGTCGGACAGCATGTCGAGCGCGATACGGGGCGGCTCGCGCCAGTCGCCGCTGCGAAGCGAGAGCCTGCCCGAACTGCGCGCATAGGACAGCCCGATGACGATGGTCACGGTCGGCTTTTTCGACGGGGTCACGCCCTGGCTGGTCAACTCGAAGCCGAAAGGTCCGAACATCAGCTGGATGTCGGGGCGGTTTACCCCTTCGCCCGAGCGGAAGAAGCCGACCGCGTGCGGATAGGGGCTCGTCGCCGGACCGCGCCGCCGCACCAGCCAGTTGAGGCCGTGAAAGGCGACCCTCGCGCTGTTGATCTCCTGGTTAAAGGTCCTCGTGTCGACCGCGAAGGAGAGCTGGCTGCTGGGATGCTCCATCAGGTTCGCGCCGACATGGCCCTGGTCGATCAGAGGGGCGATCCCGTGCTCGGCGAGGTGTTCTGCGGGACCGATGCCGGACAGCATGAGCAGCTTGGGCGATTGCAGCGCGCCCGCCGACAGCACCACTTCGCGCCCTGCCCGCGCCACCTCCTCGCGGCCCTTGCGGACATAGCGCACGCCGACCGCGCGCCGCCCCTCGAACACGATCCCGGTCGCCTGCGCGCGCGTCAGCACGGTCAGGTTCGCGCGGCTTTTCGCCGGGCGCAGATAGCCGTCCGCCGCGCTCCAGCGCCGCCCGCGTTTTTGGGTCAGCTGCGGCGGGCCGATGCCCTCCTGACTTTCGCCATTGTAATCGGGATTGTCGGGCAGGCCCGCAGCCCGCGCGGCGGCGGTGAAAGTCGCGGCGAGCGGGTGGACGGTGCGCAGCGAATCGATCACCTGCGGACCATCGCGCCCGCGCTCCTTCCCTGCGGTAAAGGCGCAGGCTTCGAGCTTGCGAAAACAATGTTCGATATCGGCAAAGGCCCAGCCCGCATTGCCCGCCGCCGCCCACTGGTCGAAATCGCCGCGTGCGCCGCGGACATAGAGCATCCCGTTGATCGAGGATGACCCCCCAAGCACCCGGCCCGCCGGCCAGTAATCGCTGCGGCCCTTGCGCGTCGGATCGGGTTCGACCGAAAAGCCCCAGTCGTAGCGCGGATTCCCGATCAGCTTCACGATCGCGGCGGGGACGCGCACCAGCAGCGAGGCATCGCTCCCGCCCGCTTCGAGCAGCAGGACGCGGTTCCTGCCGTCCTCGGTCAGCCGATTGGCAAGGACGCACCCCGCCGAACCGCCGCCCACGATCACATAGTCGAAATCCGCCACGAGGCTCAGACGCCCCTGCTCATACAACCGCGCAGACCGTCTGCAGGTTGAGATAGTTCTCGATCGCCACCTGCCCGCTGTCGCGGCCCCAGCCCGATTGCTTGATCCCGCCGATCGGGAGCGAGGGATCGTACATGGCGTGGGAATTGATCCACACCGTCCCCGCCTGAAGCCTGCGGGTGATCCGGGTCGCGGTCGAAAGGCTTTCGGTCCACACGCCCGCGGCGAGGCCGTAATCGCTGTCGTTCGCGGCGGCGACCACTTCGTCGAAATCGTCGAAGGGGGTCGCGACCACGACGGGTCCGAACACTTCCTCGCGCATGATCGCCATGTCGGGCGATACGTCGGTCAGGATCGTGGGCGTGACGAAACTGTCATTCGGCCCCGTCGTCTCTCCGCCCACCAGCACGCTTGCGCCCGCCCTGCGCCCCTCGGCGACGAATTCGGCGACCTTGGCGGCGTGCCTCGACGAGACGAGCGGACCCATCTGCGTCGCAGGATCGAGCCCGTGGCCGAGCGCGATGCCCCGTGCCGCCTCGCTCACGCCCTCGACCACCCGGTCGAACACCGAGCGATGGGCATAAAGCCGCGAACCCGCGATGCAGACCTGCCCGCCGTTGAAATAGATCGCGTTCGCCGCCCCCGGGATCGCTGCGGCAAGGTCGGCATCGCCCATCACGATCACCGGCGATTTGCCGCCCAGTTCCAGCGTCACGCGTTTCAGGTTGCCCTTTGCCGCGTCGAGGATCGCGCGCCCCGTCGCGGTCGATCCGGTAAACGCGATCTTGTCGACGCCGCGATGCGCCGCGAGCGCCGCGCCCGCTTCGTGGCCGTATCCGGTGACGAGGTTGACGACCCCTTCGGGCAGCCCCGCTTCCATCATCAGTTCGACCAGCCGCACCGCGGTGAGCGAGGTGTCCTCGGCCGGTTTCAGCACCAATGTGCACCCCGCCGCGAGCGCGGGGGCAAGCTTCATCGCGGTCAGCACCAGCGGCGAATTCCACGGCACGATCGCGCCGACCACGCCCACGGGCAGGTGCTGGGTATAGGCGAAGACCTCCTTGCCCTCGGGCTGGTAGTTGATTGAGGTCGGTATCGTCGCGCCCTCGATCTTGGTCGCCAAGCCGCTGAAATAGCGGAACTGGTTCACCGCGCCCGGGATCTCCGCCCAACGCCCGACGTAAAGCGCCTTGCCCTGGTCCAATGTTTCCAGCTCGGCGAGTTCGTCGATATTGGCCTCGATCGCGTCCGCGATCGCCCACAGCACCTTTGCGCGTTCCATCGGGACGAGGCCCGACCAGCGCCCGTCGTCGAACGCCGCGCGGGCTGCCGCCACCGCCGCATCGACATCCTGCGCCGTCCCGCGCGCGAGATGCCCGATCGGCTTTCCGGTCGCCGGATCGAGCGTTTCGAAACGCTCGCCGCCGCGGCTTTCGACCCACTTGCCGCCGATGAAATGGCGATGGCTGGCGCGGTCGAGGAAAGCCTGCGCGGCGGGTCCGGGGGCGGCGGCGTTCGAGAAATCCATGCAGGTGTGCCTTTCGTCTGCTTGCGGAGCGCGACACTATGCCGGAGCCCCGCGCTATGACCAGCATGCGCGCGCCCTGTCCGCATGTCGGATAATGCGCGGGGATGGCGCGGGACAGGCGCGAGGTCGCGCGCTGCGCTTTGCAAGGCCGCCAACATTTGGTTAGGTCGAGGCCATGGACCTGTTCCACACGCTCGTCTTGTTCCACATCGCCACCGGCACGGTGGGCCTTGCCGCGTTCTGGGTCCCGATCCTCACCAGGAAAGGCGCGCAGCCGCATCGCCGCTGGGGCCGGATAGCGTGCTACGGCTTCCTCGGCGCAGGCGCCCTTGCGATCCTCATGGCGCTGCTGTCGCTGTTCGGGCCAGAGGAACGCATCCCCTCCGTCACCGACCGCACCCTGTTCGCTGGCCTGTTCGGATGGATGATGCTCTATCTCGGCTTTCTCACTATCGGCTTCGTCGATTACGGCCTCGCGGTGGTGAAGCACGCGCGCGACCGGACGCGGCTGCGCGCCCTGCGCTACCAGGCGGTGATGGCGGCGGTGGTCGCCTCGGGCCTGTGGTGCGGCGTTTTCGGGTTTGCCATCGGCCAGCCGCTGATGGTGCTCGTCGCGGCGGTCGGGATCATCGCCATGATCCTGCAGGAAGTCTTCATCTGGCGCCGCGACGTTCCGCGCGGCGCCCATGTGGGCGAACATTTCCGCGCGCTCATCGGGATGGGAATTTCGGCCTATACCGCGTTCCTGTCGGTCGGTCTGGTGCGCAGCTTTCCCGAACAGGTGTTCAACCCGATGATCTGGGCCGGGCCGAGCGTGATCGGGGTCTCGCTGATCGTGTTCTTCACCCTGAGCGCAGGCCGCAAACGCCGCACGAAGCGCGCGCCGGCAACGCCGCTCGCGGGGAATTAACGCAAGTCTAACCGCCGATGCGGGGTAATCGGGACAACCCACCAGAAAGTCTTAAGAAAATCCCGGCATTGGGGCAGAGTGAACGAACAGACTCGCCTCGATAATCTCGGCAAGCTCGCGCTTGGCAGCGTCAGCGATGTCGCCATCTTCAGCAAGATCGCCCGGCTCGCCGCGACCATGCTCGACTGCCCCATCAATCTCGTCTCGATCGTCGAGGCGGAGCCTCGTCGAGGCGGAGCGGCAATGGTTCATCGAGAGAACCGGGTTCGACGTCGAGGAAACCCCGCGCAACTGGTCGTTCTGTTCGGTGTGCATCGCGCGCGGCGGGGCGATGCTGGTCGAGGATGCGCGCCAGCACGACCTGTTCAGCCAGAACCCGCTCGTCATCGGCGAGCCAAATATCCGTTCCTATCTCGGCATCCCCATCGCAAGCGAGAGCGGGGCGCTGCTCGGCACGTTATGCGTGATCGACCGCCAGCCGCGCGCCTTTTCCCGCGACCAGATCCCGGCGCTGCGGGTGCTCGCCGAACTAGCCGAACAATGCATCACCACCCATGCCCGCACGCTCGATCTCAGCCGCGCGAACGCGTCGCTGCGCGAACTCAACCGGTTGTTCAAGCAGGCCGAAACCGCCGCCAATATCGGCTCGTGGCGGGTCGACCTCGTCCATGACACGCTGCGCTGGTCGGATCAGGTCTATGCCATTCACGGCCTCGATCCCGCCCAGCCGGTCACTGTCGAGGACGCGATCGGTTTCTACACTCCCGAAGACCGCGGGATCGTCCAGCAGGCGCTGCTCGACGCGCTCGACCGGGGCGAGCCGTTCCAGTTCGAGGCGAACGTGCGCCGCGGCGACGGCGAGACGCGCCGCGGCGCACGTTCGGCGAGCGGATCGATGTCGATGACAGGCCCGAAAGCATCGCCGGGACTTCCTTGACGTGACCGAGGAGCACCTGCGCAACGCCGCTCTCAAGCGCGCGGCCGAGCGCGACCGGCTGACCGGGCTGTTCAACCGGTGCGTCTTCGACCGCAGGCTGGCAGAGGCGGTGCGCCATTCCGCCGGCACGCCGGTGACGGTGATGCTGCTCGATCTGGACGGGTTTAAGGACATCAACGACACGCTCGGCCATCTCGTCGGCGACATCGTGCTCGCCGCGCTCGGCCAGCGCTTGCAGGCAGAGGCCGGGGACGACATCTTCGTCGCGCGCTGGGGCGGGGACTGCCGACATGGTCGCCACCGGATCGCGTGAGATGCGCGAGGCGTCGAACGACCTCGCCGCCAAGACCGAGGAACAATCCGCCTCGATCAAGAATGTCGCGCGCACCACCGCCGAACTGCTGCGCGAATTCAAGGAGAACTCCGAAGCCTGGGGCGAAACGCGTGCAACCGCGCTCGAGGCGAAAGCCGATGCCGACAGGGGCAGCGAAGCGATCAAGGGCGCGGCCGAGGCGATGGAGCGGATCGACGAGATCGCGGGCAAGTCGGACAAGTCGCTCACGGGGATCGAACACATCAACGAGGCGATGGCACTGCTCGAACGCGCGATGCAGCAGAACGCGGCCATGGCCGAACAGACCAGCGCCGCCTCGGCCCAGCTGATGCAGAGCGCGGGCGATTTGAAAAGCCACATCGCAAGCTTTGATTACGGCGGTCCGGCGCGAGGTTCCGGCGAGATCGGCGCCGACCTGCGCGCCGCCGCCTGATCACCTTGTCGCGGCGCGTTCCTCCATGCGGGGGCGCGGCGCGGCCTGCCACCCGGTCTAGGAACCGGAACCCGTCGCCCTTCGCATGGCCTTTCGTGAAACTCACGCAAGGCCGCGCGAAGGGTTCGGCGCGCCCCGCCGTTATCTCTCTGCCGCGTTGTGACATTTTGCGACGGAGCGAGACGTGACAGGGCGCCCATGGCCCGGCAGTCTCGCTTTGCTTTCGCAATGCAGGAGGCAAGACAGGCATGAGCAGGGACAGCATCGCTCTCAACCGTTTCGGCTACGGTCTGCGGTGGCGCGAAACGATGAGCGGCGCTCCGGTGCGCTCGGCCGAGGCCGCGCTGGTCGCCGAAATGGACCGCTTCGATCCCCGCCCGCCCGCGATCGCCGCACGCGAGGATACGTCGGCGCGCGCGGGCGAGATCCTCGAATTGATACGGCGCAACCGGAACATGCGCGGGCGCGCCGAACGGTCCGCACCGGCGACGATGGGGCCGCAGGGCAGGACCGCGGCGATGGCGGGGGATGCCATGGGCGGCCCGCTCGCCGAACTTCCGCCGGACATCCGCCGGGCCTATCTAGACGGGGGCCGCATCCTGCGCCGGGATATCGCGCTGAAGGTCAATCTCGCAGCGCGGAGCGACACACCCTTCATCGAGCGGCTCGTGCATTTCTGGTCCAACCATTTCAGCGTTTCGGCCGGCAAGCCGGGAACCCAGCATCAGGTCGGCAATCATGAATTCAGCGCGATCCGCCCCCGCGTGCTCGGGCGTTTCTCGGATCTCCTGAAAGCTGCCGTGCTCCATCCCGCTATGCTGCTCTACCTCGATCAATTCCAGTCGGCCGGGCCCAATTCACGGTTCCAGCGGCGTGTTGAGCGCACTGGGCCTGAACGCGGGCTCAACGAGAATCTCGCGCGCGAGGTTCTGGAATTGCACACGCTGGGGGTCGGTGGCGGCTACGGCCAGGCCGACGTGACCGAATTCGCCCGCGCGCTTACGGGCTGGACGATTTCCGGGCTCGGACGGATCGAACGCTTTGCCGAAAGGCGGGCGGGCGGCGCGTCCTTCGTGCGCTTCGCCCACGAGCCGGGTACGCTCCGGATCATGGGGCAAAGCTATGCGCAGGCCGGGCCGGACCAGGCGCTTGCCGTGCTCGACGATCTTGCGGCTCACCCGGCGACTGCGCGTCACGTAGCGACAAAGCTCGCGCGGCATTTCGCGGGCGACGATCCGCCGGAAAGCCTCGTCGCCCGGCTCGAGCGGGATTTTCTCGGCACGGGGGGCGATCTTGCCAGCCTTGCGCGGACGCTGATCGCTTCGCCGGAGGTCTGGGTAACGGAACGGGTCAAATACCGCGCCCCCTTCGAATGGCTGATCTCGGTCCTGCGTCTTACCGGGCTCGAGGGCCTCGACGACAAGCGGATCGCCGGCGCGCTGCGCGAATTGGGGCAGCTGCCGTGGCGCGCGCCTTCACCGGCGGGCTATGACGATCTTGCCGGCAGCTGGGCCGGGCCGGATGCGCTGGTGCGGAGGGTCGAATTGGCGGAGCGCGTCGCGCGCAGCGTGCCTGCAGGCGGCGTGTTGGCGCGCGCTCATTCTGCCTTTCCCGGCGCTCTCAGCGCGAACACACGGGTCTGGCTGTCGCGCGCGGAAAGTGGGACGCAGGCGCTCGGCCTGCTGCTGGTTGCGCCGGAAATGATGCGGAGATGACAGGCATGGGAGACACGATCGCCAATCCGATCAATCGCCGTTCGATGCTCGCCGGATCGCTCGTGCTGGGCAGTGCGACCCTTGCGCTGCCGCGCATGGTCTTTGCCCGGACGGCGGGATCGCGCAACCTCCTCTTCATGCTGCTGCGCGGCGCGGCGGACGGGCTCGCCATGCTCGCTCCGGTCGGCGATCCCGGCTTTGCCGCACTGCGCGAGCGGACCCTGCCCGATTACACCGCCGCGCGCCGGGCGCAGGGCTTCTTCGCGATCCACCCGGCGCTCGACCAGGTGGGCGCAGCCTATGAGAGGGGCGAAGCGGTGTTCGTCCATGCCGCCGCGACCGCCTATCGCGAGCGCTCGCATTTCGACGGTCAGAACCTGCTCGAGACGGGAGGGACGCAACCCTATGGTCTCAAGGACGGCTGGCTCAACCGGCTGGTCACGCTAGCGGGAGAGGCGCATGGCGCCCCTCCGCGCGCGCTCGCCATTGCGCCGACCATGCCGCTTGCCCTGCGCGGGAGCGCGCCCGCTTCGAGCTATGCGCCTTCGGCCCTTCCACAAGCGAGCGGCGACTTCATGGACCGGGTCGCCCGGCTCTATGCGGGCGACGGGCAATTGTGCGCGCTGTGGGCGCAGGCGATGGAAACGCGCGCGATGGCGGAGGGAAGCGACGCCGGGAACCTGCGCGACGCAAAGACCGCGGGCGAACTTGCCGCTTCGCTGATGCGCGAGGAAGAGGGCGCGCGGATCGCGATGATCGAACTTGGCGGGTGGGACAGCCATGCGAACCAGCCTGTCCAGTTCGCCCGCTCAGCGCGCCAGCTCGACGCGCTTCTCGGCGCATACCGGGCGGCGATGGGGAGCGCGTGGGATCGCACGCTGGTGCTGGTCGCGACCGAATTCGGGCGGACGGCTCGGTTCAACGGGACGAACGGAACCGATCATGGCACGGCTGGCGCGGCCATCGCGATGGGCGGCGCGGTGGCGGGCAGGCGGGTGATCGCAGACTGGCCGGGCCTTGGCGAGAGGGCGCTGCACGAAGGCCGCGACCTTGCCGCCACCACCGCTCTCGAGAGCATGCTGGCCGGCGCTGCGGCGGAGCATTTCGCGCTCGATCCGAAAACGGCCATGGCGCGCCTCTTCCCGGGCCGCATCGCCGCGCCGCTCGCGGGGATCGTGCGCGGCTGAGGCCGGTCGACGGCGAGCGTCAGTCGCTTCTTTCGTGCTTTTCCTGAGCCGGTCGGTCGACGCCTTCGAGCAGGTCCCGGTCGAGCTTTTCGCCCTGGACCACCGACACATCGCCAGTCGTCTCGAGGATGACTGCCCGCACATTGGAGATGTCCGAGACGTTGGAGGCACGCAGCTTCTCGAACAGGTCCGCCCGGGTCACGCGGGTGTCGTGCATCGCGTCCTCCTGGAATACCCCGTCGCGAACCAGCACGACCGGGCGGTTCTGGACGAGAGTCCGGAAACGGGGCCACTTCATTCTGAGCTGGTTCATGGTCCACTGGACCGCGAACAGGCTTGCCATCGCGGCGAGCGCCTGCACGAAAGCCTTCCATTCGGTCGAGACGGCTGCACTTGCCACGAGGCTGCCGAGCGCGATCGTCATCACGAAATCGAAATTCGACATCTTCGAAAGCGAGCGCAGGCCGTTCATGCGGATCAGCATCGTCACCCACAGCAGCGCCGCCGCCGCGAGGACCATCCCCCGCAGGACCGTGTCGAATACCGGTTCGTCAACAAACATCCGCCGTCTCCTCCTCCACGCAACGGTGGAAGGCGGCTCTGTTTCCGGTTTACTGATCCATGATAGGCGGCGCGGACGGGACGGTGCCGCCGGTCAGGATCGCGCGCGGCTCGTTGGCGAGAAGTCCGACCACGCTGGTCCAGACCGCGACATTCTGACGCAATTGCACCGGATCGATCTTGTCGAGCGTATCATCGGGCGTGTGGTGAAGATCGAAATAGCGCATCCCGTCCTGCTGCAGGTCGATGAGCGCACCTTGCTGGTCGCGCACGATGTTGAGATCGGCGCCGCCGGTCGCGACCACGGTCGAATCCGCTACGCCGAACCGCGCAACGGCTTTCGCCAACCGGGCGTGCAGTTCAGGGTTGCTGTCACGAAAATTGCTTTCGAGCCGCCAGATCCGGTCGGCGCCGAAATCGCTTTCAAGCCCGACCGCAATGGGTTCGTCGATATGCGCGTCGCTATAGGCCTTCGAGCCCCACAGGCCCGTCTCCTCGGCCCCTGCCATCAGCACGCGAATGGTGCGCAGGGGTGTGCCGGTGCGCTGGACATGGAACGCGGCCGCCGCGATGATCCCGCAGCCCGCTGCATCGTCGAATGCGCCAGGCGAATTCCACCAGCTATCGATATGGCAGGCCAGCAGGACCGGCGGGAGCTCGGGATTGCGCCCGGTGATCTCGGCCACGACATTGCCGCTCATCGTCTCGCCGAGCGCTTTCGGATTGAGTTCCAGCCCGAGGCGGATCTGCCGGCCATCTGCGCGGGCGAACATCCGCTCGACATTCTCGGCATCGGGAATCGACATGGCCGCCGCCGGGATAGGCTCCACGCCTTCGGGGAAGGTCGTCCCGCCGGTGTGGGGGTTGCGGTGATAATCCGTGCCGACCGACTTGATCACGGTGGCGATTGCGCCCTTCTGGGCGGCGATCCCCGCCCCGACCCATCGCGCCGGCCCGGCGAAACCGTAATGAGAGCCGTCCTGCGCAGGCTTCATCGCATGGCTGATATAGGCGATCTTGCCGGTGAGGCTGCCGACAGGCGCTGCGCGCAGTTCATGGACATTGCGGAAGAACACCAGTTCGCCTTCGATACCGCCTTCGGGCGTCGCCGCGCTGTTGCCGAGCGGCAGAACGACGAGATCCTGTGCGAACGGTTCTGTGATGCGGGCGCGGGCGATGTCGCCGGGCACCCATGTGTCCATCGCAAAAGGCTCGGTGCGCACATTCTCGAAGCCGTGCTGGCGCAACCAGTTCATGGCCCACTCGCGCCCTCGCGCCTCGGCTTCGGTCCCGGCCTGTCGCGGGCCGACCTCTGTCGTTAGACCCTCTACGAATTCCCACGCAAAGCGATCGCCTTCGAGCACGCGGTCGGCCTGTTCCTCCACGCTAGGCTGGGGCGGCGGAAGTGCGGCGAGACTGCCTGCTGCAACAATGGCAATGCAAGGGGCGGCGAAGAGCGGAAGCAATGTCTTGTTCATGGCGCAAGGCTGCTACGGGGAGGTGCGCGACCTGTCCAGCGCCACTTGCCCGATCCGGCCGCTCCGCCTATCTCACGAGCAACTTTCCCAATCCGACCAGATCCGAAGGACCTAACCCGATGGCCGCGCAATATGCCTTCGTCATGAAGAACATGACCAAGACCTTCCCCGGCGCCCCCAAGCCGGTGCTCTCGAACATCAATCTGCAGTTCTATCAGGGAGCGAAGATCGGCATTGTCGGCCCCAATGGCGCGGGCAAGTCGACCCTTATGAAGATCATGGCCGGGATCGACACCGATTTCAGCGGCGAAGCGTGGCCGGGTGAGAACATCACGGTCGGCTATCTCCCGCAGGAACCCGAACTCGATCCGACCAAGACCGTGCTCGAAAATGTCCGCGACGGCGCGCGCGAGACCGCCGAACTGGTCGAGGAATTCAACGCCGTTTCCGCGCAGATGGCCGAACCCGACGCCGATTTCGACGTGCTCGGCGACAAGATGGCCGAGCTTCAGGCGAAGATCGACGCGGTCGACGGGTGGACGCTTGACAACCAGCTCGAGATCGCGATGGAGGCGCTGCGCTGCCCGCCCTCCGATGCCAGCGTCGAAAACCTGTCGGGCGGCGAGAAGCGCCGCGTTGCGCTCACCCGCCTGCTGATCCAGAAGCCCTCGATCCTGCTGCTGGACGAGCCGACCAACCACCTCGATGCCGAAAGCGTCGAATGGCTCGAAAACCATCTGAAAGAATATGCCGGCGCGGTGCTGATGATCACCCACGACCGCTACTTCCTCGACAATGTGGTGGGCTGGATCCTCGAACTCGACCGCGGGTCCTACTACCCCTACGAAGGCAATTATTCGACCTATCTCGAAAAGAAGGCGAAGCGCCTCGAACAGGAAAGCCGCGAGGAATCGGGCCGCCAGAAGCAGCTCAGCCGCGAGCTCGAATGGATCCGCCAGACGCCGAGCGCGCGCCAGACCAAGTCCAAGGCCCGCATCCGCAAGTTCGAGGAGCTCCAGAACTCGCAGGACGGGCGCAAGCCGGGCAAGGCGCAGATCGTCATCCAGGTCCCCGAACGGCTCGGCGGCAAGGTGATCGAGGCGCACAACATCTCCAAGGCCTATGGCGACAAGCTGCTCTTCGAAAACCTGTCCTTCATGCTGCCGCCGGGCGGCATCGTCGGCGTGATCGGGCCCAATGGGGCGGGCAAATCGACCCTGTTCCGCATCATCACGGGACAGGAAAAGCCCGACAGCGGCACGATCGAGATCGGCGACACGGTGCGCCTCGGCTATGTCGACCAGAGCCGCGACGACCTCAATCCCAAGAACAACGTCTGGGAGGAGATCTCCGATGGGCTCGACTACATGAAGGTGAACGGCCACGACGTCTCCACGCGGGCTTACGTGGGCGCGTTCAATTTCAAGGGGCAGGACCAGCAGAAGAACGTCGGCAAGCTGTCCGGGGGCGAGCGCAACCGCGTCCACATGGCCAAGATGCTGAAACAGGGTGGCAACGTGCTGCTGCTGGACGAGCCGACCAACGATCTCGACGTCGAGACGTTGGGCGCGCTCGAAGAGGCTATCGAGAACTTCGCGGGCTGCGCCGTGGTGATCAGCCACGACCGCTTCTTCCTCGACCGCCTCGCGACCCACATTCTCGCCTTTGAGGGCAACAGCCACGTCGAATGGTTCGAAGGGAATTTCGAGGCCTATGAAGAGGACAAGCGACGTCGTCTGGGCGATGCGGCGGATCGGCCGACGCGGCTCGCGTACAAGAAGCTGACGCGGTGAGACATGGGCTGGCGCCCTGACCGGGCGTCGGCTTTCATGCCTGTCAGCCGCGCATCTTGCGCAGCAGCATGGTGTTGATCGTATCGAGGTCGTCTTCGCAGACCACCGGCTCGATCCTCCCGAGAAAGCCGGCGACGGCAGCGGCCTTGTTGAAAAGGAATTCATCCTTCTCGCCGCGCAGTACCGTCTGCTAATTGAGCTGCAGGTTCATCTGGATCCAGCCAGCCTTGCATTCGACATACTTCACCGCAAGGAAATAGCTCGCGTCGTCATCGTCCTTGATGTCGTCGAGCCCGCTTTTCATGCGTTCGGCCTGATCCAGCAGATGGTCGCGAATGGCGGCTTTCTGCGCATCGTCGATCGTGTCGGTGAAGTGGATGTCTGCGACCAGACGGCCTGCATCGAGGATGGATCTGGCTTGGTCGAGCTTGGACAAGGGGCCTCTCCTGAAGATATCGCGATCTTCCTTCTGCATCTGAAGCGCTGAACACGCAGCCATCAGCGCACTCTCGTATTGTTCCGTAATCGATAGCGCTCCGGCGTTTCCGGTCGGTGCGAGCGCGGCCAGCGCGCGCCGTTCTCGCTTCGCAGCGGGGGCGCCCAATGCTAGGCCTCACACATGGCAATCAACCTCATCGTCCACGGGCGTGTCCAGGGCGTCTTCTACCGCGACTGGACGGTGCGGACCGCCCGGGCGCTCGGCCTTGCAGGCTGGGTGCGCAATCTCGCCGACGGCACGGTCGAGGCGCATCTCGAAGGTGATGCCGGTGCAACCCGCACGATGATCGCAAGAATGCGTGACGGCCCGCCGCGGGCTGAAGTCACGCGGATCGACCAAAGCCCCGCCGAACCGCAAGACCTTTCCGCCTTCGGACGGCGCTGACCCCGGCTCGCGCCGCCGATGCCGCTGGCGCTCCCCGCCCCGCAGGTGCT
This sequence comes from Erythrobacter litoralis, assembly GCF_001719165.1. Taxonomy (NCBI): domain Bacteria; kingdom Pseudomonadati; phylum Pseudomonadota; class Alphaproteobacteria; order Sphingomonadales; family Erythrobacteraceae; genus Erythrobacter; species Erythrobacter litoralis. The sequence continues at coordinate 2,172,469 of NZ_CP017057.1, forward strand.
ACACGCCCGAGGCACGCAGCAGGAGCGCCGCCATGAAGCAGCTTATCTATCGCTCGCAGCCTTTCGGCTTCGACCACGCCATGCTCGACGGCATCCTCATGGCCGCGCGGCGCAACAACCGCGAAAACGACATCACCGGCGCGCTGATCTGCCGGCAGGACATGTATATTCAGCTGGTCGAGGGTCCGGACGACGCGATCGACGCGCTCTATGAACGCATTCTCGCCGATGACCGCCACACCGATGTGAAGCTCGAAATGTCGACCGCGATCGAGGAGCGCATGTTCCCCGGATGGGCGATGCTCGACGACACCAATCCGTCGATGACCTTTTCCAAGGACGAGGTCGAGGACGGTTCGATCGACCGCGCCAGTCCCGAAGCCCTGCGGACCCTGTTCCGCCGGATCGCCGAAAAGGCCGCCGCCGCGCGCACGCCGACCTAGGCGCGCCCCCTTCCCGCCGCTGCCCCGCTCCTCGTCCCGCTGACGCCCCGTCCTGCCCCGCGCAAGCTGGTATGCGAGAAATGCAAGTCCTAGTTCGCGGCCCATGCCCGACCTGCCCCGGCAATTGCGCAAGAACCGGCTCTGGCCGCTCGCCGCCTTTCTCGTAGTCGCGGCGCTGGGCTGGGGCGCGCATGCGGCGATCGGCGGGGTCTATTCCGGGGCCGAAGCACGCGACCTGCTCGAGGCGCTGAGCCGCGCGGGCCTCTATCTCGGATCGGCCATCGTCACCGGGTCCGCCACCACCCTTGCCCTGATGCTGACCATGGTCGGAATGATCGACCGGCTCGAAACCGAATTCAACCGCGAGGCCTACGAGAACGTCAACATGGTGGCGAAACTGGCAACCGGATCGCTGCTGCTGGCGCTGATCGTGCTGCTCGCCTTCACTCTGCCCGTCGGCGAGTTCGAGGACATGCCCGATCAATGGTTCGAGATCCTCTACGATGCGCTATTCGCCGGGGCCGTGGCGATGGTCGGCCTGATGGCGGCGACCGTGGTGATGATCTACCTCACGCTGCGCCGCGTGCTGGCCGCGGTAACCCCAGGCGATGCGTTCTGAGCAAACCGGGCACGCACCCGCTCCCGCCCCCTTCCGAAGCTTTACGCGTCTTTAACCAAACAAACGGCATCCTGCCCCAGCAGGGAGCAATACAGGGGCAGTGACATGGCAGGGGGCCATTTCGGCGGCGACGCGGTGGCGCTCGCGCTCGACCCGGCAACGGGGCTCATCGCCGCAATGGCGCTGGCGATGGTCGTGACTGCCTTCGCGCTGACCCGCCGCCCGCCCACCAAGGCATCGGTGACGCGAGCGCGAGCCGGGCAAGGAGCGCTGGAGGGCCTGTTCGGGACCGATCGCTTCGAACGCGAACTGCGCCGCGCCGCACGCAGGCCTCAGCGTCCCTATTCCGGGGAAAGCGTGGTCATGGCGCGGATCGACCACCTGCACTGCGTCGAACGCATCCGGGGCGAGGATATGCGGCGCGAGGCTGCCGCGCGGGTGGCACGGATCATGCGAGCCGGACTGCGCCGGACCGATAAGTTTCACACGATACCCGGCGATGGTTTCGTGATCGTCATCGAGGGCGCGCGAGAGGCCGAAGCCGCCGGCATTGCCGGGCGGCTGCGACGTGTGCTCGCCCGCACGACCCATTCCGGCCACGTCGATGCGATGCGCGTAACGGCGAGTTTCGGCGTAGCGGAGAGGCGCGCGGGTGAGAGTTTCGACACGGCGCAGACAAAGGCGCAAGACGCGCTCGATGCGGCCATGCACTGCGGTGAGGACTGCGTCGTCATGGCCAGCGAGAGCGAGGAAATCCTGTGCCTTCCGCCGCCCGCCCCGTCGCAGGATGGCATCGCGGCGAAGGGGGCCTGACCCGGCATTCTACGGCGAGAGCCACCGTCCCCTCCACTCTCCGCGCCCATCGCGTTCGAATCCGGCGCGAACATGGCCGGTATGGGCGAGGTAGAGCCAGTCGAGGCTTGCGAGCTCGACCATCAGGACCGCGAAATTGGGACGACCCGCGACCAGTTGATCGTCGGTCGGCTCGACCCCTTCGAAAGCGCTCGGAAGGCCGGAAGTCGGCGCCTCGCTGGGCGTGCCGGGGCCATCGCCGAGATAGCAGCGCCGTGCGAAATTGGTTCCTTTCGCCCATGCCTCGTCGGCGATCGAGGCATCGGTGTGGACGCTCGCCTTGCCGCGGGCGCGGATCTGGATCTTCGAACCCTTGTCATAGAACAGCACCGCCGCGCGCGGATCGGCAGCGAAAGCATCGGTCTTGGGCGCCCGGGTATCGGTGTGGAAGCGCAGCGTGAAGGCCGTGCTGTCGAAGGCGCGAAGCACCATGATGCGGGCATCGACATCGCCGGAGACGACAGCGGGGGTGTGCATTGGCGACTTGCGATCGCGCGCGGCACGGACGAGACGGTTGGTGAGGTCCTGAAGGACATCGTCGAGTTGGTCGAACATGCCCGCTCCCTTGCGCGCTCGACCGGACGGGATCAAGGCGCGCTCTGTTTGTTCATTCTTGACCCCGGCAACATGAACGTCGACCTGCCGCCCCGGTTCAGGCCGGGGACAGGGCGCGGCCGCTAGACGGGCATCATCACTCAAGCCGTGTGTGGTGGGGCGGCGACATTGGAGGCACACATGGACATTACCCGATTGATGCGAGGCAGCGCGCTCTCGGCACTCGCTCTTGCCCTCGCCGCGATCGCCGCACCCGATCCGGCCGTAGCGGCAAACGCTGTTGCGGACGCATCAGCCTCGGCCGAAATCCAACCGCGCGGAGAGCGCCGTGCGACCCGCAGCGAAGCCCGCTCGCAGCGCCGCGCAGCCCGTCAGCAAGCACGCAGCCAGCGCCGCGAAGCTCGCCAGCAGGTTCGCCGCGAACGCCCGGCAGTGGTCCGTTCAGGACGCGCCGTGGAGCGGCGCGAGCGCGCGCAACCCCGCCTCGAACGCTCCGCCCGACCCGCGCGCGAACGATCGGTCAGGACTGCTCGCGAGCGGCCCGACCGGCTCGAACAGCGCGCAGAGCGCAGCGCTCGGCAGGCCGAACGCCGGCTCGAGCGGCGCGCGGAACGCCTCGAAAGCCGCGCGGATCGCCGCGCGGACCGCGTTGACCGGCGTGGTGAACGCAGGGCCGACCGGTTCGATCGCCGCGCGGATCGCAGGGAAGATCGCCGTGCGGATCGCAGGGCCGATCGCAGGGAAGATCGCCGCGCGGATCGCAGGGCCGATCGGCGCAGGGATCGGGGCTTCGACGACCGGATCGCGCGCGGCGTCGGCCGTGCGGACCGTGCCGTCGATCGCCGGGCCGACCGTAGAGCCGAACGCAGGGCCGAGCGTCGTCGGGAAATCCGCCGCGACCGGCGGCGCGACTTCAGGCGTGAAATCCGTCGCGAAAGGCGCGACGGCTTCCGCGACGGGGTCCGGGCCGAGCGGCGTGCGAATTTCCGCCGCTGGGACCGGCGCTGGCGCGACAATGGCCGCTTTGGCTGGCGCGACTATCGGCGCGCGCACCGCCAACACTTCCGGCTCGGTCGCTATTTCGCCCCTTTCCGCGCGCACCGTTACAGCCGGATCGGGATCGGCTGGCATCTCGACAGCCTGTTCTTCCAGCCGCGCTTCTTCATCAACGATCCCTGGGCCTTCCGCCTGCCGCCGGCCTACGAACCCTATCGCTGGGTTCGCTATTACGACGACGTGCTGCTGGTCGATGTCTACACCGGTGAGGTCGTCGACGTGATCTACGATTTCTTCTGGTAGGTCCTTTCACAAGGCGAACCGCCCCCGTCCGCGCCTGCGGCCGGGGGCCCTTTTTTCTCGCCCTCGCCCGTTGCCCCCGTCATCGCCTGCATCGGCCCATCCCTTCTTGCGCCCGAGCGTGCGCCTGTTAGAGAGGCGCCCCCATGCCCAAGGCCCCAGCCATTCCCGATCAGGACGCGCTGCGCCGCATAGGCGGTCAGGTGACGAAGCGCCTCGATGACGATCCCGGCGTGTACCGGATCGACACCGACAAGGCCGACCTGTTCGCGGTCGGAGACTTCCTCACCCCTGCCGAATGCCAACGGCTGTGCCTCATGATCGACGAGGTCGCGCGTCCCTCCAGCCTTCACGAACAGGGCTATGAAAGCGGCTTTCGCACTTCCTATTCGGGCGACCTCGACCCGCATAACAGCTTCGTGATGGGCATTTCGCGCCGGATCGACGATTTGCTCGGACTGAATCCCGCCACCGGCGAAGCGATCCAGGGCCAGCGTTATCTGCCGGGGCAGGAATTCAAGCCGCACAATGACTGGTTCTACACCTCCGAGGGCTACTGGCCGCTCGAACGCAAGCGCGGCGGGCAGCGAAGCTGGACCGCGATGGCCTTCCTCAACGAGGTCGAGGAAGGGGGACACACCCATTTCACCGAGATCGGCGTCTCGATCGAGCCCAAGCCGGGCGTGCTCCTGATCTGGAACAATGCCGACAGGGACGGCGCACCCAACGAACTGACAAAGCATGCCGGCACCCCGGTGGGCAAGGGCGTGAAATACATCATAACCAAGTGGTATCGCACCCGGCGCTGGCGCTAGGTCGGGGCGTTTTGTCGCTTGCGCTTAGCCAACCTAACGTGACAGCGCCTCGGCGATCAGTTTCCTCGTCGGCTCGATCCCGTAAAGCGCGATGAAGCTGCCCATCCGCGGCCCCTGCGCGGAGCCCAGCAGCGTCTGGTAGAGCGCCTGGAACCAGTCGCGCAGCGAGCCGAAGCCGAATTCCTCGCGCTTGCCGATTTCGTAGACGATGGTCTGGAGATCCTCCGCCGCCATGTCGGCCGGCACCGCGCCAAGTTCCGCATCGAGAGCGCGCAGCGCCTCGGCCTCGGCAGGCGTCGGCGCGCGCTTGACCAGCGTGGGCGCGACGAAATCGCGGTTGTAGGCAAGTGCCTTGTCGACGAGGAGATCGAGCGCCGGGTGCGCGGCCGGGTCCGCGTCCTCGATGTAGTTCGCAAGATAGGACCACACCGCCTCGCGGCTGCCTTCGGCCCCCAGCACGCCGACGAGATTGAGCAGCAGGCTGAATGGCACAGGCAGCTTGTCGCCCGCGCCGGGCGCATCGGGCCCGTCCACCGCCGCGTTCGCGCGCAGGAGGTGCCAGACGGGGTTGCCAAGCTGCTTGTCGAGTTCCTGTTCGGGCAGCTTCTCGCGGAATTGCCAGTAATCGTCGATCGCCTTGGGGATAACGCCCGCGTGGAGCTGTTTCGCGCTCTTGGGATTGGCGAAGATGTAATAGCCGAGGCTCTCCTCGCTGCCATATTGCAGCCATTCCTCGATCGACAGGCCATTGCCCTTCGACTTCGAGATCTTCTCGCCCTTCGCATCGAGGAACAGCTCGTAGATCAGCCCTTCCGGCTTGTTCCCGCCGAGCACGCGGGCGATCTTGCCCGACTGCACGCCGCTGTCGGTCAGGTCCTTGCCGTACATCTCGTAATCGACGCCGAGTTCGACCCAGCGCATCGCCCAGTCGACCTTCCACTGGCACTTGGCCTTGCCGCCCAATGCGCTCTGTTCGACTTGCGTGCCGTCTTCGTCGGTGAAGCGGATCAGGCCCGCATCGGCATCGACCACCTCGATCGGCACCTGCAGGACCGCGCCGGAGGTCGGGCTGATCGGCATGAGCGGGGAATAGGTCCTGCGCCGTTCCTCGCCCAATGTCGGCAGCATGATGTCCATGATCGCGTCGAAGCCGCGCAGCACCTTGCGGATGCCCTCGTCAAAGCCGCCTGCATTGTAGCGGTCGGAGGAACTGACGAATTCGTAGTCGAAACCGAACCGGTCGAGAAATTCGCGCAGGCGGGCATTGTTGTGGTGGGCAAAGCTTTCATGCGTGCCGAAGGGATCGGGGATGCGCGACAGGGGCTTGCCGAGATGTTCGGCCAGCATCTCGCGGTTCGGCACGTTGTCGGGCACCTTGCGCAGCCCGTCGAGATCGTCGCTGAACGCCACCAGCCGCGTCGGCGCGCCGCCGGTCAGCGCCTCGTAGGCGCGGCGCACCAGCGTCGTCCTCAGCACTTCCTGGAAGGTGCCGATATGCGGCAGGCCCGACGGGCCGTATCCGGTCTCGAACAGCACCGGCTCGCCTCCGGGCTTGCCGTCCCTCAACCGTTTCGCGAGGCGCTGTGCCTCCTGGAACGGCCAGGCCTTGGAACTTTGCGCTGCGGCTATGAAGGTGCTGTCACTCATGGCGAGCCGCATATGCACCTCGCCTGCGATTGTGCAAGCGCGAAGCGGCCGCAGGGCTTCGTGCAAAGCGGCGCGGGCGCGCGTTTACTTTCGCGCGGCGCTGCCCCATCTTGGCGATCGTGACGGTTCCCTCCACCGCCCCCGCCCCGCTGCCTCTGCCCGCGCTCCATGCCAGCCATGGGGGCAATTGGCTGCGCGCAGCGAATGGCGGAACCGAGGCGGTGTCCAAGGGCGATGCGATCATGGCCGCCGCCGATACGCCTGTCCTCATTCTCAACGCGCCGCTGGTCGCCAACCGGCTCGGCTATCCGGACCTTTCCGGTCTCGACCTGCTCGAAGCCTTCGCCTTCGTCCATCCTGCGCGCTTTTGCGTACCCACCGCGCGCGGCCTCGCCGAGGCGCTCGGCATGGAACCGCCGGAAGGCGATTCGGACGTGCCGGAATTCCTGCAGCGGGCGGCAGGTGCGCTGTGCGCGGCATGCGAGGAGCCCGAATGGTTCGAACGCGCCGGGGCGTGGAGCGCGCTGCAATCACTGGAACGGCTGCGCTGGCCGTGGGCACAGGTGCTGCGGCCACATATCGCGCGGCCGGAACGGGCGGAAAAATGGCTCTTTTCCGCGCTCCCCGAATGGGAGGAAGCGGCCGAGCGCGCCCCGCCCCGCCAGGTCGACCTTCCCGCCGAAGCGGTCCTTGCCCGGCTCGACCATCTGACCGGCGAAGGCGCGGAAAGGCGCGAGGGCCAGCGCGCCTATGCGCAGGACGCGGCGCGCATCTTCGCCCCCAGGACGAAGCGCGAAGTGCCGCATGTCGCGCTCGCCCAGGCGGGGACCGGGATCGGCAAGACGCTGGGCTATCTTGCCCCCGCCTCGGCCTGGGCGGAGGCATCCGGCGGGACCGTGTGGGTATCGACCTATACCAAGAACCTGCAACGCCAGCTGCGCAGCGAAAGCCGCCGCGCATGGCCGCTCAAACGCCCCGACGGATCGCCGCCCGTTGTCGTGCGCAAGGGGCGTGAGAACTATCTGTGCCTGCTCAATCTAGAGGACGCGCTGCAAGGCGGTTTTGCCGGCCGGCCGGCAATCCTCGCGCAACTGGTCGCGCGCTGGGCCGCCTTCACCCGCGACGGCGACATGATCGGCGGCGATCTGCCCGGCTGGCTGGGCACGCTGTTTCGCAGGCGCGGGATCGCCGCCCTCACCGACCAGCGCGGCGAATGCGTCTATGCGGGCTGCCCGCATTACCGCAAATGCTTCATCGAACGCGTCGGGCGCGAAAGCGCGAATGCCGACCTCGTCATTGCCAATCACGCGCTCGTGATGATCAACGCCGCCCGGGGCAGGGACCACGCCCAGCGCCCGACCCGCATCGTCTTCGACGAAGGTCACCACGTCTTCGAAGCCGCCGATTCCACCTTCGCCGCGACGCTTTCGGGGCAGGAGGCGATCGAACTGCGCCGCTGGATCATCGGGCCGGAAAAGAAGGCACGCGGGCGCAGGCGCGGTCTCTCCGCGCGGCTGGCGGACGTCGCCAGCTATGACGAGGCCGGCGGCGAGGCGATCGATGCGGCGAGCGAAGCGGGCAAGCTGCTCCCCTCCGACGGATGGCTGCAAAGACTGGTCGAGGGCGAACCTTGGGGACCGCTGGAGAAACTGCTCTTCGCGGTCCGCATCATCACCTATGCCCGCGATGAAAGCGGCGGGCAGGAAGCGGGCTACGGCATTGAGACCGAGGCTTCGGTCCTGCCGGGCGAGGTGATCGAGGCGGCAGGCGCTGCAGCGGAGGCGCTCGCCGCGATCCGCGTGCCGCTGATCCGGCTCGGCGGCAGGCTGGAGGCGATCATCGCCGATCCGCCGGACTGGCTGGATGGTCAGGGCCGCGCCCGGATCGAGGGGGCGCGCCATTCGCTCTCGTGGCGGGTCGAACTGCTCGCCGCATGGGAGGCCCTGCTCGATCGGCTCGGCGGGCCGGCCGATCCCGAATTCGTCGACTGGCTCGCGGTAGACCGCAACGACGCGCGCGAATTCGACGTGGCGATCCATCGCCGCTGGCTCGACCCGATGAAGCCCTTTGCCCGCGTCGTGCTGGAACCCGCGCACGGAGTGATGCTGACAAGCGCCACTCTCACCGACCGGATAGGCAGCGCAACGGGCGATTCCCGGGGCGCGGAATGGGACAGCGCGATCGCGCGCTCGGGCGCGGCGCATGTCGACTGCGCGCCGATGCTGACCAGTGCGAGCAGCCCGTTCGACTATGCCAGCCGCGCCGAGGTCCTGATCGTCACCGATATCCGCAAGGGCGACCTGCCCGCCCTCGCCGGGGCCTATGCGCGGATCATCGAGGCGTCCGAAGGCGGCGTGCTCGGCCTGTTCACCGCGATCCGGCGGATGCGCGCGGTCCATGGGCGCATCGCCGACCGGCTCGCCCGCGCAGGGCTCCCGCTCTACGCCCAGCATGTCGACCCGATCGACACCGGCACGCTGGTCGACATCTTCCGCGACGATCCCCGCGCGAGCCTGCTCGGCACCGATGCGCTGCGCGACGGGGTCGACGTGCCGGGACGGTCGCTGCGCTGCGTCGCCCTTGAATCGGTGCCCTGGCCGCGCCCGGACATCCTCCACAAGGCCCGCCGCGCCGCCGCTGCCGAGGCCGGGGGATCGGGCAGCCAGTACGACGATCGCATCATCCGCGCGAAACTCGCGCAAGGGTTCGGAAGGCTGATCCGGGGCAAGGAGGATGCGGGCCATTTCATCGTCCTTTCGCCGGCCTTCCCTTCGCGCCTGCTCTCGGCCTTTCCCGAAGGCACGGCGATCCGGCGAGTGACTCTCGACCAGGCGCTGGCGCGCATTTCGGCGGGCCTGATCGGCCCCGACGAGCCTGCGGAAGCGGGCATCGAAAACGAGGAGGCGCGGACATGATAGGCGATCTCGACAGCGCGCTGAGGGCAGTCGCGATCGGCGCCTGGCTGCTCCTGCTCGCGCAATATGCGGGCGTTGCGATGCGGGGCGAACTGCGCCTGCCGCTCGCGCTCATCGTGCTCGCGAACATCGCCGCGATGCTGGCGGGCGGGGGCCTGCTGCTGGCGTCGAGCCCGGCCGAGTCCGTCATCCTGATGCTCGCCGCGCTCGCGCCGTTCGCTGTCTGGCTTTCCGTCCTGCGACTGATCGGGCAGGGACCGGAGCCGCGCACCGCTCTTGTCGCGGCGCTGGCGGTGGGGGCTAGCTGGGCCGCGGTGCGCTATGCCGGACCTGCGGGCGAACCCGCCTTCTATGCGCTGCGGGTCCTGTCCTTTCTCTTCGCCGCCGACATCGTCAGGGCGGCAATGGCGGGCCGCGCACGCGACACGGTCCCCGCCCGCCGCGCGCTGCGCAGCTGGCTCGCCCCGCTCGCCGCGCTGCAGGCCGGGCTTGCGCCTCTTGCCGGTATCATCCTCGGCCCGGGCGCGTTTCCCGCTCCGATCTCACTGGCCCATGCCGCGCTCACGCTGACGCTCGCGATCCTGCTCGCGCTCGCCCTGTTCGTTCCCGAGCGCGCCCTGCTCGACTGAGGCTGCGCGCTTTCCCTTTACAGCACCGGCATGCTCGTGTTGGAGGAGCGTGTCGCCGGAATGTTCGCGAGGGAGCGCGAGAGGGTTCATGAAGCTGCTCGGATTGCTGCGCCACGCCAAGTCCGACTGGGGCGATGCCTCCTCACGCGATTTCGACCGCGGCCTGAACGAGCGCGGACGGCGCGGGGCAAAAGCGATCGGCGCGCATATCCGCGATCACGGGACGAAATGGGATATCCTGCTCGCCAGCCCGGCGGTGCGGGTCAAGGAGACGCTCGCCGTCGCGCTGCCCGAAATCGAGCCGGTTTTCGACACGCGGCTCTATCTCGCCGGTTACGAAACCATCCTCGAGGCGGTGCAGAATCATGCCGCCGACACCCCCAAGGAACCGGGCGCGATGCTCGTCTCGGGACACAATCCGGGCCTGCAGGAGCTGATCCTCGAACTCGTTTCACCGAGCCATGAAAGCGACCTGTTCCGCGAGGCCGCGATCAAGTTCCCGACCGCCGCCTACGCCATCCTCGAATGCCCTGTCGATTCGTGGGCGGACCTGCGCCCGCGCACGGCGAAGCTCGCCCATTTCGCGCGGCCCCGCGATCTCGACCCCGAGCTGGGTCCGCAGCGCTAGGACGGGCGCGCGGTCAGGAATGCCATGTTGCCCTCGCGCCGCGCCGCGATCGGCCTTGCCAGCCTGGATGCCGAATCCTCCAGCCGCGCTACCAGTTCCGCCAGCCGCCGGGGTGCGGCGACCTCGCCAGCGCGGTGCAGCGCGCCGAGATAGAGCCGCCCGGGGCCGCGATCCGCGACGAGACTGCTCGCGAAAACCTGCCCGCCGGGGACGGTGACCCGCGCCAGTTCGCGCGCGCGCGCGGCGATGTCCTCGAACAGATGCAGCACGCCCTGAGCGAGGACCGCGCCGAACGCGCCGTCGATGAACGGCAGGTCGAACAGGTCGGCCTGGAGGAACAGCACATGGTCCGGCACGCCCCCGGCCACGCGTCCGATCCGCTCACGCGCCGCCGCCAGCATGTCGAGCGACAGGTCCACCAGCATGGTCGGCCGCCCGGAACGCGCATGAACCCCGGCGGTCGAGACGAGCGTCCCGCAGCCCGCATCGAGGAGCGCTCCGGTCCCGCTTTCCGACGCGGCGTGCGCGAATTCCTCGTAAGACGCAGGTGAGGTGCCCCAGGCGAGCCGGTTGTAGAGCGCATTTCCGATCAGCGCGTCGTAAAGCCGCGCGCGCCCGTCATAGGACTGTCCTTCGACAGGGCGGGAAAGCGCGGACCAGATCCCCGGCCTTGCCTCGATCGGCTCGATCCCCGGCGCGAAGAGGTCGCGCAAATCCTTCGCCCCGTCCGTCATCGCCCTGCCCTTTCGCCCGTTACAGCAGGCTCTGCTGCGTCCCCCGGCCCTTGACCCAGCTTTCATCGGTGCGATCGAGCGCGATGTCGCCGCCCCACGGCCGGCAGAGCGCCTTCGCCTCCTCGGGCGAGCCCTGCACCCAGCCCGCATAGTCATCCGGCGCGAGGAGGACGGGCATGCGGGTATGCACGTCCTCGGCGGCAGAGCTGGCGCTTTCGGTCATCACCATCGAATAGCATGCGCCCCATTCCTCGCTTTCCCGCCACACGCCCGCCGCGGCGAAGATCGGTGCATCGGGCAGGGAAAGCCATGTCCGGGTCTTGGCGCCTTTCGGCCCTTCCGCCTCGGCCCAGCCGGTAAGCGGGATGAGGCAGCGCCGCTCCTCGAAGGAATATCGCCAGAAGAAGCTGTCCAGCTTGTCGGTGCGGCAATTGTTGACCGGCTTGGGCTTCAAGGGCTGGCCGCTCCTGCCCTTCATCACGAGCGGAAAGCCCCATACCATCGCGCGCACCTGTCCTCCGGCAGCGACGAGGCCGGGATAGCCGGGATAGACCTCTTCGCCATGGTTCGCCCCGCCAGCCGCGTTCACCGCGTCGAACCAGGCGGCGACCTCGTCCGCGTTCTTGGTCATGCGGTAGAGGTTGCACATCAGGCGAACCCCACCACGAAACACGCCGCCGCCATCAGCGCGCCCGCCCAGCGGTTCGAACGGAAGCGCTCGAGCGGATTGGCGGGGTCCTCCGCATCGAGTGTTGCGACCTGCCATGCGAGGTGACCCGCGACCGGGAGCAGGGCGGCGAGCGCCAGCGGATCGGGCCTGAAAAGCCAGAAGCCGAGCGCCCACAGCCCGATCGTCGCGGCATAGAATCCCGCTATCCCCGCATGGACCCGGGCGCCCATGGCAAGCGCGGAAGAGCGGATGCCGACCAGCGCATCGTCCTCGCGGTCCTGCAGGGCGTAGATCGTGTCGTATCCGATCACCCAGCAGATGCACCCGGCATAGAGCGCGCCGATCGCGTCCCAGTGATCGAGCCTCAATTGCGTCCAGCTCACCAGCAGGCCCCAGTTGAACACCATTCCAAGCCATGCCTGCGGCCACCAGGTAATCCGTTTCATGAAGGGATAGGCGGCAACAAGAGCAAGGCTGGCGAGCGCGACGGCTTGCGCCTCGATGCGCAATTGCAGCAGCACTCCAAGACCCACCATGCTGAGACAGACGAGCCAGATCCACGCCGTGCGCTTTGACACGCGCCCGCTCGCAACCGGCCTCGCGGCGGTGCGCGCGACGCTGGCATCGAGCTTTGCATCGACGATATCGTTGTAGACGCAGCCCGCCCCGCGCATCGCGATGGCCCCTGCAAGATAGAGGCCGAGCAAAGCCCCGAGCGCCTCCCACGGCACGCCGTATCCGCCCAGCAGCGTGCCGAAGGCGCAGGGCCAGAACAGCAGCCACCACCCGATCGGCCGGTCGAACCGGGCAAGCTGGGCAAGATCGCGCGGAAGCTGCGGCAGGCGCTCGACCAGCCCGCGATGTTCGGAATCGGGAACGACGTGCTCGCTCATGCCCCCTCCCTACACATCCGCGAGGCAGAGGCGAAGGCGGGAATGGGCCGCGGTGCCCTCGCTGGTTCGCGTAATGCAGACGGGGGTGACAGACTGGGAAGGTTCGCCCGTTGGATACGGCCTCGGCGAATCCTCCGCGCCTGCTTTGGCGTGCTGGATCTGCCTGCGCTCCCTTGCCAAGCCGCCTTTGCGCCCTTCCTGTAGGATCGGGTCCCGCGCGGCCGGCGGGGTGCGACACATCCGTTCAGGCGAAAGTCCGGGTTTTCGCGCGCTCTTCGGCGAGCGCCGCGCGCCAGCCGACGATCGCGGCGATGAACATCACGACATTGCCCGCGAAATCGAGCATCCCGATGGAGGTGAGCACAGGCACCTCGTAATGGAAATACCAGTTGAAGACGAAGAACGGGATCAGCAGCACGGCGTAGAGCGCGAAAGTCCGCGAAGTCCATTTCGACGCCAGCGCGACCAGTCCGAACAGCACCGCCTGCGCCCCGAAACAGGCGAGCGCGAAACGGGTGATGAAGGCATCGTCGCGGTAGGCCTCGGTCACGGCAAGTTCGATCACGCTGGCAGGCGCGACCAGCGCCCAGCCCCCCAGGACCAGGAATATTGCGGCGATGAGGAACTGGCAGAATCGGGCAATCATGCCTTGCTCGATACCGTTTGCCGCGCCTAGTGGGAAGCCATGCCCGCGACCCCCAACTGGCCTCCGAAAAGCGCCCCGCGCCTGTTCGTCGAACCCGAACTCGCCGCCGGGCAGCAGCGCGTGATCGAGGGCAATCCCGCCCATTACCTGGCCCGCGTCATGCGCGTCGCGCCGGGCGATGCCGTCATCCTGTGCGACGATGCGACCGGCGAATGGGCCGCGCGCGTGGTGGAGGCGGACAAGCGCAGCGTCACTCTCGAAGTGGCGGAACGCCTGCGCGAACGCGAAGAGGTGCCCGACCTCTGGCTGTGCCCGGCGCTGCTCAAGAAGGACCGCTTCGACCTCGTGCTCGAAAAGGCGACCGAACTGGGCGCCGCGCGCATCCAGCCCGTCCTCACCCGCCGCTGCGTCGCCGACAAGCTCAATGTCGGGCGCGCCAGCACGATCATCACCGAGGCGGCTGAGCAATGCGCCCGCACCGCGCTGCCGGAAATCGGCGATCCGGTGAAGCTCGACGCGCTGCTGGGCGACTGGCCCGAAACCCGCGCCCTGTTCTTCGCCGACGAGGATGGCGGTGAGCCTGTCGCCGACGCCTTCTGCTACCATGACGGCCCGGCCGCGATCCTGATCGGCCCCGAAGGCGGTTTCGACGATGCGGAACGCGCCGCGATCCGCGCCCATCCTGCCGCCCGCCCGGTAAGCCTCGGCCCGCGCATCCTGCGCGGCGAGACGGCGGCGATCGCCGCGCTCGCGGTGTGGATGGCCGAAGCGGGCGACTGGCTGGACGACGAATGAGCCTGCACGGCCGCCGCAACTTTGCGCTTCCCACGCCGCGGTCGGTTTTCTAGGGCAACGCACCGGGAGACATCCATGAGCACACGCGAGACCTCCAGCATCGACGAACCTGCCATCGAGGGGATGGAGGATCTCGTCGCACCGATGCTGCGCGGCGAAAAACCCGCATCCGACTGGCGCATCGGGACCGAGCACGAAAAGCTCGTCTACAAGCGCAAGGACTTCCGCGCGCCGTCCTATGACGAACCCTGCGGCATCCACGACCTGCTCATGAACCTTCGCGAATTCGGCTGGGAGCCGGTCGAGGAAGGCGGAAAGGTCATCGCGATGCGCGGCGAAGACGGCACGGTCAGCCTCGAACCGGCGGGCCAGCTCGAACTGTCGGGCGCGCCGCTCGAAAACCTGCACCAGACCTGCGCGGAGACGGGGCGGCATCTTGAACAGGTCAAGAAGGTCGGCGAGGCCTGCGGCGTGTCCTATCTCGGCCTCGGCATGTGGCCGGACAAGACCCGCGATGAACTGCCCGTCATGCCCAAGGGCCGCTATGAGATCATGATGCGGCACATGCCCCGGGTCGGCAATCTCGGGCTCGACATGATGCTGCGGACCTGCACCATCCAGGTCAATCTCGACTATTCATCCGAAGCCGACATGGTGAAGAAATTCCGCGTCGGCCTCGCGCTGCAACCGCTGGCGACCGCGCTGTTCGCCAATTCGCCCTTCACCGAAGGCAGGCCCAACGGCTATCTTTCCTATCGCAGCCACATCTGGTCCGACACCGATCCGCACCGCACCGGCATGCTGCCCTTCGTGTTCGAGGACGGCTTCGGCTATGAACGCTGGGCGCAGTACATGCTCGACGTGCCGATGTATTTCGTGTTTCGCGACGGGAAATACATCGATGCGGCGGGCCTGTCATTTCGCGATTTCCTCGAGGGCAGGCTTTCGGTCCTCCCGGGCGAGCGGCCCACGGCGAGCGATTGGTGGGACCACCTTTCCACGGCCTTTCCCGAAGTGCGGCTCAAGAGCTTTCTCGAAATGCGCGGTGCCGATGGCGGGCCGTGGAGCCGGATCTGCGCCCTGCCCGCTTTCTGGGTCGGCCTGCTCTACGATCAGGGCGCCCTCGATGCGGCGTGGGAACTGGTCAAGGACTGGTCGATGGAAGAGCGCGAGCGGCTGCGCAATGAAGTGCCGAGGCTCGCGCTCGACACGCGGCTTCCCGGCGGGACCGGGACGATGAAGGACCTGGGGCGCGAAGTGCTGGGGATCGCGCATGGCGGCCTTGCCGCGCGCTCCCGGCTCAATTCCAGCGGCGACAACGAAACCGGCTATCTCGAAACGCTCGACGAAATCGTCGCGACCGGCAAGGTCCCTGCCCAGCGCCTGCTCGACGCCTATCACGGCGAATGGAACGGCGACATTTCGCGGGTCTACAAATATTCGTTCTGATGCGGCGGGCGGCCAGCACGGCCGCTATTCGGCTGGCTCCGCAACCGCGCCGCGCGCGCTTCCCGGGCCGCGCCCGATCGCACGCACCAGCCGGGCAAGCGGCGCGGTGATGAGCCCGTGCTGATCCATCCACGCATGGTATTCGCGGTACTTCGCATCCTCGGCAAGGAGATGCGCCTCCTCGGTCCTGGCGCGCCAGTAATAGATCGCGTTGACGAGCAGCAGGAAGAAACAGTTGCGCACCGCGTCGGCGGCGGAATTGCTGGTGACGAGAAAGGGCATGACCGTAAGCCACCAGAACAGGTTCTTCGACAGATAGGCCGGGTGGCGGGTGAAGCGATACGGCCCGTTCGTCAGCACGCCGCGATAGGTGAGGTTTGAAAAGCGGATGCCGAAGGCAATCGTCGCCCAGGCATAGACAAGCGTCAGGAACACGATCATCCCCGCCCACAGCCACAAGAGCGCGGGCTGGCCTTCGAGCCAGTAGCCCCAGCCCGCGACATTGCGTTCATAGGACAGGATCTGGTTGCCGTTGCCGATGATCCCCCACACGAATGGCGGGTAACACAGCAGCGCCGCAATCCACCCGCCGAGGAAGGGATTGCCCGAACGGATATGCGCATCGAGCGGGCGCAGGGTGAGCAGATATCCAACGGTCCCGATCTGCACGTCGATCACGAACAGCAGCGCAACGAGGAACATGGCAAGCTCGACCGGGTTGCCCAGCATCTGCGCGGGGCTCGCTTCGACCACCTGCGCGAAACCGCCGGGCAGGATGGAGATCATGAAGGCGCTGAAAAACCCCTTTATCAGCCAGGCGCGCCAGTGCTTTGCGAGCTGCGACTTCTCCCAGCCTTCGCGGCCCGCGATCATCGCGCCGAAGTGCCAGGTCGAATCCCTGGGCTCCACCATGAACCGGTCGAGCCACAGGACATAGGGCACCGACAGCGCCATGAGCGGGATGAGCGCGGCGGCGAGAACCTCCATGGCGAACACATACGATCCGTCCCAGTACCACCGGCCAAGGCCGTAAAGCGCCGCGAGCCCGGCGAAGGTCGCCCACAGCCCAACGAGCTTGACGAGGCTGATGGGCCATGTCTCGGCGAACGGCCGCCGAAGCGTCCAGTCGATCCCGGTCGAGGGACGCAGATGCACCCGGTCCACCAGCACCGACCACGCCACCATCGGCCCTGCGGTGAAAACCATCGCGGCAAGCGCGGCATACGGCCCCGAAAGGACCCCGCGCGCGCCCGACAATGCGCCCGAAAGACCCAGCGTGTCGGCGATCAGGGGATAGGTGCGGCAGACGAGAATCCACACGAGCAGGCCGAGCAGGCCCGCAAGGCCCACGCCTGCCGACACGTCGCTTTCGGGCCTTCGACCTTCTGGCAGGCGCGCGGGCGCGCTCGGGAGGGATTCGGCGCTCATCAGGCGCTGAGCCTTAGCGCGAAGTGGTTAACGACCCGCTCAGACCTTGCGCCTTGCAAACAGGCCTATTTCCAGGCGTGGATCGTCCCGCTGTCGTCGAGCACGTAGAGGAACCCGTCGGCCACGATCGGCGGTAGGCTCACGGGCTGGTCGATGTCCGCGAACATCGCGGCCGAACCCTCGCCGACCGAAATCTTCCAGATTTCCCCGCGCGAGCTTGCCACCCACAGATTGTTGCCGGCAGGCACCGGGCCGGTCCAGAAGATCGGGCCCTTCTTGTCCTTCTCGTCGCGGAATTGCCGGAGCTGCGTGATCCAGCGCACCCGCCCGCTCGACCGGGCGATGGCGAGCAGGCGCGCATCGTCGGTGAGGGTGAAGATCCACTCGCCCGCGATCGCCGGGGTGGAAATGCCCGCAAGCGTCAGTTCCCAGATGCGCTGCCCGGTGACGAGTTCATAGGCCGCCATGCGCCCGCCCTGGCCCAGCGCGTAGACGCGCCCCGAATCGATGATCGGATCGGCGTCGATATCGGTGAGCGAGGACACCTGCGTCGAGATGTTGGTGCGCGCCAGCGCGTCGGCCCACAGCGGCCGCCCGTTCTCGTAACGATAGGCCGACAGTTCGCCGGACGAATATCCCGCGATGACCGTGCCCTGACCCGCTGCCGGAGCGGCGACGCCGAACACGCCCGATTGCGTCGCCGAACCGGATTCGTCCCACAGCAATTCACCGTTGGTCGCATCGAGGGCGAGGATCTGGTTGTCCTGCGTCATCACGTAGACCTGCCCGAAGGCGATGGTCGGCGATCCGCGCAGCGGCCCGGCCGGCTTGACCTTCCAAAGGAGCTTGCCGGTCTCCGCGTCCTTGGCCTTGACCTCGCCGATGCCGTTGGTGGCGTAGAGGATGCCGTTATCGTAGCTCACCCCGCCGCCAAAGGCCGAATTGCGCAGGTTTTCGGCCATCTCCTCCTCTTCGCGGGTCCAGGCGGTCGCGCCGGTCGCATGATCGAAGGCATGGATCACGCCGTCGGTATCCTCGACATAGAGAAGCCCGCCGCCCACCACGGGCGCGGCGGCGAGCCGGCGGCGTTCGTTCGCGCCCGCGATCCGGGCACTCCACCGCTTGGTCGGGTTGTTCGCAATCGCGAGATGGCCGTAGCTCTTGCTTGCCGATCCGCCGACCTGCGGCCAGCTGTCATTGCTGCGCGCGGGCGGCAGAACGACACTGACCCCGGCGAGGTCGGGATCGACATTCGTCCCGCGTTCGATGCGCGAAAGGATCGGCGTGCGTTCGCCGATCGTGGGGGTGGTCTTCTTGTCGCCGCCGCCGAACAGGCCGCCGCTGCAGCCCACCAGGGCCGCTGCCAGCGTCCCGGCGACGAGCGCGCCTTTCCATGCCGTCTTGGTTATCATTGTCCGTCCGTTCATTCCCTGGGCAAGAGGGCCTGTCGCCCTGTCGCCGTTCCTGCCGGTCGTGTCGCGGTCGATCCCCCTGCCGCGCAGCTTCCGGCGATTCGTTCAACTCATCGCGGCGCGCCCGCTGCCTCTTCGCCCTCCTGCGGGAGCACGCCCTCTTCGCGCAGCAGCGCCTCGACATCCTCGATCGCATCGACCCCGAGCACGCCCGCAAGCTGCTGGGCGCGGCGAGTGAGCGTTTCGGGGAGCGTATCGTCCTTGGCGATGGCCGCGAAGATCGCGCCCGCTTCGTCGCGATTGCCCATTTCGAGATGCGCGATCGCGGTCAGTTCCGCAGCGCTGCCGTAAAAAGTGCTGCCGGGCTGGGCGAGCGGTTCGAGCTTCGCGATCGCATCGGCGGGTTCGCGCTCGTCGAAATTGCTCGCCACTTCGCGCAGGCGCGCGAGATCGCGCAGGGCAGCCGGGATTTCCTCGTCGGCGGCGATCATCGCGTAGAGATCAACCGCGCGCGCGGTTTCGCCCTGTTCGAGCGCCGCGCCGGCCTGCAGGAACAGCGCCGCCGCGCGCGCGCCCGGCATGCCCTGTGCGATCAGCGGCTGGACCTGCTCGCTCGCGCTTTCGTAATCGCCCGCCTCGACCGCGTCGAGCGCGGTGATGAGCGTTTCGGACTGCGCCTCGAGCTTGGATTCCTCAAGGTTCTGCCAATAGAGCCAGCCGCCGAAAGCGGCGAGGAAGAGGACGATGACCCCCGCCAGCGTGGGGCCGTATCTCTTCATGAAGGCGGCCGCATCGTCCTGCCGCACCGCTTCGTCGATCTCGCGGATCAGGACCTCGTCCTCGGCCGAGGGGGCAGGCCCGCCGGGATCGCCCGAAGTCTTCGATTTGTCGGTCCTGTTCGGAATTAGCGCCACGGCTTGCCTGTTCCTTGTCATCTCGCGCCGACCCTGCCGCGATGGGCAGGCGGCACCGACACTTGTTTCGCGTAATGGCGGCTCTTTAGGCAGGTGCGCCGCCTTCCGCAATGCCGGGGCCGCAGGGGACCCCAAACGCCTGAACCCGCGCGGTTGAACCGGCGATTAAGCCGGATCTGCGCTAGAGTTCGCGCCCCAGCGCCTCGCCATAGAGTTCGCGGTAGCGCGCCACCATCGCCGCCTCGTCATATTGCGCGCGCGCGCGGGCCCGGTTGGCCGCCCCGATCTCAGCGCAAAGATCCGGCTCTGCGGCAAGATCGCGCAGCATCTGGGCGAGCGCCTGCCAGTCATCGGCCACGCAGATGAAAGGCCGGTTGGCTTCGGCCACCATGGCGCAGATATCGCCCACGTCGGGCGCCGCGACGGGAAGCCCGGCGGCCATCGCCTCGACCACCGAGAGGGGGAATTGCTCCGACCGGCTCGACAGGGCGAAGATGTCGAACAGGCTGATGATCTTCGCCGGATCGGGATGCGGGCCCGGCAGGTGGACGCGGTGGCTCATGTCGAGTTCGTCCGCGACCGCGCGGATGCGGTCGCGCTCCGGACCCTCGCCGATGATGACGAGATGCCATTGTTCGCCCAGCGCGGACATGGCGCGGACGAGTTGGCCGAGCTGCTTGACCGGGCGCAGGCCGGCAAGCGTGCCGACCCAGCGCTCGCCTTCGCGCTTGACGACGCGGAACGGGCCCGGTTCGGGCGGCTTGGCGAAGCGGGCGGTATCGATCCCGTTGGGAATGCGGGCGAGGCGGGCAGGCGGCATCTTCCACACCTCGCGCGCGATCCGCTCCAGCCGCTCGCTCGGCACCACCAGCCGGTGGGTGCGGCCAAGCGCGACCCGGCGATACCAGTTGCGCCGCGTTTTCAGTTCGTCGACCTCGTCCTCGTTGAAGCCGTCTTCGTGGTGGATCAGCGGCGGCAGGCCGAAATGCGCGGCGAAGACGGTGTGCGCCATGACCGCGTCCATCGCCCCCCAATTGTAGGTGAGAACGAGGTCGTAGCCCTTCATCGCCTCGGCGATGGCGACCAGCCGCCCGGGCGAGGGAAAGCCCCTGAGCGCCGGGAAATCCTGCGGGAAACGGACCTTCACATCGCGCCCCAGATGCGCCCTCGCCCCGGTTTCGCCCGGATCGCCCGACACCACCGCATGGTCGAGCGCACCGCCCAGAGCGTTCATCAGTTTGACGCTGCGCAATTCCTTGCCCCCCGCCGCGAAGGTCGAGTGGCAATGGAGGACGCGCGCGGGGCCGGGCTGCCTGCTCACTCTATCTCGGCCAGAAGCGCATCGATCGCGGCGCGCGCCTCGGGCTCGTCGAGCGTCGGGGCATGGCCGACCCGCGGGACGGTGACGGTTTCCATCTGCGGATTGCTCTCTTTCATCCGCGCGATCGTCGCGGGCGAGATGAGGTCCGACAATTCGCCGATCACCAGCAGCACCGGCATGCGCCCGAGCGCTTCGAACGCGCCCCACAGATCCGCGGGCGCCGCATTGCCGGGCTTTGCGAAGGGTTCGGCGATCGCCATGTCGTAATCGTAGCTGATCCGCCCGTTCTGGCTCACCACCATGATCCGCTTTGCCATGTCGAGCCAGTCCTCGAGATCGTAGTCGGGAAAGGCCTCGCCATGCACCTCGCCCAGCGAGCGCGCGGCATGGATCCAGGTGGGATAGCTGCGTCCCTGCCCGACATAGCCCGAAATCCGCTCGAGCCCGGCCGCCTCGATCTCTGGCCCGATATCGTTGAGCACGACGCCCGCGATCCGCTGCGCTCCCGCCTGCGCATCCTTCTGCGCGAGCAGCATGGTCATCAGCCCGCCCATCGAGGTGCCGATCGACACGAACCGGTCGATCCCCTGCTCGCCCAGCAGCTTGTCGACATCGGCGACATAGGTGAGCGGGTTGTAGGTCTGCGAATCGGGCGCGTAATCGCTCATCCCCCGCCCGCGCATGTCGGGCACGATGACGCGCCTTTCCGCCGCGATGTGATCGGCAAGATCGGAAAAGTCGCGCGCATTGCGGGTCAGGCCGTGGAGGCACAATACCGGCGTCTTCGTGCCGCCATCGGGTCCCGGGTAATCGCGGTAATGCAGGGTCAACCCGTCCGGGCTGGTCCAGCTGCAATCGTCGTAAGATGCGGCCATGGGGGCGGATTGTCCTTCGATTCTCGTCGCGTCGCGCATGCGTGCTGTCGCGAATAGGCCGCCCAGCCGTGCTTGCAAGAGCCTGGCCGCATCGCCACTATCGCGCGGATGAACGACGACAGGCAACAGGCGGCTGCGCGCAGCGACCCGGCGATCCTCGAAATCGCCGACTGGATCGCCGATCCGGTCGCACCGGGGGACTTTCCGAAAGCCCAAATCCGGTTCCGCAACGACCGCGCGGCGCGCGAGGTCGGTCTTGCCGGCCTTTCGGACGAACGATGGGCGGCGCATTTCGGCCGCTTCGAACCGCTCGAGGGAAACCTCCCGCAGCCGCTCGCGCTCAGATATCACGGCCACCAGTTCCGCGTGTACAATCCCGAAATCGGCGACGGGCGCGGCTTTCTCTTCGCCCAGTTGCGCAGCCGCGATGGACGACTGCTCGATCTGGGGACAAAGGGTTCGGGGACCACGCCCTATTCGCGCGCCGGCGACGGGCGACTGACGCTGAAGGGCGCGGTGCGCGAAATACTCGCCACCGAAATGCTCGAAGCGCTGGGCGTCAACACCTCGCGCACTTTCTCGGTGATCGAGACGGGTGAGCAGCTCTGGCGCAATGACGAGCCTTCGCCAACCCGTTCGGCGGTGATGGTGCGCCTGTCCCATTCGCATATCCGCATCGGCAGCTTCCAGCGCCTGCTCGCGCATGAACAGGCGGACGAGATGGAGCAGCTGGTCGACTATTGCCTCAGGCACTTCCCCGGACCGCCGCCGCCCGAAGACGCGCCCGCGCGCGATGAACCCGCGATCAGGCTGATGCACCAGGTGACAGAGCGCATGGCCGACCTCGCCGCGAGCTACATGGTGGCCGGATTCGTCCACGGCGTGCTCAATACCGACAACATGAACGTCACCGGGGAAAGCTTCGACTATGGCCCGTGGCGCTGGCTGCCGAGCTGGGACCCCGGTTTCACCGCGGCCTATTTCGACCATGCCGGGCTTTACGCCTTCGGTCGCCAGCCCGAGGCGATCCACTGGAATTGCGGCCAGTTGGCGGTCGCGCTGCGCCTGCTTGCCGAAAGCGACCCGCTGGTCGCCGCGCTGAACCGGTTTCCCGATCTCTACATGGCCGCGGTCGCCCGGCGCTGGTGCTGGAGGCTGGGGGTCAGCAGCCGTGGGGCCGAAGCCGACGGCGCGCTCGTCGCGGCGTGCGAAAAGGCGATGCGCGAAAGCGGCGAGGGGCCCGATGCGTTCTTCTTCCGCATGCGCGGGGGCATTGCGCGCGGCGACCTGCCCGCCGACATTGCGTCCGACCTTGCCGATGCGCTGGCGGACTACGAACCGGCGGACAGCAGCCACGCCTACTGGTCGGACGAAGCGCCCCAGAGCATGCTGATCGAAGAGGTCGAGGCGATCTGGTCCGCGATCGACGAGCGCGACGACTGGCAGCCGCTCGAAGGCAAGGTCGCCGCCCTTCGCCGCATGGGCGAGGCGCACGGGCCGGCCCCTGTCCCGGCCGGGCACGCGCTTATGCACGAACCCGCTGACCCCTAGCTTTCCCGGCCTGCACGCAGTACGCCCGGACCCGATGCATGGGGGCAAGACCACTCGCAAAGAGGGCAGGATACAGTGAGCGAACCGGCGACACTCATCTCGACCGCGCCGGCGACGGGCGAGGAATTATGGCGCGGCGAACACGGCGATGTGGACGCCGCGGTTAGCCGCGCGCGGCGCGCATGGCCCGAATGGGCCGCGCGCCCGCTCGGCGACCGGATCGAGGCGGCGCGGCGCTTTGCCCATGCCGTGCGCGATCGTGCCGACGAATTCGCCGAACTGATCGCGCGCGAGGCGGGCAAGCCGCTGTGGGAAGCGCGCACCGAAATCGACGCGGTCATGGGCAAGGTCGACATCTCGGTCCAGGCCTATGCCGAGCGCACCGGCAAGAAGAAATTCGACAGCGGCATCCAGGGCACGGCCGCGCTGCGGCACAAGCCGCATGGCGTGATGGCGGTGCTGGGCCCCTACAATTTCCCCGCGCACCTGCCGAACGGCCACATCGTTCCCGCCCTGATCGCGGGTAATGCGGTCCTGTTCAAGCCGTCGGAAAAAACGCCCGCGGTGGGCGAGATGCTGGTGCGCTGCTTTCACGCGGCCGGCGTGCCCGAAACCGTCGTGCAACTGGTTGTCGGCGGGCCCGATGAAGGCAAGGCGCTGGTCGCCCATCCGGGAATCGACGGCGTGCTTTTCACCGGATCGGCGCAGGCCGGGATCGCGATCAATCGCAGGCTCGCCGCCAATCCGGCCAAGATCGTCGCGCTGGAGATGGGCGGCAACAACCCGATCGTGGTGATCGACACACCCAAGCTCGCCGATGCGGCGGCCCTGATCGTGCAGAGCGCCTTCACCACCGCCGGCCAGCGCTGCACGGCCGCGCGGCGGCTGGTGGTCAAGGACAGCGTCTATGACGATCTCATGGCCGAACTCGTGCCGCTCGCCAAACGGCTCGTCGTGGGCGATCCGATGGGCGATCCCCAGCCCTTCATGGGGCCGGTGATCGACAACGATGCCGCCTATCGGCTGGAGGAAAGCTTCGTCGAACTGATGACCGCGGGGGGCAGGCCGCTGGTCCACCTGAAGCGGCTCCATCCCGACCGGCCGTTCCTGTCGCCCGCGATCATCGACACGACCGACATTCCCGAGAGGCCCGACGTCGAATTGTTCGGCCCCGTCCTGCAGGTCATCCGCGTGCCCGATCTCGATGCGGGGATCGCGGAGGCGAACAACACCCGTTTCGGCCTGTCCGCATCGCTGATCGGCGGCGCCCCGGAGGATTACGGGCGATTCTGGGCCAATGTCAGGGCCGGCATCATCAACTGGAACCGCCCGACCAACGGCGCTTCGTCGAAAGCGCCCTTCGGCGGGATCGGCCTGTCGGGCAATCACCGCCCGGCGGCCTATTACGCCGCCGATTACTGCGCCTATCCGGTCGCCAGCACCGAGATGGACCAGCCGCGCGCGAATATCGGGATCGGGCTCAAACCCTAAGGCGTCAGGGCCGCCACCAGACGAGATCGACGGCGGTCATCCCGCCCGGCCCCTTGCGCACCGCAAGGACGAGCCGTTCGCGATCGCCTTGCCCGACCAGCAGGCGTTCGGGCGCGTCGCGCAGGCGCGGCGACAATCCCGCGCGACCTGCGCGAACGAAATGATAGTGCAGCACGTCCTCGCCCGCCGCAGGGGTGAGGTAGCGCACGATGCGCGCGGCGCACGGCGATGCGCGCCCCTCCGCACCTTCGCTGCCCGCCCTTTCGCCGCCCGCTGCCTGCTGCACCATCGCATGCGGCATCAGCCGCGCGGCGGCCGGCAGGTCGGCGGCAAAGGCAAAGCCTTCTTCCAGTCCCTCGGCGCAGCGTTCCGGCGCACCTGCCGCCGCGAGCATGTCCGCGGCGGTGCGCGCTTCTCCGAGCCCGGCCGGGCCTGCGCCCAATGCGCGTTCCGGTGCGGCATCCGGCGCGGCATCCGGAAGGTCCGGCACGCGGCCCCCTTCGAGCAATTCGAGCCGCGCCGCCTCGCGCGCAGCGAGCGCGGCCTCGTCGGTGCGCGCGAACGGCGGCAGGGCATGGGCTGCGGGGATGGTGACGGCGGCATTGGCCTCGTTGCGATAGGCAAGGTCGGGATCGGCCATCAGCGGATCGTTGAGCGCCCGTGCGAGCAGCGGATCGGCAGCGAAAGGATCGTCGCGCAGGCCATCGCCGCGCTCCTCGGCGCAGGCGCCAAGAGCGGCAGCTAGAAGAAGAAGGGCAGCGCGGCGGACCATTGCAGGCGCGCATCGCACGGCCCCGGTTAAGATCGTCCCAAGCCGCCGCCCGCGTGAAGGCGCCCCGTTCGAACACGCTAATGCAAAGACGCCCCCGTCTCCCAGGGGGAAACGAGAGCGCCTTCCGCGGTTGGTGGGAACCGCGCCCGGACCACTGGTGGGATGGCCCAAGAGGGAGGCGGCGCCTGCTTCGAGACGCCCGCAACCTCATTTCGTTCATCTGTAAGGCCACTTGGCTGAACGAAACTGCATCCGGCGCGACAGGCAAGGTTCAGTTTGGCGGCAAGCCTTGCGCCTTGCGTGCGCGCATCTTCCGGCCTACCTGCTGCCGCTCCATGACCGCACCCTCCTCCGATCCCGCCAGCAGCCAGCCCTCCGGCCTTCCCGCGGCGCTTGGCGCCTATACGATCTGGGGCTTCCTGCCGCTCTACCTGCTGCTGGTGCGGCATATCCCGCCCTTCGAATTCGTCGGCTGGCGGATCATCTGGACGCTGCCGCTGTGCCTTGCCATCGTCGCCGCGCGGCACCAGTTCCCGGCCCTGCGGCAGGCGGTCACCAACCCGCGCATCCTCCTCGCCCTCCTGGCAAGCGCGACCCTGATCGGGATCAACTGGTTCGTCTATATCTGGGCGATCACCGAGAACGAGGTCTATGCGGCGAGCCTGGGCTATTATCTCAACCCCCTGCTCAACGTCCTGCTCGGAACGCTGGTGCTGGGCGAACGATTGTCCCGCCTGCAATGGCTCGCGGTCGCTGTTGCCGCGATCGCGGTCGCCATCCTCGCTGCGGGCGCGCTTACCACCTTGTGGATCAGCGTGACGCTCGCCCTGAGCTTCTGCCTTTATGGCCTTGTCAGGAAACAGGTTCCGGTCACCTCGCTTCCCGGCCTCACGGTCGAGAGCGCGTTGCTGCTGCTGCCGGCTGCGGGGATCGCATGGTATTACGCGCAAACGCCGGCAGGCCCCTCCTTCGGGACCGATCTCGGCCAGAGCCTGCTCATCGCGTTTTCGGGCGTGGTGACGGCCGTGCCCCTGCTGCTTTTCGCGATCGCGGCCAAGCGGATGGATTATTCGACTCTCGGCTTCATCCAGTATCTCGCGCCGACCATCGTCTTTCTTCTGGGCCTTACCGTGTTCGGGCAGGAATTGCGGCCGGTCCAGCTGTTCAGCTTCCTGCTGATCTGGACCGCGGTCGCGATCTTCGTCGCGGACATCTGGACGAAGAGCCGCCGGACGAAAGCCGCACGCAGCGTCGCGGCCAGATAGGAAAGGGCGTCAGGCCGCGATCCGCCAACCGAGCGTCTGCCCGGCATGGAACGGGACGATCTGCGCACCTGCAAGAGCGAGTTCCTCCGGCACCTCGATGGCCGCGCGTTCGAGCGTGATCGTCTCCTCGTTCACCGGCAGCCTGTAAAAGGCGGGGCCGTGAAGCGAGGCGAAGCCTTCGAACCGGCCCAGCGCGTTTTCTTCCTCGAAGACCTTGAGATAGCTCTCGATCGCATGCGGAGCGCCGAAAATCCCCGCGCAGCCGCAGGCGCTCTCCTTGTCGTGGCGGAAATGCGGGGCGCTGTCGGTGCCGAGAAAGAATTTCGGACTGCCCGAAATCGCCGCCGCGCGCAGGGCCACGCGGTGCGCCTCGCGCTTGGCCACGGGCAGGCAGTAATTGTGCGGCTGGATGCCGCCCACCAGCATGGCGTTCCTGTTGATGTGGAGATGCTGAGGGGTGATCGTCGCGGCGACATTCGGACCGCACCCGGTGACGAAGGCGACCGCATCGGCGGTGGTGATATGTTCGAACACGACACGCAGGCGCGGGAAATTCGCGACGATATCCTTCAGATGCCGCTCGATGAATTCCGCCTCGCGGTCGAACACGTCGACATCGTGATCGGTCACCTCGCCGTGAATGCACAGCACGATATCCTCGGCCTCCATCCGTTCGAGCACCGGATAGATCCGTCTCACATCGGTGACGCCGGCGGCCGAATTGGTGGTGGCGTTGGCGGGATAGAGCTTCGCCGCCGTGAACACGCCCTCGGCTGCACCCCGCGCGAGATCGTCGGCGTCGGTCGTGTCGGTGAGATAGCAGGTCATCAGCGGGGTGAAGGTCACGCCCTGCGGCACGGCGGCGAGGATGCGCTCCCTGTAGGCGGCGGCCATTGCGGTCGTGGTGATCGGCGGGGTGAGGTTCGGCATGACGATCGCCCGGGCGAATTGGCGCGCGGTATAGGGCACGACGGCTCGCATCACGTCGCCGTCGCGGAAATGGAGGTGCCAGTCGTCGGGCCGGCGGATCGTGAGGCTGTCGGTCATGACGAGCGCTCTACGCCCGTGCGCGGGGTCTTTCCAGAGGCTTGAAGCGGTCCTAGAGCGCCCGTTGCATGACGACGTCCACGCCCTTGATCGGTTTCCTCGCCTGCGAGACCACCCTGCCCGGCGCTGGCGACCGTCGCCGCGGCGATGCCTATGAGCACGACCTCACCCTCGCGGCGCTCGAACCCGCCTTCGCCGCCGAGGGGCTGGGCCTCAAGGTGCTGGACTGGGAAGCCCCGCTCGCCGACTTCGACCGGCTCGATGCGGTGCTGCTGGGGACCGCCTGGAACTACCAGGACAAGCCCAACGCCTTTCTTGCGAAGCTCGAGGCGCTGGAGCGCAGCGGTATCGCCGTCCACAATCCGCCCGCAATGGTGCGCTGGAACCTCACCAAGACCTATCTGCGCGAACTCGGGGCGGCGGGCGCGACGACGATCCCCACGCTCTGGCTGGACGATGTCACCGCCGAGGATGCGCGCGAGGCGTTCGGACATTTCGGCTGCGACAGGCTGGTCGTGAAACGGCAGATCGGCGCGGGCGCGCTGGGACAGGTCCTGCTGCGCGCGCACGAAATGCCCGGCCCCGACTGGCGCTTCGGCCACGCGGCCATGGTCCAGCCCTTCCTGCCCGCGATCGAACGCGAAGGCGAACTCGGCTTCGTCTTCATCGCGGGCGAGCTTTCCCATGCCCTGCGCAAGCGCGCGGCTAAGGGCGATTATCGCATCCAGTCGCTCTATGGCGGCGTCGAAAGCCGCCACGAGCCCGCCGACGACGAGATCGAGGCCGCCCGCGCCGTGCTTTCGGCCCTGCCCTTCGACACGCCGCTCTATGCCCGGATCGACATGCTGCGCGGGGGCGAAGGAGGGGACGATGGCCTGCTGCTGATGGAAGCGGAACTGATCGAACCCTATCTCTACCCCGAACAGGGCGAACGCGTGGGCGAACATCTCGCCCGCGCCATCGCCCGCCTGCACCTTGCCTAAGGGAGCCCCAGATGACTGCCACCCGTCTTGCCGACCGTGCCATCGTCCGCCTTTCCCCGCGCGACGGGACCGAAGATGTTCCCGCCTTTCTCCAGGGCCTCCTCACCAATGACGTACGCGCCGCACGGCTTGCCGAAGGCCCTGTCTATGCCGCACTGCTGACCGCGCAGGGCAAGGCGATGTTCGATTTCCTCGTCTGGGGCGACGGCGCCCCCGGCGAAGGCGACGTGCTGATGGATTGCGAGGCGGCGGTGGCCGACGAACTTGCCAAACGCCTCGGCCTTTACCGCCTGCGCCGCGCGATCGACATCGCGCGCGACGATGCGATCGCCGTCCATTGGAGCGTGGGCCCGCGCGAAGGCGCCGCCGCCGATCCGCGCCTTCCCGCGCTCGGTTATCGCTGGCTGGCCCCTGCTGTCGAGGGCGAGGCGGGCGCGGACGAGGCATGGCTAGCCCACCGTCTCGCCCACGGCGTGCCCGAAGGCCGTGACGAGCTTGGCGACATCCTCTGGCTCGAGACCAATGCGGTCGAACTGCACGGCGTCAGCTTCGAGAAGGGTTGCTATGTCGGGCAGGAGAACACCGCGCGGATGAACTGGCGGCAAAAGGTCAATCGGCGGCTGGTCGTCGTCGATCTGGCGGATTCGCAGGAAAAGCGGCGCAAGGCGGCCTATCCCGCGCTCGGCAAGGCGGTCGATCACCTTCGCGTCGACGATCTCGATCCGGCAGGCCTGCCCGACTGGCAGGCGGCGGGCGTTTCCACCTAGCCGCGCTGGTAGCGCGCCAGCGAAGCCTCGAGCTGTTCGGCCGCCCGGACCCGCGCAGCATCGCGCGGCAGGCCAAGCGACTTCGCCAGTGCCGCCCCGATCAGCGCATCGCCCATGGCGAGCAGGACCAGGCTCAGCGTTTCGCGATGGACCTGCATGGGATCACCGCCATGCCCCGCTTCCTCCGGCGCGATCTCGTCGACCAATTCGTGGATCGTGCCGATGATCGGGTCCAGTGCGTCCTCGTTTCCGGTCAGCAGCATCCAGCTTGCCAGCGCGCCCGCCCCTTCGCGATCGAAGGCATCGAAGGCCAGATCCACCACCTCGCGCGGATCGCCGAGGCCCGCCCGGCTGGCACGGACTGCCTCGATGATCGTTTCGCACACGGTCCGCGCCAGATGTTCGGCGAGCGCCTTCTGCAGGCCCGCAGCCGAACCAAAATGGTGCAGCAGATTGGCATGGGTCCGCCCGATCCGCCCCGCCACCGCCTTGAGAGTGACCGCCTGCGGCCCGGCCTCGATCAGCAGGGCACGCGCCGCCTGCAGTGCGGAACTGCGTGATTCTTCGGGCGTTAACCGTTTGCGACCGGTCATGTGTTTGGGGTATGTGTTGCCATGACCTGTGGGGATTAACGGGGTTTGCGCACATGAACAAGCACACGGCACTTGCACACGGCGACGCTTTCGATGCGCCCGGCCGCCTTGAGGGCGAAGCGGGCGGAACGCCGGAGGATCACGAACTCACCGTCCGCAACGAACGTTTCGACCGAAAGGCGCTCGTCCCGCGGCACTGGCATTCGGGCGATCCGGTCGCGACCGCGTGGTACAATTCGGTTTCGGCCAGCCTGCCTCGCGGAGAGGCTTTCTTCATCGACACGCTGCGCGAATTCAGGGACCAAGTGCCGCCGAAACTCGCCGCCGAGATCAAGGCATTCTGCGCGCAGGAGATCAACCACACCCGCGAACACGTGGCCTTCAACCGGCTCGTATCGGACCATGGCTACAACGTCGAATCGATCGACCAGGGCATCCAGGTCATGCTCGCCCTGACCGAGGGGCGGCCGATCGAATTCAACCTCGCCATCACCATCGCGCTGGAACATTTCGCCGCGATCATTTCGCGCCACCTTCTCACTCATCCCGAATATCTCGAGGGCGCCGACCCGGTCGCGGCCGAGATCTGGCGCTGGCACGCGACCGAGGAGGTCGAGCACAAGGGCCTGACCTACGACGTGTGGCTGCACGCGACGAAGGACTGGTCCGACTGGAAACGCTGGCGGGTGAAGACGCTGCTCGCGATCCTCATCACGCGCAAGTACTTCAAGAACCGCGTGCGCGACGCGCTCGGCCTGATGGAGCAGGATGGGATCCCGCGCTGGAAGGGCCGGCTCAAGCTCGCCTGGTTCCTGTGGGGACGCCCCGGCATGATGCGGCGCATGTTTGTCGAATGGGCGGCGATCCTGAAGCCCGGCTTTCACCCCTGGCAGCACGATGACCGCGCGCTCATCGCCAAGTGGCAGAGCCCCTATGCAGATGCGGTGATGCCGGCCGAATGATCTGCAAGGGCGGCGACCGCCGGCCGTCAGGCGGCGCGCTGCCGCTCGCTTTGCACCCCGTCCAGCAACAGCCGGTATTGTGCCGCCTCGACCTCGTGACCGCGCGCGCAGGAGAGGTGCTTCGCGACCTGCCCGGTCGGCTCGAAGCCGAGCTTGCGCAGGACGCGGCCCGAGGCGGGATTGTCGAGGAAATGCGCGGAATGGATCTCTCGGCGGCCCAAGACGCGCGCAATCTCCAGCACGGCGCGGCCCGCTTCCGTGGCGTAGCCCTGCCCCCAATAGGGCCGCGCGATCCAATAGCCGAGCTCGGCCGCGCCCTTCGCCGCGACATCGCTTCCTTCGACCGGCCCCAGCCCGGCGCAGCCGATCACGGCCGCGTCCGCGGCGCGAGTGGCAAGGAATGTCGGCTGGAACGGATCGAATGGCCGCGCGGCGAATTCGCGCGCGTCAGTCTCGTCATAGGGCCACGGCGCGGATGCTAGGTTTCGCACCACGCCTTCGTCCGCGATGCCGCCCAGAACGCCTTGCCAGTCCTCGGGCCAGATCGGCCGCAGGAGCAGTCTTTCGCTGCGATGAAACACGAGTTCTCCCTTCCTCGTCGCGCGCCGTCGCCTCTAGGCGGGGTGCGTGACAATTTGATGGCCGTGAAATTCCATGATTCCAACGGCTTTGCGGCAGAGGGAGAAGTGCGGGCGTGAAAACGAGGACGCCCGAACGACAAGGGGGAGACGGGTCGGCCCCATCTCCCTCCTGGTCGCCGGATGCTGACCGGCTGGGACCGTCCCGCTGGACGATCCCTTCAGCGAATCGTCCGATTATTCGGCAGCTTCGGCCATGACGTCGACCGACACGTATTTGCGGCCGAGCTTGCCCTTGTGGAATCGCACCACGCCCGCGCCGAGCGCGAAGAGCGTGTGATCCTTACCCATGCCCACGTTCGAGCCGGGATAGAACTTGGTGCCGCGCTGGCGCACGATGATGTTGCCGCCGATCACGTCCTGACCGCCGAACTTCTTCACGCCAAGGCGCCGGCCTTCCGAATCGCGACCATTGCGCGAAGAGCCGCCTGCTTTCTTGTGTGCCATGAGCCTGTACCCTTACCTTACTTGTCTTTGCCCGAGGCGGCCTCGGCCTGGTCGACCTTGGCGCGCGGCGGCTTGCCGTCGAGGAGTTCCTGCGCCTGAACGGCCCATTCGTCCTTGATCGGGCGATTGCCGAGCTTGAGCTCGTCGTTCCACTTGTTCGCGGTTTCCTCGTCCCAGCCGGCGATGTCTTCCCAGCTGTTGATGCCCGCCTTGCGCAGCTTCTTCTCGATGGTCGGGCCGATGCCCGAAATCAGCGAGAGGTTGCCGGTGTCGAGATCGCTCTTGGATTCGGCCGCCTTGGCCTTGGTCTCGGCCTTCGGAGCCGCTTCCTTCTTGGGAGCGGCTTCCTTCTTCGGCGCGGCCTTCTTCGCACCGCCGGCACCGACATCGGTGATTCGCAGCAGCGTCATCTGCTGGCGATGACCGTTCTTGCGGCGGTAATTGTGGCGGCGACGCTTCTTGAAGACGACGACCTTCTCGCTCTTCGCCTGGGCGATGATTTCGGCCGAGACGGTGACCTTGGAGGCATCGGTGAGCGAATCGCCTTCACCGGCCAGCAGGACATCGCCCAGCGTGATCGTGTCGCCGGCCTCGCCCGCGAGCTTTTCAACGGCAATCTTGTCTCCGGCGGCAACCCGATATTGCTTGCCGCCCGTGCGCACTATCGCGAACATGGCTTTATACTCTCAATCTCTTGCTGTGCTGGCCATGGCGAAGTTTCCGCAAACGAAAGCCTCGCGCCGACCAAGCGGCAGTGGGCGCTGCGACGATGCAGCGCCGGAAAGAAGCGTGCCGTTAGGCGAATGGGCTCTCCAAGTCAACGCCGCTGCCTGCATAAAATGCGAGCGCGCAAGCATGTCTTGTGGCTTTGCGGCGCCAATGTGTCATGATAACACGACACGCGCATGATGACACCCCCCCCGCGTCTCTATCCGGCCCTCTTCGCGGGTGCCTGTCTTGTCGCCTCCCTTGCCGGTTGCGCGGGGGCAGGCGGCGACTACCCCTCGCTCGCGATCCGCGATGTCGAGCGGCAATATGGCCGTTTCCTGCCGACCGAGGGAAACACGCCGGAAGCTGCGCCCACCACCGAGCCGGTTGCGGCGGTCGCCACGCAGGACACAATCGCGGCGCTCGTCGCCGAAGCGCAGGGCTCTTTCGCAAGGTTCGAGACGCGTGAGGACGGCGTCGCCGCGAGAGTCGGCGCAGCGCGCGGCAGCGCGAGCGACAGCGATGCGCGCGCCGCCGCGCTGACCGCCCTGTCGGACCTGTCCGCCCTGCGCAGTGCGACGGCCATCCCGCTGGGCGATCTGGACTTGCTTGCGGCGGAGGCCGCCACCACCTTCGCACCGACCGACGATATCGACACCGCGCGCGCGCTCGTGCTGGCGCTGGCCGAACGCCAGGACGCGGTGCTGGCAGAGCTTTGGGCGGAGATGGATCGATGAACCTGCAATGCGAAACCTGCCCCGTGCGGGACAGTGCGGCCTGCGCCGTTCTGACGCCCGAGGAACGCGACGCGATGGCCGCCGCCGGGCGCACGCGGACGCTGCGGCGCGGGGAAATGCTGTTCGCCGCCGGAGACGAGGACGCGGCCTGCGCGACGCTGGTTTCGGGCGCGCTCAAGGTCTCTGCGATCGATGCCGATGGGAACGAGCAGATCCTGGCCCTTGTCCACCCTTCGGGCTTCATTGGCGAACTGTTCGCCCCCTTTGCCCATCACGACGTGGTGGCGCTCACGGAAAGCAAGCTTTGCACTTTCGCACGCGGCGATTTCGAGCGCGCGATCGACGACCATCCCGCGCTCACCCGGGCGCTTCTGCGCCGCAGCCAGGAAGACCTGCTCGCCACCCGCGCCCTGCTCGAACTCACCGGCCATGCCAGCGCCGAGGCGCGGCTCGCGGCGCTGCTGCACGATTTCGCCGCCGCGGCGAGCCAGTCCTCGTGCCATCTCGCCGCCGAATTCGACCTGCCGCTGACGCGCGGGGAGATCGCCAACATGCTCGGCCTCACGATCGAGACGGTCAGCCGCAAGCTCGGCGACCTCGAGGATAGCGGCGCGATCGCACGCAAGGGCAAGCGCGGGATCGAAGTGCTCGACCCCGCGCTGCTGCACGACATTTCGGGGCGCTAGGGGGAGAGGTCTGGCGCCCCCGGCAAAAGCGTGTCGCTCCTGCCGAAACTCAGGACACCAGCGCGGCGATGATCGCCGCCGTCAGCCCCCAGAACAGCACCAGCACCGGCAGCAGCAGCACCTGCACCGCCGCATCGCGGGGCGCGAGCTTGCCGGTATGGGTGACGATGCCGAAGCTTTCGAACTGGCCCAGCGTCAGGGGCTTGCTGTCATTGCCCTTGAGCCGCGTGAACATCGCAGGAACACCGAATCCGGCGACGATGAACAGCGCGAAGATCGTCATCGGGATCGCAAGGCCGGGATTGCCGAACGCCATCGCGGTGATGCCGATAAAGCCGAGATAGCACGCCACCGTTCCGCCATAGAGCGCGGCCGGCAGGCCGAAGCTGCGGTCGCGTGCAGGGTTTACGGCAGGGGTTGCCGCGGGTGCGATTGCGGGTGCATCGACGATTCGCGCCTCGCCCCGTGCAATGATGTCCTAGACCTGTTTGCTCATCATGTCTCTCCTTCGATGAGGAGAAATTAGCCCGCCCGGGCTGGGCTTCGTTGACCGGGATCAAACAGGCGAATTTTTTCGCGCGACCGTGCCTTCATCGCTCCATCGGGCGAGATCCGCGTGATCCTCGTCGCGTGGTTCGATCCAGCGCCATTCGCCCCCGTTGACCGTGGCCCGTTTCTCGCGCTTCCAGAACCACGCCGCGCTTTTCAGGTGATCCATGCAGAAATCGGTCGCCTCGAAGGCGGCGCGGCGATGGCGCGCGGCGGCACTGACGCAGACGATCGGCTCGCCCGGGCGCATCAGGCCGACGCGGTGGACCATGATGAGGCCCATCAGGTCGAAGCGCGCAAAGGCCCGGTCGGCGAGGTTCTCCATGCCCGGCAGGGTGAGCGGTTCGTAATGGGTCAGTTCGAGAGCCTCGACGCCCTCTTCGCCGCGCACCTTTCCGACGAACGTGCACGCGCCCCCGAGGCCCGGATGGGCCTGCGTGAAATCATCGACGAGAGCGTAAGGCGCGAACGGTTCGGCAAGCAGGCGGATGTCGCGCATTGTCAGCCCCCCGATACCGGCGGTAGCAGCGCCACCTCGTCCCCGGCCCGCGCATCGAGCGCGGTCTTGTCGGCGAGCACCCGGCCTGCACACGCCACATGCACCCGCGCCCCCGCGACCTGCTGGGCCAGGGCCGGTTCGAGCGCGGACAGGAGCCCCGACCAGTCGAGCGGAGCGCAGACGAGCCTCCGCTCCGTCCCGGCCAGCTCGGCAAGCGGGCCGAGAAAGACGAGCGTGACGCTGCCGGCGTCGCTGTCGGTCTCGGGCGGTGGCATCTCAGCCGCCCGTCAGCGACATGTGACGGGGAAGGTGCGGTTTCGCACCGCGTTCGTCCATGCGGAAATGGTGCTTTTCGGGCTTGATCGCCATGGCCCGTTCGAGAGCGGCGGCAAGCTCTTCCTCGGGCCGTTCGGAACGCAGCGCGGCGCGCAGGTCG
This sequence comes from Erythrobacter litoralis, assembly GCF_001719165.1. Taxonomy (NCBI): domain Bacteria; kingdom Pseudomonadati; phylum Pseudomonadota; class Alphaproteobacteria; order Sphingomonadales; family Erythrobacteraceae; genus Erythrobacter; species Erythrobacter litoralis. The sequence goes on from NZ_CP017057.1 coordinate 2,208,136, forward strand.
ACCCGCTCCGCCCCGCCGAGGCAGGGGTAGAGCTGGCCCGTCGCGGTCACCCGCAGGCGGTTGCAGCCGGCGCAGAAATTGCCGGTATGCGGCGTGATGAGACCGAGCCTGCCGCCCGTCTCGGCCACGTCGACATAGCGCGCCGGGCCGCCGGTCGCATGGTCGCTTTCGGCAAGCGTCCAGCGCTGCTCCAGCCGCGCGCGAACGTCCGACAGCGGGAGATACTGGTCGAGCCGCTCCTCCTCGACATCGCCCAGCGGCATGACCTCGATCAGCGTCACGTCATGGCCTTGCCCATGCGCCCATTCGATAAGGTCGGGCAGTTCGTCCTCGTTCACGCCTTTCAGCGCCACCGCGTTGAGCTTGACCTTCAGCCCCGCTTCGCGCGCCGCTGCAATCCCCTCGAGCACCTGTGGCAGCGCATCGCGCCGGGTCAGCGCCTCGAACCGGGCGCGCTCCAGCGTGTCGAGCGAGACATTGACCCGCCGCACCCCGGCCTTCGCCAGCGCCTCTGCATGCTGGGCGAGCTGCGTCCCGTTGGTGGTCAGCGTCAGCTCCTCCAACCCATGCCCGAGCCTGCGCCCGAGCATCTCGAACAGGTGCACGATGTCGCGCCGCACCAGCGGCTCGCCCCCGGTGATGCGGATCTTGGTCACGCCGCGCTCGATGAAGCCGCAGGCGAGCTCGTAGAGTTCCTCGAGGCTCAACACCTCGCGCCGGGGCAAAAAGGTCATGCGTTCGGGCATGCAATAGGTGCAGCGCAGATCGCAGCGATCGGTGACCGACAGGCGCAGATAGGTGATCGCGCGCCGGAAGCCGTCGACCAGCGGGCGCGGTTCGTCGTTGACCGCGATCACGTCGCGCCGCCGCGTCAGGCTTTCGATGGCGGTGGCGGATGGCTCCTCACTCATGAGAGCGGGATATACTGGCCCGTGATCCCCGGCGCATCTGCCAAATATGCGAGCGCATCCTCGCGCGCGTCGCCGACCGCCCCGCCGACCACGTTGACGCGGCGCGGCGTCCACCTGCGGGCAAGGTCGCGGGCGAGAGCGAGGCGCCAGTCATCGTGGTCCGTGTCCGCTGCAGGCAGGCAGATCGCGATCGCTTCGACCCCATCGCCGGCGAGCATCCGCTCCGCCGCGGCGAGGTGATCGGCATGGAAGGCCGCGCTTGCGGCGATCGGCTCTGCGGGAAGCGTTTCAACCGTCAGGACGACCTGCAAGGCCTTATCCCTCGCCCCGGGGGCGTTCGCGGTGAAGGGTGATGCCGATTTTCTCGTCCGCTTCGGCGATGGCGAGCTTGACGATCTTGACCGTCACCGCCTCGACCCGGGCATCGCCGACGAACAGCGTCTCGCAGATATGGTCGGCAACCGCTTCGATCAGCTTGAAATGGACGCCCTCGGGCAGCCCCTCGGACGCAGCGAACTTCAGATCCATGTAATTCTTGGATGCATCGAGCGGCGTATCGGGATCGTAGCGATCGGCCACGGCATAGCGCGCCTGCACGGTGATCCTGAGCGGCTGCGGCTTGCCCGTTTCCTCGGAATAGATGCCGGTGAGGACATCGACTTCGAGATCGGCGACTTCGAGAGTGAGCGAATCGGTCATTCTGTTCATGAGCGCCCTTAGCCCGGATTGCTCCAGCGCGCGAAGATCGCGGTCGGAAGGCGGCGGCGCGGCGCGTCCCCTGCGGGCTCCTCCAGCACCGCGAGGTCGCCGTGCTCGATGGTGCCGGGAAGATGCGCGAGCGCTTCCTCCATCAGCCCGGCAATCGCGATGCTGCTCATGCGCACGGCATAGACGGTGAGAAAGAGGAACCGGCTGTCGGCATCGAGCAGCTTGGCGCAGTCGTGGACGAGGGGCGCGAGGCCCTCTTCCAGTCGCCATGTCTCGTTCTTCGGCCCGCGCCCGAATTTCGGCGGATCGAGGATGATCCCGTCATAGCGCCTTTCGCGGCGCACCTCGCGAGCGGCGAATTTCGCGGCATCGTCGACCAGCCAGCGGATCGGGCGGTCCTCCATGCCCGACAGCGCGGCGTTGTCGCGCGCCTGCGCGACCGATTTTTTGCTCGCATCGACGTGCGTCACGCGGCCATGGCGCGACAGGGCGAGCGTGCCGAGCCCGGTATAGCCGAACAGGTTCAGCGTTTCGGCTTCGTCCATCCCCGAAAGCTGCGCGCGCATCCATTCCCACACCGGCGCCATGTCCGGGAAGAATTGCAGGTGGCGAAAGGGGGTCGGTTGGGCGGTGAAGCGGACTTCGTTCCAGCCAAGCTCCCAGCCTTCCTCCTGCAGGGCCTCGGCGAAATCCCAGCGCCCGCCGCCATCCTCGTCCGAGCCGGGGACGAATTCGCCCGCTGCGTGCCAATCGGCCAGTCGCGGCTGCCACAGCGCCTGCGGCTCCGGCCGGATGAAGGCATGCGGGCCGAATGCCTCGAGCTTGCGCCCCGCCCCGCTGTCGATCAGGCGATAGCCATCCCAGCCCTGGCATTCCATCACCAACGGGGCGGACGCGATCTGCGCCATCAGGCCTCCGCCGAAGATCCGCGTGTCCCGGCAAGCGCGTGGGTGAGCACGAAATCGCGGCTCGCCTCGTAATCGCCGGGAAGCTCGGTGAAGCGTTCCTCGCGGGCGAACAGGTCGCCGACGCGCGCGGGCAGGTTCGGGCGCACGCCGATCGCGCGTTCCACCGCCTCGCGGAACTTGGCCGGATGCGCGGTGGCGAGCGTGACCAGCGGAACCGACGGATCGACCGCTTCCTCCTGCAGGGCGGTGCGCGCCGCGCTGAGCCCGACGGCCGTGTGCGGATCGATGACCTGCCCGGCTGCCTGGTGCGCCCATTGCATGGCGCGTGCGGTGGCGTCCTGGTCGGCGCTGAAACCGCGGAACAGCGCGCTTGCCCCCTCGCGCTGCGCATTGGTGAGCTGCATCGCCTTCGTTTCGGCGAAACCCGCCATCTGCGCCGCCATCGCCGCACCGTCGCGCCCGCCGCAATCGAACAGCAGCCGCTCGAAATTGGAACTGACCTGGATGTCCATCGAAGGCGTGATCGTCGGCGTCACGCCGCTGGCGGAATAATCGCCCCGGGCGAGCGCCCGCACGAGGATATCGTTGACATTGGTGGCGACGATCAGCCGTTCGATCGGCAGCCCCATGCGCTCTGCGACATAGCCGGCGAAGACATCGCCGAAATTTCCGGTCGGCACGCTGTAGGCGACCTTGCGGTCGGGCGCGCCGAGCTGGACGGCGGAATAGAAATAATAGACGACCTGCGCCATCAGCCGTGCCCAGTTGATCGAGTTGACCGCGCCAAGCGAAAGCGGCCCGTTGATCGCCGGATCGCCGAACATCCGTTTCACATGGGCCTGCGCGTCGTCGAAGCTGCCTTCGATCGCGAGATTGTGCACATTGGGCGCACGCACGGTCGTCATCTGGCGGCGCTGGACCTCGCTCACCCGGCCCCGGGGGTGGAGCATGAATATCTCGACCCGGTCGAGCCCGGCGACCGCGTTGATCGCGGCCGAACCCGTGTCCCCGCTGGTCGCGCCGACGATGGTGAGCCGTTCGCCGCGGCGTTCGAGGAAGGTCTCGAACAAGCGCCCGAGCAATTGCAGCGCCACGTCCTTGAAAGCGAGCGTGGGGCCGTGGAACAGCTCGAGCAGCCAGTTGCGCGGGTCGAGCTGCACCAGCGGCGTCACCGCCTCATGGGCGAAGGCATTGCCATAGACCTCGTGGCAGATTGCGCCGAGTTCCCGCTCCGTCAGGCTGTCGCCCACGAAAGGCCGGATCACCTCTACCGCGAATTCCCAATAGGCAAGCCCGCGAAGCCCGCGGATCTGCGCCTCCGAAAAGCGCGGCCATTGGCGCGGCAGGTAAAGCCCACCGTCGCTGGCAAGGCCGGCCAGGGCCACCCCTTCGAAATCGAGCGCGGGCGCGCTACCCCTTGTGGAGACGTATTCCATGGGGAATGGCGGTTAGCGCCCCATGCGCCGTGCGGCAATGGCGCGGGAGGCAGCGCGTGTCATTTCCGTTCGCGCAGGCGGGAGCGCAGGGCAAAACCATAGATGACGAGCGCCGTCAGCGCGAAGAAGAACCACTGCCCGGCATAGGCGAGGTGATTGTTGGGCAGGTCCGCAGGGTCGGGCGCGGCGAGCGGTTCGAGTCCCGCCTGCGGTTCGCTCGCGATGAGGCGCACATTGTCGCCATAGGGCGCCAGCCTTCCGGTGACGAGACCGCCCTGCCAGTCCGGCACCTCCGGCGCGCGCGACCAGCCGATCGTGACATCGGCCACACCCTGCCCGGAATGTTCGCAACGCGCGACATGGACCCAGCCCGACCGACCATTGGCCGATTTCCCGCCGATCGAATCGATGCCGCGAACCGTTTCGCAGTCGATCCGTGTCAGCCGGAAAAGGCTTTCCTCGTACTGCGCGGGCGAAGGCCAGCGCACCGTCTCTGTCTCGGCGAGCGCGGCTTCGTATTGCGCGATCAGCGCCGCCTTCTCGTCCATCCGGCCCAGTTGCCAGATGCCGAGGCCGATCATGGTGGCGACCGCTGCGAGGACGAGGATCGTCGGAAGGACGGAGAGGCGTTTCATGGCTGGGCGGGTTCCTTCGCGCGGGCGGCTTCGTATTGGCGATAGAGCAGCGTCGTGCGGTAGAACCGCAGGGCGAACACCACTGCGCCCACGGTCAGCGGCGCCCAGACCAGCGCCGACAGCCACAGCGGCGGCCTCAGCACCGCATCGACACCCAGCGCCGCGCCGATCAGGAACACCGCCAGCACCATCGTCAGCACCCCGGCAAGCCGCCCGCCCCGCTCCAGCGCGCCGAGGTCGAGCCCGCAAGCATCGCAGGAAAGCGCGATGCGCGCCGGGGCCTCGAACAGTGTGCGCGCGCCGCAGCGGGGACACAAACCGAAAAGGGCAGCCCGGCCAAGGCCCGGCTGCCCCTTCTGCGCATCAGGGCCTAAGCCCTGCCCCATCAGTGGTATTCGGCGCCCCAACCGCCCCAGACATAGACGGCGATGAACAGAAACAGCCACACCACGTCAACGAAGTGCCAGTACCACGCCGCCGCTTCGAAACCGAAATGCTGGCGAGGGGTGAAATGGCCGAGATAGGCGCGGTAGAGGCACACGGCGAGGAAGATCGTGCCGACGATCACGTGAAAGCCGTGAAATCCCGTCGCCATGTAGAAGGCGCTCGAATAGGTGTTGCCGCCGAAGGAGAACGGCGCGACCGCATATTCATAGGCCTGGATGAAACTGAACAGCACGCCGAGCGCGATGGTCGCCCACAGGCCCTGCTTGAGCCCCTGCCGGTCGCCGTGGATCAGCGAATGGTGCGCCCAGGTGACCGTGGTGCCCGAACACAGCAGGATCAGCGTGTTGAGCAGCGGCAGGCTGAACGGGTCGAGCACTTCCTCGATCGCCTTGGGCGGCCAGACGCCGCCGACCACTTCGGTCAGGGTCGAGGGGAACAGCGAGAAATCGAACCACGCCCAGAACCAGCCGACGAAGAACATGACTTCGGACGCGATGAACAGGATCATGCCGTAGCGCATGTGCAGCTGCACAACCGGGGTGTGATCGCCGCGCTGCGCTTCGACGACGATGTTCTTGAACCACATGAAGAAGGTCGCGATCAGGCCGGCAAGGCCCGCCCACATGACGATAGCGGCCATGGTGCCGAACAGGTCGGGATACCAGCTCAGCACCATCCCCGTGGTGAAGGTCAACGCCGACATCGAGCCAACCAGCGGCCAGATGTCCGGTTCGAGGATGTGATAGTCGTGGTTTACATTGCCTGCCATGTTTCTCGTTCCCGTCCCTTAGGAATCCTGCGATGGTTTGGTGTTAGCGCGCGCGCCCGTTCGATACGGGCTGTTTCGCGCGGTGGAAAGTGTAGCTCAGCGTGATCTGTTCGACATCGGCCATGAACTCGTCCTCCTCGATCGCGGGATCGACGTAGAACAGGACCGGCATGCGCACTTCCTCGCCCGGCTGGAGCGTCTGCTCGGTAAAGCAGAAGCACTGCACCTTCTGGAAATAAAGCCCGGCCTGAGCGGGTTCGACATTGAAGGTGGCGGTGCCGGTGATCGGCGCATCCGAATTGTTGATCGCGGTATAGGTCGCGATGTCGCGCTCTCCGATGCGGACCGTCTCGGTCACCTGATCGGGCTTGAACGTCCAGGGCATCCCGCTCGCGGTGGAGGCGTCGAACCGGACCGAGATGGTGCGGTTGACGCCGGCGGCCGCGGCGCGCGCGGCATCGTCCTCGCTGGCGACCTGCGTCGTCCCGGCAAAGCCGGTAACGCGGCAGAACAGGTCGTAGAGCGGAACCGCCGCATAGCCGAGCCCGAGCATGAACAACGCGAACAGCATCGCGTAAAGCCCGGTGCGCAGGTTCCTGCGCGAGGTGTCGGCGTCGATCGTGGAGGCGCTCATGTCAGTCCCCCATCCTCACCACGGTGATCGCGTAGAACAGCACCACGAAAAACAGGAGCGTCCCGCCGAGCACCAGGTTGCGGCTTTTGCGGCGGCGCTTGAATTCCTCTTCCTCTTCGGGGGTCATGCCAGCACGCCTTCGAGCATTCCGGGCCCGATCAGGCCGTTGGCGGCAAGCACCCGGTCGGCGACCAGCGCCGCGAACAGGGCGAAGAGATAGTAGATCGAGAACTTGAAGAGCACCTTCTCCTCACGCATCGAATCCTCCTCGGCACGCTCGCGCAGGCCGACCGGGATGGCAAGGAGGACGAACAGCGCCGACAGGACGACCGCGACCGAACCGTAGACCCAGCTGGTCCCGCCGATCGCCCAAGGAGCGATCGCGATGGGGGCAAGGACGAAGGTGTAGACGAGTATGTGCTGGCGCGTGGTCTTTTCGCCCGCGACCACGGGCAGCATCGGGATACCGACCTTGGCGTAGTCCGACTTCACGAACAGCGCTAGCGCCCAGAAATGCGGCGGGGTCCAGAAGAAGATGATCGCGAACAGCAGAACCGGCATGGCGGTGATCTCGCCCGTCACCGCGACCCAGCCGATCAGCGGCGGAAACGCGCCCGAGCCGCCGCCGATGACGATGTTCTGCGGCGTGCGCGGCTTCAGCCACATCGTGTAGACGACCGCGTAATAGACGATCGCGATGGCGAGCGTTGCGGCGGCGAGCCAGCCGATCGCAACCCCCATCAGCACCACCGATACCGCGGACAGGAACACGCCGAAATCGCGCGCATCCTCGCGCCGCATCCGGCCCGAGGGCAGCGGACGCTTGGCGGTGCGCTTCATCCCCTTGTCGAGATCGGCCTCCCACCAGTGATTGAGCGCCGCCGAACCGCCCGCACCCATCGAGATCGCGAGGATCGCGGTGAAGCCGAGCACGGGATGGATGCTGCCAGGCGCGGCGAGCAGGCCGCAGATCCCGGTGAAGATCACCAGCGTCATCACGCGCGGCTTGGTCAGCGTGAAGAAATCACGCCATTCGGCCGGCATCGTGGTGGTGGGTGTGGCTGCGTTCTGCATCGTCATGATCTTCTATTCGAAGGAGAGCGCACCGCCCCGGCGCGCCCTCCCCCTGTTGTCCCTGTTTTCGGCGGGCCCCGAAAGGCCCCTCCCGTCAGGCGCCGGCCGGCTTTTCGCCGAGCGGACGGTGATCGTGGTAATTGTGATGATCCTCGATCACCGGCAGCGTTTCGAACTGGTGGAACGGCGGCGGGGAAGACAGCGTCCATTCGAGCGTCGTCGCACCTTCGCCCCACGGATTGGCCTCGGCCCGGCGGCCCGCGACGAAGGCATAGACGAGGTTGGCGAAGAAGAAGAGCATCGAAATCGCCATGATGTAGTAGCCGTAGGTACTCACCTGGTGCCACAGCGTGAACGCTTCGGTGTAGTCCGGATAGCGCCGCGGCATCCCCTGCATGCCCAGGAAGTGCTGCGGGAAGAAGATCACGTTCACGCCGATGAAGAACAGCCAGAAGTGAATGTGGCTGAGCAGTTCGGAGTGCATCCGCCCGCTCATCTTCGGGAACCAGTAGTAGAAGCCCGCGAACATCGAGAACACCGCACCCATCGACAGCACGTAGTGGAAGTGCGCTACGACGTAATAGGTGTCGTGAAGGTTGTCGTCGATGCCGCCATTGGCGAGCACGACGCCGGTCACTCCGCCCACGGTGAACAGGAAGATGAAGCCCAGCGCCCAGACGAGCGGAGACTTGAATTCGAGGCTCCCGCCCCACATCGTCGCCACCCAGCTGAAGATCTTCACGCCGGTCGGGACCGCGATCACCATGGTGGCCGCGGTGAAATACATCTTCGTGTTCACGTCGAGGCCCACGGTATACATGTGGTGCGCCCACACGATGAAGCCGACGACGCCGATCGCGACCATGGCATAGGCCATGCCGAGATAGCCGAACACGGGCTTGCGGCTGAAGGTCGCGACGATCTGCGAGATCATGCCGAAGCCCGGCAGGATCATGATGTAGACTTCGGGGTGGCCGAAGAACCAGAACAGGTGCTGGTAGAGCACCGGATCGCCGCCGCCCGCCGGATCGAAGAAGGTCGTGCCGAAATTGCGGTCCGTCAGCAGCATGGTGATCGCAGCGGCCAGGACCGGCAGCGCAAGCAGCAGCAGGAAGGCGGTGACCAGCACCGACCACACGAACAGGGGCATCTTGTGCAGGGTCATGCCCGGCGCGCGCATATTGAAGATGGTGGTGATGAAGTTCGTCGCGCCCAGGATCGAACCCGCGCCCGCAAGGTGGAGCGAGAAGATCGCGAAATCGACCGCGGGACCGGGCGAACCGGTGGTCGAAAGCGGGGCATAGACCGTCCAGCCCACGCCTGCGCCATTGCCCGCGCCGCCCGGCACGAACATCGAGAACAGGAGCGAAAAGAAGCCCGCCACGGTCAGCCAGAAAGAGACGTTGTTCATGCGCGGGAACGCCATGTCCGGCGCGCCGATCATCAGCGGCACGAACCAGTTGCCGAAGCCGCCGATCATCGCGGGCATCACCATGAAGAAGACCATGATGAGGCCGTGCGCGGTGATGAACACGTTCCACATGTGGAGCGCGGTGTTGAGATCCGAGCTGCCGCCCATGAAACCGGCCCACCAGGTCAGGTACTGGATGCCCGGTTCGGCCAGTTCGAGCCGCATGATCCCCGAAATCGCGCCGCCGATGACCCCGGCGATGATCGCGAAGATCAGGTAGAGCGTCCCGATATCCTTGTGGTTGGTCGACATGAACCAGCGGGAAAAGAAGCCCGGCTTGTGATCCGCGTGGTCCGCGTGATCTTCCTGGTGGATGTCGAAGCCTTCAGCAGTGGTGGCCATCGTTTCGGTCTCTCAGGTTTCGTAACTAATCAATCGGTTCGCAAGGAGCTCAGTCGGCGAGCGCCACTTCGGCCACTTCCCCGACCGGCGCCTCTTCCTCGGCAGCGGCTTCTTCGCCGGTGCCTCCTCCGGGCATGGTGCCGCCCTGCGAGCGGACCCATGCGGCGAATTGCTCGGGTGGAAGCGCTTCGATCGCGATCGGCATGTAGGCGTGGCGCGTGCCGCACAATTCGCTGCACTGGCCATAATAGACGCCCGGCTCCTCGATGGTGAGCAGCTTTTCATTGAGGCGGCCCGGGACCGCATCCTGCTTGAACCAGAGCGAGGGGATCGCGAAGGAGTGGATCACGTCCGCGCCGATCGTCTGGATGCGCAGCGGCACGCCGGCGGGCACGACCATGCGGTTGTCGACCGCGAGCTGCGGCGGCTCGCCGTTCTTGATGGCGTCGGCATCGGACAGCATGTTCGAGATCACCTCGATCTCGCCATGGTCGGGATAGGAATAACCCCAGTACCACTGATAGCCGGTCGCCTTGATCGTGACCGCGTCCTCGGGCGGCGTTTCATACTGGCGCGCAAGCAGGGTCAGGGACGGCACGGCGATCACGACGAGGATCGCGGCGGGAACGATCGTCCAGACCACCTCGATCCAGGTGTTGTGCGTCGTGCGCGAAGGCTCGGGATTGGCGCGGCGGCTGTAGCGCACGACAACATAGAGCAGCAGGCCCAGCACGAACAGCGAGATCGCGGTGATCACCGGCAGCAGGAACCAGTTGTGCATCCACAGCGCGTATTCGCCGTCCTTGGAATACTGGTCCTGGAAGGTCAGCGACTTGGCCATCGCGCCCGGTTCCCCGCTGTTCGGGTCGGTCGGCATGCCCTTGTTCTTGGTCGGGGCCATCGGGCTGTAGGCGCCCACGGCCTGCGGAGGGGTCGTCTCGCTCGCCACGATTTCACCCGACGCCGCGCTCGCGGGCGCTTCGCCGAAGACTTCGCCGCTGCCGGGCGCTGCAGTGAGCGCGTCATCCTGCGCGAGGGCGACCTGCGGCGCGAACACGACGGAAAGCGCCGCGAGCAGCGACAGGGTAGCGATTTTGATACGGGCGTTCATATGACCCATCATAGTGTGCCTAAATCGTTGTCCAGATCTGATCCCATGTCGCCCCGCCCGAAGCCCGTGTGAAGGGCAGGTGGGGCAACGCAATAACCGACAGCTTTGCCAGCGTTGGTGGTCCCTTAGCCGCGCTTGCCCGCACCCTCAAGCGCTACTAGGGAGATTTTTATGCAAGCTTCCATGCCGCGCGCGCAAGCCCGCGCAAATCCTTGGGTTTGGGAGCGCCCGCCCGCCATTTTCGACAGGCTTCCCTAGATGAATCGACCCTCCCCCAAAGCCATGACCGAAGACGAAGTGCTCGCCGAATTCCGCAGCTGCGGCGCGCTGCTCGAAGGTCATTTCAAGCTGTCGTCGGGCAAGCATAGCGGCCATTACCTGCAATGCGCGCGCGTTCTGATGAATCCGGCGCGCGCCGCCCGCCTCGCCGAAGCGGTGGTGGCGGGCATCCCTGCCGAAGTGGTCGACGCGGTCGACACCGTCGTCTCGCCCGCAATGGGCGGCATCATCATCGGCCATGAGGTCGGCCGGGCGCTGGGCAGGGACGCGCTGTTCCTGGAACGACCCGAAGGCACCTTTCACCTGCGCCGCGGCTTTGCGCTCGAAAAAGGGGCGAAGGTGCTGATGGTCGAAGATGTGGTGACCACCGGGCTTTCCAGCCGCGAGGCGATTGCAGCGGTCGCGCGCGAGGGCGGCGAGGTGATCGCCGAATGCGCGCTGATCGATCGGTCGATGGGTTCGGTCGATCTCGGCGTTCCCTTCTACCCGCTCGCCGCGTTCGATTTCCCGACCTATGCGCCCGGCGACATCCCGCCCGATCTTGCCGCCGTAGCTGTGACCAAGCCGGGTAGCCGGAAATAGGCCTTTCCCCTAGGAGGCGTGAGCGCAATGTCGAGGACACTCCATCCCAACCCGCTGCGGCTCGGCGTGAACATCGATCACGTCGCGACGATCCGCAATGCACGCGGCGGCGATCACCCGGACCCTGTTCGCGCGGCGGAAATCGTTGCCAAGGTCGGCGGGGACGGCATCACCGCTCACCTGCGCGAGGATCGCCGCCATATCCGTGACGAGGACCTGCGCCGCATCCAGCATGCGACCGACCTGCCGTTGAACCTCGAAATGGCGGCGACCCGCGAAATGCTGGAAATCGCGCTGCGTCACAAACCGCATGCCGCCTGCATCGTCCCCGAAAAGCGCGAGGAGCGCACCACCGAAGGCGGATTGGACGCGGCCGGGCTGCACAACCAGCTCGCCCCGATCGTCGAGGAACTGAAGGGGGCGGGCATCCGCGTCTCGCTTTTCATCGAGGCGAACGAGCGGCAATTGGACGCAGCGTTGCGGCTGGGCGCGCCGGTGGTCGAATTCCACACCGGCGAATATGCCCACGCGGTCCAGGACGGCGATTCCGAGCGGACGGCGGCGGAACTGAGGCGCATTTCCGACATGGCCGCGCTCGCCGCGAAGAACGGGATCGAGCCGCATGCCGGGCACGGCCTCACCTTCGACAACGTGACGCCGATCGCGGCCATTCCCCAGATCGCCGAGCTCAATATCGGCCACTACCTGATCGGCGAGGCGGTCTTCATCGGGCTCGAGGAGGCGATCCGGCGGATGCGCGAATTGATGGATGAGGCCAGATGAGAGAGCACCTTTAGTGGCCGCACAAGCCCCGGATCTCACCGCCGAACAGAAACGCTGGGCCTTCTTCGGCTCAACCCTGTTCCTGACCGCCGTTGGCTTTCTGGGCTATGCGGTGGCGAAAGGCGTCATGCTCGCCTTCGCGATCGGCTGGGTCATCCTCCAGGCGTTCGGCTATGTCGGCTCGCTCTCCCGCGCGAAGGGCGATTTCGCCCACCCCCTGTTCAAGAGCCAGGTGATGATCCATTTCGTGGTCCTCGGCCTGTTGGTCGCCCTTATCCTGAAAGGCCCACCGGCTTAGTTCGCGTCAGCCATGCGGGGCAGATTTTCCGGAAAATTCCCGTAGGATTCACGAAAGGCATTTCCTTCATGATCATCGGCCTTGGTTCGGACCTGTGCAATATCGAACGCATCGAAAACTCGCTCGAACGCTTCGGCGAGCGCTTCGAGAACCGCGTCTTCACCCCCACCGAACGCGCCAAGGCCCGCCGCCGCCCCTTCACCATCGCCGGCACCTACGCCAAGCGTTTCGCCGCCAAGGAAGCCTTTTCCAAGGCGATCGGCACAGGATTCAGGCGCGGCGTCTTCATGAAGGATATCGGCGTCGTCAACGCACCTTCGGGCGCGCCGACGCTCGCGCTTGCCGGCGGCGCGGCAAAGCGGCTTGAAGAAATGACGCCCCACGGGCATGAGGCGCGCATTCATCTGACCCTCACCGACGATCACCCATGGGCCTATGCGCTCGTGCTGATCGAGGCCCTTCCGCTGCCCGCGCCCACCCCGGACCCGTCCTGACCCCTTACGAGAACAATCCCAGTGACCGATCACGAATCCAAGCCCTCCGCGAGCGACAACCCGAACAATGCGGCGCCCGTTTCCGGCGATGCCGGGGGCAATGCGGGCGCGGCCGGCCCCGCACCTCTTCCGCAGGACGGCGGGCAGGAGAGCGAGAAGGTCAACTGGCTGGCCGAACTGCGCGGCCTTGCGCTGATGCTGCTCGCGGTGCTGGCCTTCCACAGCCTCGTCGCCAAGCCGTTCTACATCCCCTCGGCCTCGATGATGCCGACCCTGTGGGTGGGCGACCGGCTGATCGTCAGCAAATATCCCTATGGCTGGTCCTGGGCCTCGGCGAGCTTCCACCTGCTCCCGCGAGGCGACTGGCGCATCTGGCCCGACACGCCCGAATATGGCGACATCGTCATCCCCGTGCACCCGATCAGGAACGAGGATTACATCAAGCGCGTCGTCGGCCTGCCCGGCGACATCGTCGAGGTCGAGGGCGGGCGCCTGATCCTGAACGGCACCCCGGTCGCGCGCGAACAGGTCGCATCGGTGCGCCTGCCGTTCGAACCCGAACTCTACTGCAACCGCATCGACGGGCTGGCGACGCCCTGCCTCGACGCGTTCGAGGATTACCGCGTCACCACGCCCGAGGGCACCTTTTTCGAGCCGCCGACCTTCCGCGAGACGCTGCCCAATGGCGCGACCTATCTCATTATCGATCACGAACGCGTGCGCTTCGACGATCACGGCCCCGTCACCGTTCCCGAAGGCCACGTCTTCGTGATGGGCGACAACCGCGACCATTCGGCCGACAGCCGCGCCAGCATCGCCGAAAGCGGCCTTGGCGGCCCGGTTCCGCTGGAAAATATCGGCGGGCGCGCGGAATTCATCACCTTCTCGCTCGACGGGTCGACCACCTGGAACCCGGCGAGCTGGTTTTCCAGCCTGCGCGGCGACCGGGCATGGACCACGCTGCGCCCCGCTCTGGCCGAGGGAACCGCGCCCCGTGCCGGGGCGAACGAATGAAGGGACGCGGATAGGCCATGGCCAAGAAATTCCTCTATCTCGTCGCGACGATCATCGTCCTGATCCTTGCGGGCGCGCTCGCTCTCACCCTGTTCTCGGCCGAGATCACGCGCTTCGTGATGGTGCCCGACAGCGAATTCACGCCCCAGGAACCGCTCGAACGCAACGCCTATGAAGACCCCTCGCTGTGGTATTCGCGCCCGGGCATCGGCACTTCGGACCCGGCCCGCTGGCAACCCGCCTACGCGCCCGAAACCGCCGTCCCGAGCGGGGTGAGCGAGGACGCGAAGGCGCGCGTCGTGTCGACCACGGACCAGCCCGATTTCGCGGTCTTCTTCGTCCATCCCACCAGCTATCGCAGCACCGCCAACTGGAATGCACCGCTGGGCGAGACCGACGATCCCGACGCGGCCGAGGCCGACAAATTCGCCCGCATCTTCCTGCGCGGCATGGCGAGCCCGTTCAACGCCGCGTCCGAAATCTGGGCGCCGCGCTATCGCCAGGCGACGATGGGCGCCTTTCTGACCAATGGCCCGGAAGGCGGACAGGCGCTCGATGCGGCCTATGCCGATGTGCGCGAGGCGTTCCGCTATTTCCTCGATTCGGTGGGAGAGGAAACGCCGATCGTGCTCGCCGGGCACAGCCAGGGCGCGCTCCACCTGATGCGCCTTCTGGCGGAAGAGGTGCAGGGATCGCCCGCCGCCGGACGGCTGGTCGCGGCCTATGTCATCGGCTGGCCGATCTCGCTCGAACATGACCTTCCGGCGATGGGAGTTCCCGCCTGCGCGACCGCGAACCAGACGGGCTGCGTGCTGTCATGGTCGAGCTTTGCCGCGCCGGCCGATCCTTCCGCCGTGCTCGAAACCTATGCCGCCTCGACCGGGCTCGACGGAGAGGTGCGCGGGACGAGCGAGATCCTGTGCACCAATCCCATCACCGGCCGGATCGGCGGCTCGGCCCCGGCGAACCGCAATCTCGGCACGCTCAAGCCCGACGAAAGCCTTGCCGACGGCGAACTGGTGCCGGGCGCCGTGCCTGCGACCTGCGAGGATCGCGGCCTGCTGATGATCGGCCCGCCGCCGGAAATGGGCGCGCTGGTGCTCCCGGGGAACAATTACCACGTCTATGACATCCCGCTGTTCTGGGCGAACACCAAGGTCGACGCGGCGCGCCGGGTGCAGGCCTTTGCGGGTGAAAGCGCGGGCGGGGACACGGCGAACTGATTACCGAACACGCCCTCGATTTCGCCGAGGCCCTGCCCGATGGCGGCGCGCTGCTCGGGCTCGATCTCGGCACCAAGACCGTCGGCACCGCGACCTGCGATGCGGGCTGGCGCTTCGCCACCAATGGCAGGACGATCGCGCGCGGCAAATGGGGGCGCGACCGCGAGACGCTTGCCGCGCTGATCGCCGAACGGCAGGTCCGGGGCGTGGTGATCGGCCTGCCGCGCAACATGGACGGCTCCGAAGGCCCGCGCGCGCAGGCGAGCCGCGCCTATGCGAAAAATTGCGCCGAAGCCTTCGCGCTGCCCGTCCTGCTGTGGGACGAACGCTGGTCCACCAAAAGCGCCGAGGCGGCACTGATCGGCCAGGGCACAAGCCGGAAAAAACGCGCCCAGAGCATCGACAGCCACGCCGCCGCAATCATCCTGCAAGGCGCGATCGACCGGC
Source organism: Erythrobacter litoralis (assembly GCF_001719165.1). Lineage (NCBI taxonomy): Bacteria > Pseudomonadati > Pseudomonadota > Alphaproteobacteria > Sphingomonadales > Erythrobacteraceae > Erythrobacter > Erythrobacter litoralis. The sequence goes on from NZ_CP017057.1 coordinate 2,223,702, forward strand.
TCGCCGGCGGGGTGCTGTGACATGGGGGATTGGATGCGCTCGCCGTCGGCCCTAGGGACATGGCGATGAGCAATCAGCCGAAATTCGACGCCGGCGAGGCGGGGAAATTCTTCTTTCGCGCCGGCCATACCGGATGGCTCGGCCTCGAATACGTGGCCCACGGGCAGAACTGGGTCGAATTGAAGCTGCCCTGGCGCGAGGACCTGATCGGCGAACCCGACCGCCACGTCCTCGCCTCCGGCCCGATCGTCAGCCTCATGGACATGGCGAGCGGGATGTCGATCTGGCAGACGACCGGCGTGTTCACCCCGGTCGCGACGCTCGACCTCAGGGTCGATTACCAGCGCCCCGCGCGCGAGAAGAGCGCGGTGTGGGGCCGGGTCGAATGCTACCGCACCACCCGTTCGGCCGCCTTCGTGCGCGGCATCGCCCATGACGGGGACGAAGCCGACCCGGTGGCGCATGTCGCGGGGGTCTTCATGCAGGTTTCCTACGATCCGAAGAAACGCCTCGAAGCGCAGGCCGAGAGCGCGAAAACGGAAGGCCGCGACGATGACTGAGGGCTCTTCGCTCGAACTCACCGCCTATGCCCGCTCGCTCGGCATCGAGGTCGAGCGCGAGGAGGACGGCCTCCCGGTGCTCGCGGTGGATTTCGGCCGCAATGTCGAGGGGCGGCCGGGCCATTTCCATGGCGGGGCGACGGCGGGCCTGCTCGAGACGGCGGGCTATGCCGCGCTGCGCACCCGGCTGTTGGCCGAAGGGCGCGAGCCGCAATTGAAACCGATCAACATCACCGTGCAATACCTCTCCGCCGGACGGCAGAAACGCACCTTTGCGCTCGCCCGGATCACGCGGCTCGGCCGGCGCAATGCCAACCTGACGGTCGAGGCGTGGCAGGACGACCGCACCCGCCCGATCGCAAGCGCGGTCATGAACATCCTGATGGCCTAGTTCGGCGGGTCCGCGCCTGCGGGGACGACCTCCAGCCCGTCCTCGCGCAGGCGAAATTCGACCGGGGCGCCGTCGATCTCGGTCGTGACCGTGACCGCGCCTTCCTCGATCCTGAGCGTCGAGCCGTTCTCGTCGAGCGGGATTTCGGCGCCCTCGGGCACGTCGAAGGGCTGGACCGGGCCTTCGGGATCGGGCGAGGCGGTGGGCACGGGCGCCGGGGCCGGCCCGCCAAGGCGCAGCGCGCCGCGCATGAAATCCTTCCAGATGCGCGCCGGCAGGCTCCCGCCCGTGACACCGGCAAGCGGCGAATTGTCGTCATTACCGATCCACACGCCCACCACCAGCCGGTTCTCGCCCTCCCCGGCATAGCCCACGAACAGCGCGTCGCGGTAATCCTGCGTCGTCCCGGTCTTGCCGTAATTGGCGACCGGCAGCATCGCCGCGCGCCCCGTGCCGCGATTGACGGCCGCGCGCAGCATCCGCTCGATCGCCTCGTGGTGGCGGCTCGAAAGGCTGTCCTCGCGCGTGGTCAGCCAGTCGAACCAGCCCTTCTCCTCGCGCTCGAACGCGCGCGGAGTGACCGGAAAGGCATTGCCCGCGACGCCCGCATAGGAGGCGGTGAGCTCGATCAGCGTCATGGTCGAGGTGCCGAGCGCGAGGCTCGGATCGCCTTCCGGCATTGCGGAGGCGACGCCCAGATCGCGCGCCATGCGGATCACCCGCTTTGAACCGACCTCGTTCATCAGCCGCACGGCGGCGACATTGCTCGACGAAGCGAGCGCCTGTTCAAGCGTGATCGTGTCCGAATAGTTCTCGCGCGCATTTTTCGGCTGATAGGACCCGCTTTCGAACGGCGTGTTGGCTATCGTGTCCTCCGGCTCCCACCCGGCGTCGAGCGCGGCGAGATAGACGAACAGCTTGAAGGTCGATCCCGGCTGGCGGCGGGCCTGCGTCGCCCGGTTGAAGGGCGAGGTCGCGTAATCCCTGCCGCCGACCATCGCGACCACCTCTCCGGTGGGCCGCATCGCGACCAGCGCGACCTGCGCAGTTCCCAGCGGCGCGCGCGCCACCACCCGGCTCGCCAGCGCCTGCAGGCGCGAATCGAGCGTGGTCGTGAGCACCTGCCTCGAATAGCTCGCCTCCATCCCCTCGCGCGCGATGGGAAGCGCCCAGTCGGCGAAATAGGTCCCCGTCGGAAGATCGTTGCGCGTGCGCACGTCGAGCCGGGGCGCGGGCAGCGCCGCGGCCTCTCCGGGCGTGAGATACCCCTCCTCCACCATCGCCGCGACGACGAGATCCATGCGCGCCTTCGCCCGGTCGTAATGCCGGGTCGGCGCATAGGCGGATGGCGCCTGGAGCAACCCGGCCAGCATCGCGGCCTGTTCGGGCTTCAGGTTTTCGGGCTGGCGGTAGAAATAGTGCAAGGAAGCCGCGCGAAGCCCGTACTGGTTGTCGCCGAAATAGGCGTTCGACAGGTAGCGTTCGAGGATCTCGTCCTTGGTCAGCCACGCCTCCAGCCACAGCGCGATCATCGCCTCGCGGGCCTTGCGGGTCAGGGTCTGTTCGGGCGTGAGGAAGGTGAACTTGGCCAGCTGCTGGGTGATGGTCGAACCACCGCCCCGCCCGGTCCATGCGGCGCGCGCGATACCGCGCGGGTCGATCCCCCAATGCGAATAGAACCGCCGGTCCTCGATCGCCATGAAGGCCTGCGGAACGTGCGGCGGAAGCTTGGCGATCTCGACCGGCTCCGCCACCATCGCCCCGGAACGCGCGATCGGCGTCCCGTCGCTGGCGAGCAGCGTAACCTGCGGGGCGGCGATGGGCTCGAGGCTTTTCGAAAGCGGCGCCGTGACGGCGAGCCAGCCGATCAGCGCGAAGAAGGCGAGCAGCGCGGCGGCAATGCCCCGCACCGTCCACCACAGCTTGCCGCGAGAGCGCCAGTATTCGCGCTGCCACCACCTGAGGCGGCGGCGTTCCTCGATTTCGACCGCATCGTCGAGCCGGGCGAGACTTTCGTCCCACTTGGCGTAATCGGGGGCGGGAGCGGCGCGCGAGGGCGCATCCTCGTCGTCTACCGGGCGCTGCGATTCGTAGAGCGGGAAATAGCCGGGAGCGTCGGAATCAGCGCTACCGCGCGAATGCGCGCGCGCGCTCCTGCGGAATCGCTCGAAGAGGCCCATGCGAACTGTATTAACAGGCTAATACGGCGCCCGGCAAGAAGGATCGCAGGAACCGATCAGCGCCCGCCGATCGGTGTGCGCCAATCACCGGCCTCCAATCACTGGCCTCCAATCACTGGCCTCCAATCACTGGCCTCCAATCACTGGCCTCCAATCACTGGCCTCCAATCACTGGCCTCCAATCACTGGCCTCCAATCACTGGCCTCCAATCACTGGCCTCCAATCACTGGCCTCCAATCACTGGCCTCCAATCACTGGCCTCCAATCACTGGCCTCCAATCACTGGCCTCCAATCACTGGCCTCCAATCACTGGCCTCCAATCACTGGCCTCCAATCACTGGCCTCCAATCACTGGCCTCCAATCACTGGCCTCCAATCACTGGCCTCCAATCACTGGCCTCCAATCACTGGCCTCCAATCACTGGCCTCCAATCACTGGCCTACTGTCACCGTCCCATGCGCCGCGCCTTCGGGCAGGTCCTCGTTGAAGACGCGCTGGTAATATTCGCTCACCAGCATCCGTTCGGCCTCGTCGCACTTGTTGAGGAAGCTGAGGCGGAATGCGAAGCCGACCGATTTGAAGATCGCCGCGTTCTGCGCCCAGGTGATGACGGTGCGCGGGCTCATCACGGTCGAGATGTCGCCGTTCATGAAGCCCTGCCGGGTCAGTTCGGCGACCTTGATCATGTCGGCGATGGCCTTGTCCTCGGTGTCCGGCGTCTTCGACTTGACGATTGCCTGTTCGGTTTCGGCCGGGAGGTAATTGAGCGCCACCACGATGTTCCAGCGGTCCATCTGCGCCTGGTTGATCGCCTGCGTGCCGTGATAGAGCCCGCTGGTGTCGCCGAGGCCGACCGTGTTGGTCGTCGCGAACAGGCGGAACCACTTGTTCGGCGTGATGACGCGGTTCTGGTCGAGCAGGGTGAGACGGCCGTCGAATTCGAGCACGCGCTGGATCACGAACATCACGTCCGGACGCCCCGCGTCGTATTCGTCGAAGGTCAGCGCGACCGGGTGCTGCAGCGCCCACGGAAGAATGCCTTCCTTGAACTCGGTGACCTGCAGCCCGTCCTTCAATACGATCGCGTCGCGCCCGACAAGGTCGATGCGGCTGATATGCGCGTCGAGGTTCACGCGCACGCTCGGCCAGTTAAGGCGCGCTGCGACCTGTTCGATATGGGTCGATTTGCCCGTCCCGTGATAGCCCTGCACCATCACCCGCCGATTGTGCGCGAAGCCTGCGAGGATCGCGAGCGTCGTGTCCGGGTCGAACACGTAATCCCTGTCGAGCTCGGGCACGTGTTCGTCATTGGCGGAGAAGGCAGGGACCTGCCAGTCGACATCGATGCCGAACGTGTCCTTCACGTCGATGGTCGTGTCGGGCTGGGAGGGCATGGCTTCCTTGCCGGCGAATTCTTCTGAGGAATGGCTGTTCATCGCAAGGCCCGGTTAAAGGGCCTCGGCTAAAGCTGCAAGCCGCTCGGCCCTGCTAAATTTGCAAGTGCGCGCGGACGACGGCGAAGATGCTCGCAAATCGCGCCGACACGCATTACTTTGACACGCATGGCGGACCCGCTCGAAACCCTGCGCCTGCGCCTTGTCGGGCAGGTGCGCGATCTCTTCAACGAGACCGGCCAGCAGCCCGTTCCGCCCTCCGACGAGGCGCTGTTCGCGCGCGATACGCCGATCCGCATGGTGCATGCCGATATCGTGGGCATGATGACCGGCGGGATCCGGGGGCTTTTGTTGCAGATGCTGCACCCGGCGGCGCTGCAGGGCGTGCTCGACCATTCCAATTTCCGCGCCGACATGCACGGCCGCCTGCGCCGCACCGCGCGCTTCATCGCCGTGACGACCTTCGGCCACCGCGACGAGGCCATGAAGGCGATCGACCGCGTCAACCGCATCCACGCGAAGGTCGGCGGGACGCTGCCGGGGGGCGAACCCTATACCGCCGCCGATCCGCGCACGCTCGCCTGGGTCCACGTGGTCGAGGCGCAGAGCTTTCTTGCCGGGTACCTGCGCCATGTCCGGCCCGAAATGCCCTATGCCGAACAGGACGAATATTATCGCCAGTTCGCGATCATCGCACGCGCCCTGGGCGCCGATCCCGTGCCCGAAAGCCGGCGCGAGGCCGAGGCGATCTTTCGCGAATTGCGGGCCGATTTGAAAACGTCGCCCGAAGCGCGCGAAGTCGCCCAGCTCGTTCTCACATCCAGGCCCGAAGGCACGCCGCAGGCGCTCCAGGCCGTGGTCGCGGCCGAGGCGGTGGCGATGGTGCCAGACTGGGCGCGTTCGATGCTGCGGATCCAGCGCCCAGTCCTTACCGCGCTGCCCGCACGCGCGGCGACGTGGGGCGTTGGGCGGACGCTGCGCTGGGCCTTTCGCCAGACCTGAAAGCCGTCCCCGGGGAGAGAGACAGATGGCCGAATTCACCTTCTACACCGTGGCGATGAGCCGGGGACAGATATCCCGCTGGGCGCTGCACGAGGCGGGGGCGGACTACGATGACGTCGTGTTCAACTGGGACAGCAAGCCCGCGAACTACGCCGACATCAACCCGATGGGAAAGGTCCCGGCGCTTGTCCACCATCACGCCGACGACAGCGGGGGTCACGACCACACGGTGACGGAGTGCGCGGCGATCAACCATTACCTCGCCGAAACGCATCCGGGTGCGGGCCTGCTTCCCGACACGCATGAACGCGCGGCCTATTATCGCTGGCTGTTCTTCGCGTCAGGCCCGCTCGAACAGGCGATCATGGCGCGGATGATGGGCTGGGAAGTGCCCGAGGGGAAGGACACGACGGCGGGTTTCGGCACGCTCGAACGCACGCTCGATGCGCTGGACGGCTGGCTTTCGGCGCATGATTTCGCCGCAGGCTCGCGCTTCACCATGGCCGACACCTATGTCGGCAGCCAGTTCGTCTGGGGCCTGCGCTTTGGCTCGATCCCTGAAAGACCTTCATTCAGGGCCTATGTCGAACGGGTCATCCAGCGGCCCGCCTATGCCCAGGCCAACGCCATTGATGCAAGGCTGATCGAGGCGACGCGCTAGCCGATCGCGGAGCTTTTCCGCAGCACTTGGTACGCCTCCACCACGCGCCCCAGCCGCTTTTCATGGGTCCGATCCCCGCCATTGCGGTCGGGGTGATAGCGCCGCACCAGTTCGGAATAGCGCCGCCGCAGCCGCCGCTTGTCCGTATCCGAACCGAGGCCCATCGTCTCCAGCGCCTCGGCCTCCTCCTTCGAAAAGCGCCCGTCCATCGCCATGCGCGCGCTGCGTTCGGCGCGGCTGCGGATTCCCCCGGCGCGGGCCGAGATCGCGTCGAGCGGATCGTCGAAATCGGCCCAGCGCGGCATTCCGTCGACGCCTGCTCGCGGGCCGAAGGTGGGGCTTTCGGTGCGCCAGCCGGCCGCAGGGGCCTGCGCGGCGTAAATTTCCTCCGCGCTCATTCCTTCGAACCAGTCATATCCGGCATTGAATTCGCGCACGTGTTCGAGGCAGAACCAGCGCCATTCGCCCGGCCCGTCAAAGCCGCTCGGGCGGTGGCCCGGCGCGCGGAATTCGCCCGCCTCCTCGCAGCCGGGGGCTTCGCACAGGCGCTGCGTGTCCTCGTGGCGGCCATGGAATCGCGTGCTTCTTGTGCTGGACATAAGGGTTGAGAATGGCGACGGACGCGCCAGATTCCAAGCCAACCAGAGATGCAAAGAGGGAAACACATGGCCGGATCGGTTGCAGAAGAGATGGAAGCAAAGCTGCGCGGGGAATTCGCGCCCACCCGGCTCGAAATCGTCAATGACAGCGCCAAGCATTCGGGCCATTCGGGCGACGATGGCTCGGGCGAATCGCATTTCACCATTGTCATCGAAGCCCCCGCCTTCGCCGAGATGAACCGCCTCGCCCGCCAGCGCGCGGTAATCGCGGCTTTGGGCGACATCGTCGGCGAGCGGGTCCACGCGGTCGCGATCCAGGCCAGCGCGCCGACCGCATGACCAGCGGCGTGAGCGAAGCCGCGTCCGAAAAGCGCCTGCGCCGCTCGGCGCGGCTAATTGTGCTGGCGCCCGGACCCAGGGTGCTCATGTTCCGCTATGACATCCCGGGCCGCGCACCCTTCTGGGTCACGGCGGGCGGCGAATGCGAGCCGGGCGAAAGCTTCGAGGACGCGGCTCGGCGCGAATTGTTCGAGGAAACCGGCATCGTGGCGGACCCCGGCGAACAGATCGCGCGCACCACGCCCGAATTCGTCACCCCCGAGGGCGAACCGGTCCGTGCGGACGAGCGCTATTTCATCGTCCACGTGACCGAACCCGCAATCGACACGTCGCGTCACACCGCGCTCGAACAGGCATGGATGAACGAGCATCGCTGGTTCGCGCTCGAGGAACTGGGCGACTGGCCCGAGGCGCTCTACCCCGAAACCCTGCGCAGCCTGATCAAGGAGAACTTGCCGTGATCACCCAGACCATCACCCCCGTGACCCACGATCTCGGCCAGTTCGAGGTGCGCCGCGCGCTCCCCGCCCGCGAGCGGACCATGGTCGGCCCCTTCATCTTCGTCGACGAATTCGGCCCCGCCGACCTCACCGGCGGCGAAGGCATGGCGGTGCGCCCGCACCCGCACATCAATCTCGCGACGGTCACATGGCTCTTCGAGGGCGCGATCGACCACCGCGACAGCCTCGGCACATTCGCCACGATCCGCCCAGGACAGGTCAACCTGATGACCGCCGGGCGCGGCATCGTCCATTCGGAACGCAGCCCCGAGGCGGAACTGGCGACCAATCCGAAATTGTTCGGGATGCAGACATGGCTTGCCCTCCCCGACGGGCGCGAGGAGATCGACCCCGCCTTCGAGGCGCAGACGGACCTCCCATGGATCGAGGACGGCAATGCGCGTGCCTGCGTCATCATGGGCGAATTGTGGGGCGCGCGCGCGCCGACGACGACCCACGCGGCGACGATCTACGCCGAGATCGTGCTGGGCGCGGGCGGCGCTCTGCCGATCGACGCAGAGGCGGACGAGCGCGCGGTCATGCTGGTCGAGGGCGCGGCCACCATCGACGGCATCGCGCTCACGCCCTATGAACTCGCCGTGCTTGCTCCGGGCAAGGCTATGCGGCTCGCCAGCGACACCGGCGCGCGGGCGATGCTGCTGGGCGGCGAGGCTTTCGCGAGCCAGCGCCACGTGTTCTGGAATTTCGTCTCTTCCAGCCGCGAGCGGATCGAACAGGCGAAACAGGACTGGCGCGAAGGCTGCTTCCCCAAGGTTCCGGGCGATGAGGCGGAATTTATCCCCTTGCCTGACAGGCCCAAGACCGTCAGCTATCCGTAAAACGAGAGCTTTCGGGAGGGATTTCATGGACTATGCGGGCAGGACCGCCTGGATCACGGGCGCGTCTTCGGGGATCGGCGCGGCTCTGGCACACGACATTGCGGGACGCGGCGCGAATGTCGTGCTGTCGGGCCGGGACGAGGCGCGGCTGGAGGCGGTGGCCAAGGATTGCGGCGAAGCGCTCGTCCTCCCCTTCGACGTGCGCGACGAGGCGGCTCTGGCCGATGCGACCGCGAAGGCCATCGCGTGGAAGGGCGGCGTCGACCTCGCCTTTGCCAATGCGGGCGTTTCGCAGCGGAGCCGTGCGCTCAAGACCTCGATGCAGGTCTATCGCGACATCATCGACATCGATTTGACCGCCCAGATCGCCTTTTCGCAGGGGCTGATCGGCCACATGACCGAGCGCGGGAGCGGCGCGCTCGCCTTCGTTTCCTCCATCGCAGGCAAAGTCGGCGTGCCGATGCGCACCGCTTATTGCGCGGTCAAGTTCGGCCTCGCGGGCTATGCCGACGCGCTGCGCGCCGAATTGTCGCAGACCGGCGTCAGCGTTCACGTGATCTATCCCGGATCGGTCGCGACCGATGTCGCGAAGAACGCGCTCGTCGCCGACGGATCGAAGCGCGGGCGCAGCGACCGGGCGATCGACGAGGGTATTCCCGCGCCCGACGCGGCGAAGACCATGCTCGATGAAATCGCCGCCGGCACGCGCGAGATCATCGTCGCGCAGGGCATGGAAGCGGGCATGGGCGAAATGCGCCGCACGCCCGATCAACTCTTCGACCAGGTCGCGGCGATGGTGGCGAACGGCTACATGGAAAAACTCGAGGCGGAGGGCTGAAATGGAGCAGAAGCGGGTAGAACTGGCGAACGGGATTCACCTCGACATCGTCGACGAGGGACCGACCGATGCGCCCGTGCTGATCTTCCTCCACGGCTTTCCCGAAAGCCACAGGACGTGGCGCCACCAGATCCGGCATTTCTCGAAAAGCTTCCGCTGCATCGCGCCCGACCAGCGCGGCTATCGCGGTTCGTCCAAGCCGCAGGAGGTCGAGGCCTACACGCCCGACAAGCTGATCGGCGACGTCTTCCTGCTCGCGGACGCGCTCGGCATCGCGAAATTCACAATCGTCGGCCACGACTGGGGCGGCGCGATCGCGTGGGGCGTGGCGTTGGGAGGGCAGCACATGCGGGTCGAACGCGCGGTGATCGCCAACGCCCCGCACCCGCAGATCTTCCAGCGCCTGCTCTACACCAACCCGCAGCAGCGCGAGGCGAGCCAGTATATCCGCGGCTTTCGCGATTCCGCCAACGATCCGCTGGTCAAGGAGCACGGGCTGACCGGCCTGCTGCTGAAGGAGGTCAAGTGGGACCGCCCCGACGCGATGGAGGCGGAGGAACGGGACGCGCTGCTGCGCGACTGGCAGAACCGCGACGCGGCGTTCGGGATGCTCAATTATTACCGCGCCTCGCCCATCGACGTGCCGGAAATGGACGCGCCCTACGAACTGCCCGAAGGCTACACGGCGCCCGACCTGCCCAAACTGACCATCCCGACGCTCGTCATCTGGGCGCTCGATGACCTTGCCCTGCCCCCGGAGAATCTCGATGGGCTGGAGGAGATCGTCGATCCGCTGACGATCGTGCGGGTTCCCGATTGCGGGCATTTCGTGCCGTGGGAAGCGCCGGACGCGGTTAACCGGGCGATGGAGGAATTCCTCGGCGGCTAGCCGGGCGCGCCCGCGGTCCCGCGCACCCGGCCAAGCGTTATTGCCCTTTCCCGGCCGAGTGCCTAGATGCGCGGCTCCATGACAAGCCGACTGACTTTCGCCGTGCCCAAGGGGCGCATCCTCGACGAGGCGCTGCCCGTGATGGCGCGCGCCGGGATCGTGCCCGAGGATGGCTTTCACGATCCTGCGAACCGCGCGCTCTCCTTTGCCACGCAGCGCGCCGATATCGGCCTTATCCGCGTGCGCGCCTTCGATGTCGCGACTTTCGTCGCCCATGGCGCGGCGCAGGCGGGGATCGTCGGCTCGGACGTGGTCGAGGAATTCGATTATGACGACCTGTACGCGCCCGTCGATCTCGATATCGGCCATTGCCGCCTGTCGGTCGCGAGGCTGGCCGAGGACGAAGGCGTCGATAATGGCGCGAGCCACCTGCGCGTCGCGACCAAGTACCCGAACCTCACCCGCCGCCATTTCGAGGCCGCGGGCGTGCAGGCCGAATGCGTCAAGCTCAATGGCGCGATGGAGCTTGCGCCGTCACTGGGCCTTGCGCGGCGGATCGTCGATCTCGTCTCGACCGGGCGCACGCTCAAGCAGAACGGGCTGGTCGAAACGAGCCGGATCCTCGACATTTCCGCGCGTCTCATCGTCAATCGCGCCGCTTTGAAGACCGACCCGCGCGTCGCCGAACTGGTCGCCGCCTTCCGCAAGGAAGCCGAAGCGCGCAGAAACGCGGAGGTCGCAGCCTGATGCAGATGCTTTCGACACTCGACCCCGATTTCGAGGCGCGCTTTGCCCGGATAGTCGCAGATCGGCGCGAATCCACCGATGACGTCGCGGCAAGCGTTGCCTCGATCCTTTCCGCCGTGAAGAGCCGCGGCGACGAGGCGCTGATCGAATACACCGCGCGTTTCGACCATTACGACATCGCGACGGACAGCGACTGGACGATCGCGCCCGAAGCCTGCGAGGCGGCTTACAAGGCGCTCGATGCGGAGCTGCGCGAGGCGCTCGACCTCGCCGCGGCGCGCATCCGGGCCTATCATGCGGCGCAGCTGCCCGAGGACCGCGACTACACCGACGATGCGGGCGTGCGGCTGGGCGCGATCTGGCGGGCGGTTGATGCGGCCGGGCTGTATGTGCCGGGCGGGCGAGCGGCCTATCCCTCCTCGTTGCTGATGAACGCGATACCGGCCAAGGTCGCAGGGGTCGAACGGCTCGCGATCTGCACCCCGACACCGCGCGGAAAGACCAACGACCTCGTCCTTGCCGCCGCCCATGTCGCGGGCGTAGACGAAATCTGGCGCGTCGGCGGCGCGCAGGCGGTCGGCGCGTTCGCCTATGGCACGGACCGGATCGGCGCGGTCGATGTCATCACCGGCCCCGGCAATGCCTATGTCGCGGAGGCCAAGCGCCAGCTTTACGGCGTGGTCGGGATCGACATGGTCGCGGGGCCTTCCGAAATCCTCGTCATCGCCGACAAGGACAACGATCCCGACTGGATCGCCGCCGACCTGCTGTCACAGGCCGAACACGATCCGACCTCGCAATCCATCCTGATCACCGACGATGCCGGTTTCGCCGCGCTGGTGGACGACTGCGTCACCGTGCAGACCAGCCAGCTTTCAACCGAGGCGGTCGCGCGCGAAAGCTGGGAGACGAACGGCGTCATCATCGTGGTCGAGGATCTCGCACGCGAAGCCCCGCCGCTCGCCGACCGGCTGGCGGCCGAACATGTCGAACTCGCCATTGCCGAACCCGAAAGCATGCTGCGCGAAATCCGCCATGCGGGCAGCGTCTTTCTCGGCCGGATGACGCCCGAGGCGATAGGCGATTATGTCGGCGGGCCGAACCACGTCCTTCCCACCGGACGCCGCGCGCGTTTCTCGAGCGGGCTTTCGGTGCTCGACTTCATGAAGCGCACCAGCTTTCTCGAGGTGAACGAAGCCGCCTTCGCTCGAATCGGCCCGGCGGCCGCGACCCTTGCCCATGCCGAAGGGCTGCCCGCCCATGCCCGCTCGGTCGAATTGAGGCGCAAATGACCACCCGGAACCCCCGTTCGCAGGCGCGCTCCAGCGCCCGCCTTGCCGCCGTGCAGGCGCTTTACCAGCAGCAGATGGAAAAGACCCCTCTCCCCCGCCTGCTCGACGAATTCCACCAGCACCGGCTCGGCCGGACGGTCGACGACGACGAGCATGGCGATGCGGTCTATGCCGAGGCGGAGGTCGCCTTTTTCGACGACATCGTGCGCGGCGTCGATGCGCGCCGGGCCGAGATCGACGAGGCGCTGAGCGCCCGCCTGGCGAGCGGGTGGACGCTCGCCCGGCTCGACAAGACCATGCTCCAGGTCCTGCGCGCGGGCGCCTATGAACTGATCGCCCGCACGGACGTGCCGGCAGGGGCGGCGATCAACGAATATGTCGATGTAGCAAAAGCGTTTTTCGACGACCGGGAGGCGAAATTCGTGAACGGAATCCTCGACGCCCTCGCCCGCGAGGTGCGCGGTTAGTTTCCCTGCACTTGCGTGCGACGATCCGGCACTTGCACGCTTACGCCTTCCCCTCCTTTTCCATACGGTTTATGATCCTGTCACGATAGGATTGTATTGGGATGGGGTCGCAATCATGAACGAGCTGGATTTTGTCACCGCGCTTCGCAGCCTTCCGCTGCATCCCGGGGCGCAGGGGCTGCGCGATGATTGCGCCCTGATCGAGATCGGCGACGAGGTGCTGGTCATCAACATGGATTCGATGGCCGAGGACACCCATTGGCGGCCCAGCGCCGACCTTGCGGATGTCGCGTGGAAGCTCGTCGCGCTCAACCTGTCGGACATTGCGAGCAAGGGAGCCGAACCGGTCGGCGTGCTGCTGGGCTATGCGCTGGGCGGCGACGAGGACAATCGTTTCCTTGCCGGCCTCGCCGATGCGCTGACCGAATTCGACGTGCCGCTGCTTGGCGGGGACACGATCGCGACCACGGGGGCGAGCACCTTTTCCATCACCGCGATCGGGCGCGCGACCTGCCGCCCGGTCCCTTCGCGCACCAATGCGACCGCGGGTGAGGCGCTGTTCGTCACCGGTTCGCTGGGACGCGCCATGCTTGGTTTCGAGGGCGACAAGAACCATCTCGACGCGTTCAATCGCCCCCGCCCGCGCCTTGCCGAGGGTATTGCGCTCGCGCCCGTCGCCGGGGCGATGATGGACATTTCGGACGGCCTGCTGCTCGATGCCTATCGCATGGCAGAGGCGAGCGATGTCACCGTCGTGATCGATCCGCAGCTCGTGCCCGTAGCCGCATCCGACAGGCTCGACGACTGCATGCGCTGGGGCGACGATTACGAATTGCTCTTCACCGCCAGCTGGGACGCGGAACTGCCGGTCGACGCGGTTCGCATCGGCTGCATAGAGGAAGCGGGCGAGGCGCCGCTGATGCTCGGCGCGTCGAGCTTCACCGATCCGGACGCGCTCGGTTACCAGCACGGCTGACGCGTCTGCGGCGACGGCGCGCGCGTTCCCACGTCATGAAATCCCCCGCCTTGCCGGGGCTGGCGACGGTTAAGGGCTTGCCACGATTCGTGCGTGCCATAGACTGACCCCTCGCAGCCCCCGCTGCGCGTGGTAGGACCAGGGAAGGACGGGGGCAGCCATTCCCTCATGGACTCCGGCAAGAACCGGGGCGTTTCCTACGTCAGGAGAGGGGATTGATCGTGGAGCTTGTCTACATATCGATAGGGCTGGGATTGCTCGCCGTGGTCTACGGCTTCGTCACCAGCCGCCAGGTGCTCAGCGCGAGCGCGGGCAATGCGAAAATGCAGGAAATCGCCGGGGCGATCCAGGAGGGCGCGCAGGCCTATCTCAACCGGCAATACACGACGATCGGCATCGTCGGCGTGGTGGTCGCGGTGCTGGTGGGGGCGTTTCTGGGGATAGTGCCCGCGATCGGATTTCTCATCGGCGCGGTCCTGTCGGGCGTCGCCGGCTATATCGGCATGAACATCTCGGTGCGCGCGAATGTCCGCACGGCGCAGGCGGCGAGCACCGGCTTGCAGGAGGGCCTCACCCTCGCCTTTCGCGCGGGCGCCGTCACGGGCATGCTGGTCGCGGGCCTCGCCCTGCTTGCCATCGCGGTGTTCTTTGCCGTGCTGATCGGCCCCGTCGGCCTTGCGCCCAATGACCGGATCGTGATCGACGGGCTGGTCGGCCTCGCTTTCGGAGCCTCGCTGATCTCGATCTTCGCGCGGCTGGGCGGCGGGATCTTCACCAAGGCCGCCGATGTCGGCGCCGACCTTGTCGGCAAGGTCGAAGCGGGCATCCCCGAGGATGACCCGCGCAACCCCGCCGTGATCGCGGACAATGTCGGCGACAATGTCGGAGACTGCGCCGGGATGGCCGCCGACCTGTTCGAGACCTACGTGGTCACGGTCGGCGCGACCATGGTGCTGACGGCGCTGCTGCTGCCCGATGTCGGCGACCTGCTGCTGCCGCTGATGGCATTGCCGCTGCTGATCGGGGGCGCGTGCATCGTCACCTCGATCATCGGGACCTATTTCGTGAGGCTCGGAGGCGGGACCAACGTGATGGGGGCCATGTACAAGGGCTTCATCGTCACCGCCGTGCTCGCCGTGCCGCTGATCTGGCTGGTCACGCAATATGCGCTGGGCGGCGTCGGGATCGACATGGGCACGGTGCTCAACCCGCAGACGCTGGCCGCCGGTGAAACCGCTACGCTGGGCGAAGCGCCGATGGTCGAGTTTACCGGGACCGCCCTGTTCGGATGCGCGCTCATCGGCCTGGCTCTGACGGGCATCATCATCTGGATCACCGAGTATTACACCGGCACCGCCTATCGCCCGGTCCGCTCGATCGCCAAGGCCTCGGAAACGGGCCACGGCACCAACGTGATCCAGGGCCTTGCGATCAGCCTTGAATCGACCGCGCTGCCCACGCTCGCGATCATCGCGGCGATCATCGGGGCCTACCAGCTCGCCGGGCTGATCGGCCTTGCCTATGGCGCGACCGCGATGCTGGCGCTGGCCGGGATGGTCGTGGCGCTCGATGCCTATGGTCCTGTCACCGACAATGCCGGCGGCATCGCCGAGATGGCGGGGCTCGATGACAGCGTGCGCGAGAAGACCGACCTCCTCGATGCGGTCGGCAACACGACCAAAGCGGTGACGAAAGGCTATGCGATCGGCTCCGCCGGGCTTGCAGCGCTCGTCCTGTTCGCGGCCTACACCGCGGATCTGGGCGAGTTCTTTCCCGATGCGGACGTCGATTTCAGCCTCGAGAACCCTTACGTCATCGTCGGCCTGCTGCTGGGCGCGCTGCTGCCCTACCTGTTCGGCGCGATGGGGATGACCGCGGTCGGCCGCGCTGCCGGAGACGTCGTCACCGACGTGCGCGAACAGTTCGCGGGTGATCCGGGGATCATGGCGGGGACCAGCCGCCCCGACTATGCCCGGACGGTCGATCTCGTCACGAAGGCCGCGATCAAGGAAATGATCCTGCCCTCGCTGCTACCGGTGCTTGCGCCGATCGTGGTCTATTTCGTGATCACGGCGCTTGCGGGGCAGGAGAACGGCTTTGCCGCCCTGGGCGCGCTGCTGCTCGGCGTGATCGTGGGCGGGCTGTTCGTCGCGCTCTCCATGACCGCAGGCGGCGGGGCGTGGGACAATGCCAAGAAATACATCGAGGACGGCCATCACGGCGGCAAGGGCTCCGAAGCCCACAAGGCCGCGGTGACAGGCGACACGGTGGGCGATCCCTACAAGGACACGGCGGGTCCCGCGGTGAACCCGATGATCAAGATTACCAACATCGTCGCCCTGCTCCTGCTCGCCGCGCTGGCCGGAGCGCAGTGAGCGACCGGGCGAAGGCACGGCAGACCCCGCCGGGCGCAGCGTTCGGCTGGGTCCGCGTTTAGCGCGAGGTTAAGCTTACCCTCGCGCTAATGTCCCTTTCGCGGACAACACCCATCTCGGCCCGCGCGCGCCGGACCGCCTCGTGGCATGATGCGCTGTCGATGCGGCGGTTGTCGCTGCACGTGGCAAACGGGACGGGTATCACGCGATGGACATGGCGCATTCGCCAAGGCTGGCATGGGAGCGCGGGGCCGCGACCGCGCAGACGCGCGCGCCCGCCGCCGATCGCCCCCCTGCCCGCATCGCGATCATCGATCCAGCGGCGCTGGGCGAGCCGTCCTTTCGCGCAAGGTGGGAAATGCTCGCGCGCGAGGCGGCCGAGCCCAATCCCTTTCTCGAACCGTGGTTCCTGCTGCCCGGCCTTGCCCGCTGGGGCAAGGCGGGCCGGGCGACGATCAAGGCCTTCTTCATCGGCGAAAGGCTGTGCGGGCTCTACCCGGTGGTCCGGGCGCAGCGTTCTTACGGCTATCCTGTGGCCCATGCGACCGGCTGGCTCCACGCCAATGCGTTCTGCGGCACGCCGCTCGTCGCGCGCGGGTTCGAGCATGCGTTCTGGCGCGCGCTCTTCGCCCATTTCGACCGTTCGGCACGGCGCGCGCTGTTCCTGCACGTGCCGATGATGCCCGAACGCGGTCCGGTCGGCGAAGCCCTGGAGGAGGTGCTGGCCGAACAGGGCCGTGCGCGCACGCTCGCGAGGCGCGAAAGTCGCGCCATGCTCGCCTCGGATGCCGGCCCGGCGGCCTATCTCGAAATCTCGATGACCGCCAAGAAACGCAAGGAGCTGCGCCGCCAGCATGCGCGCCTCGCCGAACTGGGCGACCTCACCTTCGAGCGCTGCGAAGGCGACGAGCGCATCGCGCACTGGACCCGCGAATTCCTCGCGCTCGAAGCGTCGGGGTGGAAGGGCGAAGCCGGCTCGGCACTCGCCAGCCATGCCGATACGACCGGCTTCTTCGCCGAAACGCTGGCGGGCGCGGCTGCGGCTGGGCGGCTCGAACGGCTCGCGCTGAGACTCGACGGAGCGCCGGTCGCTATGCTCGCCAATTTCCTCTGCCCGCCCGCCGCGTTCAGCTTCAAGACTGCCTTCGATGAACGCTTCGCGCGCTTTTCGCCCGGCCTGCTGCTGCAGCTCGAAAACCTCGCCCTGATGGAACGGCCCGGGATCGAATGGGCCGACAGCTGCGCGGCCGAGGGCCATTCCATGATCGAGCGGCTGTGGCGCGAGAAGCGCACGCTGGCGAGCCACAACATCGCGATCGCCGGTCGCCCGCGCAGAGCGCTCTATGGTGCGCTGATGCGATGGGAAAATCGCCGCCGCATAATCCGCCCCGGGAGGCCCGAATGAACGCACCCTATCGCCGCTTCGAACCGAGCGTGCAGCCGGTATTCGACGACAAGGCCCGGCGCGTCTTCGCCGCGCATTACCCCGAACAGCCGCACCGGCTCGAACACGGCCTTGCCCGCCACCCGCTGCTCGAGATCCCGGCGCTGGCCGAACTCGCAGCGCGGCTGCCTTCGGCAAGCGTCGAATACAATCGCGGCGACGTTCCCGTGGGGGTCGCGGGCAAGCCCGGCCCGACGGGCCTTTCGATCACCGAGACCATCCTCAAGATCGCGCGCACGAACAGCTGGGCGGTGCTCAAGAATGTGGAACGCGTGCCCTCCTACGCCGCGCTGTTGCAGGACCTGCTGGGCGAACTCGCCTCCGAAATCGAGGCGAAGACGGGCGAGGTGATGGACCCGCAGGCCTTCATCTTCATCTCGAGCCCGAATGCGGTGACGCCCTATCACTTCGATCCCGAACACAACCTCCTGCTGCAGGTCGCAGGGTCCAAGGTGATGACCCAGTTCCCGGCGGGCGATCCCCGTTTCGCCCCCGACGAGGCGCACGAACAATACCACCTGGGCGGCCCGCGCGAACTCGAATGGGACGACGCCTTCCTCGAACACGGACTTCAGTTCCCGCTGCGCCCCGGAGAGGCGGTGCATGTCCCCGTCATGGCACCCCATTTCGTGCGCAATGGCCCACAAAACTCGGTCTCGCTGTCGATCACCTGGCGTTCCGAATGGAGCCATGGGGAAAGCGATGCGCGCTGCTTCAACGGTCTCGTGCGGCGCATCGGGCTTTCTCCGAGGGCGCCCGGCCGCTGGCCGCACCGCGCGCCGGGCAAGGCGCTCGCCTGGCGGGCATGGCGCAGGCTCTTCGCGCGCGGCTGACGCGCCTGCTTGACCTTGGCGCGCGGGCGCAGCATTGCCCGGCTCCATGAACGACACGCCCTCTCCCGAAGATCTCGTCGCCGGTCTCGTCCAGCTGCTTCGCGTCGAGAAGCGCGCCGCCGACGTCTATCTCGGCCGCGCGCAGAAAGGCGGCGTCGGCCGGGTGTTCGGCGGGCAGGTGCTGGCACAGGCGCTGATGGCGGCGCAGGGGTCGATCCCTGCAGGCAAGGTCGCCCATTCGCTCCACGCCTATTTCCTGCGCGGCGGGCGCGAGGGTTCGGGGATCGAATACCGCATCGCGCGCGATTTCGACGGAAGGAGCTTCGCCAATCGCCGCGTCGTCGCCGCGCAGGAGAACGAGGACGGGTCGTGTACCCCGATCCTGAACCTCACCGCCAGTTTCCAGACGCCCGAGGACGGCCTCGAACATTGCGACGCGCCGATGCCCGACGTTGCCGGGCCGGAGGAGCTGAAGCCCGACATCGCAACCCGCCGCGAACTCGCCGAGGCGATGGGCGACCGGCTCGACGAGGCGCAGCGCGCGGTGATGCTGCGTCCGCGCCCGATCGAGATGCGCACATTGGACCAGCTCCACTGGATGAGCCGCGAGCCACGGAGCCCTCGCGCCCACACCTGGTTTCGCACCGTCGCGGCCCTCCCCGACGACCCGCTGCTTCACCGCGCGGTGATCACCTATGCGAGCGACTATACGCTGCTGGGCACGAGCGCGCTGCCGCATGGCCTGTCGTGGATGCGGGGCGAACTTGTCGGCGCGAGCCTCGATCACGCGATCTGGTTCCACCGGGAAGCACGTGCGGACGAATGGCTGCTCTATGCGACCGATGCGCCCTGGTCGGGCGGCGGCCGCGGCTTCAACCGGGGGCGGATCTTCGACCGCGAGGGGCGGCTGGTGGCAAGCGTCGCTCAGGAGGGCATGATGAGGAAGCGGCGCCCGAAGAAGGGCGAGTAGCCCCCCTCCCCGGGCCGCACGCGCGACAGCGCACCCCCGGCGCTGGCGAGGAAGCCGGATCGCGGCTGCGATGCAGATAAGCTAATGCGCCAGCAGGATCGGCAGCTGCGGGTCGGTCAGGCTCCGCCGCGTGACACCGCCCAGCAGCATCTCGGCCAGCCGCGAATGACCGTAGGCACCCATCACCATCCAGCCGCAATCGCGCATCTGCGCCGCCGAGAAGAGCGTGTCGGAGATCTTCGCCTCCCCGCGCGGAATCTCGATGATCTCCGACGAAATGCCGTGGCGGCTGAGATATTTCCCGCCTTCGGTGGGCGGGAAGTCGAACCGCTCGCGCTCGGAATCTTCCGACACGGTGGCGAGATAGACCTTGGAGGCGTGCCTGAGCAGAGGCACCGCGGCGCGCAGCGCGACGCAGGCCTCGCTCGATCCGTTCCACGCGACCAGCACCGGGCCGCTCACATTCAGCTGCTTGGTCGCCTTGGGCACGACCAGCACCGGCGCGGGTGCCTTCAGCACCAGTTCGCCGACCATGGCGGACGGCCCGCGCCCTTCCTCGCCGACATCGTTCGGCCCGACGAGGATCACGTCATGCAGCGCCGATTGTTCGAGCAGGCGCGTCTCGGCCATGCCGTACATGAACCGCCATTCGAACGAGACGCCCTCGTTTTCGAGATCCTTCTCGATCTCGCTGCGCAATTCCTCGGCCGCTTCCTTGATCTTGGGCATCGCGGCAGCAAGCGCCGAGCCATAGAAATCGCCCGGCGCGAAGACCTCGTAGCTGACCGCCTGCAGGCAGGTGATATGGGCGTCGCACGAACGGGCAATGTCGAGCGCGACCTGCATGCGCGCCTCCATGCAGCTGTCGCCTTCGATATGCAGCAGAACCGATTTCATGAGCCTGTCTCCCTCCAGATGCCCCGCTTGTGCCCCCGCCAGGGGCGCGCTGCCTTGACGAAGATCAATTTTCACCGCGGACGCCGCGCTTTGCAACACGCATCGGCGGCGCTTGCAACCCGTATGCGCTGCGCTAGGCTCGCGCACGAGGAGAGAGCGCATGGAGATCACCCGGCACAAACCCGTCAGGGCCAGCCTGAAACCGTCGAACCACCCCTATCTGTCGGGTCCGTGGACCCCATGTCACGAGGAGGTGGACGTTCCCGAACTCGAGGTGATCGAGGGCGAGATCCCGGCCGACATGGACGGGATTTACCTGCGCAACACCGAAAACCCGGTGCACCAGCCATTGGGCCGCCACCACCCCTTCGACGGCGATGCGATGATCCATGCCGTCAGCATTTCGGGCGGCCGCGCGAGCTATCGCAACCGCTTCGTGCGCACCCATTGCTTCGAGGCGGAACAGATCGCCGGGGGCAGCCTGTGGGGCGGGCTGATGGACCCGCCGGGCACGAGCCTGCGCCCCGGTTACGGCGCGCATGGCGGGCTGAAGGACACCGGCTCGACCGATATCGTGGTCCATGCCGGCATCGCCTATGCGACCTTCTACCAGTGCGGCGAGGCGTGGATGGTCGATCCGGTGACGCTGGAGACGCTCGGCAAGGCGCCGTGGGGTCCATTGGACGGCGTATCCGCCCATCCCAAGGTGGACGAGGAGACGGGCGAGCTCATGTTCTTCAACTATGGAAAGCATCCGCCCTTCATGCATTACGGCGTGGTCGACCGGTCGGGGCGGCTGGTCCATTACGTGCCCGTCCCGCTTGCCGGCCCGCGCCTGCCCCACGACATGGCGATCACGAAAAACTGGTCGATCCTCAACGACATGCCACTGTTCTGGGATGAAAAGCTGCTCGAACGCGGCATCCATGCCGCGCGGCTGCATGAGGGCGTGCCTACCCGCTTCGCCCTGATCCCGCGGCACGGCGAACCCGAGGACATCCGCTGGTTCGAGGCCGCGCCGACCTACGTGCTGCACTGGACGAACGCGTACGAAGACGGCGACGAGGTCGTGCTCGAGGGCTATTTCCAGGACAAGCCGATGCCCGACCCGCTCGAGGAAGCGGGCGAATACAGCCACATGATGGCCTATGTCGACGAACACTCCTTCCAGTCCCGCCTGCACCGCTGGCGTTTCAACCTCGCCACGGGCGAGACGCGGGAAGAGCGATTGTCGGACCGGATCGTCGAATTCGGCATGATCAACCCCGCCTTCGCGATGCGCCCGAGCCGCTATGTCTGGTCGACCACCACCAGGCCGGGCTGGTTCCTGTTCAACGGATTCGTCCGCCACGACACCCGGACGGGCGAGGAAGATGTCTACCGCCTGCCCGAAGGCGTCTATGCCAGCGAAAGCCCGATCGTGCCGAAAAAGGGCGCCACCCGGGAGGACGAGGCCTATCTCGTGACCTTCCTCATCGACGAGAACAGCGGCAGCTCGCACTGCGCGATTCTCGATGCGGGCGATATCGCGAAGGGGCCGATCTGCCGGATGGCATTGCCGCACAAGATATCAAGCGGGGTTCACTCGACCTGGGTCGAACACGACCAACTCGACCGCGCGGCGCAATGGCGGCGCACGGCACTGGCCTGAGGCGTCAGAGCACGCGGAACAACATCGCGGCGCGGACCCATTCTGGCTCTATGAAGCCCAGGCCACGCTGCTGATCGCTGTTGATAACCTCGACCGAATAGCGCCCGTTCCGCCCGACGGCGTAGATCTGTCGGACGAGTTCACCATGTTCAGGGTGTCTCAGCAGGAAGACATCGCCGCGGACATAGGCCGGCTGGCTGCGGAACAACCCGACAGTCCCGCCCGGCAGGATACGGCTCATCTTCTTGCATGGCACCCATGCCAGCCTGAGGCCGAACATCGCTCTTCCCGCTTTTATCTTTGTCTCTGGCAAGCCGCCAGTCCGGCTTGCGAGGTGGGCGGATATCCAATCATTGCGGATTTCGCAAGTTCGCCTCCCCGTCTCATGCACCGGATTTGTGACGCCGGATTCGTGACGCCGGATTTGGAACGGGCGCACAGCCGGCCCCGCGTCAGCCGCGCTCGGCCTGGCGTGCCCATTCCACCAGCCTTGCAAGGCCCAGCAATTGCTTCGTCGCGGCATCGCTGCGTTCCCGCCCGAGCCGGTCTGCGATGCGCCCCGTGACGGCGGCGAGCGGGGCGTAGGCATCGCGGACGGCACGGCACGGCGGGCGGGCGGGCATGGACGATGAGAGCGCGGCGATCGGCCGGATCGCTCGCGCGCCGGACGAGGCCGCGCGCCTCCAGCCGGTCGATCAGCGTCGTCACGCTGCCACTGGTAAGGCCAAGCGCCGCGCCGATATCGCGCGGGGCCTGCGCCCCGCCTTCGACCAGCAGGCGCAGCGCGCGCCAGTCGTTCCGGCCGAGCCCGAGCCGGCCTGCGGCCTCGACATCGAAACGGTCGATCGCGCCCTGAAGCAGGCGCATGGCGCTGGAAAGGGGAGCTTCCGAAAGAGGGACGTCGGAAAGGGAGGGCTCCGAAAGAGGGGCCTCTGAAATGCGCGCAGCAGGGGCGAGAGGTTCGGACATTGCTCCGACCCTGACAGCCTTGGCTCGGCAATAAATTCAGGAGAAATGCGTGCATCCGGAGAATCGAGAAGCTCGATTGGCCGATTGCTCGACGATCAAGCGATCGCGCGCCTTTCAGCCCCCGGCGTGGTAGAAATCGTAGACCGTGCGCGCGACCTTGTCGCTCACGCCTGGCGCGCGGCGAAGATCTTCTAGGGCGGCGGCGCGGACCTTCGACGCGGTGCCGAAATGGAGCAGCAGCGCGCGCTTTCTTGCCGGGCCGATGCCGGGGATTTCGTCCAGCGGGCTGGCTGTGATCCCCTTGGACCGCTTCGCCCGGTGTGCGCCGATGACATAGCGGTGGACCTCATCGCGCAGCCGCTGGGCGTAGAACAGGACCGGCGAATTGGTCGGCAGGGTCTTTTCGCGCCCGTCGGGAAAATGGAACACCTCGCGGCCCTCGCGCCCGTGATGCGGGCCCTTGGCGATGCCGACCACGGGCACGTCCTCGGCAAGGCCGAATTCCTCGAGCACGGACATGACGCTCGATAGCTGGCCCTTGCCGCCGTCGATCAGGACGAGGTCGGGCAGCACGGCATGGTGACCCTTCGCACCCTCACCCGGCTCCTCCCCGTCGGCGAAGCGGCGGAAGCGGCGGCGCATGACCTCGCGCATCATGCCGAAATCGTCGTTCGACTGCGCCTCGCGGATGTTGAACTTGCGATATTGCGACTTCTCGAAACCCTCGGGACTGGCGACGATCATCGCGCCGACCGCCTTCGCGCCCTGGATATGGCTGTTATCGTAGATCTCGATGCGCTGCGGCGGCTCTTCGAGTTCGAGGAATTCGGCAAGCTCGCGGTGGACCTTGGCCTTGGTCCCCGTCTCGGCCAGCCGCCTATCCAGCGCCTCGACCGCATTGCGGCTCGCCTGCGCCATGAGCTTGCGCCGGTCGCCGCGTTGCGGGATCGAGAGCACGACCTTGCGTTCCGCGAGTTCCGACAGCGCGGCCTCGATCAGCTCGGCCTCGGGCAGGTCGCGGTCGACGAG
Organism: Erythrobacter litoralis; assembly: GCF_001719165.1. Classification (NCBI taxonomy): domain Bacteria; kingdom Pseudomonadati; phylum Pseudomonadota; class Alphaproteobacteria; order Sphingomonadales; family Erythrobacteraceae; genus Erythrobacter; species Erythrobacter litoralis. Next base: position 2,247,547 of record NZ_CP017057.1, read on the forward strand.
GATGGTCGGCGGCGGGGGAACCTCCTCGTAGAATTGCAGCATGACATCGGTCAGGACTTCGGCCTCTTCGACCTCCTTCACATGGCGCGGGAAGAAGGCGCGGTGGCCCCAGTTCTGCCCGCCGCGAATGAAGAAGGCCTGCACGCAGATCTGCCCGCCCTTGGCCGCCAGCGCGAAAACGTCGGCATCGCCCACGGCCTTGGCATTGATCGCCTGCGAGCCCTGGATAAAGGTCGCCGCGCGCAGCCGGTCGCGCAGGATCGCGGCGGTTTCGAAATCGAGGTTCTCCGCCGCCTTCGCCATCTGCTTCTCGAGATCGGCCTGAACCGCGCCCGATTTCCCCGCGAGGAAATCCTTCGCCTGCCGCACCAGCCCGGCATAATCCTCCTCGGATATGCGTCCGACGCAAGGGGCCGAACAACGCTTGATCTGGTAGAGCAGGCAGGGCCGGTCGCGATTGTTGAAGAAACTGTCGGTGCAGCTTCTGAGCAGGAACAGTTTCTGCAGCGCGTTCAATGTCGTGTTGACGCTCCCCGCGCTGGCGAAGGGGCCGTAATAATTGCCCTTCGCCCGGCGCGCGCCGCGATGCTTGTGGATGCGCGGAAAGGTGTGATCGGCACGCAGCAGGATAAAGGGAAAGCTCTTGTCGTCGCGCAGAAGCACGTTGAAGGGCGGGCGGAACCGCTTGATCAGCTGCGCTTCGAGCAGCAGCGCCTCGGCCTCCGAATTGGTGGTGACGATTTCCATGCTGCGGGTCTGGCTGACCATCCGCTGGAGCCGCCCGGACAGCGCCTTCCACTGGGTGTAATTCGCCACCCGCGCTTTCAGGCTCCGCGCCTTGCCGACATAGAGCACGCCGCCCCTCGCATCGACCATGCGATAGACGCCGGGCACGGGCCGCAGCACCTTCACCATTTCGCGGATCGCCTTCACACCCGCTTCGAGATCGGGCTGGGCGCGCGCGACCGTGGAGGCCGCGCGGCTTTCATCGAAGCGCTCGGCCCCTCTCGGATCGTGCGGTGTGCCGGCCTCGGTTCGGGACATGGGGTTCGAGATAGGGCGCCAGCGTACGGGATGGAAGGTGTCGAGCCGCGATTGCCACAGCGCGCCTTTCGCCAACCGCCCGCCGATCGCCCGCTCTTTTGCGCGCTGGCATCGAATTCATGTATTCGTCTCCGAAAATGCACGTAAAGACGCAATAGATTCGCCTTATATTCGGCTTAAGACAAGCTATGTTAAATAAACAGGGAATCGGGTTGCCTTACTTTTAGTTAACTTCAGTAACTGACAGGGGAGGCAGACAAGTGACTACTACAGAACATCATGGCATGAAGCCGCTGGAGGGATTATCGCCCTTTTGCCGCATGAGCCAATATTCGGCAGGCCAGCGCGACGATCGCTTCGGCCGACTGTTCCCCGAACTCGCCCCGGCCTATACCCGGCCCGAAATCCTCGAGGCGATCGGAGCGATCGACGGGCCGATGGACGGCAAGAGCCAGGCCGACCGCACCGACAGCGTCGCGGTCGGCCAGGTCTTCTTCGGCCAGTTCGTCGATCACGACATCACCCTCGATGCATCGACCACCTTCGACAGCGTCGTCGACAATCCCGGCGAGATCGCCAATGTCCGAACGCCAACGCTCGATCTCGACTGCATCTACGGGCTCGGCCCGGAGGCGCAGCCCTACCTGTTCAACCAGGACCGCGTGGACGGCAATCCCGGCCCCTTCGCCGGCGTCAAGCTGCTGACGGGGGCCGACAATCCGGGTCAGGCGGGGATGCCCGACAACGACCTGCTGCGCGCGCCCAATGGCCGCGCGATCATCGGCGACCCGCGCAATGACGAGAACCGGATCATCAGCCAGATCCAGCTCGCCATCATCCGGTTCCACAATCTCGTCGCCCAGACGATCCACGACGAGGAGGGTCTCACCGGCCATTCGCTCTACGAAGAGGCCCGGCGGGTGACCACTTGGCATTACCAATGGGCGGTGGTGCACGATTTCCTCGTCGCGATGTGCGGCCTGCCCGTGGTCGAACGGATTCTCGGCTGCGGGCGCAAGGTCTATTGCGGCTCCGTCCCCTTCATCCCGGTCGAATTTTCGGTCGCGGCCTATCGTTTCGGCCATTCGATGATCCCGATGAAGATCCAGACCCAGAAGGGCGGCGGCAAGTTCGAGCTGTTCGGCACGACGCTGGGTTCCGGTTTCGATCCGCTGAACGATGCGGATGCGGTGGTGGACTGGCACGAACTTCTCTTCACGCCCGAAAACCGCCAGGTCGAACGGGCGCTCAAGCTCGACACGAAGCTCGCCGGAGACCTGCTCGAACTGCCATTCATCGATCCGCGTGCCCCGGCGCGGGAGAAGTCGCTTGCCACCCGCAACCTGCTGCGCGGCAACACCTTCCTCCTGCCCGCGGGAGAAAAAATCGCCGAGGCGGTGGGATGCCCGCAGGCGCAGATCGAAAAGGTGCTCAACAAGGTCGCACAGGTGAACGGCGATCTCGGTCGTGACGGCATCCCGCTGTGGCTCTATCTCCTTGCCGAGGCCGAGGTGATCGGCCGGGCCGAGAGCAATGGCAGCGACAATGAGGGCGAGGGGCTGGGCCCGGTCGGCGCGACCATCGTCGCCGAGGTCATCATCGGCCTGCTCGAACTCGACGACCATTCCTTCCTCGGCGCGAACCGCAACTGGTCCCCGCGCGACGAATGGAACACGCTCGGCAAGCTGGTTACCGCGGCCCAACCATGACGAAAGGGCCCTGATCGGACCGACTTGCGCGTCGCCTCTGCCAAACGGCCCCGGCTGAGGCGGCGCATCTGGCGGGGCGAAGCGGTATCCGGCGACCCCCGGCCGCTTCGTCCCGCCCTTTTTCTTCCCTTTGCACGGGCGTGCGCGGAGGCCTATCGCGCCTGGCATGAAGCATTACGACGCGATCATCCTGGGAGCGGGCGCCGCCGGCCTGATGTGCGCCGCGCGCGCGGGCCAGCGGGGGCTGCGGGTCGCGGTGCTCGAACGCGCGGCAAAGCCGGGCAAGAAGATCCTCATTTCGGGCGGCGGGCGGTGCAATTTCACCAATCTGCACGCAGGGCCCGGCAATTACCTTTCGGCCAATCCCCATTTCGCCAAGAGCGCGCTCGCCCGATACACGCCCGCCGATTTCATCGAACTGGTCGAACGGCACGCAATCGCGTGGCACGAAAAGACGCTCGGGCAATTGTTCTGCGACGGATCGGCGAAGGCGATCGTCGACATGCTGATCGCCGAATGTCCCGACAGCGTGGAGGTGATCTGCGACGCCGATGTCAGCGCGGTCGTGAAGGACGGGGAGACATTCGCCGTCTCCGCCTCGGGCGAAAGCTATGCCGCGCCCGCGCTCGTCATCGCGACCGGCGGGCCGTCGATCCCGAGAATGGGCGCGACCGGCTTCGCCTACGATCTTGCGCGGCAATTCGGGCTGAAAGTGGTCGAGCCGCGCCCCGCCCTAGTGCCGCTCACGCTGGGCGGCGAGGATGTCCTGTTCCGCGAGCTGTCGGGCGTTTCCGCGCCCGTGAGAGCGCGCGCCGGGGCGGGCAGTTTCGATGAGGCGGCCCTGTTCACGCACAATGGGCTTTCGGGCCCTGTGATCCTCCAGGTTTCCTCCTACTGGACGCCCGGCTCCGAAGTCGCGGTGACATTCGTCCCGCAGGAGGATGCCGAATGGCTCGTCCAGATGAAGCGCGACAGGCCGCGGGCGAGCGTGCGCGCGGCCCTGCGCGAACACCTGCCCGACCGGCTTGCCGATGCGCTGGCCGACCGGCTGGGGATCGAACGCGAACTCGGCAATGTCCCCGACGCGGCGCTGCGCGAAGCGGGCGCGCGGCTCGCCGAATGGCGCTTTTCGCCGACGGGCACGGAAGGCTTCGCCAAGGCCGAGGTGACGATCGGCGGCATCTCCACCGGCGAGCTTTCCTCGCGCACGATGGAGGCGAAACGCGTCCCCGGCCTCTACGCGATCGGCGAGGCGGTGGACGTGACCGGCTGGCTCGGCGGTTACAATTTCCAGTGGGCCTGGGCGAGCGGGGTCGCCTGCGGGGAGAGTTTGTAACCCTTCCTGACAGGTCGAGGGACGCTAGAAGAGCTTTCTTATGTCGATCCCCACGAACAGGCCGGTCGGATCGATCAGCAGCGGCTGGTAATTGATCGGCACATTGCCCGCCTCGTCCCTCACCCGGCGCTGAGCGTCGAAGATGTTGTCCGCCCGCAGCGACACACGGACATTGTCGAGCCACTTCTCCTCGCTTCCCGTCAGCTCGTCGACATTGGCGAAGATGCGCAGGTCAAAGGTCACGATGTCGCCGAAGAACAGGTCGGTGCTGCCCGGCAGGCCCGAACCGTCCAACCGGGTCTCGCCCGTGTACCGGCCCGACAGGCGGAGGCCGAGGCCCTCGCCGAACACGCCCGCCTCGAGACGCGAGGAATGGCGCGGGAAGCCGAAAGCCCCGGTCGCATCCCCGTCGAGCTGATCGAGAACCGGCACGCCGGGGGCGATCAGGATCTCGTTGGCAAGTTCGATCGTGTGGGTGAGGTTGGCGAAGTAGAAAAAGCCGCTCGGCCGCCCGCCGCCGCCCAACGGGTTGAAGGCCGGGCCTCCCCCGCCGCCCGGACGACCGCCCTGCTCGCCGTCCTCGCTCATCTGGCACATGCGCGTGCGGAAGCGTTCGAGCACTTCGTCGGGGATGGTCCCGTCGGGTCCGCGCGACTGGTCTATGCCCATCTTGACGAAAGCGGGATCGACACCGGGCAGGAGGGCGGAGACATCCTCTCCTGCATCGATCCTGGCGATCAGTTCGCGCAGCGCCGCGATGCCGTCATCGCCGCACAGCCGCGCGCGGAAGGCTTCGTATTGCGCGCTGCGCTCGCCGCCGCCGCCGCCCGGAGCCGCCGGAGCACCGCCCGCAGGCGGTCCCGAAGCACCGCCCATCATGGCCGGGTCGATCGCGCAGATGCGTGTCCGGAACATGGCGAGGCGTTCGGGGTCGATGGTCCCGTCATCGCTGCGCGCGCGGGCGATCATCGCCTTGAAGCGGTCAGCATCGAAGCCGGGGATTTCCGCCGAAAGGTCCTCGCCCGCATCGATTCGTGCGATGAGATCGGCGAGCCATTCGGCACCGTCATCGGCGCACAGACGGTTGCGGAAGGCCATGAACTGCTCGCGTTGGCCCGCCGATGGCGCGCCGCCGCTTCCTTCGTCGCCGCCCGACGCTCCCGACGGCGGACCACCCGAAGGCCCGCCGCTGCCGCCGCCCCCGCCTTCGCGACCACCGCCGCCGCGCGCGCCCGGAGGCCCGCCTTCCGCCTCGTCCTGGCCAAAGCGCCCGCGCGTCCCCAGCGTGAATTGCAGCCGGTCGGAACGCGTCTCGGCAAAGCTGACGGCGCGCCGGTCGATGAAGGTCAGCCGCCCGTTCGCATCGCGCTGTATCCGGTCGGGAAAGGCCGCCTCGATCGCCTGCGTGACCTGCGGGAAGCCGCTGGTGACGTTGTCCGAACGGTTGCGGATATATTCCACGGTGAAGCGGGTGTTCTCCCAGAAAGGCAGCTCCCAGTTCGCCTGGAAGCGCCAGTCGGTCTGGGTCTCGGCGGGAAGGTCGGCATTGCCGCCGGTCAGCACCTCGGCGAGCACGGTCTCGCCCGTGACGAGGTCGAAGACGGGCACGTTGGGCTGAAGCACCTGCGGATCGCCCAATTGGCGCAGCCCCGGCGCGACCTCGCGGTAGACATAGGTCGCCGACAATTCGAGCCTTTCGGTCACGCCCCAGTTGAGGCCGACCGAATAGTCCCCGAGCGTGCCGAAATCCGACAAGTCGTTGATCCCGGCATTGAGATTGACCGTGAAGCTCCCCAGCGCATCGGCGAAGCCCCGGCGGCGGCTGGTGATCGGGACGACGAGGTTCGCGCCCGTGGAAACTTCGCCGCGGGTCAGGTCCACCGGCAGGTTGCCGCGCGTGTCCGAAGCCTCGACCCGGTTCCAGTCGTAGCCGACATCGAAGGTCGCCATCAGCTCGCCGCCCGGAAGGTCCGCGAGCGGGCCGTTCAGCGTGTGCAGCGTCGTCGCGTTGATGCCGCGTGTGTTCGCGACATCGAAGCCGCCGTCCACCGCGCGAGGCAGCTCTGCGTCAAGCGCGAGAGTGCCGGCCAGCGCCTGCGCTTCGAGCCCGGAGGTGTCGAAGCGGCGGTCGATCACCTGCTCGAGTTCGGAAAAGCCCGCATCGAATGTCCCGGTATACTGGAAGGCATTGACCCGCTTGTTCAGCGAACCCGAGGCGTTGAGGAAATCTTCCGCCCGGGTCTGGGTGAGCGGTGTCTCCTCGCCGAAGGTGCGCGTCAGGCTCTCGCCCCCCGGACCGGTCAGCGTGACGAGATTGAGCCCGTTCTGCGCCCGGCTGTCGTTGCGCGCGTAATTGACGTTGGCCGAGACGGAGACGCCAGTGTCGATGAAGGCCTTGGCATAGCTGACATTGGCATCGAAGGAGCGCGTGTCGGCGAGCAGGCTGCGGAATTGCGCCTGGTCGGGATCGGTCGCGAGGTCCGAGGTCGAACCGGGCGTCTGGATGATCCCGCGCTCCGCCTCGGTCAGCAGCGAGCGGTCGTTGGCGGTGAAATTGGCGTTGATCCGGCCGCCGTCGGCGATGCGCAGGTAACCCAACTCCTGCTCGGTCTGGAAATAGCCGCCCCGGCTCGGCCCCTCGAATTCAAGCTCGACCTCGGCGTTTTCGTAATTGTCCTTGAGGATGAGATTGATGACCCGGCGGTCGGGCGGAAAGCCGAATCGCTGGGCGACCTCTTCGGGGAAGACCTCGACCCGGGCGAGCGCCTCGGGCGGATATTGCGCGAATTCGCGGAAGGAGCCGACGCGGATGCCGTTGACGAGCACGACCGGGCGTTCGCCCCCGCGCCCGCGCGCCGATCCGGTGCGGGCCTCGATCTGCTGGATGAGATCGCTGATCGAGGCGACCCCTTCGGACGCGATCGCTTCCTCGTCGAGTTCGAGCAGCGGGGCCTGTTCGACATCGAGCTGGCCGCGCAGGCGCTGGGCGCGCACGATGATCTCACCGCCTCCTCCGGAGGTCTGGTCTTCGGCCTCCTGGGACGAAGCTTCGGTCGCCCGGGCGCTGTCGCTTTCCCCTTCCGCCTCCTGCGCGCCCGCCGGCATCGCGGCGAGCCAGAGCCATACGGCAGAGGAGCAGAGGGCGGCCCGGACAAGCGGGCGCGGGGAAGCAAAGCGTTTCATGCGGCTCTCTCTTGAGCGGAACGGTGCATCGGACAAGCGCTTCTATTGTAACGCTTTGCACCTGAACCTACGGATAGTGCGCGTGGGGAGATGCAGCGCGCACCCCCGGCGCGAATGCGTCCGTAACGCACGACCCTTCCCTTTTGTCCCGGGCATCGCTAAATGCGCCGCTCACATCGACGAACGCATTGTGCGTTGCAACACGGACGCAAGGAAATTCATGGCGAAAGAAGAACTCCTCGAAATGCGCGGGCGTGTGGTCGAGCTGCTGCCCAATGCGATGTTCCGGGTGGAGCTTGAAAACGGCCATGAAGTCCTCGGGCACACGGCGGGCAAGATGCGCAAGAACCGCATCCGCGTGCTCGTCGGCGACGAAGTGCTGTGCGAACTGACGCCGTATGACCTGACCAAGGCGCGGATCACCTACCGCTTCATGCCGGGCCGCGGCGGTCCCGGCCCGCAGTAAGTTCGCGCTGCCCCGCTGATGGGCGCGCTTCACCTGACGCTGGCATCGGCCTCGCCCCGGCGGCGCGAACTGATCGCGCGGCTCGGGATCGAACCCGATGCGGTCACGCCTGCCGATATCGACGAAACGCCGCTCAAGGGCGAGCTTCCGCGCGCCTATGCCCTGCGCATGGGACGAAAAAAGGCGCTTGCCGTGAACGCGCCCGGCTTCGTGCTGGCGGGCGACACGGTCGTCGCCGCGGGCCGCCGCATCCTGCCCAAGACCGAAATGCGCGAGGAAGCCGAGGCCTGCCTCAAACTGCTTTCGGGCCGCCGCCACACCGTGCTCTCCAGCGTGGTCCTGCGCGCGCCCGACGGCTCGCTGCGCGAACGGCTGAGCGAGAACGTGGTCCGCTTCAAGCCGCTTTCGGGGCAGGAGATCGCGGATTATCTCGCGGGCGGCGAATGGCACGGCAAGGCTGGCGGTTACGCGATACAGGGCGCGGCGGAAGGGCTGATCCAGTGGATCCGGGGCAGCCATTCCTCCGTGATGGGTCTGCCGCTCTATGAAACGCGGGCGCTGCTCAAGGCGGCGGGATTCGCAATTGCCTGATCGCGGGTCCGAATGGCTGGTCGAGGACGGGATCGGCGAATGGCGCGCGCTGCTGATCGAAAACGGCGAGGCTGTGGATGCGAAACTGCTGTGGCCGGGCGAGATGCGTACGGGCGAGTTCGTCACCGCGCAGCTCGTCGCCAAGCGGGCGGGCAAGGGGCGCGGCACGGCGCGGACCGAATGCGGGCGCGAAATCCTCGTCGACCAGCTTCCCTGGGGAATCACCGAAGGCGAAAAACTCACCGTGCTCATCACGCGGGCAGCGATCGCCGAGCGCGGCCGGCTCAAGCGGGCGCAGGGCCGGGTGGTCGATGGCGTGCCCAAAAACGAGGCAGCGCCCTGGCCCACGCTCGATGCGCGCCGAGTGCACCGGTTTCCAGCCGGGCTGTGGGAAGATGCGTGGTCCGCCGCTTCAAGCGGCTCGATCGCCTTTCCGGGCGGCGAGGTCCTGTGTTCGGTGACGCCGGCCATGACCGTGATCGATGTCGATGGAGAGGGCGGAGCGCGCGAACTCGCCCTTGCCGCGGTCCCCGCGATCGCCCGCGCGCTCCGCCTGTTCAACATCGGCGGGAATATCGGCGTCGACTTTCCCTCGATCGAGGCCAAGGCCGACCGGCGCGCAGTGGATGAAGCGTTGGGCGGGGCGCTGGGCGGGTTTTCGCATGAACGCACAGCGATGAACGGGTTCGGTTTCGTGCAGATCGTCGCGCGGCTCGAAGGCCCCTCGCTGCTCCACCGCTTCTGGACCAGCCGCGTCGGCATGTGCGCGCGCATGGCGCTGCGGCGGGCTGAAATGCTCGAAGGGGCGGGCGCGGCGCTGCTGACGGTGCATCCCGCGCTCAAGGCGAAGATAACGGACGAATGGCTCGAAGAGCTCGCCCGCCGCGCGGGGCGCGACGTGCGCCTGGAGACCGATCCCGGCCTTGCACTCGAGGCGCCGAGTGCTCAACTTGTGGCCCCATGACCACGAGCCCGAACCGCCCCTGCCCGATCTGCCGCAAGCCGCGCAGGCCCGACTTCAGCCCGTTCTGCTCGCAGCGCTGCAAGGACCGCGACCTCGCCCGGTGGTTCGGCGATGGCTATGCCGTGCCCGGTCGCCCGGCCAGCCCGGACGAACTCGCGCAGGATAACTGGGACGAGCAGGACTGACGGCCCGACATTGCGGTGCCGGCCCCGAGATTTCCCTCTTGCCAAGCGCCGCACCGTTCGCCATAGGCCCGCACTCATTCGCTCGCCGGCATGGCTTTCCATGTCGCCGCGGAGTAGGAAGCCCAAGTAGCTCAGTTGGTAGAGCATACGACTGAAAATCGTAGTGTCGGTGGTTCGATTCCGCCCTTGGGCACCACTCCCCTCCTGACGCGAGGCACCATAATTCCATCATGTCCCGCCGCACCAAGATCTACGAAGGCAAGGCCAAGATCCTCTATGAGGGGCCAGAGCCCGGCACGCTCATCCAGTATTTCAAGGATGATGCGACCGCCTTCAACGCCGAGAAGAAGGGCACGATCAACGGCAAGGGCGTGATCAACAACCGCATCAGCGAACACGTCTTCACGCGTCTCGCCCATATCGGCATCCCCACCCATTTCATCCGCCGCCTCAACATGCGCGAGCAATTGATCCGGCAGTGCGAGATCATCCCGATCGAGGTCGTGCTGCGCAATGTCGCGGCCGGATCGATTTCCAAGCGTCTCGGGATCGAGGAAGGCGAACCGCTCCCTCACACGCTGATCGAATATTATTACAAGGACGATGCGCTGGGCGATCCGCTGGTCGCTGAAGAGCACATCGCCTGTTTCAACTGGGCCTCGAACGAGGAGATGCACGACATTTCCTCGATGGCGATCCGGATCAACGATTTCCTGTGCGGCATGTTCGCCGCGATCGATATCCGGCTGGTTGATTTCAAGCTCGAATTCGGGCGCCTCTATGACGGCGATTACAGCCGCGTCATCCTCGCCGACGAAATCAGCCCGGACGGCTGCCGTCTGTGGGACATGAATTCGGGCGAAAAGCTCGACAAGGACCGCTTTCGCCGCGATCTCGGCGGCGAGGAAGAGGCCTATCGCGAAGTCGCCCGCCGGCTCGGCCTGCTCGCTGGCGAGGAAAACGGACCGGGTGAAGTGCTCGATCTGTCGACGCACCGCTCGCGGCTGCGCACCCCGCCCAAGAAATAGTCGCGGCGCCCCGGCGCGCGCGGATCAGCCCTCCTCGCATGACCGGGGCCTGCCGCTTTCGCGTGCAGCGCGATTCGCCGTGGGCGGCCCGGCCCACGCCAGCCCATGCCATGCCCACGCGGAAGGCAATGCCCCGCCTGCCCATTTTCGCGGCAGCCGGATGCCCTGCCCGCACCTTGGGCATGGCATCAGGAGGCGCGCCCCCGGGGCGGTGTGTCATCCGGCCCGAATATCGGTGCTGCCCGCGAAACGGGCAGCCCCGACCGGCCCAGAAATGCCCGTTCAGCAGGCAGTCAAACCCGGCCCGGCAAAGGGTCGCACGCAAGCTGCCGGCGCCCGGCAAGCGCCTGCCGCCGCCTGCCCTCGGGAGGGGCAATCGCCCTGCCTTGCCACGGCGGGGCTGACAAAGCGCTGCGGGCCGCTAGGCTGGCGGCACAGAGGGAACAATCGGGGCTCGCACGACTGCACATGATTTCGACATTGCGACTTTTCGCCGCCGGGCTCTGGCTCGCGCTGGTTCCGCCTGCCCTTGTCCCGCTTCATGCGCAGGACCCGCCGGCCCAGGCGGGCGGCGAGGCCCCCGCCGACGCGCCCCGATGGGCGTTCGAGGACAGCGACGTGCCGGTCGATGCTGGCTATGTCTTCGGGACGCTGCCCAATGGCATGCGCTATATCCTGCGCGAAAACGCGACGCCTGATGGCACGGCGCTGGTGCGCATGCGGATCGGATCGGGCTCGCTCGAAGAGCGCGCCGACGAACGCGGCCTGTCGCACTATCTCGAACACATGGCCTTCAACGGGTCGACGGGCGTGCCCGAGGGCGAGATGGTCAGGCTGCTCGAACGCGAAGGGCTTGCCTTCGGCGCGGACACGAACGCTTCGACCGGCTATGAGGCGGTAACCTACAAGCTCGACCTTCCGCGCAATGACGAGGGTCTGCTGGACACCGCGCTAATGCTGATGCGCGAGACGGCGAGCGAACTCACGATTGCACCGGCTGCGGTCGAACGCGAGCGCGGAGTGATCCTCGCCGAACGGCGCGACCGGGCGGGCCATGCGCTGTCGGCCTATGAGGACGAGGTCGAATTTCTCGCACCCGCAGCGCGCTATGGCGAACGCCTGCCGATCGGGACGCTGGAGGTGCTCGAAAGCGCGGGGGCAGCGGACATCCGCGCGCTCTACGAACGGACCTATGTGCCCGCCAACACGGTTCTGGTCGTGGTCGGCGACTATCCCGTGGAGCTTATGGAAGCGAAGGTCCGCGCGATGTTCGCGGACTGGCAGGGCGGCCCGGCGCCGGAAGAGCCGGTCACAGGCCCCGTCGATGCGGCGCGCAAGGGGTTGACCGACATCCACATCGACCCGGCGCTGTCGGAAAGCGTCGCCCTATCCCGCCTCTCCCCCTTCGAGGACGAGGCGGACACGCTCGCCGCGCGCGAACGGGCCACCCTGCGATCGATCGGCTATTCCATCGTCAATCGCCGCCTCGCCGCGCTCGCTCGCGGGGCCGACGCGCCGTTCAATTCGGCGCGCTTTTCCTCCGGCGACCTGTTCGAGGATGCGCGCCTCACCAGCCTCACCGTGAACACCGCCGACGGCCAATGGCGCGAAGGCATGCTGGCAGCGGTGCGCGCCGTGAACGAAGCGCTGACCCATGGCTTCACGCGCGCCGAACTCGACGAGCAGCTGGCGGGCCGCCGCACGGGACTGCAGAACCTCGCCGCCGCAGCTGAAACGCGCACCCATGCCGCCTATGTCAGCGGCGCGCTGCGGCTGGTCGACGACGGCACGATCCCGACCGAACCTGAATTCCGGCTCGCTCTGTTCGAGAAACTCGCCGCGCGAATCACGCCCGAGACGGTCCATGACGCATTGATCGAGGATGCCGCCCCGCTCGAAGAGCCGCTGATCCGCGTCGAGGGCCGCACGGCCCCCTCAGGCGGAGAGGACGCGCTGCGCGGCGCCTTTGCCGAGGCGATGGCGCTCCCCATCGCTCCGCCGGACGAGGCCGGCGCGCTGGCCTTCGCCTACGGGGATTTCGGCGAGCCCGGAAACGTGGTCGAGGACCGGGTGGACGAACGGCTCGGCATCCGCCTCGTTGCCTTCGACAACGGCGTGCGGCTCAATCTCAGGCGCACCGATATCCGCAAGGACCGGCTGCAGGTGCGCATCGCCGTGGATGGCGGGCAATTGCTCGAGACGGTCGAGGACCCGCTCGCCACCGCCATGGTCGTCGCACTGGCCGGCGGCGGGCTCGGCGCGCACAGCCAGGACGAGCTCGCGACGATCCTTGCCGGGCGCACGGTGAGCTTCGGTGTGTCGTCGGCGAGCGACAGCTTCGTCGTCACCGGAGGGACGACGCCGCGCGATCTCGAACTGCAATTGCAGCTCGCCGCCGCGCTGCTGACCGATCCTGGCTACCGGCCCGAGGGCGAGGAGCGCTATGCCCGCTCGGTCGAGAACTATTTCGCCAGTCTCGACGCCACTCCGGGGCGTGCGCTGGGGACCGCGATCGGCGGAATCCTGTCGGACGGCGACCCGCGCTTCACGCTGCAGCCGCAGGAGGCCTATCTGGCGAAGGATTTCGCCCAGCTGCTCGATGTCCTCGCGGACCGGTTCGAACGCGGGGCGATCGAGGTCGCGATCGTCGGCGATATCGAGGAGGACGAGGCGATCGCAGCGGTCGCGGCGACGCTCGGCGCGCTGCCACGGCGCGAGGCGTCATTCCGCGAGCGGACCGAGGCGCGCAAGCGGACCTTCACCAGAGACCGGAGCCCGCGCGTGCTGACCCATGCGGGCGAGGCGGACCAGGCGCTCGTGCGCCTGACATGGCCGACCACCGACGATTCCGACCACGAGGAAGCGCTCCGCCTCGCGGTGCTCGCCCGCGCGGTTCGGATCGCGCTCACCGATAGCCTGCGCGAGGAACTGGGCGAGGCCTATTCGCCGGGCGCCAGCTCCTCACCCAGCCGGACCTATGAAGGTTACGGCACTTTCCAGGTCCAGGCCGCGCTAGATGTCGCATCGGTCGACATTGCGCGCGCGGCGATTGTCGGCGTGGTCGAGGATTTCCGAGCCGGAAAGATCGATGCCGACACGATCGAGCGGGCCAAGCGGCCGCTGCTCGAGGATTACCAGAACGCGCTCAAGACGCTGACCGGCTGGATGAACCTCGTGCGGCGCGTCCAGAGCGAGCCCGAGCGGATCGACCGCTGGCTTGCCGTGCCCGAACGGCTCGGGCGGATCGGCGCGCAGGAGATCGCGGCGGCGGCCGAGCGCTGGCTCGATCCGGCAGGCGCGGTCGAAATCCTCGTCCTGCCCAGGGGCGATTGACCGCCGGCAGGGCCTGCCAAGGCCGCCACCAGAAAGGGCAGCACAAAAAAGGGGCCGGCAAGTCGCCTCTTGCCCGCCCCCATTCTGGAAGTGGTCCGGGCTTGATACGCCCGGAACCGTGTCGTTGTGGCGCCTTAGTAATCGACCCCGAAGGAAACGCCAACCACCCGCGGATCGTTCACGAAAGCGGTAAGGTTGTTGAAGTCGACCGCGCCGAGGATGTTGTCCTCATTTGTGATGTTGCGCGCGAACAGGGCGACTTCCCACTGGCCGTCGCCGCCCGAATAGCCGATGCGAAGGCCGCCCTCGATCCGGCTGTCGGCGTTGAATTCGGCGCTTTCGTAGAGGAAGAAGTTCGTCTCGCCGAGATAGATCCAGTCGGTGAAGATGAAGAATTCGCCCGAATTGCCCACCGGAACGCCATAGCGCGCGGTGAAATCGCCGCTCCATTCGGGTGCGTTAGGGAATGGATTGCCGTCCACCAGCGCAAAGCCGTTCGCATTGAGCGGGTCGAGCACGGTGCATTGCGCGCACACGCCCACGGCAAGGCTGTCGTCGTTGATCTGCGTGTCGTTATAGGCGAGCCCTAGCGTCAGCGTGATGTTCGGGGTCGGCTGGAACGCGGTGTCGAATTCAAAGCCCCAGGCCTCGCCTTCATTCGCATTGATCAGCTGGACGAGATTGCCCGCCCCGCCGACGGCGGTGAACTGCGGGTCCTCGACCGTGTAGTAGAAGGCCGAACCGTTGATCCGCACCTTGCGGTCGGCGAACTCGCTCTTGAAGCCCGCCTCGTAGCTGGTGATGTTCTCCGACTGCGCGACCGAAGGCGCGGCGAAGAAGGCGACGTCGCGGCCCTGGATGGTCGGCGCGCGAAACGCATTGGCGACGCGGGCATAGACGCTGGTCGTGTCGGTCACGTCGGCGAAGATGCTGACGTCCCAGTCGATGTTGTCGTCCTGCACGCTGACCGGCTGGAGCGGCGCGCCCGAGCGCACGAAGAAGTCCTTCTCGTCGTCGGTGTAGCGCAGCCCTGCGGTCACGCGCAGCGCCTCCGTCAGTTCGTAGCTCGCCTGCCCGAAGACCGCCCAGGCGGTGTTGGTGTGATTGACGGTGACGGGCGGCGGAAAGGTGAAGCCGACGGTCGTCACGTCGAAATCGCTGTCGAAGATGAACCCGCCGACCTGCCAGGACAGAGGCCCGTCGCCGTTCGAGGCGAGGCGCACTTCGTGGGTCAGCTGTTCGAGATCGATCGAATCCTGCGTGTCGGAGGGGAACGGGATGAAGCCCGGCCCCGTCACGAGATTGCCCCCGTCGATATCGCCGCGGCTGAAGCCTTCGCTGGTCCAGTAGCTGGTGATCGAGGTGAGGGTGGCGAAATCGTATTCGTAGGACGCATTGAGCGTCGCGCCGAACTGGTTGTACTCGGCCGGATTGCCGCCGCCCGCATCGTAGAACACAGTGTCGCGGTCATAGTTCTGGTTCAACTCGTTGCTGCCGGGCGACAGAACGTTCGCGCGAAAGAAGGTCGATGACCCGTCGAGATCGCGGAAATTGACCTGGGCGAGGATCTCGCTGCGTTCGTCCGGCGTCCACAGCAGCTGGCCGCGAATGGCGAAATCGGTGAACCCGCCGAGCGCATTCTCCTCGCCGGTGAAGCCGTTGTCGATCCAGTCGCCGCGGCGCTGGAACTGGGTCGAGACGCGGAAGGCCAGCTTGTCCTCCACGATCGCCCCGCCGACCGCGCCGGTCAGCGAAGCCGTGTCGAGCGAACCGAAGCTGAGACCGGCCTGGACGTCGGGCTCGAACCCGGGCTTGACGGTTTCGATCTTGACGATGCCCGCCGGCGTGTTGCGACCGAACAGCGTGCCCTGCGGCCCGCGCAGCACTTCGACGCGCTGGACATCGAAGATCGGGAAGCTCTTGAGCGTCACGTTCTCGAGCACGATTTCATCGAGGATCACCGAAACCGGCTGCGAGGCGGCAAGGTCGAAATCGGTGTTGCCCAGCCCGCGAATGTAGAACCGCGGCGCGACGCGCCCGTTCGAGCTTTCAACATTGAGGCCGGGCGCAGCGCCGGCAAGCGCGGTCGTGTCGGCAGCGCCCGAGAAGATGAGATTGACGCGCTGTTCGTCGAGGATGTCGGCGGAGACGGCCACGTCCTGCAGGCTTTCCTCGCGCCGGTTGGCGGTGACGATGATCGTCGGCAATTCGCCTTCGGAGCTCTGCGCGGTCTCGTCGTCCTGCGCGGCTGCGGGCGCGGCAAACCCGATGCCGGCGGCCGCGATAAGGCTGGTGGAGGCCCAGAGGGCGCGCACGAAAGGAATACGCTGTGACATGGTGGAAATTCCCTTTGCTTGTCACGGAGAGAGGGACGTGACGCCCGCGGGCTGGCAGATTTGCCCGATTCTGGCGAGATGCGGCGGTGCACAAACGACGCAAAAGCGGCATTTCCGGGTCATTCCCGTATCACCTGTGGCAAAGGGGTTACATCTGTCAGCATCCCGGCGCGCGTCCCATCCCGGCGCGATCCCGGGGAGAGCCGCGAGGAACCCCCTCCCCCTGACGCCCAAGCCTCGCTATAGGCGCACCGCGCAAGACCCACATTCGCAGGAACCGCCCATGAAAATCCGCATCCTCGTCCGCCTCAAGCCCGGCGTGCTCGATCCGCAGGGACGCGCCGTGCACCACGCACTGGACGGGCTCGGCTTCGCGGGCATCGAGGACGTGCGCGTGGGCCGGATGATCGAACTCGAAGTCGCCGACGGCACCACCGACGAGACGCTGGCGAAGATGTGCGAACAGCTCCTCGCCAACATGGTGATCGAGGATTACGTCATCGAACGTGCAGGGGAGCAGGGCTGATGGGCTTTCGCGCAGGGGTCGTCACCTTCCCCGGCTCGAACTGCGACCGGGACATGGCGGTGGCGCTGGAGAAGGTCTCCGGCGAACCCGCGATCCGCATCTGGCACGGCGAGGCGAGCCTGCCCGAGCGGCTCGACCTGATCGCGCTTCCGGGCGGCTTTTCCTATGGCGATTACCTGCGTTCGGGCGCGATGGCGGCGAAAAGCCCGATCCTGCGCGCCGTCATCGATGCAGCAGAACGCGGCGTGCCGGTCCTCGGCGTGTGCAACGGCTTTCAGGTCCTGACCGAAGCGGGCCTGCTGCCGGGTGCGCTGATGCGCAATGCGAACCAGACCTTCATCTGCCGCACCGTCCCGCTGACGGTCGAAAACACCGACAGTATCTTCACCCACGGATTCGAGGCTGGCGAGACGATCCGCATCCCCGTCGCCCACCACGACGGCAATTACTTCGCCGACGATGCCACGCTCGACCGGCTGGAGGGCGAAGGCCGCGTCGCCTTGCGCTATGGCGAAACCTGCAACGGATCGCGCCGCGACATTGCAGGCGTGCTGAGCGCCAATGGCCGCGTGCTTGGCATGATGCCGCATCCCGAACGCGCGATCGAACCGGTGAGCCACCCCTCGCTCGGCGGGCCGGACGGGCGGCGATTCTTCGAGAACCTGATCGGCGCACTCGCCTCGGCCTGACCCTGATTCGCAGGCGCAGGCTTAGGTGCGCAAGGGCCTAGGCGCTGATCCGGCGCCGGGTCCGGAACAGGAGGCGGGCTTCCTCGTTCGACATCGGACGGCCGAAATAGAAGCCCTGGATCTTGTCGCAGCCCAGATTGCGGATCATCGCGGCCTCTTCGGCGGTCTCGACACCCTCGGCCGTGGTGGTCATGTCGAGGCTTTTCGCCATCGCGACCACTGCATTGATGATCGCGAGGCTTTCATTGGCCCCCTGCGCCGCGCCCTGGACGAAGGTGCGATCCACCTTGATCGTCGAGAACTTCAGCTTCCTGAGGTAGCCCAGCGACGAATAGCCGGTCCCGAAATCGTCCAGTGCAACCGAGCAGCCCAGCGCCATGACCTGTTCGAGCGCGTTGCGGGCGATGCTCGCATCGCGCAGGAAGATGCTCTCGGTCACCTCGACCTCGAGCCGTTCGGGCCTGAGCCCGCTCGCGGCGAGCGCATCGACCACGTCCTGGTGGAAATCGGGTTCCAGCAGCTGTTCGGGCGAAACGTTGACATTGACCTTGACCTCTTCGGGCCATTCGCGCGCTTCCATGCAGGCCTGGCGCAGGACCCATTTGCCGATTGGCACGATCAGGCGCGTATCCTCGGCAAGGGGGATGAACTTGCCCGGGCTGACGAAACCGTGCTCGGAGGAATTCCAGCGCACCAGCGCCTCGAAGCTGACGACGTTCTCGCTGCGCGCATCGACCACCGGCTGGTAATGGAGCACGAATTCGTCGAGCCCCAATGCCTTGCGCAGGGAATCTTCGAGCTGGCGCCGCTCCTCGGCCGATGCGTGGAGGACCGGTTCGAAGCGGCAATGTTCGCCCCCGCCGATATCCTTCGCCTGATAGAGCGCGAGGTCGGCATTGCGCATCAGCTCCTCGACCGTCTTGCCGTCGCGCGGACCGATCGCCGAACCGACGCTCGCCCCGACATAAAGCGTGTGCTGTTCGACCTGGTAGGGCTCCGACAGCGCCTCGATCACCTGCCGCGCGACTTCGCAGACCCGTTCGCTCTCGCTTGCATCGCGGATCACGATGGCGAATTCGTCGCCGCCCAGCCTGCCGCACATCAGATCGTCGTTCATCAGGACCTGGAGGCGCGAGGAAACCTGCGCGAGCAGCTTGTCCCCGGTCATGTGGCCGAGCGAATCGTTGACCGCCTTGAACCGGTCGAGATCGACCATCAGCAGCGCGCAGCGCGAGCGCCATTTCTCGGCATCGCGCAATGCTTCGCCCAATGCCTCGGTCAGCTGGAGGCGGTTGGGCAGCTGGGTAAGCGTGTCGTAGCGCGCGAGATAGGCGATCTTCTCGGAGGACTGGCGCTGTTCGGTGACGTCCGAGCCGACCCCGCGAAAGCCGTCGAAGCGACCGCGCTCGTCGCGCATCGGCGTGCCCGAAAGCTCCCACCAGCGCTTTTCCCCGTTGATCCTGACCTCGACCAGCAGCGCCGAGAAATTCTCGCGGTTCTTGAGCTTATCGGCGAGTTCGTGGAGGCTTTCGGGAAAGCGCCCCTCGCCCCAGCGCCCGCCGGTGACCAGTTCGAGCAGCGGCTTGCCTGTGACCGCGGCCTGCGATGCGCCCAGCGCGAAGGCGAAGCGCGGAGAGACCGAACGCAGCCTGCGCTGGGTGTCGACTTCCCACAGCCAGTCGGCCTCGTTCTCCTCGAATTCGCGCAGCAGCAGCGAGACGACCTCCTCCTTTTCCGCGATCGCGGTTTCGGCAAGGCGCGCCGTGAGGTAATGCCGCCCGGTCTCGATCGCGCCGATGATCGACACGATGGTGAATACGATCGAGACCGTCATGGTGAGGAATTCCCCGGCAATCGCGAGGGCGATGGTCGTGCCGGTGCCGACGATGAGCGAGAAGACGACCACGCCGAGCGGGGCGGCGGTGTTGAAGAACACACCGCCCGCGATCAGGATCGCGAGGATATAGAGCATCGCGCCGAACTCGCCGCTCGTCCCTTGCGGGCCGAAACCGACCACGGCGGCCGCCCACAGCAGGCCCGACAGCGCCGGGGTGATGGTCTGGCGGTAGAATTCGCGGGTGGTGATCCGGCGGTGCGCGACATCGCCGAGCGAGCGGTCGAAGGCAGCTCCGCGCAAATGCACCCAGGCGAGCGCCGCCATCCACAGCGCGATCCAGGCGAAGGAGACGCTGTCGCGGTAGAGCACGGCCACGAACACCGCGAACAGGGCATGGGCATAGGAGCGCAGGAAGGTGAGTCCGGCGAGCGCCGAATATTGCAGACCCCGCAGCCGCGCCCACTCCGCCCCGCCCCGGCCCGACAGGCCAAGCACGGCCGCAGCCGTCAGTCCGGGAATCGCCGGCTGGGAGGGGGAGTGTGCCTGGTCGCTCACGCTGCCGGGGATTAACCGCGAAAGGTTAGAGGCCGGTAAAGCGGCAGCGCTTTTTGCTTTTTTGCGACCGGTCGAAAAGGCGGGATGGCACAGGCCCTTACGCCCGCCGGGCGCGTTCGCGCACCTTGCATCGGCATTGCTTCCCACCCGCGCCTGCCGATCCGCAAAGGCCCCGTATTTTCCCCCGCAGGGCCTCCGCTTCGATCTTAACCGGCCGGTTCCATCACTTCTGCCGACATTGCGAAAATGTCCAACGAAAGGAGAGTGCACCCATGTCCCCCCAACTGACAGGATCGTCCCAGGTGGAGGAAGCGCTCGAAAGTCTCGAACAGCAGCTGGTTGCGCTGTACGAGGAAAAGCAGGCCGCAGCCGCCGACGGCGCCGAAACCGCCGCCATGCGCGAGACGATGTGCAATCTCGAAGCCCAGATCGTCGAACTCTACCGCGAGAAGGAGGAGCTCCATCGCGGCGAAGGCCTGATCGCGCAGAAAGACGAGACGATCGCCAATCTCGAAGCGCAGATCGTCGAGCTCTACCGCGAGAAGGAAGATCTCGCCCGCGCCGCCTGACCGCGCCCGGGCGGTGCACGGCACCGGCGCGTCATGCTTCGCTTGCCAAAGGTTTCGTCAGGGCCGTTCGCCCGCCTTCGAGCTGCGCGAAAGCGGCCTTGGCCTCGGCGACGTGCTGTGCTGCGCCCCGCGCGGGAGCTTTCAGGCGGCGATCGATTTCGTGGCCTGCGCCATAGGCGGCTTCGTCTATCTTCACCTCGCCTGCGATCGTTTCGCCGCTCTGCGCCGGGAACTGGCGGGCGAACCGGTCATCGGCCGGGCCGGTATCATGCTGTGCGACGAGCGCGGCGGCACCGAACGCCATTGCGACCGCCTCCCCGCAAGCCTCGCCGGGCTCCATTCGGCGGACGAGGCGCTGCTCGGATTGTTCCTGCCTGCTTCCCCGCATGCAGAAAGGCTTCATCCGTTCGCCGGTCGGGCCATCGAAAGCACCCTTGCGCGCCTCTCATGCGAACTTTCCACGCCCTCCGGCGGCGCGCGGATGACGCGGGTCTGCACGCACCACGATGCAGGCTTCGTGGTCGACCTGCTGCTCGGCCTGTGCAACCGCCAGACGATCTATCTGCGCGCGGGGAACGCGGAGAGCGCGGCAGAGACGGTGCACGAGGCGATCGCGCTCGAAATCGACGATCTCGTCCTTGCGCCCGGCATGATCGAAGCGATCGCGCAGGACGGTCTGCAGCTGGAGGGGACGGCACGGACAGCGCTGGCCCGGATCCGGCTGCACACGGGGGGCGAACCGCTTTCCAGCGCCCAGCGCGACATGGCCGCGCGCCTGTTCGGCAAGGTATTCGTCGAACCGCCGCTTGCTGCGCTCGCCGTGTGAGGCGGTCCCGAGCGCCGGCAATCCGCCTTGCTCTCAGCCGCGATCCGTGCGGTTGAGCACCAGAAGCAGTCGAGGGCCGCTGGCGCTCGCGATCGGGGGAGAGCGGTGGATCGCCGGATGATCGGTCGCAAGCTTGCCCTTGAAGATGCCGACATCGCCGGGTTCGAGCCGGTTGATCGCGCGCGGTTCTTTGCCGGCGCGCACGCGCGCGGCGTCTGCGCGCGTGAGCCATTGCGTGCCCGGCCCGACATAGGTCGTGATCATCCGCGCGGCGACGTAATCGGCATGGAACTTGCGGCAGGAATCGGTCGTCACGACTTCGAGCCGCAATTCCAGTTCCTCGATTTCCATGACCGCGCAGAAGCGTTCGGCCAGAAGCGCGACATCATAGCAAAGCGCACGATGAAGATTGCGTCCCCCGAATCCATGGCTGGCGAGCGCCGCAGCGAAACGCGCCGCAAGGTCGGCGCGCGAGGCGTCGAAGCGGATATCCCGGGGGCTCCCTTCGATCAGCGCGCTCCAGTCGATCAACAAGTTGCGCTGCCAGATGGCGAGATTGCAGTCATCGTCGCTGATCGCGCCGAGTATCCCGGCAGCGGTGGATATCGCGGCGCCCGTTTCGCGCAAGGGTGCGCCTAGGGTTTGGGCACGGCTTTCCAAAGCTGCGGTTCGGGCGATCGTGGCGGTCACGGCAATTGCCTTTGCGTTCAAGATGTGATGTTGTAACATTTACCTAGTTCCCTTCTCACCCATATGCAAGAGAGCCATGAAACCCGCCGCCCCGAGCCCGCTGTTCGATCGCTTCGGCATCGCCCTTTCCGGGCTCTGCCTCGTCCATTGCCTTGCCCTCCCTGTCGCGCTCGCGCTCCTTCCTGTCCTCGCGTCGAGCGCATTGGGCACCCTGGCGCAGGCCGAGTGGTTCCATGCCGCACTGCTGGTGCCGGTCGTGCTGGTAAGCGGCGGCGTGCTCGGTCCGCGGGCGCTCGTCGTCCGGTGGCTAGGCCCGCTCCTCCTCTTTGCCCTTGGCGCCATGACGGGCGCGCTTTTCGTTGCGGTGCAGTGGCAGGAACAGGCGATGACCGCGGGCGGAGCCAGCCTTCTCATTCTCGCGCATTGGCTGAACCTGCGCGAACGCGGCCGGGCATGACGTCCCGGCAGCCCCACCGACCTTAGCCCCGTCCAGACCGGCCGACCGAACATGACCACCCTTTGCGTCCGCGATGTCGCCCTTTCCTATGACGGCCGACCGGTGCTGGAACAGGTGTCCTTCGACCTCGCACCGGGTTCGCGCACGCTGCTGCTCGGCGCGTCGGGGTCCGGCAAGTCGAGCCTTCTCAACATCGTCTGCGGCCTGCAATCGCCGGACCGGGGCGAGGTGAAACTGGGCGAAGAGGCGATCGCGCCTGCACGCTCCGCCGCCGCCGCGGACCGGGTTCGGCAGCGGCACATGGGGATCATCTTCCAGACCCTGCGCCTCGTCTCCGCGCTCAGCGTGCGCGGCAATCTGCTGCTCGCCCAGAAGCTTCAGACCGGAAGGCGCGACCCCGCCCTTGTCGACAGCGTGCTGCGCGAACTCGGCATTGCCGACCGCGCCCATGCCCGGCCCTTCGCGCTCAGCCAGGGCGAGGCGCAGCGGGCCGCGATCGCGCGCGCGCTGGTTGTGCGCCCGAAGCTGCTGATAGCGGACGAGCCGACCTCGGCGCTCGACCGCGACAATGCGCACAGGGTCGCAGGGCTGCTGCTCGATGCCGCCAAAGCCTCGCATGCGAGCCTTCTCATCGCGACCCATGACGAGCGGCTGCTGCCGCATTTCGAGAAGGTGCTGCGGATCGAGCGCGGCAGGATAGAGGAAGGGCGGATCACGGCATGATCTCGCTCGCGATCGCCTATCTCAAGGACCGCCCGCTGACGAGCGCGCTCAACGTGGCCCTGCTCGCAATTTCGGTCGCGCTGCTCGTCCTGCTGCTGCAATTCGGCCACCAGGCGGGTGAGCGGCTCGAGCGCGATGCGCGCGGGATCGACCTCGTCGTTGGAGCCAAGGGGTCGCCGCTCCAGCTGATCCTGTCAGCCGTGTTCCATATCGACCGGCCGACCGGCAACATCCCGCTGGACAGCCTCGACTTGCTGCGCCGCGACCCGGCAGTGGAGCGCGCGGTCCCGATCGCGCTGGGCGACAATTTCGCAGGCTACCGGATCGTCGGGACGGACGACTCGTTCATGGCGCTTTACGGGGCAGAACTGGCCAGCGGCAGCACCTTCGATGAACCGATGGAAGCCGTCCTCGGATCGGAAGTCGCGCGGGCGACCGGAGCGGGGCCTGGACAGGCCTTCGTCTCCAGCCACGGCCTTGCCGACGAACAGGACGCGGAACAGGGCCACGGCCATGCCCCGTTCGAAACCGTCGGCGTGCTCGTCCCGACCGGCACGGTGGTCGATCGGCTCGTCCTGACGCCCTATGAAAGCGTATGGGACGTTCACGGCATCGCGCACGGCCGACCGGAGAGCGAACACGCGCACGATCATGAAAGCGCCGCAGGGGATGCCGGGGCACCGGACCAGCCGGGCAGGCGCAGCGCCCTCACCATGACTTCCCGCGCGCCGGAAGCCGAACTCACCGCGCTTCTCGTCACCTACCGCAACGCCGCGGGCGCGCTTCGCATTCCCGCGCTGGTCAACCGGCAGACCGCGATGCAGGCCGCCGTCCCGGCGAGCGAGACGGCCCGCCTGCTCGACCTGCTCGGCGCGAGCCTCGAAGGCGTGCGGGTGCTGGGCTGGCTGCTCGCGGTGACCGGCGGGCTCGCAATCTTCGTCGCGCTCCTCAACATGGTCCGCAGCCGCGAGGGCGACCTCGCCCTGCTGCGCGTCATGGGGGCGAGCCGGATGCAGGTCTTCGCCACGGTGCTTCTCGAAGGCGTGGTCACGGCTGTTCTCGGCGCGGCGCTCGGATGGTTCGCGGCGCATTGCCTCATCGCGGCGGCGCGGGCGAATTTCGCGACACTGGGCAACCTGGGGCTTGCCGCGTGGCACCCCCTGCCGGAGGAATTGCTGCTGGTGGCGGCGGTGCTGGGCCTCGGCGCGCTCGCAGCGCTGATTCCGGCGCTGCGCATCTACCGCGTGGATGCCGCGCGCATCCTCGCACGGAGCTGACACCCATGGATCAAGGCGACCGACTGGAGGACATCATGCATCGCATCGCGCTGGTCATCCTCGCCGCAATGGCGACGTTCAGCCTCGCCCGGTCACGAGCGCCCAGGCGCCCGATCCAAAGACCGGGCCCGTGATCGAAGACGTTTGGCAGCCCGCGCGCACGCCCAGGGGCGGCGTCTCGTGGAAAGTGCTCGAGGCGACCGAGGAGATCACCCGGCTCGACGATGAGGGCTACATCCTTTCGAGGCCCGCTTCACCAAGCAGGTGCGCGCGCTGGCGGGCAAGCGGATCAAGGTCGCCGGCTGGATGATGCCGCTCGATGCTCAGCGGACCCAGAAGCGCTTCGTCCTGCTCGGCTATCCGCCCGGCTGCCCGTTCCATTTCCACGCGGCGCCCAACCAGTTCGTCGAGGTGATCGCGAGCACGCCCTTCCCTACCGACGAACGCAAGGTGTTTGTGGTCAGCGGAGTGCTCGAACTGACAGGATATGACGAAAGCGGAATCTTCTACCGCCTGCGCGATGCGAGGCCGGGCTTGTTGTGAGACAGAAAAGATCTTCCGTTTTTTCATGCGAATCCCAGCTTCCCGCCCTACCCTCTGACAATATAGTTTTTTCGATTTTCGCAGTCTCGTACGGAACAAACACAGAATAGGAGGTGGTCTGAGCCCGAAGTTTCTACCAGCTAGGAGTAGAGCCTTGGGCCGTTTGCACTGCTACCCAACGTTGGACCACTCGGGTCTGGAGTTTTCCGCCTTGCTCAGGTCCGGCGGGCCGGTCTCACCGGCTGAGTTTGCCAGCATGATCGGGGGTATATTCCCGATCGCGCTGAGCGGTCGCTCTTCGTTGTAGTGTCTACGCCACGCCTCCAGCTTTTCGCAAGCGTCTTGCAGGTTCAGGAACCAGTGCGCGTTCAGGCATTCGCTGCGCAGCTTGCTGTTGAACGCCTCGATGAACGCATTGTCTGTCGGCTTGCCAGGGCGGGAGAAGTCGAGGATCACACCGCGCTGGTAAGCCCACAGATCCATGTCCTCGAGATGAACTCGCTGCCATTGTCCACCCTGATCGTCTTGGGATAACCGATCTTTCGGCACGCCCGGTCCAGCGTCGCGACGACGTCTTCGCCACGATAGCTGAACCGAGGATCGACCACCGGCGATAGTCGGGAGTAGGTGTCGACCACCGTCAGGATGCGCAACTTGCGACCCGTTGCCAGCTGGTCGTGCACGAAGTCCATCGCCCATACATCGTTCGGCCGGATGGCAGGAGCACGGTCCTCGCGCAGCTTCGCTTTGACCCGTCACTTGGCGTTTTGTTGCGCAGCTGCAGGCCCAACTCCCTGTAAAGCCGATAGACCTTCTTCATGTTCACGACCCAACCGTCGCGGCGAAGGATGTAATAGACCCGCCGGTAGCCATAGCGGACGTGCGTCTCGCAGATCTCCTTGATGCGCTTCTTCAGAAAGGCCGGATCGGTCCGGCGGGACTGGTAGTGGTAGGTCGAACGATCAAAATGCAAAGCCGAACATGCCCTGCGGATCGTAACCTGCCAGTCCTGCCGAACCGCGTCGATAATCTCGCGCTTGCGATCCGGCCTCAGAGCTTTCGCTTGATAACATCCTGCAGCATCTCGCGATCAAGCGTCAGATCGGCGACGATCTTCTTCAGCCGACTGTTCTCATCCTCCAGCTCACGCAGTCTGCGCATCTCAGACGGCATCAGCCCCGCGTATTTCTTCTTCCAGTTGAAGTAGGTCGCCTGGCTAATCCCTGCCTTGCGGCAGATCTCCGCCACAGGCGTTCCTTCCTCGCCCTGTTTTTACGACGAACGCCTTCTGGGCGTCCGTGAACTTCGATGCCTTCATGCCGCAACTCCTCACCCAGCCAAGGAAACCTACGGCAGAAAACTCTAACCAGAAATGGTCCAGTTTTCAGGTGGCAGAGCAAGGGCCTTCGCTCATAGCTCTTATACAACCAAGTGATGTCCGCTCTCGGGGTCGGCTTGGGTTATTATACCGGGCCTATCCTTAACGCTTTGATCTTTTCAGGCGGCGGGTTGCTCCGCCGCGACTGCATTCTGTCAGGATCCGAATTCAGCCGGGATTAAGGTGCTTTTGGCAGGCTGTTCAGCCACAGGCATGAGGAGGCAGGATGATGGTCTTCGGAATAGTCGGTGCTGCAGCACTCGCGTTGTCGCCCGTTTCGGCTTCGGTGCCGGACGTGACCGTCGAGTTCGTCGACCGGGTGCGGCGCGATGCGCAAAATAGCCTCTGGCATCGCTACGATTTCCGCTTCACCAATTCAGGGTCCGAGGAGCGGATCCTCTCGCTCTGTCCGACCGAAGCGACGCTGTATTTCAAGAACACCATGGCGGGCCTCACGCGGCTTGAGCGCCTCGCGGCCAGCGCGCTCGCGATTGACGGCGAAAGCTGGAGCTTCAATTGCCGCAAACGCACGATCGCGCGGGCGACAGCGTCATGCTTGGCATCTACTTTCGCTGG
Source organism: Erythrobacter litoralis (assembly GCF_001719165.1). NCBI lineage: Bacteria > Pseudomonadati > Pseudomonadota > Alphaproteobacteria > Sphingomonadales > Erythrobacteraceae > Erythrobacter > Erythrobacter litoralis. Next base: position 2,274,368 of record NZ_CP017057.1, read on the forward strand.
TGGGAGGGCGACTTTCGCTGGTGGGAGGGCGACGGCGTTCGCGCCGTCCGACCGATCATGTTCGAGACTTCGCTCGGCAAGTTCTTCGTGAAGGAGGGGCGCATCATCGCGCTCGGCGAAGGCGACGAGGAGACGCTCGCGATCTGATCCGGGACCCGCAGTCGGGAAACGGCCCAGTCTCAGACTATTCAAAGTTACTGCGCGAGACCATACGAGACCCATCGCCGCAAGGCGGGCACCCCTCATAGCGTATCGAACATGCATAAGGTCTGCGTACGCGCAGCGAAAATTCTCTCTCGTTAACGAGGTAGCTGTCGTTTCTGCCGAATCAATTCGGCGATCCGGATAGTTGAGCCGGAAGCAGTTTTTTCGCGCGTGATCTGCGCCCACACTCTCGGCGGTGGCCGCTGCGTCGGCGAATAGTCGCCCTCCTACCGACACGACTGTTAAGTGATCGGGCGATGCAAACCGGCTGCGTTCAACCGTCTGGCGCAGTAATTTGAGCTTCTGCTGGCGCGGCAGAGCATCAGACAGTCCGATATCAAGCGCGTCTGGCTTTTGTGAGGCGAGCTGGTTGGCGAGCGCCTGGTCGCTGTCGGGAAACGCCATGTCAACGTGCCAACCTGCATCCGTGAAGAGGTCCGCCAGGAGCGAGGTACCAAGCGCATGCGGCTCTCCAGGAGCCGTCGCCAGCATGATGCTGTATCGTCGCTGCCTGAGCGATTGCGGGGTTGGAGCGTGCCTAACGGCATGGCCAGCGAGTTGGAGCATGCTCAGCCCAATCGTCAGATCGACTTCGGAACAGTCGTCCGACAGCCAAGCATCTCCGAGCGCCCGAGCGGTTGGCTCGATTAGATGGGTAATGATTGCATCGCCAGACCACCCTTGCTCGGCCGCAGAAGCGACAAAGGCATTGATGCCAAGATCATCGCCGTTGAGCACCAGTTCCATAAGAGCGGGCACCTGCGAGGTTAGCCCGTGCTGTGGCTTGATCTTATCGACTTTGTGAAAAGGTTCCTCGTCGGCATGATAGCTGAGCAAATCCCAGCCACCAAAGAGTTGGGCGGGAACGATGTGCTCGCTCAGTATCTCGATATGGCTGTGACGTCGATCCTCGTTGATCGACTGCCACAGCACGCTCAGACTTTTTGGCGGACCTTCGAGTGTCTGAAAGAACCGCCCCTTGTCGTAAAGCAACATGCCGGTGACGCCGAGGCTACGGTTACGCTGCCGCGCTTTCCAGGCAAGTTCGCGCAAATCGCCGGGCGTCGGTCTCGAGGTAGCCTTGCTTTGATAAGTCAGACTACTGGTCCAGTCGGGGGGATTGACCTCTGTGGTTTCGATTTGAAATGACACGGGCAGTCTCCCAGTTTTTCGCCGGGATGCAACAACAGAATTACATCATGCCAATCTACTGAAGGCTTGGCTCGCTGCTTCAAGATGGTTGCGCGCTTGTACCGTTTCTCGCCAGCGCGCTGAATCTTAAAGCATAGCGTAATAGCCTTGGTCGCAGGGTAAGGCTGCGGCAATGCAACTCCGGATTCGATCCCTGACAAAAGCTGAAGAAAAGCCTAAACGCTGTCAAGCCAGATTGGCGGAGTCTCTTGTCGTCTTGGGCAAGGCGGAAGCCTCTCTCGACCGATTAGAACTGCTCAAGGCAACGTTTGCGTTCCGCTTCTACAAAGGCGTATGCCTCGGCTCCCTCATCCGCGCCGTCATAGAGCCCAAGCTCCCGGGTCACAATGAAGAAGCCTGGCGCGGGCAATCCGGCTCGCGCTTTCGACACCACAAAACTTGCAAGCTGCGATTCACTGCCGGCAGCTTGGCTGCGCATTAGGTCTTCGATCAGAAGCGCGGTCTTGTGAATCGTATGCGGCGGCTGAAGCTGAAGTGATTTCGCTACCTCGGCATAGATTAGCGTTCGGCCCGAGCGCGCCGCCTCGATCAACAAGACCTTGAGCGCTTCGCGCATCAAAGCGGCCAGCTCTCCAATCGGTCTGCGCTGTCCCAGAACATCCATTCGAGCTGAGCTGAACGGCGATAGGCCAGGTGCATCCTCTCGATACTGCGCGCAGAGCATCGGGCGGCCACGCTGTCGAGCGTCGCAATGACCGCATCGACGGCTTCTGAGAAGTCTTCGCCCGCATAGGTTTCGATCCAGGCGCTGTAGGAGTTATTTGTAGCGGCGCTTTCGTGAATCGCTCTGCCCACTTCGCGGTAAATCCAGAAGCAAGGTAGGAGCGCGGCTAGCCCCACTTCGAACGGCGCCTGCGCGCAGGTTGCCTGAAGATAGCTCACATAGTGATTGCAGACTTGGCTGAGCTCAGCGGACGCAAAGTCTTGCGGGGATACGCCGAACCGCTCGAAATAGTCGGCATGCAGCTCGCGCTCGACGATAATCGTCACTTCGGCTGCCTTGGCGAACTGAACGATATGATCCGCATCCCAGCCTTTCGCGGCTACGAACGCCAAGCTGCGCGCGAAGCCTTCGAGGTAATGCGCATCCTGGATGATGTAGTGCCGAAACTTCTCCGGCGGTAGCACGCCTTCGGCAAGCTCGCGGTTAAAAGGCATGTCGCGGGTGGTTTCGAAGAGCGGCAGATTGGCCTGCCAGGCAGTCTGAGTGAAGCTGGTCACAGGGAACTCCAATCTTGAAAGACGAGCTAGAGGACGCTCATCCAATCCGCCACCGCAATATACACCATGAAGCGGTCCGCCACTTGCATCCTAAGGGTCCCTTCGCGCATCAGCGACGCGATGAACAAGTTTCGTCTGCTCTAAGGTTCTGCCAGCCCAAAAGCGGACCGACCGCTAACGAAAATCGAAGCGGACTGACCGCAAACGACCCCTTGGCGGACGGGCAACGGAGCTGACGCCATGCGCGCTGCGAAGCTCAGTTGGCCACCGATACAAGAACCTTATCGACTTTCGCTTGAATTTCGCCCGCATCCACTGCTGCTGCAAATATCTTGGCGCTCCCTTTGAGCTGCTCGAATGTTTCGAAGGAACAGACTTTCTCATCTCCCTTTACGCCTTCAACCGCCGCGACCTCTTTGGTGCACACCGGTTCGATTGTCTCGATCCTGCCATCACGCCAGCGAATGAACTGATAGCCTGAAATTCCGGTCGGTTTACGTTTCCCTTTTTGCCCTTCCTCAGAGCCATAGCGTATCTCTTTTTCTTCCTTCACTGGGTCGGAGAACTGGAAGACGAACCATTCCGGGCTGACTTCCATGAAATAAAAGCTTTCGGACCTGCCGTCCGCCCCGATCTCGTAGGCCATACCTGCGCCTTTGGAGATGGTCGCCACCTCTTGCGGATTGTCCCCGCTCGCAAAGGTTCCCTCAAAAGGAATATCTGAGGCGTTGCTGTCGTTAAGTATCGGCTCTTGCGAGATCCAGCACGCGGCCAAAGCCAGATAAAGCGGCGCGATACATAAAGCTTTCAGGCAACGTCTCAACATGATGGCTTCCCCCTTCTTGGATCCGTGGCCTGTCAATGTTTGGAGCAAACGGAAAATGCAGTCCACTAGCCGGTGAGAGATGTCCGCTCACTACCCATGAGCGGTCATGAGCGGGCAGCCGCCCCGATCCTGAAACCTGCCGGACAGCTTCAACGGGTTGTTCGCCAGAAGCCGAAATTCTCAAACCGACCCCATTTCGGATGCCGCAAATGGCCAAGGTGACATACAAAACTTTTCAAAAGTGAAGGCTGTTCAACTGCTAGATCAAAACCAGGGCGGCACCGAAAGCTCAGTGTTTCATCGACCCTTGCACCGGTCGCATCTAGCGGCAATGATTGCTTTATGCCGTCGCCAAAATCAGATTCATCGCCCCCGATCAGCCCATCTGAGCGCGAAGTGCTGGCAATGTTGGCTGAGGGTCATACTGCGAAATCCATCGCGACGGAGCTCAACCTGTCAGTAAACGCAGTCAACGAAAGGCTGCGCGAGGCGCGCCGCAAAACGGGTGCCGCCAGCAGCCGCGAACTGGCCCGCCATCTGGCTGCACAAGAAAATTGGGACAAGGAAACTGGGGTTTCGAGCGTCGCGATGCCTGATGCAGAGCCGGAGACGCCTGGCGCAGCCATAATGGCTCGCCAACAACCAAGGAGTCTCATCATCATGTTCATCACTGTTGCTGCATCGCTCTCGCCGTCGTGGGCGTGCAGAATGCTTCTACTTCGACTCAGGAAATTTCCGAACCAGTAGGATCGGAAGCGAGCGTTTCGCGCGGTGTATCTGCGCTAGATCCTTTTCAAACTCGTTTCGACGCAGAAACGCGTGACAGTGATTGGGCGGCTCCCGCCGAACTGCGCGCCTTGGCGTTTTTCACTCTCGTCGATGGCGTCCGCTCGGTCCAGGTCCATTGCGCAGCTACTTTGTGCCGTGTCGAAGGCCGCGTGGTGCCTGATGCAATGAAGGGCGCCAAAGGAGAAGTGCGAGGAGACGCATTGCGTGATCGCCTACGAGGGGCCGGGCTAGAGATGACGGCTGCGGGCTTTCGTGACGCTCCGAATAAGGTGGAGGGGGGCAAGTTTACCGCCTTCCTGCGCCGTGCTGGCTGAGATCATCCTCCGTGCGACGACATCGTATTAGCGTCGCACAGTGGAATGAATTCGATTTCAGATGGTTTGAGCCCAAAGCCGCCGTTCCGAATTCCACCCATTCTGAGCCGTTTGGAGCGCTCTGTCTGCCCCCCGCTAGCAGACCGACCCATTGGACTGTTATACTCCTAAAACCTGACCGACAGGAGGCGCATATCCAGCTATTCTCTTCGCGCGGAAGGTCCATCCGGTAGAAGTATGCTGTCTTAACTTGACCGTCATTGCCGTTCAGAAGGGTGATTGTGATTTTGTCGTCATCCGGTCCGGGTTGAATCGATAAGACCTCGCGATCGGATGTGTCAGGCTCTTCTCGGATGAGATCTTCGACTGTCGCTTGAGGCCCTCCGTCCTGATCAACTCGAAAGACGTCGGCCTCATAGTTGCCCCGCTCTTCGTTCGCGTATGTGAATGAAGGCGATAACGCTGCACCGAGAAACAGCACAAAATCGATCAAGCTAAACTCCTTTGAGTCTAGAAATCGGCATCAGTTAGATCGATTAGTTTCTATCTGACACAAGGTCGGTTCACCACCCACGACAAGACATCGAGGGCTAATCTGAGCGCTCCTCAATGCGGACATTCGGTTGCTTGAGCTTGCCGCCGACCTCTGGAAGGCCGGCGGCAATGACGATCAAATCTCAGTCTTCTCCGCGAGAGTGAGCGCATCCTCTATATCGACACCAAGATACCGGACGGTGTTCTCGATCTTGGAATGGCCGAGCCCGCAGCTGAAACGCGCACCCATGCCGCCTATGTCAGCGGCGCGCTGCGGCTGGTCGACGACGGCACGATCCCGACCGAACCTGAATTCCGGCTCGCTCTGTTCGAGAAACTCGCCGCGCGAATCACGCCCGAGACGGTCCATGACGCATTGATCGAGGATGCCGCCCCGCTCGAAGAGCCGCTGATCCGCGTCGAGGGCCGCACGGCCCCCTCAGGCGGAGAGGACGCGCTGCGCGGCGCCTTTGCCGAGGCGATGGCGCTCCCCATCGCTCCGCCGGACGAGGCCGGCGCGCTGGCCTTCGCCTACGGGGATTTCGGCGAGCCCGGAAACGTGGTCGAGGACCGGGTGGACGAACGGCTCGGCATCCGCCTCGTTGCCTTCGACAACGGCGTGCGGCTCAATCTCAGGCGCACCGATATCCGCAAGGACCGGCTGCAGGTGCGCATCGCCGTGGATGGCGGGCAATTGCTCGAGACGGTCGAGGACCCGCTCGCCACCGCCATGGTCGTCGCACTGGCCGGCGCGGGCTCGGCGCGCACAGCCAGGACGAGCTCGCGACGATCCTTGCCGGGCGCACGGTGAGCTTCGGTGTGTCGTCGGCGAGCGACAGCTTCGTCGTCACCGGAGGGACGACGCCGCGCGATCTCGAACTGCAATTGCAGCTCGCCGCCGCGCTGCTGACCGATCCTGGCTACCGGCCCGAGGGCGAGGAGCGCTATGCCCGCTCGGTCGAGAACTATTTCGCCAGTCTCGACGCCACTCCGGGGCGTGCGCTGGGGACCGCGATCGGCGGAATCCTGTCGGACGGCGACCCGCGCTTCACGCTGCAGCCGCAGGAGGCCTATCTGGCGAAGGATTTCGCCCAGCTGCTCGATGTCCTCGCGGACCGGTTCGAACGCGGGGCGATCGAGGTCGCGATCGTCGGCGATATCGAGGAGGACGAGGCGATCGCAGCGGTCGCGGCGACGCTCGGCGCGCTGCCACGGCGCGAGGCGTCATTCCGCGAGCGGACCGAGGCGCGCAAGCGGACCTTCACCAGAGACCGGAGCCCGCGCGTGCTGACCCATGCGGGCGAGGCGGACCAGGCGCTCGTGCGCCTGACATGGCCGACCACCGACGATTCCGACCACGAGGAAGCGCTCCGCCTCGCGGTGCTCGCCCGCGCGGTTCGGATCGCGCTCACCGATAGCCTGCGCGAGGAACTGGGCGAGGCCTATTCGCCGGGCGCCAGCTCCTCACCCAGCCGGACCTATGAAGGTTACGGCACTTTCCAGGTCCAGGCCGCGCTAGATGTCGCATCGGTCGACATTGCGCGCGCGGCGATTGTCGGCGTGGTCGAGGATTTCCGAGCCGGAAAGATCGATGCCGACACGATCGAGCGGGCCAAGCGGCCGCTGCTCGAGGATTACCAGAACGCGCTCAAGACGCTGACCGGCTGGATGAACCTCGTGCGGCGCGTCCAGAGCGAGCCCGAGCGGATCGACCGCTGGCTTGCCGTGCCCGAACGGCTCGGGCGGATCGGCGCGCAGGAGATCGCGGCGGCGGCCGAGCGCTGGCTCGATCCGGCAGGCGCGGTCGAAATCCTCGTCCTGCCCAGGGGCGATTGACCGCCGGCAGGGCCTGCCAAGGCCGCCACCAGAAAGGGCAGCACAAAAAAAGGGCCGGCAAGTCGCCTCTTGCCCGCCCCCATTCTGGAAGTGGTCCGGGCTTGATACGCCCGGAACCGTGTCGTTGTGGCGCCTTAGTAATCGACCCCGAAGGAAACGCCAACCACCCGCGGATCGTTCACGAAAGCGGTAAGGTTGTTGAAGTCGACCGCGCCGAGGATGTTGTCCTCATTTGTGATGTTGCGCGCGAACAGGGCGACTTCCCACTGGCCGTCGCCGCCCGAATAGCCGATGCGAAGGCCGCCCTCGATCCGGCTGTCGGCGTTGAATTCGGCGCTTTCGTAGAGGAAGAAGTTCGTCTCGCCGAGATAGATCCAGTCGGTGAAGATGAAGAATTCGCCCGAATTGCCCACCGGAACGCCATAGCGCGCGGTGAAATCGCCGCTCCATTCGGGTGCGTTAGGGAATGGATTGCCGTCCACCAGCGCAAAGCCGTTCGCATTGAGCGGGTCGAGCACGGTGCATTGCGCGCACACGCCCACGGCAAGGCTGTCGTCGTTGATCTGCGTGTCGTTATAGGCGAGCCCTAGCGTCAGCGTGATGTTCGGGGTCGGCTGGAACGCGGTGTCGAATTCAAAGCCCCAGGCCTCGCCTTCATTCGCATTGATCAGCTGGACGAGATTGCCCGCCCCGCCGACGGCGGTGAACTGCGGGTCCTCGACCGTGTAGTAGAAGGCCGAACCGTTGATCCGCACCTTGCGGTCGGCGAACTCGCTCTTGAAGCCCGCCTCGTAGCTGGTGATGTTCTCCGACTGCGCGACCGAAGGCGCGGCGAAGAAGGCGACGTCGCGGCCCTGGATGGTCGGCGCGCGAAACGCATTGGCGACGCGGGCATAGACGCTGGTCGTGTCGGTCACGTCGGCGAAGATGCTGACGTCCCAGTCGATGTTGTCGTCCTGCACGCTGACCGGCTGGAGCGGCGCGCCCGAGCGCACGAAGAAGTCCTTCTCGTCGTCGGTGTAGCGCAGCCCTGCGGTCACGCGCAGCGCCTCCGTCAGTTCGTAGCTCGCCTGCCCGAAGACCGCCCAGGCGGTGTTGGTGTGATTGACGGTGACGGGCGGCGGAAAGGTGAAGCCGACGGTCGTCACGTCGAAATCGCTGTCGAAGATGAACCCGCCGACCTGCCAGGACAGAGGCCCGTCGCCGTTCGAGGCGAGGCGCACTTCGTGGGTCAGCTGTTCGAGATCGATCGAATCCTGCGTGTCGGAGGGGAACGGGATGAAGCCCGGCCCCGTCACGAGATTGCCCCCGTCGATATCGCCGCGGCTGAAGCCTTCGCTGGTCCAGTAGCTGGTGATCGAGGTGAGGGTGGCGAAATCGTATTCGTAGGACGCATTGAGCGTCGCGCCGAACTGGTTGTACTCGGCCGGATTGCCGCCGCCCGCATCGTAGAACACAGTGTCGCGGTCATAGTTCTGGTTCAACTCGTTGCTGCCGGGCGACAGAACGTTCGCGCGAAAGAAGGTCGATGACCCGTCGAGATCGCGGAAATTGACCTGGGCGAGGATCTCGCTGCGTTCGTCCGGCGTCCACAGCAGCTGGCCGCGAATGGCGAAATCGGTGAACCCGCCGAGCGCATTCTCCTCGCCGGTGAAGCCGTTGTCGATCCAGTCGCCGCGGGCGCTGGAACTGGGTCGAGACGCGGAAGGCCAGCTTGTCCTCCACGATCGCCCCGCCGACCGCGCCGGTCAGCGAAGCCGTGTCGAGCGAACCGAAGCTGAGACCGGCCTGGACGTCGGGCTCGAACCCGGGCTTGACGGTTTCGATCTTGACGATGCCCGCCGGCGTGTTGCGACCGAACAGCGTGCCCTGCGGCCCGCGCAGCACTTCGACGCGCTGGACATCGAAGATCGGGAAGCTCTTGAGCGTCACGTTCTCGAGCACGATTTCATCGAGGATCACCGAAACCGGCTGCGAGGCGGCAAGGTCGAAATCGGTGTTGCCCAGCCCGCGAATGTAGAACCGCGGCGCGACGCGCCCGTTCGAGCTTTCAACATTGAGGCCGGGCGCAGCGCCGGCAAGCGCGGTCGTGTCGGCAGCGCCCGAGAAGATGAGATTGACGCGCTGTTCGTCGAGGATGTCGGCGGAGACGGCCACGTCCTGCAGGCTTTCCTCGCGCCGGTTGGCGGTGACGATGATCGTCGGCAATTCGCCTTCGGAGCTCTGCGCGGTCTCGTCGTCCTGCGCGGCTGCGGGCGCGGCAAACCCGATGCCGGCGGCCGCGATAAGGCTGGTGGAGGCCCAGAGGGCGCGCACGAAAGGAATACGCTGTGACATGGTGGAAATTCCCTTTGCTTGTCACGGAGAGAGGGACGTGACGCCCGCGGGCTGGCAGATTTGCCCGATTCTGGCGAGATGCGGCGGTGCACAAACGACGCAAAAGCGGCATTTCCGGGTCATTCCCGTATCACCTGTGGCAAAGGGGTTACATCTGTCAGCATCCCGGCGCGCGTCCCATCCCGGCGCGATCCCGGGGAGAGCCGCGAGGAACCCCCTCCCCCTGACGCCCAAGCCTCGCTATAGGCGCACCGCGCAAGACCCACATTCGCAGGAACCGCCCATGAAAATCCGCATCCTCGTCCGCCTCAAGCCCGGCGTGCTCGATCCGCAGGGACGCGCCGTGCACCACGCACTGGACGGGCTCGGCTTCGCGGGCATCGAGGACGTGCGCGTGGGCCGGATGATCGAACTCGAAGTCGCCGACGGCACCACCGACGAGACGCTGGCGAAGATGTGCGAACAGCTCCTCGCCAACATGGTGATCGAGGATTACGTCATCGAACGTGCAGGGGAGCAGGGCTGATGGGCTTTCGCGCAGGGGTCGTCACCTTCCCCGGCTCGAACTGCGACCGGGACATGGCGGTGGCGCTGGAGAAGGTCTCCGGCGAACCCGCGATCCGCATCTGGCACGGCGAGGCGAGCCTGCCCGAGCGGCTCGACCTGATCGCGCTTCCGGGCGGCTTTTCCTATGGCGATTACCTGCGTTCGGGCGCGATGGCGGCGAAAAGCCCGATCCTGCGCGCCGTCATCGATGCAGCAGAACGCGGCGTGCCGGTCCTCGGCGTGTGCAACGGCTTTCAGGTCCTGACCGAAGCGGGCCTGCTGCCGGGTGCGCTGATGCGCAATGCGAACCAGACCTTCATCTGCCGCACCGTCCCGCTGACGGTCGAAAACACCGACAGTATCTTCACCCACGGATTCGAGGCTGGCGAGACGATCCGCATCCCCGTCGCCCACCACGACGGCAATTACTTCGCCGACGATGCCACGCTCGACCGGCTGGAGGGCGAAGGCCGCGTCGCCTTGCGCTATGGCGAAACCTGCAACGGATCGCGCCGCGACATTGCAGGCGTGCTGAGCGCCAATGGCCGCGTGCTTGGCATGATGCCGCATCCCGAACGCGCGATCGAACCGGTGAGCCACCCCTCGCTCGGCGGGCCGGACGGGCGGCGATTCTTCGAGAACCTGATCGGCGCACTCGCCTCGGCCTGACCCTGATTCGCAGGCGCAGGCTTAGGTGCGCAAGGGCCTAGGCGCTGATCCGGCGCCGGGTCCGGAACAGGAGGCGGGCTTCCTCGTTCGACATCGGACGGCCGAAATAGAAGCCCTGGATCTTGTCGCAGCCCAGATTGCGGATCATCGCGGCCTCTTCGGCGGTCTCGACACCCTCGGCCGTGGTGGTCATGTCGAGGCTTTTCGCATCGCGACCACTGCATTGATGATCGCGAGGGCTTTCATTGGCCCCCTGCGCCGCGCCCTGGACGAAGGTGCGATCCACCTTGATCGTCGAGAACTTCAGCTTCCTGAGGTAGCCCAGCGACGAATAGCCGGTCCCGAAATCGTCCAGTGCAACCGAGCAGCCCAGCGCCATGACCTGTTCGAGCGCGTTGCGGGCGATGCTCGCATCGCGCAGGAAGATGCTCTCGGTCACCTCGACCTCGAGCCGTTCGGGCCTGAGCCCGCTCGCGGCGAGCGCATCGACCACGTCCTGGTGGAAATCGGGTTCCAGCAGCTGTTCGGGCGAAACGTTGACATTGACCTTGACCTCTTCGGGCCATTCGCGCGCTTCCATGCAGGCCTGGCGCAGGACCCATTTGCCGATTGGCACGATCAGGCGCGTATCCTCGGCAAGGGGGATGAACTTGCCCGGGCTGACGAAACCGTGCTCGGAGGAATTCCAGCGCACCAGCGCCTCGAAGCTGACGACGTTCTCGCTGCGCGCATCGACCACCGGCTGGTAATGGAGCACGAATTCGTCGAGCCCCAATGCCTTGCGCAGGGAATCTTCGAGCTGGCGCCGCTCCTCGGCCGATGCGTGGAGGACCGGTTCGAAGCGGCAATGTTCGCCCCCGCCGATATCCTTCGCCTGATAGAGCGCGAGGTCGGCATTGCGCATCAGCTCCTCGACCGTCTTGCCGTCGCGCGGACCGATCGCCGAACCGACGCTCGCCCCGACATAAAGCGTGTGCTGTTCGACCTGGTAGGGCTCCGACAGCGCCTCGATCACCTGCCGCGCGACTTCGCAGACCCGTTCGCTCTCGCTTGCATCGCGGATCACGATGGCGAATTCGTCGCCGCCCAGCCTGCCGCACATCAGATCGTCGTTCATCAGGACCTGGAGGCGCGAGGAAACCTGCGCGAGCAGCTTGTCCCCGGTCATGTGGCCGAGCGAATCGTTGACCGCCTTGAACCGGTCGAGATCGACCATCAGCAGCGCGCAGCGCGAGCGCCATTTCTCGGCATCGCGCAATGCTTCGCCCAATGCCTCGGTCAGCTGGAGGCGGTTGGGCAGCTGGGTAAGCGTGTCGTAGCGCGCGAGATAGGCGATCTTCTCGGAGGACTGGCGCTGTTCGGTGACGTCCGAGCCGACCCCGCGAAAGCCGTCGAAGCGACCGCGCTCGTCGCGCATCGGCGTGCCCGAAAGCTCCCACCAGCGCTTTTCCCCGTTGATCCTGACCTCGACCAGCAGCGCCGAGAAATTCTCGCGGTTCTTGAGCTTATCGGCGAGTTCGTGGAGGCTTTCGGGAAAGCGCCCCTCGCCCCAGCGCCCGCCGGTGACCAGTTCGAGCAGCGGCTTGCCTGTGACCGCGGCCTGCGATGCGCCCAGCGCGAAGGCGAAGCGCGGAGAGACCGAACGCAGCCTGCGCTGGGTGTCGACTTCCCACAGCCAGTCGGCCTCGTTCTCCTCGAATTCGCGCAGCAGCAGCGAGACGACCTCCTCCTTTTCCGCGATCGCGGTTTCGGCAAGGCGCGCCGTGAGGTAATGCCGCCCGGTCTCGATCGCGCCGATGATCGACACGATGGTGAATACGATCGAGACCGTCATGGTGAGGAATTCCCCGGCAATCGCGAGGGCGATGGTCGTGCCGGTGCCGACGATGAGCGAGAAGACGACCACGCCGAGCGGGGCGGCGGTGTTGAAGAACACACCGCCCGCGATCAGGATCGCGAGGATATAGAGCATCGCGCCGAACTCGCCGCTCGTCCCTTGCGGGCCGAAACCGACCACGGCGGCCGCCCACAGCAGGCCCGACAGCGCCGGGGTGATGGTCTGGCGGTAGAATTCGCGGGTGGTGATCCGGCGGTGCGCGACATCGCCGAGCGAGCGGTCGAAGGCAGCTCCGCGCAAATGCACCCAGGCGAGCGCCGCCATCCACAGCGCGATCCAGGCGAAGGAGACGCTGTCGCGGTAGAGCACGGCCACGAACACCGCGAACAGGGCATGGGCATAGGAGCGCAGGAAGGTGAGTCCGGCGAGCGCCGAATATTGCAGACCCCGCAGCCGCGCCCACTCCGCCCCGCCCCGGCCCGACAGGCCAAGCACGGCCGCAGCCGTCAGTCCGGGAATCGCCGGCTGGGAGGGGGAGTGTGCCTGGTCGCTCACGCTGCCGGGGATTAACCGCGAAAGGTTAGAGGCCGGTAAAGCGGCAGCGCTTTTTGCTTTTTTGCGACCGGTCGAAAAGGCGGGATGGCACAGGCCCTTACGCCCGCCGGGCGCGTTCGCGCACCTTGCATCGGCATTGCTTCCCACCCGCGCCTGCCGATCCGCAAAGGCCCCGTATTTTCCCCCGCAGGGCCTCCGCTTCGATCTTAACCGGCCGGTTCCATCACTTCTGCCGACATTGCGAAAATGTCCAACGAAAGGAGAGTGCACCCATGTCCCCCCAACTGACAGGATCGTCCCAGGTGGAGGAAGCGCTCGAAAGTCTCGAACAGCAGCTGGTTGCGCTGTACGAGGAAAAGCAGGCCGCAGCCGCCGACGGCGCCGAAACCGCCGCCATGCGCGAGACGATGTGCAATCTCGAAGCCCAGATCGTCGAACTCTACCGCGAGAAGGAGGAGCTCCATCGCGGCGAAGGCCTGATCGCGCAGAAAGACGAGACGATCGCCAATCTCGAAGCGCAGATCGTCGAGCTCTACCGCGAGAAGGAAGATCTCGCCCGCGCCGCCTGACCGCGCCCGGGCGGTGCACGGCACCGGCGCGTCATGCTTCGCTTGCCAAAGGTTTCGTCAGGGCCGTTCGCCCGCCTTCGAGCTGCGCGAAAGCGGCCTTGGCCTCGGCGACGTGCTGTGCTGCGCCCCGCGCGGGAGCTTTCAGGCGGCGATCGATTTCGTGGCCTGCGCCATAGGCGGCTTCGTCTATCTTCACCTCGCCTGCGATCGTTTTCGCCGCTCTGCGCCGGGAACTGGCGGGCGAACCGGTCATCGGCCGGGCCGGTATCATGCTGTGCGACGAGCGCGGCGGCACCGAACGCCATTGCGACCGCCTCCCCGCAAGCCTCGCCGGGCTCCATTCGGCGGACGAGGCGCTGCTCGGATTGTTCCTGCCTGCTTCCCCGCATGCAGAAAGGCTTCATCCGTTCGCCGGTCGGGCCATCGAAAGCACCCTTGCGCGCCTCTCATGCGAACTTTCCACGCCCTCCGGCGGCGCGCGGATGACGCGGGTCTGCACGCACCACGATGCAGGCTTCGTGGTCGACCTGCTGCTCGGCCTGTGCAACCGCCAGACGATCTATCTGCGCGCGGGGAACGCGGAGAGCGCGGCAGAGACGGTGCACGAGGCGATCGCGCTCGAAATCGACGATCTCGTCCTTGCGCCCGGCATGATCGAAGCGATCGCGCAGGACGGTCTGCAGCTGGAGGGGACGGCACGGACAGCGCTGGCCCGGATCCGGCTGCACACGGGGGGCGAACCGCTTTCCAGCGCCCAGCGCGACATGGCCGCGCGCCTGTTCGGCAAGGTATTCGTCGAACCGCCGCTTGCTGCGCTCGCCGTGTGAGGCGGTCCCGAGCGCCGGCAATCCGCCTTGCTCTCAGCCGCGATCCGTGCGGTTGAGCACCAGAAGCAGTCGAGGGCCGCTGGCGCTCGCGATCGGGGGAGAGCGGTGGATCGCCGGATGATCGGTCGCAAGCTTGCCCTTGAAGATGCCGACATCGCCGGGTTCGAGCCGGTTGATCGCGCGCGGTTCTTTGCCGGCGCGCACGCGCGCGGCGTCTGCGCGCGTGAGCCATTGCGTGCCCGGCCCGACATAGGTCGTGATCATCCGCGCGGCGACGTAATCGGCATGGAACTTGCGGCAGGAATCGGTCGTCACGACTTCGAGCCGCAATTCCAGTTCCTCGATTTCCATGACCGCGCAGAAGCGTTCGGCCAGAAGCGCGACATCATAGCAAAGCGCACGATGAAGATTGCGTCCCCCGAATCCATGGCTGGCGAGCGCCGCAGCGAAACGCGCCGCAAGGTCGGCGCGCGAGGCGTCGAAGCGGATATCCCGGGGGCTCCCTTCGATCAGCGCGCTCCAGTCGATCAACAAGTTGCGCTGCCAGATGGCGAGATTGCAGTCATCGTCGCTGATCGCGCCGAGTATCCCGGCAGCGGTGGATATCGCGGCGCCCGTTTCGCGCAAGGGTGCGCCTAGGGTTTGGGCACGGCTTTCCAAAGCTGCGGTTCGGGCGATCGTGGCGGTCACGGCAATTGCCTTTGCGTTCAAGATGTGATGTTGTAACATTTACCTAGTTCCCTTCTCACCCATATGCAAGAGAGCCATGAAACCCGCCGCCCCGAGCCCGCTGTTCGATCGCTTCGGCATCGCCCTTTCCGGGCTCTGCCTCGTCCATTGCCTTGCCCTCCCTGTCGCGCTCGCGCTCCTTCCTGTCCTCGCGTCGAGCGCATTGGGCACCCTGGCGCAGGCCGAGTGGTTCCATGCCGCACTGCTGGTGCCGGTCGTGCTGGTAAGCGGCGGCGTGCTCGGTCCGCGGGCGCTCGTCGTCCGGTGGCTAGGCCCGCTCCTCCTCTTTGCCCTTGGCGCCATGACGGGCGCGCTTTTCGTTGCGGTGCAGTGGCAGGAACAGGCGATGACCGCGGGCGGAGCCAGCCTTCTCATTCTCGCGCATTGGCTGAACCTGCGCGAACGCGGCCGGGCATGACGTCCCGGCAGCCCCACCGACCTTAGCCCCGTCCAGACCGGCCGACCGAACATGACCACCCTTTGCGTCCGCGATGTCGCCCTTTCCTATGACGGCCGACCGGTGCTGGAACAGGTGTCCTTCGACCTCGCACCGGGTTCGCGCACGCTGCTGCTCGGCGCGTCGGGGTCCGGCAAGTCGAGCCTTCTCAACATCGTCTGCGGCCTGCAATCGCCGGACCGGGGCGAGGTGAAACTGGGCGAAGAGGCGATCGCGCCTGCACGCTCCGCCGCCGCCGCGGACCGGGTTCGGCAGCGGCACATGGGGATCATCTTCCAGACCCTGCGCCTCGTCTCCGCGCTCAGCGTGCGCGGCAATCTGCTGCTCGCCCAGAAGCTTCAGACCGGAAGGCGCGACCCCGCCCTTGTCGACAGCGTGCTGCGCGAACTCGGCATTGCCGACCGCGCCCATGCCCGGCCCTTCGCGCTCAGCCAGGGCGAGGCGCAGCGGGCCGCGATCGCGCGCGCGCTGGTTGTGCGCCCGAAGCTGCTGATAGCGGACGAGCCGACCTCGGCGCTCGACCGCGACAATGCGCACAGGGTCGCAGGGCTGCTGCTCGATGCCGCCAAAGCCTCGCATGCGAGCCTTCTCATCGCGACCCATGACGAGCGGCTGCTGCCGCATTTCGAGAAGGTGCTGCGGATCGAGCGCGGCAGGATAGAGGAAGGGCGGATCACGGCATGATCTCGCTCGCGATCGCCTATCTCAAGGACCGCCCGCTGACGAGCGCGCTCAACGTGGCCCTGCTCGCAATTTCGGTCGCGCTGCTCGTCCTGCTGCTGCAATTCGGCCACCAGGCGGGTGAGCGGCTCGAGCGCGATGCGCGCGGGATCGACCTCGTCGTTGGAGCCAAGGGGTCGCCGCTCCAGCTGATCCTGTCAGCCGTGTTCCATATCGACCGGCCGACCGGCAACATCCCGCTGGACAGCCTCGACTTGCTGCGCCGCGACCCGGCAGTGGAGCGCGCGGTCCCGATCGCGCTGGGCGACAATTTCGCAGGCTACCGGATCGTCGGGACGGACGACTCGTTCATGGCGCTTTACGGGGCAGAACTGGCCAGCGGCAGCACCTTCGATGAACCGATGGAAGCCGTCCTCGGATCGGAAGTCGCGCGGGCGACCGGAGCGGGGCCTGGACAGGCCTTCGTCTCCAGCCACGGCCTTGCCGACGAACAGGACGCGGAACAGGGCCACGGCCATGCCCCGTTCGAAACCGTCGGCGTGCTCGTCCCGACCGGCACGGTGGTCGATCGGCTCGTCCTGACGCCCTATGAAAGCGTATGGGACGTTCACGGCATCGCGCACGGCCGACCGGAGAGCGAACACGCGCACGATCATGAAAGCGCCGCAGGGGATGCCGGGGCACCGGACCAGCCGGGCAGGCGCAGCGCCCTCACCATGACTTCCCGCGCGCCGGAAGCCGAACTCACCGCGCTTCTCGTCACCTACCGCAACGCCGCGGGCGCGCTTCGCATTCCCGCGCTGGTCAACCGGCAGACCGCGATGCAGGCCGCCGTCCCGGCGAGCGAGACGGCCCGCCTGCTCGACCTGCTCGGCGCGAGCCTCGAAGGCGTGCGGGTGCTGGGCTGGCTGCTCGCGGTGACCGGCGGGCTCGCAATCTTCGTCGCGCTCCTCAACATGGTCCGCAGCCGCGAGGGCGACCTCGCCCTGCTGCGCGTCATGGGGGCGAGCCGGATGCAGGTCTTCGCCACGGTGCTTCTCGAAGGCGTGGTCACGGCTGTTCTCGGCGCGGCGCTCGGATGGTTCGCGGCGCATTGCCTCATCGCGGCGGCGCGGGCGAATTTCGCGACACTGGGCAACCTGGGGCTTGCCGCGTGGCACCCCCTGCCGGAGGAATTGCTGCTGGTGGCGGCGGTGCTGGGCCTCGGCGCGCTCGCAGCGCTGATTCCGGCGCTGCGCATCTACCGCGTGGATGCCGCGCGCATCCTCGCACGGAGCTGACACCCATGGATCAAGGCGACCGACTGGAGGACATCATGCATCGCATCGCGCTGGTCATCCTCGCCGCAATGGCGACGTTCAGCCTCGGCCCGGTCACGAGCGCCCAGGCGCCCGATCCAAAGACCGGGCCCGTGATCGAAGACGTTTGGCAGCCCGCGCGCACGCCCAGGGGCGGCGTCTCGTGGAAAGTGCTCGAGGCGACCGAGGAGATCACCCGGCTCGACGATGAGGGCTACATCCTTTCGAGGCCCCGCTTCACCAAGCAGGTGCGCGCGCTGGCGGGCAAGCGGATCAAGGTCGCCGGCTGGATGATGCCGCTCGATGCTCAGCGGACCCAGAAGCGCTTCGTCCTGCTCGGCTATCCGCCCGGCTGCCCGTTCCATTTCCACGCGGCGCCCAACCAGTTCGTCGAGGTGATCGCGAGCACGCCCTTCCCTACCGACGAACGCAAGGTGTTTGTGGTCAGCGGAGTGCTCGAACTGACAGGATATGACGAAAGCGGAATCTTCTACCGCCTGCGCGATGCGAGGCCGGGCTTGTTGTGAGACAGAAAAGATCTTCCGTTTTTTCATGCGAATCCCAGCTTCCCGCCCTACCCTCTGACAATATAGTTTTTCGATTTTCGCAGTCTCGTACGGAACAAACACAGAATAGGAGGTGGTCTGAGCCCGAAGTTTCTACCAGCTAGGAGTAGAGCCTTGGGCCGTTTGCACTGCTACCCAACGTTGGACCACTCGGGTCTGGAGTTTTCCGCCTTGCTCAGGTCCGGCGGGCCGGTCTCACCGGCTGAGTTTGCCAGCATGATCGGGGGTATATTCCCGATCGCGCTGAGCGGTCGCTCTTCGTTGTAGTGTCTACGCCACGCCTCCAGCTTTTCGCAAGCGTCTTGCAGGTTCAGGAACCAGTGCGCGTTCAGGCATTCGCTGCGCAGCTTGCTGTTGAACGCCTCGATGAACGCATTGTCTGTCGGCTTGCCAGGGCGGGAGAAGTCGAGGATCACACCGCGCTGGTAAGCCCACAGATCCATGTCCCTCGAGATGAACTCGCTGCCATTGTCCACCCTGATCGTCTTGGGATAACCGATCTTTCGGCACGCCCGGTCCAGCGTCGCGACGACGTCTTCGCCACGATAGCTGAACCGAGGATCGACCACCGGCGATAGTCGGGAGTAGGTGTCGACCACCGTCAGGATGCGCAACTTGCGACCCGTTGCCAGCTGGTCGTGCACGAAGTCCATCGCCCATACATCGTTCGGCCGGATGGCAGGAGCACGGTCCTCGCGCAGCTTCGCTTTGACCCGTCACTTGGGCGTTTTGTTGCGCAGCTGCAGGCCCAACTCCCTGTAAAGCCGATAGACCTTCTTCATGTTCACGACCCAACCGTCGCGGCGAAGGATGTAATAGACCCGCCGGTAGCCATAGCGGACGTGCGTCTCGCAGATCTCCTTGATGCGCTTCTTCAGAAAGGCCGGATCGGTCCGGCGGGACTGGTAGTGGTAGGTCGAACGATCAAAATGCAAAGCCGAACATGCCCTGCGGATCGTAACCTGCCAGTCCTGCCGAACCGCGTCGATAATCTCGCGCTTGCGATCCGGCCTCAGAGCTTTCGCTTGATAACATCCTGCAGCATCTCGCGATCAAGCGTCAGATCGGCGACGATCTTCTTCAGCCGACTGTTCTCATCCTCCAGCTCACGCAGTCTGCGCATCTCAGACGGCATCAGCCCCGCGTATTTCTTCTTCCAGTTGAAGTAGGTCGCCTGGCTAATCCCTGCCTTGCGGCAGATCTCCGCCACAGGCGTTCCTTCCTCGCCCTGTTTTACGACGAACGCCTTCTGGGCGTCCGTGAACTTCGATGCCTTCATGCCGCAACTCCTCACCCAGCCAAGGAAACCTACGGCAGAAAACTCTAACCAGAAATGGTCCAGTTTTCAGGTGGCAGAGCAAGGGCCTTCGCTCATAGCTCTTATACAAACCAAGTGATGTCCGCTCTCGGGGTCGGCTTGGGTTATTATACCGGGCCTATCCTTAACGCTTTGATCTTTTCAGGCGGCGGGTTGCTCCGCCGCGACTGCATTCTGTCAGGATCCCGAATTCAGCCGGGATTAAGGTGCTTTTGGCAGGCTGTTCAGCCACAGGCATGAGGAGGCAGGATGATGGTCTTCGGAATAGTCGGTGCTGCAGCACTCGCGTTGTCGCCCGTTTCGGCTTCGGTGCCGGACGTGACCGTCGAGTTCGTCGACCGGGTGCGGCGCGATGCGCAAAATAGCCTCTGGCATCGCTACGATTTCCGCTTCACCAATTCAGGGTCCGAGGAGCGGATCCTCTCGCTCTGTCCGACCGAAGCGACGCTGTATTTCAAGAACACCATGGCGGGCCTCACGCGGCTTGAGCGCCTCGCGGCCAGCGCGCTCGCGATTGACGGCGAAAGCTGGAGCTTCAATTGCCGCAAACGCACGATCGCGCCGGGCGACAGCGTCATGCTTGGCATCTACTTTCGCTGGTGGGAGGGCGACTTTCGCTGGTGGGAGGGCGACGGCGTTCGCGCCGTCCGACCGATCATGTTCGAGACTTCGCTCGGCAAGTTCTTCGTGAAGGAGGGGCGCATCATCGCGCTCGGCGAAGGCGACGAGGAGACGCTCGCGATCTGATCCGGGACCCGCAGTCGGGAAACGGCCCAGTCTCAGACTATTCAAGTTACTGCGCGAGACATACGAGACCCATCGCCGCAAGGCGGGCACCCCTCATAGCGTATCGAACATGCATAAGGTCTGCGTACGCGCAGCGAAAATTCTCTCTCGTTAACGAGGTAGCTGTCGTTTCTGCCGAATCAATTCGGCGATCCGGATAGTTGAGCCGGAAGCAGTTTTTCGCGCGTGATCTGCGCCCACACTCTCGGCGGTGGCCGCTGCGTCGGCGAATAGTCGCCCTCCTACCGACACGACTGTTAAGTGATCGGGCGATGCAAACCGGCTGCGTTCAACCGTCTGGCGCAGTAATTTGAGCTTCTGCTGGCGCGGCAGAGCATCAGACAGTCCGATATCAAGCGCGTCTGGCTTTTGTGAGGCGAGCTGGTTGGCGAGCGCCTGGTCGCTGTCGGGAAACGCCATGTCAACGTGCCAACCTGCATCCGTGAAGAGGTCCGCCAGGAGCGAGGTACCAAGCGCATGCGGCTCTCCAGGAGCCGTCGCCAGCATGATGCTGTATCGTCGCTGCCTGAGCGATTGCGGGGTTGGAGCGTGCCTAACGGCATGGCCAGCGAGTTGGAGCATGCTCAGCCCAATCGTCAGATCGACTTCGGAACAGTCGTCCGACAGCCAAGCATCTCCGAGCGCCCGAGCGGTTGGCTCGATTAGATGGGTAATGATTGCATCGCCAGACCACCCTTGCTCGGCCGCAGAAGCGACAAAGGCATTGATGCCAAGATCATCGCCGTTGAGCACCAGTTCCATAAGAGCGGGCACCTGCGAGGTTAGCCCGTGCTGTGGCTTGATCTTATCGACTTTGTGAAAAGGTTCCTCGTCGGCATGATAGCTGAGCAAATCCCAGCCACCAAAGAGTTGGGCGGGAACGATGTGCTCGCTCAGTATCTCGATATGGCTGTGACGTCGATCCTCGTTGATCGACTGCCACAGCACGCTCAGACTTTTTGGCGGACCTTCGAGTGTCTGAAAGAACCGCCCCTTGTCGTAAAGCAACATGCCGGTGACGCCGAGGCTACGGTTACGCTGCCGCGCTTTCCAGGCAAGTTCGCGCAAATCGCCGGGCGTCGGTCTCGAGGTAGCCTTGCTTTGATAAGTCAGACTACTGGTCCAGTCGGGGGGATTGACCTCTGTGGTTTCGATTTGAAATGACACGGGCAGTCTCCCAGTTTTTCGCCGGGATGCAACAACAGAATTACATCATGCCAATCTACTGAAGGCTTGGCTCGCTGCTTCAAGATGGTTGCGCGCTTGTACCGTTTCTCGCCAGCGCGCTGAATCTTAAAGCATAGCGTAATAGCCTTGGTCGCAGGGTAAGGCTGCGGCAATGCAACTCCGGATTCGATCCCTGACAAAAGCTGAAGAAAAGCCTAAACGCTGTCAAGCCAGATTGGCGGAGTCTCTTGTCGTCTTGGGCAAGGCGGAAGCCTCTCTCGACCGATTAGAACTGCTCAAGGCAACGTTTGCGTTCCGCTTCTACAAAGGCGTATGCCTCGGCTCCCTCATCCGCGCCGTCATAGAGCCCAAGCTCCCGGGTCACAATGAAGAAGCCTGGCGCGGGCAATCCGGCTCGCGCTTTCGACACCACAAAACTTGCAAGCTGCGATTCACTGCCGGCAGCTTGGCTGCGCATTAGGTCTTCGATCAGAAGCGCGGTCTTGTGAATCGTATGCGGCGGCTGAAGCTGAAGTGATTTCGCTACCTCGGCATAGATTAGCGTTCGGCCCGAGCGCGCCGCCTCGATCAACAAGACCTTGAGCGCTTCGCGCATCAAAGCGGCCAGCTCTCCAATCGGTCTGCGCTGTCCCAGAACATCCATTCGAGCTGAGCTGAACGGCGATAGGCCAGGTGCATCCTCTCGATACTGCGCGCAGAGCATCGGGCGGCCACGCTGTCGAGCGTCGCAATGACCGCATCGACGGCTTCTGAGAAGTCTTCGCCCGCATAGGTTTCGATCCAGGCGCTGTAGGAGTTATTTGTAGCGGCGCTTTCGTGAATCGCTCTGCCCACTTCGCGGTAAATCCAGAAGCAAGGTAGGAGCGCGGCTAGCCCCACTTCGAACGGCGCCTGCGCGCAGGTTGCCTGAAGATAGCTCACATAGTGATTGCAGACTTGGCTGAGCTCAGCGGACGCAAAGTCTTGCGGGGATACGCCGAACCGCTCGAAATAGTCGGCATGCAGCTCGCGCTCGACGATAATCGTCACTTCGGCTGCCTTGGCGAACTGAACGATATGATCCGCATCCCAGCCTTTCGCGGCTACGAACGCCAAGCTGCGCGCGAAGCCTTCGAGGTAATGCGCATCCTGGATGATGTAGTGCCGAAACTTCTCCGGCGGTAGCACGCCTTCGGCAAGCTCGCGGTTAAAAGGCATGTCGCGGGTGGTTTCGAAGAGCGGCAGATTGGCCTGCCAGGCAGTCTGAGTGAAGCTGGTCACAGGGAACTCCAATCTTGAAAGACGAGCTAGAGGACGCTCATCCAATCCGCCACCGCAATATACACCATGAAGCGGTCCGCCACTTGCATCCTAAGGGTCCCTTCGCGCATCAGCGACGCGATGAACAAGTTTCGTCTGCTCTAAGGTTCTGCCAGCCCAAAAGCGGACCGACCGCTAACGAAAATCGAAGCGGACTGACCGCAAACGACCCCTTGGCGGACGGGCAACGGAGCTGACGCCATGCGCGCTGCGAAGCTCAGTTGGCCACCGATACAAGAACCTTATCGACTTTCGCTTGAATTTCGCCCGCATCCACTGCTGCTGCAAATATCTTGGCGCTCCCTTTGAGCTGCTCGAATGTTTCGAAGGAACAGACTTTCTCATCTCCCTTTACGCCTTCAACCGCCGCGACCTCTTTGGTGCACACCGGTTCGATTGTCTCGATCCTGCCATCACGCCAGCGAATGAACTGATAGCCTGAAATTCCGGTCGGTTTACGTTTCCCTTTTTGCCCTTCCTCAGAGCCATAGCGTATCTCTTTTTCTTCCTTCACTGGGTCGGAGAACTGGAAGACGAACCATTCCGGGCTGACTTCCATGAAATAAAAGCTTTCGGACCTGCCGTCCGCCCCGATCTCGTAGGCCATACCTGCGCCTTTGGAGATGGTCGCCACCTCTTGCGGATTGTCCCCGCTCGCAAAGGTTCCCTCAAAAGGAATATCTGAGGCGTTGCTGTCGTTAAGTATCGGCTCTTGCGAGATCCAGCACGCGGCCAAAGCCAGATAAAGCGGCGCGATACATAAAGCTTTCAGGCAACGTCTCAACATGATGGCTTCCCCCTTCTTGGATCCGTGGCCTGTCAATGTTTGGAGCAAACGGAAAATGCAGTCCACTAGCCGGTGAGAGATGTCCGCTCACTACCCATGAGCGGTCATGAGCGGGCAGCCGCCCCGATCCTGAAACCTGCCGGACAGCTTCAACGGGTTGTTCGCCAGAAGCCGAAATTCTCAAACCGACCCCATTTCGGATGCCGCAAATGGCCAAGGTGACATACAAAACTTTTCAAAAGTGAAGGCTGTTCAACTGCTAGATCAAAACCAGGGCGGCACCGAAAGCTCAGTGTTTCATCGACCCTTGCACCGGTCGCATCTAGCGGCAATGATTGCTTTATGCCGTCGCCAAAATCAGATTCATCGCCCCCGATCAGCCCATCTGAGCGCGAAGTGCTGGCAATGTTGGCTGAGGGTCATACTGCGAAATCCATCGCGACGGAGCTCAACCTGTCAGTAAACGCAGTCAACGAAAGGCTGCGCGAGGCGCGCCGCAAAACGGGTGCCGCCAGCAGCCGCGAACTGGCCCGCCATCTGGCTGCACAAGAAAATTGGGACAAGGAAACTGGGGTTTCGAGCGTCGCGATGCCTGATGCAGAGCCGGAGACGCCTGGCGCAGCCATAATGGCTCGCCAACAACCAAG
This sequence comes from Erythrobacter litoralis, assembly GCF_001719165.1. Lineage (NCBI taxonomy): Bacteria > Pseudomonadati > Pseudomonadota > Alphaproteobacteria > Sphingomonadales > Erythrobacteraceae > Erythrobacter > Erythrobacter litoralis. Next base: position 2,298,400 of record NZ_CP017057.1, read on the forward strand.
GAGTCTCATCATCATGTTCATCACTGTTGCTGCCATCGCTCTCGCCGTCGTGGGCGTGCAGAATGCTTCTACTTCGACTCAGGAAATTTCCGAACCAGTAGGATCGGAAGCGAGCGTTTCGCGCGGTGTATCTGCGCTAGATCCTTTTCAAACTCGTTTCGACGCAGAAACGCGTGACAGTGATTGGGCGGCTCCCGCCGAACTGCGCGCCTTGGCGTTTTTCACTCTCGTCGATGGCGTCCGCTCGGTCCAGGTCCATTGCGCAGCTACTTTGTGCCGTGTCGAAGGCCGCGTGGTGCCTGATGCAATGAAGGGCGCCAAAGGAGAAGTGCGAGGAGACGCATTGCGTGATCGCCTACGAGGGGCCGGGCTAGAGATGACGGCTGCGGGCTTTCGTGACGCTCCGAATAAGGTGGAGGGGGGCAAGTTTACCGCCTTCCTGCGCCGTGCTGGCTGAGATCATCCTCCGTGCGACGACATCGTATTAGCGTCGCACAGTGGAATGAATTCGATTTCAGATGGTTTGAGCCCAAAGCCGCCGTTCCGAATTCCACCCATTCTGAGCCGTTTGGAGCGCTCTGTCTGCCCCCCGCTAGCAGACCGACCCATTGGACTGTTATACTCCTAAAACCTGACCGACAGGAGGCGCATATCCAGCTATTCTCTTCGCGCGGAAGGTCCATCCGGTAGAAGTATGCTGTCTTAACTTGACCGTCATTGCCGTTCAGAAGGGTGATTGTGATTTTGTCGTCATCCGGTCCGGGTTGAATCGATAAGACCTCGCGATCGGATGTGTCAGGCTCTTCTCGGATGAGATCTTCGACTGTCGCTTGAGGCCCTCCGTCCTGATCAACTCGAAAGACGTCGGCCTCATAGTTGCCCCGCTCTTCGTTCGCGTATGTGAATGAAGGCGATAACGCTGCACCGAGAAACAGCACAAAATCGATCAAGCTAAACTCCTTTGAGTCTAGAAATCGGCATCAGTTAGATCGATTAGTTTCTATCTGACACAAGGTCGGTTCACCACCCACGACAAGACATCGAGGGCTAATCTGAGCGCTCCTCAATGCGGACATTCGGTTGCTTGAGCTTGCCGCCGACCTCTGGAAGGCCGGCGGCAATGACGATCAAATCTCAGTCTTCTCCGCGAGAGTGAGCGCATCCTCTATATCGACACCAAGATACCGGACGGTGTTCTCGATCTTGGAATGGCCGAGCAGAATCTGGATCGCTCGCAGATTGCCTGTCGCCTTGTAGATAATCGAGGCCTTGGTCCGGCGCATCGAGTGCGTGCCGTATTCGCTGACCTTGAGACCGATCGCTGCGACCCACTCATCGACGAGCCGGGCATATTGCCGCGTGCTCAGATGCCGCGAACAGTCGATACGGCTCGGGAACGCGTAGTCAGCGACCGATCCGCCTCGCCGCTCGAGCCAGGCAAGAAGGCTACCGCGCGCGTCGCTCGCGATCTCAAACTGGACCGGGCGACCAGTCTTTCGCTGCACGACGCTGGCACGTTCCCGGACTTCGCATCCTGAAACCAGGTCACCGATCTTCAGCGCAACGAGATCGCAGCCTCGAAGCTTGCTGTCGATTGCGAGGTCGAACAGCGCTCGGTCTCGCAGTCGTTCCTCGCGATCGAGGAAGAAGCGGATCGCCCATATCTGTTTTTGAGTGAGCGGCCGCTTCGGTCCTACCTGAGTGCCCGCATTCCACGGCACGCGGTTCGCGGGGCGCGGATCATACTTCGTATTTCCCATCTTTCTTCTCCTTGGCCGGAATGGCCACGGAGAATGTCCGCTATCAGGCAGTCAAAAATCTGCGCGCTATGGCTCGAATAGGGCGCACAGCTGCCGAAAGGAGCAGTCTGAACGAGCGGCAGCTCAAGGGACGGGATAACAACAGTCCTGTCCAGCAGGGCAGACGCGTTGATGCATTCGCCGGGGCCTCCAACAGAATGGCGGCCGCACCTTCGGCGAAGCCTGTACGACCACGAGGCTCAGAGCGCCGGGCCGAGGATCGGTCAGCGCGCACTCATGCCCAGCCAGACATCAATGAGAGCCTCGCGCGCGTGCGCGCGCTTTCGCACACGCACGCGCACGCGAGAAACGAGGCAATTTTACGAACAGGTAAGCATCGCTTCCAAGGATGCCAAAACGCCGGAATCGCCCAAAAAACAGCGGGTTTCCGAGGCTTTCAGCGGCAGAAATTTCGGAAAGACTTTATTGTCTCAAACCCCAAAAACGGAAAAACTTAATTGGCAACGGAAAGACTTTATTGTCCTCCTACAGGCTTGTTGTGAGACAAAAAAGATCTTCCATTTTCTTACGCGAATCCGGGGCTTCAGCCCCACCCTCTGACATTATAGTTTTTCCATTTTCGCCGCCTCACCCGGACCAAAAGCAGAACATGGGGATGCGTCCCCACACTTTAGGACAATAAAGTCTTTCCGTTTGTCCGGGTCATCAGAATCTGATTTTATTACATTCTATCAGTCGCTTCGCGCCACTATGGCCGCAACCCGGTTCTGGGAAATTGCAGCCTTCCGGGTATAGTCGGCAGCCAGAATTTTGCTGCTGGTCAATTGGCCGGCAAAGGCGGCGGCGATGCGCGCGATAGTCTCGTCCTCGACGAAGACCAAGCGGCCTTTCTCGAGCCGCGCCTCCTCGCCCTAAACGTCGAGCACCGCGACATCGCGCAGCACCAGCGCCTCACGCGCCCCGACCAGAAGCGCGGCGAGCACCCCGAGCAAAGCGATGACGTAACGCGCGAACCTGATGTCCCTCTCCCCTCTTCCCTCGCTCGCGCGGGCCCGGAGAAGTTCATGGCACGTTCGCGCGCTCCGGGCCAGCGAGGCGCGGGTGGTCAGCCGCCGCGCTGGGCGGGGATGAATTCCTCGCGCACCGCCTTCGCGATCAATTCGAGCGGGATGACCCCCTGGCTCAGCAGGAAATTGTTGAACGCCATCTCGTCGAAATCCTCGCCCAGCGCGAGCTCGGTCTCCACCCGCAGCTCGATGAGCTTGCGATAGCCGTAGTAATAGGACCCCGCCTGCCCCGGCATCCGGAACTGGTAGCGGTCGAGTTCCTGCTTGGTCATGCCGGGCGAGAACAGCGCCTCCTCGCGCAGCACGCGCTCGGCTTCCTCGCGCGTGGTGAGGCCGAGGTTGAGCGCGGGGTCGAGGAACGCGCGCGCGGTGCGCAGCAGGCGGAACTGGAGCGCAATGAACTGGCCCTCGATGGGCTCGTGCGGGAGCATCTCGGCCTCGGCATAGAGCGCCCAGCCTTCGACGTTGACGCTGTTGAAGGCATAGAGCAGCCGGGCGAGACTGACGCCCTGTTCGACGAGGGCTGCGAACTGCATTTCGTGGCCGGGCCGCGCCTCGTGCGCGCTCAGGGTCCAGCTCGCGGCGGGGAAGTTGAAATCGTCGTAGCGGTCTTCCGGCCCCGCGGTCGGATTGCCGACGGTGAGGACGAAAGTGCCCTGTTCGCCGGTGTTGCCGACCAGCCGCGGCGGGCGCATGTGCGGGGCGGGCTGGGCGGCGCTTTCGGCGACCGAGGCGACGCGCATCTGCAATTCGGTGTCGGGCAGCGAAACGATGTCGTTGGCGCGGATTTCAGCCTCGAGCTTGCGGTTCACCTCGCGGTAGAAGTCCTCGATCTCGTCACTGGGCACGGTCATCGCCTTGAGGCCCGCCATGACCGAGGCCATGTCGGTTTCCTCCCAGCCGTATTTGGCCGCGATCTGCGGGGCGAGCGCCTCCATCTGCGCGCGCAGTTCGTAGAATCCGCGCCGCGCTTCGCTCATCAGCGCGCGCGGATCCTGGTCGATCCCCACGCGCTTGAGGTTGAGCGCATAGAGTTCCTCGGGAAGGCGCGCCTCGGTGCGGCTCGCAGGCAGAACGTTGGTACGGGTCCATTCGCCGTACTCGGTGAGCTGGCGCTCCATCGCGTCGAGCGATTCTTCCGCGCCCTCGATCTCGTACTTGGCGAAAAGCTCGCGGATGCCCTCGACGAAGGTCGGGATCTTGGCGATCGATTCCTCCACCTCGACCCGGTACGGCCCGATCTTGCCCTCGCCCCGGCTCGCCGCGAAACGTGCCTTGGCCAGCTCGGTCATCGGCTCGGTGCCGGGGTAGGTCCCAGTGTAGCGCTCCAGCAGTTCGAGCGCCTTGCCGCGGCGTGAGGGCGCGGTCTGGTCGGATAGGAGCTGGCCGATCGTGCCGAACATCGCCTGCGGGACCTCGTTGAATTCGAGCGTCAACCGGTTGCCGAGCTCGATCCCCTCGATGTCGAGTTCGAGCGAATCGATCAGGATCTGCAGGTCCTGCCGGACATAGGCATTGCTCTCGCGCGCCTTGGCCGCTTCGAACCGCGCGACCAGCGCACGCGCGGCGGCGAGGTAGCGTTCGTCGCGGTCGAGCGACATGTCGTTCACGAGGGCGTCGTATTCCTCGTAGCCCGCCGAGGACGCTCTGGTCGGGAAGAACTCTGCCTGCATCTCCACCACTTCGGCAGTGTAGGCGTTGCTGGTCTCGACCCAGTCGGGCGTGGCAAGTGCTTCGGCGGTTTCCTGCGCGGCGAGCGGCGCGGCGGCGAGCGCGAGAGTGGAGGCAGTGCCGAGCGCGATGGCGGCGATGAGATGGATCATGTGGATTTCCCCGGTTGCGATGGCGTGGGACTGCCCGCAGCGGCTTTCGAGGGCAAGCGATCGTTCGACGAAGCCTGCCTGCCGCCAGACGAAGGATGAGGCGCGCAAAACGGCTGCGCGCGGCGGGGTCCGGCAGGACCGGACCGCAAGCCGTGCAGGCCGCCGCTGTGCGATCCCGCAGGAATTCCCGCCGCCGCTTCCGGCCTGCCCCCGCCGCGCTGCTTGCCGGGCTTTATCTGGGTTCGTGCAGCCTTGCCGCCGTAGACGGATGCGCGGTCCCGCCGGATTTCCTCGCGCAGGGCACGAACGGGGCGCTCGCCCCCCTGCTTTCCGCCTCGATCCGCCAGTCCCGCGCCAGCGCGCTGCATGACGGGGCACACGCCGTCCCGGCGCCGGTGCGCGAGCGGCTCGCCCCTCATTTAGCCACCGGCTCCGCGCGTTTCGCTTTTTTTGGTAATGCAGCGCCTGCGGGCGTCACGGCTTTAAATTGCTGCCGATTAAGGCCCTCGCCACCGCGACCATCGCCCAAGTATCTCGTGCGCAATAGACCTTGAGAGCTTTCTCGAGCGCGTTGCGTCGTAGCGGATCGCAGGCGGGGTTGGCCGCTTCGAGCCAGGCGCCCTGAGCGTCGCCCCCGTCCTTCACCTCGAGCGCGCCGCAATCTAGCTCCGACGCGATGGTCGGGAGTACTGCCTTGATCGACCAGCTTCCGCGTTGATCGCGGTGATACCAGTTCTCGCGCGTGACAGGCAGCAGGTCGACAGTCGCCTCGGCCATGGCCTTCAGCCTCGAAGCGAGGTCTGGAAACTCAGCGGCTAGATCCCGCAGCACGCGAATGGACGGCGGCTTTCGGGATCGAGCCTTTGAGTTTGGAATGACCGCACTGGGGCGCGTTGCAGACCGGCAGAGAATGGGCCGGTAGCGGACTGGCCGGTTTTGGGGCTGGACACAGGGAAGCTGCCGTCCCCGACCAATCATTGCTTACCGCTGGCCCCGACCCAATGTCAGTCGTTCACGTTCGCTAAAATGAGCGTCTGATTTCGCCCAAAGCCGCAATGTCGCTTTCAGGATCGCGCACTTGCCGTGCTCATGACCAGAGGTGGGTGTGAAGTGCACACCGATGTTTAGTCGGACGGAACGGCAAGCCGAGAGGGGCTCCGCAAAACCTTTTCTGATCCTTTTGATCCCTTCATCGCGCTCGCGACGACCTCGACAATCTGAACCGAACTGATCATGAAAATCTCCTGCCAGTGCATCCATCCGGCTGCCCTGTTCGGACTGATGAGCACGGAAACCGAACCTGGCACGAATTGACGCTTTTTTGACGGTCCGACCGGTTGACCGCATTCTCTGACGACAGGCATCTAAAGCCGGATGGTGACCATCCCGCCCGGGTTTGAAGACTCTCGGCGCGGGCGGGGCAAGCTGGACGCTTCAATTCGCCAATCGCCGACGATCTAACGCAAAGGATGAAGCATGGCCATCGCAGCCAGTGTAGCACCTCCGATCGGCTCCGGGCAGGCGACGCCCGACACACCGAAAACCGGGCCGACAGCAGAACGCATCGTCGCGCTCGATTTCGTGCGCGGGGCAGCGCTGTTCGGCATCCTGCTGATGAATATCACCGGCTTCGGCCTGCCGCACGCCTATAGCAATCCGATGAATGCCGGGGGTGCGGAGGGGGTCAACCTCCTCTCGTGGATGATCATCCAGATTGGGTTCGAAGGCACGCAGCGCGGCTTGTTCTCGATGTTGTTCGGGGCAGGCATCATCCTGTTCACCTCACGCCTCGAAGCCAAGGGGCGCAGCGATGTCGGCGACATCTACGCCCGCCGGAACCTGTGGCTGATATTATTTGGCATGGTGAACGGCTTTATCCTCCTGTGGAGCGGCGACATTCTCTATTTTTACGGGCTGACCGCGCTGGTGGTGTTCCCGTTTCGCAAGCTCGGTGTCCGCGCGCTCCTGATCATGGGAATCGCCGGAATGCTGGCAAGCGCGCTTTGGAACGCGAAGGACAACGCCGATTTGATGCGTTATCACGAGGCTTACGAGGCCTCGCAGATGGCAGGGGCGCAGCTTGATCCGGCGCAGCAGGCGTTGGCCAAAAAGTGGGAAGGCGCGCTCGCCGAATACAGCCCTTCGCCGGAGGCGCAGCGGGATTATGTCGAGCAGCGCACGCAGAGCTACGCAACAGCCTTCGCTCAGGTCGCCGCAGAAACGGTCCACGCGGAAAGCTGGTATTTCTATCGCTGGTTCTTCGACATCTTCAGCATGATGCTGATTGGCATGGCGCTGTTCAAGGCCGGGGTCTTCACGCTGGAGCGATCAACCCGGTTCTATCTTGCGCTCGTTGTGATCGGATACGGGGTGGGCCTGACGGTCAATGTGCTCGAGACCCGGCTGATTATCGAGGGCGGCTTCGGCCTACTGGCGATGAGCCAATCCCAGATCACCTATGACCTTGGAAGGCTCCCGATGACGGCGGGGCATCTTGGCCTGCTTCTGCTGATCGCGCGTTGGGGCATCTTTCCGCTGTTCCAGCACGCACTTGCCAGCGTCGGGCGAATGGCGTTCACCAACTACCTGACGCATTCGCTGGTCTGCGCTATCTTGTTCGTCGGGCTGGGCTATTTCGGTCAGCTTGAACGGCACGAGCTCTATTATGTCGTGTTCGCGATCTGGGCGGTGCAGCTTGTCATCAGCCCGCTGTGGCTCAGCCGCTACAGCATGGGTCCGCTCGAATGGCTGTGGCGCGGCCTGACTTATAGCGAACTGCCAGCACTGCGCCGCGCTCAGGACGTCGTAGCATGAGCGCCGGAGCCGTCATCAGCCGAGATACGCGCCTCGCCCTTCCCGCCTTTGCTGACAGTTCGCGGCTCCGCCTGCTGCTTGGAACCCTGCTCTACCTCGCGTAAGGCTTTCCGCAGGGGATTTTCTTCTACGCCATGCCCACCTGGCTCGCGGCCAACGGGGAGTCGACCGAGTTGGTGGCGACTCCTGTGTCTCACGTTCGGGGGATGGATGGTCGACCGGTTCGGGGCAGGGCGGATCGCCCTCTGGTCAGGTGTAATCGCTTTGCCCGTGATGAGCGTTTACCTGATCGACGAAACCCTGTGGGCCGATGATCGGCTGTATGTCGCGTGGTTCTTCATCAAGAATGTCCCGCTGTTTCTTTTCTATCTGGCCAACCTCGTCATCATGATGCGGGCTACGGCAAAGGAAGCCGCGGCACTCTCCTTTGCCCTGTTCGCGGCGATCGTGCCGCTGGGTTTCATGATCGGTGCGGCTCTGCTGCCTCTGCTCGAAGACATGGGCGGATGGCAGGCAATGTTCGGCGCGAGCGCGGTGATGATCTTTGTCGCCGGCTTGCTGACCCTCTTGCTGAAACCTGACACCTGCCCGCAGCAAGCGGAAGCCGGGACCGTCGAATTCGAAGGCAAGTTCGCATGAGCACGTCAGTCCCGACCGGCCAGCTTCAAAAGCGTCTCGGCCTACCCTTTGCTATCGCGGTGTGCGTTGGCACGGTTATTGGCACCGGGATCATGCGCGCGCCCGGCGAAATCGCCAACATGGTTCCCGATCCCACAATCGTGTTGGTTCTGTGGCTGGTTGGGGGCATCTATGTGCTGCTGTCGTGCAATGTCGCAGCGGAAATTTCCTCTGCGATCCCGCGTTCGGGCGGCCATTACATCCCGGTTCACGAAGGGCTGGGGAATTCGATGGGCTTGCTGGTCGGCTGGACGATGTGGAGCGCCTTTGTCGTGGTCAATGCGGTGCTTAGCATCGCCGCAGCCGATTTTCTGGGCACGATCTTGCCCTTTGTTGCCGATAACGCCCAATGGAGCGCGCTGGCGATCCTGCTACTGATGACTGCGCTCAACTGGTTCGGGGTCGAGGAAGGGCGCTGGGTCCAGATCGTGGGGACGGCGCTCAAGATCGGATTGCTTTTGGCGGTGGTTGTGGTCGCCTTGCTGTTTCCTCTCGAGCGCGGTGCCGAAACGGCTGTCGCCCAAAGCGCGCCGACCGCAGAGCCGATCTCCCTCTTCACGATTCTGCTAGGCCTCCAGTTTATCGTTGCGGTCTATGACGGGTGGTACACCTCGATCTATTTCGCCGGAGAGGACAAGAACCCAGGGCACAACATCCCGCGTTCGCTGTTTCAGGCGGCTGTCGCTGTCATGGCAATCTACCTGTTGGTTAACTGGAGCCTGATTTCGGCGCTCGATTTCGATGTCTTGCGCTCATCGCAACTCCCAATGGCTGCGGTCATCGGCCAGGTTGCAGGCGAGTGGGGCGGCGTTTTCGTGGCGCTTTTGGCAACGCTGATGGCGCTGATCACGCTCAACGGATGCATCATGTCGACCCCGCGGGTGCTCTACGGGCTCGCCGAAGATGGACTGTTCTTGAAGTCGGCGTTGCAGGTCAATCGCGGTGGCACTCCGACCGTGGCCCTCGCGGTCGGCACACTCTTCTCGATCCCGTTGATCTTCACCGGCGGATACGTGTTTGCATTCCGACTGATGGGGGCGATGACGCTGTTTGCCGCCTGCCTCTATATCCTCTCCTATTTCGCTCTGCGAATCCGCCGCCCCGACATGGCGCGGCCCTACCGCGCGCGAGGGCACCCGATTCTTCCTGCGCTCGTCTTGATAATCAACCTTGCGCTCCTGATCAGTTTCGTGATCGCTGAACCGATCAGCGGGGCAATCATGGCGGGGATGATTGCGATCTGCCTTCCCGTCGGCCTCCATCTCGAACGCGAAAAACGGCGGCTCGCCCCAACAATGACGTAGGCGCCTCAGCGGGTCGGCGTGTCGAAGTGTGCAGAGCCTTTCCGACAATCGCAAATCACAAGCGGACTGTCAGGACGCGGTACAACGCAAGATATCGATTGGGACGCGCAGGCAAACGCACGAACGGCAGTTCTGGTAGTAACCGGAGGATCAACGACGCCGCTAGGAATGTCTGAAATGTCCCTACCCAGCCATTCGGCGAAGCTGGTAACCTTGTCAGCTTTCAGGCGATCGCTTGGCGAGCCGCAATTACCGGAATGGGGCGCACAGCTGCCGAAAGGAGCAGTCTGAACGAGCGGCAGCTCAAGGGACGGGATAACAACAGTCCTGTCCAGCAGGGCAGACGCGTTGATGCATTCGCCGGGGCCTCCAACAGAATGGCGGCCGCACCTTCGGCGAAGCCTGTACGACCACGAGGCTCAGAGCGCCGGGCCGAGGATCGGTCAGCGCGCACTCATGCCCAGCCTGACATCACTGAGCGCCTCGCGCGCGTGCGAGCGCTTGCGCACGCGCGCGCGAGAAAGCGCGCGAGAAAGGAGGCAAATTTACGATCAGGTAAGCACGATTTTTGGGGCCTCCATCTGGCCCAAATTGTCCAAAACCTCAGGATTCCTGCGGCATGCAGCGTCAGAGTTTTCGGAAGATCTTTTTTGTCGCAAAAGCGAAAATGGAAGATCTTTATTGTAACCGGAAAATCTTTTTTGTCTTCCTACAGGCTGATCGCGCCGGTCGCGGGTCACTCCACCGTCACCGATTTCGCGAGATTGCGCGGCTGGTCGACGTCCGTGCCCTTCACCACGGCCACGTGATAGGCGAGCAATTGGACCGGTATCGCATAGACCAGCGGCGCGATCAGCGGGTGGACCACCGGCATCTCGATCGTGGCGAGACAGCCCTCGCCCGCTTCGGCGAGACCTTCTGCATCCGATATCAGCACCACCTGCCCGCCGCGCGCGCGCACTTCCTCCATGTTCGAGACGGTCTTTTCGAACAGCGGGCCCGACGGCGCGATCACCACGACCGGCACGTCGTCGTCGATCAGCGCGATGGGGCCGTGCTTCATCTCCCCGCTGGCATAGCCTTCCGCGTGTATATAGCTGATTTCCTTGAGCTTCAGCGCGCCTTCGAGCGCGAGCGGGTAATCCTGCCCGCGCCCCAGATAAAGCACGTCGCGCGCCGGGGCGATCAGCGGAGCCATGGCGGCGATATCGTCGTCGTGATCGAGCGCGGCGTTCAATGCGGCCGGTGCCTCGAGCAGGTGGCCGACGACCTCGCGCTCCTCCTCGCGGGTGAAATGGCCTTTCTTCACCGCCATGTGTGCGGCAAGCGCGGCAAGAACGGCAAGCTGGCAGGTGAAGGCCTTGGTCGAGGCGACGCCGATCTCCGGCCCAGCATGGGTGGGCAGCAGCAGGTCGGCCTCGCGCGCCATCGTGCTGGTCGGCACGTTGACGACGACGCCGATCGTCTGGCCCTGTTCGCGGCAATGGCGCAGGGCTGCGAGCGTGTCGGCAGTCTCCCCGCTCTGCGAGATGAACAGGGCAAGCCCGCCCTCCTCCAGCACCGGCTCGCGGTAGCGGAATTCGCTCGCGACATCGATGTCGACCGGCAGGCGGGCGAAGCGTTCGATCCAGTATTTCGCGACCATTCCGGCATAGAAGGACGTGCCGCAGGCAACGATGGTGAGCCGCTTCACGCCCGAAAGGTCGAAATCGAACTGCGGCAGCGCGACCGTATTGTCCTCGCGCCGCAGGTAGGAGCCGAGCGTCTGCGCGACGACGGTCGGCTGCTCGAAAATCTCCTTGAGCATGAAATGGCGGTAATTGCCCTTCTCGACTGCCGCCGCCGAGGCTCCGGAGGCGCGGATTTCGCGCTCCACCGGGTTGTTCTCGACATCGAAGACCTGTGCCCCGGTGCGCCCGATCACGACCCAGTCGCCTTCCTCGAGATAGGAGATGCGCTGCGTCAGCGGCGCGAGCGCGAGCGCGTCGGAGCCGAGATACATTTCCGCTTCCTCGCCCTCGGGGCCGTATCCGACGACCAGCGGCGATCCGAGCCGGGCGCCGATGAGGAGGTCCGGATGGCTGCGGAACGCGATGGCGAGGGCAAAGGCCCCGCGCAGCCGCGGCAGAACGTCCTTCACCGCATCGATCGGGTCCATTCCCGTCTCGATGCGGCTGGAGATCAGGTGCGCGACCACCTCGCTGTCGGTCTCGCTTTCGAAGGTGCGGCCTTCTGCGGCGAGCTGGCTGCGCAATTCCTTGTAATTCTCGATGATGCCGTTGTGGACGATCGCCACTTCGCCCGTCGCGTGCGGGTGGGCATTGGTCGCGGTCGGCGCGCCATGCGTCGCCCAGCGGGTATGGGCGATGCCCGTATTGCCGGGCGCGGGTTCCTCGCCGAGCACACGGGCGAGATTGGCGAGCTTGCCCTCGGCCCGGCGGCGCACCAGTGCGCCTTCGTGCAAGGTGCAGATACCGGCGCTGTCATAGCCGCGATATTCCATGCGCCTCAGGCCATCGAGCAGCCGTTCGGCGACCGGCTCGTTGCTGACGATACCCATGATGCCGCACATTCGCTCTCACCCCTTAAAGCCTCGCGGGTAGCCCACCCGCCCATTGGCGCTGTCGATTCGCGTGCCGGTCTAACGTCTTGCATCGCCTCGGCAAGCCCGGCCGGTTCGCAGGGCACCTATCCGCGGCGCGCGCCCGAACGCCACAGGTAAAGCCCCGCTGCGATGATCAGGGAGGCTCCCGCGAGCGTGTAGCCGTCCGGCACATTGTCGAACCACCACCAGCCCATCGCCACCGCGACCAGCATCTGGACGTAGATCGCAGGCGCGATCGTAGAGGCCCCGGCCTTCGCCGTCCCGATATAGACCAGCCAGTGCGCGCTGCTCGCGGTGACCGCGACGATCGCGCAGCGGGCAACAACATGCCATTCGGGCCAGCCGAAATCGAGCGCGGGCACACCCGAAAACTTTGCCCCCGCTGCGAGCACGATCAGGATCGGCGCGCAGATCCCGGCCACGTAGACCTGCATCGACAAGGCGCTGCCCTGCCCCGCGCTCGCCCGGTTGGTGATCATCAGCAGCGCGAAGAAGGTCGCCGAGACGAGCGGCAGGAGCGCAGCAAGGCCGAGCTCGGCGAGATTGGGCCGCAGGATGATCGCGACACCGGCCAGCGCCACCAGCGAGACGAGATAGACCGACGGGTGCACCCTCTCGCCCAGCAGCGGCCCGGCGAGCGCCTGCGTCAGGACGGGCGCGAGGAAGGCGATCGCCATCGCCTCGGCGAGCGGCATGATGTAGATCGCCGAGAAGAACGCGACCGAGGCCAGCGCGAGGCAGGCCCCGCGCGCAAGCTGGAGCCACGGATGGGTCGGGCGAAAGGCGCGCGGCCCTTCCGAGCGCAGCAGCAGCGCCGCAAGCCCCAGCGCGCCGAGGCTGAAGCGCAGCGCCGCGACCGCGAAGGCGGGCCAGTCCGGGGCTATCGACTTGACCACCGCATCGCCCACCGAAAGCAGCGCAAACCCGCTCACCGCATAGGCGAGACCCGTTTTTCCGTCATTCGTCACGCCGCCCCGTTATGCGAGGCGTCGGCCTGTGGAAAGCCCGCAATGCGTAGCCCTTCGGTGGCTATCGCGCGATCTGCCGCTCGACCTCGTGCTGAAGCTCGCGGCGCTGGATCGAGCCCAAACGCTCGGCGATGGAATACTTGTCGCGCTCGCCGATTGTGCGCCGCAGGATCACTTCGGCGACGAGGCCGACCGAGATCATCTGCCCGCCGAACAGGACCAGCAGCATCCCCAGCATCAGGAGCGGTCGGTCGCCGATCGGACCCAGGCCGAGCACCCACAGCACGCTGAGATAGCCAAGGATCGCAAAGCCGAGCGCCGAAAGCGCGAGGCCGCCTCCTCCGAACAGGTGCAGCGGGCGCGCGGCATAGCGGGTCGTCAACCACACCGTCATGAGATCGAGCGCGCCCTTAATCAGCCGCTTGGTCCCGAATTTCGACTTGCCGAAGCGCCGCGCGCGGTGTTCGACCGCAATCTGGCCGACCCGGTAGCCGCGCGCATGCAGCAGGGCGGGCACGAAGCGATGCAGTTCGCCGTACATTTCGAGCTCGCCCAGCAGCTCGCGGCGATAGGCCTTGAAGCCGCAATTGTGATCGTTGATCGACAGCCCGAACGCCTTGTTCACCGCGCCGTTGAAGAGTTTGGAAGGCAGCGTCTTGTCGAGCGGATCGTTGCGCACCTGCTTCCACCCTGTGACGCAATCATGGCCTTGCTCGAGCGCGCTGAGGAAATTGCCGATCTCGCACGGATTGTCCTGCAGGTCCGCATCCATGGTGAACACGACATCGCCCGCGGCCTCGCGGAAACCGGCCGAAAGCGCGGCGGACTTGCCGAAATTGCGGCGGAAGCGGACGAGCGAAATGCGCTCGTCGGCGGCGGCGAGCCGGTCGATCACCTCGCGCCCGCCATCGGTGCTGCCGTCGTCTACGAAGACGAACTCGATGCGAAGATCGAGCCGGGCGCATTCCCCGGCGATTTCGTGGTAGAGGATTTCGAGGCTCTCGCGCTCGTTGAAAAACGGGATGACGAAGCTGCAATCGATGGCGCCACCGGCTACTGGATCGATCCTGCCTGCAAAGGACATTGCGCGCTTACCCCCTGAATTGGTGTCCATGGGGGAGGTACGGCGGGAAAGGAAAGATAACGTTAATGCTGTTTGGTAAGAGGTTCGGCGCGTGATCCTTTCCGTGTTGCTGACCGGGGCGATCGCGGCACTCGCGTTGACGCCGGGCCTGCTCCTGGTGTGGGGCCGGGCCACAACGCCCGGCGTCGCGGCGGCATCGTGCACGGCTTCGCTCGCCGCGATGCTGCTCGCGACCGGACTGCTCGGCATCCTCGCGGAAAAGCTGTTAGGCGTCAGGCTCCCCGCGAGCACGCTGGTCCCGGTCGCGCTCGCCGCGAGTGTCGCGGCAGCTGCATGGCGCGGGGGCGACCTTCGCCGCGGCGGCAACCCGGGGTTCGAGTGGCGCGGGGCGGTGGTGTCCGCGGTCCTCGTGGTCTTCGGCCTCGCGTCGATATCGCTTGCCATCCGCGAGACCGGCGAGGGCGCCCTGATGGTGCACAGCTGGTACAATGCCGACTGGTTCAAGCACATGGGCCATGTCCACGCGCTCGCCGGGCTCGGCCTGCCGGCGCGGGACATTTTCGGCGGCGCGGGGCCGCTTCACTACTACTGGCTGAGCTACATCCTGCCCGGCGCCGCGGCGGACCTCGGGGCCGAACCGTGGGCCGCGCTTTCCACCATGAACGCCGTCGTCTCGGTCCTGCTCGGACTCCTGCTTTACGCCCTCGCCCGGATCGTCGTGCCTTCCCGGGCGCGCGCGCTCGGATACACGCTCGCCGCGCTGATCGTCCTCGCCCCGGCGGGCTTCCTGATCTACCTCGTCGGCGGGGGGTCGCTCGAGGCGTTCCTGTCGAGCGGGCTCACTCCGCACGGTTCCGGGCTGCTAGAGACGAGCCAGGTCATTCCCCAGCACGCGCTGGCGACCGCGCTGATCGCTGCCTGGATTCTGCTCGATGCCCCCGATACGCGCGCCGAGGCGGGCGCAAGCCGCCTTCTCGCTCTGGCGGGGCTGGCCGCGCTGCTGGCGATCTCGACCCTGCTCGGCGCGATCTACCTGCTCGCCTATGGCCTTTCGCGGCTTTACGCCGGAAGGCTCGCGGCCGTGCCCGAGCTTGCGCTGATGGTGGTCGCGGCGGGCACCCTCGTGCTGGTGCTCAGCGTCCTGCAGGTCGGCAATCCGGCCTCTGCGATCGAGAGCCCGCTGCTGACCGACGCGGTCGATCCGCGCCCGGACTGGCTGCTCGCCCTGCTCGCCCTGTCCAAGGCCTTTGCGCTGGCGGGGGTTCCGCTGTTCCTCGTCCTTCCCTTCCTTCCGCGCCTGCGGGCGGAGGACGCGCGCGAACGCCACGCGATGATCGCGGCCTACGGGCTCCTCGTCGCGACGATCCTCGCTGTTGCAGGCAGCCAGATCCTGCTTCCCGAAAGGCCCGCCGCGGAGATCTTCGTCCGCAGCAAGATGCCCTTCTCGCTCGCCGCGCTGACGCTGGGCGCGCTGCTGCTGGAACGGCTGCGGACACGGCACCGCCTCGGCCGGGTGCTGCCCGCCGCGATCTGTACCGCGCTCGCCGTCCTTGCCTTGCCGAGCATCTATTCCTCGCTTCGCTGGAAAGCTAATTTCGGCGATGTCCACACGGTCGTCGTGCCGGCGCAGGATCGCGCCGTGCTCGCCGCCCTGCGGGCGCTCAGCGAGCCGCACGAGCTCGTCTGGCAATATCCCGAAAAGCCGCTGGTGGGCGATCCGCGCGGAGTGGACAACTGGTCGGCCATCTTCGCCGGTCGACCGGTTCCCAATTCCGAACGCGCGACCGATTACGCCGCCGCTGCGCCCTCCATCGCCCTTTCGCAGGCCTGGTTCGTGGGCGATGCCCTGGCGATCCCGGAGGATATCGACTGGGTCTATCTCTCGCGCGCTCTGCATCCCGGCAGTTACGACGCGCTGGCCGCGAAAATGGAGCGCGATCCCGCCTTCGCGCGGTCCGATTGCTACGAAGACGCCTGCCTGTTCGAGCGGCGCGCAAACAGCACGCCATAGCCCGCAAGCCCGAAGCCTGTATCGCCGAGCGAGGTCGCAAAGCGGGACAGCACGGCGAAGGCGACGATGGTGGCCCCGACCGGCTCGACCGGCGCGGCGAGCGCCAGGAGCACGGATTCGCGCACGCCGAGCCCGCCTGGCGCGACCGGCACGACGAACCCCGCGACCCAGGCCAGCATGAACACGCCCGCCAGGCGAAACGGCTCACCCGCGCCGAGGGCGGCTCCGGCGAGCAGCGCCGCGAGCAGCGCGAACAGGGCAAAGAAGGCAAGCTGGAACCCCGCCGCCCGGACCGCTGCCCCCGTCCCCGCCGCCAGCAGCAGCACGCCGAGCGCGGCGATGGCGGCGAGCCCGAAGGCCTCCGCTCCGGCCATCAGCGCACCTGCGCAAAGCAGCGCGGCAGGCAGGTGGAGGCCCGCTTCGGTCACGCTCGCGCGCAGCATTGCCGTGTGCGTCAGGCCGAAGCGCGCGCCGAGCAGCTGGCGGGATCCGTACTGGAACACCGAACCGGGAATATATTTCGCGATGACGCCCGGCGCATAGATCGCGAGCTTTTCGGCGAGGGATAGCCGCGCCGCTCCCGTCTCCCCGGCCATACCGCCCCAGCCGAACGCGAGCAGCGCGAGCGCGAGGCCGTAGGCCGCACCCGTGCCAAGGGCGATCCCCCAGGCCTGCGGAGGCAGGCTCGCCAGCACCTCGTCCATGCCAAGCCGCGCGATCGCCAGTCCGCAATAGACCAGCGCCAGCGCAAGCAGGGCATGGCCGCCCCAGCGCACCAGCCGGGAATCGCGCTTCGGCAGGAACCTAGAAAGGCCCATTGGTGAGAAGGCTGGTATGGTCGCGATAGGGCACGCAGTAGGAACGCCCGTGATGATGCCGCTCAACAAGCCCGCAATGCTCGATCGCGGCGCGATAGCGCGACCGGCCCGAATCGTCGAATAGCACGATACCGCCGCGCGCGAGATGCGGGATCGCCTGGGCAAGGCAGGCTGCGCGGTGGCGCCCGTCGACGACGATGAGGTCGAATTGGCCCCCCACTTCCTCGATCGCGCCGACGTAGGCCTGCGGTCCCTCGCCGATCGCGCGGTGGAGCAGGGTCACGTTGGGGTAGCCCCCGGTCTGGCGCTCGAACCGGCGCAGCCACGCCTCGTCATGCTCGACCGTGACCACCTCGCCTGCGCGCCGCGCGAGCCACACCGTGCTCGCGCCCGAACCATATTCGAACACCCGCGCTGCGGGCCGCGCCTTGAGAAAATCGGCAATCTCGCGGGTCGCCGCCACGTTCCACCACGGCAGGTCGAGCCCGATCATCCGGTCCGTCTCGTAGATCGCGAAGAGCGAGGCGAACCAGCGCCTCCAGCCATAGGGATCGTCCTGCGGGCCGGGGCGCACGAGCCTTTCGAGCTGCGGCAGGGTCCCGAGGCCCTGCATGGCATCGACATAGGTGCGCTTGATCACTTGCACGTCTCCTGGTCCCCTCTTGCCTGGCATACCGTCCCATGCGTCGAGCCGGCGGTCACAGCCCCCGCGCCGCGCGCGTCAAAGATGGCCTATCAAGAAAGTGTTTACCAAACCCTATACGCCCCTCGCGCTCGTCCCCGAAGCGCAGGCGTGAAGGCCGGCTCGGCAGCGCAGCGACGGCGCGCTTTAGGAAAAAGATAAGGTTTCCCAATTATTGACTGCGTTTCGAGAGGCGCGCTTTGCCAGCCGGTACGGCGCGCACGGAAACGACAGGACTAGGCCTCGGGGGCTTCAAGATGAGCGCATTCGGCAAGAAGGGCGGCGGGGGCATTAAGCCCGGTGGACGGCCCGCTTTCGGGGTGGCCCGGCCGATGAAGGGGGGCGGACGCCCCAACGAACCGCAGGGCGGCGACCAATTCCCGCCGCTTCCGGGCGAGGAAAAGCCCGCCGTGCCCGAAGCGCCAAAAACGGCGCAGGCCAGCGCGCCGAGGGGCGGCTCGACCTCGGACGCGATGGATCGTCTCGCCGAGCGCATGAACGCTGTCCACAATTCCGATTCCGAAGTCGGCGGCTTCGAGGCCAGCGTCCACAAGATCAAGGAACAGGTGCTCCCGCGCCTGCTCGAGCGTGTCGATCCCGAAGCGGCGGCGACGCTTTCCAAGGAGGAGCTCTCCGAGGAATTCCGCCCGATCATCATGGAAGTGCTGGCCGAGCTCAAGGTCACGCTCAACCGGCGCGAACAGTTCGCGCTCGAAAAGGTGCTGATCGACGAGCTGCTGGGCTTCGGTCCGCTCGAGGAATTGCTCAACGACCCGGACGTGTCCGACATCATGGTCAACGGTCCGGACCAGACCTACATCGAAAAGAAGGGCAAGCTTGTGCTCGCCCCGATCCGCTTCCGCGACGAACAGCACCTGTTCCAGATCGCGCAGCGCATCGTGAACCAGGTCGGCCGCCGCGTGGACCAGACGACCCCGCTCGCCGACGCCCGCTTGAAGGACGGCAGCCGTGTCAACGTGATCGTTCCGCCGCTTTCCCTGCGCGGCACCGCGATCTCGATTCGTAAGTTCTCCGAAAAGCCGATCACCTTGGATATGCTCAAGGAATTCGGATCGATGAGCGAGAAGATGTGTACCGCGCTCAAGATCGCGGGCGCGTGCCGGATGAACATCGTCATCTCGGGCGGTACGGGTTCGGGTAAGACGACCATGCTCAACGCTCTGTCGAAGATGATCGACCCGGGTGAGCGCGTTCTCACGATCGAGGACGCGGCGGAATTGCGCCTGCAGCAGCCGCACTGGCTGCCATTGGAAACCCGCCCGCCGAACCTCGAAGGCCAGGGCGCGATCACCATCGGCGACCTCGTGAAGAACGCCCTGCGTATGCGTCCTGACCGCATCATCCTGGGCGAAATTCGCGGTGCGGAATGTTTCGACCTTCTGGCCGCGATGAACACCGGTCACGACGGCTCGATGTGTACGCTCCACGCCAACAGCCCGCGCGAATGCCTTGGCCGTATGGAGAACATGATCCTGATGGGCGACATCAAGATCCCCAAGGAAGCCATTTCGCGCCAGATCGCCGAATCGGTCGACCTGATCGTGCAGGTCAAGCGCCTGCGCGACGGTTCGCGCCGCACCACCAACATCACCGAGGTGATCGGGATGGAAGGCGACGTGATCGTGACGCAGGAACTCTTCAAGTTCGAATACCTAGACGAGAGCGAGGACGGGAAGATCCTCGGCGAATTCCGCTCGTCGGGCCTGCGCCCCTACACGCTGGAAAAGGCGCGGCAGTTCGGGTTCGACCAGGCGTATCTGGAAGCCTGCCTCTGACAAGGTCGGCGGGCCGGTCGCCCTTGCGGAGGCTTTGCCACCGGATCGTGTCGAGGCCGGGCTTGCCTGCCCGCTACAACAATTCGCCCAGCACCACCGGCGCGCTCATAGAAAGCATGCCGCCGCCGATGATCGCGCAGCCGACGAAGATCGGCGTCCACGGCATCCAGCCGACCGCCTCGAGCCTGTCGATCGGGCGTTTCCTTACCCTCCGGCGCTCCATCAGCGCAGCAAAGCCGGCGATCAGCCAGAGGGCGAGGCCGCCAAGAGCCATCAGCGTGGCGTCGCTCGCAAGCAGCAGGCGGTGAAAAAGGTCGATCATGGCGGTCGCTCCGGGCGGTCGGCCCAGCATTTAGGCGCGCTCGGCGCTTGCGCAATCCCATGGGGGGCCTAAGTCGCGCAGCGATGGATGGCTCGATCGCCCGCCCCCGCCCGCTGCTCGCGCTTGCCGTCCGCCTCGCGACCGCAGCCGTGCTCGCGACCATGGGCATGCTGGTCAAGCTCGCTGGCGAACGCGGCGCGCATCTTCTCGAACTGATATTCTGGCGGCAGGCGTTGACCGTGGTCGCGGTGGGGGGACTGCTTGCGGTCTGGGGGCGGCTTTCGACCGTTCGCACGCAACGGATCGGAGCCCATGCCCGCCGCGCGGCCTATGGCATAACCGGAATGATGTTCGTCTATGGCGCGGTCATGCTGCTTCCCCTGCCCGAAGCGACCGCGATCAGCTTCACAGCGCCTTTCTTCGCGGTGATGATCTCGGTCCTGCTGTTCGGCGAGAAGGTCGGGCTCTACCGCTGGGGGGCGGTGGCGCTGGGATTTGCGGGCGTGATCGTCATCACCTCTCCCGGCTTCGGGTTAGCCGAGGGCAGCGCGATCGATCCGTGGGGGGCTGGGGTGGGGCTTATCGCGGCTTTCCTCGTCGCGCTCATCAGTTTTCAGGTGCAGGACCTCAACACGACCGAAAGCCCGTGGAGCATCGTGTTCTGGTTTTCCGCCATCACCGCACCGCTGATGGCGCTCGCCCTGCCCTTTGTCTCCAGCGCACACGATGCCGGGACATGGGGGATCATCCTCGCGATGGCGCTGTGCGGGGCGCTGGCGCAGATATTGCTCACCACTTCCCTGCGGTTCGGTTCGGCGGCGGTGATCCTGCTGATGGACTACACATCGCTGCTCTGGGCGACGTTCTATGGCTGGCAGGTCTTCGGCCGCGCCGCGCCTGCGAGCCTGTGGATCGGGGCCCCGCTCATCATCGCCGCGGGCGCGCTCATAGCATGGCGAGAAAGGCAACTCGCCCGCTCTCGCGCGCGCCCCGTCGCAGTTTCGGAACGGCGCTTTTCCTGATTTCTTGATCCGATGTGCAAAGAAAAGGAGCAGAAATCATGATCCGCAAGACATTCATCGCCATTGCCGCGAGCACGCTGACCCTTGCCGCAGCTGCCTGCAACACCGTCGAAGGCGCGGGCGAAGATCTCGAATCCGCTTCGAACGAGGTCGAAGAGGAAATCTGATTTTCCCGCAATCGACGAAAGGGGCTCGCCCGACCGGCGAGCCTTTTTTGTTGCCTTTCCCGCCCATGATGCCAATTTCCACGGCAGATTCCCCCCCAAAGCATCGATGAGGTCGAACCCATGAAACTGAAGCTCCTGAGCGTCGCCCTGCTGGGCGCGCTGCTCGCTGCTACCGGCGCCTGCAACACCGTCGATGGCCTGGGCGACGACATCAAGTCGGTCGGCCGGGCCGGCAAGCGCGCGATCGACTGAACGCCTAGCGCCGCCGATAGACGAGCGTGAGGTTGTTCGCCGGCATTGCGCGGCGCGCGGTGCGGGTAAAGCCGCTGCGCGCTGCCAGCCGGTCGATCTCGGCAAGATCGCGAATGCCCCAGCGCGGGTCGCGCGCCTTCAATGACCGGTCGAAGTCGAGATTGGAGGGGGCCGGCTCGACGTCCGGTTCGAAATAGGGACCGTAAAGGATCAGCGGCGCTCCCGTGTCGAGCACCCGCGCGGCGCCATCGAACAGCCCGGTGCTCGCTTCCCACGGGCTGATATGCACCATGTTGACGCAAAGGATCGCCTCGGCGCTTTCGACCGGCCAGTCTCGCGCAGAGGCATCGAGCATGACCGGCGCGGCGAGATTGCTGCCCGGATAATCGTCCCGATAGGCAGCGATAGAGGCGAGCGCGTCCTCGCTCGGATCGCTCGGTAGCCATTCGAGCGCGGGAAAACGCCCCGCAAGGAACACCGCATGCTCGCCCGTCCCCGCCGCGATTTCGAGCACGCGCCCGCTTTCCGGCAATTCGCGGGCAAGCACCTGCGCGATCGGCTCGCGATTGCGCTGCGTGGCGGGGGCGTGCTGCTTCACCGTCACGAAACCTGGCGTTCCTGGCCTTCCCAATAGGGCGCGCGCAGCTGGCGGCGCAGGATCTTGCCCGACGGATTGCGCGGCATTTCGGGGATGATGTCGACGCTCTTGGGGACCTTGAACGCGGCGATGCGTTCGCGCGCATAGGCGATGACCTCCGCCTCTTCGATCTCGGCGCCCGGCTTCGGGACGACGCAGGCCTTGACCTCCTCGCCCCACTTCGCGCTCGGCACGCCGATCACGGCGACCTCTGCAATGGCGGGGTGGCCGAAAATCGCGTTCTCGACCTCGGCCGGATAGACGTTCTCTCCGCCTGAGATGATCATGTCCTTGATCCGGTCCTGGATGTAGACATAGCCGTCCTCGTCCATGATCCCCGCATCGCCGGTATGGAGCCAGCCGTCCGGGTCGATGGTCTTCGCGGTCGCATCGGGCAATTTCCAATAGCCTGCGGTGTTGGAGGGCGACTTGATGCACACCTCGCCGATTTGCCCGCGTGGCAATTCGCTGTTGTCCGGTCCGCGCACCTCGATCTCGGCGCCGGGCACGGCCTTGCCAGCAGAGCGCATGCGCTCATTGCCTTCAAGGCTGTGATCCTCGGGCGGCAGGATCGAGATCGTGCCCGAGGTCTCGGTCATGCCATAGGCCTGCAGGAACTTCGTGCCCGGCATGGTCCGTACTGCCTGCTTGAGCAGTTCGAGCGGCATCGGCGCGGCCCCGTACATCAGATAGCGCAGGTGCGTGAAATCGGTTTCCCCCGCGCGTGGATGCTGGACCACCATCTGCAGGGCGGCGGGCACGATGAACATGTGGGTCGCCCCGTTCTCGATCGCCTCGAGCACGCCGACAGGGGTGAATTCGGCCTGGACGAGGCTGCGCACGCCGTTGGCGACCGCGATGTTCATCAGGCCCGTTCCACCGATATGAGCACACGGCATGGCGATCAGCATGCAGTCGCCCGGCTCGTAATAGTTCCAGTCGAGCCCCGCTTCGTTGCCGGGATTGCGCAGGCCAAGGAGATTGCGATTGGAAAGCACCGCGCCCTTTGGATTGCCGGTCGTGCCCGAAGTATAGAGCTGCAGCACCGCCTCGTCCGGACCCGGCGCCTCGTAGGTCGCAGGCGGGAGCGCCGCCGCCTCGCGCCGCGCGGCCTCGGCCTCGATCACCTGCGGTTTCATCGGCACGTCGCCGGCCACCCTGCTCGCCGTCTCGACGAATTCGGCGCCCGCAAACAGCAGCTTGGCCCCCGTATCCTCGAGGATATAGGCGATCTCCGGCGGGGCGAGCCGCCAGCCGATCGGCACCATCACCGCACCGACTCTCGCCGCGGCGAGATAGAGCAGGAAATACATGTCCGCATTCTTGCCGAGCCAGGCGATCCGGTCGCCCTTGCCCACTCCGCGCTCTCGGAAAAGCGTGATGAGGCGCTTCGTCAGGTCGTCGGTTTCGGCGAAGCTCGTTACCCGGCCCTCCTGTTCGAAGGCAGGTCCGTCGGGGCGCTCTTTCGCCCAGAAGGTCAGGATCTCGTCGAAGGTGAAATAATCGTGATGGGTTTCTCGCGCCATGCCCGTGCTCTCTCCCAGCTTGGTCACAGGCCATCGGTTAAGCACGGCCCGCGGGCGAGGTCCACCGCCTAGATGACTAGCGGAAACGCCCGGTCTTTCGTGCAGCCGGCTCGCGCACGAACAGCCAGATCAGCAAGCCCAGCGGCCCGGCGAGAAAGGTCGCGAGCAGGATCGGCGCCTGCAACAGCCGCGACACGGCCTTGGCATCGGCATCGCGCGCGATCCACAGGCCGACGAAAAGGTCGAAGGCGAGGTAATGCGTCCAGCCGATCGTCACGCCCGCGCGGGTCGCGAAAATCGCCTGCACGCCTTCGATCGAGGTGAAATCGGCCCCGCCCGCTTCGGGATTGGGGATCAAACCGCTTACCACCCCGATCATGGTGACGGCATAGATGAGGCAAAGCAGGCCGATGCCGAGATAAAGGACGCCCGATAGCAGGGCCGGCCAGCGCGGCAGCACGATCAGCGCCACCCACGCAATCAGCGCCAGCAGGTTGACGGCGTTGAAGATCGCTGACCAATCCATGCTCTCTCCTCTCAGCTGCGCTTCGCGCGCCATTCGCGGGCGGCACGCTTCATCGCTTCGTTGTCATGGGTGAAACGCCCCTGCGCGCGCCTCTGGGCAAGGAACAGCGCGGCTTCGGCGACGATATCCGCGTCGATCGAACGGAACGGCGCCCACTTTGCCGGCAGGAGCGGATCGGTCACCGGGCTTGCCATGATCGCGAGGCGTTCGAGCAGGCGACGGTCGCCCCCGCGTTCGCCCCGCAGGAGCCCCGGGCGAAGGATATCGAGCCGCTTGAAGCCGATCTTGGAGACGAGGCCCTCGGTCTCGCCCTTGACCCGCAGGTAGAAATTCTTCGAGCGCGCATCGGCCCCGGCCGCGCTGACGAGCACCATGTTGGGCACGCCTGCCGCCTGCGCGGCCTTTGCGGTGGCGACGATCAGGTCCTGATCGACGGCGCGAAAGGCGGCCTCGTCCCGCCCCGCCTTCTTCCATGTCGTGCCGAGTGCCGAGATCAGCGCGCGCGGGCGAACCGCCTCGAACACCTCGCCCCACTTGTCCGGCTCGGCAACGAACACCTCGACCCGCGCGCCCTTGGGCAGCGGAACCTCGCGCCGGGCGATGCCGACGATGCGGCAATCCTCGCCGGCGCTGGATATCTCGATCAGGCGGCTGCCGATCAGCCCGGTCGCGCCCACAAGAGCCAGCCGCACCGGACCGGAACGAGGCGCCGACCCGTCGGCTTCGGAGCGCAAGGGGCGGTTCATGGCCTAGTCGCCTCAGACATTGGTCAGCCCCAGCGGGCGTTCGCCGTATATCTCGGCGCAGGCCCGGATCGCGAAACGATCGCTCATCCCGGCGATGAAATCGGTGATCACGCGGCTGCGATGCGGCTCGCGCTCGGGTAGGCGGGCCTGCCATTCCTCGGGCATGAGGCTCGAATCCTGGGAATAGGCCGCAACCAGCCGGGCGACGACATCGCGCGCACGCTCGGCGGCGGCGATCTGGTCCGGGTGGTAATAGAGCTTGTCGTACATGAAGCTTTTGAGACGCCGCTCGTTTTCGGCCATCGCGGGGGAGAAACCGGCGAGCTGACGCCCGGCCTCGCGCACTTCGGCGACGGAGCCCACGCCCTGCACCTGTGCGCGGGTGTGTTCGATCACGTCGTTCACCATCAGTCCGATCTGGTCACGCACCAATTCGCGCTGCAGCCTTTCGCGCGGCGCGTCGGGAAAGCGCTTCTCGACGCTGCGCCACTGCTCGGCGAGGAAATCGAGCTTCAGGAGATCGTCGAGATCGAGGAAACCTGCGCGCAGGCCATCGTCGATGTCGTGGTTGTCATAGGCGATGTCGTCCGACACTGCCGCGACCTGCGCCTCGAGCGAGGGCCAGGTGCCGAGATCGAGCGGAAAGGCCTCGTCGAGTTCGGCCAGCGCCCAGTTCGGCGCGGTTACCGGGCCATTGTGCTTGGCGAGCCCTTCGAGCAGGTCCCATGTCAGGTTCAGCCCCTCATGCTCGGGATAAGGGCTTTCGATCCGCATCACCGTGCGCAGCGCCTGCGCGTTGTGGCAGAAGCCGCCATGACGCAGCATCGCGGCCGACAGCGCCGCCTCGCCCGCATGGCCGAAGGGCGGGTGGCCGAGATCGTGAGCAAGGCACAGCGCCTCGGTCAGGTCTTCGTCGAGGCCGAGAGCGCGGGCGATGACCCGGCCGATCTGCGCGACCTCGAGACTGTGGGTAAGGCGGGTGCGGTAATGATCGCCTTCTGGCGCGATGAAAACCTGTGTCTTTGACTTGAGGCGCCGGAAGCTCATCGAATGGATGATCCGGTCACGGTCGCGCTGGAAATCGGTGCGGGGTCCGCGCTGTTCGGCCCGCGGCGCTTCATCGCCCGGGCGTCCGGTCCATTCGCGCCCCCCATGGGCATGCGGGTCGGCTGCATAGGGCGCGCGCGTCATCACGCCCTCGCGCTTAGGTCAGCACGGCGCGCGGCTCAACGGGAACAGATCGGCAACTAAGGCCGGACGAGGCGGAAAAGGGGGGAAAGGGGCCACTCCCCGGGTGCATTGGGGGGGATGGAGAGCGGCCCCAAGAGCCATTCGGCTCTGGGCCATCGGTGCGACCCGAAGACCCGGAACTTGTCGTTACAATTGTGTGACGAAGTTCTGAGCTGCAATTAGGGGCGCGCCTTCGCACTTGCACCACGCGCAATTGGGCGATGCGGCGGGGCGTGCGAATTCGGCGACCAGCCGCCGGTCAGTCGACAAGTTCCTGATCGAGCACCCAGTCGGCCGCCGCCTCGCAATGAATCCGGGTCGAATCGAACACCGGCAGGACATTGGCGTCGATGTCGACCACGAGATTGAGCTCGGTGCAGGCGAGCACGATCGCATCGGCGCCTTCCTGAGACTTTGCCGTTATCATCGTCTTCATCTTGCGCTGGGCATCGCGGCTGACCTTGCCGACCATCAGCTCGTCATAGATGATCTGATCGAGCATCTGGACATTGTCCATGTCGGGCGGCAGCAGGTCGATGCCGTGCGCGACGAGCCGCTTGCGATAGAAGCTTTCGGTCATGACGTTGCGCGTACCGATCAGCGCGGCGCTGGAGTGGCCCGACCGCTTGAGCGTCCGGCCGACATAATCGGCGATGTGCAGGATCGGAACGTCGACTGCGGCGGCGACATCGTCATAGACCTTGTGCATCGAATTGGCGCCGATGATGATCCCTTCGGCACCCGCCCCCTCGAGCCGCTTGGCACTGTCCACCAGCACTTCCGTCGCTCGTTTCCAGTCATTCTCCTCGCGCAGGGCGTAAAGCTGGGCGAAATCGAGGCTTTCGATGAACAGCGGCGCGCTCGCCATGGGTGCGGCGCGTTTCTGGACGATGCGATTTATGCGGTCGTAGTAGATGCCCGTCGACACCCAGCTCATTCCGCCGATCAATCCGAGTTTGCGCAAAGCCATCATCCGTTTCGCCTGTTCTTCGCCTCGACGTTTAGCGAGGAAGCGCAAGAACAGTCCATAGCATGCGGTTATGCGTGCCTATTTCGCGTCTTGCGTGGTGAATGCGCGGTTGTCGAGCCACTCGCGCACGTCTTCGAGACTGCGCTGGGGCACTTCCTTTTGCGGCAGGTGGCCAACGCCCTCATAACTGACGAGCGTGGTTTGCAGCATGACCCGGTCGAGCCAGCGTCCGGCGGCGAGCGGGATCAAGCGGTCCTCCTCGCCCCAGATGATCAGCGCGGGCGCGTCGATACCGGCGATTTCGGCTTCGGTCAGCGGATCGTACGAGCCCGAGAAACGCCTGAGCGTAGCGCGGCGATTGCCGGGATAGCGCAGCAATTCCCAGTAACGGTCGATCATCTCCTCGGTCACGACCGAGCCGACCGAGACGCTCTGTTCAAGGCTGCTTTCGATCAGCGAGCGCGGGGTCACCTGTTCGACGATGCGGTTGATCCCGGGCATCTGCGCTATGGCAAAACCGATATTGCCGCTCCCGCCGTCATCCTCTTCCTCTTTTGCGATCTCCTCGCGCAGCATCGGCCCGCCGCTCGCATCGACGAGAATGAGGCCGAGCACCCGCTCGGGATAGGTCGAGGCGAAAGCCATCGCATGCTTGCCGCCCATCGAATTGCCGCCGATGACGAACCTGTCGAGGCCGAGGCGATCGGCGACTTCGCGCATGTCCTCAGCGTAATTGGCGCGGCTGTAATCGGCGTTGGGATCAGGGCCCGTCAGGCCATGGCCGACCTGGTCGAAGCGGATGACGCGGTAATCCTCCTCAAGCCCGGCAGCCCATTCGTCCCAGGTATGAAGGTCCGAATTCGACCCGTGCAGCAGCATGATGGGGAGCGCACCGCGCGGGCCTGTGTCACGCAGATGGACCACCGTCCCGTCGCCGATCTCCACGAATTGCGACGGTTCGCCGCCATATTTGGCACGCATCGCCTGCGCGTCGGTATCGGGCGTGCGGAAGATCAGGAAAGGGATGACGAGCACCGCGACAAGCGCGAGCGCGATGCGGATGACCCATTTCATTGCGAAGGCATCTCCGAAATCCAGCGGCGCACGATCGCGACGCCTGCGTGGTCGACGGTTTCCTTGCCGAGTTCAGGCATGGCGATGCCGGGTTCCGCCGATTGCATGCGGTAGGCGAGGATCGAGGCGTCGGGATCGCCCGGGGCGATGCTGACGAGAAGCCCCCCTGCCCCGCGCCCGGCGGCGACCGGAGGCTTGCCGATGCCGATGGCATGAGCCTCGTCCTGCTCCCATCTGAGGTCCAGCCCGGAATTCGACGCCGCCCCGCCCGGCTGGTGGCAATGCGCGCAATTGACGTCGAGATAGGCCCGGGCCAGCGCTGCAGTGTCCTCGCTGCCGCGCGCGCTCCATTCGGGCAGCGTATCGTGCACGGCCGGCATGGTGGTGAGCATGTCCCTGCGCTCCATGCCGGCCAGCCATTCGGCGGACAGGTTGCGTGCCTTGGGCCCGATCGGGATCACCGCCCCGTCCTTGGAATGGCAGGTCTTGCACTGGTTCTTGTTCGGCACGCGGTAACTGATCGTCTCGCCTTCGGGCGTCGTGATCGGCAACCGTCCGCCCGCAAGCGCGAGCCGGGCATCGGTTTGGTCATCGTTCCAGAGATAGGGCAGCGCCAGCCAGCCATCGGCCCGGTGCAGCAGCACCCGGGTCTCGATCAGACGGCGCGCTTCGCCTTCCCCAAAAGCGAAGGTCTTGACGATGGCGGAGCCGACCGGGAAGCGCAGCAGGCCTTCCCCGCCCGGCTCGAGCTCCGCGCCCTCGGGCACGTAGACGAAGCGCAGCTTGTCCGCCCCGTCCGACCAGAGCGGCGTGTTGAGCGAATATCCGACGACCCGGGCGGCGGGCTCCTGCGCGGGGAGATCGGCGAAAAAACCGTATTCCGAAAGCGCGCGCGGCAAGCCTTCCATGACGGCCGCATCGCTGACGCCGGCGGGTGCGTGCGCGGCCGAATGGCCCACCGCCCCCGCAAGCGCGAGCGCCCCGGCCGCAAGCAAGGCCGCGCCGCGTTTCACTTCAGCCGCGCTTCGAGTTCGGCCGGGGCGCCGATATCGCCCATGTCCCAGGGCGGCGTATAGGCCGGTGCGGCGAACGGCGCGGGCTGCGCTTCGGCTAGCGACTGGCCCTGGCGCGACAGGCCGAGCGACCAGCCGGCGATGTCGGGATGCGCCGCGAGCGCGGGCAGATCATCGCTTTCGGGATCGGACAACCCATCGGTCACCAGCGGCGGCAGCGTCCCGCCGAACGCCGCGAGCAGCATCTCCCCGCCGGGAAGGTCGGGATCGGTCGCGCCCGCATCGACGGTATTGTCGGCAATCACGACCTCGCGCGGATAGGGATTGTAGCGCGCATCGTCGAACCCTTGCGTATAGGCGATGACCATGAAGGGCGCGGTGGGATTGTCCATCACCACGTTGTTCTCGATCCAGACCTTCTCGTTCGCCATCACCATGATGCCGGTGCCGCGCGGCACGCCGCCCACGATATTGCCGGGCGGGGCGAAATTGGGCGTGTTGTTGCCCGAGACGAGATTGTTCTTCACCAGCACGTTGCCCCCGCCCATGACCGGCAGGCCGGGCAGGTCGAACACGAGGATTCCGCCCGTGTTGCGGGTGACGTAATTGTCGGTGACGATCGCATCGCGGCTGTTCTCGATCTCGATCCCGGCGACATTGTCGGTGGCGATGGAATTGCGCACGGTGATCTTCTTCGACTGGCCGACATAGATGCCGGCATCCGACGCGCCCGAAACTTCGGAATGGCTGACGAGGACGCCGGTGCTTTCGACAGGGTAGATGCCGTAGGCGCCGTTTTCCGGCTTCGGCCCGCCGGTCCAGGTCACTCGGATGCGGTGATAGACGATATTGTCCGCGCCCTTCGACTTGATCCCGTCCCCCTTGGGGTTTTCGAGCGCGAAATCGCGCAGGGTCACGTTGTCGCTGGTGACGAGAAGCCCCTCGCCCGCGCCCTGCTGAGTCGTGAAATCGAGCACGCTCTGCGCCGGTCCGGCCCCGCGCACCGTCACGCCCTCGACATCGAGGCTGAGCCCGTCGGTAAGGACATAGCGCCCCGCCTCGAGAAAGATCTCGTCTCCCGGCTCGGCAAGGATCAGCGCTTCCTGGAGGCGCTCCTGCGCGCCTTCGCCGGGGCTGATCGTATGGGTTTCGGCGGCAAGCGGGGCGGTGCTGGCAAGAAGCAGCGCACCCAGGGCAATTCTCATCATCGTCTCTCTCCCTCCAATCCGCCTATCTGGCCTATCGGGGGCAGCGATGACAAGGCGTATCAATCGCTTGTCGCTGCCTCGAGACCTTTCAGCGAACCCAGCCGACCCGGCGCGAATTCGAGCGAGCGGCGGAACGCCTCGGCGGCTTCTTCGCGTCGCCCGCGCGCAAGCAGTTCCTCGCCCAGCACTTCGTAGCTCGGTTTGGCGATCATCGGCGGGCCGAAGACGACGGGCAGCGCGGCTTCCGCTTCTGCCGCCGCGCGAAGGGCCGCCAGGCCTGCTTGCGTATCGCCCGATGCAAGCATCACGATAGCCTCGCCCTGCGCGATCCCGCGCTCGTTCCACGGGCCAAGGCCCGTCTCGTTCGGCAGTTCGCCGGGAAGCGCGGCCGCGATCCGATCGTGCACGCGCCGCATGTCCGCAAGAGCCCGCGCAGCGCCGTGCGCATCCCCGCGCGCCTGCAGGAGCCGCGCATTGGCCATCAGGAATTGCGGGCGCAGAAACTGGTCCTCGGGCCAGTCGAGCGCGTCCGCCCAATATCCGCTCGTCGTACCGGCATAGAGCGCGATCCTCGCGAAGCTTGTCGCCGCCGAACGCGGAGCGATCGTCGTTGCGGGACGACGATCGGCCGCGAGTTCCTTTCCGGCCTGCTCCCGGCACGCCTCGACCCGGCCGCTGACGTCCTTGCCCTGCTGCGCCTGAGCGTAGACCAGCCATTCATTGTAATGTCCGCAATGGTACTGCCCCCACCCCTTGGCGGCGAATTCGCGGTCGACCACGGCAGCGGCCTTCACATTGGCCTCCTCGGACGCCTCCCAATCGGCGAGCGCGTGGAAGATGTGGCTCACCATGTGCTGGGCATGCCCCGCATCGGGCGCGACCGTCGCGTAGCGTTCGGCCATGCGCTCGCCAAGCGGGGCGTGGATGGGATCGTCATAGGAATGAATGAGGTAGTGGAGGATGCCCGGATGCTGCTGGTGCGTCATGAAGCCCGGTTCGAGAATGCCCGCTGCCTCCATGTAGATCGGCACCTGCCGCCCGCCATGCGATGAGCCGAGCACGGCAAGCCCGGTAAAGGCGCGCACATCGATGTCGTCCGGATAGTCTGCCAGCATGGCGCGCATCCTGGATAGATAGGCGAGGTCGCGCTCCTCCTTTGTCCCCTCTTCGCCATAGAGCGTCTCGACCGCATCGAGCCATGCCGCCTCGCGCGGGGACCGGGCCTTCGCCGCTCGGGCCTGTGCGGTCGGCGCGAGCCGGGCGAGGATGGCGCGCGCCGCGTCGCGGCCCTGCTCTTCCCACAAGGGGTGGTTGTGCGTCATCGCCTCGCCCCAATAGGCCATGGCGAAATCCGGATCGGCCTCCTGCGCCTTGCGGAAGTCGGCGGCGGCGCGCCCGTATTCGAAATTGTGGAGGAGCGCGAGGCCGCGCAGGAAATGCGCCTCTGCCGCCTCGCTGGTTTCCGCCTCGAAGACCATGAATTCGGTCCCGACACGATCGCCGATCGGGTCGGCGGTCTCGGCATGGGCCGCGCCCGGTACGGCGGCGCAGGCGAGCAAGGCGGCGGCGAGTGTATGTCGGATCATGGTGGTCCCTCCGTATGCGTCAGTCTGCGCGAGGGACCGGGCCGAGGCAAGGCTTCAGAAGCGCTCGCGCAGCAATTCCATCCCGCAGCCCGCCGCCGTGGTCGCGAGCGTCTCGACCGCTTCGGGATCGTCGACCCGCCGGAGCCGGTCCAGTGCATCGCGGACCGAACGCGGCACGGCGGTCTCGCCCGCTTCGGGCGCGAGGCGTTCGAGCCTGCGCAATTGCTGGATCGTGAGCCGGTCGACGAGACGCCCACCCATGCATTGGGCCATGGGCTCGGGCATGCCATTCGCGACGAGCGCATCCTCGACCCGCTCGGCGGTCACCTGTTCGAGCAGACCGTCGTCGCGCAGGACGAACCACGCCCCGGCGGCGATGATGATGATGGCGAGGAGGATCGCGACGAGGCGCCCGGGGCGTGCTCCCTCTCCTCCCTCGCCCGTCATGTCAGTCCAGCGCCTTGACGATTTCCTCGACCATCTTCTTCGCGTCCGACAGCAGCATGGTCGTCTGGTTCATGTAGAACACGTCGTTGTCGACCCCGGCATAACCGACGCCGCCCATCGAACGCTTGATGAAGAAGACCTGCTTGGCCTTGTCCACGTCGAATACCGGCATGCCGTAGATCGGTGAGGACTTGTCGGTCTTGGCCGCCGGGTTCACGACATCGTTCGCGCCGATGATGAAGGCGACGTCGCAGTTGGCGAATTCGGAATTGATGTCCTCCAGTTCGAACACTTTGTCATAATCGACGCTCGCCTCGGCGAGCAGGACGTTCATGTGGCCCGGCATGCGGCCCGCGACCGGGTGGATCGCATATTTGACCTCGACGCCCTTTTCCTCGAGCAGTTCGGCCATTTCGCGCAGCGCGTGCTGCGCCTGCGCCACCGCCATGCCGTAGCCGGGGATGATGATGACCTTTTCCGCCTGTTCGAGCATGAAGGCGGCATCGTCGGCGCTGCCCTGCTTGTAGGGGCGCTGTTCGCGCGCTTCACCGCTGCCGCCGCCGCTGTCGTCCGCACCGAAACCGCCTGCGATGACCGAGATGAAGCTGCGATTCATCGCCCGGCACATGATGTAGGAGAGGATCGCGCCCGACGACCCAACCAGAGCGCCGGTGATGATCATCGCGGTATTGCCGAGGGTGAAGCCCATCGCCGCCGCGGCCCAGCCCGAATAGGAGTTCAGCATCGAGACCACGACCGGCATGTCCGCCCCGCCGATCGGGATGATCAGCAGGAATCCGATGAGAAAGGCGAGAGCGGCGATCACGAGGATCATCCAGCCTTCGCCCGCAGCGCCTTCGGGTGAGACGGCATA
This sequence comes from Erythrobacter litoralis, assembly GCF_001719165.1. Taxonomy (NCBI): domain Bacteria; kingdom Pseudomonadati; phylum Pseudomonadota; class Alphaproteobacteria; order Sphingomonadales; family Erythrobacteraceae; genus Erythrobacter; species Erythrobacter litoralis. Next base: position 2,331,410 of record NZ_CP017057.1, read on the forward strand.
AAGCCCGATCAGCACGAGAATGGCGACGAGCGTGCCCAGATTGATGAAGTGCCGCGCGGGAAGCAGGATCGGCGACCCGCTCATCCGGCCGGACAGTTTCAGGAAGGCGATGACCGAGCCCGAGAATGTGATCGCCCCGATCGCGATGCCGAGGCCGAGTTCGATCCTGCTGACGACCAGGATCTGATCGTTCGGATCGAGGATCCCGAAAGCCCCGGGATTGAGCCATGCCGCGAAACCGACCAGCACCGCGGCCATGCCGACAAGGCTGTGAAAGCCCGCGACCAATTCGGGCATCGCGGTCATGGCGATGCGCCGCGCGATGACGAAGCCGATCGCGCCGCCGATGGCGATGGCGATCACGATCTCGACGATGTTTGCAAGGTCATGGGTGACGAGGGTGGTCGCGACCGCGATCACCATCCCGATCATGCCGTTGCGGTTGCCCGCCCGGCTGGTCGAGGGATGCGAAAGCCCGCGCAGCGCGAGGATGAAGAAAACGCCCGCGACGAGATAGGCGAGCGGAACCCATGCGGGCACGCCCTCGGCCGCGGTGGCGGCATGGGCGGGAGCAGCAGCGAACGCGGCGAGAGCGGCGACACCGAAGGAGGAAAGCAGGCGACCCATCCTCACTTCTCCTTCTTCTTGTACATGGCGAGCATGCGCTCGGTCACGGCGAAGCCGCCGAAGATGTTGACGCTCGCCAAGACCACGCCCGCAAGGCCAAGATATTTGGCAAGATCGCTCCCCGCTTCGGCGCTCGCGATCAGCGCGCCGACCACGATCACCGAGGAGATCGCGTTCGTCACCGCCATCAGCGGGGTGTGCAGCGCCGGGGTGACCGACCACACCACGTAATAGCCGACGAAGCACGCCAGCACGAAGATCGATAGGATTGAGATGAAGTCCATTGAGTTGCCCCTGTCCGGCACCTGGCCCGCTATTGTCTTCGATTGATCGGCCGCCCCGCACGATCCCGGCGGGGCGGGGTTGAGCTTTACCCCTTCAACCTCGCATTCACCACTTCGCCGCCCTTGGTCAGGCGGATCGCGTCGCCGATCTCCTCGTCGAGCATCGGTGCGCCCGCTTCCTTGTCCCAGAAGGCGGAGAGGAAGTTGAAATGGTTGCGCGCGAACAGCGCCGAGGCATCGGCGGGAAGGTGCGCGGGGGTATTCGAATAGCCCATGATCTTGACGCCGTGCTTCACGACCACCTCGTCGGGCTTCGAGCCTTCGACATTGCCGCCCTGCGCAACCGCGAGGTCGAAGATCACGCTGCCCGGCTTCATCGTCGCGATCTGCGCGTCGGTGACCAGCACCGGCGCCTTGCGCCCCGGGATGAGGGCCGTGGTGATGACGAGATCCTGCTTGGCGATGTGTTCGCTGACCAGTTCGGCCTGCTTCGCTTTCTGTTCGTCGGTCAGTTCGGCGGCATAGCCACCTTCGCCCGCTGCCTCGAGCCCCTCTGCGAAGATCGCCTTAGCGCCCAGCGAGGTGATCTGTTCGGCGGTTTCGGGCCGCACGTCGGTCGCCGAAACCTGCGCGCCGAGGCGCTTGGCGGTCGCGATCGCCTGGAGGCCTGCGACACCCACGCCCATGACGAAACAGCGCGCCGCCTGCACCGTGCCGGCCGCCGTCATCATCATCGGGAAGGCGCGGCCATATTCGTCCGCCGTCGCGAGCACCGCCTTGTATCCGGCGAGGTTCGACTGGCTGGAGAGCACGTCCATCGACTGCGCGCGGGTGATGCGCGGCATGAATTCCATCGACAGCGCCTCGAGCCCGGCCTTGGCGTAAGCCTCGACGCGGTCGTTCTGCTGGAACGGATCGAACAGCGCCGCGACCCACGCGCCCGGCTTTGCACCCGAAAGCAGCGCCACGTCGGGGGCCTGGACGCCAAGCACGATGTCCGCGCCTTTCACGCATCCGGCAGCATCGCCCAGAACCGCGCCGGCTTCGCCATAGGCCTCGTCCGTGATCGAGGCGGAGGCGCCCGCCCCCTTCTCAACGGCGACCTCGTTGCCGAGGCCGATGAACTTCTTCACCGTTTCCGGTGTCGCGGCGACTCGCGTTTCGCCCGCGGCGCGTTCTTTCAGGACTGCGATCTTCACTAATGCCCCCCAGAGATTTCGGCGATTTTCCCGGCTCTACCCGGCGATGAGCGAGACGACGAACAGGGTGATGAGGGCAATGACCGGGACAGCCCATTTGAGCGCGGTCATGAACGACTCATAGGTCGAGCGCGCCTTGTCCATGTCGTGCGTTGCCATTTGCAAAGTTTCCCCTTGAAGGTGCCTAACGATGATCGCGGCAAAAGGTTGCCGTGAAAAGTGATAGGCCCGGCGTTATCCGAGCCTGTGCCCGCGCTCAAGCCCGCGTCTCACTGATCGCCGCTTTCCAGCGCTCCATTGCGATCATCGTCGTCGTTCGAACAGGCTTAATCCAGTCTTTACCCACTGCTCTTAAGGCGGTTGGACGTTTCACCTCGGGACGGTCTTTCCGGGGCGATGAGGGAGCTCGAACGCGCGCCGATGTCGGAAAAGGTCATCCCGGATTCGGACGAACAGTCCGCAGCTGACGCCGACCGCTTGGATCCGGCCGCCGACACGGTGCGCGCGGATACCGAGGCACCGCGCCTCGTCATGCTGATCGACGACGAACCGGCGCAGAGCAGGCTGATTTCCGCAATCGCCGCGCGCAATGGCTGGCGCACGATCGTCGCGCCGGATGCGGAAACCGCGATCGCGACGCTCGGCACGCGCGAGGGGATGCAGCTTTCCGCGATCCTGCTCGACCAGTGGGTGCCGGGCGACGATGCCTGCGCGCTCATCGCCGCGCTGAAGGAGCGCCGCCCCGCTTTGCCGATCCTGATGCTGACCACCAGTGCCTCGCCCGTGCTCGCGGTCGAGGCGATGCGCGCGGGCGCGAGCGATTATCTGGTCAAGCCCGTCTCTCCCGACCGGCTCATGGAAGCGCTGCGCGCCGTGACCAAGCGCGAAAGCCAGCGCGATGAGCTCGCCCCCCTGACCGAGAAGATGGGTGCCAATCTCGATTTCGACGCGATGATCGGCACCGCGCCCGGTTTTCGCACCGCTCTCGCCCAGGCCGCCAAGGCCGCGCGCGGGCAAGGCCATGCGCTGATCGAGGGCGAAAGCGGGACTGGCAAGGAAATGCTGATCCGCGCGATGCATTCGGCAAGCCCGCGCACCAAGGAGGCGCTGAGGATCGTCAATGTCGCGAGCATTCCGCCCGGATCTCTCGAATCGGTCCTGTTCGGGCATGAACCCGGCGCCTTCCCCGGCGCCTTCGACCGCCAGATCGGTGCGCTTCAGCATTGCGACGGTGGCACTCTGGTCCTCGACGAGGTCGACCGCCTGCCCCGCCACGTCCAGCAGCGCCTTTGCGAAGCGCTGGAAAGCGGGATCGTGCGCCCGGTGGGGGCGAGCTATGGCTACCGGATCGACATGCGCCTGCTGGTCGCGTGCAACGTCTCCCTCGCCGCGCTGGTCGAGGAAGGAGCGTTCGACGCAGATCTTGCGCGGCGGCTGTCGGCAACCCGCATCGTGCTGCCTCCCCTTCGCGAACGCACGAGCGACATCCCCGCTCTCACGCGTCATTTCCTCGCCCGGATCGGCGAACAGCCCGGGCTCCTCCACCTGTCCGTCTCGGACAGCGCGCTGTCGCTGCTCGCGGCCTATGAATGGCCGGGCAATGTCCGCCAGCTGCAATCGGTGCTGTTCCGCGCCGCCGTCTATTGCGAGAGCGAGACGCTGACGGCGGAAAACTTTCCGCAATTGTCCGAAGTGGTCGGCGATCGCGGCGAAGCTCCGGCCCCTGCCTTCCACGAAGGCGCAGGCGTGATGCTCTATACCGAAGACGGCAATCTGCGCCCACTCGAGGAGATCGAGGCGGACGTGATCCGGCTTGCCATCGGGCATTATCGCGGGCGCATGACCGAGGTTGCGCGCCGGCTCGGCATCGGGCGCTCCACGCTCTATCGCAAGCTCTCGGACCTCGGCATCGATAACGCCGCCTGAACGGGCCGCTTGATCGCTACGCGCCTCCGCACTAGCGCCTCGGGCATGGACGACACACGACGGGATTTCGAGGGGCGCAGCGCGCTCGTGACCGGGGCCGCATCGGGCATCGGCGCGGCATGTGCGCAGGCGCTCGCCGCGCGCGGGGCTGCGAAGCTGTTCCTGAACGACATCGACGCCGGAGGGTTGGACGGGCTAGCTCTCGGCCGATCCGAAGTTGTGCCGATCATCGGTAGCGTCGCCGACCCGCTGCTCTGGGCTGATCTCGAAGAAGACCTCGCCGGGCTCGACCACGCGATCGTCAATGCCGGAATCGGCGCGGGCGGAGCGCTCATGGAGCTTGACCTCGCGGCCTGGCGGCGGGTCATGGAAGTCAATCTCGACGGGTCCTTCCTCACGCTTTCCACCGCGATGCGGGCGATGCGCGGAAAAGGCGGAAGCGCAGTGGTCATCTCCTCGACCACCGGCCTCAAGCCCGTTCCTGGCATCGGCCCCTATGGCGTGTCGAAAGCCGCCGTCGCCCACATGGCGCGCATCGCCGCGGTTGAGGGCGCGGCGCAGAATATCCGCGTCAACGCGATCGCGCCGGGCGGCGTCGACACCGCGATCTGGGATTCCTCCGAGGACTTCAAGCGCTCGGTCGAGGCGCATGGGCGCGAGGCGACCCTGAAGGCGATGGCGAAGACCACGCCTTCGGGCCGGTTCGCGAGTTCCGCGGAAATGGCCGAGACGATCCTGTTCCTCCTGAGCGACGCCGCCGCCAACGTCACGGGTCACGTGATGGTATCGGACGGCGGCTACACGCTCTAGGCTGGCTACCAGCTTACCGTCCGGCTCACGCGCTCCTCGCCCTGGTTCCCGCGCAGGGTCATGGTGAATGTGCGGCCAGCCCAGTCGATATCGACCAGCCCGAAATTCTCCTCCGAGATGAAATCGGTGAGCCGTTTCGGATCGGGTTCGCGCGCAGTATTGCTCGCCGTGTTATTGAAGGCGAGGTTGAGCGAGGAACTGGTCAGCTCCCAAAGCTGCTCGCCGCCGGTCTCATCCGGCGTATCGGTGTAGATCCCCCCCGCGTGCCGGTCGCCCGAAAGCAGCACCAGCCCGCTTTCCTCGCGCCCTGCAAGCAGGCGATATAGCTTGGCGCGTTCAAGCGGCAGGTTCTCCCACGCCTCGTAGTCATGCGCATCGGTCAGCACCTGGATCGAGCTCGCCACGATCCGGAAATTGGCCGGTTTCGCGAGCTCCGCCTCGAGCCATTTCCACTGCTGTTCGCCCAGCATGGTCTTGTCGGGGTCGGTGCTCGGCACATAGGGGCCGAGCGGCGGGCGGGTCTCCGAATAGGGCATTGCCTCGAGATCGGAGCGGAAGAAGCGGGTGTCGAGCAGGATGATCTGCGTGCGCCGACCCTCTTCGCCCACGATGCGCGAGTCGTAGATCCCGGGGCGCGAGCGGACCTCCTCGGTGGAGCCCCAGAAAGTCTCGAAAAGCGTTTCCGACCAGCGCCGCGGAGTGAAGCTCGCACCCGCATCGTTGAAGCCGTAATCGTGGTCGTCCCACGCAGCCATCATCGGCACGGCCTTGCGGAAGGTGGCCAGTTCGGGCGTTTCGGCCTGCTTAGCATAGGCGGCCCGCAAGGATCCTAGCGCGGCGTCGCCTTCCCAGCCATTGTCGCCGTAATTATTGTCGCCGATGAACAGGAAAAGCTGCGGGTCCGCCGCCGCGATCTTCGCCCACATGTGCTGCGAGCGGCTCTGGTGGTTGCAGCTGCCCACCCCGATCCGGGTCAGCACCGTATCCTCAGCCAGCCCCGCCCCGGCAGGCGCGACCGGCAGGTCGAGTTCGCGTTCGAGCTTGGCGTAATAGGGCGCGAGCATGTCCTCGGCCGCAAGCTCCACCTCCGGATTGGCCGAAAGCGGGGCGATGGAGGCGATTGCGGCGGTTCCGACCGCGGCGAGAAGCAGGGGAAGGCGCATGGCGTGTTCCTTGTCATGAATGTAGGGAAAGGGTGCTTGCCCGGGCTCCATGACGCAATTGCGACAGCGCGCAATGGGCTTTCAGGAAAGCGGAGGCAACTGGCTGAAATCGGTCAATGCCGCGTCCCGCAGCCCGCGCCATACATTGCGCGCCTGAACCGTTTCTGCGACGTCGTGGACGCGCAGGATGTGCACGCCTGCCTCCATCGCCCTGACCGCGAGCGCGATAGACCCGGCGAGCCGGTCCTTCGGGCCTTCCTCATTGGAGAGCGCGCCGATCATGCGCTTGCGGCTGACGCCCACCAGGATGGGCGAGCCGAGCGCGTGGAAAAGTGGGAAGGCATTGAGGAGAGCGAGATTGTCGGCGAGCGATTTGCCAAAGCCGATGCCTGGATCGAGTACGATGTTCCCCTCGGCGATGCCGCCCGCGATCGCCTTGTCGCGGGCGAGCCGGAGAAAATCGAACACCTCGCTCACCACGTCTTCGTAACCTCCGCCACTGTGCAAATCCTCGCCGGTGCCGGGCGCGTGCATCAGCACAACCGGGCAGCCATAGGATTCGATCACCTCGCTGCTGCGCGGATCGTAGCGCAGGGCCGAGACATCGTTGGCGATATGCGCGCCTGCCGCGAGCGCCTGTTCGATCACGCCCGCACGGCGCGAATCGACGCTGATCGCGGCGCCCATAGCCGCGCAATAACGCACTGCGGGCACGACTCGCTCGATCTCCTCGGTCTCGAACGTCGCCTCCGCACCCGGACGGGTGCTTTCCCCACCGATATCGATGATCGCCGCGCCGGCTTCAAGCATGGCGGCAGCGTGGGCGCGGCCCTCGTCCTCCTTGTCGTGATAGGCCCCGCCATCGCTGAAACTGTCGGGCGTGACGTTGAGTACACCCATGACCTGCGGCTGGTCGAGCCGGATGACCCGTTCGTCCGCCCGGATCGGGGCATGGACTCGCGCGAGATTGGCCCATTGACGGCGCGCTTCGACCTCTTCGAGCGGACCGAGCCCATCGAGGGCGCGCTCGGCCTCGGCGACGCTGAAGACGCGCCGATCGATCACCCGGCCGTCCTCGCGCAGGACAAGCGCGAACCGGCTCGCATAGGCCATCGAACCGCCTAGCCGGATCGCGCCCGGCCCGTGCTCGCCGGCTTCGGCCTGGGGGCCAGAGGCGAGCGTGATGGGGTAAAGATAGACGTCAGCCATGGCGCGGGCTTTAGCCGCTCGGCACGGACGTGGACAGCCCTGCGCGCGCGACTTTGCACTGTCGCATAAGACCCACAAAAAGGGGGCCGCCCGGCGGTGCGGACAGCCCCTCTTAGGATTGTACGGAGAGCCGCGGCGTTAGAAGCCGAAGCGCAGGCCGGCCGAAACGACAGACTGGGAACTTTCGACCCCAAGCGTCGCGGGGACGAGGTTGAGCGGGATGTCCGCGTCCTCGAAGCTGCCGCGATAAGTGTACTGGCCAAACAGATCGACGGTATCGGTCAGCTTGAAGCTCGCTCCAGCCATCAGCTGATAGGCGAAAACCCCGTCATCGTCATTGCCGACATCTACACCCGATGGGACGTATTCAACGTCGACCCACTGGTATCCCAGACCGGCACCGACATAGGGCTTGAAAGCGCTGCCGGTCTCGATGTCGTAGAAGACGTTTCCGAAAAGGCCGAAATTGGTGACTTCACCCTGCCCGTCCGCAATGACCGCACCGACTGTCGGATTGGCCGAATCGGGCGCGCCGCGAGTGAGGACGGCAACATCGACGCCATCGATGTTCGCGCCGCCCACCGTCAGACCCGAGTGGGTATCGACATCATACTGTGTGTACGCGCCTTCGAGTTCGACCCTCAACCCGCTGTCGAAAGCGTAGCCGACCTGTCCGCCGATTGCGAAGCCGTTGTCGAATTCGGTGTCCCAGCCAAGCGTCGTGCCGGCCGGGATCTCGTCAAAATCATCGGTGGCGGGAACGGCGCTGTTGAATTCGCCCGCATTGCTGCTGTCCTCGGGGAGCGCGATGCCGCCCGAAACGCCGACATAGGGTCCTTCCGCCTGCGCGGCAGCGGGGACCAGCGCGAGGGCGACTGCCGCAGCGGGAACGGCGGTGAACCTGGTGATGCTTGTCATTGGTTTCCTCTCATCATTGATGCGCCGCATGGGATCGAGGGGGCCGATCCGACGGCAGCACACAGTAACGGATGGAAACGCTGAACGGACGCTGTCACTTGCGATGAGATGTTGTCACACGGCGGCAGACCGTTTTTACGGCTCGTTTGTCATTACGTATGAACGAAAAAGGAGCGCTTGGTTCAATCCTCCGCAGCAAGCAGGTAAAGCTGGCGCGCAGCATCGATGGGTACGATCTCGTGGCCTTTCTCGTAATGCCAGAAGCTCCAACCATTGCATGACGGCGCGCCCTGTAGGTCCTTGCCAAGGCCATGGATCGAGCCGACCTGCCCTTTGCAATCGAGCGACCCATCGGCCCGGACGATCGCGACCCAGCGATGTTTCTTGTCGAACACCTTCGTACCGGGCGCGATCAATCCGGTTTCCACCAACGTCCCGAAGGCGACCCGGGGCGCGGATTTCTTGGACTGCATGGTCTCGAGCGCGCTCTCGTCGAGCGGCAATTCCTTTTCGATCCGTTTCAGAGCGATCTCGCGATAGAGGCTCTCGCGCTCGCAGCCGATCCAGTTCCGGCCAAGGCGTTTGGCCACCGCCCCGGTCGTGCCGGTGCCGAAGAACGGATCGAGCACGACATCGCCCTTCTCCGTTGTGGCAAGCAGCACGCGGTAGAGCAGCGCCTCGGGCTTCTGCGTGGGATGCGCCTTCTTGCCGTTTTCCTTGAGCCGTTCCCCCCCGGCGCAAATCGGGATCACCCAGTCGCTGCGCATCTGGAGCTCGTCATTGAGGGTCTTCATCGCGCGGTAATTGAAGCGGTAGCGCGCTTTCTCGCCCATGCTCGCCCAGATCAGCGTTTCGTGCGCATTGGTGAAGCGGGTGCCCTTGAAGTTCGGCATCGGATTGGTCTTGCGCCAGATAATGTCATTGAGGATCCAAAAGCCCGTATCCTGGAGGATCGCGCCGACGCGGTAGATGTTGTGATAAGATCCGATCACCCACAGCGATCCGTCGGGCTTGAGCACACGACGCGCCTCGGTCAGCCAGGCGCGGGTGAAATCGTCATAGGCGCGGAAACTGTCGAACCGGTCCCACTCGTCCGTCACCGCATCAACATGGCTCCCGTCCGGGCGGCTGAGACCGCCGCCGAGCTGAAGATTGTAGGGCGGGTCCGCGAAGACGCAATCGATCGAACTGTCGGGCAGTGAGCGCATCGCCTCAATGCAGTCGCCGGCGAGGATCGTGCCTAGCGGCAGATCGGCGCGCATTGCCTCGCGGGCCTTTTGACCCGTTTTCGCGCGCATTCTCGCCGTCTCGATCACGCCCAATTTTCGTCTCCCCGGTGCCTTGGATGCAGAGTTATCCACAGGCATGAGTCCAAGCGGACTCCCCGTCAACCCGGTAAATCCTGCGCGATCATGGTTAAGGAAAAGTGAGCTGCTGAGAACGAAACGGGACCGCCACAAGATATGGAGTCCGCACCTGCGGCAGGGACTCCAGATGGGGTGGTGTTGCGGAAAGGACTCGGCCCCCTGGCCAAGACATGGCAGGAGGGCAGGAGGACGGGTCGGTTCGAAATGAGGGGATTTGAACCATGACGCTTGAAGTCATTGCGGCCGGCCTCGGCCGGAACGCCACGCTGTCGATGAAATTCGCGCTCGAGAAGCTCGGCTTCGGGCCGTGCCACCACATGACCGAGGTCTTCGCCGACGGGCGGCGGCAGGTGCCGCTATGGATTGAGGCCGCTCGCGGCAATCCCGACTGGGATGCGATCTTCGACGGTTTCCGCGCGTGCAGCGACTATCCCTCGGCCGGCTACTGGCGCGAACTCGCGGCCCATTGCCCGAACGCAAAAGTCGTGCTGACGACGCGCGATCCCGACAGCTGGTTCGAATCGGTGAGCGAGACGATCTTCTCGCCGATGATGCAGGCTAGCCTCGTGGGAACGCCGATGGGCGAGATGATGGAGAGGGTGATCTTTGGCCATTTCGGCGGCGGCGACATCACCGACCGCGCCTTCATGACCGACTGGTATGCGCGGCGGAACCAAGAGGTGATCGACACCCTGCCGGCGGACCGGCTGCTCGTCTTCCACCCCAAATTGGGCTGGGAGCCGCTCTGCGCCTTTCTCGGTGTCGCGGTGCCCGAGGTCCGCTTCCCGCGCGTCAACAGCCGCGACGAACTGGGCGCGGCGGCCGAGGCCGAAGGCGGGATGCCGAGCGATCCCGACGCCGCCGAACGCTGGGCGCGCGAATATCTCGAACAATTGGCGGCCAAGGCATTCGCCCCCGCGGCCACGAGCAGCACCGCAGCCTAGCTGAAGACCAGCACCACGTTCCCGGCGAAAGCCGCGACCAGAAGCGCGCCCAGGAGACGCCCGATCCGCTTCGCGCGCCACAACAGCGCGAGCAGGACCACGGCGCTCGCGGTGAGCAGCGCCATCTGCACCCCGGCGAGCTCGGCGGGAAGCGGGAACGGAGCGATGCTCATGGTCGCCCCGCCGATCAGAAGGATGTTGTAGATGTTCGATCCCACCACATTGCCCAGCGCAAGGCCCGCCTTGCCGCGTAGCGCAGCGGCGATCGATGCGGCCAGTTCGGGCAGTGACGTGCCGACCGCGACCACGGTCAGCCCGATCACGGTCTCGGGCACTTCCAGGATCGTCGCCAGTTCGATCGCTCCGTAGACGAGCGCATTACCGCCCGCGACGAGGATGCCGAGCCCGCCCAAGAAAAGCAGCATGGCGAGCCATGTTCGAACCGGTGCCGCGTCGACCTCGCTGTCAGGCGGCGAATTTCCCGGATGGCGGTAGCGCCAAACGATGTAGGCGATGATCCCCGCCAGGAAGGCGAACCCGATCCAGCGCGCGCCGAGCCCCGACAGTACGAGCGCCCACAGGACCAGCGTGAGACCGAGCGCCGTCACCGCGTCGCGCCGCCCGGTGCCGATCAACACGATCGGCGCGACCAGCGCGGAAATGCCGAGGATCAGCAGCGTGTTCGCAAGGTTGGAGCCGACTATGTTGCCCCAGGCGATCTCGGGCGAGCCCGAGAGGGCAGCCTGCACGCTCGCGACCATTTCGGGCATCGAAGTCGCGAAACCAACGATGACAAGTCCGGTGAAGAGGGTCGACACGCCCAGCTTCTGCGCGATCCCGACGGCCCCGCGCACCAGCAGTTCGCCGCCGACTGCAAGCCCCACGAGCCCTACGATTGAATAGACAGTGGCCTCGATCATGAGAACGGGCGCCTAGCCCAATCTGAGTGCCTAGAGAAGGTTTGCCTGCGCGACCGGCGCAAAGGATCGTCGGTGAAGCGGGCTCGGACCATGAAGGCGCAACGCCTCGCGGTGTTCGGCCGTTCCATAGCCCTTGTTGCGCTCCCATCCATAGGCCGGGTGTCGCTTCGCAGCCTCGATCATCAGCCGGTCGCGCCATTCCTTCGCGATGATCGAGGCGGCGCTGATGCAAGGCTCGATCGCATCCCCGCCGACGATCGGGCGGGCGGGCCAGTTCCATCCGGAGCAGCGGCCATGGGGCGTCATATTGCCGTCGATCAGCACCTCGCGCGGCGCATGCTCCACCGCGGCGCACAATTGCGCGACGCAGCGGGTCATCGCCTCCATGGTCGCCATGAAGATATTGATCCGGTCGATCTCCTCGGGTTCCACCACCGCCACTTCCCAGAGGCAATGCGCGCGGATCACATGATCGAGTTCGGCCCGGCGTGCCGGCACAAGTTTCTTGGAATCGTCGAGCCCTGTCGGTATCGGCTCGCACAGCACCACCGCGGCCGCGACGACCGGCCCGGCAAGCGGCCCGCGTCCGGCCTCATCCACGCCGATGACGATATCGGTCGCAACGTTCTCGGCACGCATGCAGTTTTGGGGAGTTATCGTATCCATGAAATGCCTGAACCCAATCGCCGTCGCATTGTCTCTCCCCGCGCTCGCTCTCGCAAGCTGCGCGCAGGCGGATTCCGGGGATAGCGCCGTCCAGACCGCCGGCGAAAGCGGGGAACGCCCCTTCACGAGCGAAGTCATGGCGGTGTTCGAGGAACCGTGGGCAATCGAATTCGCGCCGGGTACGGGCGTTCTGTTCGTGACCGAGCAGGGCGGCAGCCTCAAGGTCATGGACACTGCGACAGGCGAGATCGGCACCGTCTCGGGCGTGCCGGCGGTCGATTACGGCGGCCAGGGCGGACTGGGCGACATCGCCTTCCTGCCGGGCGAGGCCGACACGAACCTCACCGGCCGCACGATCTACCTCTCCTTCGCCGAAGCGGGCGAAGGCGATACGCGCGGTGCGGCGCTGGGCCGGGGCAAGCTCGATTGCAACGCGACCGACAATTGCTCGATCCAGGGCTTCGAGGTGATCTGGAGGCAGGCGCCGAAAGTGACGGGGCGCGGTCACTATTCGCACCGCATCCAGGTTTCGCCCGATGGCCGGCATCTCTTCGTCGCGAGCGGCGACCGGCAGAAGCAGACGCCTGCGCAGGACCTCTCGAACACGCTCGGCACGATCGTGCGGCTGAATCTCGACGGCACGCCCGCCGAAGGCAATCCCCTCGCGGACCGCGAAGGCGTGCCGGACGAAACCTGGTCGTGGGGCCATCGCAACATCCTCGGCATGGATTTCGACGCCGAAGGCCGCTTGTGGGAAACGGAGCACGGTCCGAAGGGCGGCGATGAACTCAACTTGGTCGAACGCGGCGCCAATTACGGCTGGCCGGAGCGCTCCTTCGGCATCAATTACAACGGATCGCCGATCCCCGATCACAGTCCGGATGACGGCTTCGCCAAGCCGGAAGTCCATTGGACCCCCGTCATCGCGCCGGGCGACATGATCATCCATTCCGGCGAGATGTTCGAAGGCTGGCGGGGAGATGCGCTCATCGCCGGGCTGAAGACCAAGGCGATCATCCACGTGACGCTCGAAGGTGATACGGCGCGCGAGACCGCCCGCTACGACATGGGCAGCCGTCTGCGATCGATCGAGGAAGGCCCCGACGGCGCGGTCTGGATCGCCGAAGACGGCGAAGATGGCCGGTTGCTGAAGCTCACCCCGCGCTGATCGGCATCATCGAATGACCGGCGAAAGCGCCACCTTGATCCCGCTTTCCGCGGTCCCGCCCGCCATGGTCGAGGACCTGCTCGACCGTGCCTTCGGCGAGGGCCGCCATGCGCGCACCGCCTATCGCATAAGGGCGGGCATGGAGGCGCTCGACGCGCTCAGCTTCGCAGCGCTCGACGAGGAGGAAATGCTGGTCGCGACGATACAGTGCTGGCCCGTCGCGCTCGTCACGCCCGACGGCCGGCCGGTGCCGCTCGTCATGGTGGGGCCGGTCGCGGTCCTGCCCGAACGGCAGGGCGAGGGTTTCGGCAAGGGGTTGATGGCGGCGATGCTCAACGCCGAGGCAAGGCTCGCCGGCGGGACCGGGGCAAGCTTCCCGCAGGTCCTGATCGGCGATGAGGACTATTACGGCCGCTGGGGCTTCACGAACGCGCATACGAAAGGCTGGCGCTGCTCCGGCCCCTATGAACAGGAACGGCTGCTCGCACGCGGCGCGGCGCTTGCCGCGATGCCGGCGGAGGGGATGCTTGGGCCGTGGCCCGGACAGGCGCGCGACACCGACTAGGAAGCGGCTGACCGGAGGTGCAACCGCCGCAAGCACCAGGGAAAACGCGCCTGCGAATGGGAGCGAGCGAACGAAGGACTCCCCTTCACGGGAACGCGCCGATCTGGCAACGCATTTCCCCATCATGCCTTACGAACCTCCCCCCTACCTCGCCGAACTCACCCTCGCCGAAATCGCCGATCAGGTTGCCTCCCGCAAGATCCCGCCGGTCGAAAACTGGGCGCCCGAAAAACTCGGCGAGAGCGAGATGCGTATCGCCGCCGACGGGACCTGGTATCACGAAGGCGGTCCGATAACCCGGCCCGCAATGGTGCGCGCCTTTTCGGGGCTGCTTACCCGCGACAGTACCGGCCAGCACTGGCTCATGACCCCGTTCGAGAAGCTGGCGATCGAGGTCGACGATGCCGCCTTCATTGCGGTCGACTGCGCGCTCAAGGAGGGCGAGATCGCCTTCCGCCTCAACACCGACGAACTGGTCGTGGCCGGGCCCGACAATCCGCTGCGCGCCGCGGGCGATCCGGAAACCCCTGCGCTCTACCTGATGGTGCGGCGCGGCTGCGAGGCGCGGCTCAACCGCTCGACCTATACCCAGCTTGCCGAAATCGCGCTCGAGACGAATGGCGATGAATGGATCGTCTCGAGCCAGGGCGCGATCTTCTCGCTGGTGCCCTGAAGCGCACCATGGGGGATCTTTTCGAGCGGCTTTCCACGAGCCTCGCGCGGGGGCACGAGCGCCCCGTGAACGACCTTCTTTCCGATGCCCGCTTCGCCACCGGCGATCCGACGCCGGCCGCCGTCCTCATCGCCGTGACCGACCGCGAGGAGCCCGGCGTCGTCCTCACCCAGCGCCCGCGCGGAATGCGCGATCATCCGGGCCAGGTGGCCTTTCCCGGCGGCAAGCTCGACCCGGGCGAGGACGCGGTCACCGCCGCCCTGCGCGAGGCGGAGGAAGAACTCGCCATGCCGCGCGAGGCGGTGCGCGTGATCGGGGAGACGGACCTCTACCAGACCGGGACGGGCTTCATCGTCACCCCCGTTCTCGCCGTCATCCCGCCCGACCTGCCGCTCGTTCCGCATCCCAGCGAGGTCGAGGCGTGGTTCGAAGCGCCGCTCGCCCTTCTGCTCGATGAAAGCGCGTGGACAATCAACGAGGTGTTCTGGCGCGGAGCGACGCGGCGCTATCTCGAGATGGATTATTCGGGCTTCCGCATCTGGGGGGTGACCGCCGCGATCATCGCCAATCTCGCCCGGCGGATCGCGGCAGCGGAGGTCCTGCCGGATGCCGGGCGCGCGTGATCCTGAGGACAAGCTTGTGAGGCGCGCACATATTTTTGTAACGCAACGTGAAGATGACAGGAGGCGGACCGCGATCGGTCCGGCGCGGAAACGGACCCGGTGAACCATACTCTCGAACATGCCGACTGGACCAAGCGAGCGGGCCTCGCGGCGCTGACGCGCGCGCTCGGTGCAGAGAACATCCGCTGGGTCGGCGGGGCGGTGCGCGACGGATTGCTGGGGGTTGCCGTGCACGATGTCGATTGTGCGACAGTGCTCGTTCCTGAAACGGTGATCGAGCGCTGCGCCGCGGCCGGGATCAGGACCGTGCCGACAGGGATCGAGCATGGCACGGTCACAGCGCTGCTCGAGGATGGCCCGGTCGAGGTGACCACCCTGCGCCACGACGTCTCGACCGACGGGCGCCGCGCGACGATTCGCTATGCCAGCGACTGGCAGGAAGACGCGGCGCGGCGCGATTTCACGATCAATGCGCTCTATGCCCATCCGCTGACGCTCGAGATCGACGATTTCTTCGGCGGCTTTGACGATCTGCGCGCACGGCGCGTGCGCTTCATCGGGGAACCGCGCGAGCGCATCGCCGAGGATCACCTGCGGATCCTGCGCTATTACCGGTTCCAGGCGCGTTTCGGCGCGGAACTGGACGAGGCGGCGGAGAATGCCTGCGCCGAGATGGCCGCGACGCTCAAGGGGCTCAGCCGCGAGCGGATCGCGAACGAGCTGCTCGCCCTTCTCGCCCTGCCCGACCCGCACCGGACGGTCGAGCGGATGCAGCGGCGCAGCGTTCTCGGCGTGATCCTGCCTGAAGCATGCACCGTTCACGTCGCGGCACTCGCGCGGCTGATCGCGGCCGAGCGCAACCAGGGCTTCGCGCCGGAACCGCTGCGCCGGCTGGCCGCGCTGCTGCCGCCCTCGCCCGATGTGGCCGAAACGGTCGCCGCACGGCTGCGCCTGTCCAAGGCGCAGCGCGCGCGGATCGTCAATGCGGCCGAACGCGCCGATCACGATGCCGATCGCATTCACGCCCTCGCCTATCGCACGGGCACGCATTTCGCGATCGACCGGCTGCTCCTGTCTGGCGAGGATGCTCGCCCGATCGCGGCCTGGGAGCCACCTGTCTTCCCACTAAAGGGCGGCGAAATCGTCGCCCAGGGTGTTGCCGCGGGGCCGCAAGTTGCAAAAATTCTTCAATCGGTCGAGCGACGCTGGATTGCGGAGGATTTTCCGGATGCTGCGCGGGTGCGTCAGATCCTTGCCGAGGAAATCGGTTAAGCGATTGAAAACGCGTTCAGCGCCGCTTCATGCCCGTGAGGTCAAAAGCGTTACCGGGTCGATCGTGTTGTCACACACGTCGTTTTTCCCTAGGGAACCGCTTGCGCGTTTTGCACATTTAGCTTTCGCGCGCATCCATTCGCACCTGGCTCGGTCCGGGGCTTCGCTGCCCTGATCCCTCCCGCTTGGTGCCGCGTGTCCGGCCCGCGTCGCCCGCTCCTTGCGGCGGCGTCTCGATGAACTGAAGAACGGAGTAATCTCAGATGAAACTTGCCAAGCTGGCTTTCCTGGCCACCGCCATGGCGGCGACCCCGATCGCGGCTTCCGCGCAGGACGTGGGCGATACGATCTACGGCAATGACGGCAACCCGATCGGCACGGTCACCGTGACCGACGAAGGCACCGTCACGGTCGACACCGGCACCTACAAGGCGCCCCTGCCGCGCGGCGCAATCGCCGAACGCGCGATCAACGATGCGGGCGACATGGGTTTCCGCGTCGAAGCGACGAAGCAGCAGATCGACGGCATGATGGCGCAGCAGGTCGCGCAGGCGAAGGCCGCCGAGGAAGCGCGCAAGGCCGAACTCGCCAAGGCCGAAGCCGAAGCGATGGCTAAGCTCGCCGAACTTCTCGTCGTGGGCGCGCCGATCGTGACTGCCGACGAACAGCCGCTCGGGCTTGTCGAGACGATCGAGAACGAAGGCGAAGTCATCGTCGTCAAGGTCGAGGAAGAACTGATCAGCCTGCCGCGCAACCTGATGTGGGTCGACGAGGAAGGCACGATCATGGCGCGCGCCAACTATTCCGACATCATGGCTGCCGCACACGGCGGCTGAGCCTGACCTTTCGTACCGTTTGGTCGGATGAAGAAGGGCCGGCAGGAGCAATCCTGCCGGCCCTTTTCGGTTGGCGGGTTCGCGAGAAGCGCTGACCGGCTGCAGCAGCCGCAAAACCCCACGCGCCTCCTCAATCGAACCGGTTGTCCTTGGGGAAGCCCTGCGGCGGCATCCGCCCTGCTGCGCCGCGGGCGACCTTCCATTGCCAGATGTCGCTTTCCGTCCGCGTGCGCCCCTGCGAGCCGCCCATCGTCCAGCTCAGGCCCTCCTCGAACCGGAAAGTCGTCGCATCCGACAACCCTCCGTCGCGGTAGCGCTGCAGCTGAACGCCCTGTCCGCGCGCCATTTCGGGCATTTCCTCGATGTTGAACACGATGAGCTTGCGATTGTCGCCCACGGCGGCGACGTGATCGTGCCCCTCGGCCACCTGCCGGACCACCTGGAGTTTCGCCCCACCCTTGAGATTCACGACCTGCCGGCCCTTGCGGGTCTCGGCCAGCAGATCGTCGCTCTTCGCTAGGAACCCCTTCCCGCTCGATGCCGCCAGCAGGAGCTTTCCACCTGCTTTATGGACGAGCATCTTGGCGATCGAGCTTTCCGCCTCGAGGTCGATCATGGTCCGCACCGGTTCGCCGAAGCCGCGCGCGCCGGGCAGCTTGTCGCAGCCCAGCGTGTAGAAGCGCCCGTCGCTGCCTGCGATCAGCAGCTTGTCGGTGGTCTGGGCATGCGCAATGAAGGCGAGCGCGTCGCCTTCCTTGTACTTGAATTCCTGGTCGAGCGGGACGTGACCCTTGGCCGCACGGATCCAGCCCTTCTGAGACAGGATGACGGTGATCGGCTCCTTCTCGATCATCGCGTCCATGCTGAATTCGACCGCGGGCGCCGCTTCCTCGATCCGCGTGCGGCGCGCGCCCAGCGCAGTGTTCTCGGCATAGTCCTTGCGCAGGCTTCGCAGGTCCTTCTTGAGGCGCGTGCGCTGGCGGGCCGGGCTTTCCAGCAGCTTGGTAAGGTCGTCCTGTTCGGCCAGCAGCTCGTCCTTTTCCTGTCTGAGCTGCATTTCCTCAAGCTTGCGCAAGGACCGCAGCCGCATATTCAGGATCGCCTCGGCCTGGCGGTCGGTGAGCGAGAATTCCGCCATCATGACCGGCTTGGGCTCGTCCTCGGTGCGGATGATCTCGATCACCCGGTCGAGATTGAGGAAGGCGATGATGTAGCCCTCGACCAGTTCGAGGCGTTTTTCGATCTGGTCGAGCCGGTGGCGCGCGCGGCGCTGGAGAATCTCGATCTGCGCGGCGACCCAGTGGCCGAGCAGTTCCTTGAGCCCCATCACCATCGGGGTGCGGTTCGCATCGAGGACGTTGAGGTTGAGCCCGAAGCGCGTCTCGAGATCGGTCAGCTTGAAGACGCTTTCCTTGAGCAGGTCGGGATCGACATTGCGGCTTTTGGGCACGAGAACGATGCGGATGTCCTCGTCGCTTTCATCGCGCACGTCTTCGAGGATGGGGAGCTTCCGATCGGCGATGGTCGCTGCGATCTGCTCGATCAGCTTGCCCTTGGCGACCTGGAACGGGATTTCCGAAATGACGAGCTGCCATTGCCCGCCGCCCAGCCGCTCGATCCCGGCCTCGCGGTCGGCCACGTTCTCGGACTCGGGCGCACGGAAGACGCCCCGCACCCGGAACGAACCGCGCCCGGTGGCATAGGCCTCCGAAATCGTCTCGGGGCTGTCGACGATCTGGCCGCCCGTGGGGAAATCCGGTCCGGCGAACAACTCCATCAGCCGGGCATGCTCGACATGGGGGTTGTCGATAAGCTCGAGCGTGGCGTCGATGATCTCGGCGACATTGTGCGAAGGGATGTTGGTCGCCATGCCGACCGCGATCCCGCTTGCCCCGTTGGCGAGCAGGTTCGGGAACAGGCCGGGCATCAGTTCAGGCTCGTGTTCCTCACCGTTATAGGTCGGCAGGAACGTGACCGTGCCTTCGTCGAGGCCCGCCATCAGTTCCATCGCGGTCTTGGTCAGCCGCACCTCGGTGTAGCGGTAGGCGGCCGCGTTATCGCCGTCGATATTGCCGAAATTGCCCTGCCCCTCGACCAGCGGGTAACGCAGCGAAAACGGCTGGGCGAGGCGGACCATCGCATCATAGGCGGCGACATCGCCATGCGGGTGATACTTGCCGACCACGTCGCCGACGACGCGCGCGGATTTCTTGAAGGCGCTGTCTGGACGCAAAGCCAGCTGGCGCATCGCCCACAGCAGGCGGCGATGGACCGGTTTGAGGCCATCGCGCAGGTCAGGAAGCGAGCGCGCGGTGATCGTCGAGAGCGCATAGACGAGATAGCGCTCCTCGAGCGCTGCGTCGAAGGGCGCGTCGACGATCTGGTCGAAGGGATCTTCCGGCGGCGCGGGTGCACCAGGAGCGGTCGTGTCTGCCATGAATCAGCCCCTAGCAAGCCGCGCGCGCGGGCGGGAGAGGCGTTTCCACAGTCTCGATGCGGCGCCCCTGCGAGCCGGTTCGGCCCGCCCGCGCTCGACCCGCCGAAACCCAGCCACGAGCGAGCGGGCAAGGCGGAACGCATGGCCTTCCTGTTTCGTTGAATAATCAAACGGATAAAGGAGACACAATCATGAAACGCATTCTCATCATAGCAACCAACGGTTTCGAACAGTCGGAACTGACCGAGCCGCGTTCGATCCTCGAGAAGGCTGGCGCGGAAGTGACCATCGCCAGTCCCGAAAGCGGCTCGATCACGGGCTGGGACAAGAACAATTGGGGCGACGGCGTATCGGTCGACATCACGCTCGATGAAGTTTCGAGCGGCGATTTCGACGCGCTGATGCTTCCCGGCGGCCAGATCAATCCCGACATCCTGCGGCTCCAGCCGCGAGCGATCGAACTGGTGCGCGAATTCAATTCCGCCGGGAAACCGGTCGCGGCCATCTGTCACGCACCGTGGCTGCTGATCGAAGCAGGCATCGCCAAGGGCAAGACGATGACAAGCTGGCCCTCGGTCCGAACCGACCTTGCCAATGCAGGCGCGAACGTGGTCGACCAGGAGGTGGCGGTCGATGGCAACATCATCACCAGCCGCAAGCCGGACGACATCAAGGCCTTCGCCGGAGCGATCAAGGAAGCGCTCGCAATGGAAAGCGTCAGCGAGAACGCCTGATCCTCAACCCGAAACCCGGCCCGTTTTGATCCGTCAAAGCCGCGGCCGGTCCCGACCTCCCCTCTGCAGGGCCGGTCGTGGCAAGCGCCCCGTCGTGCCGCAAGGCGCGGCGGGGTTTTCGCGTGCCGGGGCGCAGCCACGGGCGCGATGGCTCAGTCGGGGTTTTGTCAGTCGGGATCCCAATAATTCAGGACCTCAGTCGGGCCGGCGATATTTCTCCAGTTCTTCCATCGTCGAACAATCCGTAAGCAGCAGGGCGACGCCCTTGGTTCGGTCGAAATGGGCCATCACCATGGTCAGCAGCACGGTCAGCGGGACCGCCAGCAGCGCCCCCGGAATGCCCCAGACGATCGACCAGAACATCAGCGCAATCAGCACCACCAGCGGCGAAATCGCGAGCCGTTTGCCCATCAGCTTGGGATCGAGGAAATTGCCGATCACCTGTTCGATCGCAAGAAGCCCCCCGCCGATGATCGCCGCCGTCCCGAGATCGCGCGTCACCAGCACGTAGAATACCGGCAGCACCCCGCTGATGATCGAGCCGACTGTAGGCACGAAATTGAGCAGCACGGTGAGCACGCCCCAAAGAACGAGATAATCGACCCCGAACAGCGCGAGCCAGCCCATGTAAAGGCCGGCGCTGATCAGGCTGATGATGAAGCGGGTGGTGAAATAGGCACGGAATTTCTGTCCCACGCTGCGCCCGATCTCGAGCCAGCGCTGGTCGCCGCCCTGGCTCGAGAGGGTGAGGATCTTGCTGTGCCAGTTCTCCGCCTCGGTCAACATCAGCAGCATCAGGAAAACGATGAGGATGAGCCCGCCCAGCGTGCTCGCCGTTATGTTGAGCGCGGCGAGCGCGGTCGAAACGAGCGGCCCGCCTGCCGAAAACGCGCTCCCGCCGGGCGAGCCGTCGAGGAAATCGGGCAGCGGCCCGGGCAGCGCGCCGAGACGTTCGCGCAGCTCCGGTCCGACATCCTGCACCAGGCCATAGACCTGCTGGGCGGCAAGGCCGAGACCGAGCAGGAATATCGCGAGGATCCCCACCACCAGCAACATGCCAGCAAGCGCGCCCGTCCATTTGAGGTTTCGCGGCATCCGCTCCCGGATCGGCTCGACCAGCGGCCAGACACCCAATGCAAGCAGCAGCGCCGCGAAGAAGGGCATGGAGATCGTCATCGTCTCCATCAGCAGCCAGAATACGGCGGCGAAGGCGATCGCGCCGAGATAGGCATTGCGCGCGGCTCCCCTGCGCTCGGGCGAGCGATCCGAAGGCGCGGGACTTGGACTGTTCTTTTCCATGCAACTTATGGAAACGAGGATGCCGCGGGCCTGTTCCGGCCCTCATCGGCGCTGCGGCGATGCGTTTGCCAGCGCGGACGGACTTGCCCCCGGGGGGCTACATCCGTCGGGCGTCGATGCTTTCGGACGGCACGCTCACCGTCAGCCCGTCCATCTCATCGGTCAGCTCGATCTGGCAGGAAAGGCGGCTCGTGCGGCGCACCCCGGCGGCGAAATCGAGCATGTCCTCCTCCTCCTCGCTTGCCTGCGCGAGCCGGTCGAACCACTCGGGAGCGACAATGACGTGGCAGGTCGAACACGCCATCTGCCCCTCGCATGTCCCCTCCAGCGGCAGGCCCGCGGCCTGGCCGACGCGCAGCAGGCTGTCGCCCGGTTCGCCCTCGGCCTCGACCGCGCGGCCCTGCGGGTCGATGAAGCGCACCTTTATGCCCATGGCCCGATCCTTTTCATGGCTCCGCCCGTCCTCATGGCCACTGCCCTCCGGCGGCCTCGGTGATCGCGCGCGCCGCCTGTTCGATATCGTCCCGCCGCGTATAGCGCCCGAAGCCCAGGCGGATCGAGGCCTTCGCTTCGCGATCGGACAGGCCGATCGCGCTCAGGACATGGCTCGGCCTACCCGATCCGCTGGCGCAGGCGCTTCCGGCCGAGAACATGACATTGCGGCAATCGGACATCAGGCGGGAGACATCGAGGCCTTCGCGGCGGATATTGAGATTGCCGTGCCAGCGTTCGGATGCGCTGCCGTTGAGGGTCCATTCGGCGAACAGTTCGCGCGCGCGGGTCCACAGCGCCTCGATGTGTTCGGCATCCGCGGTCATGCGTTCCTCAGCGATCTGCGCCGCCGCGCCAAAGCCTGCACAAAGCGCCGGGGAAAGCGTGCCCGAGCGCAGTTTCGCTTCCTGACCGCCGCCGAACATCAGCGGTTCGACCTCCTCCCCGTCGCGTATCCAGAGCGCGCCAATGCCCTTGGGACCGTGGATCTTGTGCGCGGAGATGGCGATGAAATCGGCATCGAGTTCGGTCAGAGGCACCCGGCCATAGGCCTGCACCGCATCGACCAGCACCAGCGCGCCCTTGGCGCGCGCGATCCGGACTATGTCGCCGAGCGGGTGGCGCGTCCCGATCTCGTTGTTGATCGCCATCGCCGCGACGAGCCCGGTGGCCGGCCCCGCCGCTTCTTCGAGCGCGGCGATATCGGCCCGTCCGTCCGGCCGGACGGGAAGCACGGTGAAAGCCCGCCGCGAAGCCTCGACCGGGCGCATGCAATCGAGCACGGCGGCGTGTTCCGTGGCAAAGGTCAGCACGTCGCCGCCCGTGCCCCTGAGCGCCGTGTTCAGTGCCTCGGTCGCCCCGCTGGTGAAGATGACGCGCCCGCCGGCCGGCAGCAGCGCCGCAACCCGCTCGCGCGCGGCCTCTATCGCGGCCGAGGCCGACCGGCCCATGCGGTGCGCGCTGTGCGGATTGCCGAAGCCTGTTCCCTCCGGCCCTTCGAGCCAGCGCAGCATCGCCTCGCGCGCCTCGGGCGCTAGCGGGGTGGTCGCCTGGTAATCGAGATAGATCATCCGCCCGCGAACTCCCGCCATTGGTCGCAGAAGCGCATCACCTCCTCGCGCGTCGTCGACCAGCCGAACGAAACCCGGATCGTGTTCGCCGCGATCTTCTCGTCAATCCCCAGCGCCTCCAGCACGTGGCTGGTCTTCATCGTGCCCGACGAACAGGCCGAGCCCTGGGACACGGCGAACCCCGCCATGTCGTAGCGCATGACCTGCGCGCTGCCGCTCATGTTCGGCATGGCAAGCGCGCGGACATAGGGTGTGGGATCGGACAGGCGGTCGGCGAGCCAGGTCCCGCCCAGCTGCCGGCAATCCTCGGCCAGCGCATCGAGCGGTTCGAGCGTTTCGGGCGCGAGATAGGGATCGCCATCGGCCTCCAGCGCCGCCGCCATGCCGAGCGCGCCGGGCAGATTCTCGGTCCCGCGCCGATAGCCGCGTTCATGCCCGCCCGATGGTTCGAGCATGGCGTAATCCCTTACCAGCAGGGCGCCGACGCCGATCGGCCCGCCGAACTTGTGCGCCGACACAATCGCCATGTCGCACGGGGGAAGCGCGAACTTGCCCGCGCTCTGCGCGCAATCGGCGAGCAGCAGCCCCCCCGCCTCGTGCACGATGCCCGCAATCGTTTCGAGATCCTGCCGGTTGCCGGTCTCGGAATTGACGTGCTGGACCGCGACCAGCGGGCGCTCGCGCCGCACGGATTCGCGCAAGGCGTCGAGGTCGAGCGCCCCGTCGGGCATGACGGGCAGGCGTTCGGCGGTCGGCGCGGCCTTGAGGATCGCGTCGTGCTCCACCGCGCTGACCAGCCGCGCGCCCGCCTGGGCGCGGGTCAGGGCAAGTTCCGCGCTCTCGCTCGCGCCCGAGGTGAAAATCAGCTCCCCCTCCCAGCCCAGCGCCGCCCTGATCCGCGCGCGCGCATCCTCGAGCGCGGCTCTCGCCTTGCGCCCTTCGGCATGGGGCGAGGACGGGTTCGCCCACAAGGCAAAGCCTTCCTGCAAGGCGGCCTTCGCCTCCGGACGCAGCGGTGTCGTGGCGGCATGGTCGAGGTAATTGCGCGTCAAGCTGGAATCACCCGACAAAAAATTGCGAAAATGGCATCGGGGCCTATATAGAGCGCGCTTTCGCGGGGACCAACCGGTCGTCCGCGTGTCGATTCTACGCAAGGTTCAATCTCGGATGCCCTCAGTCATCTTTCCCGGCCCAGAAGGCCGTCTCGAAGGCCGTTTCTCACCGCCGCCGCGCCCGCGTGCGCCGGTCGCGCTGATCCTCCACCCCCATCCTGAAGGCGGGGGCACGATGAACGATCGGATCGTGCAGAGGCTCTACAAGACCTTCGCCGATCGTGGTTTCGCAACGCTGCGGTTCAATTTTCGCGGCGTCGGGCGCTCCCAGGGGAGCTTCGATTCGGGCGTGGGCGAACTCTCCGACGCGGCAAGCGCGCTCGATTGGGTCCAGTCGATCCATCCCGAAGCGCAAACGACATGGGTCGCGGGCTATTCCTTCGGCGCGCTGATCGGCATGCAGCTGCTCATGCGACGCCCGGAAGTGCGCGGTTTCATCTCGGTCGCACCGCCTGCGAACATGTACGACTTCTCTTTCCTCGCCCCCTGCCCCGCGAGCGGTATTTTCGTGCAGGGCGCAGCCGATACCGTGGTCCAGCCGAACGCGGTGCAGAAGCTCGTCGACAAGCTGCGCACGCAAAAGCACATCACGATCCATCACGAGGAAATCCCGCGCGCCAATCACTTCTTCGAGAACGAACTCGAGGAATTGATGGGTTCGGTCGATAATTACCTCGATTTCCGGCTTTCGCCCGACTGCCCGATCAAGTGACTTCGTACATTCGCGGGCTTTGCCGCGTGAAACTTTGGCGTAATTTAATTACGCAAGTTGGATTAGTTTTAATCCGCGACCGGTCCTGATCGGCAACTCGAAACAATTTCGTTTCTCTCCCGTTACATTGCAACCTGCCAGGCGAGCGGGCCGTTTCCTACGGCCCCTCGCCTACAGGCAACGGGAAAGGAGCCCTTCATGAGCACGCTCGCATATCGCGCGAAGCCGAATCCGGCCGCGCTCCTCGGCGCGCTCGGCGTGCCTGCCGCCTTCGCCGCGCTGCTCGTCGCCGGCCTCGCGGTCACCGCGGTCACGCCCGAATTCGTGCCCAATCCGATCGCCGAGCCGATCGAGGACGAAGTGGTCGAGATCACCCCCATGGCCGAATTGCCCGAGCGTCCGGTCGATCCCGCCGCACCGGCGACCGCGCCGGTCGAAACGGTCTCGGCCCGTCCCGACCGACATGCCGACACCCGCTTCGAATTCGGCGACACCGCCCCGATCGGGGCTTTGCCGGGCCTCGGCGACGCATTGCCCGGCGAGATCGGCGAGATCGCCCCGCCCCGCTTCCCGCCTTCGCCGATCCGGTGATCGCCAGGCCCAAGGGCAGTCTGGGCGAGTGGGTGACCGACGCCGACTATCGCAGCCGCTGGATCCGCGAGGGAATGAGCGGGACCGCTCGCTTCACGCTCGCGATCGATCCATCGGGGCGGATCAGCGAATGCACCATCACCCGGTCTTCTGGCCATGCCGAACTCGATGCGGCGACTGTCGCCTGATCGAGCGCCGCGCCCGTTTCGAGCCCGCGCGCGATGGTGCAGGCAACAGGGTCGCGGGGACCTATTCCAACGCGATCAACTGGAAAATCCCGGACTGATCCGGGCGCAGGTGCACGGGGGGTGCGGGAGGCTCAGCCCTCCCCGCCTTTCTGCACTTCGCCGAGCGGCGTCGTCCCGTTGGAAGTCGGCACGGTCCAGATCAGCACGTTCGCCACCGCGATCAGCGCCAGCAGCACCATCAGCGCCGGATTGCGCACTTCGCCCGTGCGGCGCCACAGGACGAAAGCCCCCGCCAGCAGCGCGAGCGCGGCCAGCATCACGATCGAGAGTACGAGGTCCGTCGTCACGCCTGCGTCCTTGTCCGGTTAAATCCGCCCGCGATATTCCCCCGCCTATGATAGCTCCGCCCGCCCCGATCAAGCGCCCGGCAGCTTTCGACGCCCGCGATTGACACCCGGGATGCGGACTTTAACACCCCGGCCCATGAGAGAGAGCAACGCAGCCAAGATCCCCGCCCGTTCCGTCAATCGCCGCGAAGCGCTCGGCACGTTCGGCGGTGTTTCCGCGCTCGCGCTGCTGCCCGGTTGCGCCGCGGGATATTCCCAGCCGAGCCTGCGCGACACGCCGCCCGACACGCTTTCGCCCGACCGGATGCTCGACCGGATCGCCTATGCGATGCTCGAGCACGAGCCGGGCCGTGCGACCGGCCTGGGGATCGACAACGGCGAATATGCCGGCTGGCGCGGGACCTTCGGCAAGGTCGGCGAGGAAGGGCGCGAGGCCTATGCCTCGACCCTGCGTGACGCGCTCGAAAAGGCGCGGTCCTATCCGCGTGAGGGCATCTCCGCCGACCAGCAGGTCGGCTTCGAAGTGGTCGAGACCGCCTTTGCCAGCGCGCTCGAAGGCATGGCGCTGCCCTATGGCGAAGTCGCCGTCGGATCGTGGCGCAATGCGCCCTATGTCGTGATCCAGAATGTCGGCGGCTATATCGACTATCCGCGCTTTTTCGGATCGACGCAGCCGGTGCGATCGGATTCGGACGTCTATTTGTACCTCAACCGCCTCAGCCAGGTGCCCACCATCCTCGATGCCGAGCGCGAACGCATGCGCGAGGCACGGGGCATGGGCGTGGTCCCGCCCGACTTCCTGCTCGACAAGGCGATCGCGCAGATGGAAGCAAGCATTGCGGCCGCCGCCGAGGGCACGCCCTATGCGGGGCCGCTCGCCGAGGGGATACGCGCGAATCTGCCGGACGGTTCGTTCGACGAACAGGTCGAGATGGCGCGCGAGATCAGCAGGCTCGACATTGCGCCCGCGCTCGCCGCGCAAATGGAGGAGCTGAAGGCCCAGCGCGCCGTCGCGACGTCCGATGCCGGCATGTGGGCGCGCCCGATGGGCGATGAATGGTACGACTGGGCGATCCGCGCCTCGACCACGACCTCGCTTTCGCCCGACGAAATCCACCGGCAGGGGCTTGAGGAACTGGCCGATCTGCATGGGAGGATGGACCCGATCCTGCGCGAAATCGGCTATACGAAAGGCACGGTCGGCGAACGGATGAAGGCGCTTTCCAAGGACCCGCGCTACCAGTTCGCCAAGGGCGATGAGGGCCGGGCCGAGATCATGGCCTTCATCGAAGAGCGGATTGGCTGGATCAAGGCGCAGATGCCGCGCGCCTTCACGCAGCTGGTCGACCCCAACCTCGAAGTGCGCCGCCTGCCGCTGGCCGAGGAGCCGGGCGCGCCGGGCGCCTATGGCGGCGCGGGAAGCAAGGACGGGACCATCCCGAGCCGGATGTGGATCAACCTTCGCACCACCGATCTCCACCGCAAATACGACCTTCCCGATCTCACCTTTCACGAGACCATTCCCGGTCATGTCTGGGAGGGCGAGTTTTCCAACCGCCTGCCGTTGATCCGTTCGATCCTCGCCTTCAACGCGTTTTCCGAAGGCTGGGCGCTCTACGGCGAACAGCTCGCCGACGAACTGGGCGCCTATGAGGAATTCAAGGTCGGGCGGCTGGGATACCTGCAGAGCCTCGCCTTTCGCGCCTGCAGGCTGGTGGTCGATACGGGCCTTCACGCAAAGCGTTGGACGCGCGAGGAAGGGCGCCGGTTCTTCGTCGAGGAAAACGGGTCGAAGCCGCAGGAAGTCGCAAGCGAGGTCGATCGCTATTGCAGCTGGCCGGGCCAGGCCTGCGGCTACAAGGTCGGGCACACACAGATCGTCGAACAGCGCGAGCGGGCGAAGACGGCGCTCGGCAGCGCCTTCGATTTCAGGTCCTTCAACACCGCGGTGATCCTTGGCGGAAACGCGCCCCTCAACGTGGTCGAGAACACGGTCGGCCGCTACATCGCCGGCGCGCGGGGGTGACGCCCGCGCCACCGCGCAAGGTGGCAAGGGGTGAGGTGGCAAGGGGCTGGAGCCGGGCGGCAAGTGCCTAAGTAGTCGCGGGTTCGGGGTGGCAACACGGCCGCGCCGAGCTATAGTCCCGCCATCCGAAAAGCGTATCGCAGACGCTCAAGGGGGGACATATGCTTACCGACATCGCGCGCTTTCTCGCCCGCGCGGCCGCGTTCTTCGCCGCCGCGCTTGTTTTCGCTGCGCCCGCGCAGGCCGACTGGCACAAGGCCGAAACCGAACGCTTCGTCATCTATTCCGACAGCGATGCGCGCGACATCCGCGAATTCGCCGAGCGGCTCGAACGCTATCACATGGCGATGTCGAAGCTTTCGGGCTTCAATCCCGCAGTTCCCAGTCCCTCCAACCGGGTGACGGTCTATGCCGTCGGTTCGGAGCGCACGCTGCGCAAGCTCTATGGCGATACCGGCTCGAATGTCGCGGGCTTCTACATTCCGCGCGCGGGCGGTTCGGTCGCCTTCGTGCCCAATGTGAGGCTGCGCGGGAACGAGACCGATTTCACCCTGATCGTGCTGATGCACGAATATGCGCACCATTTCTTTCTGTCAGCCACGCCCTATGCCCTGCCACGCTGGATCACCGAAGGCTCGGCGGAATTCTTCGCCGCCGCCCGGTTCCAGAAGAATGGCGGGGTCGATCTCGGTCTGCCGGCCAATCACCGGGTCGGCGACCTCAATTTCGCCGACCAGCTGTCGATCGAGGAGATCCTCGATTACGACCGGGTCGTCGCGGAAAGGGGTCGGCGGCGTGACGGTTTTTACGGGCAGGCGTGGCTGCTCTTCCACTACCTGATGTTCCACGAAACGCGCTTTCCGCAATACAGCGAATATGCCCGCCTCTACATGCAGGGCATGCCCAGCCTGCAGGCGGCCGAAGAGGCATTCGGCGATCTCGGCGAGCTCGAAAAGGAGCTGAAGGCATACCAGCGCAGCCGCCGGATCCCGGCCCAGCGACTGCCGGCGGAACTCCTCCCGATCGGCCAGATCACCGTGTCCGAACTGTCCGAGGGCATGAACGAGATGATGGACGTGATCGTGAAATCGCGCCGCGGCGTGAACCAGGAGGAAGCGCTCGAACTGCTGCCCGACGCGCGCCAGGTCGCAGGCGAATTTCCGCAGGATGCGGGCGTGCTCACCGCGCTCGCCGAAGCGGAATACGATGCCGGCAACGATGCCGAGGCGATTGCCGCGGCCGACCGCGCGCTGGCGCTCGATCCGTCGCGCAAGAACGCCTATGTCCAGAAGGGCTATGCGCTGTTTCGCATGGCCCTCGACGCGAAAGACCAGGACGCCGCCTATGATCACGCGATGGAGCCGTTCACCGCACTGAACCAGATGGAGCCAGACCACCCGCTCCCGCTGATCTATTATTACCGCAGCTTCGTTCAGCGCGGGATGCGTCCCGAGGAGAACGCGAAGCTCGCGCTCAAGCGGGCCTCGGAGCTTGCGCCCTTCGATCAGGGGCTGCGGCTCAATGTCGGGATGATGCTGATCAGCGAACGGCTCAACCAGGCGGCGCGCGCCACGCTAGCGCCGCTCGCCGCAGACCCGCACGGCTCAGGCGCGGCGCAAAAGGCGCGACAGCTCATCGCGGTGCTGGAAAAGACCCCGGACGGGACCCCGCTCGACATGTCGGCACTGGTGGCGGACAATGACGAGGACACCGAGAGCGGGGGCTGAAACCTGCCGCCCGTTCCTGCCCGGCCTCAGCCCTTCCCGCCGAACAGACCTTTCGCCATCCCGGCAATGTCGTCCATCGCATCGCCGTCGCCGTCAAGATCGAGCAGCCCGGAAAGCGAGGAGGGGTCTTCCTCGATCATGCGCGCGAATTCGGAGAGCGAGCCATCGCCCCCGATCTGGGCGACGATCTGCGACAGGATGCCGGTACCGAGCCCGGTTCGTTCGGAAGCGAGTTCGATCGTGTCGCCTTCCATCTGGTGCGTCTGGCCGAGAACCGCGATCGCTTTTTCCGCAAGGGCGGGATCGATGCCGACCTTGCTCGCCAGATTAGCCACGTCGTCGGGCGCGCCGCCGATATTCCTCATCAAATGATCGAGCATGCTCATAACTGTCCTCCCTCATCGCACGCGAGTCGGATTGGCGCGCGATGCAATCATGACAGCCTTACATTACGACGCAAGGACGCTCCCCGCCGCCGACAGGGGCGGGGAGCGCAGGCACGGTCAGGCCGCCACCGGCGCCGCCTTGCGCACGCCTTCGTCGACATGGGCCTCGAACTCGGCGAAATTGTCGATGAAGAGCTGAACCAGCTTCGCCGCGGTCGCGTCGTATTCCGCCTTGTCGTCCCACGTGCTGCGCGGGTCGAGGATCGACTGCTCGATCCCCGCCTCGGACAGGGCAGGCACGCTGATCGGCACGGCGAAGCCGAAATTGGGGTCCTGCCGGAATTCGACATGGTCGAGATCGCCGTCGAGCGCGGCATTGAGAAGCGCTCGGGTCGCCTTGATCGGCATGCGGTGGCCAGCGCCGTATTTCCCGCCCGTCCAGCCGGTGTTGATGAGCCAGCACTGCACGGAGCCCTTGGCGATGCGCTCCTTCAGGAGATTGCCGTAGACGCTCGGATGGCGCGGCATGAACGGCGCACCGAAACAGGTCGAGAACGTCGCCTCGGGCTCGGTCACGCCGATCTCGGTCCCGGCGACCTTGGCGGTGTAGCCCGACAGGAAGTGATACATTGCCTGTTCCGGCGTCAGCCGCGCGATCGGCGGAAGCACGCCGAAGGCATCGGCCGTCAGCATCACGACGTTCGAGGGAACGGGGCCGAGGTTCTTCTCGCTCGTATTGGGGATGAAGTCGATCGGATAGGCCCCGCGCGTGTTTTCGGCGAGGGAATTGTCGTCGAGGTCGAGCTCGCGCGTGTCGAGGTCCATGACGACATTCTCGAGCACGGTGCCAAACCGGCGCGTGGTGGCGTAGATTTCGGGCTCGGCCTCTTCGGACAGGCGGATCATCTTGGCATAGCAGCCGCCTTCGAAATTGAAGACCGCGGTGTCCGACCAACCATGTTCATCGTCGCCGATCAACGTCCGGCTGGCATCGGCCGACAGCGTGGTCTTGCCCGTGCCCGACAGGCCGAAGAAGACCGCCGTCTTGCCGTCCTCGCTGATATTGGCCGAGCAGTGCATCGGCATCACGCCGCGCGTCGGCAGCAGGTAGTTGAGGATACCGAAGACGCTCTTCTTCATCTCGCCGGCATATTTCGTACCGCCGATCAGGATCAGCTTTTCGGAGAAATTGACCGCGATCACGGTCTCGCCCCGCGTGCCGTGGCGTTCGGGATCGGCGCGGAAGCTCGGCAGGTCGATGATCGTGTATTCGGGCGAGAAGCCGGAGAGTTCATTGGCATCCGGGCGCACCAGAAGGGTGCGGATGAACAGGTTGTGCCACGCCAGTTCGTTGATGACGCGCACATTGACCCTGTGTTCCGGCTGCGAGCCGCCGAAAAGGTCGGCGACATAGAGCGTGTCC
The DNA here is from genome assembly GCF_001719165.1 of Erythrobacter litoralis. Lineage (NCBI taxonomy): Bacteria > Pseudomonadati > Pseudomonadota > Alphaproteobacteria > Sphingomonadales > Erythrobacteraceae > Erythrobacter > Erythrobacter litoralis. Next base: position 2,363,124 of record NZ_CP017057.1, read on the forward strand.
TTTTCCGCGACCGCCTGCATGAAATCCGCCTTGAGCGCGGCGAAATGTTCGGGCGTCATCGGCACGTTGACCTTGCCCCACCATACGCTGTCCTCAGTCTCGCCGTCGCGCACGATGAACTTGTCCTTCGCGCTGCGCCCGGTATGCGCGCCGGTCTTCACGACAAGCGCGCCATGCCTGGAAAGCGATCCCTCGCCATTCGCGAGCGCGGCCTCGACGAGTTCGGGAGTGCCTAGATTTGGGTGGATTTCAGCCGAGGTCTCGATTCCCTGGCTGGCAAGAGAAAAGGCGAGCGGGGTCAACTTCTTGGTCTCCTGAACCGGATGGCGCTGATGCGGGCATGGTGTTCGACGTTCGGATCTGAAGGCCGGCGAATGCACCCGATTCTCCCGCGAATGCGAAGCGATTCGTGGCGCATCCGGACCCCCAAGACCGTTGGGCATAGGGGCGCGTCGGCGCGTCGTCAAACCGCCCTGCGCCCGCTTGCCCGCCATGCCCCGCAAGGCGTGGCCGGGCCTCTGCTTGCGACGGCGGCGTTGTCTTGGACGGGCGCCCGCGCTAACTCTGGTCCGGCGCATGAGACGACCCGGGTAGCGTTCCGCAAGCGGGGTCCGGCGCGGGCGAGAGGAAGGACACGATGTCGGCCAGCGATGACGCGATCGGCGAGACGCAGGCGCAAGCCGCCTCCCATGCGTCCGCGCCGGCGAACGCGGACGACGACGCGCAGTCCGGCAACGCCCAGCCGAGGGGCAGCGAAATCGCCCTGGTGGACGATGACCGCAACATCCTCACCACGGTCTCGATCGCGCTCCAGGCCGAAGGGTTCGTGACCCGGCTCTATTCCGATGGCGAGACGGCATTGAAGGCGTTGGTCGACAATCCGCCCGACCTCGGCGTGTTCGACATCAAGATGCCCAAGATGGACGGAATGGAATTGCTGCGCCGGGTGCGCGAACATTCCGCGCTGCCGGTCATCTTCCTCACCAGCAAGGACGATGAGGGCGACGAGGAAGCGGGGCTCGAACTGGGCGCGGACGATTACATATCCAAGCCGTTCAGCCAGCGCCTCCTGATCGCGCGCATCCGGGCGATCCTGCGCCGGGCCGAGCCGGCCCGCGCCGGGGCGAGCGAAAGCGGCGAGGCCCGGCCCACCCATCCGATCATCGAGCGCGGGCGGCTGTTCATGGACCCGGCCCGCCACCACGTCACCTGGGACGATCGCCCGGTCAGCCTGACCGTGACCGAATTCCTGATCCTCGAAGCGCTCGCCGCGCGCCCCGGCGTCATCAAGAGCCGCAACCAGCTGATGGACGCGGCCTATCCGGACGATGTCTTCGTCGACGACCGCACCGTCGACAGCCATATCAAGCGCATGCGCCGCAAGTTCCGCAGCGTCGATCCCGACTTCGGCGCGATCGAGACGCTCTATGGCGCGGGCTACAGCTTCAACGATGTCTAACCGCGGGGGCGCCCGGGCGCGGCCCGCCGCCCGTCTGTCCGCTCGCGCGCCCTCGCCCGCGCGCGTTATGGGGCGACTGCCGCCGGGTGCGCGGCGCGGCTCGGGCGAGGTCCATTCCGCGCTGCGCACGGGCGAGCAGTTCACCACCACCGGCCGCTTTGCGCTGACCGCGCGCATCCTCGTGGTCAACATCCTGCCGCTGGTGCTGCTGGGCGGCGGGCTGTTCTACCTTGACGGCTACCGCACGCAGCTCATCAACGAACGCTTCAAGATGGCCCGGATCGAGGCCCAGATCACGGCCGAGGCGCTTGCCGGCGCGACCCGCGAGCGGCAGGAGGCGTTGCTCGTCCAGATCGGCAAGGAACAGCGCATGCGGCTTCGGATGTTCGATGCCGAGGGGCGGCTGTGGGCCGACAGCTTCGCGCTCGCCGAGCCCGCCTTCCAGTTCGACGACATCTCCGACGACAGCTGGGACCAGCAATTCGCCCGCTGGCTCGACCGGACTGTGGACACGATCGTCTCGGCCGAACCGGTCACCGATTACGTCGAACCTGAAGCGCAGGAAGCCGACGCCTGGCCGGAACTCGCCCGCGCGCGCGAAGAGGGGGTGAGCCAGGTGCGGCTCTACGACTGGCTCGACGGGACGCCGGTCATCACCGCGGCGGCGCCGGTCGGCCTCAACGGGGCGACCCTGCTGACCGTGCGCAACGCGGTCGACATCACCGAAAGCGTGCGCGCGGCGCGATCGACGCTGGGCATCGCGGTGCTGTGCGTGCTCGCCGCCTCGATCCTGCTCTCGCTGTTCCTCGCCCGCACGATCGTCACGCCGCTGCGGCTGCTCGCCAAGGCGGCGATGCGGGTGCGCGCCGGCCGCGAACGCGAGGTCGAGGTCCCCCGCCTGCCCGAACGCAGCGACGAGATCGGCCTGCTCGCCCGCGCGGTTTCGGACATGACTGGCGCATTGCGCCAGAGGATCGACGCGGTCGACAGCTTCGCCGCCGATGTCGCGCACGAGATCAAGAACCCGCTCGCGAGCCTGCGCAGCGCGATCGAATCCCTGCCCCGCGTCGAGGATCCCAATCTGCGCCGCGAACTCGAACAGATCGCCACCCACGACGTGCGCCGGATCGACCGGCTCGTCTCGGAAATCTCGGATGCGAGCCGGATCGACGCCGAGATGAGCCGCGCCACGCTCGAACGGATCGACCTTGCCGATCTCGTGCGCGCGATCATCGGCAGCCGCGAACACCGCTCGGAGAACGAAGGTCGCGCGATCGAGCTTGCCGCGCGCGGCTTCGCACCGATCGTCGCGGGAGTGGGCGCGCGGCTCGAAAGGGTGGTCGAAAACCTGCTCGACAACGCCGTCTCCTTCTCGCCGCCCGATGCGCCGATCGAGGTCGGGATCGACAATGACGGCGACTGGGTGACGCTCACCGTGTGCGACTATGGTCCCGGCATCCCCGAAGATTCGCGCGACAAGGTGTTCCAGCGGTTCCATTCGGTGCGCCCTGAACAGGAGGATTTCGGCCATCATTCCGGCCTCGGCCTCGCCATCGCGCGCGCCATCGCCGAAGCGCATGACGGCACGCTTCGCGCCGACAGCCGCCCCGATGCCAAGCGCGGCGCCTGCCTGCGCCTGCGCCTGCCGGCCGCCTGAAGCCGCGATGGCGGAGGACGACACCACCGTCATCCAGGCGAGCGCGGTCGCGATTTCCGGCCGCGCACTTCTCATCGAAGGCGCGCCGGGCAGCGGCAAGTCGAGCCTCGCGCTCGCGCTGATCGAACGGGGCGCGAGACTGATCGGCGATGACGGCGTGTCGCTTTCGCGCGGTGAGGACGGCGCGCTCATCGCCGCACCGCCACCCCGCATCGCCGGTATGATCGAACTGCGCGGGGTCGGGATCGTGCGGCTGGAGACCGCTCCTCCCGCCCCGGTCGCGCTGATTCTCGCGCTTCGCTCTCCCCGCGATGCTTCGCCGGAACGCCTGCCCGAGAGCGTGCCCACCCGCCCCTTGCTCGGCTGCGAGATCCCCGTCCTGCCCTTCGAACCCGGACCCCTCGCCCCGGCGATGCGCGCCGAATGGGCGCTGCGGCTGCATGGTCTGGCCCCGCGTTGAAACGCGCGGCGCCGAGCAGCACGAAGTGCAAAAAAGGCGCTTCCCATAGCTGGCTCTCCCGGCGAAAATGCGCGGCATGACGAATTCCAGCGAACCCGAGGCCAATGCAGGGACGACCGACCGCCAGCGCTTGCTGCTCCTCACCGGCCTGTCCGGTGCGGGCAAGTCGACCGCGCTCGATGTGCTCGAGGATCTCGGCTGGGAGACGATCGACAATTTCCCGGTGCGCATGCTCAAGCGGCTGGTGGCACGGCCGGGCGAGGAACAGGGACGCCTCGCGATCGGGTTCGATTCGCGCACGAGGGGTTTCGTCCCCGCCGACGTGATCGCGCTGGCTAAGGAGCTTGCGGGCCGCGACCAACTCACCACCAGCTTCATGTTCATGGATTGCGCCGATGCGGAGCTCGAGCGGCGCTTCAACGAAACCCGCCGCCGCCACCCCATGGCGCAGGGGCGCCCGGTGCTCGACGGGATCGCGGCGGACCGCGAACTGCTCGAACCGCTGCGGCGCTGGGCCGATATCGTCATCGACACGACCGCGCTGTCATCGAACGACCTGCAGGCGCGCATCCGCGAGCTGTTCGGCGAGCGGGACGCGGACGGGACCACGCTGACGATCTCGAGCTTCGGGTTCGCGCGCGGGATGCCGCCGCTCGCCGATCTCGTCTTTGACATGCGATTTCTCGACAACCCGCACTGGGCCCCGGGCCTGCGCGAGCTGACCGGCCGCGATGCGCCCGTCGGCGCGCATATCGAACAGGACCCCGCGTTCGCCGATGCCTTCGCGCGCATCCGCGACCTGCTGCTCACCCTGCTTCCGCGCTACCATGCCCAGGGAAAATCCTATGTCCATGTCGCCTTCGGCTGTACCGGAGGGAGACATCGCTCGGTCTACACCGCCGAGTGCATGGCGCAGGCCTTGCGCGAGCAGGGATTTTCGCCCACTGTCCGGCACCGCAATCTTGCCTCGCGCGCCGCGGACGAGCTCGAGCGCAGGCAGGCCGGTGTGACGTGACACGATTCCTCTCCAACGGGGCGCTGCAACGCCGTGAACAAATGGACGTAATTCCGGCATGATTGGTTTGATACTGGTCACTCATGGCCGCCTTGCGGACCAGTTCGTCGAGGCGATGGAGCATGTGGTCGGGCGGCAGGAAGGGATCGTCACGGTCTGTATCGGGCCGAATGACGACATGGAGCAGCGCCGGGCCGAAATCGCCGAGGCGATCACGACAGTCGATGAGGGCCAGGGCGTCATCATCCTCACCGACCTGTTCGGCGGCACGCCTTCGAATCTCGCGATCTCGCTGCTCGATGCGGGCCGCGTCGAAGTGATCGCGGGGATCAACCTGCCGATGCTGATCCGGCTCGCCGGAGCGCGCAAGACATTGGGCGTGGTCGAGGCGGTCGAGGCGGCGCAGAGCGCCGGGCGAACCTACATCACCGTGGCGAGCGAACTGCTCGGCGACGACGGCCGCGCGCCGCGCAAGGCGAGCGGCGGCTCGGGCTGACCCCGCACCGGGCAATCGAGAGAGAAGGCCAGGGAGGGGGCCGCAGGATGAACGAGAACAGGACCGAAATCCGCCGCAAGGTTATGATCGTCAACCGCCGCGGCCTTCATGCACGGGCCAGCGCTCGCTTCGTCGGCGCGGTGAGCGCGCTGGACGACGGGGTTGAGGTGCGCCTCGCAAAGGACGGCAACAGCGCTTCGGGAGGGTCGATCCTTGGCCTCATGATGCTCGGCGCGGCCAAAGGCGACGAGGTCGAGCTGGTCGTTGCGGGCGACAATGCCGAAGCCGTCATGGACGATCTCGCCGCTCTCATCGAAAGCGGTTTCGGCGAGGACTAGGTTCTGAACTCATAGATCTTGCGTATTTTGGGAGAGGCTGATTCAAGGTTTGCGGAAGGAGCCTTGGAGATGGCGCGTTTTGATTTGTCGGATGCCGAATGGGCGATCATCGAGCCTTTGTTGCCGAACCGTCCGCGCGGTGTAGCGCGAGTGGATGACCGGCGAGTGCTCAATGGGATCTTCTATGTGCTGCGAACCGGATCGCCGTGGCGCGATCTGCCCGAGCGCTACGGTCCGCACACCACGGTCTACAATCGTTTCAACCGGTGGGCGAAAGCGGGCGTGTGGCTGCGTGTATTCGAGGCGCTTGCGGCGCGAAGTCCGCGTTCGATGGCTTTGATCGACAGTTCGATCATCCGCGCGCATCAACACGCCGCGGGGGCAAAAAAGGGGGTCCGGATAACGCCATCGGTCGCTCTCGTGGCGGATTGAGCACCAAGATCAATGTGGTCGTCGACGAGCGCGGACTGCCCGTTCGCCTGATCCTCTCTCCCGGTCAACAGCATGACAGTCGTGCAGCAGGTGCCTTGCTCGCCGATCTTAGGCCAGGTGCCGTTGTAATCGGGGATCGCGCGTACGACAGCAATGCCCTGCTCACGCTGGTCGCAGATGCCGGAGGGCAAACTTGCACTCCGACGCCCCGCTATCGCAAACAGCAGCGCGTGATCGACGTCGAGCTCTATCGTCAGCGCAATCCAGTCGAGCGCTTCTTCAATAAGCTCAAGCACTTCCGCCGCATCGCCACTCGATACGACAAACTCGCTAGCAACTTCCTCGCAGCCGTAGCCCTCGCAGCCATCCGGCTCTGGACCAGAAATTATGAGTCCACGACCTAGTCTTGCCGCGGCCGGCGGCCTACGGACGATCCATGCGCAGGCACATCACCGGTTTCTCCAATCCCACAGTCAAGCACCTGCGCTCCTTGCGCGACAAGAAGCATCGCCGTCGGGCGGGCGAATTTCTCGTCGAGGGGCTGCGCCTGCTCGAGGATGCGCGCGCCAGCGGCCGCGTGCCGAGCCTGCTGGTGATGGCCGAAGGGCGCGCGCCGCACGCGCTGCTCGCCCGGCTCGAAGAGGAAGTCGAGGCGGCGGGCGGAGAAATCGTGGTGACCACGCCCGACATCCTCTCGAAGATCACTGGCAAGGAGAACCCGCAGGCGGTGGCCGGCGTGTTCGGCGAATGGGACACCGGCCTCGCCCGGCTCGACCGGGGAGCGGCGCCGATCTGGCTGGTCGCGCAGGACCTGCGCGATCCGGGGAATCTCGGCACGATGCTGCGCACCGGCGATGCGGTCGGGGCGGGCGGGCTGATCCTGATCGACGATTGCGCCGATCCCTTCAGCGCCGAGGCCGTCCGCGCGAGCATGGGCGCTGTGTTCACGCAGGGGCTCGCACGGGCACGGTGGAGCGAGTTCGTCGAATGGCTGCGCGCGGGCGAGGGCCAGCTGGTCGCGGCATCCCTGCGCGATGCGGTGCCTTATCGCGGGGCTGCCTACCGGGCGCCTTGCTTCATCCTCGTCGGCAACGAATCCCGGGGTCTGCCCGCAGCCTACGAGGCCGAATGCGACCTGCGCGTGACGATGACGATGCGGGGCAGAGCGGATTCCCTGAACGCCGCGGTCGCAGGGGCGGTTCTTGCCTATGAGGTGCTGGCGGCGCTGGAGGGGTGATGCTGTCAGCGTCCTGATCGAGCAGGACTCACCCGTCCGAGCCGACCGCTATTCCGCCGCGTCGCGATCGGCGCCGCTCGAACCATCCAGCTTTAGTGTCTCAGGCACACGCGGATTCGTCTCGATGAGATCGACATCGGCGATCTCCCTCTTGCCGATCTCCACCCCCTTTTCATGCATCTTGCGCGCCGACACGACAACGCGGCTTTCAAAGCTGCGCGTGAAATCGTTGTAGCTCGACACCGCACGGCCCAAATGCGTGCCCATCTTGCCGAGATCTTCGGTGACCTTGGCAAGACGATCATAAAGTTCCGCCCCCATTCGCCCGATCTCGGCGGCTTCCTCCGCCATCCGGTCCTGCCGCCAGACCTGCGCGACCGTGCGCGCGATCGCAACGAGGTTGGTGGGCGTCGCGAGCAGAACCTTGTTGTGGAAGGCGAAGTCCCAAAGTTCCGGATCGTGTTCGAGCGCGGCGGCGACGAAGTGTTCGCCGGGGACGAACATCACGACGTAATCGGGCGCGTCCTCGAACTGGCTCTGGTAGCCCTTAGACCCCAATGTCTGGACGTGGTTGCGCATGCTCTTGGCGTGGAGGTCGAGATGCCGCTTGCGCTCGGCATCGTCCTCCGCCTCGAACGCGGCCTGGTAGGCGTTCAATGACACCTTGGCGTCGATCACCAGCTTCTTCTGGCCCGGAACGTTGACGATCGCATCGGGTCGGAGGCGTCCGTCGGCGGTGTTGACCGATTGTTCGAGCATGAAATCGGTGTGCTCGGACAGGCCGCATTGTTCGAGGACGTTCTGCAGCGCCCGCTCGCCCCAGCGTCCGCGGGCCTTGGGTGCGTTGGTCAGCGAATTGCCGAGCCGTTCTGCCTCCTTGCGCACCTGTTCCTGAGAGACGCGCATCAATTCGATTTCGCGGTTGAGGCTGGAGAAGGCATCGGCGCGCTGTTTTTCCAGCGTTTCGACCTGGCGTTCGTATTTCTCCAGCCGATCGCTGACCGGTTTCAGCAGGTTAGCCACCGCATCCTTGTGCTGGCTCTGCGCCTCGCCAAGCCGTTTCGTCGCCTCGCTGTCGAAGCGAGCACGCGCCGCCTCCAGGACCTTGGCGCCGGTGTTCTCGAATTCCTTGAGCAGCTTTTCGCGCGATTCCTCGAGCAGGCGTTTCTGCTCCTCGAACCCGGCACGCTCGGCACGGAAGGTGGCGTTTTCCGCGCGCAGCTTTTCGACATCGCCCGACAGGCGATCGGCATGCGAGGCGCGTTCATTGGCCGCCGACAGCGCCGCCTTCGCATCCGAAAGCTCGATCCGCGCCTCGCCCAGTTCGGCGATCGCGGTCCTGAATTCCTCTTCGCGCGCGGCCAGCCGCGCCCGCAGGTCGGCCAGCGGGCGCGCGCCGAACCAGTGGCCGGCGGCAAGTCCGGATATCGCGCCGACAAGCAGCGCAGCGAGAGCGAGAATCGTCGGGTCCATGACCTTCCCCTACACGGAACGAATAGGGAACGCCAGCGTCTTTCTAACGATTTCCCCGACTATTGCTCCGCCTCGCCCGTCGCCTTCTTCTGCCACGGCCAGCGTCCGTCGATCTCGACCTCAAGGCTGAAACTGAGGAATGTCCGGATCAGCACGATCGCGCCCAGGACGAGGACGCTCTCAAGCGTCGGGTCGACCGCGACGGTCAGGATGATGTCGGCTGCGACCAGCAATTCGAGACCCGTGAGGATCGAGCGGCCGAGCATCCGGCGGAACACCGCGATGCTGTCGTCCTCTTGCGCCTTGCCTGTCCCGCCCCGGGCGAGATTGCGGACCAGGTGGCCGAGCGCGATGAGGGCCCCGAGCAGGATCGCGCCGATCCCGGCGAGTTCGAACACCCGCGCGACGGCGTGGACGATGGCGAGCATTGTGTCGTCGCTGAACATGCCGAGCAAACGGGCGATGAGGCTGGTGTGTTCCGCCCCCTGCCCCCCGCCGGGCCGCGCGGCGAGACGCGATCTCGGAACCGAACCCCGGCACGGCTCGCTTCATTGGCGAAGGAGGAGCGAAGTCATGTCGATCAAGGAAATGCTGAAGGAACACCCGCTCGCAGGCGGGGATCACGACGATCAGCTGGGCGAGGCGGTGAAGCACGCAATGTATGGCGCTGCGATCATGAACGCCTGCGCCGATGCGTGCCTTGCGGAGGCCGACGCGGATGCCCGCGCCGAATGCATCCGGCGCTGCATGGATGCATCTGATGCCTGCACCGCCTTCTACCGCATCGCCTCGCGCCGTGTGGGCGGCCACGTGCGCACGATCAAGGCGGTCGGCGCGGCGGCGATCATCGCCTGCGAGGAATGCCACCAGCTGTGCAAGCAGCATGACGATGCGCATTGCAGGCGCTGTGCGATGATGTGCGAGGAAGTGATCGCCGACGTGAAAGCCGCCGTGCACGGCCTGATGGACAACGAAGCGGCGGATTGAGGCCGCAAACTCGATGAACAGGCGCAAATTCGGCGCGCAGCGCCGTAAGGCCGGATTCGAAGCCGAAAGCGCAGACGTGCGAAGCGCACCTGCACCCCCGCCCGCAGCGGCCGCAGCTATGCTGCGCGCCTGGCGAGGACGACGGTGCGAATGCACCTTCGCAAGGCAAGCTAGGCCGCCTGACGGATCTTCTTGAGCTTTTTCAGCGCCATCGACCGCTTCAGCCGCGAGAGGTGATCGATGAACAGGATCCCCTCGAGGTGGTCCATCTCGTGCTGGAGGCAGGTCGCCATCAGCCCTTCGAGCTGTTCCTCGTGGTGGTTCCCGTCGAGGTCCTGGTAGCGCACCGTGCAGGTCGCCGGGCGATCGACGTCGGCGTAGATCTCGGGGACCGATAGGCAGCCTTCCTGATAGGTCGACAATTCCTGTGCCGGATCGACGATCACCGGGTTGATGAAGATGCGCGGGTCGTTCTTCGTCGCCGGATGGGTGTGCTTGTGCCCGTCATGTTCGCATTCGACCGGCTCGGCGTCCGGGTCCTCGGGCTGGAGGTCGATGACGAGCACGCGCTTGGGCACGCCGACCTGGATCGCGGCAAGGCCGATGCCGGGGGCATCGTACATCGTCTCGAACATGTCGGCGACCAGACTGCGCAGGTCGTCATTGAATTCGTCCGGTTCCACCGGGGTCGAGACGGTCTTGAGCCGGGGGTCCGGCACTTCGAGAATTTCGCGGATAGCCATGGGACGCAAGATAGTCGCGCGGTGCGTTTGCTGCAAGACAAAGGGGGCGATCACGATGATCGAAAATGCGCCGAGTCGAGCGGGCGGCGCACCCGTGGTGTCAGTCGAGCGGGCGACGCGCCCGCAGGGCCTGCGCCAGCGTACCCTCGTCGAGATAATCAAGCTCGCCGCCGACCGGCAGGCCGTGGGCGAGCTGGGTAATCCGGACATTGTGCGGTTCGAGCCGTTCGGCGACGTAATGCGCCGTCGTCTGCCCCTCAAGCGTCGCGTTCATCGCCAGCACCACCTCGTCGACCGCCCCGTTCTCGACCCGCGATAGAAGAGAGGGGATGGCAAGGTCCTCAGGCCCAACCCCGTCGAGCGCCGAAAGCCGCCCGCCCAAAACGTGGTAGCGTCCCTGGAACAGCCGCGCACGGTCGAGCGCCCAGACATCGGCGACATCCTCGACCACGCAGATCGCGCGCTCGTCGCGCCGGGGATCGGCGCAGATGCCGCAGGGGTCGCGCGTGTCGACATTCCCGCAGTTCGAACATTCGACGAGAGTCTGCGACACGGCGTCCAGTGCCTCGAGCAGAGCGGGGAGCGCGGCCTCGCGGTTCTTGACCAGCCACAACACCGCGCGCCGGGCCGAGCGCGGGCCCAGGCCGGGCAACCGGGCGAGCGCACTGGCGAGGGTCTCGATCTCTTGCGATGCCATGGGGGGACAGATAGGGGCGGACAGCAGTTTCACAAAGCTCGGGCTCCGCTCTTATGCGCATCATCTTCATGGGAACGCCCGATTTCGCCGTCCCGGCGCTTGTCGCGCTTCACGAGGCCGGGCACGAAATCGCCTGCGTCTACACCCAGCCGCCCGCGCGCGCCGGGCGGGGGAAGAACCTGCGCGCCTCGCCGGTGCAGACGAAGGCGGAGGCGCTGGGCCTGACGGTGCGGCACCCCAAATCGCTCAAGGGGGCGCAGGAACAGGCCGACTTCGCCGCGCTCGGGGCGGACGTGGCGGTGGTCGCGGCCTATGGCCTGATCCTGCCGCAGCCGATCCTCGATGCGCCGCGGCACGGCTGTCTCAACATCCATGCCTCGATCCTGCCCCGCTGGCGCGGCGCGGCGCCGATCCACCGCGCGGTGCTGGCGGGCGACGCCGAGACAGGGGTGACGATCATGCAGATGGAGGCAGGGCTCGATACCGGACCGATGCTGCATGTCGTCAAGACGCCCATCGACCGCAAGACGACCGGGGAACTGACCGGGGAACTGGCCGCTATCGGAGCGCGGGCGATGGTGGAAGTGCTTGCCGACCTCCCCGCCTTCCCGCCCGTGGCGCAGGACGACGCCGACGCCACCTACGCGCCCAAGATCGACAAGGCCGAGGCCCGGATCGACTGGTCGAACAGCGCGGAGACGATCGAGCGGCAGGTGCGCGGACTTGCCCCCTTTCCCGGTGCCTGGTTCGAATGGGGCGATGAACGGGTCAAGCTGCTGCTGGCGGAACTCGCGCAAGGCTCGGGCGAACCGGGCGAAGTGCTCGATGCGGACATGACCATCGCCTGCGGGTCCGGCGCGATCCGCCCCGTTCGCCTGCAACGCGCGGGCAAGCCCGCCATGGCGCGCGAGGACGTGCTGCGCGGGCGCCCGGTCGCGGCGGGAACGCGCCTGTCTTGACCCGCTTTGCTCTCACCCTCGAATTCGACGGCACGCCCTTCCACGGCCTCCAGCGGCAGGCCCACGGGCCGAGCGTGCAGCAGAGCATCGAGGATGCGCTCCACCGGATCACCGGCGAGGAGGCGACGCTTCACAGCGCAGGCCGCACCGATGCGGGGGTCCACGCGCTCGCCATGCGCAGCCATGTCGATCTTGCGAAAGACATCGCCCCGTTCCGCCTGATGGGGGCGCTGAACGCGCATCTGCGGCCCGACCCGATAGCGGTCACCCATTGCGAGATCGTGCCCGACGACTGGCACGCACGCTTTTCCTGCATCGGGCGGCGCTATCTCTATCGCATCGTCAACCGGCGCGCCCCGCTCACGCTGGGGCGCGGGCGCGCATGGCATGTCGCGGCCGAGCTCGATCCGCTCGCGATGCACCGCGCCGCGCAGGCGCTGGTCGGGCGGCACGATTTCACCACCTTCCGCAGCGTGCAATGCCAGGCGAAGGACCCGGTGAAGACGCTGGACCGGCTCGACGTCGCCCCGAGCGCAGGCGAGTTCGGCCCCGAAATCCACATCCGTGCCGAGGCGCGCAGCTTTCTCCACCACCAGGTCCGCTCGATGGTGGGCTGCCTCAAGCTGGTGGGCGCAGGCACGTGGCCCGAGCATCGCGTCGCCGCAGCGCTCGCAGCGCGCGACCGGTCCGAATTGGGCCTTAACGCGCCGCCCCACGGCCTCTACTTCGTCGAAGCGATCTATCCCGAAACCGGAGAGGAAACATCATGACAACGACCGGAAAACAGCTTTTCACCACCCTTACCGCCGACGGCAAGCTGACGCTCGAAGTGGCCGAGGCAAGCTTCCCCGAGCCGACCGGTAACCAGGTGCTGCTCAAGATGGAGGCGGCGCCGATCAACCCTTCCGACCTCGCGATCCTAACGGGCGCTGCCGATTTCGAGAACGCGGACTATTCCCCCGGCAAGGTCGTCGCCGACATGCCGGAGCCGTTCCTGTCGGGCCAGAAGGGCCGCCACGGCCAGCGTCTTCCGGCTGGCAATGAAGGCGCGGGCACGGTCGTCGCGACCGGCGACAGCGACGCGGCGAAGGCGCTGATGGGCCAGCGGGTCGCCTGCGTTCCTGGTACGGCGTTCTCGCAATACGCCATTGCCGATGCGATGATGTGCCTGCCGCTGGGCGATCACTCCGCCGAAGCCGGCGCGTCCTCCTTCGTCAATCCGATGACCTCGCTGGGCTTCGTCGAGACCGCGAAGATGGAAGGGCACGACGCGATCGTCCATCTCGCTGCCGCGTCGAACCTCGGCCAGATGCTCAACCGGATCTGCATCGAGGACGGAATGAAGCTGGTCAACATCGTGCGGCGCAAGGAACACGTCGACCTGCTGAAATCGCAGGGCGCACAATACGTCGTGAATTCATCGGACGACGATTTCATGGATCAGCTGCGCAGCGCCATTGCCGAAACCGGGGCCTATCTCGGCTTCGACCCGATCGGCGGCGGCAAGAACACCGACCATGTGCTCAAAGCGATGGAACAGGTCGCCTCCAGCCAGATGAAGGAATTCTCCCGCTACGGCTCGAACCAGGACAAGAAGGTCTACATTTACGGCAGGCTCGATTTCTCGCCCACCATCCTGACGCCTTCCTATGGCCTGCAATGGACCGTGTCGGGCTGGCTGCTGACGCCCTTCCTCCAGCGCGCGGGAATGGAGACGGTGGTGAAGATGCGCCAGCGCGTGCTCGCAAATCTCACCACCACATTCGCCTCGCATTACAAGAGCAAGGTCGACCTCGAAGGGATGCTGACCAAGGAGGCGATCTGCGACTACCGCCAGATGAAGACGGGCGAGAAATATCTCGTCACGCCCTGGGGCTGAAAGGGGCGCAGGGCCGCCGCAGGCCCCGCCGCCGGGAGAGGCGGCGGTCTTCGGCTTACCGGAGATCGCCCCTTCATTCGGCCTCTGTCGGTTCCCACACCAGAATGCCGCCATCGGCCATCAGCGCCATGTTGAGGCGCCCGTCCCGCATGACGTAGCTGCGCACGAAACCAAGCTGCTGGCCGAGCTTTTCGCTCAGCGAATCCGGCGGGCACATCGCCATGGTCGAGGCGATGTTCCCGAACTGGAGCGAGCCCTGCTTCGCGCCGGTGCTGGCGGTCTCGTAGGAACTGCGCCCGCGATTGCAGTCGAGCTTCATATAGGCCGTCCCGTCCTCGGCGAAGGTGATCGTGTAGCGGTCGGGATTGTCGGCGCGCGTGGTCCCCTGCGCATCGTCCATCGACTGCATTTCCAGCAGCCGCCAGCTCGTGCCGGCCAGCGGCTCGGCCATGTCTGGCGTGGTCGTGCAGGCGGCAAGCAGTGCAGCGCCCGCGATTGCGGACATTGAGGCAAGGATACGTGTCATTTCTGTTCTCCCTAGGTCAGAGGCTTGGCAAACGGGTCATTGGGCCGGTTCGAAGGTGAAAGGGGTGGCCGGGACGAAAGCGGCCGAGGTTTCGCCCGAATGGATCGCCGTCATGTCGAGGCCGAGGTCCAGTTTCATGACCCCTGCGCCTTCGCTGAAGTCGAGCTGGTCGAGTTCGACCCAGAAGACGTTCGGCGACACGGCGGATTCGACGTAGAAGCGACGATCCTTGTGGTCGGCCACCACCCTCCAGCGCGTGGTCGAAAGGTTGGGCGCATCCTCCATGCTGATGCCATAAGGGACCGAGGCATTCCGCATGACGCTGAATACGGAAGCCGCCGCAATCCGAGGGTCATCCGACTGGCGTACTGCGTCGATGTAGTGCGAAGCGCGCACGAAGCGATCGCTCGCGCGGTTCGTCCCGGGAAGGAACTCGCGTCCGTTGACGCCTTTCCAGTATGCCCGGATCGCGAGCTGATCTTCGAATCTCGGCTCGTTCGTCATCACGCGGTATTCGCGGGAATGGTGGATTTCGAGCTTGCCATCGACCCATTCGAGAATCGCACTGTCGCCGCTTGCATCGGACAGCGAGAGGTGGACCGTAGTCAGCTTGCCGGGCTGGTCTGGCACGTCGCCGGTAGCAAGGTCGATCGGGTTGCTGCGGATATGGTCGACCGCCTCTTCGACACTGGCGAAATTGTCGAGGAAGTATTGTGCCCACATTGACAGCGAAAGACGCGGTGTCGTCCCGTCATCCTCGGGATATTCGGAATCGGCCAGCCACAGCAGGTTCGCGACGAGCCCCTTCTCGTTCATCCCGTCGACGGTCGAGATGTCATAGCCCGAGAAGATCATGCTGCCGTGCTTCGAGGTCCACCTGACCGAACGAGGCCCGGCCGCCCCCTCGCGTTCCATTCCGCGCGGGAAGACCCAAAGGTTGGAAATCATCGGCAGCTTCCAGTCCATCGAGCGTCCGGTGAGCACGCGCCCCTCCGGCCCAAGATAGGTTACGCGGGTGCAGGCAAGAGCCTGCGCGCTAACCAGGCCAAGGGCGCAAAGCAGCACGGTGAAACACCTTATCAGGCTGGCCATGTCTTTCTCCTGCATCTGTTCAAGTCTTCGAAGGGGAAGAGGGTCATCCACAGGAACGGACCGGAAGCTGCCATTGCGGGGGAAGTGATGCTTCGCATGACACCGCCGGCGAGACAGGCCAGCGCGGGCGCGGCACGCGTCCGGGCGGGCGTCGCTGCGCTCGCTCGTTCCTTCTTGCCGATGGCGCTTTCGCGCACTGCGTCCAAGCCCGCCTCCCTTCAGAACCTCTGGGTCACGCCCACCAGCGGCCCGGTCTGGCTGCCCTCGAAGGCGGTACCCGCATCATCGTAGTCGAGATGAAGATGCCGCCAGCCCACGGATACGAAGGTGCTGCGGGCGATCCGGTAATTGAGCGTGCCGACAACCTGGTAGGTGAAGTCCGAGCCCACGCCGAAGCCGCCGATATCGGCATGGACGATTCCCGAAAGCCGCTCGGCGAGCGCGATGTTGACCCGCGCGGCCACGATCGGATCGACGAATGTCTTGTCGGGTGCGACGCTCACTCCGGCGAGCGGCACGTCGACCCGCCCGTCGAGATTCCACAGGCGCGCCCCTGCGAGCAGGTCGACCGTGATGTCGTCGCCATCCTCGACCCGGGCGCCTGCCAGCGCGGTGATCGCAAGCTGCGAGACCTCACCCGAAGCCGGTATGCCGGGCGGGACCAGCCCCTCGCGCGAGAGCGAGGCGTAGGACACGTCCGCAACGACCACGAAGCGGTTTCGCCGGAACTGCCCGCTGGCAAAGAAGGCCGCATCGAGATCCTCCAGCACCTCGCCGAAGGAATTGTCGAATTCGAGTGCCGGTGCGCCCGCGAAGGGGGTGAAATCTCCGGTCGCCTCGGCGAGCCAGCCATAGACGGTTATCTGCCCGCCCCGTCGGAAGCCTCTTCGTCTTCCACCTCCTGCGCATGGACGGGCGCCGCGAGGGCAGCGAGAGCGGCCGCACCCAGAAATGCCTTCGCAAGGTCCATCACGGCGCGCCCTTCACGATGCGGCCATCCTTCATGATGACGGCGAAATTGCGCTGCGGATCAGCGATCAGGTCGATATCGGCAAGCGGGTCGCCCTCGACGAGGATGAGATCGGCAAGCGCCCCTTCCTCCACCACGCCGAGCCGACCCTCATAGGGCGTGCGCGGCCCCGAGAGCGCGAGCAATTGCGCGTTGTCATGCGTCGCGAGGCGCAGCAATTCGGCCGGCGTGAAATAGGGCTTGAGCCGCAGGAGATAGGCGTTCTGCTGTTCGTTGAGATCGGGTTCGAACAGGAAATCGGTGCCCCAGGCGAGCTTGACGCCGAGCCGCTTCGCCAGGGGCCAGACGCGCTTCTGGCCCTCGATCACGGGCTTGCGCTTCTCGCGCCGTTTCGGGTCCATCGCCTCGGTCGATTCGACGAGCATCTGGCCCGACAGCCACACGCCCTTTTCCGCCATCAGCTTCAGCGTGTCCTCGTCGAGCAGGTTGCCGTGCTCGATCACCTTCACCCCCGCCTCGATCGCACGGCGGACCGATTTCGGATGATAGGCGTGGACGGTGACATAGGTGTTCCAGTCGGAGGCCGCATCGACCGCGGCCTTCATTTCGTCGAGCGTGTATTGCGTGACATCGAGCGGGTCGTATTCCGAGCTTGTCCCGCCGCCCGCGGCGATCTTGATCTGGCTGGCGCCGAAACGCAGGTTCTCGCGCACCGCGGTCAGCACTTCGGCCCGGCCATCGGCGATGACGCTTGCCCAGACCTGCTCGGCGCGCGGGATCTTGCCGGTGAAACGGCGCGATGGCTCGTCCGGCAGGCGCAAATCGGCATGGCCCGAAGTCTGCGAGATCATCGGCCCTGACGGCCATATGCGCGGCCCCATCACCCGGCCGCTGTCGATCAGGCGCTTCAGTTCGAAAGACGGCCCTCCGACATCGCGCACCGCGGTGAAGCCCCGCAACAGCATCGCTCGCGCCTGCCCGGCGGAAAGCTGCATCACCTTTTCAAGGCCCATGTCAGGTTCGAGCATCTGCGCGGGCGAAAGGCTGTTGAACATCATGTGGACGTGGTTGTCGATCAGGCCGGGCATCAGCGTGCGCCCGCGCCCATCGATCACGATCGCGCCCTCACCCGAAGCCTTCGCCCCGGCCCCGATCGCCGCGATCGTGTTGCCTTGCACCAGTACATCGGTCGAATCGGAGAGCGTTTCCGAAGATCCGTCGAATATGCGGACGCCGGTGAACAGGACTTCATCGGGCGGCGCATCCTGCGCGGAAACCGACACGCAGAAAAATGCAGCGAGCAGAAAGACCAGCAGCGGGCCGAGCGCGCCCTCGATCGAAGTCGTCCTCATGAAGGTCTCCCCTCCTTCCTTGCGACCCGACACTGTCTAGGCCTGCAATTTTATCATATGATGACAGATCGAGATGAATTTGAAAGAAACTTATTTCGCCAATGGAGCGATGAATAATATTTAATTATGATTTCACTCGATCTTCGGGTCCCTCAGTCGGCATATCGCTCGACTATCCAGGCCGCCTCGAGAACGAGGAAGGCGATCACGAGGGCAAGGTGGAACCGGCGATTGTCCCAGCGGATCGCGGCAAGGCAGGCGATTGCATAGGAGACCTGGCGCACCGGATAGAGCGCTCCGAGCGAGGCGAAGTGCGCCGGGCCCTTCAGCGCGGTATCGACCATGTCGAACAGGAACAGCGCACCCAGAAAGCCGAAGAACCAGCCGCGATGTTCGAAGAAGTAATCTTCGTAAGGCGCCCCTTCGTCCAGCTGGTCGGGAAACAGCAGCGCCGCCGTGAAGAAATGCAGCGAGGCGAAGAAGATGAGGAAGGCATAGGTCTCGAACGGCCAGAAGGTGACCTTGGCGAGCGCGAATTCGAACCACCAGAAATGCGCGGTCAGCAGAAGCAGGAAAATCGCCCACAGCGTATGGACGAGATAGGGCGTGTTGCGCCGCCGGTTCTGGGCGAAACCTGCAAGGCCGTTGAGTATCCGCGCGATGGCCAGCGAGGTGACCACGCCAAGGATCACTCGGATATGCGCGAAGGTCGCCTCGTCGACCTGTACCGGCTCCATCCCGTCGATCATGCGCACCTGCCCTGTGTCCGTCCCGCCGCACCAATGCGCTGGCCGGGCCGAGCCTAGGGCCGGGATCATCGCATTCCAATGCGCCGGGCGGGATATCGACAGGAGCGCGCCGCCCGCCGCTCACCGTCCGTCGAACGCCGCCTGTATCCGGGCGGGGTCGGTAATCCCGTTCGCGATCAGCACCATCAGCAGCACTCGCGCCTTGGCGGGGCCAAGTGCGCGCGCGGCGACGAAGCCGTGCGCATCGTCGTCGACCTCGACATTGCGATCGACCATCCCTTCATCGACCCGGGCCGAACGGACCACTGGCACGCCGCCTGCGGCTGCCCTTGAAAGCGCCTCGATCACCACGCGCGGCGCGTTGCCCTGCCCCATCCCGGCAAGCACGAT
The DNA here is from genome assembly GCF_001719165.1 of Erythrobacter litoralis. Lineage (NCBI taxonomy): Bacteria > Pseudomonadati > Pseudomonadota > Alphaproteobacteria > Sphingomonadales > Erythrobacteraceae > Erythrobacter > Erythrobacter litoralis. The sequence continues at coordinate 2,382,035 of NZ_CP017057.1, forward strand.
CCCCTTGCATCCGATGCCGAGCAGCGCTTCGACAGGCTTTGCATCCATGCCCGCGCCCGCCGTCAGGATGGCGACGCGGGGAAGCGCGTCGGGCCAGGCAAAGCGCGCCGGGCTGCCGGTGCGGTGGGCGGGCGCGAACCAGTCGAGGCTCGAAGGGGTGACGCGCGCCAGCGGCCCGCGCGGAAAGCCCCTGAACGCGTCGATATTCGCGGTCGCGGCCTTGCGCACATCGGCGGCGGCGAAGACCGTGTCGGCCATGACGACGAGCACCCCGCGCCCGGCGCTTTCGGGATCGCTAGCCACCCGTACCGCATTGGCGAAATTGCGCATCCCGTCGCTTCCCACCGCGTCCGAGGGCCGCATCGCGCCCACCAGCACGACAGGCTTTCGCGGGGGCAGGGTGAAGTCGAGCAGGAAGGCGGTTTCCTCGGCCGTGTCGGTGCCATGGGTGACGATGATCCCGGCGATCACGGGGTCGTCCTGGGCCGCGGCGATGTCCCGGTGGAGCGCGTCCCATTCCTTCCAGCCGATGTCCTGCGAGCCGATCCGCGCGACGGGACGGGGGACAAGCTCCGCCTCGAGCTCGAGCGAGCCGGCTTCGCCGAGCATCGTCTCAAGCGCCACCTCGCCTGCGGCATAGGCCTTGCCCGTGCGCGTACGCGCCGCCCCGGCGATGGTGCCGCCGGTGCCGAGAACGAGGATGCGCGGTATCGTCATCGGGCCACCGCGCCTAGAGCGCGAGCGTCACGCGCGAGCCCGCGGCGATCAGACGGCCGCGCTCGAAAGCGAGCGTGCCGGGCCTTTCGGCGCCGGGATAGGCCTGGCCCAGCAGGTCGAGCGCTTCGCGGATATCCGCGGCGAGACCGGGCTTTGCGGCGAGGATCGCGGGCTCCGCATCCTCGAAAGCGCTCGCGGCGGCGCGATAGAAACCGTAGCCGTCGAGATAGGGTTCGTAACGATCGGAACCCTGCGCCTCGCCGTACATGGCGATCGCGCGGTCGATCATGTTGGAGGCGACCCGAGCGGCGATGTCGGCCTCGCTCGCCTGACTGTCCGGGGCCTTGCGCCCGGCTTCCTCGATGGCGGCCAGGATCGCGCCATAGCGTTCATTCACCTCGATATCCGCGCGGCCGGACAGCACCGCCTGCGAGGCCTCGTTGAAGCGCGGCTTCAGATCGGCGACGCCCAGTTCGGCAAAGACCGGGTCCATGTCGGCGAGCACTTCGGACACCGGGTGACCGAACATTTCCGCTGCCGGATCGGTCTTTCCGGCAAGAAAGGCGTCGTAGGCAGCGATCGCATGCGCCTCGGCCACGGCAAGCGCGGTGAGGTAGACCACCGGATCGCGGGCGGCGGCATCGAAATCGACGCCGCCCTCTCCGGTTTCGCCGCCCTCTCCGGCTTCACCACCTTCGCCGCCTTCGCCCGCGGGGCCGGGCTGCATTTCGGCGGTTTCGCCATCGGTATCGACGGGGGCTTCCTCCGCGCATCCGGCAAGGCCCGAACCCGCCAGCGCGCCCGCAAGCCCGAGTTGCGCCCATGTCTTCATTTCAACCTTCATCGCGCAGCCCTGTGCCTGTTTTTCGTCGCCCGCTCCCTAGGACGAGGGTGGAGCGCATGCAAAGGAAAGCGGGCAGCGGATCAAAGGCCGAGGATGGCCGGATCGATCCCCTGCGCCTCGAACGCCTCGACGAGATTGGCCTGCGTGCGGGCAAGATCGTGCGCGCTGGCGCGGCGCTGCATTTCAGCGAGCGCCTGACGGTCGAACAGCCGCCCGCCCGCGATCACCGCATCAGGCGAACCGAGCATGCCCAGATCGCCCCGCGGATCGCCGCCAAGCAGCAGGAGGTCGGCCCTCTGGCCTTCCTTAACGGCGCCCCATTCGCCTTCCTCGTCCAGCACCTTTGCCGCGTTCAGCGTCGCCATGCGCAGCGCATCGGAGGGCGCGATTCCCGCTTCGACCAGCAGGTGCAGTTCATCGAGCAGCGAAGTGCCGGGAATGTTGGTGAAGATTCCCGCATCGCTCCCTGCAACCAGCAGCACGCCTTCTTCGTGGAGCATCCTCGTCATCGCCTTGTAGAATTCGAACGCCGCGCGGTGGCGGATGGGGTCCTCGTTCGACCAGCGCTCGTATTCAGCGCCGCTGGCTGCGACGAGCAGCGGGTTGAGCCTGTCGGTGCCGGGCCGATCGAGATAGGCGCCTCCCGTCTCGGCCACCTGCAACAGGTTGTAGAAAGCGAGCAGGGTCGGATCGACCGGCACGCCCGCTTGCGCGATTCGCCGCGCGAGGGCACGGCCCGCCGCATCGTCATGCGCATCGCGAAGCCCGTGCCAGACGATGGATTCGACATGCTCGATCGTGACGAAGCCGTCGTCCAGCACCTCTTCGAAAGCGATGGCGAAAGGCTTCTCGTGAGGCATGCCCGGCAGCCGCTCACCCTCGGGCGTGTGGCCCATGATCGTCATGCCAAGCTGGCGCGCTTCCTCCAGCACCGCTTCATAGGCCGTGCGCGTGAGGTTCGAATAGACCTTGAGCCTGCGAAAGCCCGCCGCGTGGTGCGCCCGCACGGCAGCGCGCGCCTCCTCGGCGGTGACCACCATGTGATGATTGACCTGCGCATTGGGGCCGGGGCTGTTTAGGATCGGACCGGTCGTGACCAGCCTCGGACCCGGCATCTTGCCGCTCGAAATCCGCCGGGCGAGCCGCAGGTGGAACGGCATGCCCGAAGCGTTGCGGATTGTCGTGACCCCTGCCGCGAGATAGGCACCGAGCGAGGCTTCGTCCCAGACATGGACATGCATGTCGGCAAGGCCCGCCATGACGAGGCGGCCATTGCCCTCGATCATGCGCGCACCCGCCGGCGCTGTCAGCGATGAGGCCTCTATCCGCGCGATCCGTCCGTCGGCGATCAGGATCGAGCGCCCGGTCTCGATCCGGCCGCCCGGCTCGTCGAGGTGGAGCACGCTCACGTCATCGAGCAGGATCGTCTCGCCGTCCCCGGTCGTCCCGCCGGCCCCCGCCTGCGCGCTCAGCCCGAGCAGCGCGGCGAACCAGAAACCCAGATGCCAAATCCGCATGCCCCTCTCCGCGGTGACTTGCCCGGCGCAGCGAAGCCATCATCGCTCCCCGGCGACTGGTGGCAAGCGATCGAAGACCCGTGCTTGACCACCTCGATACCTAAGCCTAATCGGCATCCCTCTCGCAAGAGGGCGATTAGCTCAGTTGGTAGAGCATCTCGTTTACACCGAGAGGGTCGGCAGTTCGAGCCTGTCATCGCCCACCAGTTTCCGGACCGTCCGCGTGGCGATTTCGGCCGGATCACTCCGGGGCGCAGGGCCGAACCCTCGCCTAGCCGCCCAACGCTTCCCCGATGAGCGCGCGCGCCTCCTCACCGTCCCATTCATACCCGCCAGCGATCCGCAGCACCTCGCGCCCCTGTGCATCGTAAAGCACGGTGAGCGGCAGCTGGCCGCCCTCGCTCATCCGCACGGCCAGTTCGCTGCCGGGATCGAGCCACGGTTCGAGCCTTTCGAACCCGCGCTCGTCGAAGAAGGGCTCGACCTTTTCCGCCCCGCGAATGTCCTGGCTGACCGTCACCACCCTCAGCTCGCCCGCCATATCCTGCGCCAGCGCATCGAGCATCGGCATCTCGACCACGCAGGGCGCGCACCACGTCGCCCACAGGTTGAGCAGGACAGGCCTTCCTTCGAGACTGGCAAGATCGAGCGTATTGCCGGCGGGATCGGTGACCGTGAATTCGGGCAGCGGCTCCCCCGCCTGATCGCGCGAGACGACTCCGGCGAGCGCCGTGGTATCGTCCCCTTCCGCCGCCTGCGGGGCGTTCGTTGGTTGCGCCTCGCCCTCGCGCGCCCTATCGCAGCCGCCAAGCGCAAGGACCATCGCGGCCAGAATGAACGAGAAACGCAACATATCGGGTACCTCTCAGGCTTCCGCCCGCCCCGGCGGGAACGCTGCGGCAGGCGGCGGCAACGCGATGTGGGGCGGCAGGTTCGCCGAAGGCCCTAGCGCGATCATGCGCGAAATCAACGCCTCGATTCCCTTCGACAAGGCGCTCTGGCGGCAGGACATCGCGGCCTCCGAAGCGCATGTCGCCATGCTCGCGGCGCAGGGCATCGTCTCGGCCGAGGACGCGCGCGCGATCAGCGACGGGCTCGCCGCAATCGCCCACGAATACGAGCGCGACGGCGTGCCAGAGAACTGGGACCTCGAGGACATCCACATGACGACCGAGGCCCGGCTCGCCGAACTGATCGGGCCGGCCGCGGGGCGCCTCCACACGGCGCGCAGCCGCAACGACCAGGTGGCGACCGATTTCCGGCTCTGGGTGCGCGAGGCGTTGGACGAAATGGATGCCGGGCTCGCTGCGCTCCAGCGCGCGCTCGTCACCCGCGCGGGCGAACACGCCGCCACCATCATGCCCGGCTTCACCCATCTTCAGACCGCACAACCCGTGACGCTCGGCCATCACCTGATGGCCTATTACGAGATGTTCCGGCGCGACCGTTCGCGCCTTGCCGATGCGCGCGATCGGCTGAACGAATGCCCGCTGGGGTCCGCTGCGCTCGCCGGGACCGGCTTTCCGATCGACCGCGAGATCACCAGCGAGGCGCTGGGCTTCGACCGGCCCACGGCCAATTCGCTCGACGCCGTGTCGGACCGGGATTTCGCGCTCGATTACCTGTTCACCGCCAGCGCGTGTGCCCTCCACCTCTCTCGCCTGGCCGAGGAACTGGTGCTGTGGGCGAGCCAGCCCTTCGGTTTCGTGCGCCTGCCCGACAGCCTTTCGACCGGCTCCTCTATCATGCCGCAGAAGAAGAACCCGGATGCCGCCGAACTGGTGCGCGGCCATGCGGGCCGGGTGATCGGCTGCGCGACCGCGCTGATGGTGACGATGAAGGGCCTGCCGCTCGCCTATTCGAAGGACATGCAGGACGACAAGCCGCCGGTGTTCGAGGCGGCGTCGCTGATGGCGCTGTCGATCGCGGCGATGACCGGCATGATCGGCGATGCGACCTTCGCCACCGCGCGGATGCGACAGGCGGCCGAGATGGGCTATGCCACTGCGACCGACCTTGCCGATTGGCTGGTGCGCGAGGCGGGGATCCCCTTCCGCGAAGCGCATCACGTGACCGGCGCGGTCGTGAAATTCGCCGATGCGCGCGGCCTTGCGCTCAACGAAGTACCGCTGGCCGACCTCGCCGCGATCGACGAACGGATCGACGAGCGCGTGTTCGACGCGCTTTCGGTAGATGCCTCGGTCGCCGCGCGCGCCTCCTATGGCGGAACCGCGCCCGAACAGGTGCGTATGCAGGTCGATCGGGCGCGCGCGGCGCTCGGCATGGAAACCTTGACCGGCGAGGCGGGCGAATGAGGCGCATTGGATTCGGCATCGGTATCGCCGCGCTGGCCGGTGCCCTCGCGGGATGCGGGGCGAGCGCACCGCTCACCCCGCCGCCGGGCGAGACGCTCCCGCCTGCGCCCTACGGCGCCCCCGCCCGGCTCGATGCCGAGGAATTGCTCGAACTCGATGCGCTCGCCGCTCCCGAACGCTCGGTGGAACTGCGCCGCCGCTCCGAGGAACGCGAGGACGACCCCTTCGATCTTCCGCCCGAATAGGCCTATTGCGAAACGAACACGATCATGGACCACTTCGCATACAAGAACGGCGTCATGCATGCCGAAGACATTCCCCTGCCGCGCATCGCGGAGGCAGTCGGCACGCCCGTCTATGTCTATTCCCGCGCAACGCTGGAACGCCACGCCCGCGTCTTTCGCGAGGCGCTGGACGGCGTGCCGGACAAGCTCATCGCCTTTGCGGTGAAGGCCAATCCCAATCTCGCCGTTCTCAAGGTGCTCAAGGGCCAGGGATATGGCGCCGATGTCGTGTCGGTGGGAGAGATGCGCCGCGCGCTCGCGGCGGGGATCGCGCCCGAAAAGATCGTCTTCTCGGGTGTGGGCAAGACCGCAGCCGAACTCGCCGCCGCGCTCGAAGCGGGGATCGGCCAGTTCAATATCGAAAGCGCCGAGGAAGGCGAGGAGCTCGCCGCGATCGCCGAAGCGATGGGCATGTGCGCGCGCTGCGCCTTGCGAGTGAACCCCGATGTCGATGCCGGGACCCATGACAAGATCTCGACCGGCAAGGCCGACAACAAGTTCGGCGTGCCGATCGACGAGGCCGGGCAGATATTCGGCCAGCTTGCAGGCCTGCCGGGCGTCGAGATGCGCGGGATCGCGGTCCATATCGGCAGCCAGCTTGCCGACCTAGCCCCGCTCGAACGCGCCTTCGGCAAGCTCGGCGAACTGATCGAGGCGCTGCGCGGGGCGGGCCATACGATCACCCATGTCGATCTCGGCGGTGGTCTGGGCGTGCCTTACAAGCGCGGCGAGGAATTGCCGAGCCCGGCAGAATACGGGGCAATGGTCGCGCGGGTGACGAAGGGCTGGGGCGTGACCCTGATCTTCGAACCCGGCCGGGTGATCGCGGGCAATGCGGGCGTTCTGCTGACGCGGGTGGTGCGGGTGAAGCGCGGGCTCAATCATCCCTTCGTGATCGTGGATGCAGCGATGAACGACCTCGCGCGGCCGGCACTTTACGGCGCGTATCATGACTTCGTCGGGGTCGAGCCTTCGGGCGAGAACATGACCGCGAATATCGTCGGGCCCATCTGTGAGACCGGCGATACCTTTGCGATGGGCCGCGAATGCGACCGGCTCGCAGCGGGCGAACTCGCCGTGTTCCGCACTGCCGGCGCCTATGGCGCGACCATGGCGTCGTCCTACAATTCGCGCGGTTTCGTCGCCGAAGTGCTGGTCGATGGCGACCGCTACGCCGTCGTTGCCGACCGGATCGAGGCTGCTGCGATCATGGATGCGGAGCGCGTTCCCGAATGGCTCTGAGCCCCACCCGCTGACATGGCCGAACTTGAAAGCCTCCCGTTGTTTCACCGGATCGAGGGTCAGAAGGTCCTGGTGCTGGGCGAAGGGCAGGCGGCCGAACCCAAGCGGCGGCTTGTGCAGCGTGCTGGCGGGATAATCGTCGAGGACATGCAGCGCGCCATAGACGAGGGGGTGCGCATCGCCTTTGTCGCGCACGAGGACGCGAAGGCCTGCGAGGTGGCGGCGATCAACCTGCGCTGTGCAGGAATGCTTGTGAATGTCGTCGACCGGCCAGAATTGTGCGATTTTACCACGCCGAGCCTGCTCGACCGCAAACCCGTCCTGATCGCGGTCGGCACCGGGGGAGCTTCGGCCGGCCTTGCGAAGCACCTGCGCCTGAGGCTTGAACGGATCCTTCCCGATCAGCTGGGCGGGCTTGCCGATGCGCTGTTCGCATTCCGCGCCCGCCTGCGAGATAGGTTCCCCGACGCTGCCGAACGCCGCCGCGCGCTCGATGCGGCGCTGCGCGAAGGTGGCGCGCTCGATGTGCTCGATCCCGCCTCGCACGAGCGGGTTGGCGATTGGCTCGAGGCAGCCGATACGCCGCGCCCCCCCACCCTTGCCGAATTCACCATCCGAAGCGATGATCCCGAAGACCTCACCGTGAAACAGGCCCGGATGCTTGGCGAGGCCGACACGGTCTGCGCCGATCCGGGGATCGCCCCTGCGATCCTCGCCCGGGTCCGCGCAGATGCGCGGCGGATAACCTGCGATCGTCTGTCCTGCCGTTCTTCAGAAAGGCCGCGATGCGCTTTTCCGGACGGCGGCGCAGACCCGGCCGGGATGACGGTTATCCTGCGCCATGGTACTGGCGCGAACCCCGGCTAGGCGGGCTGCGCCAGCGGCACCTCGACTTCGGCGAAATAGCGCGACATCGCCTCGATCGAGGCATCGCTCAGCGCGATGAAGGCGCGTCGACGGTCGGTTTCGTCGGCGATCCGCCGGAAGATACCGGTTTCGACCATCTGCCCCAGCCAGCGCAGCGCCGTTGTCGCTGGCACGTCCGCAGAGATGCACAGCGAGGTCACTGAAACCTTCTGCCCTTCTCCATGGGCTGCGGTGAGGTCGAGCAGCATGTCCCAGGCAGGATCGACGAAAAGCGCGCCATCGAAGAAGCGCGCATGCGCCTGTCGGCCGGCGATGATCCTGCGCACCATGCGCGGATCGGGGAGCGGGGGGTTTTGGGAATCGTACAGCCGGGCCGGGCTCGAAGGCTGGTGGGCGGGCGTATCGGGTAAGGACCGGCCCTCCCCCGCATTGTCGGCCTGCCCATGCGGCCCGGCAAAGCGGCCGCTGCCCGAAAGCCCATCGAGCTTGCTCGCGATCGCTTCGACCTGCTGCGAAAGGCGCAGCAGGTCGAAGCGGTCCTCTTCGGTCATTTCGCGTACGCGCGGATCGGCGATCTCGGCCATGACGCGGCCGACCGCCACGACCCGCTCTGCCCGGCTGGGCGTGACGAGGATCTGCGGTTCGCACTGGTCGAGCGCGGCGAACACGTCGTCGAGCGCCTTCATCGAGGTCGAAACGATCAGCCGGGCACCCGACTGCGCGACGCGCATGTCGAGGCGGGCGAGCGCGGCAAGGTGCTGCGCATCGACGGCGGGGCAATCGACCAGAACGACATCGCCCAGCAAAGTGATCGGCCCGCCGAGCAGCGCATCGAGCGCGCCCCCGTCGATCGTCCGAAAGCCCGCCCCGGCAAGATCGCCGAGCATTTCGCGGCGTCTTGCCGTGCCATCGGCGAAAACGGCGATGCGAGAGGGAAGCCCCGCCGCATCGCTGGCGAGGTCATATGCAAAATCTGTCGCGCTCATCGAATTGCCCCTTCTGCCTGATCGGAACAAAATTAGAACAAAGCGCGATCATGTCAAGTCCAAAAGCCGTCCCGACCGCTTGACGCGGGGGCGGGTTCAGGCCGCTTCAGGGCCTGATTTCGATCGGGGTGCCGTCGGGGACGAGCCGCCAGAGTTCCTCGATCTCGGCATTCGAGAGCGCGATGCAGCCATCGGTCCAATTGCCGGGCAGAGGCGGTCCGGGATAGCCGTTCGGCTGGCCGTGGATGAAGATGTCGCCGCCAGCAGAACGCCCGTAACGCGCGGCGAAAGCGCGGTCGTCGGCATTGGGATAGGAGATCCGCAGGGACAGGTGATAGCGGCTGTTGGGATTGCGCAAGTCGATGCTGTAGATCCCTTCCGGAGTGCGTTCGTCGCCTTCGAACCGTTTGTGACCCATCGGCGCGTCACCGAATGCGAGGCCGCGATAAGCGCGGATCGGCTCGCCTCTGCTGTAGGCAACCAGAAGCCGTTCCGACTTGTCGACCAGAAGGTAGTCCGCGACCAGCGCACGGCCCGGCGGCAGCTCGCGCGAGGCCGGGCTGCGCGTGGTGGTGATCCCCTCGCTCGGCGCGCGCACGACCTCTTCCGGAGGACCGGAACAGGCGGCAAGGATGACCAGCAGGACCGCTGAGATCAGGCATCGCATGGCTGCGCACAATACAGCCGCGCCGGTTTCCGTTCAATTGGGGGCGACCCCCGGCACTTGACTGTTCGCCTCAATCCTCGAACGGGTCGCGCACGAGGATCGTGTCATCGCGCTCGGGACTGGTCGAGACTAGCGCGACGGGGCATTCGATCAGCTCCTGCACGCGCTGGATGTACTTGACAGCATTGGCCGGAAGATCGGCGAAGCTGCGCGCGCCCGCAGTGCTTTCGCGCCACCCTTCCATCTCCTCGTAGATCGGCTCGACGCTGGCCTGGTCGCCGGCATGGCTGGGGAGGTAGTCGTAGACATTGCCGCGCAGGCGATAACCGGTGCAGATCTTCACCTTTTCGAGCCCGTCGAGCACGTCGATTTTCGTCAGCGCGATGCCGGTCACGCCGCTGATCGCGCAGGTCTGGCGCACGAGCACCGCGTCGAACCAGCCGACGCGCCGCTGGCGCCCGGTGACAGTGCCGAATTCGTGCCCCCTCTCGCCCAGCGACTTGCCGGTTTCGTCGTCGAGTTCGGTCGGGAAAGGCCCGGAGCCGACGCGGGTGGTGTAGGCCTTGACGATGCCAAGCACGAAGCCGGTCGCGTTGGGCCCGAGCCCGCTTCCGCTCGCCGCCGTCCCGCTCACCGTGTTCGAACTGGTGACGAAGGGATAGGTGCCGTGGTCGACATCGAGCAGCACGCCCTGCGCGCCCTCGAACAGCACCTTGGCCCCGGCCTTCCTGATCTTCTTGAGCCGTTTCCACACCGGCTGGGCGAAACGCAGCACGAAGGGGGCGACATCGCGCAATTGTTCGAGCAGCTCCGCGCGGTCGACCGGCGGCTGGTCGAAGCCTGCCCGCAGCGCATCGTGATGCGCGCACAGCCGGTCGAGCTGCGGCTCCAGCGTGTCGAGATGGGCGAGGTCGCAAACGCGGATCGCCCGCCTGCCGACCTTGTCCTCGTAGGCAGGGCCGATCCCGCGCCCGGTCGTGCCGATCTTGCCCTTGCCCGCAGCGCCTTCGCGCAGCGCGTCGAGGTCGCGGTGCAGCGGCAGGATCAGCGGGCAATTGTCGGCGATGGCGAGATTGTCGTCATCGATCTTCACCCCCTGCCCTTCGAGCTTGCCGACCTCGTCGCGCAGCGCCCAGGGATCGAGCACGACGCCGTTGCCGATGAGGCTCATCGTGCCCGAGACGATACCGGAAGGCAGGAGCGAAAGCTTGTAGGTGGTCCCGTCGATGACGAGCGTGTGGCCCGCATTGTGCCCGCCCTGGAACCGCACGACGGCATCGGCGCGGCTCGCCAGCCAGTCGACGATCTTGCCCTTGCCTTCATCGCCCCACTGGGCGCCGATCACGGTGACGTTGGCCATGTATGTCCTTTGCGAGTCCTCTCGGCCGCGCCCGGCTCGGGCGCGCAAACCGGGCGGGGTTAGGCGCTTGGGCAGCCAAGGGCAAGCACCGCCGGAGCCGCCCCGCTGCGGTCATTGCGCGAACCTTGCCGCGCTGCTTGCTTGCACTCGCTCCCCGGGCGGGCGAAGGGTGGCGGCGAAGCGCGCGTTAAAGCGATAGAGGCAAGCAAAAAGGGGTCAACATGACGAAATTCACAGCCGCGCTCGCCGCCCTCGTGGCTGGCGCGCTCGCCGCGACGCCGATCCTCGCGCAGCAGCGCGCGGGCCGCCTGTCGGAAAACTGCCGCGAGGAGCTGATCGCGCTGTGCTACGAGGTGGACGAAGCCGACCGCGCGGCATTCCGTGCCTGCCTGCGCGAGCGGCGGGCCGAGATCCCCGATGAATGCAAGGCCGAGCTGCGCGCCCGGATCGAGGCGCGCGGGCGTCAGGGCTCGCTCGAAACCCGTCCCGAGGGCCTGCGCCCGACGGCAAAACCGACGCGCAGCGTTCTCTATGGGAAAGATGCGCGCCAGCAGGTCGACGTCTACGAACCCGAGGGCGCGGTCGATCCGCTGCCGCTGGTGCTGTTCGTCCATGGCGGAGGCTGGCGGATGGGAAACCACAAGCTGGTGCAGGTGAAGCCGGCGCATCTGAACGCGCAAGGGTATTACTTCGCGTCGACGGGATACCGGCTGGTGCCGGATGTGAGCGTGGCGGAGCAGGCCGGGGACATCGGTGCGGCCCTGCGGGCGCTGCGCGGACAAGCGGGCGCGATCGGCTTCGACGCGGACCGCATCGTGCTGATGGGCCACAGCGCGGGCGCGCATCTCGCCGCGCTGGTCGCGACCGATCCGAAATACGCGGACGAGGCGTTCCACGCGATCCGGGGCGTCGTCCTGCTCGACGGGGCCGGCTACGACGTGAAGGCGCAGATGGCCTCGGCCGCGCCCGAGTTCTGGCAGGTCTACTACAACGCCTTCACCGCGGACGAAGCGGTGCAGGAGGCGTTTTCCCCCGTCACCCATGTCGGCGGCAAAGACGCGCCCAACTGGCTGGCGCTCTACGTCGCGGACCGCGAGGCTTCCTCCGCCCAGTCCGAGGCGCTTGCCGAACGCCTGCGCGCGGGCGGCGTCGAAGCGGAAGCGGTGGCGGTCGAAGGGACCGACCACGGGCGGATGAACCGCGAAATCGGCACCGAGGCGGGCGGGGTGCAGACCCGGGAGGTGGATGCGTTCCTGGCGCGGGTGCTCGGATAAGGGCGAGCGGCCCTGCCGAGAGCCGACAGCGGACTGTCCGCTTACGACCCCTATTCTGTTGAAAAACTCCGCTTGCAGAAGGGCTAAGCTGCTGATTCAGTGATCTTCGCGAAGCGGGAGATATGCTGATGATGGGCGAGCGGACGGTGATGCAGGAGGCGCTGTTCTACAGCTTTCGCATCGAGGATCATGTCCCCGAAGATCACTTGCTGCGTTCGATCGATCGGTTCGTCGATCTTGATGGCATCCGCGAGCACCTGAAGCCGTTTTGCAGTTCGACCGGTCGCCCTTCGATCGATCCCGAACTGATGATCCGAATGCTGATCATCGGCTACTGCATGGGCATCCGATCAGAGCGGCGGCTGTGCGAGGAAGTTCATCTCAACCTTGCCTATCGCTGGTTCTGTCGACTTGATCTCAATGGGTCAGTGCCCGATCACTCGACCTTCTCGAAGAACCGGCATGGTCGGTTCCGCGACAGTGACCTCTTGCGCAAGCTGTTCGAGATGACCGTCGAGCGCTGCATGGCCGAAGGGCTGGTGGGTGCCGAAGGCTTCGCGGTCGATGCCAGCCTGATCCGCGCCGATGTACACCGGCAGCGTTCGGTGCCTGGCGAGGAGGGGCTGCCACCCGAAGCTGCGGGCCGCGCGGTGGCCGAGTATCTCGAAGTGCTCGACGATGCCGCGTTCGGTGGATCGACGCCGGTCACACCCAAGCGGATCAACCTCACCGATCCTGCCGCGCGCTGGACTGCGGCAACGCGCGAGGCGGCGTTCTACTCCTACTCCACCAACTATATGATCGACCTCGACCACGCGGTGATCGTCGATGTCGAGGCGACCACATCGGTGCGCCAGGCCGAAGTGCTCGCCCAGCGCCGGATGATCGAGCGGACGCAAGAACGCTTCGGGCTGTGGCCTGAAAAGCTGGTGGCAGATGCGGCCTATGGCTCAGCACCGAACCTCGCCTGGCTGGTCGAGGATCAGGGCATCGAGCCGCATATCCCGGTGTTCGACAAGTCGGTGTAGCGCGACATTCAAGGTGAGAGTTGCGCGACGATCAGGATGAGAAGTTGATTGTCGCGGCGCGACAGTTTGTGCGCATTCTGATTGTCGCTGGCAAGGGCTATTTGTCGTCCTGATTGTCGCGGACGGCTTCGAGGACCTTGGGCGTCGTGTAGGTCGCTGGTCGGCCTGGGCCTGAGCGACGCGCTTCGGCGGTTCGTCGCCGGTAGCTTTCGACGTTCATCTCGAAGATTGTTGCGTGATGGACCAGACGATCCACCGCGGCGAGCGTCATGGCCGGATCCGGGAAGACACTGTTCCAGTCGCCGAAGGGCTGGTTGGCGGTGATCAGCAGCGAGCGACGTTCGTAGCGGGCGCTGATCAGTTCGAACAGGACCGAGGTTTCGGCCTGGTCCCGGCTGACGTAAGCGAAGTCGTCGAGCACCAGCAGATGATACTTGTCGAGCTTTGCCAGCGCGGATTCGAGCGCCAGTTCGCGCCGGGCGATCTGGAGCCGCTGCACCAGATCGGACGTGCGCGTGAACAGGACGCGCCAACCATTCTCGACCAGCGCGAGGCCGATGGCAGCGGCCAGATGGGTCTTGCCGCCACCAGGAGGGCCGAACAGGATGAGGTTGGCACCCTGCTCGAGCCATCCGTCGCCGGCGCACATCGCCATGACCTGCGCCTTGGAGACCATTGGCACGGCATCGAACGCGAAGGTATCGAGGGTCTTTCCGGCAGGGAGCTTGGCTTCGGCCAGATGCCGCTCGGTCCGCCGCCGATCCCGTTCGGCGATCTCATGCTCGGCGAGCGCGGCCAGAAGCCGGGCCGCAGGCCAGCCTTCCTTGTCTGCGCGCGCGGCAAAGTCGCCCCAGATATGCTTGATTGCCGGCAAGCGCAGCTCGTTCAGCATCAGGCTGAGGCGCTGGGCATCGATCATCGGACCTGTGCTCATGCCGCCTCTCCCCATCCGATCAGGCTGTCATAGGATGCAAGCCCGCCGAGCTTGACCGTGACCGCGGGCAGCTGAGCGGGATCGGGGGAGAACCGGCTTCGCAGGGCGCCGATGTCAGGGCATCGTCGCGCGGCAAGATCGGCTTCGAGCAGTCCGGCAAGTTCAGCCTCGCAGGCCCGCTCGTGCGCCATGGCCAGCAGATCAACGGTGATCCTGCAAGCCGAGCGCTCGCCTTCTTGCTCCAGCAGATGCTCGAACATCCGCCGGTAGGCTTCGCGGGGGAACAGGCTGTCGCGATAGACCAGCCCCATGAGCGCCATCGGCTTGCGCCTGAGCGAGTGGATCACATGCCGGTAATCGACGATATGACCATGCTTGCCATTGTCGCCAGCGCGGCCGCGCACCAGGGTCATCAGCTGGGTGCCGCCCAGGAACAGGTCGATCCGGTCATCGTAAAGCCGCGCGCGCAGCTTGTGTCCGATCAGCCGCGAGGGCACGGTGTAGAACACCTTGCGCAAGGTGAAGCCGCCCGATGAGGTGACCGCGACCAGCACCTCCTCGTAATCACTCGTGCGCGTGTCAGGCAGCGGCTGCAAGGTGCGGCGCTCGGCATCGATCGAGGGAGCATGACGCCGGTTGCGCGCGGTCACGACCTCATCGATGAAGCAGCGATACGCCGCCAGATCGGCAAAGTCGCTGCTTCCCCTCAGCAGCAAGGCATCCCTCACCGCAGCCTTGATATGGCCATGAGAGCTCTCGATCGAACCGTTCTCATGGGCCACCCCTGTGTTGTTGCGGGTCGGCTCCATCCCGTAATGCTGGCACAGCGCATCATATCGCGTGGTCAGATCAGCCCGGGCATCAGCAGCAAGATTGCGGAACGCCGCCGACAGGCTGTCCGTCCGGTGAAGCCGCGGTGCGCCGCCCGCTGACCACAAGGCATTCTGCAGCCCCTCGGCCAAGGCAACAAAGCTCTCGCCGCCCAGGATCACATGGCAGTGCTCGAACCCGCCATAGGTCAGCCGGAAGTGATAGAGCATGTGCTCAAGCGGCACGCCGGCGACCGTGACATCAAAATCGCCCATATCGGTAAAGTCCGACAGGCCAAGTCTGCCAGGCTCATGCAACTGCCGGAAGATGACCTCGCGTTCGGGCCCATGCAGCGCACGCCAGGCCCTGATCCGTCGCTCGAGCGTCCGGCGCGCAAACGGCAGGCTGCCATGCCGGCGGCGCAGCTCCTCGAAGATCGCGATCGGACGAAGCCCGGGCGCTGCTTCCAGCAACGGCACGACCTCCTCGTCAAAGTATCCTGCCAGCGGATCGGGACGCCGCCGCCCGCGCGGCGCTTTCGTCTGCAACGGCCGCTGCGGATCCTGCAACAGCCGATAGCCCGTCGCGGGACTCATCCCGGCCTTCACCGCAGCCTGCGCTACCGAGTGATCTTTCCTCAATGTCATGAACAGCCTCATCTGATGATCGGTTATGTGACGGCCAGGCACACGGCAGGTCCTCCGCAGAAGGAAAACCCAACCATACCTGACACCGCGATCATCTCGGCAGCCCAGCAAAGGGCGCCCCGGTGTGGGGGAACCGGCTACGGGCTACGCCCTGCGCCGGTTCCCCCACACCGGATTCTCATCTTGATTGTCGCGCTTTCTCATCCTGATTGTCGCGCGACAAGTCGGCCAGAAAGGACGACACCTTTGAGCGATCAGCCTTCACCTTCGACCATGAGGACGACAGCTATATCTGCCCTGGCGGCAAACGCCTCCGCCCGTCCAATCGCAACTTCAAGACGCCGCGTCCGCTGGCCAATGCCGATGGCTTCATCCGCTACCGCGCAAGCCAGAAGGACTGCCAGGGCTGCGAACTCAAGCAGCGCTGCACGCCCAAAATGCCCGCCCGCAAGATCATGCGCTCGATCCACGAAGGCGCACGCGATATGGCCCGCGATATCGCCAACACCGAAGCCTATCTCGTCTCACGCCGCCAGAGAAAGAAGGTCGAGATGCTGTTTGCGCACCTCAAGCGAATACTGAAGCTAGACCGCTTACGCCTGCGCGGTCCCAACGGAGCAAAAGACGAGTTCCACCTCGCCGCAGCAGCCCAGAACCTCCGAAAACTGGCCAAGATGCAACCAATGCCGGGGCTCGCACCCGCCTGAGCGGGATGGCAGCTCGCTCGCGTAAATCCAAACCTCGCCTTCAGCTCGCCCCTGCCGCGACTTCTTCAACAGAATAGACCCCTTTTCGGTCGTTCCATCCTGAGCGCGAGGGAGCTAAAAGCAGACAGAGCTGGAATGAGGAAGCAGATGCAGAACACAGCGACAGGCACTTTTGACGTAAAGCTAACGCCAATCGGTTCGGATGATGGCCCAATCGGCGGTATGTCTATCGACAAGACTTTTCGCGGTGACCTGCAAGGAACGAGTGCTGGGCAGATGCTCGCGTTTCGCAGTGGCGTTGAAGGTTCCGCCGGCTACGTAGCGATGGAGCGTGTGACCGCCACTCTCGGCGGCAAACAGGGCTCCTTCATTCTCCAGCATAGCGGATTGATGGACAAGGGCACGCCATCACTGACGGTCGTCGTCGTCCCAGATTCCGCATCAGATGGGCTAACCGGACTCACGGGAACGATGACTATCGATGCCCTGCAGGATCGGCATGATTATGTGTTCCGTTACAAACTCTGACTAAGCGACGGTCGCGGCCATCTCCGCGAGCTTCGCCACGGTATTCATGTTCCGGGCCGTTCCGTGTCTGTCGCTCGGTATGCGAAGCCGGGTTTTGGCCATGCCGTCCGGATAGAGAACAAACAGTTCGCGTTTGCCTAGTCGCACCTCTTCGTTCGTGATCCCTTTCACGCCGTCAAGTGGATCGGTAGGAAGTGTTTCATTCACAAATAGCGCCGTGACGCGATTGCCTGGTGAGTCCGAGAACGGGTTGCGGGCCAATGTATCAGCGAGTTCGGTGGCCGTCCGCAAGACCACGCCCACGTCCCTGCCAGCATACTCTTTTAGCCGCTCCTCGAGAGCGGACCGCACCTCGCCCTCGGACCTCTTGCTTTTGAACACGACATTGCCGCTCGCGATGTAGGTTTTCACATTCTCAAACCCTGCCGCCTCGCTCATCCGAACCAGTTCGGTCATCGGCAATTTGCCGGTCCCGCCGACATTCACGGCACGAAGCAAGGCAACATATCCGATCAATTTCGCTCTCCGTATGGCAGCTACTGTATTAACGCTGCCCAAAACCCGCCAGTCAGAAAACCACCCAGAAGCAGCCATTGCGGCCCTGGCTCAGCACCCCCTCAAACCACAGCGGTAACGTCGATCTCCACCAGTAGCTCGGGCAGCGCCAGCCCCTTTACCTCCACCGTCGTGTCGGCAGGGTAGGGCGGCGTGAAGTATTTCTGCCGCGCTTCCACGATCTTGGGGAAATGCGCCATGTCGGTGAGGTAGATCACGACCTTGACCACTTTCGACAGGTCGCTTCCGGCCGCGGCCAGAACGCGTTCGATATTGGCGAAGGTCTGGGCAAGCTGGGCGTCGAAATCCCCTTCGCCGACGATGCTGCCGTCCTCGCCGATGCTCGCCTGCCCGGAGCACAGCACGAGGTCGCCCACGCGCCATGCGGGGGCTATGAAATAGGGCGCGAGCGGGTCGTTTTCGAGCGCGATGGGGGCGGCCCCTACCTTCTTATCGGCGTCGGTCATTGCGATGCCTCCAGTTCCTTCGGCGTGTCGCCTTCGAGCACGTGGGTGCAGCCGAGCATCCCCGCATCCTCGCCCTCGCCAAGCTGCGCGAGCGTGCGCCAGCCCTCGGCGCGCAGCTTCGCCGCCGCGTCCGCGTCGTGGCCGAGCGGGAGGTAGACCACCCGCCCGCCGCCCGCCTCGGGCGCGACCTCGGCGAGGTGGTCGACATAGAGCGAGAAACCCGTCGCCGCCTCCTCGCTCCCGCCGATCCGGTAGGTCCCGCCGCGCCCCGCCGCGCCGCGCAGGGCATCGGCATAGAGCGTGAAGCCGAACCAGCTCTGGTATTCGAAGCCATACCGCTCGGTCGGATCGAGCGTCAGGCGAACGTCCGGCCCGTGCGCCGCCTTCACCCGCGCCGCGATCGCTTTGAGCCCGTCGAGCCGCGTCGCGAGCGCCCCGCCCGCATCATATTCCCGCAGGTCGGCGAGTGCGCTGTCGAACGGACCGGCGGCGTAGAGCAAAGGAAGATAGGCCTCGCCGCCCGCATCTCTCAGCCCGCCCGCATCCTTGGTATCGAGTTCGCGCCGCACCGCCTCGATATGGTCAGGATCGGTGTCGCCGTCCCTCGCGGCCAGCGTATCGACGAGGTCGGGGAGAGTGAAATCGACGCTGATACCGGTCAGCCCTGCGCCCATGAGCGCCTCTATCGCCACCATCACGATCTCGCTCGCGGCGGCGATGGTATCCACGCCGATCAGTTCCGCGCCCAGTTGCAGCCGCTGGCGTGCGGGATCGAGTTGGCTCGCGCGGATCAGCGCGGTCTCCCCACAATAGGCGAGCCGCAGCGGGCGCGGGGCAGTCTTCATGCTGGTCGCGGCGATCCGCCCGACCTGCGGAGTGATGTCGGAACGCAGAGCGAGCGTTCGCAGGCTCGCGGGATCGACGAAGCGGAACATGGCCTGCGTGCGGATGCCCTGCATCCGGCTCGCCAGCGAGCGTTCGAATTCGAGCAGCGGCGGGCGCACCCGGTCGTAGCCATGGGTGTGGAGCACGTCGAGGCAGGCGCGCATCGCATGGGTGATGCGCGCGGCCGAAGCGGGAAGGCGGTCCTCGAGCCCCTCGGGCAACAGGTCGGTCGGTTGGGTCATGTCGGCGCTGGCGCTAAAAGGAAAACGGCCCCCCGGCAAGCATGCGCGCCGGGAGGCCGATGGATTCTCGCCAGCTTGGTGCGAGAGACTTAGAACCTCAGCGCCTTCACCGTCTTAACGCCCTCGAGCTTTTCGGCCTCGGTCATGATTTCCGCGCCCGGATGCTCGTCGAGGCTGAGCAGCAGAACCGCCTCGCCCCCCGCATCGCGGCGGCCGAGATTGAAGGTGCCGATATTGATCCCGTGGCCGCCGAGCATGGTCCCGATCCTGCCGATGAAGCCCGGCTTGTCGTCATTGACCACGTAGAGCATGTCGCCGTCGAGTTCGGCCTCGATCCCGATCCCGAAAATCTCGACGAGGCGCGGAGACTGCGTCCCGAACAGCGTGCCGGCGACCGAGCGCGGACCGGAGGATGTCTCGACCGTCACCCGGATCAGCGTGTTGAACGCGCCTTCGCGGTCATGCCGGATCTCACTCACGTCCAATCCGCGTTCCTTCGCGAGATAGGGTGCGTTGACCATGTTCACGGTGTCCGAATAGCGCCGCATGAAGCCTGCAAGCACCGCGCCGGTAATCGGCTTGCCGTTGAGTTCGGCTGCCGCGCCCTCGCGCTCGATGCTGATCTTGGTAAGGCTGCCATGAGCAAGCTGGCCGACGAGGCTGCCGAGCTTTTCGGCAAGCGCCATGTAGGGGCGCAGCTTGGGCGCTTCCTCGGCCGACAGGCTCGGCATGTTGAGCGCATTGGTGACGCCGCCATTGACGAGATAGTCCGCCATCTGTTCGGCCACCTGCAGCGCGACATTGACCTGGGCCTCGGTCGTCGAAGCGCCGAGATGCGGCGTGCAGATGAAATTGGGCGCATCGAACAGCGGGTTGTCCGTGGCCGGCTCCTCAGCGAACACGTCGAGCGCTGCACCCGCGACCTGGCCGCTTTCGAGGCAGTCCTTCAGAGCGACCTCATCGATCAGGCCGCCGCGAGCGCAATTGACGATGCGAATGCCGGGCTTGGCGTTCTCGAGCCGCTCGCGGCTGAGGATATTGCGGGTCTCGTCCGTCAGCGGCGTGTGCAGCGTCACGAAATCGGCACGCGAAAGCAGCGTGTCGAGATCGACCTTCTCGATCCCCAGTTCGATCGCGCGGTCCTCGGTCAGGAAGGGATCGTAGGCGATCACCTTCATCCTGAGACCCTGCGCGCGGGAGGCCACGATCGAGCCGATATTGCCCGCGCCGATAAGGCCGAGTGTCTTGGCGGTCACCTCGACCCCCATGAAATCCTTCTTCGGCCATTCGCCCGCCTTGGTGCGGGTGTTGGCGTCGGGGATCTGGCGGGCGAGCGCCATCATCATCGCGATGGCGTGTTCGGCGGTCGTGATCGAATTGCCGAACGGTGTGTTCATCACGACGACGCCCTTGCCGCTGGCATAGGGGACATCGACATTGTCGACCCCGATGCCGGCGCGGCCGATCACTTTCAGATTGGTCGCAGCGTCCAGAATGTCGGGCGTGACCTTGGTCGAGGACCGGATCGCGAGACCGTGATAGTCGCCGATCACACCCTTCAGTTCATCCGGCGTCATGCCGGGCTTTACGTCGACCTCGCAGCCGCGCTCTTCGAAGATGCGCGCGGCATTGGGGTCCATCTTGTCGGAAATGAGTACCTTTGGCTTGCTCATGGGAAATTCCAATCCAGCGAGTCGCCCGCGCAGGCGGGGACTTCTTGCGGCAATGGGGAAGGCATGGGAACGAGGGCCCCGCCTGCGCGGGGCCTCACCCGTGAGAATGACTCAGGCCGCGCCCTTGACGGTCGCGTAGGCCCATTCGATCCACGGCAGGAGGCGCTTGATATCCTCCTGTTCGAGCGTGCCGCCGCACCAGATGCGAAGGGAGGGCGGCGCATCGCGATAGCCGTTGAAATCGTAGCCGACATTGCGCTCTTCGAGCAGCTTGACGATCTTCTTCGGCACTGCGGCCTTCTCGTCCTCGGGCAGGTTGTCGTACCAGTCGCCCTGAAAGACCATGCATACGCCGGTATTGGTGCGCAGCGCCGGGTCGGAGACCATGTTGCGCAGCCAGGGTGTCGATTCGATCCAGTCGAGGACGATCCGTGCGTTCGCATCGGCGCGTTCGATCAACGCCTTGCGCCCGCCGATCGACTTCGCCCATTCGAGCGCGGCGATGTAATCCTCCGTCGCGAGCAGCGAGGGCGTGTTGATCGTCGCCCCTTCGAAGATCGCGCGATTCAATTTGTCGCCCTTCTTCAGGCGGAACAACTTGGGCAGGGGCCAGGCAGGATCATAGCTCTCGATCCGCTCGACCGCCTTGGGGCTGAGGATCAGCATGCCGTGCTGCGCTTCGCCGCCCATCACCTTCTGCCAGGAATAGGTCGTGGCATCGAGTTTCGGCCAGTCCATCTCCTGGGCGAAGATGGCGCTGGTGGCATCGTTCAGCACGACGCCCTCGCGGCCCTTTTCGAGCCAGTCCGTGTTCGGGATGCGTGCGCCCGAAGTCGTGCCGTTCCAGGTGAACACCACGTCATTGCGCTGCGGGATGGTGGTGAGGTCGGGGATCTGGCCGTAATCGGCCGAGAGGATCTGCAGGTTCGGCAGCTTGAGCTGCTTGACCGCGTCCTGGATCCAGACATTGCCGAAGCTTTCCCACGCCGCCACCGTCGCGGGGCGCGCGGGATCGAGCATGGTCCACATCGCCGCCTCGATCGCGCCGGTGTCGGAGCCGGGCATGATCCCGACGAGATAGTCGTCGGGCACGCCGAGCAGCTCGCGCGAGAGGTCGATCGCGTATTTGAGACGGCCCTTGGCATCGGCCGAACGGTGCGATCGGCCGAGCGATGCGGTCTTCACCTTGTCGAGGGACCAGCCCGGGAATTTCACCGTAGGGCCGGAAGAAAATTGCGGACGTTCAGGTTTCACGGGCGGCTCGTGCAGGAGCCCGCGTGCATATGCAGTCATGTATTCTCTCCTTCCAGAGAGCTCGCGCGGCGTTGGGACCGCGTGGCCCGCTGGCCGAACTAGACAGCTTGCGCGCCAAGTCAATGACGCAATGCAAAAACTTCGCCGAGCAAAACCTTCGGCGAGATGGTCTTTCGGCGACATTTTCCGGTCACTGGCCGCGCGAGCCGCGCGCCTTGGGCCAAAGGCGGGTCCTTGCGGCGCCGGTGCCTCCCTGCTTGAGCGTCGGCGCTGCCTCGCCTAAACGGGCCGGCTAATGGAAACCAGTGACCTCCGCATCGCCCTGTTCAGCGGCAATTACAACTACACCCGCGACGGGGCGAACCAGGCCCTGAACCGGCTGGTCGGCTCGCTGCTCGACGAGGGCGCGGCGGTGCGGGTTTATTCGCCCGTCGTGCCGGAACCGGATTTCGAACCGACCGGCGATCTCGTCGGCGTGCCCAATATCCCCATGCCGGTGAAGGGGCGCGGTGAATACCGCCTGCCGACCGGGCTCGGGGGGAAGGTGAAGCGCGATCTTGCCCGCTTCGGGCCGAACATCGTCCATCTGTCCTCGCCCGATCCCTCGGGCCATGCCGCGCTGCGCTGGGCGCAGGAACACGACGTGCCCGTGCTCGCCTCGGTCCATACCCGCTTCGAGACCTATCCGCGCTATTACAACATGGCCTTCCTCGAACCGCTGCTGGTGCGCCTGCTGCGGCGGTTCTACAATCGCTGCGACGCGCTCGTCGCGCCGTCGCAGAGCATGATCGACGAATTGCTGGCGATGGAGATGCACGACGATATCGGGCTGTGGAGCCGCGGGGTCGACCGCGCGGTCTTCACCTCGAAGCGGCGCAATCTCGAATGGCGGCGCAGCCTCGGCCTTGCTGATGACGACGTGGCGATCGTGTTCCTCGGTCGGCTGGTGATGGAAAAGGGGCTCGACATCTTCGCCGAGACGATCGTCCAACTCCGCAAGCGCCAGGTGCCGCACCGCGTGCTCGTGATCGGCGACGGACCGGCGCGCGGATGGTTCGAGGAAGCGCTGCCGGGCGGCATCTTCGCCGGGTTCAAGACGGGCGAGGCCCTGGGCGAAGCGCTCGCCAGCGGCGACGTGTTCTTCAACCCCAGCGTCACCGAGACTTTCGGCAATGTAACGCTGGAAGCGATGGCGAGCGGGCTGCCGGTCGTTGCGGCAGGCGCGACCGGCGCCTCGAGCCTCGTGGTCGACGGCGATACAGGGCGGCTGGTGCCACCTGGCGATGCGTGTGCCTATGCCGAGGCGATCGCGCCATATTGCGAGGATGCGACCCTGCGCGCCGCCCATGGCACGGCGGGCGAGGCGCGGGCGCGGGAATACAGCTGGGACGCGATCAACCAGGTGGTGGCGGATATCTATGTCCGTCTGGTCGAGGAGCGCCGCGCGCTGCAAAGGCGCGAGGCGGAAGCGGCCTAGTAGGCCGGGCGCAAGGGTCGCCCGGTATTCTCACCTCAGCGCAGGACCCCCGCCTTGGTCATGCGCGACGAATAATAGGCCATGCCGATCACCGACAGCCAGATGAGGACGCTGAATACGATCTGGAAGGTGTTCACGAAAGGCGCGGACGCCTCGGAGGCATAGGTCCAGGCCGTGGTTACGGCGAGGCCGGCCAACGAGGCGATGAAGGCGTGAACGGCGAAGCGGCTGCGCAGCACAAGCAGCAGCGAACCCCCCACCGCGCCCCACACGCCGAGCGCCCAGGCGATCGTCGCCCAGAGCGGAAAGCTCGCGACATAGCCGTCCATGATCTCGAGCGAAACACCGCTGCCCTCGGCTGCCATCGCAAGGTATTCGCGGTTGCCCAGCTTGGTCTGGAGGTAGTCGTTCGCGCCGCCTGCGAACCATATCAGGCTGACGAGGGCGAGCGCCCACAGGTGCCATGGCGCCCTTGCGCGCGATGCGGTCTCGGTCATTGTCCTTCCCCTCTCCCGGTGGGCGCGACCCGCGCAAGGAATACGCAAGCGCGCCGGACGCGGCAATCGCCTTGTCTGCCAGCCCGCGCAGGCCGCTGTGCGGACGCCTCCCCCCCAGCGTCCACAGCGCGATCGGTCAGAGTCGTTCGATGCGCTTGGCGACCTCGTCGATGATATCGACGATCTCCTCCATCGCCGCCTTGTCCAGCCGCCCGCCCTTGGCCTTGTTGGCAAGAACATTGGCGAGATTGCCGAGCGCGCGCATCAGGTCTGGCGAACGGGCCTTTTCCGCGCGGCTTCCTTCGTCGGAAAGTCGGGCCATCAGCGCATCGACCTCGCCCTTGCGCTCGTCGAGTTCGGCGCGCCCTTCCTCGGTCGCCTCGAAGGGTTTTTTCGCGCCCTCCGCTTGGGCCTCGGCGATCTTGCCCTCGTCGGCAAGCAGCTGGAGCGTGGGATAGACCGCGCCCGGGCTCGGCGCATAGGTGCCGCCGGTCATCTCCTCTATCGCCTTTATCAGTTCATAGCCGTGGCGCGGCTGCTCGGCGATGAGCGCGAGGAGGGCAAGGCGCAATTCGCCGGAGCCGAACATGCGCTGGCGGCGACGTCGCCGCCCCCCGCCGCGCGGCCCCGTGCCCCATTCCTCGCTCCAGTCGGCGTTCCAGTCGCCGCCCCAGCGGCCGCTCCCGGCTGCGGCCATCGCCATCAGCGGGCCGTAGAACTGCCACGCGGAGCCGCGCCGACCGCGGCCGCCATGGCGGGTAAATCTGAAACCTGTCATCGCATCCTCCATGTTCGATAGGTTCAAGATATATCTTGGATACAGCGATGCAAGCGGGCCGTGGCATTTTCCGACCGAAGGCCTATCTCACCGGACCAATGGCAGACCTGTTCGGAGATGACGCACCCCCTTCCCCTTCGCCCGGCACCCTGAGCGGCGCGGGGCGCGATGATGCCCCGCTTGCCGACCGGCTGCGGCCTCGCGCGCTCGATGAGGTGATCGGGCAGGAGCACCTGACCGGCCCCGAAGGCGCTATCGGGCGGATGGTCGCTGCCGGAAGGCTTTCGAGCATGGTCCTGTGGGGGCCTCCGGGCACCGGCAAGACCAGCATCGCCCGGCTGCTCGCCGATGCGGTGGACATGCGCTTCGTTTCGATCAGCGCGGTCTTTTCCGGCGTTGCGGATCTGAAGAAGGCCTTCGCCGAAGCCGATCGCATGGCCGGATCGGGCAGGAAGACGCTCCTTTTCGTGGACGAGATCCACCGCTTCAACCGCGCGCAGCAGGACGGATTCCTGCCCTTCGTCGAGCGCGGCACCGTCACCCTGGTCGGTGCGACGACCGAGAATCCCAGCTTCGCTCTAAACGCCGCGCTGCTCAGCCGCGCGCAGGTGCTGATCCTCGAACGGCTGGACCACGAGGCTCTTGGAAAGCTGCTCGACCGCGCGGAGGGACTCGAAGGCCCCCTCCCCCTCACCGACGAAGCGCGCGCCGCCCTGATCGCCAGCGCCGACGGCGACGGGCGGTTCCTGCTCGGACAGGCAGAAACGCTTTACAATGCGGGGCTCGACGAGCCGCTCGGCCCGGCGGAGCTCGGCGCGTTCCTCCAACGCCGCGTGGCGGTGTACGACAAGGACCGCGACGGGCATTACAACCTCATCAGCGCGCTCCACAAATCTCTGCGCGGATCGGACCCGCAGGCCTCGCTCTACTATCTCGCGCGGATGCTGACTGCGGGTGAGGAACCGCTCTACGTCCTGCGCCGCCTCGTGCGCTTCGCCTCTGAAGACATCGGTCTCGCCGACCCGCAGGCGCTCACCCAATGCCTCGCGGCAAAGGACGCCTACCAGTTCCTCGGCAGCCCCGAAGGCGAGCTCGCCATCGTCCAGGCCTGCCTCTATTGCGCCACCGCGCCCAAATCGAACGCCGCCTATGCGGCGCAGAAGGCGGCGTGGAAATCGGCGAAGGAGACCGGCAGCCTGATGCCGCCCGCCAACATCCTCAACGCGCCGACAAAGCTGATGAAGGAGATCGGATACGGCGAGGGTTATTCCTACGACCACAATACAGGCGAAGGCTTCTCAGGCGACGATTACTGGCCCGCCGAGTTGGAGCCGCAGGCCTTCTACACGCCGGTCGAGCGCGGATTCGAACGCAAGGTGCGCGAGCGGATGGAATACTGGAATCGCCTTCGCGCGGAGCGGCGCGGAGCGTGAGAGGCTTCGGGCATTTCCTTGCCGTCGACTGGTCGGGCGCTGCGGGTGAGCGGCAACGGGGGATCGCGCTCGCGCTTGCCCACGGCGCAGGCGGGGCCCCGGTCCTCATCCGCCCGCCTCACCCGCGCGGCTGGTCGCGGGGCGAGGTGCTGGCGCTGTTGCTCGATCTTCCGGGCGACACGCTGGTCGGCATGGATCTCGGCATCTCGTTGCCTTACGCCGATTGCGACGCCTTCTTTCCCGGCTGGGATCGCTCGCCCCCTGCCGCGCGCGGCCTTTGGGCGCTGGTCGACGCGTTTGCCGGGGCCGACGATTACCTTGCTGCGGGAAGCTTCGTCGACCATCCCGAAATCGCCCCCTATTTCCGCCGCCATGGGGGACGCGAGGGCGCGCGCTTCAGGGCCGACGATGCTGCGCATGGCCGCGGGCGGCTGCGCGTGACCGAACATGCACAGGCCGCGATGGGCCTGAAACCCTATTCCAATTTCAATCTCGTGGGGGCGGCGCAGGTCGGCAAGTCCTCGCTGACCGGCATGCGCCTGCTTCACCGGCTCGGGCGCGCAGTGTCCGTCTGGCCGATCGACCCGCTTCCTGCGAGCGGCCCGGTCGTCTGCGAGATCTACACCTCGCTCGCCGCGATCGAGGCCGGGCGGTCCGCTTCGCGGGCCAAGATGCGCAGTGTCGAAGAACTGAACGAAGCGCTCGCTGCGCTCGGCGCGCCTCCGGTCCCGGGCGAAGGCCCGCTCGACGATCACAGCTGCGACGCGCTCATCACCGCCGTCTGGCTGCGCGCGGTGCACCGCGAGGAGGCGCGCTGGAAGCCGCGCGGCCTCACCCCCACGCTCGCGGCGACGGAAGGCTGGACTTTCGGCGCGTTGTGAAGATAGAGGCGCTTTCCCGCGCGGGTCGCGGTTCGTGAAGCAAGGGCCGGCTTAGCTCAGTTGGTAGAGCAGTTGATTTGTAATCATCAGGTCGCGGGTTCGATTCCTGCAGCCGGCACCAGATACCAATCCGGACAAGTTCAGAGAGGGCCGAGAAACCCGCAGAAAACTGGTATCTCGTAGGCTCCGAAAGTTCGGACAAGTTCACCGCGATCCATTGACAGATAAGCAATTTGGGGGCCACATTTAGGGGCCATATGGAAAAGTGGAACTGACCTAGCGCCGGATCCTCGACTGCTCAAAGGGAGGCCAGACTTGCCAGAAGCATTCGACTTTGCAGCCAAGCCTGAACGGTTCGTCACGCCGCCAAGCGTTGCTGGCGAATCAGGGCCGTGGAAAAGCTGTACAGTGGCGTCCCCAGAAGCCAGACTGCAATCACTAGGGCAGCAATTCGATCCGGCAGGCGAGACTGGCCCGGAGAAGCTCGCACGCATCTGCGAAAAACACCTAAGACAGATCGAAGCCGAGATGTCGGCATGTAACGACAAGCACGAACTCTCGACGCTTCGAATACGGCGAGACGAGGTCGAAGCTCTCCTCACCTACGCACAAAGCAGAAAGGGATTTAGGGGCCGCGTTCGTCGAAAACTCAGAAATCCGCCCGCATTGCTGCATAAACCGCGATCGATGAAAAGTCTGATCGCTGACCCCCCTGGAACTGAGGATAGGCAAGCGTTTCGGAACCGGCTGATTGGCTGTTTCCGAGCGGGCGATGTTGATCCCCAGTAGGACTTCTACACCCAGACGAACCCTAGGGACTTTCCAGAATCGCCCAGTGGTGATCAGGCAGAGTCTGAGTGAGATCGCCGCGAACGCGGACAAGGAGCGCGCGAAGCTTCCATCTGCACCGTCGCTGTGCAAAGACGCGAACGTGAGACCCGCCCTGGGGCCGGGTCCTGTCATCTCCGCGCCGCATTCGTCGTTCGACAACGCCTCAGGCTCAAAGCAATGACTGCCTCATGAAGCTCCGTTCGCAAAAGTGGCAGCTAGCATGGTTCATGGCGGCGCTGGTCGGAATGGCAGCGCCTGCTCTTGCCATGGTGCTTATTGTGAACGCGCACGCTCGCATTTCGTCTGCACCATTCCCGCTCGCCCAATTCGGCGGACCAATACTGGCGGTGGGCCTGATGGGAGCCGGGATGATCGGCGCGGCCGCTGCCTCTCGTCTCGGGGTAGGCATTCTGCTTGCGCTGCTGACCGGCGCCGGTCTTGTCGGTCTTGCGCGTGTGCTGGGCATGCCGCCCCTCCCCAATCCGGTTTCACTGGGGCTGGCCGTCGTCATCGCCAGCACCAGCTTCGCCGCGCGCGGCGCCCTGTTTGCCCGTTCCGCCTCCGACAAGGGCTGGTGGATCGCCCTGCTCGTGATCGCCGGGGAGGTTTCGATCGTCCTGACTGCCCTCGCCGCGCCGGAGGCCCTGCCGGACTGGCTGCTTGCCCTCTTGCCGGCCCAGTGGGCGAGCGTCGCGATCCAGACGGCGCTGACCGGACCGGGCGCTCTTGCCGCAGGCTCGGCCATGCTCGCCCTTGCGGGTACTGCGGCGGCGACCTTGCTGGTGGCATGGCTGTGGCCGCAGCGCTGGCCCTATCTGGTGATGTTCACCGCATGGCTCGCCCTTTCCGCACTCGTCCTGCACCAGCCAGGCCCACCGCTGCCGCGCGCCGACAGCGCCATAGTCGAGCCCCTGCACGCTGGGTCGCTCGCCTCGATGCGCTCGGCTTGACAGCCAGCCGCGTCCACAGCATTGAACAGTGCAGACGGTGCTGCGGGCAGACGAACGCCCGGAGCTAAGAGGGAAGCCGGTGCGCCTTTCGGGGCAAGGCCGGCGCTGTGCCCGCAACTGTAGGCCGGGAGTCCCGAAGCACCCATGTCACTGGCAAGGCCCTTTCGGGGGCGGCGCCGGGAAGACGCTTCGAGGGCGACGATCGGTGAGCCAGGAGACCTGCCGTCGCGTCGTTCGTCCGGGGCCGGGACCAGCCCAGTGGGACAGGAAAGCTTTTTTCCGAAGTAACGACAGCGAGGCCGGTTTCGGCGTCAGCGGTCCGATTGCGGGTGCAGCTGGCGGGCCAACTGTCTGCCGATCCGCGCGGGGAACCGGACCCCTCTCGCGGCACGACTTTGGAAACGCTCATGAAAATCACAATCCGGCTGCTTGCAGCCGTCTCCATCCTCGCCTTGGTGCCCGGACCCACGTTGGCCCAGCAGGCTCTCGATCGGCAGTCCTTCGACCGGTTGGGAGGCGAGGATCCGGAGGATGAGGAGATCATCGTCACGGCCAACCGCACCGCCCGCGCGAAATCGCAGGTGGGCGAATCCGTGACGGTCATCGGCGAGGAAGAAATCGTCAACCGCCAGCCGAGCGAGGTGCTCGACATACTTCGCACCGTCCCCGGCGTGACCTTCAGCCGCAATGGCGGGCTCGGCACGGTATCGGGCGTCTCGATCCGCGGCGCGCAGGCGGACCAGACCGTGGTCCTGATCGACGGGATCAAGCTCAACGATCCGGCCTCGCCCGGCGCCGGGTTCGATTTCGGCACGCTGCTGGTGGGCAATATCAGCCGGGTCGAGGTCGTGCGCGGCTCGCAATCGGTGCTCTATGGCAGCCAGGCGATCGGCGGGGTGGTCAACCTCCTCACAAGGGAGCCGAGCGAGGAGATCGAGACTTTCGCCCGCGCCGAATACGGCGCGCGCGACACGGCCGAACTGGTCGGCAATGTCTCCGGGCGCTTCGGCTCGGTCGCCGCCAGCGTAGGCGCGACCTATCTCAGGTCCGACGGAATTTCGGCCTTCAGCGAGGCGCGCGGCGGCACCGAGCGCGACGGGTTCGAAAGCCTCGGCGTGAACGGCAAGCTCGACATCGCGATAACCGACGCACTCTCTCTCGACCTGCGCGCCTTCTATGCCGATGGCGAAAGCGAGGCCGACGGCTTTGCTCCACCCACCTTCGCACTTGCCGACACGGACGAGCTTTCGCGCAGGCAGGATTTCGTCGGCTATGCCGGGATCAACGCGGCCTTTCTCGACGGGCGGCTGCGCAACCGGCTCGGCTTTGCCTACACCAATATCGACCGGCAGAGCATCGATGTGTCCGGCGGTTCCGAGATCGAGACCTTCGATGCCAATGGCGAGAACCGCCGGTTCGAATACCAGGGCGTGTTCGATGCGACCGATTTCGCCGGCCTTGTCTTCGGGGCCGAGCGCGAGGAATCGGAGTTCCGCACGTCGAGCTTCGGCGGCCCGGCAAGCCTTGCCGATGTCTGGATCAATTCGATCTACGGGCAGGTAAATCTTACGCCGCTCGCCGGCCTCTCGCTTACCGCGGGCCTGCGCCATGACGATCACGAAACCTTCGGCAGCGCGACCACCTTCGCCGCGAGCGGGGCCTATACGCCCAATGACGGCGATACGGTGGTGCGCGCAAGCTATGGCGAAGGCTTCAAGGCCCCGTCGCTGTTCCAGCTGTTCAGCGATTTCGGCAATCCCGGCCTCGATGCCGAACGCTCGGATGGTTGGGACATCGGGGCGACCCACGGCTTTCTTGGCGGACGGGCCGAGATCGGCGTCACCTATTTCGAACGCGAGGGGACCAACGAAATCGTCTTCGTCGGCTGTTTCCAGAACCCGCTGCCGCCCTGCCAGGTCCCCAATCCGCCCTTCGGCACCTACGACAACATCGCGCGCGCACGCGCCGACGGCTGGGAATTCGGGCTTGCGCTGCGCCCTGTGGACGGCTTCGACGTCGCGGTGAACTATTCGATCATCGACGCCTTCGACGAAGCCACCGGAAACCGCCTGCCGCGGCGGGCGGAGGAGACGTTCAGCCTCGTCGCCGACTATCGGATGGAAAACGGCCTCGGCATCGGCACGACGATCTTCGTCGCCGGGGACAGTTTCGAAAACGCCGCGAACACGATCCGGCTCGACGGCTATGTGGTGGCGGACATCAGGGTCAGCTACGGCATCACGCAAGGCCTGGAGGTGTTCGGGCGGATCGAGAACGTGACCGACGAGCGATACGAAACGGTGTTCCTCTATGGCCAGCCGGGCCGCGGCGTGTTCGGCGGCCTGCGTTACCGGATGTGAGGCGGTGACGATGCGGACGATCCTCGCGGGCCTTGCCTCCCTTCTTCTCCTCGCCTGTTCGCAGGGCGCGGAGCGGGAGGAGTCCGCGCCGCGGCGGATCGTCAGCCTCGATTACTGCGCCGACCAGTATGTCCTGCGCTTTGCCCGGCGCGAGGAGATCCTCGCCCTTTCGCCCCATGCGCGCGATCCCTATTCCTACATGCGCAAGGCCGCCGAGGGACTGCCGCTCGTGCGGCCTCGCTCAGCCGATATCCTCGCGCTCGGGCCTACCCATGTGGTGCGTTCCTATGGCGGCGGGCCGAATGTCACCGGCTTCATGGAGCGCGCCAGGGTCGAGGTGGTGCAGATCGGCTTTCCCGAAACGCTGGAAGACGTCCGCGCAGAGGTGCTGCGCGTGGGCAGCGAACTCGGCGGGCCGGATGCCGCGCGCGCCGTCGCAAATGACATGGATGCGCGGCTGGCGGCGCTTGCGCAGCGCGATGGCCCGCGGCCTCGTGCGCTCTACATGACACCGGGCGGGGTGGCGGCGGGCGAAGGCACGCTGGTCCACGAACTGATGCTGGCGGCGGGCCTTGCCAATTTCCAGGATCGCCCCGGATGGAACCCGATCCCGCTCGAACGGCTGGCCTATGAAAGGCCCGATCTCGTCGCCGCGGGTTTTCTCGAGGACCGGGCGAGCCATGTCGACAGCTGGAGCGCGATGCGCCACCCGGTCGCGCTGGAACTGCTCGGCGAAAAGCCGGTCGTCCGGCTCGATGGGGCATGGACATCGTGCGGGGGCTGGTTCCTGGTCGATGCAATCAAGGCGCTGGCGCAGGGGCGCGGGCAGGCCGGCGCGCGATGAACCGCATTTCCACCATCCTCACCGCTGCGCTCGTGATCGCCTGTCTCTGCTCGCTGCTGCTCGGCTCGGTTTCCTTGCCGCTTGCGCGGGTGCTCGCGGCGCTGGCAGGAAACGGGAGCGAGGGGGACGGCCTCGTCGTATGGCAGATCCGCATGCCCCGCGCGCTTGCCGCCGCAATGGTCGGCGCGGCGCTCGGCATGAGCGGGGCGGCGCTGCAGGGCCTGCTGCGCAATCCGCTTGCCGAACCCGGCATTCTCGGCGTTTCGGCGAGCGCGGCGCTGTTCGCGAGCTGCGTGCTCTATTTTGGCCTCGCAGGCGCCGGTCCGCTGGTCCTGCCGATCGCAGCGGTGACGGGCGCGCTCACTGCGACCGGCCTGGTCGCTGCCGCCGCGCTCAGAACCCGGTCGGTGGTTACGCTGATCCTGATCGGGGTCGGCCTTTCGAGCTTCGCCGCGGCGTTGATGGCGCTGCTGATGAATCTCGCACCCAACCCGTTCAGCCTTGCCGACATGGTCAACTGGATGCTCGGCACGGTCGCCAATCGCAGTTTCGCCGACATCGCCTTCTCTGCCCCCTTCCTCGGCGTCGGCATGGCGATCCTGCTTGTCGGACGCGGCGGCCTTGCGGCGCTCGCGCTGGGCGAGGAAACCGCCGAGGGGCTGGGGCTCGATCTCACCCGCCAGCGGCTCGGCGTGATCCTCGGCGCCGGGCTTGCGACGGGCGCGGCGGTGGCGCTGGCGGGCGCGATCGGCTTTGTCGGGATCGTCGCGCCACATCTGGTGCGGCCCTTCCTGCGTTACGACCCGGCGCGGCTGCTGGTGCCCTCCGCGCTGCTCGGTGCGCTGCTGCTGGTGCTGGCCGATATCGGCGTGCGGCTCGTTCCGACCGACAGCGAGCTGAAACTCGGCGTCGTCGCGTCGCTCATCGGTGCGCCGATCTTCGTCTGGATCGCGTCGCGGCGGAGGCTCACATGAGCGCGCTCGAAGCCCGCTCGCTCACCTACCAGGCGCAAGGTCGGCTGCTCGTTGCGGAGGCCGGTTTTGCGCTCGAAGAGGGCGCGCTTACCGTGCTGATCGGGCCCAATGGCGCGGGCAAGACGACGCTCCTTCGCCTCGCGCTCGGCCTGCTCGCACCCGATGCAGGCGAGGCGCTGATTCTTGGGCGGAACGCCCGCGCCCTTCCCCCGCGCGATCGCGCCCAGCTCGCAGCCTACCTGCCGCAGCAGCGCCCGCTCGTCTGGCCGCAGCCGGTGCGCGATATCGTCGCTCTCGGCCGCTTCGCCTATGGCGGCACGCCCGCCCGGCTTTCCCCCGATGACGCGCAGGCGGTCGAGCGCGCGATCGCCGCCTGCGGCCTCGCCGGGTTCGAGGAACGCGCAGCCGACACGCTGTCGGGCGGGGAGATGTCGCGCGTCCACCTCGCCCGCGCGCTCGCCGCCGAGGCGCGGGTTCTGGTCGCCGACGAACCGGTCGCAGCGCTGGACCCGCGCTATCAACACGAGGTGCTGCGCATCTTCGAGCGTGCGGCGAGCGCGGGGACGGCCGTGCTGACGGTGGTCCATGACCTCGCCCTCGCCGCGCGCTATGCCGACCGGCTGCTGTGGATGAAGGATGGCCGCATCGTGGCCGACGGATCGCCTGCCGAAACCCTGACGCCCGAACGCCTCCGCGCCGTCTTCGGGATCGAGGCCGAACGGGCGCCGGACGCCGGGGGACGCGTGCAGGTGCGGATCATCGGTCCTTCGCCGCAATAGGCCGCTGCTCCTGCCCCCGTCGGGCATCCCCACGGACTTATCGACGCGGCCCTATCGCGCGGCTAGCCCCGCCAGCCTCGCACTCGCGGCCTTGCTCGCCACACGTCTTTCATCGCTCGTCATCGTCGGCCAGCCGGTAATCTCGCCCAGGGTGCGCCCGCAGCCGACGCAGAGCTGGCCGTCCTGCGACAGTTGGCAGATCTTTCGGCAGGGAGACGGCACGCAATCGTCCATGCGGGGAACCTTTCGACCGAGCGAAAGGCGCGGTGTAACCGTTCAGTGCGGCAAGTGGCAACCGGTTGGCATCGCGTCCGTCGGCGGGCCCTCATGCCCGAAAGCCGCACGCCCTTGACCGGGCAGGCCCGGCTATCGGCCGCGCCGCCCGAGATCGCCCACCTTGCGCAGCCCGCGCGCGCGCGCGTCCGCGTCCTCAACGCTCCCGATAAGTGTCATCCTGACCGGGGAGATGCCCACGAAATGCAGCATGTTGCGCTTCAGGCTGCGAAGGCTGTGGGAGAAGAAGTAAAGGCGATAGCCTGCCGCCGGCATGCCCATCGTGACGATGACCCGGGCCGACTTGCCCAGCAGAAGCTTGCCGAACAGCCCGCCTTCCTTCGGCTGGATCGCGAAACCGGGCCGCAGCACCTGCTCGAGGAAGCCCTTGAACAGGGCCGGCACGTCGCCGAGCCAGAGCGGGTAGAGAAACACCAGGTGTTCGGCCCATTCGATATCGCGCTGGACCTGCTCGAGGCCGGGGGGAACCTTGCCATTGCGCCACTGCGCCGGGTCGCGCAGCAGCGGAAAGTCGAGCGCGGCAATCTCGACATCGCGGACCTCGTGAGAAACGCGGGCGGCGTCGGCATAGGTCCGCGCGAGGGCATGGACGAAGCGATCGGGGTCGGGATCGGGGTGACCGTCGATGATCGTGATGCGCGCCATGCCGGTCCCGATTTTCCTGCGCCCGCTTGCTACTTGCCGTCCGGCACGGATTGCTCGCTGCCCGGGCTCTCCGGCTCCAAAGGCAGGCAGGTCCCGGCAAGGGCACCCCCATCGATCACGAATTCGCATCCGGTCGAATAGGAGGCTTCGCTGAACAGGAAGCGCACCATCCGCGCGACCTCCTCCGCTTCGCCGAAGCGCGCGATCGGCTGGTTCGCCGCTACCTTTTCGGGCATGTCCTCGGTCATCGGGGTGCGGATCGGGCCGGGATGGAGCGAGACGACGCGGATGCCGTCCCCGGCAAGATCGAGCGCGGCGGATTTGGTGAGGCCCCGGATCGCCCACTTGCTCGCGACATAGGCGCACAGCCGGGCATAGCCCTGCATCCCGGCAATTGACGAGGTATTGACGATCGTCCCGCCACCTGCGCGGCGCAGTGCCGGGGCGGCGGCCCTGATGCCTAGGAATATCCCCGTAAGATTGATCTCGACGACCCGCCGGAATTCTTCGGGCGAACATTCGGTGACCGATCCGTGGGCGAGGATGCCGGCATTGTTGAACAGTCCGTCGATCCGCCCGAACAAGTCCTCGCAGCGCGCGATCGCGTCCGCCCAGCCCTGCTCGCTCGACACGTCGAGGCGGTGATAGGCCGCCCGCTCGCCGATTTGCGCGGCAAGGCTTTCCCCCTCCCCGTCGAGTATGTCCGTGACCAACACCCTTGCCCCTTTTTCGGCAAGGAGGCGCGCGCTCGCCGCCCCTATACCGCGGGCTCCCCCGGTGATCAGGATCGTCCGCGAAGCGTTCGGCGGGGCATTCATTGCAGCACTCGTCCTTCCATTGACCCTTCGCGCATCCTGCCACGCCCGCCGTCCGGCACGATTGGGAAACCTACGGAGGAAGGACGGGCGGCAGCTTCGCAAGACATCGGGGGAATTGCGGATGCAACGCACAGCCACGATGCCGCATTCAACTCCGCGCGAGAGGGGGCAGCGATGTCTGCAAGCGAAGCGATCGATAGAGAGCCAGCAGGAAAAGCAGCGGGAGAGCCTAGTATCGTGGCGTTTCTCGATTGCCTGGCGCAGCTTGACGGGCGAATCCGGCTCGTTGTCGATCGCGACGGCATGATCGTTGCACGCCCGCGTCTCGCCTCCTCACTTCTCGGCAACATGATCGGCGACAACCAGCCCGCATCGCGCGGCAATGGCGGCGTCGCCTCGCGCATCGTGGCAGCGCCCCGGCTGGCCGACCGCCTGCTGAGAGTGCGTGGCGACGAAACGGAAATCGCCATGCTCGAACGGGCGGACGGAGGTGGACCGATCATCGTTCGCGCCTCGGCGATCGACGACAGGCATGTCTGCATTCTTTTCCTGATGGCGAGCGCGAAAAGGTCCGGCCGTATCGAGGAGCTCGGTTCGCTGTTCGGGCTGACGGCGTGCGAAGCCCAGGTCGTGCTCGACATGATTGAGGGACGCTCGCCCGCGGCGATCGCCGACCGGCGCGGCAATTCGATCCACACGATCCGCGCGCATATCCGGCAATGTCACCAGAAGATCGGCGCGAAAACCCGCGAAGAGATGCTGAGTCGTATTGCCAGAATCTGCCTTTAGGTTTTTATTCAATCGTCAATTTTGACTAATCGAATTTCATTGTTATCTACTTAGTTAATATTCGATTAGTATAAAACCGGATGCATCCAGTCCCCGATACGGCGGATTATATCCCAGTCACGTCAAACCACACGGATCGATCCGATCTGGTCAGGTTTTGATCGGCTCCACGGAGTCGGACGGGAGGAGGAATCATGCATTCGACATGGATTTTCGGCAGGCGCCCGCTCGCCTTGCCCTGGTTTCTAATGGCATCCCTTGCGGGGGCCATACCTCTTCCGGCGATTGCCCAGGAAACAGCCGCTACCGGCGCACAGCCAGCAAGCGATGGCCACATCGTCTATTCCCGTGAAGTCGGCCACAGCGTCGGCGCACCGAATTTTCCGGGCCGCAGCCACGAGGCCGTGACCGCCCCGACGGGCATGCTCATAGCGACCGTGTCGAACGGGCTCGTCCCGCTTTCCGACCTCGAGACAGCCAGTGTGACCGCATCGCTGCCCCGCTCGCTCGCGGTTCTCGATCTCGGTGGGGCGCAGGGCATCATCGCCAGCACGCTCGGCGGGCAGGCGAACCAGATCAACCCATCCGAAAACGCCTCGCTCAACCCCGGTTCGACGATCGGAACGGCGATGCAATCGCTTCACGGCGCGCTCGGCAGCCTTTCGGTCATCACCGGGGGCAAGCCATGAGCGGCGCGCGAAACATGTCGTGGCCCGCCTTCGCCATGCTGGCTTTCGGGCCGATCGTTCCGGTCGCGGGCCTGTGTGCCCAGAGCGCCGGGTCGGCCACCCAATCCCCGTCCGAGGACGTGCGAACTCAGGATGTCGTTGTCCTCGAAGGCGAACAGGGTGCGGGCGGGAGCGGACGTCTTGCGGTCAATATCGCGGCCGGCGATCTCAACCAGCAGGCCTCCAGCGTGGTTCTGGCCCAGGGTGCGATCGCGGTGACCCGCGAACGGGTGGTCCAGAAAAGCGAGGCGAGCGGCGCCGAGGAGCGGTCGACCAGGATCGTTCTGGGCGACGGGACCTTTGCGGGCCATGCGGGCCTTGCCAGCCTCAACATCACTGCCGGGACGGGCAACCAGTCCGCCAACCTGGCTTCCATCGCAATCGGACAGGCAAGCGCGCTGTCGGACCAGCTGCTCGAGCAGACGCGCGCTCCCATCGAACCATCCGGGGGGCCGAGGGCGGCCGCGAGCGGGCGGAATGACTCCATCGAAATCGACGATGGGGCATTCGCCGGCGGAAGCGGCGTTTTCCAGGCCAACCTGATCGGTGGCGAGAGGAATTCCTCCGCCAACACCTTCTCGCTCGCCGTGATGGCGGGTGGGCAACCCTGAGTGAACTGAAGGAGAAACGAGATGAAGAAACTTCTGCTTTCGTCCGTCGCGGCGTCGGCGTTCATCGCCATGCCGGCTATGGCCCAGGACGCGGATGTCGAGGTCAGCGTCGATCTCGACTATTCGAACAACATCGACACCAGCCTCACCACCGATGCGACGTTCTTCAAGCTCGTCGGCATTCTCGGCGGTGCGATCGTGACCGGTGTCGTCGAAGTCGACAGTTCGGCGGTGGCGATCACCGATGCCAAGCAATTGCAGCAGGGCGTCGCGGTGACCTATCGTGAAGAGAACGAGCTCAACGGCGAGAACGGCTATGTCGATCCCATCTTCGGCCCGGCCTGGAGCGAAGCGGGCAACGACCCCAATGACGATCTGATCGACGGCTCCCTCGAACCGCGCATCCGCGCCGGTTACTTCGCGCCGATCATCAATACCGTGGACGAGTTCTCGATCGATTCCTCGGGCAATACGGGCGTCAACCTCGCTGCCGGCTACTTCAACATGCAGATGAATGCGGCGACGCTCGCCACCTCGAGCAATGCCTCGGAAGAAGCCGCCGGCGGTTGGGCCGAAGCCTCGACCACCTCGTTCCAGTCGCTGCTCGGCGTGAGCCAGGCGGCAGTCCCGGGCTTCAGCTCGCCGGGCGATGATCCCGATGAAGGCGGCGGAAACAACAATTTCCGCGACCGCAATTCGGTTCTCGGCGGAACGATCGCCGGTTCGGGCAATATCGGCGTCAACGCGGCAGCAGGCAGCCTCAACCAGCAGGCGAACCTGATGACGCTGGCCGTGGCCAACGATGCGACCTTGGCCGAAGCGAATGCCGGGCTGATCCAGTCCTCGACGCTCAGCTTCGTCGAGCAGCAGGACAGCCAGAACTTCGTGACCGGGCTCAACATCGACGGCGCCTCGGGCAATGTCGGGGTGAACTTCGCCGCGGGCGTGGGCAACCAGCAGCTCAATTCGCTGACCATCGCGGCCTCTGCCGGCGGTGCGCCGGCCAATGGCGACGGTGGTGGCGGTACCGACCCGAACTGAGCAAGCCGCATGAAGCCCGCCCCAATCGCCATGCAGCGACCCGGATGGCGGGGAGGGGCACCGGCAGAAAGACGCGCCCCCGAAGCAAGCATCTGCCGGCCGTGACGGGGAAGAGCCAACCGGCTCTTCCCCCGATCGGGAACCGAGGGATCCTGGAGAGGACACCGAGATGAAAAGCGCAAGGCGACATGGCGCGGCAAGGCCCGCAGCAGCGGCAGCGGCATTGGCCGCGCTCGCTCTTGCGACCGGCTGCGCCAGCGCGCCCGAGGGCGAGGCGGTCCCGCTCTGGCTCGGAGCGGTGACGACCAACGGCCCCACGCTCGCGGTTTCCCTTTCCAGCTGGAAGGAGATGAAGTTCGACAACCTCGTGCGCCAGCGCACCGATTTCAGCTGCGGCGCCGCCGCGCTCGCCACCGTCTTCAATTACGCGTTCGGCCGCGAAACGACCGAGGAGCAGGTGCTCGTCAACATGCTGCGCGTCGCCGACCCGGACGTCGTGCGCAAGAAGGGCTTCTCGCTGCTGGACATGAAGACCTATTCGCAATCGGTCGGCTACGAGGCGGAAGGATACAGGGTCGATTACGCGACGCTCGAGAAGCTCGACGTGCCGACGATCGCCCTGCTCGACATCCGCGGATACAAGCATTTCGTCGTCGTCCGCCGCGCCTGGGGCGACCGCATCGCGATCGGCGATCCGGCACTCGGCAACATGACGATGCCGCGCGAGAAATTCGAGGAAGCCTGGAACGGCATCCTCTTCGTGATCTCGGGCGATGGCTACGTGCCCGACAACATCCTGCGCAATCCGCCCGAGCCGCTTTCCGCAAGAAAGCTGCTCGAGCTCACTGCAACCATGCCCGGTGCCGAGCTGGCCGAATTCGGCTTCGGCCCGCGGATCTCGTTCTGAAGGAGGCAAAGATGTCCCGGAAAGCCAATAGCAGCCATGTCGCCGGACGCAGGTGCGCCAGCGCAGCGACGCTCACCCTGCTGCTCGCCATCCCGACCCAGCCGCTCCTCGCGGCAGGCCCGGATCTGTCCGCGCTCGCCGATGCAGAGCCAATCGCGGACGAGGAACTGGCCGACATGAGGGGCAAGTTCGTGACCTCGGACGCGGTGTCGTTCTTCGGCATCACGATGCTCACGAGCTGGCAGGACTCAAGCGGGGTCACAACGCTCGCCCGGCTGCTTTTCAGCGTCGATTTCCTGCCGGGCGCGCAAGGCGGCGCGCCCACGCCGCAATTGATGATCGCTTGGTCGCGCGCCGGGGAGACCGGGGGCGACCCCTCGATGGACGTGACCGACATGCACGAGGGCTACACGCCCTATATCCCGCCCCAGGAGGCCTTCGGCGTCGGCGGGCTCGATACCTTTTCGGGCGCCGCGCAGGTGAATGTCATTGCCGGCGCCGACAACCGCTCGCTCAATTCCATGCAGGTGATGGTCGTGCCCTCATCTGCGGTCGGGGCCTTGTCGCAGGACGGCCTGACCGCGATCGACGGCCCGGCGGAACTCGCCTTCGCCGACGGCGACACGCTGCAATTCCGGCTCGCCGACAACCAGCTCGGCATCGTCATGACAGGCAATGACGGGTTCGACAGCACCAGCCAGCTGGCCGGGGGCGATATTGGACAGGTGCTTCAGCAGACCATCCTGAACAGCAACAGCAACATGATCGAGAACCGGGCTTCGGTGATCTTCGGCATCGACGCGCTGCAGAACCAGCAGACCGTCCGCGTGCAGGAGGCGCTGAGCGCGATGAAGGGACACGGGTTCTGAAATTCGAAAACACGCTTCGGGGGAGAAAGGACATGAAGAACCATCTCATGGCGATGGCAGCGCTCGCGGCCACCGCATTGGCATCCGCGAGCGCGCAGGAGGATACCCGGCAATTCGCCGTCGAAGGCGCGGGGATGGCGACCTGCGCACGATTCATAGAAGCGCGCACCGACGCACCGCTCGAACACCAGCGGATGATCGGTTTCATCGAAGGCTATCTCAGCGCGGCCAATCTCTACGAACCGGATACCTTCGATCTCACCCCGTGGCACAACGCGGCCGCTCTCGACATGATCGTCGAGCATCACTGCTCGCAATATCCCGAGGATCGCCTGGTCGGCGTGACCCAGCGCATGGTGGGCGGCTTCAGGCCGTTTCGGGTCGCCCGCTTCTCGCCCATGCTCGAAGTCGGGGACGAGCAGAACAGCGCCTTCGTCTACGAGGCGATCCTGCGCCGCGCCCAGGCCGCGCTGCAGCTGCGCGGATTTTATTCGGGCCCCGAGGACGGGACCTATTCCCCGGAACTGCGAGAGGCATTCCGCGCCTTCCAGCGCGAGGTCGAGCTGGACGAAACCGGCGTGCCGGATCCTGCGACCCTGTGGAAACTGCTCAACCCCTGACAAGACGGGAGATGGATGATGAAAGCGGACTTTCGCTGCACCGTCGCGGGCCTTGCCCTTGCCGCTGCACTCTCGATCAGCGCCCAGCCAGTATTCGCGCAGGATGCCCTGGCGCCCGAGGAAGAACCGCAGGAGGCGCCCGATGAAGAGGCGGACGCGCGCGCCGATCTCGAACGACAGGTCGAGGAACTGCGCGAGCGGGAACGGGAATATCGCCGCAGGCTCGAACAGCTCGAGGCGCGGCTTGCCCTGATCGAGCGCGGCCAGGCCGTTCCCGGCGCCTCTCTGGGCGCGGCAGAGGCAGCGAACCTGCGCGGTGCCTATATCGCCCCACGGCCCGTCGCGATCCCCGACGATCCCTCGCTCGCCTTCTTTCGCAAGCAGGATCTGTCGCAATCCTTCGTCCTCCCGTCGCAGGACGCACCTCCGCCCGGAGGCGAGGAGGAGGAGGAACGCCGTTCCCCCGCTCCGAGCGAGGCGGTGGCCGAGATCAGCGGGGAACAGCAGGGACGCTTTGGCGACCGGCTCGGCTTCGACCTGGGGCTGTCCTATTCGCATTTCGACACCGCGCGGATCTCGCTCAACGGCTTCCTCGCGCT
The DNA here is from genome assembly GCF_001719165.1 of Erythrobacter litoralis. Classification (NCBI taxonomy): domain Bacteria; kingdom Pseudomonadati; phylum Pseudomonadota; class Alphaproteobacteria; order Sphingomonadales; family Erythrobacteraceae; genus Erythrobacter; species Erythrobacter litoralis. Next base: position 2,423,563 of record NZ_CP017057.1, read on the forward strand.
CGATGCGATCTTCCTCGGGACGATCAGCATCGACCAAGTGAAATCGGACATCTTCACCTTCGATCCGACCATTCGTTACGGCATCAGCGATCGCCTGTTCGTCGATGCCAACCTGCCGGTGCTCTACCGCACGTCCAATTTCCGCTCCGGCGGCGCCGGCGGTTCGGCTTCGGCCCTGATCGAGCGGACGGTCCACGATGAAGGCATCGGGGATCTCAATTTCGGCGCGAGCTACCGCCTGATCGAGGAAACCGCCAGCATGCCCGATGTCGTGGTCAGCGCCCGGGTGCGTGTGCCCACCGGGCGCGATCCGTTCGGCATCGAATTCGTCGAGGTGGCGGGAAGCGAGGGCAATTTGCAGGTTCCCGCGGCGCTCGCCACCGGGACCGGCGTCTACGGTGCCTCGATCGGCTGGGCGATGCTCAAGACGCTCGACCCGATGGTGATTTTCGGCAATGCGACCTACTTCCACAATTTCTCGCGTGATTTCGCGGATATCGACGAGAACGAGGGCAACATTCCCGGGCGGGTCGATATCGGCGATGCGTTCCAGTTCGGTGCCGGGCTCGCCTTTGCGCTCAACGACAAGTCGAGCATTTCCATGTCCTACAGCCAGCGCATCATCGAGCGCACGCGGCTGAGGCCGGAAGGCCAGGATTCGCGCATCGTCGTGGGGAGCCAGGCGAATGTCGGCCTCGTCAACCTGGGTGCGACCTTCTCGCTTTCCCGGCGTCTTGCCCTCATCGCCAATGTCGGGATCGGCCTCACCGACGACAGCCCCGACATGTCGGTCGGCATCCGCCTGCCGTTCCGATTCTGAAGCTGCCGCTGAGGGTGCAGGCAACCGGGCGGAGGGTTTGAGGGCCGTCCTTCGCCCGGATCGCCTGCGGAACCGATCATGCACGCATCAAGCGGTCCGGTGCCATCAGTAAATGCCCGGCCCGGGCTTACCGAAGGTCGCCGCGCAGGCTGCAGGCTTCCCCGTAGGTTTCCCGATGTCGCCGCGCGCCGCGTCGGAATAGCACTCTGCCAGGCCCCGCGCTCCATCGGCGAAACCCGCGGCGGGGCTTCGAAGAGGAAAGAGGATCAGCATGAACGAACAGGCCCATATCCCGGCAAGCACCGGGAAAGAACCCAGCACCGCCCCCCGCAACGATCTCCGCAAGGATCCCCGCAACGAGCACCGCAACGATCAGGGCATCGCCGCCGTCTTTGGCCGACTGCGCGACGAGATCGACGATCTGTTCGATGACGTCGCCATGCCCCGGCAGGTGCGCCGGGCGCTGCACATGTCCGGCGGGATCGAATTCACTCCGGCGATCGAGCTCAAGGACAAGCGGGACCATTACGCGCTCGCGATCGAACTGCCCGGCCTCGATGACAAGGACATCGACGTCGAGTTCGCCGACGGGGTCCTGTCGATTTCGGGCGAAAAGCATGCCGAAAGCGAGGAGCGAAGCGAGGGCTGCCTCATCAGCGAACGCAGCTATGGCGCATTCCGGCGGCGACTGAACCTGCCCAAGGATGTCGACCCCGAACAGATCGACGCGAAATACGAGCGCGGCGTGCTCAATGTCACGCTCGGCAAGGACAAGAAGGCGGCCGAGCGCGTCCGGAAGATCAAGGTCGCATGACCCTGGCGGTCCGCCTGCCCCGGCTTGCCGGCATTCCGCCGCTGCGGCCCGACCGGATCGACCCGGTCGGGCCGCCCGACGTGGAACCGCTGCCGGATGAAAACGAGCCGGGCGTCGTTCCCGAAACCGAGCCGACCGAACCCGACATCGACGAACCAAACCGCTCGCCGGAGGAATATCCCGGCCCGCAGGAAGACGGACGTTCGCATGATGGTGCGGCCTCCCCCCGAAGGAAGGGATACCTCGAATGAAGAACATCCTGCTGCTCGTCCATGACGACCCGGCCCAGGAAGCACGCTTCCAGGTCGCGCTCGACGTCACTCGCAGGCTCGGCGGGCATCTCGAATGCCTTGCGGTGCGCGAATTGCCGATGATCGCCTATGGCGACTATTCGGCCAGCGAGGCGATGGTCCTGCTCGATGCGGGCGAGGTCAAGACCGGTTCGCTGCAATCCGCGCTCGAGAAACGGCTCGCGAGCGAGGACGTGGGCTGGTCCTTCGACCGGTCCTTCGAGGCTCCGACCGAAGCGCTGGCCTATGCCTCCGACTTCGCCGATCTCATCGTCATGTCCGCCCGGCTCGACGACGACGCCGACGAGCCGCCCGCGCCCGAACGGCTTCCGCTGCGCTCGGGACGACCCATTCTCGCCGTGCCGCCCAAAGCGCGCGGGATCGATCTCGACGCGCCGATGGTGATCGCGTGGGACGGATCGCGTCCCGCGGTGGAGGCGGTGCGCGCGGCCGCGCGGCTTGCGAAGGGCGCACGCGAAGTCGTCCTGATCCAGGTCGGCAAGGGCTCGGGCGCGCTCGATATGGAGGAGGCTGCGGTCTATCTCTCGCGCCACGGGATCAGGCCCGAACTGATAAAGCGCGACCGCGAGCCGACCGTGGCTGCCGCCCTGCTCGACCAGGTGCAGCTGATCGGTGCGCAATTGCTCGTGATGGGGGCCTATGGCAGCCTGCCGAGCGCGGAGCGGATCTTCGGCGGCGTGACCCGCACGATGCTCCAGCAGAGCCCTGTGCCGTTGCTGCTGGCGCATTGAGGCGGCACCCGGCCCTTCTTTCCCTCGTTCCAGCTCGCCCCGCCGTCGGGGGGAGACGGGGCGCCCGTCAGTTGTTTTCGCGCGGCGCGAGCAGGGTGTGCTCTGACAGCCAGCGTCTTTCCGAACCCAGCCCCGCGGCAAAGGCGATCCGCAGCGCATCGGCGAAGCTGTGCACGTCGAGCTTGCCCATCACGTTGGCGCGATAGACCTCGACAGTGCGCGAACTGATGCCGAGATCGTAGGCGATCGTCTTGTTGGGATAGCCGCAGGCGAGCCCATCGAGCACTTCCTGCTCGCGCGAGGTGAGCCGGCCGAGCTGGGTCTTGGCCCATTCCTTGCGGTTGAGCCGTTCCTCGCTGTCGCGCATCGTTTCGAAAGCGGCCTGCACGGCGGCGAGGACATTCTGGCGATCGACCGGTTTCTGGAGGAAATCGACCGCGCCTTCCTGCATCGCCTTGACGGCCATGGTCACGTCACCGTGACCGGTCAGGAAGATGACGGGAAAGTTGAATCCCTCCCGCTTCATCTCCTGCTGCAATTCTAGCCCGTCCATCCCCGGCATCCTGATGTCGACGAGAGCGCAGGCGGGCGTCATCTTGTCGGCGCCCTTGAGAAAGCTTTCGGACCCGCACCAACGCATCACGTCATAGCCCGAATTCGACAGCAGGAAATCAAGCGACCGCCTGATCGATTCCTCGTCATCGACTACATGAACCAGCCAGCGTTCAATCGCCATGTTCGTCCTCCTCCCTTAAGCAGGGCACCGTGAAGACGAAACCCGCACCGTCGGCGAGATCGGGGTCGTACCAGATCCGCCCGCCATGAGCCTCGATGATGGTCCGGCAGATGGCGAGACCCATGCCCATGCCGTCTTTCTTGGTCGTGCTGAAGGGCTCGAACAGCCGTTCGATGCGCTCCGGCGGGACGCCGGGGCCGGAATCGGTGACGGTGAACCGCACCGCGCTGCCATCGCAGGTGATGGCGACGTTCACCTCTCCGTCGCGTTCGATCGCATCGACCGCGTTGCGCATGAGATTGAGCAGAACCTGCTGGATCTGCACCCGGTCGACGAAAACGTGCTTGAGTTCCGGCCCGACCGTGACCGATCGCTCGATGTTGCGATGGCGGGTGCCGGCCGTCCCAAGTGCGATGGCATCGCGCACGAGCCTGCCCGGATCCTCCAGCGTGCGTTCGATCTCACCGCGTGCGACGAAGCTGCGCAGCCGCTTGACGATCTCTCCTGCCCGCAGCGCCTCGTGCCCGGCCTGCTCAAGTGCATCGGCGACCTTCTCGATCGAATCCGTTTCCGCCCGGCGCAGCAGTTCTGCCGAAGTCTGGACGATGTTCCCGATCGCCATGAGCGGCTGGTTGAGTTCGTGCGCGATCGAGGTGGCGAGCGTTCCCATCTCGCTCACGCGGGCGATGTGAGCGAGTTCGCGCTGCAATTCCTCGAGCCGCGCCTCGGTCGCCTCCTTCTCGGTAAGGTCCTGGACGAAGCCCGCGAACATCCGCTGCCCGCCGCCGAAAGCCTCGCCGATCCTGAGCGAATGCGGAAAGATCGTGCCGTCCTTGCGCAGGCCGTAGACCCGGCGCTTCGACCCGATGACCCTGCTTTCCCCCTGCGAACGATAGCGCTGCATGTGGCCATCGTGCTCCTCGCGGTCGGGCGAAGGCATCAGCATCGACACGTTGCGCCCGATCACCTCGTGCGCGCAATAGCCGAACATCTCTTCGGCCGTCTTGCTGAAGAGCAGGATCCTGCCGTCCACATCGATCACGATCAGCGCTTCGGGCACGGTGTCGAGAATCGAGCGAAGGAGGACCGTGCTCGCCTCGAGCGAGCGCGCCTGCGTGTCCTCATGGGTTATGTCGCGCACGATCTGCCCGAACCCGCTAGGCAGGACATCGTCCCCTTCCACGCGCGAGATCGTCACCTCGGCGAGGAAACGGGACCCGTCCTTGCGCGTGCGCCAGCAGCGGTCGCGGAACGACCCGTTCTTGCGCGCAAGCTCGAGCTGCCTTTGCGGCAGGCCCCGCTCGCGCTCGGACGGGTCGAACAGGATATCGAAGTGCCGACCCTGCACCTCCGCCTCGCGCCAGCCGCACAGGCGTTGGGCTCCCTGGTTCCAGATCGTTATGCGCCCCTCGTCGTCGAGCATGCAGAGCGCAAAATTCTCCGCGATGTCGATGAAGAGCGACAATTCCTGCTTCAGCACCTTGGACCTGAGGTGCTGCTCCATCTCAGCGGTGATATCCTCGCAGACCATCAGGGCGCCGCGCACCGCGCCCTTCGTGTCCTTCCACGGCGAGACGCTCCACCGGATCCACTCGACACCGCCGTCGGCGCGTTCGAGCCGGTCGAAATCGCTAGCGATCGTCTCGCCATCGAGCGCTTGCCCGAGCACTTTGCGCCAGGGCCCCTGATGGCAGGAAGATACATGGTCGGGGGAATAGGGCGGACCGGAGTCCGCAGGCAGGTCGAACAACCCCTTCCAGCGCGCATTGCACAGCACGCAGGCAAGATCTGTATCGAACAAGGCGATCGCTGCCGGGATCTGGTCGATCATGGGAGCGACCAGCCGGACATAGGGAATTCGCTCCGTGCGGAAATTGATGTCCGCCTTGTTCATCCGCTCTCTTGGGCCCCGTTATACGACGTCAATTGTCCTCGCGCCAGTGTCGGGGGACAAGCCATTGGGGACATCCGTAATATTACGGAGAAGTGGCGCGAAGTGCGCACGGCGCTTTCTTTCGGGCCCCTAGACAACCGCTAGAATCATCGAAAATCGATCGCCTTTTTTTTGGCGGCAATGGACTGTCGGGGGCAATCGAAGACAGTGGCGGGGCGGCCCATCCTCGGTTAGGGTGGCAGCGTCATGGCCGACAATTTCCCGATAGCCACGCTGACGCTCAATCCGGCGATCGACCTGTCCTTCGCGGTCGACCGGATCTACCCGCTCCACAAGATGCGCGGCGACAGCGAGCGACACGATCCGGGCGGCGGCGGGATCAATGTCTCGCGCGTCATAGCCCGGCTCGGCGGGACCGCGCCCTGCCATTATTTCGCGGGCGGGCCGGGCGGCGCGGCGTTCGATCACCTGCTCGACCGGCACCAGCTGGTGAAGCGCCCGATCCCCATCTGCGGCTCGACCCGGATCAGCACCACCGTCTACGAACGCGCGGGCGATGCCGAATATCGCTTCACCACCGACGGACCCGAAATATCGCCCGGCGAATGGGCCGCCTGCCTCGAACGCTTTCGCAGCCTGCGCTGTTCGTGGCTGGTGCTGAGCGGGACATTGCCGCGCGGCGTGCCCGACAATGCCTATGCCGAGCTTGCCGCGATGGCTGCGGCGAACGGCGCGAAAGTTGTGCTCGACAGTTCGGGGCGCGGCCTTGCCGGGGGTCTTTCCGGGTCAGGGGTCTTCCTCGTCAAGCCGAGCCTGAGCGAATTGCGCGCCTTCACCGGCGAGGATCTTTCGACCGACAGGGATATCGCCCAGGCCGCCGGGCGCATGGTAGCGGCCGGGTCGGCACGCCATGTCGCGGTGACGCTGGGCGCAGACGGCGCGCTGCTGGTCGGCGAGGACCGGCATGTCCGCCTGCCCGCGCTCGAGGTCGAACGGCGCAGCGCGGTCGGAGCGGGGGACAGCTTCCTTGCGGCCATGGTCTTCGCGCTCAGCGGGGGACGCGCGATAGAGGAGGCGTTCAGGCACGGCATCGCGGCGGGCGCGGCGGCCGTCATGACGCCGGGAACGGGTCTTGCCGAGCCGCGCGACATCGAACGCCTCCTGCCGCTTACCGGAGGCTAGGAAGCCGGCACGGTGCGGATCAGTCCTCTGCCCGATTGCCGCGCGCGCGCTCCATGATCCGCACCACCTCGGCATCGCTTGTCTGGCTGAAATCGCCGTAATGCTGTCCCACCGATCCGAACGGTTCGGGCAATTCGAGCACCACGATCTCGTCGCACAAGGGGGCGAGCCTGTCGGCAATGTCGCGCGGGGCGACGGGCACGGCGAGGATCAGCCGCTCTGCGCCCGCCTTGCGCGCTCCGCGAATGGCGGCGGTGATGGTCGACCCGGTGGCGATCCCGTCATCGACGATCACCACTGTGCGCCCCTCCATGCGCGGCTTTCGCCGATTGCCCATATAGGCCATCCGGCGGCGTTCGAGTTCGACCAGCTGGCGGCTCATCTCGCGCTGGAGATAATCGGTCCCCGGCGCGATGATCTCGAGCGCCTCGTCGTTGAGGACGACCTGCGGGTCCTCGCCGTCCACCACCGCTCCGATCGCATATTCGGGATTGCCGGGCGCACCGAGCTTGCGGACCATCATCAGATCGAGCTCCGCATCGAGCGCGCGGGCGATCTCGCAGGCGACCGGCACCCCGCCGCGCGGCAGGGCGAGGATCAGCGGATCGTGTCCGCGCAGATGGCCGAGCCTTGCTGCAAGCTGCTTTCCGGCGCTGGCCCTGTTCTCGATCACGGACGCTATCCTCATCCCATCAACACCTCGCCGAACGCAGAATGGCGATCGAACCGGCGGCTCGCACGCCCGGCAGGCCGGGCCGATGCCCCCGCTTCCCCGGACAGGTGGCCGGCACCAGGGTCGATGACGATTTCGTGCGGTGCAGTCAGCGATTTTAAGAGGAAACTAGGCAAGGAAGATGGATCGTCCATGGCTACAATCCGAACGGGTAGGTTTCAGGCGCGCCTTCGGGCCGCTCGACACCCAGGGGTGTGACCGGAGTGGTCTCCTCGAACCAGACATAGGCATCGAACTGGTCGGCGAGCACGGCTTCGAAGTAATGGCTGAGATATTCGCTCTCGGGGCGGTAGACGACGCCGATCGCGCGCTCGAGCAGGGTGCGGCGCAGCTGTTCGGCGAGCGTGCGCCGGGAGGGGGAGCGCCAGTCGGTCAGCGAGCGAGCGAAACCGGCATGCCGAAAGGCGTGCTCCCAGCTGTCGATCCGCGCGGGGCGCACGGTCTTGACCTGCATCCGCCCGCCCCATTCGCTTGCCGCCGCGACGGTGCCGCGATCGGTGCCGAAGCCGATGGCGACGCATTCGTCGCCGTGCGCCATGCGGCACAATTCGCCGATGTTGAATTCGCCCCGCCATCCCATCGCGGTCGCCGCGGCGTTGCCGACATGCGAATTGTGCGCCCACACGACTGCCTTTGCGGTATCGCCGCCATGGGCAAGGAGCGACTGAAGCGTCGCGAACATGTGCCGGTCGCGCAGGTTCCAGCTTTCGGCCGCGCCGCGGTAGAGCGCGCGGTAATATTTCTCGGCCGTGACGGCGATGCGCGCGTTCTGCACCGCGTCGAACCAGCCTTTGCCATTGTCGTCCAGCGCCGCGAGTCGCAGGTCGAGCAGGTCGCGCAATTGCCCCACCACCTCGTTCTCGCAGCTTTCGCGCCCGCCATGGACCACCGCATGGCCGTAGCGCGCCGGGTCCTCGCGCCAGGGAAACAGGCAGCCATAGCGTTCCCGCGCGAGCGCGGCATCGAACGGGTCGCGCTCCTCGAGGAAATCGATCACCGCATTCATCGACTGGTTCAGCGAATAGATGTCGAGCCCGCGAAACGCGACCTGGCGTCCGGCTGGCAGGCCTTGATTGTGCCCGCGCAGCCAGTCGGCGAATTCGAGCGTTTCGAGATTGCGCCACATCCAGGTAGGAAACCGCACGAAGGCATCGCCCTGCGCGGGCCGTGCGGCAACGTGGCCCCCGTCGCGGCGGACGTAACCGTCGATCCGCGCTGCATCGGGCCAGTCGGCCTCGACCGCGACGATCGAAAAGCCGTGGCGCTCGACCATCCGGCGCGTGATCGCTGCGCGCGCGCGGTAGAATTCGCTGCTGCCATGGGTCGCCTCGCCCAGAAGCAGCACTTTCGCATCGGCGAAGCGGTCGAACCGGCTCCCGAAACGGGCGGCATCGGCCGGATGCGGCAGGGGCTCGGCGGCATCGTGCAGAAGGACGGACAGCTGCGGCAGCTCGGTGTTCTCACGCGTCGCGGTAATCGCATTCATCGGCCGCCTCCCGAGGATAGGATAAATGCGCCCTGCCATCGGCGCATTCGTCAGCCAAAGGCAAGCACGGCCCCGAAGCGCACGGCTTCGGGACCGCCGAGTCTGGGTCAACAAAGGGGCGAACCCGCGGGGTTCCCTGACCCGTGATGCGCGGGCGCATCTCGTTTTGGGAACCTCCGCGAGCCCTGGTCATACGATCGTCGCGCAGTCTTGGGTCAGAACCTTTTCTTTGCGATCCGGTTCAAAACGAAGCTGGCGCTCCCGTCTGACAATCATCGTCTAGGCCTGCCGCACGGCGCCCTCCATCGGTAGATGTCCCTAAGGATCCTTGCGGGATCGCCCTATGCCTCGTCCATTCGGTGAAATCGCCCGCACTACGGACAATTGCGAAGGGCGTTCGCGAAAGGCCCCCGCCACATTCGCCCGGCAACAGGACGGACAGGAAGAAGGGAAACCGGCATGCCGCATGCACTCATCATCGACGAAAACATCGCGATCAGTCGCGCCATCCAGCATCACCTGGGCGGGCTCGGCTTTGCCTCCTTCGACATCACCTGGACCGAACAGCAGGCGCTCGACGCGGCGGCGCGACGGCGGCCCGACATCATCGTGATCGGCGACGACATCGAATGGGGATCCGCGATCCGCGCGGCGCGCAGGATCTCGCTCGACGATTCGATCCCGGTGCTGATGGTGAGCGGGAATCCGGCACGGGCAAGCGAACGGCTCGAAATGGCATCGAGCTATGAAGGCCCGTTCCGCGTCAACCAGATCGAGGAAGCGGTCGGCATCGCGCTGGAAGGCAGGCCCGTCCTGCACTGATGGCGAAGCCCCCCCCCCCCCGCAGGGTCGTTCAGGCCGAAAGCAGGCGGTGCGTGATCTCGGCCACGGGCATGGCGGTGTAATCGCGGTCGATCTCGGCCAGCAGCTTGTCCCTCACTTGCCGGGGGCAGGTGCAACGCAGCCGGCCGAGCGAGACGGGATCGGCGACTATCACGATGGCGGGCGTGCTTTCCTCCGCGAATTCCGCGAGCGCGGCCATCGCCCCTTCGAGAAACTCCCTTTCGTGCGCGCCATGCGGATCGCCCGTCTCATAGCTGCTGCGCGCGGGAGTTTGGCTCGAAAAGGTCCGGCCCGGCGCGCCGGAAAACAAATAGCGGTTGGGAACAAGGACGACCTCGCGATGCTCGAGCACCTCGAGCCGGGGATAGACCGCATCGCCCGCATTGCGCAGCAGGACCATGCGCGCTCCGTCGGTGACGAGGACGAGTGTGCGGTTCGGCAGTTTCATGGCGCGCTTTCCTCCACCTGCGCCGCGCACGGCGATACCGGTCGCGCGGCAGTTTCGGCGAGGGGATCATCACGGTCGATCGGGACCGCCCCGCCATCCATGACCCGGGAAACCTTGACCATCGAACTTCTTCCCTTTCGAGCCGCCTTCGTGGTGCGCAAGGCAGGGCGATAATGCGCTGCGGGCGGGGCCGGTTCTCTCCGTAGAGTTCCCGATCAGGCGCGGCCGGCTGCGGCTCCGCTGGGCTGAGGGACCGGGTCGGAAGAGGAGGCGGGGCGCGTACCGGGCGCCGGGGCGAGGACAAGCAGCACTTCGCGCCTTTTGCCTTCGCCCGGAAAGTCGATCGGACCGCTTTCGGCCTGTTCGCCGTCGATCGTCAGCGCGCTGGCCTCGCCGCGGCGCACCTCGATCTCGATCACGCCCTGCCCTCGCACCGAGGCGCAGAAGCCGTCCCAGTCGGGCGGCAGGCACGGGGCAAGATCGATCCGCCCGCGATCGAGACGGATGCCGAGAATGTGCTCGCTCGCGAGCCGCCATGCCCATCCGGCAGCGCCGGTATACCACGTCCACCCGCCTTGCCCGAGATGTTCGTCACCGCCGCTGATATCGCCCGCCGCGGCATAGGGCTCGACCGCGTAGCGCATTGCATCCTCGACCGTGGCGGCGTGGCATGCAGGGTTGATCCGGTCGAACACTTCCTTTGCCTGCGCCCCGTCGCCAAGCATCGCGCAGGCTATCCCGAGCCAGGCCGCGGCATGGCTGTATTGCCCGCCATTCTCGCGGATGCCGGGTGGATAGGCCTGGATGTAGCCGGGATCGCGCGGCGAGTCGGCGAACGGCGGGTCGAGCAGCCGGGCAATGCTGTCCGAAGGCCGCACGAGCTGTTCGAAGGCGCTGTCCATCGCCCGCCGCGAGCGGGCGCTGTCGCCGCCGGCGATCACCGACCAGGCCTGCACCAGTGCATCGATCCGGCATTCCTCGTTTTCCGCCGAACCCCAGGGCCGCCCATAATCGTCGAAGGCGCGCAGATACCATGCCCCGTCCCAGCCATGCTCCTCGAGCGCGCGGGTCAGCTGGTCCGCCCGCGCGATCCAGCGCGCGCCGAATTCGGGTTGTCCTGCCGCCTGCGCCACGTCGGAAAAGGAACGGATGGAAGCGATGAGAAACCAGGCGAGCCACACGCTCTCGCCCTTCCCGCCCGCCCCGATCCTGTTCATGCCGTCATTCCAGTCGCCATCTCCGATCAGCGGCAGGCCGTGCTCTCCGGTGCGAAAGGCGCGGTCGAAGGCGCGGCGGCAATGCTCGAACAGGCTGCCGCTCTCGCCATGCGCGAATTCGCCGTAACGATCCGCCTCGTCTGGCGCGAGTTCCGGCGCGCGCAGGAACGGCACCTCCTCATCGAGGATCGTCATGTCGCCGGTTGCCCTGACATAGTCGGCGGTCACGAAAGGCAGCCAGACGAGATCGTCGGAACAGCGCGTGCGCACTCCCTTTCCCGAAGGCGGATGCCACCAATGGAGCACGTCGCCCTCCTCGAACTGGTGGGCGGCGGCCCTGAGGATGTGCGCGCGCGCGATCCCGGGCGCGGACAGGAACAGCGCCGAGACATCCTGCAACTGGTCGCGGAAACCGAACGCGCCCGATGCCTGGTAGAAGCCCGCGCGGGCGTACACCCGCGAGGACAGGATCTGATAGGGCAGCCAGCGATTGACCATCAGGTCGAAAGCCGGATCGGGCGTCTTGACCTCGAAAGAGGCGAAACGCTCCTCCCAGGAAGCGATGGTGTTGGCCGCTGCCACCGCCGCCGCGCCGGGACCGCGCAACCGGGCGAGGCAATCGGCGATTTCGTCCTCTCCTGCGGCCATGCCGAGGAAGAAGACCGTCCCGGCCTCGCCTCCGGGCGCGATGTCGATATGGACCTGGAGGGCGGCGGCGGCATCCTCCCCCGAATTGCCGGACCGGTCGCCGAGGCCCCATGCGCCGAGCGCGACGGGCCGCTTCCAGTCGGGCGGTTCGCCCAGCACGTCAGAGCGCGAAGTCGAAAGGCCGTGGATCGTCCCTTCCCCCGCAAGAAAGGCGATGCCCCCGCCCATAGCTCCGTCCATCGGGTTCTGCCCGAGGATCGCGGCGAGGTCGGCGCGGTAGCGGCTGGTGCGAAGCGGTGCCGGATCGGCGGCGTTCGCACCGATGATCCAGTCGGCCAGGAACGTCGCGGTGATCCTTCGCGCCTGCCCGCTCGTATCGCGCAGCGTGAGACGCACGATCTTGACCGGATCGTCTTCGGCAAGCGAGCAAGCCAGCGTCTGTTCGAGCCCGTCCGAATTCCGTGTCCAGATCGTCTCGCCCGGCCGGTGCTCGATCCGGCAGGGCGCATCGCGGCCGGCGGGAAGCGGAGTGACCGTCCAGACCCGTCCGCTCGCCTCGTCGCGCAGGTAAAGCGCCTCTCCCGAAGGATCGCGCAGTGGATCGTTGTGCCATGGCGTGATCCGCTGCTCGCCGCTGTTGCCGCCGAAAGTGAAGCCGAGCCCGGCTTCGGTGACGACCGTCCCGAAGGAGGCATTGGCGATGACATTGGACCAGGGCGCAGGCGTCGCCTCGCCCGGTGCGAGCTCGATCGCGTAATCGCCCGCCGGGGTGAAACCGCCCGGCCCCGCCACGAGCGCGCGATCCTCGTGCGCGGGACCCCGCCCCTCGCCCGAACTGTCTTGCGCCGGCGCTGCGGAGGGCAGGAAGGCAGGCAGCGGGACGGGCCCGGCCCGACCGCTGTCGATCTGCCTCTCGACCGCCTCCAGCCCGGCCCGCAGCGTCACTCTCGCCGCGGCTTCGAGCGCCGCCACCAGATGCGCCTCGCGCTGCTCCTTGCCGATCAGGACGATCCCGCCGCGCTGGCCGAGATGGTCCTCCACTCCGACATCGCGCAGGCTTTCGGCGATGCGCTCGCGTACCGGATCGATATAGCCCGGCGGGCCGGGATAGAGGATCGCGAGGTCGACCGGATGGCCATGCCAGCGCCACAGCCTGTGCGCGCGCAGGACAAACCGCAGATCCTCGCCGGCGACATCCTCGCCGGGTTCGTAGACCAGGATCGGCAGGTCGCCCGACAGGCCAAGCTCCCAAAGGTCCTGGCGCCGCGCCTCGCCGCTGGCGGGATTGCGCGGCCCCGGTTCCGCGACGAGCGCCGAGAACAGCAGCTGCGCATCGCGCAGTCGTTCCGGCAACAGGCCGATCCGCGCAAGGTCTGCACGCGCGCGGTGCTTCGCATCGCCGTCGATCCAGTCGAGCGCGGCGAGCGAGCCATAGCGTTCGAGAACTTCGAGCGCTTCCTCACCGCTCGGCGCGAGCGCGGTGACGACGGCGATCTCCGCCTCGCCATGCGCGGGCAGCGAAATCCGCGCCGCGAGCACCGATGCCGCATCGAGCGGATGCGTCTCTAGCGAAGCGGGACGCGCTGCGACCTCGGGAAAGGCGCGATGCGTAGCCAGCCTTCCGCGCGCATGGCGGCGCGATACCTCGAACCCCGTCACGCGCACCCGCCCGGGCGTGCCGACGATCCGCTGCGCCATGGCGAGACCGGGTGCATCCGCATCGCGCGACCGGCGCGTAAAGACCAGCGCATCCGTGGGTGGGTGATGACGCGCTTCGACGAACAGCCGGGCGAAAGCGGGATGGCGATTCCATTCTCCGAGCGGGGCGAGCGCGATTTCGGCATCGCTCGCGAAGTCGAGATGCATCGTTCTTGCCGAATGGTTGACGAGCCGCAGCCGGTGGAGCGCGACATCGTCGACCGGGGCGACGAGCATTTCATGCACGGCGGAAAGGTCTCCGGCCTGGCTTCGGATCTCGAGCTTGTGCGGATGGATCACGGCGCTGCGTCCGGCCGCCGGGGGGAAGGGCGACAGGGTTGCGGCAAGCGGAGTGTCCCTGCCGCCGCGAAGATGCAGGAAATGGCCGCGATCGCGGTCGCGCCCGGCTGGGCAGGTCACGGCATTGCCCTTCCACACCAGATCGCCCGCCCCATCCGTCCCGATCGCGAACGACACCCGGCCATTGCCCATGAGATGCACCATGTCCGATTCTTCGCCGCCCCGTTCCCACGCCTGCGCTCGCGGCGGCTTGGATGCGGCCGGAGAAGGCTCGGCGAGCGTCTGCCGGCGTTCGAGTTCGGGCTGTATCTCCCACGGAATGCGTTCGTTGAGGAGGAGATCGACCGCCTGCATTCGGTGGTCGGCCCCGAACCATCGCACGATCGCATCGTCGGCCACCGCGTTGGCGATCGCGGCGATGGTCATGCCGTGATGATGCGCCATGTACGAGCGCACCAGTGCCGGCGCTCCCCCCTCGCCAAGCCGCGCGGGCGTGAAATCGAGCGCTTCGTGGAAGCCGAAACGGCCGAGCGCGCCCAGCTTTTCGAGACGGCGCAGATTGGCGACCACGCCGCGCGGATCGACCGGCAAGGCGAGCGCCGAGGCGTAAGGAGCGATGACGAGATCCTCCTCCAGCCCCCGCCGCAGGCCGATATCGGGCACGCCGAATGCGCGATAGCGCCATGCGCCGTCGCCGCCATAGGATGCAAAGCCCGATTCCGAGATGCCCCATGGCACCCGGCGGCGCCCGGCATGCGCCTTCTGGATCGCGACGACTTCCCTTTCCGTCATGCCGAGCAGGGTCGCTTCGTCGCTGCGCACGAACAGTGAGGGCATGAGGTATTCGAACATCGAACCGTTCCACGAGACGAGCGCCGTGCGCCCCCGCCGCTGGCGCACCGGGCGCCCGAGCCGGAACCAGTGTTCGGTCGGCACGTCGCGTTTGGCGATGGCGAAATAGCTCGCCAGCCTCGCCTCGCTCGCGAGCAGATCGTAGAGATGCGGGTCGAGCCGTTCGCCGCTGACATCGTAGCCGATATGGAACAGGCGGCGGTGGTTGTCGTAGAGCGGAGCGAAATCCATGCCCTGTGCAAAGGCATCGGCCCGGCGGGCGATGTCGCGCAGCACGTGCGCGATCCGATCGCGCGAGGAAGGCGCCTCGCCCAGCAATTCGCGGCGGCATTCGGCGAGATGGTGTTCCGAGCGCTCGAGCCAGTCGTGCACCTGTTCGATGCCGGTCGGTTCGTTTGCCTCCTGTTCGACCAGCGCACGCACGATCCCGCTGCGCAGGCATGCAAGCTGGCGTTCCGCCGCATCGATGAGGTCGCGCCAGTGGCGCTCCTCCTCCGCGAGCCCGGCGACGATCTCGCGCAGATGGGCCGCCTCTCCCGCTAGATCGCCGTCGAGAGAGCAGCTGTCGATCGCCTCGCCGAGCAGCCGCAGGCAGTCGGAGAAGCCATCCCAGCGGGCCGGCGTGAAAAGCGGCGCGTCCGCGATGGTGCGACATCCGCGCGCGAGCGTGACGAGGCTTACCGCAAGGTTGCCGCTGTCGACGCTGGAGACATAGCGCGGCTCCAGCGGAGCGAGGCTCCTCGTATCGTACCAGTTGAGGATGTGGCCGTGCCAGCGCTCCAGCCGGTCGAGCGCGTCGAGCATGGACTGCATCCGGATCGCGAATTCAGGCGTGCCGAGATGGCCGAGCCGCCAGGCCGACAGGGCAGCGAGCGCCATCATGCCGATATTGGTCGGCGAAGTGCGGTGCGCGGTCGCAGCTATCGGCGCTTCCTGGTGGTTGTCGGGCGGCAGCCAGTGGTCCTGCGGCCCGGCGAAGCGTTCGAAAAACAGCCAGCTCCGGCGCGCGACGGCCCTGAGATAGTGCCGGTCGGCGCGTTCGAGCGAAGGGCGCGGCCGGCGCGCAGGGAAGGCGGTCAGGCGGGCGATCAGAGGCGCAGCGAGCCACGCGGCGACCAGCGGCAGCGCCGCGGCGAGCGCCGGGCTTCGCGCAAGACCGAGCGCGGCCAGCGCGATCAGCCCCGCCGCCGGAGCCGGCCAGGTGGCAGCGAATTGCGCGCTTCTCACGCTGCCGAGCGCGATCAGGCGGTTGACCTCGGCCGCGCTCGTCCATTGCAGCAGCCGCTCGCCGCGCCGCAGCCGCACGAGCGTCAGGGTGATTGCATGCAGGGCGACGAAGCTGTCCGCGGGCAGGAACACGATCTGCAGCAGCCAGCGCGCCAGATGCTCGCGCGCGCGGTTGCCCGTGGTGGCGAGCACCCCGCGCCTGCGGCCGCGCGCCATTCCGGTGACGACTTCGGTGAACAGCCACGCGCCGGGCACAAGCAGGGCGATCGCGGTCCACACCCATGCCGAACCGGGCAGCACGAACCAGCCGCCCGCCAGCAGCAGCATGACGCTCGGCGGGAGCAGGCTGCGGCGCATATTGTCCCATATCCGCAACCGGTCGAAGGTCGTCAGGCGATTGGCGATCCGCTGTCCGCCCGGGCCGGGCACGCGGTCGAACAGCCACGGGAGAAGCTGCCAGTCCCCCCTCACCCAGCGATGCCAGCGCCGCGCATATTCGGCATAGCTTTCGGGAAAGCCCTCGTAGAACACGATATCGCTCGCCAGACCCGCGCGCCCTTGCAGGCCTTCCCACAGATCGTGGCTCAGCAGCAGGTTTTCGGGAATGCGCCCGGCAAGGCTGCGGGCGAAGGCCTCGACGTCGTAGATGCCCTTGCCGACATAATTCCCGGTTCCGATCAGGTCCTGATAGACATCGCTGACCGCGCGAGAATAGATATCGATCGCGCTATCGCCGCCGAACAATCGGGCAAAGCGCGTATGCGTGCCCTGCGGTCCGATCTCGATGCGTGGCTGGAGGACCGTGTATCCCGCCAGCACCCGCCCTCCGTCATCGAAGACCGGCCGGTTGAGCGGATGGGCGAGCGCGCCCGCGAGTTTCGCGACGGAGCCCGGGGAAAGCCGCGTGTCGGCGTCCGCGGTGACCACGAAACGCGTGCCGACCAGCCGCCGCACGGCGCCTGCGGTGACGGGAAAGGCGCTGCGATTGGCGGTCTCGAGGAAGGCGTTGAACTGTTCGATCTTGCCGCGCTTGCGCTCCCAGCCCATCCAGCAATTCTCGGCCCGGTTGTATTGCCGCGCGCGGTGAAGCAGGCAGAATCCGCCATGCCATTTGCGGTTGAGCGCGATGACGCCGCGGCGCAGGGCCCGCTCGATCTCCTCGTCGCCCGGCATGCGCTCCTGCGGGGCGTCGGTCGGATCGCTCAGAAGAACGAAGGCATCGGCTTCGGGATTGGCGAGGCGGTGGAGCTCGAGCCGGGCAATGATTTCCTGCGCCTCGGCGACGCTGCCGAGGATGACGGGGACCGCGACGATCGTGCGCGCTGACCGGTCTATCCCCTCGCGAAAGTCAAGCTTGGGCAATCGGCGCGGCGGCACAGTCGCGGTGACTAGCCAGTTGACGAAAGTGACCGCCAGCACCGTCGTCGGCAGGGCACAAAGCGCAAGGCCAAGCACCCATTGCACCGCGCTCGCCTGCTCGTAGGCGAGATAGGCCGCGGGCAGCAGCAGCCCGGCCAGCCCGCAAGCGAAAAGCAATCCGGCATAGACCAGCCCCGCCCGCGCGCGCATCGCCCGCGCCATCCTGCGGCCCAGCGAAAGGCTGATCCCGATCCGCCGCTCCATCGCCGCAAGGCCCGCGCCGCACAGCCAATGGCCGACATGCCGCCCGGGCAGGTCCTGCGTCTCGCGCGCCATCGCCAGCGCCGCCTCTGCAACCTCGACTTCGGCAAGCGCGGCGCGATCGGCGAGATCCTCGAGCGAATCGCGATAGGCATCGCGGGTCTCGAAATCGCAGGCCGCATAGGTTTCGGCCGGGTCCTCGCACAGGAGGCGGTCGACCGCGCTCGCATGGTCGAAGATGTCCTTCCAGTCGATGCTCGATATGGCGACGAGATTGGCGATCATCCGCGCGATGGATTCCTCCGCCGCCGCCGGCGGCGCGAAAGCACGGCAGCTGCGGCTGCATTCGAACGGCACCTTGACCGCCGGAAACGCCTCGCCGACCGCGCTGGCGAGCCGTTCGATGCAGGCGAGCCTCAGCATGGCCGGCAGCGCCCACAATTCCGCGATATCGAGCGGATGGTGCGACTGGTAGCCTTCGAGATAGGCAAGCAGCACCTCGCGCGACAATTGGTGCTTGCCGGCATGGAGCAGGCCGTGGGCCAGCATCAGGACGCGCGGCTCGCCCCCGGCAGGTCCGCCCTCGATCGGGCGCAGCCTCGCATAGAAGCCGCGCGGCAGATCCTCGCCGAGCTGCACGATCGCGCGCTTTACGATATAGCCGTTGTCGAGCAGCCATTCGGCCGCCGAGGATGCCGCCGGATGGGCTTCGCTCGCAGCGCCCAAGGCATCGGCGAGCCAGGCATCAAGGGAATCGAGCGAGCGCCAGGCCGGCACGCCGCGCGATTTCCGGCGCGTTGCCGCGAACCGCCAATCCTTTCCCGCCTCCCACCCCTGCGATGCGACCGGATCCGTAAACGGATCGGCGATCATGCGGCGGCAGGACGCCGGTTGAGTGGCCCTCTGCCCGAAACGGTCCCGTGCGCGCGTCCGGCCTGCCGGGCGGGGCCGGGCGAGGTTGCCGTCCGGCCAGGGACCATCATAATCGGCACCACCATGATCGGCACGGACGCGTGGTCGAGCAGATAGGCCGCCGTGCTGCCCAGAGCCATGTTCTCGCAGGTCTTGACCCCGTGCCCGCGGGCGGAAAGGATGACGAGACCCGGTTGCTCCTCCGCCATCAGCCGGTCGAGACCGGCGCGCGGATCGCCTTTCAGGCAGCGGCTGCGCGCCGCAATGCCCTCGGCTTCGAGGCGGTGCAGCGCATCCTCGAGAAATTCGCAGGCCGCCCGTTCATTGCGGCGATCGACGCGCCGCTGCAATTCGAGATCGCCCAGAGCGGGCGGCCCGAACTCCTCGATCCCGGCGGCGGGAATGACATGGGCAAGCAGCAGTTCGGCCGATGTCGCTGCCGCGATCGCGCGCGCCCGGGCAAGCGCCGCATCGGCGAATCTCGACCCGTCGAGAGGCACCATGATGCGCAGCCGCGCGGGGCGCTCGGCCCTGGCGGAAGCGGGGACCACCAGCAGGCTGCCTGCCCCGCTTTCGAGCAGGCTGGCCGACAGGTGGACATGGTCGCCCACGCTCGATTTCCCGATGACCGCGGTTGCCGGACCCGACATGGCGCACAATTCGGCAAGCCCCGCCTGCCATTGCCCCTCCTTGATGCCGATTCCGATTTCGCCCGGGAAATTCTCGATCGAGGCGGCCATCTCCTCGAGGAACCGGCGCGCCCGGCTCCGCCGCAGATGCCATTCGAGCGGATCGGGAAGGCCCCCAGCAGGCTGCTCGTCCGAGACCGCATGGAAAAGGATCAGCGGACGATCCGTCTCCCGCGCAAGAAAGGCGGCCAGTCGCGCCACACGCTGCGAATGCGGCGAAAGATCGAGGCAGGCGATGATCGCGGCGGCGTCGGGCCGGGACGGATCGAGCTCGGATCGGAGCGAGGGGAACAGGGAAAGGGTGGGCATGGCAGGGCACTCTCGGGCAAGATCGGCGGGTCTCGGATTGAGCCGATCTCAGGCCTTGCGCGAAATCCGCAAAGTTACGGGGAGAAGGTCTGCTAGCGGCCCTTGCCCTTCCGGCTTCGGACCGCGCTCGCCGGCCCTCACCCGCCGGTGCGAAGGGCGCCCGGACAGGCGCGAACGCTACACGCCCGGCGGCGGGGCAAGGCCGATCCACTGCATGCACATTGCCTGCGCTACCATCACCACCAGCCAGTGCAGCGCCGCCGAAAGCGTCCGTCGCGCTCCCATTTCGTAGGCCATGAACGTCACCCACAGCACCGGCACGACGAAACCGATCCAGATCACCACCGCGCTTCCCAGCGCCATCACCCATTCGCCCGCCTCGGGAGGAGCGAGAATGAGCGCCCCAGCGAGGATCGATGCGAGCCAGAACTCGGCCAGCGCGGCGCCTGCGAGCGTCTTCCAGCCCGGCAGCAGGATATCGGAGGCGCGCAGCCAGACGATCCCGATGACGAGGCCCACGGCGGTGGCGGCCGCGATCGGCAGGAGGTTGAGAATTACGTAGATCATGATGTGCCCCTTGCCCTTCCAACGCGCGCCGGGCCTTCCGGTGCCGGAAGCCGCGCGCTTGAGCGCAGATCGAGGATGGTTCAGACAGGTTGCACCATCGCAAGAACACCGGACCCGCCCCGCCATGCTCGACACGCCTCTCACCCTCCCCTGCGGCGCCATGCTGCCCAATCGCATCGCCAAGGCCGCCATGACCGAAGGTCTGGCGACGCCCGAGGGCGTGCCGACGGACGCGCTCGAGCGGCTTTATGGCCTGTGGGCGGATGGCGGGGCCGGGCTGCTGTTGACGGGCAACGTGATCGTTGACCGGGACCATCTCGAACGCCCCGGCAATGTCGTGATCGATCGCGAACCCGATGCCGCCATGGCCCTGGCGCTGGCGAATTGGGCGAAGGCCGGGACACGCGGGGGCAATCACCTGTGGGCGCAGATCAGCCATGGCGGCAGGCAGGTGCAGAAAAGCGTCAATCCCGCGCCCAAATCCGCCTCTGACGTGCAGCTCGCGCTTCCGGGCGGACAATTCGCCAAGCCCGTGCCGCTGACCCGCGAGGAGATCGCCGACCTCGTCCGGCGCTGGGCGATCGCGGCAAAGGCGTGCCGGGATGCGGGCTTCACCGGCGTCCAGGTGCACGCCGCGCATGGCTATCTCGTCTCGCAATTCCTCAGCCCCCGCTCGAACCTGCGCGAGGACGAATATGGCGGCAGCCTCGAAAACCGGGCGCGCTTCCTGCTGGAGATCGTGCGCGCGGTGCGCGAGGCCGTGGGTCCGGATTTTCCCGTCTCGGTGAAATTGAACAGCGCCGACTTCCAGAAGGGCGGGTTCGATTTCCACGACAGCCTCGCGGTCGTCGGATGGCTCGAGGAAGCGAGCGTCGACCTGATCGAGATATCGGGCGGGACCTACGAACAGCCCAAGCTGATGGGCATGGAAGGCATGGAGGCCGAGGAAAAGCAGGACGTCGCCCCCTCGACCGCCGCGCGCGAGGCCTATTTCGTCGATTTCGCCAAGGCGATGCAGGACAAGGTCGCGGTGCCGCTGATGGTCACGGGCGGTTTTCGCAGCCGCGCGGCTATGGTGCAGGCGCTCGAGATCGGGGCGGCCGACATTATCGGACTCGGGCGGCCGATGTGTCTGATGACCGATGCGCCGCGTCGATTGATGGAGGGGCTGGAGCAACTTCCCCGATACGAGGACGAACTCGACATGATCCCGGGCTGGCTCGGCTTTCTCAAGCGCCTTCAGGTGGTGAAGGCGGTCAACGGCTTTGCCGGGATGGCGTGGTTCTACCAGCAGCTCTGGCTGCTCGGGCACGAGGGCCGCACCGAGCGGGGCATCGCTGCGTTCAGGGCCTTCATGGCGCTCGAGAAGCGCAACCGCGAAATCCTCGCCGCGCGCGCGGGCTGATTGCTCGCCCCGCGAAGAAGGGCGGGCGCTAGCCGCGGCCGCGGTAGGGCGCGACCCCCTGATCGGGCAGCCACAATTCCTCCGGCGGCTTTCCGGTTTGCCAGAACACGTCGATCGGGATGCCTCCGCGCGGATACCAATAGCCACCGATGCGCAGCCAGCGCGGCTTCATTTCCTCGGCCAGGCGCTGTCCGATCCCGACCGTCACGTCCTCGTGGAAACCGTTGTGATTGCGGAAGGAGCCGAGGAACAGCTTGAGGCTCTTGGATTCGACGATGGTTTCGCCCGGTGCGTAATCGATCACGAGATGAGCGAAATCGGGCTGGCTCGTGACCGGGCAGAGCGAGGTGAACTCGGGCGCGGCAAAGCGCACCAGATAGAGCGTGCCGGGCCGCGGATTGGGCACGTAATCGAGCTGCGCCTCTTCGGGCGAAGCGGGCAGCGGGGTGTCCTTGCCGAGAAATGCGGGGCCGGATTGTGTGGTTTCCATGCCGCGCTGTTGCCGCGAAAGACGGGACGGCGCAAGCCGGGAGGTAGCTTGCGCCCGGCTGCGCCTTATGGTTTGCTGTCTCCGGAATCGGCGCAACTAGCGCTGGCGTCCGGATAGCCGGCTTACGGATCGACCCCATGCGCCCCGCCGAAAGACAGTCCTTGCCCGATCGGCCCGCCGACCGCTTGCCGGCCCGTATCGCCCTTTGCCCGCCCCGGCGCGGTGGCGGAACCAGTTGCGGCGAAGTCCGGTCGGCGACGCTATCGACGCTGGCGATCGCGCTCTGCCTCGCGCTTGCCGGACAGGCGCAGGCCCGCCAATCGCCCGGCACCTTCACGCTGCCCGAACCCAGCACCAGCCCCAGCCCCAGCCCCAGCCCCAACCCCAGCCCCAGCACCAGAACCGCACCGCAGGGCCCGGTCGATATCCGTGAAGGCGTCGTCATCGGCCCCCGCGTATTCGAGGAGCAGGGGGCCGAACAGTCCCCCGAGCAGAGCCCCGCACCCGCCCGCCAGGCCCCGCCTTCGGAACCCGTCCCCGCTCCCGCGGCGAGCCCGTCGCCCGTCCCCTCCCCGATGCCCTCGCCCCCGCCCCCGCCCTCGCCCGCGCCCTCGGCCGCGCCCTCGGCCGCGCCTGCGCCTGCGCCTGCGCCGTCCCCGGCAGCGCGCGCGCAGGGACAGGCGCCCGTAGCCGAGGAAAACGTCGCGCAGCAGCCGCCCGACGATCCGGGCGAAAGGGAAACCCCGGCATCCGCTCTGCCGCCCTCCGCAGCGGAGCGGGAGCAGGACCTCGACATGCGCGTCCATCGGCCGGGCCTGCTCGACCTGCTGCGCGCCTATGAGGGCTGGCTGCTCGCGGCCCTCGCGCTGCTGGCGGCCCTTGCGGTACCGCTCTGGATCGCCGCGCGCCGCCGCGGCGGCGCGCCCACCCCCGCGCGGCCGGGCTATGCCACCGACGGCGACACCGAAAAAAACGCCCCTGTGCGGCAGGATGCGCCCGGTTCCGCTGCAGTCCCGCCGCGCATCGACGTGCGGCTCGACATGGTAGGCGCGACGCGTTCGATGATGCTTGTCTCGCTCGACCTGCGCCTGACCTTCTCCAACCGCTCCGAGCGCGCGGTGCGCGGTGTGTCGGTGTCCGCAAAGCTCGATTGCGCGAGGCCGGACAAGGCAGGCGGCGGCGCGGCGGGCACGGGCCAGCCGCTCGGCGAAATCGCCCGGATCGGCCCGCACCAGGGCGCGAGCCTGACCGGACGGGTGGAGATGCCGGTCGCCGAAATGCATCTCATCGAGCAGGGGGGCGGGCTGGTCTTCATCCCGCTCGTCCACGTGACTTTCGAAGGCGAAGACGTCCCCGCGACCCGGCGGAGTTTCGTGATCGGCACGCCCAGCGCGAACGGAACCGGGCGGCTTCACCCGCTCTCCATGGCCGCACCCCTGGGGGGAATCCACGGCCTCAGGGCGCAGCTCGTCCATATCCCCCGCGCCGCCGAAAGGAGGGCCTGAACGCACCTTCCCGCCCCGCTCACCCTTGGCGCAGGCGCGCGTCCGCGCTACCCGCTGGCCGATGGACGATTTTCCGAGCCTCGTTTCGACCGAATGGCTGGCCGCGCGGCTGGACGATGAGAGCATCGCCGTTCTCGACGCCTCGCGCCACCTGCCCGCCACCGGGCGCGACCCGCGCGCCGAATACGAGGCTGCGCACATACCGGGAGCGCGCTTCCTCGACCTGGCGAGCCTGACCGACCCCGCCTCGCCGGTTCCCGCCGCATTGCCGACCGGCGAGCAGGTCGCAGCCCGGCTTGCGTCCCTGGGGGTCGCAGCGGAGGCGGCCATCATCGTGTATGACGACAGCGCCGTGAAAACCTCGGCGCGGGCGTGGTTTGCGCTGACCGAGGCAGGGCGCGGGGCGGTTGCGATCCTCGATGGCGGCCTCGGCAAGTGGCGGGCCGAGGGTCGCCCGCTCGAAAGCGGCCCGGGCGTCGTCCAGCGCGCCGAACCGGCAGTGCTCCACGCCGCGCGGAGGGTGCGCAGCAAGGCCGACATGCTCGCCAATCTGGACAATGCGGCCGAACAGGTGCTCGACGCACGCGGGGCCGACCGCGTCTTCGGCACGGGCGAGGACCCGGTCCATGGCGGCGCGAACGGGCGCATCCCGGGTTCCAGGAACCTGCCCTATGGCGAATTGTTCGCCGAAGACGGCACCTTCAGGTCGCCCGAAGACCTGCGCGCGGCTTTCGAGACGGCCGGCATCGACCTTTCCCGCCCCGTCGTCACCACCTGCGGAAGCGGCGTGACGGCGAGCGTACTGCTTTTCGCGCTCCACCTGATCGGCAAGCACGACACCGCGCTCTATGACGGGAGCTGGATGGAATGGGGCGCCGATCCCGCGACGCCCAAGGCGCAGGGGCGGGAGGCATGAGCGGCGGCGACGAACCCGAGGGCCTTGGCGAGAGCACCCGCCTCACCCGCGCGGGCCGACGGCCCGAATGGACCGGGCGCGTCGTCAACACGCCGGTCTGGCGCGGCTCGACCCACCTTTATGCCAGCGATGCCGAGCGACGGCGCGCGGGCGGCCGGGACCATGACGGACAGTTCTTCTACGGGCGCCGCGGCGCACCGACCCAGTGGTCGCTTGCCGAGGCGCTGACCAAGATCGAACCGGGTGCGGCGGGCACCGTGCTCTATCCGAGCGGGGTCGCCGCGATCGCGGGCTGTCTGCTCGCAGTGCTGTCTCCCGGCGATCGCCTTCTGATGAGCGACAATGCCTATGATCCCAGCCGCAGCATGGCGACCGGCCTGCTGGCGCGGATGGGGGTGGAGACGCGCTTTTTCGACCCGCTTGACCTTGCCGCCTATGCCGCGCTGGTCGGGGAATTCCGCCCCCAGGCGGTCTGGCTCGAAAGCCCGGGCAGCCTGACGATGGAGGTCTGCGACGTGCCCGAACTGGCGGCGGTAGCGCGCAAGCACGAAGCGGTCAGCATCATCGACAACACCTGGGCAAGCCCGCTCGGCTTTGCAGCGCTCGAACATGGCTGCGACATCGCGATGATGAGCCTGTCGAAACATGTCGGCGGCCATTCGGACGTGATGATGGGGTCGGCCAGCGCGGGCGATGCGTTCTATGCGAAACTGCGCCGCACCGCCCAGGAACTGGGCCAGGTGGTCTCCCCCGACGATGCCGCCCTCGCCGCGCGTGGCCTCAGGACGATGAAGGTGCGGCTCGAGGCCTCGACGAAAAGCGCCGCGCGCATTGCCGAATGGCTCGCCGACCAGCCGCAGGTCGAACGGGTGCTCTGTCCCCTCCTGCCGGACGATCCGGGCCATGCGCTTTACCGGCGCGATTTCACCGGCGGCTGCGGGCTGTTCAGCTTCATCCTGGCGAGCGATGACATGAAGGCAGCGGGCCGCGTGGTGGACGCGCTCAGCCTGTTCGGGATCGGCTACAGCTGGGGCGGCTACGAAAGCCTCGCCCTGCCGATCACGCCGCATGTCCACCGCACTGTCATGCCCTCGCCCACTCAGGCGCCCGGGAGCGGGGGTGGAACCCGGCCTGCCATTCGCCTATCGATCGGGCTCGAAGACAGCGAGGACCTCATCGCGGATCTCGCGAGAGGCCTTGCGCAGCTGGACACCGAATGACCGCCACGACGCCGCCCGCTCCCGCCGAAACGGCCGCCTCCCCGGATGCCGCCGCGACCGGCGCACCCGCCGAAGGGGCCGCGCAGCCGCCCTCTCCCGGGCAGGTCTGGACTCTCGCCGAAGATGCCCCGGATGAACAGATCATCGGCGTTGCCAGCGGCGCGAAGGAAGGCATAGCCAAGCAGAGCGAAACCGTCGGAGCCGTGGTCGAGGGCCTCGACAGCTGGGCCTTCGTGATCGGGTCGGTACGGATCTCGGCTTTCGACATCCTGTTCGTGGTGGCGACGATCCTGCTTGTTCTGGGCGCGGCGTGGTTCGGCACGCGGCTCGTACGCAAGGGCCTGCGCGGGATGAGCCGCCTTGACGGGGCGCAGGCGCTGCTGGCGGAGAAGATCGCGACCATCGTCATCTGGACCGCGGCCTTCTTCATCGGGGTGGACCTGCTCGGCATAGACCTGACCGCGCTCGCCTTCTTCGGCGGCGCCTTCGGCCTCGCCATCGGTTTCGGCCTCCAGAAGACCTTCGGCAACCTCATCTCGGGGATCATCCTGCTGCTCGACAAGTCGATCAAGCCGGGCGACGTCATCTCGGTCCACGATTCCTCGGGTGCGGAAAGCTTCGGCCAGATCCGCAAGATCGGCATTCGCGCGATATCGGTCATCACGCGCGACCGGACCGAATATCTCATCCCCAACGAAACGCTCATGATCAACCAGGTCGTCAACTGGTCCTATTCCTCGCGCGATGTGCGGGTGAAGGCGCCGGTGGGCGTGTCCTACAATTCCGACATCGAGCTGGTGACCAAGTTGCTCTATCAGGCCGCCGAGGACACCGAACGCGTGCTCAAGACGCCGAGGCCGCGCGTCAACATCATGGAATTCGGCGATTCCTCGGTCAATTTCGAGCTGCGCTTCTGGATCCAGGATCCGGAGGAGGGGATGGCCAACATCCGCTCCGACATCTACCGGCGCATCTGGCACCTGTTCAAGGAGAACGATGTCGAGATCCCGTTCCCGCAGCGCGACCTCAATGTGCGCAGTTCCGAACAGTTCGACCGGCTGATCGCGGCGCTGGAAGGGGACCCGAAGAAGGCCGAGTGAGGCGGGCGCACAAGTTTCGCTTGCGCGGCGCAAATTCATTCTCGCTGGCAGCGCCGGGCGGTTTCGCCCATTTCGCTTCCCATGCAAGCGACACCCACTCCGCAGGCGCTCGTGCCGGGCACGGTTTTCCTTGTCGGCGCGGGTCCGGGCGATCCGGACCTCCTGACCCTGCGCGCCGCGCGGCTGATCGAGCGCGCAGCCACTATCGTCCATGACGGCCTCGTCAGCGACGAAATCCTCGCCCTAGCCCGCCGTGATGCGCGGATGATCTCGGTCGCCAAGAGCCGTGCGCGCCACACCCTGCCGCAGGAGGAGATCAACGCCCTGCTGGTGCGCGAGGCGCTGGCGGGGCGCGACGTGGTCCGGCTGAAGGGCGGCGATCCCTTCATCTTCGGGCGCGGCGGCGAAGAGGCCGAAGCGGCGCGCGAGGCGGGGGTCCGGGTCGAGATCGTGCCCGGCATTTCGGCCGCGAACGGCGCCGCGGCGGCATCCGGCATCCCGCTCACCCACCGCGAGGCGGCGAGCGTGGTCAGCTTCGTCGCGGGCCAGTGCAAGGGCCTGTCGGACCAGGACTGGTCGGGCCTTGCGGGCAAGGGCCGCACGCTCGTCATCTACATGGGCGTGCGCACCGCGCCGCAAATCGCCGAGAAACTGATGGGCGACGGCCTTTCCCCCGCAATGCCGGTCGCGGTTATCGAGAACGGCGCGAGAGCGAACATGCGCGTCGTGCGCGGGCCGCTTGCCGGTCTTGCCGATCTCGTCGCGGATCACGGCATCACCAGCCCCGCGCTGATCGTGATCGGTGAAGTCACGCAGCGGGACAATTCCGCGCTCGCCCGGATCGCGATGGAGGCGCATCAATGAAGATCCTGACCGGCAACGACCTGAAGACCGGTGCCGTCGTTTGGTGGACCGGCGAATTCTGGTCGCTCCATGTCGACGAAGCGGTCGATGTGGGCGAGCGCGCCGAAGAGATCATGGCCGCCGAAGAGGCCGCGCGCCGGGTCAACGTGCCCTATGCGATAGAGGCCACGCGCGAGGACGACGGCCATGTCCGCCCCGCCCATATCAAGGACCGCGTCCGCGCACTCGGCCCCACGGTCCGCCCGGACCTCACGCTGAAGCCGCAGGACCCCGAAGCTCTCGACTGGGTGATCTGACATGTACGCCTATGACCAATATGACCAGCAGATGGTCGATGCTCGCGTCGCCGAATTCCGCGACCAGGCCCGCCGCCGCCTCGAAGGCAAGCTTACCGAAGACCAGTTCAAGCCGCTCAGGCTGATGAACGGGCTCTATCTCCAGCTTCACGCCTACATGCTGCGTGTCGCGATCCCCTATGGCACGCTCAATTCGCGCCAGATGACGATGCTGGGCGATATCGCGGACAGATACGATCGCGGCTATGGCCACTTCACCACCCGGCAGAACATCCAGTACAACTGGGTGAAGCTGGAGGACGCCGCCGACATTCTCGCCGATCTTGCGACGGTCGAAATGCATGCGATCCAGACGAGCGGGAACTGCATCCGCAACATCTCCTCGGATCATTTCGCGGGCGCGGCGCATGACGAGGTCGTGGACCCGCGCCCCTATGCCGAATTGCTGCGCCAATGGTCGAGCTTCCACCCGGAATTCAGCTACCTGCCGCGCAAGTTCAAGATCTGCGTGATCGCCTCGGAGAAGGACCGCGCGGCGATGCGCCTGCACGATATCGGCATCCGCATCATCGAACGCGATGGCGAGCTCGGCGCGCAATTCTTCGTCGGCGGGGGCATGGGCCGCACGCCCATGATCGCGCCGATGGTGCGCGATTTCGTGGCCCTCGACCAGCTCGTCACCTATGCCGAGGCCTGCCTTCGGGTCTACAACCGCTACGGACGGCGCGACAACAAATACAAGGCGCGCATCAAGATCCTCGTCCACGAACTGGGCGCTGAGGAATACACCCGCCAGGTCGAAGAGGAATTCGCGCATCTCCTCGAACAGGGGGTGGAACCGCCTTTGGCCGAACTGGAGCGCATCCGCACCTTCTTCACCGATCCGCCGTTCGAGGACGGTGCGAAAAGCGTCGAGCGCTCCGACCCCGATTTCGCCGTCTGGGTCGACCGCAACACGCACCGCCATAAACACGATGCCTATGTCTCTGCCGTCATAAGCCTGAAGCCCGTCGGCGGCATTCCCGGCGATGCGACCGGCGAGCAGATGCGCCTGATGGCGCGGCTGGCGAAGCAATACAGCTTCGATGAAATCCGCGTCATGCACACGCAGAACGTGGTGCTACCCCATGTCCGGATCGCGGACCTGCCCGCCCTGTGGGCCGAGCTCCACGAAGCCGGCCTCGGCGCGCCCAACATGGACACGATCGAGGACATCATCGCCTGCCCCGGGCTCGATTATTGCAGCCTCGCCAATGCCCGCTCGATCCCGCTCGCCCAGCGGATCAGCGAACGCTTCGACAAGTCCGGCAAGACCGGGAAACTGGGCGAATTGAAGCTCAAGATTTCCGGCTGCATCAATGCCTGCGGTCACCACCACGCGGGCCATATCGGCATTCTCGGCGTCGATAAGAAGGGCAAGGAAAATTACCAGCTCTCGCTCGGCGGCAGCGAGGCGGAGGATGTCAGCCTCGCCAAGATCACCGGCCCCG
Organism: Erythrobacter litoralis; assembly: GCF_001719165.1. NCBI lineage: Bacteria > Pseudomonadati > Pseudomonadota > Alphaproteobacteria > Sphingomonadales > Erythrobacteraceae > Erythrobacter > Erythrobacter litoralis. The sequence continues at coordinate 2,452,886 of NZ_CP017057.1, forward strand.
GCTTCGACGAGGACGGCGTGATCGAGGCGGTCGAGAAGGTCACCGACCTCTATCTCGCCCAGCGCACCGAAGGCGAACGCTTCATCGACACCTATCGCCGGCTCGGCATGGAGCCCTTCAAGGAGGCGCTTTATGGTTGAGGCAGGGGATTTCGGCACCAGCCCCGACGACGTGCAGTTCCGCTTCCGCGACGACGAGCCGGTCGATCATGGCACGGTCACGGTCGATTCCGCGCTGGAGCAGACCAACGCCAACGCCGTCCGGATCGAGCCCGGCGACGACGCGCGCCTGCTCCTGCCCTTCCTCGACCGGCTGGCGCTGGTCGAGATCAACTTTCCCGCCTTCACCGACGGGCGCGGCTATTCCGCGGCCCGCATCCTGCGCGAGGCGGGCTATGCGGGCGAACTGCGCGCGGTGGGCGATGTGCTGATCGACCAGCTTTCTCACATGCGCCGCTGCGGTTTCGACAGCTTCGCACCCGACAAGCGCCTCGACGAGCAGGATGCCAAGCGCGCCTTCGCGACCTGGGAAAAAGTCTACCAGCACGCTGCCGACACCGCGCTGACGGGCCGCACGACCATTGCCCAGCGCCGCCACGGAGAGGGCGCATGAACGAGACCCGGAAGATCGACCGGCTCGACGCCGCCCCGCGCTTCACCGAACATGACGCAGTGCGTCTCAACCGGATGTTCCGCGGTGCCTCGACCCGGGAAATGCTCGCGGGCGTGATCGAAGGCGACCTTGCCGGCGACCTCGCCGTGGTTTCGAGCTTCGGCGCTGAAAGCGCGGTCCTGCTGCATCTCGTCGCCGATGTGGACCCGCCCGTGCCGGTCCTCTTTCTCGACACCGGCAAGCATTTCGCAGAGACGCTGGCCTATCGCGACGCGCTCGTCGAACGGCTTGGCCTCAACCTCGTCGTGCTCAAGCCGGACGAGGCGGAACTTGCCGCCAAGGACGAAAGCGGGCTGCGCTGGTCCTACGATCCCGATGGTTGCTGCGAGATCCGCAAGGTGAAGCCGCTTGCCCAAGCGCTCGCGCGCTACGATGCCAGCCTGACGGGGCGCAAGGCGTTCCAGTCCTCGACCCGGGCGAACCTGCCGCGTTTCGAGATCGACACTTCGGACACGCAGGGCCGCCTCAAGATCAACCCGCTGATCGACTGGTCGGCCGATGACATCGACGCCTATTTCGAGGCTAACGACCTGCCCCGCCACCCGCTGGTCGCGCGTGGTTTCCCCTCGATCGGCTGCGAGCCGTGCACCCACAAGGTCGCGCCGGGCGAGGACCCGCGCTCAGGCCGGTGGAAGGGCTGGGACAAGACCGAATGCGGCATTCACAGGCCCGGCGAGGAGCCGTTCCTGTAAAGCGTTGTGTTACCTCGCGCGGGCGTTAGGCTTGCCCGATGATCGAAGCACTTCTTCTCGCCGCCGCGCAGCCGGATCCCTCTCCGCAGCCCGATTGCTCCTACGATCTCGAGGCGATGCTCGCGCTCTCCCGAAAGGAATTCGACCAGACCCTGCCCGACGGCGGCTGGCGCGCGCTCTACGAACGCGGCTGCTATGTCGAAGCCGCGGAACTGATCCGCGCATGGCGTCACGAAAAGCGCGACCATGCGAGCATCCTCTACACCCACGAAGGCCAGATGCGCGCCTATGCCGGGCAGACCGAGCAGGCCATCGCGCTCCTTCGGCTGACCTACAAGCCGGTGGACGAAGACGCGAATTTCGGCTGGAATCACTACATGGACGGGACGATCGCCTTCCTCGAAGGCGACCGCGCCGCGTTCGACCGGGCCAAGGCGCGGCTCGAAGGGATCGGCGGAAGCCCCGCAGGCATGGTCTATGGCGACGGCAGGCCGGCGACCGACTTCAAGTGGCCGCCCAACCTGCACGTGCTCGAAGCCTTCGAGCGGTGCTGGGGCAAGAGCTATGCCGATGTCTACTCGGCCCCTGCCTGTTTCGCAGAGGACGGGGAGGACAGCTAGAGCCAGCCCTGCTTGCGATACCACTCCGCCGTAGCCTTCAGCCCTTCCTCGCCGCCAATGCGCGGTTCCCAGATCTCGCGCGGCACGCGCCGGTCGGAGCGCGCGACCCAGTTGGGATGCGCCATGTAGCCCACCCGGTCGGCGGTCAGCTTCGCCCCGTCCCCGCGCAGCATCCGGTCCGCGCGCGCGGCCATGTCGAGCACGGTGCGCGGCAGGTGCGGCGCGAAGACCGACCGGCGACCCACCGCGCGCCCGATCGCCTGCGCGAGCTCCTTGTGCGCCCACCCGCCTTCGCGCCCGTCGTCGGGTTCGTAGATCGCCTTCGCGCCCTTGTCCCCGGCGAGCGCGACCAGCAGGCAGGCGAGGTCGGCCACGTGGATGATCGAGGTCGCGCCGCCCGGCGGCAGCGGGACCACACCCAGCTTTGCCGATCGGAACAGTTCGAACATGTCCGCATCGCGCGGGCCGTAGACGGCAGGCGGACGAACGATGGTCCAGTCAAGGCCACTCGCTTCCACCAATGCCTCGGCGCGTGCCTTCGACGCGCCATAGGCGGACAGCTTCGGCTCGCGCGCGGAAAGCGAGGAGACGAAGACGAACCGTCTTGCGCCCGCCCGTTTCGCGGCGCCGATCATGGTAGAAGTGCCGACGGCGTTGGCGGCCTCGAACTCGGCCGGGTCCGGCGTGTTCGTCAGCCCGGCGACATGGATCACCGCGTCGGCACCCTCGCACAGACCGGCCAGCGCCTCGGGATCGGACAGCGTGCCGGCGATCCATTCGACGCCTGCGCGCGGGCCCTGCTCCCGCCGGGTCAGCGCCCGCACGGAGCGGCCCTTTGCCAGCGCCTCGTCCAGCACCGCAGAACCGACGAAGCCGGTCGCCCCGGTGAGCGCGAGCGCCTTCACGCGCGCACCATGTGGTCGCGGTGCACCACTGCCGCGCGCGGGGCGTAGCCAAGGCGTGCCTCCTGCTCGCTCGCACGCAGCCCAGCGATCGCGCGGCATTCCTCGGCCGAATATTCGACAAGGCCCTGCCCCAGCCGCTCGCCCTTGGGACCGTGCAGGCTGACGAGCGCGCCGCGCTGGAAATCGCCCGCGACCTCGGTCAGCCCAGCTGCCAGCAGGCTTGCCCCTTCGCCGAGCGCCTTCACGCAGCCATCGTCCACCGTCAGCACGCCTTCGGGCGCGATCCGCCCGCCGAGCCATGCCTTGCGGGCGTTGTCGGAGCGAACCGGAAGGAAGATCGTCCCGCGCCCGCTCCCGCGCAGGCGGGCAAGCGGCGCATCGCCCCGCCCGTCCGCAATGCCGAGCGCGATGCCTGCCCGCTCGGCGATGCGCGCGGCCTGCAATTTGGCGAGCATCCCGCCCGAGCCCAGCCCCGAACCCGAGCCGCCATCCGCCATCGCGATCACCTCAGGCGTCACGCCCTCGACCCGCTCGACCAGCTTCGCGCCCTCTTCGGACGGCGGACGGTCGTAGAGCCCGTCGACATCGCTCAGCAGCAGCACGCCGTCGGCCCCCGCAGCCTGCGCCACGCGCGCGGCGAGCCGGTCATTGTCGCCGAACCGGATTTCCTCGGTCGCCACGCTGTCATTCTCGTTCACGACCGGGACCGCGCCCTTGCCAAGCAGCATATCGATCGTCGCCGCCGCATTGAGATAGCGCCGCCGGTCCTCCAGATCGCCGAGGGTGACCAGCATCTGTGCCGCGATGATCCCGTGTGCCTCGAACACGCCCGCCCACAGCTGCGCCAGCGCGACCTGCCCGACCGACGCCGCCCCTTGCGCCTCGGCAAGGTTAGCGCGCCCGCCTCCGGAAAGCCCCAGCCGCGCCGCGCCCAGCGCGATCGCGCCCGAACTGACGACGATCACCTGCGTGCCGCCTTCGCGCAGGGCCGCAAGATCGTCCGCCAGGGTTTCGAGCCATGACCTGCGGGGCGCCCCGTTCTCGACCAGCAGGGCAGAGCCGATCTTGACCACCAGCCGACCGCATCGCGCCGGATCGAGGAGGTCCGCGAGGGTCATGTCGGTGCGGTTCAGATCGGCGACCACTCGTCCGGCTCCTCGCCGTCCCCGTCGTCCACTTCGGCGGCCTTGGTCTCTGTCGAGGTCCGCGTGGGGAGATAGGACAGGACCGCATCGAGCAGTTTCCCGATCCCCTCTCCGGTCGCCCCGGAGACCGCGAAGACTTTCTCGGCACCCGCTTCGAGCAGTTCGTCGGTGAAACCCGCGACCAGTTCCTCATCGGCAAGGTCGAGCTTGTTGAGAGCGACGAGGCGCGGCTTGTCGGCAAGGCCCGCGTGTTCCTTCGCGCCGTAGGCTTCGAGCTCTTCCTCGACCACGCGCATGGCGCTGGCCGGGTCCTGTTCGCCCGTGCCCGAAATGTCGATCAGGTGGATGAGCACGCGGCAGCGCTCGATATGGCCGAGGAAACGATCGCCGATCCCCGCTCCGTCGGCGGCGCCCTCGATCAGGCCGGGAATGTCGGCAAGCACGAATTCGCGGCCCTTGTGGCGCACCACGCCCAGTTTCGGCACGAGCGTCGTGAAGGCGTAGTCGCCGACCTTGGCGCGCGCGTTCGACACCGCATTGATGAAGGTGGACTTGCCCGCATTGGGAAGCCCGACAAGGCCCACATCGGCGAGCAATTTGAGCCTGAGCCAGACCCACATCTCCTCGCCCGGAATGCCCGGCTGGTGCTGGCGCGGAGCGCGGTTGGTCGCGGTCTTGTAGGAGGCATTGCCGCGCCCGCCCATCCCGCCTTCGAGCAGGGTCAGGCGCTGGCCGATTTCGGTGAAGTCGGCGAGCACTTCCTCCTTGTCTTCGGACAGGATCTGGGTGCCGACCGGGACCTTGATGACGAGCGGCTTGGCGCTCGCGCCGGTGCGGTTGCGGCCCATGCCGTGCCCGCCGCGCGCGGCCTTGAAATGCTGCGAATAGCGAAAGTCGATGAGCGTGTTGAGCCCGGGCACGGCTTCGAACATGATGTCCCCGCCGCGCCCGCCATTGCCGCCATCGGGCCCGCCATATTCGACATAGGCCTCGCGCCGGAAACTGACCGCGCCCGGGCCGCCTGCGCCCGATTTGAGATAGATCTTGGCCTGGTCGAGGAAATGCATGGGCTTTCACCTATGGCCTTGCGCGGGGAAAAGCGATTCCTGTTTTCTCCGCTCCGGACGGGCGCGGGATCGCTCGGGAAAGGGGAAAGCCCGAAAGGCACCTGGTGGAGCCGAGGGGAATCGAACCCCTGACCTCGTCATTGCGAACGACGCGCTCTCCCATCTGAGCTACGGCCCCGTTCAGGTGCTTGGCAGGGGGCGCCTGGCGCTCCCGGCTGCGGGCAGGCGCGCGCATTAGCGTGAAGGCATCGGGCTTGCAACGCCAATCTTTCGCCCGCTCTGCGGCCCTGGTCCGGGGAGGCGTTCAGGCGCCTCTCGCCCGGGTCAGCGTAGGCGCGCGCCGGGAGCGGGCTGCGGACTTTCCGACGGGTCGCCCGCGCTGCCTTCATCGCCCCGATCGCGCTCATTGGCGTTGGTCGGGATCGGTTCGACCACGGGCTGCGAGATCGTCCGCTCGTCGACCGGCACGACGGGAACCTTCTCGCCCGTCTCGGGATCGGTGACGGTCATGCTCCCGCGCGGATTGGCGATCGTTGTCGAAGGATCGCTTTCGCCCGCGCGCGGCACGTAGACGCCGTTCGCGCGCGCCTCCTCCACCGCGACCCAGCCGGGCTGCGAAGGCCCGTAGAGAGCGCCGTATTTCGCGTCCCATTCGGCCGAGAGATGCTGGTAACGCTCATACTGATCGAAGAAGCTGTAGAACGGGTCGACCAGCTGGTCGAAATTGTCGCGCGCGAATTGCAGCGCGCCCTCGGGCGGGTTCGCCAGCGCGCGGTTCGCCATTTCGAGCGCGGAGGCACAGAATTCCGAGCGCGCCGGAGGCAGGGCGAAGAAATTGTAGACCATGGTGGTGCGCCCGTCGCGCGCGACCATCGCCTCGCGCCGGGTGCGGGCCTGGCTGCGATAGACCTTCTCCAGCCGGTCGTTGACCCGCTTGAGTTCGCGTTCGTTATCCCTGATGAAGGCACTGTAGCCGTCGAGGATCGGCTGAAAGCGTGGCGCGACGCAATTGAGCGCGGCAACGTTCCAGCCCGAACGGAAATGCCAGACAAGCTCGTCCTCGGTCAGTTCGCGGTTGACCGTCATGCGCCGGCCATCCGGCCCCCTGGGCGGGATGTTCATGACATAGGCAGCGCCCCCCGGCGGAAGCGGGCGATAGGGGATCGCCTCGACAGGCGGGGGCGGCGGCGGAGGCGGCGGCGGAGGCGGCGGCGGAGGCGGGGTCGCGCAGGCGGCGAGCATTCCGGCCGTCACGGCGACGGTCACGATCCTGAAGCCGAAGCCCGTGACGTGGGTTCGCGTCTTCTCTCCCATATCGGCGTGCGTATCCTTGTCGTTCGCGCCTGCAGTCATGTTCATGCCTGTCCCATGCCAGACCCAGCCTTGCGCTGGCCTTAAGCGTCACCCTTTTAATTCGCTGAGGGAACAAAGCAAACGCCCGGACCCTCGAAAAAGGATCCGGGCGTTCCGGATTTCACCAGTCCTGTCGCCAGGCGGCCCGCCCGGGGGCGGATATGCGTCCTATTCGCGATTGCCGAGCAGGTTGAGCAGGAACATGAACATGTTCACGAAGTCGAGATAGAGGCTGGTGGCGCCCATGATGACCGCCTTGCCCGCCATCTGCGTCCCGCGCACATACTGGTATTCGTTCTTCAGTCGCTGCGTGTCCCAGGCGGTAAGCCCGGCAAAGATCAGCACGCCGAGCACGCTGATGACGAGCGCGAGCGCACCCGACTGCAGGAAGAAGTTGAGCAGCATCGCGATCAGCAGGCCGACCACACCCATCACGAGGAAGGTGCCGAAGCCCGACAGGTCCTTCTTCGTCGTGTAGCCCCACAGCGACAGCCCCGCGAAGGCACCGGCGGTCGCGAAAAAGGTCAGCGCGATCGATTCGTCGGTGAAACGCAGGAAGATCGTCGACATCGACAGCCCCATCACGGTCGCGAACGACCAGAACACGATCTGCAGAGTCGACTGGCTCATCTTGTGGAGGCCAAAGCTCATCGCGAGGATGAACCCGAGCGGCGCGAGCGCGATCACGAACCACAGCCCGCTGTTCGCGAGCGCGAGGGTGATCCCGCTTTCGGCGGCGAGCAGCGCGACGATGCCGGTCAGCAGCACGCCGGAGGCCATGTAGTTGTAAATCGAGAGCATGTGCTTGCGCAGGCCCTCGTCATAGGTCGCGCGGCCCTGGACGTCCCCGCCCGCGCGCGGTACCGAGCCGAAGCGGCTTTCGGTGCGTTCGTTCTTCCAATCAGCCATCGTGGAACCCTTGTCTCCAAATGCGGCGCGGATTTTGCAGCCCGCGCCTTGTGATCCGCAATATCGGGTGTTTGCCCCGGCTTTTCAAGCGAAACCGGCGCGCGATACCTGCCGGTCATTAACCTTGACTTGCCCGCAGGTGAACGCCGAGGGGGCGGCGGCGCCTAGCCGATTTCGCGCGCCAGCGCCGCGCCCTTGTCGGCCGTCGCGCGCAGGGTCACCGTGAGCAGGCGGCGCAGTGCGTCGCCTTGATCGAGCACGTCCATCCCCTCGCGCGTCATCCCGCCCGGGCTCGCGACGCGCTCGGCAAGCTCTCCGGGTGCGAGATCGGAGGCCGCGGCAAGGCTCGCCGCGCCGTCGACCATGACGGTTGCGAGCCGGGTCGCCTCGTCCGCGTCGAGCCCGAGATCGGCCGCCGCGCCCGCCAGCGCGTCGATGAAGCGATAGACGAAGGCCGGGCCCGACCCGGCGAGCGCGGTGACGAGGTCGAAGCGCGTCTCGTCCGCCTGCCACACCGCGAAGCCGAGCGCATCATAGAGCAGCCGCACCTGCTCGCGCTCCGCTTCGCCCAGCCCCCGTTCGGCCAGGATAACCGGAGACCTGCCGATCCGCGAGGCGAGATTGGGCATGACCCGGACATGCGCGCGCGCATCGGGAAAGGCGGCGGCGATCTGCGCGAGCGTAATCCCGCCAAGCAGTGAATGGACCGCGACCTGCGGCCCGGCAAGCGGCTGAAACGTCGGGGCGAGCGCGCGCAATTGCTGCGGTTTGAAGCCGAGCAGGACCGCGTCGTGGCCCGCCTCGGCGGCCTGTTCGGGCGTGCGATGCAGGCGCACCCCATCGGGCGTCCCGGAAAGCGCGGGATCGAGCACCGCAAACCGGCCCGCATCCTCACCCGCTCGCAGCCAGCCGGCGAGCATCGCGCCCGCCATGTTGCCGCAGCCGATCAGCAGGAGCCGCGATGCCACGGGCTGCGCCTAGGCCTCGCCCGCCGCATCGACCAGCGCCGCATCGAGCGCCTCGCGCGGGTTCCTGTCGCCCCACAGGACGAACTGGAAGGCGGGGTAGAATCGGTCGCATTCGTCGACCGCGCTTTCCACCAGCGCCTGCGCCTGGTCGAGCGAGAGCATCCCGTCATCGCCCAGCAGCGCGCCATGGCGGTAAAGCAGCATGTCACCGTTCGACCAGATGTCGAAATGACCGAGCCACATCTGTTCGTTGACGAGGCTGAGAAGTTCATAGGCCGCCCCGCGCTTCTCGCGGCTGACGCGGATGTCGGGCAGGCAGAGGAATTGCAGGACATTGTCCGACCCGCGCCAGATCGCGCGCAGCTGATACTTCGCCCAGGCGCCCGCGATCTCCCCAGTCATCTCGTCGTCGGAGATCATTTCGCACGGCCAGCCGCGCGCCTCGAACAAGGCGGCAAGCATGTCGAGCGGGGCGGCATCGTCGCGGTCGGCGAAGGCGTGGTCGCGGCGCGGCATCATGCGCGGGACCTCGAATGGGGGAGTCGGATCTGCATCGGAAGAAGGAATGCACACGTGCCCCCGGCCTTGGCAACGCCGGTTGACGCGGTGCTTGGGGAGAAGCGGAGTTGGCTGTTCAAAGCCTGTGCAAAGAAAGCCGGGGAGAGCGCGGCGCCCCTCACTCAAGCTCCTGTATTTCCTTGCCTTCCGGGCTCGTAAACGGAAACGTGTCGAGACCCTTCGCAGCCAGCGCATTGACCATTTCGCGCGCTTCCCGGTCGCTGTCGAGCGGACCCGCAAGCAGCCGGTTCGCCTGCCCCCACGGCGTCGTATGGGGCGTGTAGGCGTCGAGCAGCCCGTCAGCCGCGCGCGCGATGCGCCGCCAGTCGAAGCCGAGCGCGGCAAGGTCCTGCCCGGTCGCGACCTGGACCCAGATGCGGCGGGGGTGAGCGGGTGGTTCGGGTTCGGCGGGCTTTTCGCGCGGGACCTCGATCGCGGCGAGATCGACCGCTTCGGCGGGCCGCCGGGCCGCGGGAAGCTCGTCCCCGCCCAGATCGGCAAAGGCGTCGGCGACCCTGGGCTGCGTGTCCGCCGCACTGGCCGCATTCACCGGTTCGGGCCGGGGCGCGGGATCAGGCCGGGGCTCCGGATCGCGGGCAGCGGGGGTGTCCGGCTCGGCCGCCGCAAAGCGCGTGCCGAGCGGCGCGCCGGCTGGCTCGAGCTTGCGATCGGCCTCGGCTTCGCGGGCGAAACGGGCGATCCTCGGGTCCTCGCGTCCGATCTCGGCGGCGCGCGGGAAAATGCCGAGATTGGCCGCCGCCGCCTGCTGCGCGGGGGTGAGGCGCGGCATGTAGGCGAGGTAGGGCGTCAGCCGCCCGGCAAGGTCGCGCGGCATCACCGCATCGACGATCGCCGCCGCGCGCGCCTGTTCGCCGAGGATGGCAAGACCGAAGGCGCGCGTGCGAAAGGCGGCATAGTCGCGCTTATCGAGCAGCGGGCGCAACGTGTCCTCGAAGCTCGCCTGGTTCCCCGCGATCGCATGGCTGAGCGCGAGGCGGCGGATGGTTTCGGGATCCTCCGGATCGACCGCGAGCGCCTGTTCATAGACCGCGCGCGCCTGTGCGTGATCGCCGACGAGGTCGTAGGCAAGGCCGCGGTCGCGCGCATATTCGGGCGGCGTCGCCCCCGCCGCCTCGGCGAGCGCGAAGGCTTCCAGCGCCTCCACCGGGCGGCCCGAGCGCAAATAGACCGCCGCTATGCCGAGCTTGACCTGCGCATTTTCGGAATCAAGGTCGTCGGCCCGGCCATAGAACCCCATCGCCGCGTCAAGATCGTCGAGCGCGAGCGAGGCATCGCCCGCCTCGACCAACGCCGCCAGGCTCTTGGGACGCCTCGCGAGTTCCATCAGCGCCCGGTTGAGGCGCTGGATCGCAGGCGAGGGCAGCGGCTGGACGACCTCGCGCGAGGTCACTTCCTGCGCGGCCGCGGGGCTGGCGGCGAGAAAGGCGGGCGCAAGCAGCGCCGAAAGGGCGAGCGCGGGCAAGGTCAGGATACGGGGTGGCATCGAAGAAAGGGACCTAGCGCGCCTTTTGCCCCGCACCATACCCGCCACGCCAATGGCGCGGCAGGAGGCCCCGGGAAATCGACGAAACGATCCGTCAGGTCGCCGGATCGGAAAAGCTCGCCACCGGAACGTGCTACTGGTTGCGCTGCCTGGTCATGAAGGGCGGGATGCTGAGGGCGGTCCTGCCGTCATCGTCATCCTCGTCGTCCTCGTCGTCCTCACGGGAAGAGCTGCGCGAGAGATTGGCCATCCGCTCGAACAGGGTGCTGCCGCCGCCCGAGACCCCGGTTCCGCTTTCCGGCCCGCTTCCCGCATACCCCTGCGCGCCATCTGCGCTGGCGCTCGAGCCACCTCCGCCGAGAAGCCCCCGGCGGCGTTCACCCTGGCGCGGCGCAAGCGGTTCGTCGGCGTCGGCCAGCCGGTCGGCATCGGCAAGCAGGTCGTCCCCGGCCGCATCCGTGCCCGCGGCTTGCGCGGCATCGTCCTCTTCGGTGTATTCGCCGGTCAGGTCGAGCGGCTCCTCGTCGTCCTCGGCCCCGCGCAGCCCGGCGAGCGGGTCCACGATATCGTCGACATCGTCCCCTTCGAGCTCGCCCATCTCGTCGCCCGCCTGCATCCCGGTGAGATCGAAGGGCTCGGAGTAGTCCTCTTCCTCGTCGTAATCCTCGCCGTCGTCGAGCGCAGCCGTGGGGACCGACAGTTCGGGCTCGGACTCGGGGGTATCGTCCGCCTCGGCGGCGGGTACTGCGGGTGCATCGAGCTCGCTTTCGCCCGGCAGTTCGAGCACCGGGCGCTTGGGCGCGCGCGCTCCGCCGAGAGCGCCGCCAAGCGCTGCCCCGGCGGCGCCGCGATCATGGCCGGCGGACGCGCTCTGTTCGATCCCGGTAGCGACCACGGAAACGCGGATCTTGCCGTCGAGATCGGGATTGAAGGCGCTGCCCCAGATGATGTTCGCATCCTCGTCGACGAGTTCGCGGATGTGGTTCGCGGCCTCGTCCACCTCGAGCAGCTTCATGTCCTCGCCGCCGATGATCGAGATGATGACGCCCTTGGCGCCCTGCATGGAAACGCCGTCGAGCAGCGGGTTGGCGATCGCCTGTTCGGCCGCCTCCAGGGCGCGATTCTCGCCTTCGCCTTCGCCGGTGCCCATCATCGCCTTGCCCATCTCGCTCATGACCGAACGCACGTCGGCGAAATCGAGATTGATGAGCCCGGGCATGACCATGAGATCGGTGATCGAACGCACGCCCTGCTGCAGCACTTCGTCGGCGAGCTGGAAGGCCTCCTTGAAGGTGGTCTCGGCTTTGGCGACGAGGAAGAGGTTCTGGTTGGGGATGACGATCAGCGTGTCGACCGATTGCTGGAGTTCGGCGATCCCGGCCTCGGCCGCGCGCATCCGGCGCGTGCCTTCGAACAGGAACGGCTTGGTCACAACGCCGACGGTGAGAACGCCCCTGCGCCGCGCGGCCTCGGCGATGACGGGCGCGGCGCCCGTGCCGGTCCCGCCGCCCATGCCGGCCGCGATGAAGACCATGTTCACGCCTTCCAGCGCTTCCTCGATCTCCGCCACGGTTTCCTCGGCCGCGGCCTTGCCGACCTCGGGGCGGGCGCCCGCACCCAATCCGCCGGTGATGTCCGGGCCGAGCTGGATGCGTCGTTCCGCAGACGAGCTGCTGAGCGCCTGCGCATCGGTGTTCGCGACGATGAAGTCGACGCCCTCGATCTCGGCCGCGATCATGTTGGCGATCGCGTTGCCGCCCGCGCCGCCGATCCCGATGACGGTGATGCGAGGAGCGATTTCCTCCGCCGCGGCGGGTCCAATATTGATGCTCATCCGTTCTTCCTCCAGCCGCCGTCCCGCTTCCCACGGAAATCCGGGCCTTGTGCGATTCTCTGACACAATCGGGTCCGGCGGTTTATACCGTCTTAACCCTTATCCACAGCGACCCTACCGGTTTGCTCCCGTTTCGCGCTTCACCATGCCACATGGGCGCCCGCAGCGACACACCCTGCCGCCCGATTCAGAAATATTCCCGCAGCGCGCGCATCAGCCGTCCGACCGCGAAAGGACCGCCCGCAGCGCCCGCCACCCGCGTCCGCGCGAAGCGATCGCCTAATGCCCGGATATCGACCGGATCGTCCGCGGCATAGAGGCACAGACCCGCCAGTGTCGCAAATCCGGGCGTCGCGTGCGCCTCGGGCAGGCCCTCGAAAGCGGGCGGGCGTCCGATCCGGACCGGCATACCAAGCGCGCCCTGCGCGAATTCGGCAAGACCCGCCAGTTCGGCACCCCCGCCGGTGAGCACCACCTGGCCGCTGCGCATACCGCTGAATCCCATGGCTTTCAATACCTTGCCGATCTCTGTCGTGAGCCGCGCGAGGTGCTGGGTGATGACAGAGACCAGTTCCGCCCGGGCGATCCGCCCGCGATCGTCCGCCCCGCGTGCGACCGTTGCCGCACCGGCTTCCTCCCAGTCGTCGTCCGGCCCGGTAAGCGAGATCATCTCGCGGTGGTCGCTGGGAGAGGCGATCGCCGAACCCGACACGCATTTGAGCCGCTCGGCCTGCGACTGACGGATGCCGAAGGCCCGCGCAATGGCATCGGTGATGTCGGCCGATCCCATCGGCAGCGCGGTCAGACCCAGCAGCATGCCGCCCGCAAAGACCGAGACATTGGTGACGTCAGCCCCTATCTCGACCAGCGCGACGCCCAGTTCGCGCTCCTCCTCGGACAGGCAGGCATAGCCCGAGGCAAGCGGGGCGGCGACCACGCCTTCGACATCGAGATGGGCGTTCTGGACCGCCTCCATCAGGTTCTTCACCGGCGCCCCGTCGGCCAGCATCACATGGATGTCGACGCCGAGCCGTTCGGCATGCAAGCCCCGCGGATTGGCGACGCCATGCGCCCCGTCGAGCGTGTAATGCGCCGGCTGGGCGTGCAGCACCGTGCGCCCGTCGGGCTGGATCGCCCCGCGCGCAAGGTAGAGGAGATGTTCGACATCCTCCTCCTCGATCCGCCGCCCGCCGATTTCGGTCTCGACGCTTTTCACATCGCTCTTGAGCCCTGCCCCCGCGCAGGCGATCCACACGCCGCCCACGCTCGCTCCCGCGTTCTTTTCGGCCCGCTCGACCGCGTCGCGGATCGCGAAGCTCGCCGCGTCCATGTCGGTGACATAGCCGCGCCGCACTCCCTTGCTCGCCCGGTGGCCCGACCCCAGCAGGACGAGATCGCCGTTGTCCGCCTCGCCCATGATCATCGCCGAGATCCGGAACGAGCCGACATTGACCGCACCGATGGTCCGGGTGAGGCGCGGGCGCGCGGGGCCCCTGCCGGAATTGCCCGCGCCGGCCTTCGCCATCACTCCGCTCCCTCGCCGGCGGCCATTTCGGCGGCGAGGTCCTCGGCCTGCAATCGTTCGCTGCGCCCCGGCACGCGCATGTAGACGCGCGGCGGGTTGCGCATGTCGAAACTTGCGACCTTGCCGCCGATCAGGCGATTCTGCCCGTCCATCCGCGCGAACTTGACGAACGCACTTGCCGCCTCGTTTTCGCCTTCGGGAAGCGCGAGCACCTGCCCGCCGTTGAAAGTAACGTTCCAGCGCCGATTGCCGACCCATTCGGCGGCCTCGACCTGGGGGCCGAGCGCGGGCGCGGCGGCGAGCAGCCGGTCGAGCGCGCCGACCTGCCGCGCGGCGCCGGGGCCGGAAATGCGCAGGCGCCCGGCCGCATCCTCGGGCGCGACGGGGGTCAGTTCATGGCCGCCGATATCGATCAGCACCAGCCGGTCGGGCTTGACCAGCACCGCATGCGGTTCGCGCTCGACGATGTCGATGGCGAGCATGTCGGGCAGCTGTTTGGACACCCGCGCATCGGCGACCCATGGCAGGTCGAGCAATTCCGCGCGCAGGGCCTCGATATCGACATCGGGCATCGAGCGATCCCGCTGCGCGAGCGCGCGGGCATAGACTTCGCGCTCGTCCATCCGGTCCGTGCCCGTCACGCGCACGCGCCGCACCTCGAAGCCGGCTTCGGACGCCATGCGCGAGACCTCGGCCGAGGCCATGGCGGGGACACCCGCGAAATTGGCGATCACGAAAGCGAGCGCGACCCCCGCCCCGATGATGATGGCGAGCCAGATGCGGGTCCACTGCTCCTCGGTGAAGGGAAGCACGCCCATCGCGCTGTCGACAAAGCCGCTGGTCTTCGCCTTCGCCCAGCGCGCGCGGCCTGCGCGGCTCTGCGATTTCGCCGTGCGCCGCACGCCCTTTCCGTCCGAACGCCTGATCCGGTTAGCCATGGCTTGCCCCCTTGGAACCGTGGACTCTGACAGCCTCCTTGACCAGCAGGTCGACGAGTTCGGCATAGCCGATCCCGGCATGTTTGGCCTGCTCGGGAACGAGGCTGAGCGGGGTCATGCCGGGCTGGGTGTTGGTTTCGAGGACGAACAGCCCTTCCTCGCCCAGTTCGTCGTCCCAGCGGAAATCGGTCCGGCTGGTGCCGTGGCAGCCCAGCACCTGGTGGGCCTTGAGCGCATAGTGTTCGCACAGGGCCGCGATCGCGGGCGGGATCTCGGCGGGGCAGACATGCTGGGTGCGGCCCTCGGTGTATTTGTGTTCGTAATCGTAAAAGCCCTGATCGATCACGAGCTCGGTGACGCCCAGTGCGCGCGGCCCGTCCTCTCCGTCGATCACGGCGGCGGTGAGTTCGCGTCCCTTTATGAAGGGTTCGGCAAGCAGCTGCGCGAATTGCTGCCACGGGCCGGGCGCGTCGCGCGAGATCGGATTGCCGCAATCGCTGTCCGCCGTGACGATCGCGACGCCGACGGAGGAGCCTTCGTTGACCGGTTTGAGGACGTAGGGCCGCGGCAGCGGATCGCGCTCGAACAGGTCGGCGGACTTGACGATCCGCCCGCCGGGCATGGGGATGCCCTGGGGGACGAGCGCCTGCTTGGTCAGCTGCTTGTCGATCGCGATGACCGATGTGGCAAGGCCCGAATGGGTATAGGCGAGGCCCATCAGGTCGAGCATGCCCTGCACGCTCCCATCCTCGCCCGGCACGCCGTGAAGCGCGTTGAAGACGACATCGGGCGCAGCCTCGGCAAGCCGCGCGGCGACATCGCGGCCCATGTCGATTTCGGTGACGCGGTAGCCCTTCAGCTCCAGCGCATCGGCGACACCGCGTCCGCTCATCAGCGAAACCTCGCGCTCGTTCGCCCAGCCGCCCATCAGGACCGCGACATGGAGGGGTTCAGTGCTCATGCCATTAACCTCACGGCCGTCCCACCCGCTGGATTTCCCAGTCGAGCATGATGCCCGAATTCTTGTAGACCTTCTCGCGCACCAGTTCGCCCAGCCCCTCTATGTCAGCGCTGGTCGCCTCGCCCGTATTGATGAGGAAATTGGTGTGCTTCTCGCTGACCTGCGCTCCGCCCAGCATCATCCCCCGGCAGCCCGCCGCATCGACCAGCTGCCATGCCTTGCCGCCTTCGGGGTTCTTGAAGGTCGAACCGCCCGTCTTGGTGCGGATCGGCTGCGATTGCTCGCGCGCCTCGGCGATGCGGTCCATCTCCGCGCCGATCTCCTGCGGGTCGCCGGGGCGCCCCCTGAATCGCGCCGAGACGACGATCGCGCCATCGGGAAGATCGCTGTGGCGATAGCTGTAGCCGAGATCGCCGACCGGAAGCGTGACCATCTCGCCGCCCGGCAGGATCACTTCGCATGTCTCCAGCACGTCGGCGACCTCGCTGCCATAGGCGCCGCCGTTCATCCGCACGAAGCCGCCCACCGTGCCCGGTATCCCGCGCAGGAATTCGAGTCCGGCAATGCCGTTGTCGCGCGCGGTGGATGCGACGAGAATGCCCGGAGCGCCAGCGCCGCAGGTGAGCGTAGAGCCCTCGCCCGCCTCGACCCCGGCAAAGGCCTTGCCCAACCGCACCACGATGCCGGGCACGCCCCCGTCGCGGATGATGAGATTGGAACCGAGGCCCAGCGCCATGACCGGCAATTGCCCGCCCAACCGCTCGATGAAGAGCCTGAGGTCCGCAAGGTCGGCCGGTTCGAACAGCCAGTCGGCCTGCCCGCCGCTCTTGAACCAGACGAGCTTCGCCAGCGGCGCCTTGCAGGTGAGATCGCCCCTTATACCCTCGAGCGGCACGGGCGCCGACACCGCGCCCTCGACCGCGCAGGTCGGGGCCCGTCCGTCGTCGTATTTCCAGGTGTCGCCGGGCTGGACCATGTGATCGTTCATGCTCTCACATGTGCTTCGACAGCGCCCGCAAGGGTAGCCGCCCAGCGCGTGATATCCCCGGCGCCGAGACACACCACCATGTCGCCCGGACGCAGCGCGGCGGCGAGTTTCTCGGCCAGTTCGGCATGGGTTTCGACCGTGTTCGCGCTGCGATGACCGCGCGACTTGAGGCCCGAGACGAGCGCGGCGGAATCGATGCCCGCTATCGGCTCCTCGCCCGCTTCGTAGACGGGTGTGACCAGCACCATGTCGGCATCGTTGAAGCAGGACTGGAAGCCGTCCATCAGGTCATGCAGGCGGGTGTAGCGATGCGGCTGGGCGACCGCGATGACGCGCGCGCCCTCCCCGTTCGCCGGACCTTCGCTGGCGACCGCCTCGCGCGCGGCGGCGAGCACGGCCTGGATCTCGACCGGATGGTGGGCATAATCGTCGATCACGCTGACGCTGCCGCCGGCAAGCGCGATCTCCCCGACCTTGGTGAAACGCCGCCGCACGCCGCTGAACGCGCCGAAGCCTTCGCGGATGACCTCGTCCGAACAGCCCATTTCAATCGCAACGGCAATCGCCGCGAGCGCGTTCTGGACATTGTGGCGCCCGGGCATGGGCAGGTGCACGCCCTCGATCCGGCGGTCGTGCTTTTCGTCGCGCTGCCCGCGCTGGCGCACGATCACGTCGAAGGTGTTGCCGCCATCCGCACTGTGCACGTTGACCCCGCAGATATCGGCCTGGAGCGAGAAGCCGTAGGTCACGACCTTGCGATCGCGCACCTCGCCGATCACCGCCTGCACTTCCGGATGGTCGACGCACAATATCGCCGCGCCATAGAAGGGCACGTTCTGGATGAATTCGAGAAAGGCGCGCTTCACCCCGTCGAAATCGCCGTAATGATCAAGATGTTCGGGATCGATGTTCGTGACGACCGCGATGGTACCGTCCAGCCGCAGGAAGCTGCCGTCGCTTTCGTCCGCCTCGACCACCATCCAGTCGGAATCGCCCAGTCGTGCGTTCGATCCGTATTGTTCGATGATCCCGCCATTGATGACCGTCGGATCGATCCCGCCCCGGTCGAGCAGGCTTGCCACCATGCTCGTCGTGGTGGTCTTGCCATGCGTCCCCGCGACCGCGACCGTCGATTTGAGACGCATCAGTTCGGCGAGCATTTCCGCCCGCCGCACGACCGGGATGCGGGATTCGAGCGCGGCCACCACCTCGGGATTGTCGCGCTTGACCGCAGTGGAGGTAACGACCACCGCAGCGCCCTCGACATTGCCTTTGGCATGGCCGATATGGACCGCGATCCCGCGCCCACGCAGCCGCTCGACGCTGACGCCTTCGGCAATGTCCGAGCCCTGCACGTTGTAGCCCAGATTGTGCATTACCTCGGCGATGCCGGACATGCCGATCCCGCCGATCCCGACGAAATGGATCGTGCCGATATCGGTCGGAACGCCTCTCATCCTGCGCGCCTCACGCTGCCATGTCCTCGTCGCGCGTCGAAGGCTGCGTGCGCACCGCAGCCGCCGCGCCGCGCGGAGCGCTCTCGCCGACGCGGATTACGTCCATCAGGTCGATCCCGCCGAGGCTCTCGACGAGGTCGGCGAGGTCCTTGGTCGCATCGGGCCGCCCGCAATTGAACGCACCATGCGCGGCATTGCCGAGGCTGGCCGGGTTCTGCGCGAGCGCCTGGATCTGCTTGGCGAGTTCCTTGGCCGTGAATTTCTCCTGCCGGATCATCCGCGCGCCCCCCGCCTTGACGATCTCGCGCGTGTTCGCCGCCTGGTGATCGTCGGTCGCAATCGCGAGCGGCACGAGGATCGCCGGACGGCCGACGCCGGTCAGTTCGGCAATGGTCGATGCGCCCGCACGCCCGATGAACAGGTGGGTGTCGGCGAGCCGTTCGTGCATGTCCTCGAAATAGGTGCCGAGTTC
Organism: Erythrobacter litoralis; assembly: GCF_001719165.1. Lineage (NCBI taxonomy): Bacteria > Pseudomonadati > Pseudomonadota > Alphaproteobacteria > Sphingomonadales > Erythrobacteraceae > Erythrobacter > Erythrobacter litoralis. Next base: position 2,471,454 of record NZ_CP017057.1, read on the forward strand.
GGCCGGTATGTCGTGTGCGGCATAGCGCGCGCGGACCGCCTCGAGGTCCTCCGGGCGGCATTGCTGCGTCACCTGAAGCCGGCTGCGCAGCGCCGGGGGCAACATGGCGAGCCCGTCGGGCACGATCTCGGACAGGACGCGGGCACCCTGCGAGCCGCCGGTGACGAGAACGCGCAGCAGACCCTCCTCGGTCAGCGCTGGGAAATCCATGTCCCGCAGGGCAAGCACTTCCTCGCGCACCGGATTGCCGGTGAGATGGACCTTGCGCGCGTGCTTCGGCTTCAGCCGGTCGACCTGCCGATAGGACGTCGCGATCGCATCGACCCGGCCCGCCAGCAGGCGGTTGACCCGGCCGAGCACCGCGTTCTGTTCGTGAATGACGGTCGGGACTTTCGCCGACGTCGCGGCGAGCAGCGCGGGCAGCGCCGGATAGCCGCCGAAGCCGATCACCGCGGAAGGTTCGAACGCATCGAACAGGCGCAGCGCCATGCTGCGCCCTTCGAACACGGCGCGGATGCCGCCGATCCACTTTACGGGGTTCCTGCCGAAGCGCCCGGCGGGCAGGACATGGGCGGTCAGCCCCTCGGGCCGGCCGGGAATGTTGCTCCCGCGTTCATCGGTGACGAGCGCAACGTGATGTCCGCGCGCTTCGAGTTCGCTGGCGAGCGCGAAGGCCGGGATCAGGTGCCCGCCCGTCCCGCCTGCCGCGAGGACGAAATGGCGGCTGGCCCCGCTGCGGGCTCTCTGGCGCGTTGCGTGCGTCATGCGCGCTCCTCCTTGCGCTCGAAAAACTCGCGCAATCCGCCGCCCTCTCGCGTGAGGAAGGGATTGCGCCGCGTGATCGCCAGCAATAGCCCGAGCGCGAAGCACACCGCCAGCGTCGAGGACCCGCCATAGCTGATGAGCGGCAATGTCGCGCCCTTGGACGGGAAGAGCTGGAGGTTGACGAGCACGTTCATGAAAGCCTGCCCGCCCACCTGCGCGATCAGCCCTGCACCCGCGAGCAGCGCGAATAGGTCGTCCTCGTCCACCAGCCGCATCAGCGCCCGTAGCACGATCGCGCAGTAAAGCGCCACCACCAGCGCGCATACGGCAAGGCCGAATTCCTCGCCGATGACCGAGAAGATGTAGTCGGTATGCGCCTCGGGCAGGTTCATCTTGCGCGTGCCGAGCCACAGGCCGGTCCCCGTAGAACCGCCATTGGTGAGCGTGCGAAAGGCGAGGTCGACCTGGTCGAAGGCGGTCCCGCCGCCAAGGAAGGAATCGATCCTGTTCCTGGCATTGTCGTAGAAGAAATAGGTCAGCACCAGCCCGGCAATCCCCGCCCCCGCAACGCTCGCGATGCGTTTCAGCGAGACGCCCGCCAGCATCACCATCACGAACCAGATGCCGGCGAACAGGATCGTCTCACCGAGATTGGGCTGCATCATCAAGAGCCCCGCGATCAGCGCAAGGATGGCGCTCGCGAAGGCCAGCACCGGAAGCTGCGGATCGCGCAGCCGCCACGACAGGATCCACGCAAGCACGACCGCGAAGCCGGGTTTGAGGAACTCGCTCGGCTGGAGGCTCATGCCGATTTCGAGCCAGCGCCGCGAGCCATTCTTCTCGACCCCGATGAAGGGCACGAGAACGAGCAGGGCAAGCATGAAGGCAAAGGCGATTATGCCGATCCGGCGCGCATCCTCGCGGCCGAGGACGGACAGGCCGATCATCAGCGCAAGGCCGAGCAGCTGGAAGACCACGTGGCGCTTCAGGAACATGAACGCATCGAGCGTGACGGCGGCTGTCGAAAGCTGGTCTGCGCTCGCCGGGGACGCGGCGGCGACAGCAAGCGTTCCGAAGCCCATCAGCAACACGATGAGCGCGAGCAGCGCCCTGTCCACCTCGCGCCACCAGATGCGCATTTCCTCGCGCAAGCCGCGCCGCACGAGCGCGGGCGGCGGGGCGAAGGAATTCCTGCGGGGGGCGGGGAAGACGCCGGGCGTGGTCATGACAGCTCCTCCGCGCCCATGAGACGGCCGGGTGTGCGCACCTCGCAATCGGCGATCACGCCGACGAGGTGGCGGAAATGTTCGCCGCGCTTCTCGTAGTCGCGGAACTGGTCGTAACTCGCGCAGGCGGGCGAAAGCAGGACGACATCGCCGGGGCGCGCGGCGGCATGAGCGCGGGTGACCGCCTCGGCGATTAGCTCGCAGCGCTCGACGGGCACGCGCCCCTCGAGCAGCCTCGCGAAAAGCGGCCCCGCCTCGCCCACCGTATAGGCCGCGGCGATATTGGCGAGATGGCTTTCGCATTCGGCGAGGGAATCTTCCTTGGCGAGCCCGCCGACGATCCAGTGCACGCGGGGGCTGCCGTCATGGATCGCGACATCGGGGGGGAAGGCGGCGAGCGCAGGCGCGGCGGAGGCGGGATTGGTCGCCTTGGAATCGTTGACGTAGAGCACGCCGTCCTTCTCGCAGGTCCGCTCCATCCGGTGCGGCAGCCCGCGAAAGCGCGGCAGGGCATGGCGCCATTGCGGCTCGGTCACGCCCAGTTCCTCGGCCAGCGCGACCGCGAGAGCGACGTTCTGGAGATTGTGCGGCCCCTGCAGGGACGGCCATTCATGCTGAAGCGCCTCGAACCGGGCAAGGTCGGCCAGAACCGCGCGCCCCTGGCCGCGCCGTTCCGCCTGCCGCGCGTGGATCTCGCCCGTCGGGCCGTCCTCCGTGCCGAACACCGCGAGACGGCGCGCCGACTGCATGTCGAACAGGCGCTCCTTCGCCGCGGCATAGGCGGCATAGTCCGCATAGCGATCGAGATGGTCCGGCGTAATGTTGGTCAACGCAGCAACATCCGCTTCGAGGCTGAAGGTGAGATCGATCTGAAAGCTCGACAGCTCCAGCACGTAGATGCCCAGCCCGTTCTCATTGGGCGCGAGCGGTTCGCGCGTCATGATCGGCTCGCCGATATTGCCGCCCACGCAGCTCGGAAAGCCCGCCATGGCGAGGATGTGATGGGTTAGCGCGGTGACGGTCGACTTGCCGTTGGTCCCGGTGATGCCGACCACGCGGTGTTCGACCATGTCCCCCCGTGCGAGCGCGAAGAGTTCGATGTCGCCGATCACCGGAACGCCAAACCTGGCGGCATGGGCGGCGATCGGATGGGTGTTGAGCGGCACTCCCGGCGACACCACGACGCCCGCGAAGCCGGTGAGATCGAGCCCCAGCGGATCGGCGAGATCGCAGCGCCCCTCGAACGCGGTGCGCTTGTCGTCGTCGCGGTCCCAGGCAGTGACGTCGGCCCCGCTCGCCAGCAGCGCCTCGACGCTCGAGGCGCCCGACCGCGCCAGCCCTAGCACCGCATAGCGCTTGCCGGAAAAGGCGGCGGAAGTGATCACGCGCGCGCCCTCACCTCAGCTTGAGCGTCGCAAGGCCCAGCAGCGCGAGCACGATGGCGATGATCCAGAACCGGATCACGACCTTGCTCTCGCTCCAGCCTAGCTGTTCGAAATGGTGATGGATCGGCGCCATGCGAAAGACGCGCCTGCCGGTGCGCTTGAACCAGAAGACCTGGATGATGACCGAGACCGCCTCAAGCACGAACAGCCCGCCGACGATCGCCAGCACGACTTCGTGATGCGCCGCGACCGCGATCGCGCCGAGCGCGCCGCCCAGCGCAAGGCTGCCGGTGTCGCCCATGAAGACGGCGGCGGGCGGCGCGTTGAACCACAGGAAGGCGAGCCCCGCCCCCATGATCGCCGCGCAGAACACCGCCAGTTCTCCCGCTCCCGGCACGTGCGGGATGCCGAGATATTCGCTGAAATCGACCCGGCCGACGAGATAGGCGATGATCGCGAAGGTCCCTGCCGCGATGATGACCGGCATGATCGCGAGCCCGTCGAGCCCATCGGTCAGGTTCACCGCATTGCCCGCGCCGACCATGACGAAGGCGGCGAAGACGTAATAGGCCGGGCCGAGCGAGATCTCGACGTCGGAGAAGAAGGGCAGGTAAAGGTTCGTGCTGATCTGGCTGACGATGATCCAGCTCGCGATGCCTGCGACCGCGAATTCCATCAGCAGGCGCACCCGCCCCGAAACCCCGGCATGGCTCGCCTTGGACACCTTGGCGTAATCGTCGAGAAAGCCGATGATCCCGAAACCGATCGTGACGGCAAGGCAGGCCCACACGAACGGGTTCGACAGGTCCATCCACAAGACCAGCGCAACGGTGAGCGCGACGAGGATCATCAGCCCGCCCATGGTCGGCGTGCCGCGCTTTGCGAGATGCGATTGCGGCCCGTCCTCGCGGATCGGCTGGCCCTTGCCCTGGCGCACGCGCAGCATGTTGATGAAGCGCGGCCCGATGATGAGCCCGAACACGAGCGCCGTCATCAGCGTCGCACCGAAGCGGAAGGTCTGGTAGCGCACGAGATTGAGCGCCCCTTCGAAACCCAGCCATTCCGCAAGAAGATAGAGCATGAACTCGTCCCCGGCCCGTCCCTAGGGCGCGCCTTTGGTGAAATGTAGAACCAGCTTACCGAGCCCGACCGAATTGGAGCCCTTCACGAGCACGGCATCGCCATGGGTGAGACCATATTGCCCGAGCGCCCGGATCGCCTCGGCAGGCGTTTCGCAATGCTCGAAAGCGGGCGGGAATCCAAGCGAATTGGCGACCGCTTTCCCCAGTTCGGCGGCCAGCGAGCGCATCTCGTCGCCGACGAGGATCGCGTGGTCGATTTTCGCCTCGATCAGCGGTTCGGCGAGCTGGGCGTGAAATCCTTCGGCAAAGTCGCCAAGCTCCTTCATGCTGCCGAGCACCGCGATGCGGCGATGCGCCGGGGTTTGTCCCAGCGCCCGCAGCGTGGCGCGCATCGAGGCGGGATTGGCATTGTAGCTTTCGTCGATCAAGAGCGCCTTGCCGCCCGGCACTTCGAGCTGAAAGCGCGCCCCGCGGCCCTTCAGCCCGCCCATCTCCGCAAGCGCAAGGCCCGCCGCGCCAAGATCGCCGCCGGCAGCGCGCACCGCTGCCATGACGCCAAGCGCATTGGCGATCCAGTGTTCGCCCGGCTCCGCGACCGAAAAGCACAGCCGCGCCGCCCCGCCCAGATCGGCGGTGACGAGTGAGCCGCCATTGGCAGAGGGGATCGCATCGAGCAGGCGCACATCGGCGCCCGCGCTGCGGCCGAAGGTCACGACCTTGTGCCCCAGCCTCCTCGCATGGCCGATCAGGCGGTCCGCCCATTCGCTGTCGGCCGGAATGATCGCGGTCCCGCCCGGCATCAGCCCTGTGAAGATCTGCGCCTTTTCGTCCGCGATCGCCTCCATGCTGCCGAGATTTTCGATATGGGCGGGCGCGATCGTGGTGATGAGCGCGACATGGGGGAGGACATGGGCCGACAGCGGCGCGATCTCGCCTGCATGGTTCATCCCCATCTCGAACACGCCGAACCGCGCGCGCGCGGGCATTCGTGCTAGCGAGAGCGGCACGCCGACATGGTTGTTGTAGCTGCGCACGCTGCGATGCGCCGCGCCCCGGCTCGCGCGGTCGAGGCAGGCGAAGATCGCCTCCTTCATGCCGGTCTTGCCAACCGATCCGGTGATCCCGATGCGCACCGCGCCGGAACGTTCGCGCGCAGCATGGGCAAGGTCGTGGAGCGCGCGGGTCGTGTCCTCGACAAGAACGTGGGGGAAATCGATCGGGCGGTCGACGATCGCCGCGACCGCTCCCTGGGCAAAGGCCTGTTCGATGAAGCGGTGGCCGTCCATGCTTTCGCCCTTGAGCGCCACGAACACGTCGCCCGGGCGCACGTCGCGCGAATCCATCTCGATGCCGGAGGCCTGGAAGGCGTGGCTCGCCGTGCCGCCGGTGGCCGCGGCGATCCCGGACGCATCCCACAACGCGAGCGGAAGCGCATCGCGCGGCGCGATCGGCCAGCTCTTGAGGAGCGCAGAGGTGCTTCGCGTCATCGACCCGTATCCCGGTTACGTCTGCCTGCGCATTCGCGCGCCACTTCCACATCGTCGAACGGTAGAACCCGCATATCGTCTCCAGACCCGATAATCTGCCCCTGTTCGTGACCTTTCCCCGCCACGAGTATGATGTCGTGATCGCCCGCGCCGGCGATGGCCTCGGCGATGGCATCGCGGCGCCCTGCGACTTCGATGATTTCCGCCTCGCCGCCTGCGCCCCGCGCGCCTTCGAGGATGGCGGCGCGGATCGCGCCTGCGTCCTCGCCGCGCGGATTGTCGTCGGTGACGATGACGCGTTCAGCCCCGCGCGCCGCGACGTCTCCCATGGGCGCGCGCTTGCCCGGATCACGGTCGCCGCCTGCGCCGAAGACCACGGTGAGCCGGCCGCCGCGTGCGTCGTCGACATGGCCGCGCAGCGCGGCGATGGCCGCTTCCATCGCGTCGGGCGTGTGGGCGTAATCGACATAGACCGGCGCTCCCACGGGCGCGATCGCGGCGCGTTCGAGCCGGCCGCGCACCGGCTGGAGGCGGGAGAGCGCATCGAACACCTGCCCCGCCTCGCAGCCGGTCGACAAAGCAAGGCCCGCCGCCACCAGCGCGTTCGCGGCCTGGTATTCGCCGATCAGGGGAAGTTTGATCGTGCGCGCGCTTCCCTCGAATTCCACGGTCAGGACCTGGCCGAGCTGGGTTGCCTCGCGCGCCGTCAGCCGCAGGAATCGGCCCTTCTCGCCGACCGAGCGCACGTCGAGCCCGCGCGCCTTCGCCCGCTCGATCGCCTTCGGGATCCACACCTCGTCGCGCCCGCCGTCAAAGATCACTGCCGGGCTTGCGGGCTGCGCGACTTCGTCGAACAGGCGCATCTTGGCCTCGAAATAGGCCTCCATCGTGCCGTGATAGTCGAGGTGGTCGCGGCTGAAATTGGTGAAGGCCGACGCGGCGAGGGTGAGGCCTTCATTGCGATATTGCGCAAGGCCGTGGCTCGATGCCTCGTAGGCGACATGGGTGACCCCCTCGCGCGCGAGCCCGGCCATGTTGGCAAGGAAGGTGACGATGTCGGGCGTGGTCAGCCCGGTCGAAACGCTCCCGTCGGGGGTGGTGACGCCCAGCGTCCCGATGCTCGCCGCGCTGCGGCCGCACATGCGCCAGATCTGTCGGGTCATTTCGGCGGTGGAGGTCTTGCCGTTGGTCCCCGTCACCGCGACGAGCGTTTCGGGCACCGGCTCGAAGAAACGCGCCGCGAGCCGGGCGAAAGCGCGGCGCGGCTCTTCGCTCGCAACATGCGCCGCGCCCTCGACGCGGGCCTCGGGGGAAGCGACCACGGCGACGGCGCCGGCCTCGATCGCCTGGGGGATCACGTCCTCGGCGTTGAAGCGCTCGCCCCGGAAGGCGCCGAAGACGGTGCCGGGCGCGACCTTGCGATGATCGATGGCAAAGCCGCTCACCGCCGCATCGCTCCATTCGCCCGCCGGCTCCAGCCCCGCCGCCTCGAGAAGCGCCGAGAGCCTCACTTGCCCTTCTCCATCAGGTATCTGAGGTCGGAGATATCGACGTCGCGGTGGTCGTCGGGGCGCACGTCCAGCATCGGTCCGATCCGCGGCACCAGCCGGCCCACGATCGGCGCAGCGTTCCACGCCGCGGTGCGTTGATAGGAGCTGGCGATGGTCCCGCGCGGTTCGTCGAGCACGACGACCACGACATAGCGCGGCCGGTCCATCGGGAATGCGGCGGCGAAGGTGCTGATGAGCTTGGTCTTGGAATAGCGCCCGTCCGAATTCTTCTCCGCCGATCCGGTCTTGCCGCCCACCCGGTACCCTTCGGCGTCGGCGCTGCGCCCGGTGCCGTAGAGCGCGATCATCCGCAGCAGCTGACGCATCCGGGCCGAGGTCGAGGCCTTGAACACCCGCTTGCCGCGGGGCACCTCGTCCGCGTCGAGCTTGCGCAGGGTCGCCGGGCGCCACACCCCGCCATTGACCATCGCGGCATAGGCGTTCGCAAGATGCAGCGGAGTGACCGCGATGCCGTGGCCATAGCCGACCGTCATGGTCCGGATCCGGCTCCATTCGCCCTTCGGCCAGAACGGCAGCGCGCGCGCGGGCAGTTCGATCGTCGGACGTTCGTGCATGTGGAGGTCCATCAGCACCCGCTTGAGCTTCTCCGGACCGAGCTTGTCGGCGACGCGCATCGTCACCGTGTTCGACGAATAGGCCAGCGCCTGCGGGATGTTGAGCGCATCGCCCTTGTCCGAATAATCCGCGAGCCGGCGGCGGCCGATCTCAACCGGACGTGCATCCCAGTCGCGCGACAGGTCGCGGATCACGCCCGCATCGATCGCGGCCGCAACGGTCAGCGGCTTGAAGGTCGAACCCAGTTCGGACACCTGGTTGGTCACCCGGTTGAGCATGTTGGGCACGTCTTCCTCGGCGATCCGGTTGGGGTCGAAATCGGGCAGCGAGGCCAGCGCCAGCACCTCGCCAGTATCGACATCGAGCACCACGCCCGCGGCCCCGATCGCATCGGTCGCGAGCATGCCCGAACGCATCTCGTCCTCGAGCGCGCCCTGCACGCGCAGGTCGATCGAAAGCGCCGCCGGCCGAGCGCGCAGGGCCGGATCGGACAGGCGATCATCCAGCACCTGTTCCATCCCGACCCGCCCGCCGAGCGCGCCGTCCTCCTCCTCGACGACATAGCCCAGCACATGCGCTGCGAGTTTTCCCTGCGGATAATGCCGGTCCTGTTCGCGCGGGGTCTCCAGCGCGACTTCGCCGAGGTCGAACACCGCGTTCGCCTCTTCGGGCAGGATGCGCCGGCGCAGATAGGCGGGCCTGCCGTTTCGCAGCAATTGCGCGGTCGCCGCCTCGTCCATTTCGGGGAAGATGGCCTTCAGCCCGGCCGCGACCCTTTCCGGAGATCGCACCAGCGGGGAGCCGCCATCGTCCATCGCCCGCGGATTGAACCACAGCGCATAGGCATCGAAGGCGCGCGCCAGCGGCACGCCGTTGCGGTCGGTGATCTCGCCGCGATCGGGCAGCAGCGCGGCATCGAGGCTGGTGCGCGCCGGCCCTTCGCCCGCAAGGCCGAGCCAGCCGATCCGCACCAGCGCGACGCAGGCGATGAGAACGAAAAGCAGCGCGATGACCAGCAGCCGGGCGCGCGCGGTAAGCAGCAATTCCTGCCGCAGGCTAACGATCTGGCCGCGCCCGGTCGGCAAAGCGGGACGCGGGTTCGGCGCCCGGGCAGGTGTCGCAGAGGGCTGCGCCGCCTGACGCGCGCCGGGCGGCGCTGGCTCGAATCCGAGCGGAAGCTGGCGCTCAGCCGAACCCTTGCCGATCCCGGCCGCGAGACCGCGCCCGAGGCCGGGGGCCTGGACGTTCATTGAGCGCTGCCTCTCGATTCGCGAAGCTCGCCCATCTCCACCACGCCCTGGGCCCGCGCCGGACGGATCGGCGATGCGTCGAGCAGGAATTCCCCGAAGGCTTCGGCAAAGCGGGTCGGCGCATCTGCGCTCGCCGCGGCCGCCGACGCAAGCGTGACGGGCCTGCCAGTGACGGGCGACACCATGGCGCGCGCGCCGTCATCGGCTCCATCGCCGCCTTCGACCGCGTTATCGGCGCGGGCGACGCGGATCGGCGCGGGCGCATCGGGCCCGCGCGGCTGGCCGAGGCTCGCAAGCTGGCGTTCGCCTTCGAGATACTGGTCCGCGCGCGGGGCCTCGTAGCCGAATTCGACCCTGTTCCATTCGGCCAGCTGGCGCTGGTTGGCGCGGGCCTGGAATTCGGTTTCGAGCCGCCGCGTCTCGCGCTCCAGCTGGATGATCTGGCGTTCGGCGAGCAGCACCTCGCTCTTCACCGCATGGACGCGCAGGCTCAGCAGCACGAACAGGCCGATGCACATCACCAGAATCGCGGCCCAGCCGAGCGAGCGCATCCTGGAATGGGTGACCATCATGATGCCTCTCCCTGGTTGATCGCGCGGGCCGGAGCATCCGTCCTGACGGCATGGCGCAGGACCGACGATCGGGCGCGCGGATTGCGCGCGATCTCGGCCTCGCTCGGGCGGATCGCCTTGGAAAGCTTTGCGAAGGTCGGCGCGGGACCGGGAATTTCGCCGGGCAGGTGGCGCGACACCGCGCGGCCCGCGCCCGAGGCCTCCTTGAGGAAACGCTTGACGATCCGGTCCTCGAGACTGTGGAAGCTGACGACCGCCAGCTCCCCGCCTTCGCGCAGCAGGATTTCCGCCGCAGCGAGACCGGCGGTGAGTTCGCCGAGTTCGTCGTTCACATGGATCCGCACCGCCTGAAACGTGCGGGTTGCTGGGTCCTTCTTCTCATGCGGCTTGTGGCCCAATGCCCTGCGCACGACGCGGGCGAGGTCGCCGGTGGTTTCCAGCGGGCGCGCGGCGACGATCGCGCGGGCGACGCGGCGCGACTGGCGCTCCTCGCCGTAGTGATAGAGCACGTCGGCGATGGCGGCTTCGTCGGCGGTGTTGAGGAAATCGGCGGCGCTTTCCCCCTCGCCGCCCATGCGCATGTCGAGCGGGCCGTCCTGCGAAAAGGCAAAGCCGCGCTCCGCCCGGTCGAGCTGCATCGAGGAGACGCCGATGTCCATGACGACCGCATCGACCTGCGGGACGCCCATCCGCTGCATTTCGGAGCGCATCTTCGAGAATCGGTGCGGGTGGAGCGAGAGGAGGCCGCCATAGCGCGCTTCCATCCACGCGCCTTCCTCGATCGCGTGCGGATCGCGGTCGAAGGCGAAGACGCGCGCCCCCGCATCGAGCAGCGCGCGCGAATAGCCGCCCGCGCCGAAGGTCGCATCGACGACCTTCATGCCGGGCACAGGCGCGACCGCGGCGACCACTTCATCGAGCAGGACGGGGATGTGAGGCGCGCTCACTTCGCGCCTCCCTTCGCCTTCGCCATCAGCGCGCGACAGGTCGCCTGCGCGCCCTTGAAGCTTGCGTCCATCCGGTCGAGCTCGGCCGGGTTCCAGACGAAGAAGAACTTGCCCGCGCCGTGGAAATAGAGCCCGTCCTCGACCTTGCCGAGGTGCTTGAGATGGTCGGGCATGACGAAGCGGCCCGAATCGTCGAAGGGGATCTGCTCGAAGCCGAACAGCTGCTGGGCGCGCACGTCGGGGTCGAAATCGGTGAGGCCGAGGCGGATCGCGCGCTCCTCCTCCTTGTCGAGCTGTTCGTGCAGTTCATCCATGCGCGAGAGGCCGAAACCGACGAGGCAGTCATACTTGTCGTGCACCGCAAGGCAGAGCGTCCTCGCCCCGCCGGAGCTTTCCTTCACGGCCTTGCGGAAGGTCGGCGGCAGGACAAAACGACCCTTGTCGCCTGCGGGCGAAAAGGCCTGTCCGTTATATCCCGCAAAACCCGCCACTTCCCGTGTGACCCCCTCTCGAATGCACCGTCCCCGAACACACCTTCCCCATCGCCGCCCGAGCGCGCGTTCGGGCGGCGCGCCGCGCTGAGAGCGGCGACGCGGGACAAATCGGCATGCTTGATGGACCCCGGTAATATCCGGGAAGCATGCGGGTGAAAAGGGAATTTTGCGGGATTTCGCGGGATTACTTGGTAAACAGCTGATTTATCTCACGTTTCTTTCCTACACCCCGCGTTCGCACGGAGACCCCCGCGAATGACTTTTGTCAACTTTGGGGCGCTCGAACCCTGAAATCCCGTCCGATTCCCGCTCATTCCCCGACCCCGCCCCGCGGTTTTCCCGCACGGTCCCCGCCCTTCCCGGAGGCGAAGGCGTAATCCACCAGCGCGCCGATCGCCGAACTGCCCTGCCCGGCTTCGGCGGCGAGGCTCTCGTGCTCGAACACGGCGGCATCGGCGAGCACGGTGACGCTCCCCTCGCCCACCCGACACCGGGCGAGCGCGCGGGACGCGGCGAAGGTGCAGCCATCCTCCCGCCCCCGGAGCGCGCGCACCTCGCCCGCCAGCGCGAGCGGGATCGTCCCGCCTTCATGGGAAGCGAAGCGCGGGCCGCTTTCCTGCGTCTCGTCATAGACGATCTGGAGTCCCCAGCGCTCGACCACCGGCGGGATCAGCGCCACGCTGTTGGGATGACGCGGATCGCCGAGAGGCAGGTCGTATTCGCCGGTCAGCATCGGATCGAGCACCAAGAGCAGCCGCCCACCCGCCTTCACCCATTCGTCGAGCGCGACATTGTCGGCCGGCGACAGGGCGCGCGGCTGGATCACCGCGAGCCGATCGAGCCCTTCGAGCGGATCGACCGGCGGGTCCCCGGGCACCAGGCCGATCGTGGGCGAAAGCGTGTCGAGCGGGACGAGCGCGTGGCCCTTTTCCAGCGCGCGGCGCTGCCAGGGTACCTCGCCTTGCCCGCGCGCCATCGCCTTCACGTCGATGCCGAGCGGGCGATAGAGTGGAAGCCCCGTATGAAGGCCCAGGCGGGGGCGCTCGCCGGGAGCGGATGGCGGTGCCGTCGGGAGCGCGGGCTGGCCGTCAGACCGGACCGCAGGCGGATCGCCGGGCAGCAACAGGCGCGGCAAGAGCAGCGCGAGACCGATGACGAGAAGGACGGCGAGGCCGCCGGTAATGAGGGCGCGGGCGGGCCGGGGCGACACGGGGGCGGGGGCTAGCGCGGCTTGCGGGACGAGGCAGCGCCCATCAGTCGGGGCCGCCCGGCTGCCCCTGCCCGGCGCGCGGGCCCGCCGAGGCGGGCGGGTTGAGGGCGGCCGGACCGTTCAACGGCGCGGGCCCGGCCTGCGAATGCGGCTCGGGCTCGGCGGCGGGCTGGGGGTCGGGCTCGGTCGGCGGGACGACGCCCGCATCGGCAAGCGGATCGCGCTGTGTGGGCACGGCGGTCGGCTCGGTCGTGGGCGCGGCATCGGGCACGGCGGATTCCTCGACGAGATCGGCCTGGCTCCCGATGATGCTCGCAAGGCCCACCAGCAGGATCATCGCACAGATCCCGAACACACCGATCTGGAGCCGCTGCATCGCTTCGGTGCGCGTGCCGCCGAGCGGCGCGCCTTCGGGCGCGCCCTCGCGGGCGTCTTCGCCCGTGCCGGCCGGTTCCATCGCGAAGAGCCTGCGTGCTTTCATCGCCCGATCCTAGCGCGCCGCATCGCCGCGTTCCAGCCAGTCGAACACCGGCAGGCCCTTCGAACGCAGCCATTCGGCGTTGTAGAGCGTCGAGAGATAGCGAAAACCGGTGTCGCACAGGATCGTCGCGACCTGCGGGTTCTCGCGCCCTTCGGAGACGAGCTGGCGGCCGAGTTCGATCGCGCCCGCGACATTGATGCCCGAGGACAGGCCGAGACAAAGCCCTTCCCCGCGCAGCAGGCGCTCGACCCAGACAAGGCCTTCCTCGTCGGAAATGCGGAACTGCGTGTCGATCGGCGCGCCTTCGAGATTGGCGGTGATCCGGCCCTGCCCGATCCCCTCGGCAACCGAAGAGCCTTCGGCCTTCAGCTCGCCATGCGCGAAATAGTTGTACAGCGCCGCGCCATGCGGATCGGTCAGAGCGATGCGGATTTCGGAGTTCTTCTCCTTCAGACCCATGCCGACGCCCGCGATCGTCCCGCCGGTCCCCGCGGCGCAGGTGAAGCCGTCGATCCGCCCTTCGGTCTGGTGCCACAGCTCCTGTGCGGTGCCTTCGATATGGGCCTTGCGGTTGGCGATGTTGTCGAACTGCCCGGCCCAGATCGCGCCTTCCGTCTCTTCCGCCATCCGGCGCGAGACGTGCTGGAAATGGTTGGGATCGGCGTATTTGGTCGGGGGAACGAGGACCAGCTCGGCGCCGAGCGCACGCAGCGTGTCCATCTTCTCCTTCGACTGGTTGTCCGGCATCACGATCACGGTCCTGTAGCCGAGCGCGTTGGCCACGAGCGCGATGCCGATGCCGGTATTGCCCGCCGTGCCCTCGATCACTGTCCCGGCGGGTCTGAGCTCGCCGCGCTCCTCGGCATCGCGGATCATCCAGAGCGCCGCGCGATCCTTTACACTGGAGCCGGGATTGGCGAATTCGCACTTGCCCCAGATGTCGCAGCCGGCCGCCTCGCTCGGCCCGGAAAGCCGGACGAGCGGGGTGTTGCCGATAAGCGAGAGCGTGTCGCCGATGGGCGCCGTGATATTCATGGGTTACGAACTAGGGCGGGATCGTCCCGCCCGCAACCAGGATCAGTCTTCGGGAGCGATCGTGACCTTGAGCCCGTCAAGCGCGTCGGTGAACGGGATCTGGCACGACAGGCGCGAGGTTTCGGTGCGGTGATCCGAACTTTCGAGCAGGTCATCCTCGTCCTCGCTCATCGCCGGGAGCTTGTCCATCGCGGCCGGATCGACATGGATGTGGCAGGTCGCGCACGAACAGCATCCGCCGCACAGCGCCAGCAATTCGTCGAAGCCGTTGTCGCGGATGGCTTCCATCACCGTCAGACCGTCCTCGACGTCGATTTCGCTCGTTTCGCCTTCGCGATTGGTGACGACCAGCTTGGGCATGGGCTTTCGTTCTCCTGCCGTTCGAAAGGTTGCGCGCAAGGACTTGCGCTGTTCGGGAAACTCGCGGGCTGCTAGGCGAGTTTCCCGCGCGAGGCAAGTTAGGGGATTTGAGAGTGGGCGAGCCGCGATGGGGCTGACCGAAGGGCAATTGCGCGCCGCGCTGGACGAGGTTGCGGCACGGGACGAACGGGTCGCGCGCGAGCTGAGCCGGGTCGGCTATCCCGCCCCGCGCATACGGCCGCGCGGTTTCCGAACGCTGCTGCGCACGATCGTCGGCCAGCAGGTCTCGGTCGCGGCGGCGAGTTCGATGTGGGCGAAACTCGAGGCTGAACTGGGCGAGGATTTCGCGCCCGAAACACTGCTGGCACGCGATTTCGACACGCTTCGTGCCTGCGGCCTGTCGCGCCAGAAACAGGGCTATGCACGCTCGCTATGCGAATTGATCGAGGCGGGCGCAATCGATCTTCATGCCCTGCCCGAAGGCGACGAGGAGGCGATCGCGCTGCTCAGCGAGGTGAAGGGCATCGGGCGCTGGTCGGCGGAGATATACCTTCTGTTCGCGGAAGGCCGCCCCGATATCTGGCCCGCCGGCGACCTTGCCGTGCAGGAAGGCGTGCGGCGGCTCGCAGGCATGGATGAACGGCCCAAGGAGAAGGAGACGCGCGCTCTGGCCGAACCGTGGGCACCGCATCGCGGGGCAATGGCGATCTTCACCTGGCACTTCTACGCCGATCCCGCGCTGTAGCGCGCCTGTCGAAACCGCCTCTGGCAATCGGGCGCATGGGGCATACATGGCCCGGTGAGCATAACGACAAAAGGGAGAGACCATGCCTGCTGCCGATAGTTTTCCGATCATCCCGCGCGATGCGCTGTTCGGCAACCCCACCCGCGCGCAGGGCAAGATCAGCCCCGACGCGAAGTGGCTCTCCTGGCTTGCCCCTCACGAAGGCGTGCTCAACATCTGGCTCGCCCCGGCGCACGATCCGGACAAGGCGCGGGTGATGACGAAAGCGACCGCGCGCCCGATCCGCCAGCATTTCTGGCCGGGCGATGCAAAGAGCCTGCTTTATGTCCAGGACAAGGACGGGGACGAGAATTTCCTGCTCTACCGGATCGACCTCGAAACCGGCGAGCAGACGACGCTGACCCCGTTCGAGAACACGCGCGTCCAGGTCGTCGGCGCATCGGAGACGATCAAGGACCGGATCCTTGTGGGGCTCAACAACCGCGATCCGCAGTTCCACGACGTATACCTGCTCGATCTCAACACGGGCGCGCTCACGCTGTTCTACGAGAACAATTCCTTCGCCGGCTTCATGGCCGACGACACGCTTACGCTGCGCATGGCGATGCGCCAGAACGAGGCAGGCGGGACCGACTATTTCCGGGTGACGGAAGGCGAAGTCGAGGACGAGCCATTCGAGACGACCGCGATGGAGGATTCGCTCACCACCGGGCCTGCCGGCTACACCACCGACGGGTCGCTGCTCTACTGGCTCGACAGCCGCGGGCGCAACACCGCTGCGCTCTATGCGCAGGACACGGCGACGGGCGATCGCACGCTCATCGCCGAAGACGACAAGGCCGATATCGGCGGCACGATCCGCCACCAGCAGACCGGCGAGGTGCAGGCCTATTCGGTCGATTACCTCACGACCCAGTGGACCGCGATCGATCCCGCGATCGGCGCGGCGCTCGACTGGCTGGGCGGAAGGCTCGAAGGCGATTTCGGAATTTCCAGCCGCACCGACGACGACCGGACATGGATCGTTTGGAACGACCCGCTGACCGCGCCGAGCGCGACCTACATCTTCGACCGCGATGCAGAAACGCTGACGGCGTTCTACGTCTCGCGCCCCGAACTGGAAGGCTCGCCGCTGCAGCCGATGCATCCGCTCGAGATCGCCAGCCGGGACGGACTTACCCTGCCCTCCTATCTCACGCTCCCGCCAGGCAGCGATGACGATGGCGACGGCCGTCCGGAAAACCCGGTGCCGATGGTGCTGCTGGTTCATGGCGGACCCTGGGCGCGCGACAGCTACGGCTTCAACGCGGCACACCAGATGCTCGCCAATCGCGGCTACGCGCTGCTTTCGGTCAATTTCCGCGGCTCGACCGGCTTCGGCAAGGACTTTATCAACGCCAGCAACAAGCAATGGGGTCTGAAAATGCACGACGACCTCATCGATGCGGTCGAATGGGCCATCGAAGAGGGCATCGCCGCCAGGGACAAGGTCGCGATAATGGGCGGCTCCTATGGCGGCTATGCGACTCTGGCGGGCCTCGCCTTCACGCCCGACGTGTTCGCCTGCGGGGTCGATATCGTCGGGCCTTCAAACCTCGAAACGCTGCTTTCGACCATCCCGCCCTACTGGGCGCCGATGGTGAAGATCTTCCACGAGCGCATGGGCAATCCCGATACCGAGGAGGGCCTTGCCCTGCTCAAGGCGGCGAGCCCGCTCTACAAGGCCGACCGGATCACCAAGCCGCTGCTGATCGCGCAAGGGGCGAACGATCCGCGCGTCAAGCAGGCCGAAAGCGACCAGATCGTCGGCGCGATGAAGGAGGCGGGCATTCCCGTCACCTATGTCCTCTATCCCGACGAGGGGCATGGCTTTGCCCGGCCGGAGAACTCGATCGCCTTCTTTGCGCTTGCCGAGAATTTCCTCGCCCAATGCCTCGGCGGACGGGCCGAGCCGCTGGGCGATGTGCTCAAGCCTTCGACCGCCGAGATCGTCGAGGGCGAGGGGTACGTGAAAGGCCTTGCGGGCGTGCCTGGCTGAACCGGGCTCAACCCTGCTGACAAAGCCTCCCGGTCCTTCTAGACAGTTGCAAAACGCAATTCATGGGAGAGGGACCCTAATGGGACAACAGCGCCGGAGCATCTTCATCAGCGGCGGGGCGTCGGGCATCGGCCGGGCGATCGCTCGCCATTTCGGAGAGCGGGACTGGTTCGTCGGCATCGGCGACGTCAATCAGCAGGGAATGGAAGACACGCTCGGCCTGATCCCCGGCGGGTTCAAATACGCCCACAAGCTCGACGTGCGCGACCGGGCCGCGTGGGACGAGGCGCTCAACGCCTTTCGCACCGCCGCCGGGGGCCGGATCGACGTCGTGGTCAACAATGCCGGCATCGGCACGGGCGGGCCGCTCGCCGAACTCGACACGGACGAGATCGAACGCTGCCTCGACATCAACCTGAAGGGCGTGCTGTTCGGCGCGCAGGCGGCCCATCCGCACCTGCTCGACACCGCACCCGGTTCGGCGCTGGTCAATATCGCGAGCGCGGCCGGCATTGCAGGCGGGACCGGCATGAGCGTCTATTCCGCGACCAAGTTTGCGGTCCGCGGAATCGCCGAAAGCCTCGATGCCGAATGGGCACCCGATGGCATCAAGGTCTGCTCGATCTGCCCGAGCTTCATCGAGACGCCGCTGTTGGACGGAACCGGCAATCGCCGCTCGAACGAGATGGTGCGCGACCGGGTGAAGGCGGCCGGGCTCGAGATCACGCCGGTCGAGGAAGTCGCCGAAGCGGTCTGGAACGCGGTCCACGGCGAGGAATTACACTACCTCGTCGGCAAGACCGCCCGCCGGCTCAATTTCGCCAAGCGCTGGTTTCCGAACAAGGTCCGCAAGCAGAACCGCGCGGGCGCGGCGCTGCTCGGCAGATAGCGGAGCGCCCCCTCACACCAACCGATCGATCGCGCGGGCCATGGTCGCATCGCGCACCGATAGCCCGTCCGCATCGTGAGTGGTCAGCGTGATCTCCACCTTGGCATAGACGTTGAACCATTCGGGATGGTGTTCCTGCGCCTCGGCGATCAATGCGACCCGGCTCATGAAGCCCCAGGCCTGCGAGAAATCGTCGAACTGGAACGTCCGCCGGATCGCCTTGCCGTCATTGATCAGCTCCCATTCGGGATGGTCCTGCAAAAGCGCCTTGCGATCGTTCTCGTCGAGTTCGGATACGGCCATTTTCGTGCTCCCTGTTGGCATGCTGGTCGCAGAGGTTCACTGCTTGTGAGGATGGGTTCTTTTGCCTAACGCACGAGCGCAATGGAAGGTTCTGAAACAGCTGTTCCCGGCCCCCGCCTCGCTGCCGAGGGGCTTGCCTGCCGCCGCGGCGAACGGCTGCTGCTGCGAAAGCTGTCCTTCGCGCTCGATACGGGCGAGGCGCTGCACCTGACGGGAGCGAACGGGACCGGCAAGACGACGCTGATCCGCACGCTGGCCGGGCTTGCGCGGCCCTATGCGGGCGAGGTCGAGGCGGTGGGCGGCATCGGCCTCGTCGACGAACGGCCCGCGCTCGATCCCGACCTGCCGCTGGGCCGCGCGCTCGGTTTCTGGGAGCGGGTCGACGGTGTTGCCGATGCCGGCTCGATCCATGCGCGGCTGGGGCTCGAACGGCTGCTCGACGTGCCGGTGCGCTACCTTTCCACAGGGCAGAGGAAGCGCGCTGCGCTCGCAGCGCTGATGGGGCGGCGGGTGCCGATCTGGCTGCTCGACGAACCGCTGTCGGGGCTTGATGCGGGCGCCATCGCAACCGTCACGCAACTTGTCGGCGAACATTTAGCGCACGGAGGCATCGCGCTCGTCGCCTCGCACCAAACGCTTGCCGTGCCGGGTCTGAGAAGCCTTGCGATCGAGGATTACGCGCCCCGGGAAGAGCCCGCGTGATCGGAACGCTGCTGCGCCGCGACCTTGCGAAATTCTTCCCCTTCGCAGGCGGAGGCGCCGCGCTCCCGCTCGTCTTCTTCGTCGCGGTGGCGATGCTTTATCCCTTCGCGGTCGGGCCGGACGCTGCCCTGCTCGCCCGCACCGGCGGGGGCGTGGTGTGGATCGCCGCCCTGCTCGCCGCGATCCTGCCGCTGGACCGGCTGGTGGCCGACGACATCGAACTGGGCACCTTCGACCAACTGCGGCTGCGAGGCGTTTCGGAAGAGGCCATGATGGCGGTGCGGCTGCTTGCGCACTGGCTCAGCTTCGGCCCGCCGCTGGTGCTCGCGACCTTCCCCGCCGCCGCGCTGCTGGCGCTGGACGGGCCGACATTGCACCTGCTGCTGCTGGGCCTTCTCGCAGGCACGCCGGGCCTTGCGGCAATCGGCCTCATCATCGCGGCGCTCACCGCCAGCCTGCGTTCTGGCGCGGCGCTTTCAGGCCTTTTGCTCGTCCCGCTTGCCCTGCCCGTGCTCATTTTCGGTGCAGGCGCGCTCGCCCGTCAGGACCCGGCGAGCCTCGGCTTCGTTGGTGCGGCAAGCCTGCTGCTGGTCGCGATCGCGCCCTTCGCAGCGGGAGCTGCCATTCGCGCCGCGAGGGAGAACTGATGCGCGCCCCTGAAAGTCATCGCCAATCGGGCCTGCTGCTGAGCCGCATCGCACAGGCCCTGCTCGGCTTCACCCTCCTCGCCTTCGCGGCCAAGGCGATTGCCGATCCGGCGGTGCAGGCGCGCTACACGCCGATCGTGGTGCTTCATGCGACCAGCATGGTGGCATGGCTCGGACTCCTCGCCAGCCAGGCTTGGCTCGCCGCCGAGCACCGGCTCGACCTGCACCGCGCTTTCGGAAGAGCCTCGATGGCGCTGGTGGGCGCGATGGCGGTCTCGGGCGCGATCATCTCGGTCAATATCGGGCGGGAACTGGGCCGCCCGGAAGTAACGGTGGTAAACCTCGCCGCCTTCGTGACCTTCCTGCCGCTCTATTTCGCGGCGCTGCATTTCGCTCGCAGGCGCGACATGCACGCGCACCGGCAGGCGATGCTGATCGGGACCTTGGCGCTGATGACCCCGGCCTATGCGCGCGTGGTGCAGGTGGCGGGCCTGCCCGATCCGGTCGCGATCGCGGCGCAGGTGCCGATCACGCTGGCGATTGCCTTGGGCTATGAGTGGAAGGTGCTGGGGCGGGTGTCGAAGCCGGTTTTGTGGATGCTCGGCTTTTCGCTCGGCGTGATTGCGGTGATGGTGGGGGTGCTGGCGGTGTGGTTTTTGTAAGCTCGCCATTGCAGGCGGAACGTCCGTAAGAAACCAGCAATAACCTAGCCCAGATCGGCGGTATCGCCAGAACCTTCGATGGTCCTCCACGCCATTATGACGGGGACCATATTCATGGCGATGCCAAGGATGGGCAGACCCAGAAACTTCGGCCCGAAACCGAAGTTTCCGATCATCAGGATTATCCACCAGCCTGACCGGCCATTCTCGCGAAGCTGATAATAGGTAGCGATCGCCGCCAAGATGTAGGTTGGCATACCGAACACGACCACCCACGGTGGAAAGCCTGTGAGATATGCGGCTATAGCGACCGAATAGGTGACTGCCAGCAATCCCGCCACTCGAGTGCGAAAGTCCTGCTGAACCCAATAGGGTAGTTCGACTTCTAGTCCGAGATTTCCATCACGCGACGCCATAAGGCTTGATAGCCTTGGCAATTCGAGCACCGCAAGAGCGTTCGCCGGACATCAGGAATAAGGCGGCCTGTCCCGCCCCGTCGGGCTCTTGGTGAAGATCTCCACCCCGTCCTCGGTGATCGCGAGGCTGTGCTCGAACTGCGCCGAAAGCGACTTGTCGCGCGTCACCGCCGTCCAGCCGTCGCCCAGCACCTTCGCCCAGGGCTTGCCGAGATTGATCATCGGCTCGATCGTGAAGAACATGCCGGGCTTCAGCTCCGGCCCCGTGCCCGCCTTCCCCGCATGGACGACCTCGGGCGCGTCGTGGAACAGGCGGCCAAGCCCGTGCCCGCAGAATTCGCGCACCACGCCGTAGCGGAACTGCTTCGCATGCGCCTCGATCGCGGCGCCGATATCGCCCAGCCGCGCGCCGGGCTTCGACGCCGCCTCGATCCCCAGCATCAGGCATTCATAGGTGACGTCGACCAGCCGCTTCGCCTTGATCGGCGGCTCGCCCGCGTAGAACATCCGGCTCGTGTCGCCGTGCCAGCCGTCCAACAGCGGCGTCACGTCGATGTTGAGGATGTCGCCCTCTTTAAGCACCTTGTCGCCCGGGATGCCGTGGCAGATCACGTGATTGATCGAGATGCACGAGGAATGAGTGTAGCCACGATAGCCGAGCGTTGCCGGAACAGCGCCCGCATCGAGCATCATCTCGCGGATTTTCGCGTCGATGCTTTCCGTGGTCACGCCCGGCTGCACCCACTCGGCGCATTCGTCGAGGATGGTCGCGGCTAGCCTTCCGGCCTTTCGCATCCCCTCGAAGCCTTCTTCGGTGTGTAGCTTGATCGTACCGTCGCGGTAGACGGTGTCGTTGTTTTCGACGAGCTGGTATTCGGTCATTCGCGTTACATAGCGAGACCGTCGCTCACTTGCGAGTCCCCGCCTGCGCGGCGGCTCACGGCGCGGCGAAGGCCCCGCGATACTCCTCCTTCACTGCCGCGATCACCGCGTCCGTTACCGGCACTTGGACCTTGTAAGGTCCCTCGGCGTAGGCCCCTGCGACATAGGGCGCGGCGAGCAGGTACAGTTCGTCGATCGCTTCGCCGCCATTGCTCGCCGGAACGAGGACGAGGTCGTCGAGGCCGGGGCACTGCGCCAGCGGGTCTTCGGGAGGAGTGAAATATTCTCCGCGCCGCTCCTTCTGTTGGGAGAGGAGGGCATCGCAATAGGGCGCGCGCACAGCCCGGTAGAGCGCATCGGGCGAGGTGAACAGATCCACCGGATCGAGGCCCACGCCCGCCTCGCGGTCCCAGACCAGCGCGTCGAAAGCGGAATTGGGATGCGCTCCGCCGGTATATAGGCTCATCTCGCCCTTGAGCGAGAGGAAACGCGGCGTGTCGGCGGCAACGTCCCAGCCCTTGGAGAAACCGCGCGCCTTGCACGAGGCGCAGTCCTCGCCCGCGAATTCGGCGAGCGCTTCGTCCCAGTCGGCCTTCTGTTCCGCCAGCGCCGCGTCGCGCCGCTGCGCCAGCAGCTCGGCGAGCGCCGGGATCGCCGAGACCTCGGCGGGCCAGGCATAGAGGAAATCGCGCGTGCCGCCGCCGCGTTCGTCATGATCCTCGAAATTGACGGGCCGCGGGTCGTCCGTGCTGGAGACGGTGAGACCGGCATCGGTCCCCTCGGCACCCAGAGCCTCGCCCATCTCCTCGGGCGACGAACATCCGATCAGCGCAAGACACGCCCCGGCAAGCCACACAGACCGCATCGCACCCTCCCCTGGCGGACCGACAAGGCGCGGCTCGCCCGAATTGAAACGTGACAAGCGCACAGCCACGACTAAGTAGCCTTCTATGACCGATACAAAGGACCTGATCCAGCCCGATCGCGGCCAGGATGCCACCGCCATCCACCTCGTCAACAAGGACGGCTTCGAGGACTTCGCCAAGACCCTCTCCGCCGGGCAGCGTGCCAGCCTCGCCGCGCAGAAATTCGATGGCAGCGGCTACCAGGTCGGGATCGTGCCCGATGGTGACGGTTTCTTCGCCGTCGGCGGGGTTGCGAACCCGGAAAGCCTTTCGAGCTGGTGCCTCGCCGCGCTTGCCGAGGCGCTGCCCGGCGGGACCTATCGCCTCGCGGGGGAGCGCCAGGCGGGCGTTGCCATGTTCGGCTGGATGACCGCGCAATACCGCTTCACCCGCTACCGTGCCGAGGACAAGCCGGCGGGGCCGCGCGTGCTGCTTACCGGAGAAATCGCCCGGATGGAGGCGTTGCGGGCCGAGGCGGAGGCCGAGATGAAGGTCCGCGACCTGGTCAACACGCCGGCCGAGGACATGGGACCGGCTGCGCTCGAAGCGGAATGCGAGAAGCTGGCGAAGGCGCATGGAGCACAGCTCAAGGTGACGCGCGGCGATACGCTGGAACAGGAATACCCGATGGTCCACGCGGTCGGCCGGGCCGCCGCGCGCCATCACGCGCCGCGGATCATGCATTTGACTTGGGGAGACGAAGGGGACCCCGTTCTTGCGATCGTCGGCAAGGGCGTGTGCTTCGATTCGGGCGGGCTCGACATCAAGCCGGGATCGGGCATGCGATTGATGAAGAAGGACATGGGCGGCGCGGCGCACGCAATCGCGCTTGCAGGGCTGGTCATGGGCGCGCAATTGAAGGTGCGGCTGCACCTGCTTGTCCCCGCGGTCGAGAACGCGATTTCCGGCTCGGCCTTCCGTCCCGGCGACGTGCTGGCGAGCCGCAAGGGGCTGACGGTGGAGATTCACAACACCGATGCCGAAGGTCGCCTGATCCTGGGCGACGCGCTCACCCGGGCAAGCGAGGAGGAACCTGACCTTATCGTCGATTTCGCCACCCTGACGGGCGCGGCGCGGGTCGCGGTCGGCCCCGATTTCGCCGCCATGATGGCGCGCCGCGACGACACGGCCGAGGCCTTTCTTGCCGCTGGCAAGGAAAACGACGACGCGCCATGGCGCCTGCCGCTTCCCGATTCCTACCGGGAATGGCTGTCGAGTGATATCGCGGACCTTGCAAACGCGCACCAGAACGCCTTTGCCGGCGCGAGCGTAGCGGGCCTCTTTCTCGACCGCTTTGTCGCAGAGGGCCTCGACTGGGTGCATTTCGACACGTTCGCCTGGCGCCCATCGGCAAAACCCGGACGGGCCAAGGGCGGCGGCGCCTGTGGTCTGCGCGCAAGCTGGCACGCGCTGCGCAAACGCTACGGCGGGTGATCGCAGCGCGCTCGCTTGCCCGCGGACCGCCTTGCCGCTAAGCGCGCGGCTTCACCCTAATTCCGACCCGGCGAGGATAGCGACCAGACGATGAACGGCGCGCGAGCGGACAGCATGACAGGCGATGCAGGCTATGGCGTGCCGACCGGCGTGCTCGGCCTGGATGGCCCGGTCGAGCGACCCGCGCCCGGCACCCTGCCGCTGCGCGGCGACCTTGCCCATATCGCGCTCGCAGGGCAGCATCTCGCCGCGCATTACGTCATCCCCGAAATCCGCTCGCTCGGGCCGCAGGGTGCCGAGCTGCGCCTGCTTCCGCGCGAGGACAGCGAAATTCTCCACCGCCTGCCCGCAGGCGCGCGGTTCGAAGTGCTCGACATCGCAGGCGACTGGGTCTGGGGCTGTCTCGGGCCGGAAGGGCCCAGCGGCTATTGCCGCATCGGCGACCTCGCGCCACGGGAACGCGAGGCTTGACCCACCGGGTCTTCATCGACGGGGCGGCAGGCACGACCGGCCTCGAGATCCGCGACAGGCTCACGGGCCGCGAGGAATTCGACCTCATCGTGCTCGCTGATGCGGAGCGCAAGGATACGGGCAAGCGGCGCGAGGCGCTGCACGAAGCCGACATCGCGATCCTTTGCCTGCCTGACGAGGCCGCCAAAGAGTCGGCAAAGCTCGCCGAAGGCTCCGACACGAGGATAATCGACGCCTCGAGCGCGCACCGCGTGGCGGAGGGGTGGACCTATGGCTTTCCCGAAATCATCGGGCACGAAAGGATCGCGAACGCGCGGTTGATCAGCAATCCGGGGTGCTATCCCACGGGCTTCCTTGCGCTGATCGCGCCCCTTGTGAAGGCGGGCCTGCTGCCGGCCGACTGGCCTTACACGGTCAACGCGGTGAGCGGGTATTCGGGCGGGGGCAACGCGCTTATCGAGCGGTTCGAAGCCGAGCGCGACATCGCCTTTCGCGCCTATGGGCTTGGACTGGGGCACAAGCACCTTGCGGAAATGCAGGCCTATGCCCGCCTTTCGTTCCCACCGGCATTCTCGCCCAGCGTGATTCCGGCGCACCGGGGAATGGTGGTCGACGTGCCGATCCCGGCCCCGCTGCTGGAAGAACGGAATTCGGCACCGATGCTCGAGAGCGAATTGGCGAGCGTCTATGCGGACAGCTCCCTCATCACCGTGCTGCAATATCCCGACCAGCCGTCCGAGATCCTGTTGCGCCGCGATGCCGAACCTTGGGACGGCATGGAACTGGCGGTGTATGGCGGCGGTCCCGAAAGCGGGCAGGCCCGCCTTCTTGCCCGTCTCGACAATCTCGGCAAGGGCGCGTCAGGCGCGGCGATCCAGAACCTCAACATTATGTGCGGCCTTCCCGAAACCGCAGGATTGCGCCTGTGAACGGGCCTTCTGCCCAAATTTCGGGCAGATTGCGGCGCGGTCACGAGCCCTGTTGCGCCGCGCGTCACAATCTTGCTAATTCCATAGGCACACCTTCCGATTCCTTGCGCTACAGCTTGGGTCGAAAAACGGGCCGCGAGCGACAGGGGACCACGTGAAAAAGATCGAGGCGATCATCAAACCCTTCAAGCTCGACGAGGTGAAGGAGGCCCTGCACGAAATCGGCGTGTCCGGCATAACCGTCACCGAAGTCCAGGGATTTGGCCGTCAGAAGGGCCATACAGAGCTTTATCGCGGCGCCGAATACGTCGTCGATTTCCTGCCCAAGAAGAAGCTCGAGGTCGTCGTCCCGGACGACCAGGCCGCGCGCGTGGTCGAAGCGATCGCGGCGGCGGCCAAGACGGGCCGCATCGGCGACGGCAAGATCTTCGTCAGCACGATCGATTCCGCACTCCGCATCCGCACCGGGGAGACCGACGACGATGCGATCTGAGCGCGAGACAACCCCGCTCGCCGGGTAGGCGGGCATCCTCTCCAACAACCAGCACCAAATCGTGGAGGCAGTGAGAATATGGCAAGCGTGAAAGACGTCCTCAAACAGATCAAGGACGAGGAAATCGAATGGGTCGACCTGCGCTTCACCGATCCCAAGGGCAAATGGCAGCACCTCACAATGGCGGCGAGCGCGATGGACGAGGACGCGCTCGAGGACGGGCTGATGTTCGACGGCTCCTCGATCGAGGGCTGGAAGGTCATCAATGAAAGCGACATGATCCTCAAGCCCGACATGGACGCGGTCTACACCGACCCCTTCTCGGCCACCCCGATGCTGGCGATCTTCTGCGACATCGTCGAACCGTCCGACGGCCAGCTTTACGAACGCGATCCGCGATCGACCGCGAAGCGCGCCGAGGCCTATCTCAAGTCCTCCGGCATCGGCGACACCATCTTCGTCGGACCCGAACCCGAATTCTTCATGTTCGACGATGTGCGCTTCGAGGATGGCTATGCCGGGTCGGGGTACGCGATCGACGACATCGAGCTGCCGACCAATACCGGCAAGGAATACGAAGCCGGCAATATGGGCCACCGCCCACGCGCCAAGGGCGGCTATTTCCCGGTCGCTCCGGTGGACAGCGCGTCGGACATCCGCGGCGAGATGGTCTCGACGATGATGGAAATGGGCCTCAACATGGACAAGCACCATCACGAGGTCGCCGCCGCCCAGCATGAACTCGGCATCACCTTCTCGACCCTGACCAAGACCGCCGACCAGGTGCAGGTGTACAAGTATGTCGTGCAGCAGGTCGCCCACGCCTATGGCAAGACCGCGACCTTCATGCCCAAGCCGATCAAGGCCGACAACGGCAGCGGCATGCACACTCACATGTCGATCTGGAAGGACGGCACCCCGACTTTCGCGGGCAATGAATATGCCGGACTGTCGGAAACCTGCCTTCACTTCATCGGCGGCGTCATCAAGCATGCGAAGGCAGTGAACGCCTTCACCAACGCGACCACCAACAGCTACAAGCGGCTGGTGCCGGGCTTCGAGGCGCCGGTCCTGCTCGCCTATTCGGCGCGCAACCGTTCGGCTTCCTGCCGCATTCCCTACGGCGCGGGCGAAAAGGCCAAGCGGGTCGAATTCCGTTTCCCCGACGCGATCTGCAACCCCTACCTCGCCTTCTCGGCGCTGCTGATGGCAGGGCTCGACGGGATCGAGAACAAGATCCATCCCGGCGAGGCGATGGACAAGAACCTCTACGATCTGCCCCCGGCCGAACTGGCCGAGGTGCCCACCGTGTGCGGAAGCCTGCGCGAGGCGCTCGAAGCGCTCGAGGCTGACCACGAATTCCTGCTGAAGGGCGGCGTGTTCTCGACCGACCAGATCGAGGCCTATGCCGAGCTCAAGTGGGAAGAGCAGCTGCGCTGGGAGACCACCCCCAGCCCGGTCGAATTCGACATGTATTACAGCGCCTGACGCGCGCCGTTTCACCCGTGGGAAAGCCGCCCGGATCATTGTCCGGGCGGCTTTTTTCATGCCCGATTGCCTCGCGCCCCCGCCCTCGCCTATCCTCTCGGGAAATGGGGAGAGGGACATGAGAAAAAGCTTTATCGTGGCAGGCCTCGCCGCAACCGCGCTGGCATCGGCGGCAGGCGCGCAGGAGAGCCCGAAACCCGCCTCCCCTGCGACCGTCGCGGCCCAGCGCGAAGCGGCAGCCTCGCTTCCACCCGACGGAACGCGCGACGCCGATTTCGCCGCGCGCGGCTTCCTTGCGACCCGCACCGAGCCGCTGATCCGTGATGCCGACGGCCAGCCGGTCTGGAACCTCGACGCCTACGCTTTCGTCGACGGCGAGGCCCCGCCCAGTGTCCATCCGAGCCTGTGGCGGCACATGCGCTACCTCAAGCGCCACGGCCTGTTCGAGGTGGCCGACGGAATCTGGCAGGTGCGCGGCTTCGACCTTTCGAACATGACCGTGATCCGCGGCGAGACAGGCTGGATCCTGATCGACCCGCTGACCACGAAGGAAGTCGCGGCGGCGGCGCTCGAACTCGTCAACGACACGCTGGGCGAACGGCCTGTCAGCGCAGTGATCTACAGCCACAGCCATGCCGACCATTTCGGCGGCGTGCGCGGCGTCATCAGCGCCGGGGATATCGCCGCGGGCCGCGTAGAGGTGATCGCACCCGAGCATTTCATGGAAGAGGCCAGTTCCGAGAACGTGCTGGCCGGCGGCGCGATGCAGCGGCGCGCGGCCTACCAGTTCGGCGCGGGGCTGGTCCCTGGCGACGCGGGCCAGATGGGAAGCGGAATCGGCATGGCCGTCTCGCGCGGGACCATAACCCTGGTCGAACCCACCGACATCATCCGCGAGACCGGCGAAACGCGGCGCATCGACGGTGTCGAGCTTGAATTCCAGATCGTATCGGGCAGCGAGGCGCCCTCCGAGCTCAACGTCTACGTCGCGCCGCAACGCACCTTCCTTGCCGCCGAAATCGCGACCTGCACCATGCACAACATCCTCACGCCGCGCGGGGCGAAGGTGCGCGACACGCGAGCCTGGGCACGCTTCCTCGACGAGGCGGTGACCGATTACGCACCGAGGAGCGACGTGGTCATCTCGAGCCATTGCTGGCCGCAATTCGGGCGCGAGGCAGGAACGGCATGGCTCGCCGCGCAGCGCGACAATTATCGCTATCTCCACGACCAGACGGTGCGCCGGATGAACCGCGGCGCGACCATGGTCGAGATCGCCGAAGCCGTCCCGCTGCCGCCCCAGCTTGCCGAGGAATGGTCGAACCATGGCTATTACGGTACCTACAGCCACAATTCGAAAGCGATCTACCAATACTATCTCGGCTGGTACGATGCGGTCCCCGCCAATCTCCACGCGCACCCTCCGATCCCCCGCGCGGAGCGGATGGTCGAGGCGCTGGGCGGCGCAGACCGGATGATTGCGCTTGCTCGCGTTGCAATGGCCGAAGGCGACTATCGCTGGTCCTCAGACCTTCTCCAGCAGCTCGTATTCGCCGAACCGGACAATGCGGCGGCGAAGAACCTCCTTGCCGATAGCTACGAGCAGCAGGGCTACCAGTCCGAAAGCGCGATCTGGCGCAACCAGTTCCTCGTCGCGGCTAGCGAGCTGCGCAACGGGCGGGCCGACAATTTCAGCACTCAGAGTGCGGACCTGATCGCCGCGATCCCGACCGGACTGCTTCTCGATTCGGCGGCGACGCGCTACGACCCGGAAAAGCTGGGGAAGCCGCACGTTGCTGTACGCTTCGAATTGACCGATCGCGACGAGACCGCGCTCATGGAGGCGAATGAGAGCGTGCTTATCGGGCGCATGGACGACATGCGCACCGCGCCCGATGCGATCGTGCGAGCGCCGCGCCAGCTTGTCCTCGGCCTGCTTTTGGCAAAGCTGCCGCTGGCGCAGATGAAAACGGCAGGGCTTACGGTCGAAGGCAACGAGAACGCGCTTGCCGCGCTGCTCGGCGCGCTTGATCCGATGCCGGGAAGCTTCGAGATCGTCACGCCCTGAACAGCCAGTTCAGCAAGCGGCAGCGAGCCGCTACGGCGCCTTCCTGAATTCCGCGAGATCGCCAAGGATCACGATCGGGTCGGCTGGGCAGGACGCGGACTCGCCTGCCCGGCAAACGAGGACGAGGACGCTGCGAGCGTTGAGTGAGCTATCGGCATCTTTTCATTTTCCTACTGGTGTCGCCTCTGCCTAATCGCCGCTCCTTTGCTGCCAGCTGCGAAGGAGTCCCTGCGATGACCGGTCCCGATCCCCAGCCCAGCCCGCGCAAGCCGATCTTCGACGCGATGCGGACGATCATGCGGCGGCGCGGCTTTCGCCAGAGCGAGGTCGAGCGGCTCGATGCCGCCAGCGACGAAACGCTGGGGGCCGGACGAACCCACATGGATAGCGGGCCTTCGGGCGCGGCATCAGCGGAGACGCGGACTGGCGGCGGCAGCGTGCCACGTATCCGGCGCAGCCGACCCGCAGCGCGGCGGATCGGGGCAGAGGGGATCGCCATCATCAAACGTTTCGAGGGCTGCGCCCGCCTGCGTAGCGACGGGCTGGTCGAGGCCTATCCTGACCCGGCTAGCGGGGACGAGCCATGGACGATCGGCTGGGGGGCGACAGGCGAGCGGATCGAGCCCGACAGCCTGATCGAGCCGGGTACGGTGTGGACGCAGGCCCAATGCGATGCGCGCCTCGAGACGGATCTCGAACGCTATGCAGCCGAGGTCACGCGGGCGATCGGCGCTGCACCGACCACACAGGCGCAGTTCGATGCGCTTCTGAGCTTTCATTACAATACCGGGGCCATACGCCGTGCGACATTGACGCGCCTTCACTGCGCAGGCGACCACGCAGGCGCCGCGCGCGAATTCGCGCGCTGGAACAAGGCGGCAGGACGAGTGATGAAGGGGCTGGTCAGACGCCGTGCAGCAGAAGCCGCGCTCTACCTGTCCCGAGAGAGCAACGCGGGCGGTTCAGTCCGATGAGGGAAAGCGAAGCGGCTGGCCATCCTTGCCGCGCGCTGCCGCGATGTCGTCCCTGCCTTCGTTGCGCGGAGCTGTTGCCTTGGCGATCAGGCGGCTCTGTTCGTCCGCATCCATGACCTGCCAGCCTTCGCGAGTGAGCCTTTCGAGCGGGCGATAGCGCACCTTGTACTGCATGCGCGGCGACCCTTCGACCCAATAGCCGAGATAGACATAGGGCAGGCCCTGTTCGGCCGCCCGGCGGATATGGTCGAGGATGATGTAATTGCCGAGCCCGGCGCGTGTGGGATGCGCGGGATCGTAGAAGGAATAGATCATCGAAAGCCCGTCGCCCTGACGGTCGGTCAGGCAGGCCCCCACCAGATCGCCGGGATTGCCGTCCGCGTCGGGTTCACGATATTCAACCACATTGGTGGTGACGGGCGTGTGTTCGACCATGTCGGCATAGTCGAGTTCGTCCATCTGCGACATGCCGCCATCCGGATGCCGTTCGCCGAGATAACGCGCGAGCAGTTCAAACTGCTCGTCGGTCGCCCAGGGACGGCATTCCGTCGCGATAAGATCCGAATTGCGCTTTATATCGCGTTTCTGCGTATTCGAGGGCCGGAATTCCCCGGCCATCACGCGGACGGAAACGCAGGCCTGGCAATCGAGGCAGCTCGGGCGATAGGCAACCGTCTGGCTGCGCCGGAAACCGATCCGACCGAGCGCTTCGTTGAGCTGGTCCGCATGCGCGCCCTTGAGCTCCGTGAACACTTTCCGCTCCTGCCTGCCCGGCAGATAAGGGCAGGGCGCGGGCGAGGTCACGAAGAAACGGGGAAAGCGAATAGGGGCCGTCACGGGTCTTGTCGGGTCCTCTGGCAAGGGGGAATCGGCGGGGCTCGTGTTAAGACAATGTTATGCCTGCTCGAAGGGTCCGGTAAAAGTCCCTTAACCACGAATCAGGGTGAATATTCGCTTAGTTTGCACAGGCTGGGAGGGAAAACGGCACCAAAGCGGAGCGATCCGAACCAAACATGCGCAAGGTTGTTACCCGTTCGGGACAGCCTCTGTCGCGCCAGCGTCAGTTCAGTTCGACCGGTTGCACCGAATACCCTTCTTCCCTCAACGCTTTCACCAGCTGGTCGACCTGCGCCGCATCGCGCGCCTCGCACTCGATGTCGGTGATGAGGCCCTTTGCCGGAAGCGTGGTGAAGATGCGCTGGTGATAGATCTCGATGATGTTGACATTGTGCGCATCGAACAGGCGCATGACCTTGAACAGCGCGCCTGGCCGGTCCTGCAGCGTCACCCGCAGCCGTGCGAGGCGGCCCTGCCGGGCGAGATCGCGCAGCAGGACATTGGCGAGCAGGCGCGTGTCGATATTCCCGCCGCACAGGACAAGGCCGATCGACTTGCCCTTGAACCTTTCGGGATAGCTCATCACCGCGGCGAGCCCGGCCGCCCCCGCGCCCTCCACCACCGTCTTCTCGATCTGGAGCAGCAGCGAGACCGCCTTTTCGAGGCTTGGCTCATCGACGAGCACGATGTCGTCGACCCGTTCGGCGATGACCTGCGCGGTGAATGCGCCCGGTTTCTTGACCGCGATCCCCTCGGCCAGCGTGTCGCCGCCGCAATCGTGTTCCTCGCCCTTGATCTGTGCGAACATACTGGGAAAGAGCGCCGACTGGACGCCGACCACCTCGATAGCGGGATTGAACGATCGCGCGACCGTAGACATGCCTGAAATCAGCCCGCCGCCGCCTATCGGCACGACGAGGCAATCGAGATCAGGTTTCACTTCCAGCATCTCGAGCGCGACCGTGCCCTGTCCCGACGCGATCAGCGGGTCGTCGAAGGGGTGGATGAAGGTGAGGCCGAGATCCGCCTCTATCTCGCGGGCACGGGCGTAGGCCTCGTCATAGGTCTCCCCCTCCAGCACGACTTTACCGCCCACGCTTTCGGTCTGCATGACCTTCACCGTCGGCGTGGTGCGCGGCATGACGATCGTCACGGGCACGCCCAGCCGGGTCCCGTGATAGGACAGGCCCTGCGAATGGTTGCCGGCCGACGCTGCGATCACGCCGCGCGCGCGCTGTTCCCCGGAGAGGGCAAGCAGAGCGTTGAGAGCGCCGCGTTCCTTGTAGGCGGCGGTGAACTGGAGGTTCTCGAATTTCAGCCAGATATCCGCGCCGGTGATCTGCGAGAGCGTGATCGAGTGCATCATCGGCGTCTTGACCACCGCGCCTTCGATCGCGCGCGCGGCGGCGCGAACAGTGTCGATGGTGAGAGCCTCGGGCCCGGGCGTCGCCGGGTGCGGAGCCTTTTTGGGGAGCGGTTGCGCAGTCATGACCCGCGCAGCCCTAGGCCGGGGCGCCATGAAGGGCAATCGCTTCCTTGCGCGAAATGCACTCACCCGCGCGGCTCCCGCTAGCTGGCCCGGCGGCTCGCCCGCCTGCTCGCCCGAGCGTTCGAATGCGTTGGCAAGTGCGCAGCGAGCGACTAGTCACGCGCCCCATGACCGAGACATTGCAGCTTTCCTTCATCGGGCTGGGCGTGATGGGCGGACCGATGACCGCCCACCTTTCCCGCGCCGGACACCGCGTGACCGCCTACAACCGATCCCCCGAAAGAGCGGCGAAATGGCGCTCGGCGTGGGAGGGGGAAGGGCTCGCGATCTCCTTCGCAGAAACCCCCGCCGATGCCGCGCGCGGGGCCGACATCGTCTTCACCTGCGTCGGCAATGACGACGACCTCGCAGCCGTGACCCTGGGCGGGGATGGTGTGCTCGCCCGGCTCGGCGAAGGGGCGCTGCTGGTCGATCACACCACCACATCGGCTGCCATGGCGCGCAAGCTGGGCGAAGCCTGCGCCGCCCGCGGCATCGGCTTTGTCGACGCGCCGGTCAGCGGCGGTCAGGCGGGCGCCGAGAACGGCAAGCTCGCGGTGATGTGCGGTGGCTGGGACGAAGACATGGCGCGCGCCCGTCCGGTGATGGAGGCCTATGGCAAGGCGATCGTCCATGTCGGTCCCGTCGGCGCGGGCCAGACCGCCAAAATGGCGAACCAGATGTGCATTGCCGGCACGCTTGCGGGCCTTTCCGAAGCGGTCCGGCTGGCCGATGCGGCGGGGCTCGATCTCGACAGGACATACGAGGCGATCTCGGGCGGGGCTGCACAGAGCTGGCAGATGGACAATCGCTGGCAGACGATGTGCAGGGGCGAATTCGATTTCGGTTTCGCGATCGATTGGATGCGCAAGGATCTCGGCTATGCGCTGGATGAGGCGAAGCGGCTCGGCCTCGCATCGCCCGTCACTGCCCTGGTCGACCAGTTCTATGCCGACGTGCAGGCCGCGGGCGGCAACCGATACGACACCAGCGCGCTGATCACGCGCCTTCCCGAGGGTAACACGAAGAAATGACCATGCTCCGCACCTTGCTCGCCGCCGCTGCGGCGGTCATCGCCGCGCCCGCCGCCGCCGACACGCTCGTCTATAACGTCGACGGAGTGACGATCGGGGAGGACGGCGAAGTCGTGCGCTTCAACGGGCTCGTCTTCGACGATGAAGGGATCATCACAGACCTCGTCACCCGCGGCGACGACCGTCCCGAAGTCGATTATGCGGTCGACGGCAAAGGCCAGGTGATGCTGCCTGGCATGATCGATGCGCATGTCCATGTCATGGATATCGGTTTTGCCGCGCTCACGCTCGACCTGTCGGACACCAATTCGCTCGAGGAAGCGCTCGAGAAGGTCCGCCGTTTCGCCGAGGAAAACCCGGGCCGCCCGTGGATCCTCGGGCGCGGCTGGAACCAGGAGAAATGGGGCCTCGGGCGCTTTCCGACGGCAGCCGAGCTGGACTCGATCGTGCCCGACCGCCCGGTCTGGCTGGAGCGCGCGGACAACCATGCGAACTGGGCCAACAGCCTTGCGATGGAGCGGGCCGGGATCACCGCCGACACGCCCGATCCCGAAGGCGGGCGGATCATCCGCGACGAAAGCGGCACACCCTCGGGCGTCTTCGTCGACAACGCGATCCCGCTCGTCGGCGCAGTCGTCCCGCCGCCCCGGCCCGAGGACCGCGACAATGCCTTCGCGCAGGCCCAGCAGGTGCTGCTCGGCCTCGGCGTGACCGCAGTCGCCGACATGGGGACGAGCGTGGTCGACTGGATGACCTATCGCCGTGCGGGCGACACTGGCGGCTTGCGCATTCGCATCATGGCCTATGCCCGCGGGGTCGAGGCGATGGAGCTGATCGGCGGGCCCGGGCCGACCCCTTGGCTCTACGACGACAAGCTCAAGCTGCTCGGCGTGAAGCTCTATCTCGACGGCGCGCTCGGATCGCGCGGGGCGAACCTGAAAGAGTCCTATGCCGACGAGCCCGACACCCACGGCCTGCCCCTGCTCACCCCGTCGCAGCTCAGGAACCTGATGAGCCGCGCGGCGATGGACGGGTTCCAGAGCGCGGTCCATGCGATCGGCGATGCCGCGAACGAGGACGTGCTCTTCGCGATCGAGGAGCTTTCGGAAAGCTACAAGGGAGACCGGCGCTGGCGGATCGAGCACGCCCAGATCGTCGATCCGGTCGATCTCGAGCGATTCGGGCGCCACGGGGCGATCGCCTCGATGCAGCCACTGCACCAGACCTCGGACATGATGATGGCCGAAGCGCGGCTGGGCGAGGAGCGGCTGAAGGGTGCCTATGCCTGGCGCAGCATTCTCGAGGCGGGCGGGCGGCTTGCCTTCGGGTCAGATGCGCCGGTCGAGCCGGCCGATCCCTTCGCAGGGATCGCCGTCGCGATCAGCCGCACCGATAAAAATGGCCGCCCGTTCGGCGGTTGGCGGGCCGAGGAAACGGTGAGCCGCGAGCAGGCGCTGGCAGGGTTCACCGCGGACGCGGCCTATGCCGGATTTGCCGAAGGCATTTTCGGGCGTTTGCTGCCAGGCGAGCGAGCCGATTTCCTGCTGGTCGACCGCGATCCGCTCCTCGTATCGCCCTCCGAGATTCGCGAAACGCGCATCGCACAGGTCTGGGTCGGCGGGCTGCTTGTGCTCGAGAACTAGGGGCTGGCGACCGGACCGCCGCAAACCATGCAAGGACGGCTGCAACGATCGCAAGTAGTACTCAGTGAATGGTTGAAGCGGGATATTCGGATATCATTTCGGCGGTATCATTATCGCCGCGGATGGCGATGACGACAGCGCTGTCAGCCCGTAAGCGAAACCGCTTTCACACAGATCATTGAAGGCCCCCTAACCGGTTGCCTTTTTTGTGCCCGGCTTCCTTTTGTGCGCGATCTTTTCCGCTGGATCTCCAGCTCGCAGCGATAAGCCGCAACTCGGCCTCGGCCCTGCGCGGTGCAACCTGTCTGCATGACCGTTTGAACTCAAGACGGTGGCCACCCGGCGATGGGCTGGCGCGCTGACAGGGACGCCGCCTTTCGAAACCGACATCCTGGCCGGGCCTGCTTCTTGCCCACCAACGAGCGACGCGACCGCGAACGGCTTCACCCTGGCTGCGATGGAGCGAAGCCGGCGAGAAGGACGAGCCGCGCGATGAGCGTCTCGTCGGGGCAGATCAGTCGCTGCCGCCCGCCCCAGCCGAGTCCGTTTTGGACGATTGCGCATTCCCCGGAGCGTCCGCTTCCGCACTGATCGCACCGGCCTCTGGTCCCTTCTCCCGCTTGCCGCCCGCGCGTTCCTGCAGCCGCATGAGAAGCAGCGAACCCTCGAACAGCAGCAGCAGCGGCACGGCGAGAATCACCTGGCTGCCCGGATCCGGCGGCGTCACGACCGCGGCGATTGCCACGACACCGACGATGACATAGCGCCGCGCACCCGCCAATTGCGCGCGCGTGACGATGCCTGCGCGATGCAGCAGCATCAGCAGCACCGGCAGCAGGAATGTCACCCCGAAGGCGAGGATGAACTGCATGACGAGGCTGAGATAATCGCCCGCCGCCGGCAGCGCCTGTACCGCCAAGCCGCCGGCCTCTCCTCCGAAGCCGAGAAACCACCGGAACGCCGTCGGCATCACGACGTAATAGGCAAGCGCCGCCCCGCTGACGAACAGGACCGGCGTGGCGATGAGGAACGGCAGGAATGCCTTTTTCTCGCGCGCATAGAGTCCCGGGGCGATGAAAGCCCACAGCTGGTTGGCGATGATCGGGAAACTTACCATGAAGCCCGCGAACAGCGCGACCTTCAGTTCGACGAAGAAGATCTCCGGCAGCTTGGTGAAGATGAGCTGGCCCTCACCTTCGGGAAAGGCGTCCTTCAACGGCTGGACGAGAAAGCCGAGGATCGGGTCGGCGAAATAGAGGCACACGGCAAAGCCGATCACCAGCGCGATGACCGAGCGCACGAGCCGCGTGCGCAGCTCGATCAGGTGGTCGAGCAGCGGTGCGCGCGTCTCGTCGATATCCTTGATCTGGAAAGCCATGGCGCGCCTAATCGCCCTTCGGCATTTCGGAAGCGGGCTTTGCCGGCACGTTGTCGCCCGGCACGCCCGATCCGGCGATATCCTCGGGCGTCGGCGGCGCTGGCGGGTCGTCATGGGTCGGATGATCGGAAGGAGCCGGCCTTCTCCCATCGTCGATCGGCGGCGGGCCGGTCATCACCGGCTCACCTGCCTTGTCCTCGGCCGAGACCGCGGTGCGGCGCATGATCTCCTCGTTCTGCGCCTTCCACTTCTTCTCCATGTCCTCAAGCTCGGCCTCGCGCACCATGGCGTCGATCCCGGTGCGAAAATGAGCCGAGACGCGGCGCACCTTGCCGATCCAGCGCCCGGCCGTACGCATGGCGCGCGGCATCTCCTTCGGGCCGATCACGATCACAGCCACGACGATGATCACCAACAGTTCTGCAGCGCCAATGTCGAACATGGGAAAAGCGGCGCGCGCCTCCTTATCGCGGGCTGATCAGTCGGCGCGAGAGCGCGACTTCCTGCTTCAGGAGCCGGTCTTCTCGCTCGTTTCGGCCGATTTCGTCTCGCTGGCCGAAGCCTCGCTCGCCGGCGCTTCGATCCGCTTGGAATGGGCGGGATCGGAAGACGTATCCTCCTCGCTCATGCCCTTCTTGAAGCTGGAGATGCCCTTGCCGAAATCACCCATCATTTCCGAGATGCGTCCACGCCCGAACAGGACGAGGACGACCAGCGCGATGATGAGGATTTGCCAGATGCCGATGCCGCCCATGGTGTAATGCTCTCTTTCCGCCCGTCTGGGACCGTTGACACGAATATAGGAGCGATCCTTCGCTTGTGCCAGTCACCTCGGCGGGTTTGGCCGCGAAGCCGCGGCCGGGCGGCCCATCAGGCCTCCTTTTCATCCGCTTCGTCGTCCTGGTCGTCGCAAGGTTCGCCCTCATCGCCTCCACCGCCGAGCGCTTCCATCGCTTCGTCGAACGCATCGTCCACGGGATCGAGCAGGCCGGCGGCGCGCAATTCGTCGATTCCCGGCAGGTCGCGGCGGGATTCGAGGCCGAAATGGTCGAGAAATTCGGGCGTGGTCGCGTAGATCACAGGGCGCCCCGGGACTTCGCGGCGTCCGGCCAGCTTCACCCAGCCCGCCTCCATCAACACGTCGAGAGTCCCCGCGCTGGTCTGGACACCGCGAATCGATTCGATCTCGGCCCGGCTCACCGGCTCGTGATAGGCGATGATCGCGAGCACTTCGGTCGCCGCGCGGCTCAGGCGGCGGACCTGTTCCTGCTCGCGCCGCAGAAGATGGGCGAGATCGGGCGCCGTTTCGAAGTGCCAGCGTTTGCCGCGCTCGACAAGATGCACGCCGCGCTCCGAATAGCGCTCTGCCAGCGCGCGCAGCCCCTCGCGCACTTGGCCGGTTTCCAGCCCCCCGAGATGGGTCGCGAGCCGTTCGACCGTCAGCGACTCCTCGGCGGCGAATAGGGTCGCCTCCAGCGCGCGCTCGACCGCGTCCGGAGCGGGCACTTCATTTCCGCCCTCACTTTCGTCCCCGCCAGGTCTAACGCCGTCGCTGGCGCCCTCGCCGGTCCCTTCGCTCACGCCGTGGTCCCTTCCCTCAGTCGCCTGATGCGCAAGGGGGCGAACGCTTCGTCCTGAGCCAGTTCAGCGCGGCCCATTTTCGCCAGTTCGAGCGCTGCGACGAAGCTCGAGGCAAGCGCGGACCTGCGCAGAGCGGGTTCGGCATGGGGCGGCAGGAAGTCGCGGATCTCCATCCAGTCGAGCGTCACCCCGAGCATGGCCGAGACCCGTTCGAGCGCGCTGTCCAATGTCAACACCGGGCGATTGGCGACGTGATAGATGCGCGGGGCCGTGCGCGCCTGCACCTGCCCATAGGCCTGAATGAGGGCATAGGCATCGCTTTTCCAGACGGTCTTGCGGTCGGTGCGCAACCCTTCGGGCCGCCCGCGCAGGAAGATGTCGCGCCCAATCCGGTCGCGCGCCATCAGCCGCGCCGCCGCCTCGCGCATCGCCGACAGGCGCTGCAGGCGCAGCTGCAGACGGAGCGCAAGCTCTTCGGGAGAGGGGTCCTCCTGTTCGTCCTTGGGCAGCAGCAGCGCCGATTTGAGATAGGCCAGCCAGGCCGCCATGACGAGGTAATCGGCTGCGAGTTCGAGCCGCAGGGCACCTGCCCGCTCGATATAGACAAGGTACTGGTCGACAAGGGCGAGGATCGAAATCTGGCGCAGGTCGACCTTCTGTCGCCGTGCGAGGTCGAGCAGCAGGTCGAGCGGCCCTTCCCACCCGTCGAGTTCGAGGATCAGCGGCGTGTCGCCCGATTTCGCGCCCTGCCGCCCGACCTCGTCCTCGAATGCGTCGGAAGTCCGCCATTCGGCGGTGGGTTCGCTCGCCCCCGCCACTCCGCCTGTGAGCATGAAGCCTGTCCCGGCTCCCTCGACCCGCTGGCGCCGCGCCGTTTCGGTTTCGCCCGGCCTGTCGGCGGTATCGGTCATGCGTGTTCTCCGGTGAGCGCGAGCAGAGCGTCGCGCTCGGCGATGAGGTCGGCGTGTTCGGAGCCCATCGCCTCGGCCACGCAGGTTTCTTCCAGCGCGCGATCGAGCCGGGTGAGCGCCTCGTCATCCATCGCCGGGAGAGCCTCGCAGATGCCCGTCATGTCGTCCATCTTCGCCCAGCAATTGAGCACCACGTCGCAGCCCGCCGCGATAGCGCGGGCCGAGCGTTCGGGGATCGTGTCGGTGAGCGCTTCCATGTCAATGTCGTCGGTCAGAAGCAGCCCTTCGAAGCCGATCGACCCGCGGATCACCTCGGTGATGATCGTGGGCGAGAGGGTCGCCGGGTTCTCTTCGTCCCAGATTGGAAAGAGCAGGTGCCCCGTCATCCCGATCCGCGCAGAGCAGGCGAGCGCGCGGAACGGGGCGAGGTCACGCTCCAGTTCGTCGGCGCTTTCACGGACGGTCGGCATCTCGCGGTGCGAATCGACCATCGAACGCCCATGGCCGGGCATGTGCTTGATACAGCCCGCGACCCCGCCTTCGGCCAGCCCTTCGAGGACCGCGCGCCCGATCGCGGCGACCTGCACCGGGTCCTCGCCGAAAGCGCGGTCGCCGATCACGTCGTGCGCGCTGGCCATTCTGAGGTCGAGGGGCGGATGGTAATCGACCGTGATCCCCATCGCCGAAAGCTCGAGCGCCATCGCCCGCGCGCTGAGCCGCGCGGCCTGGATCGCGCTTGCAGGAGCGACGCTGTAGAGCCGAGCGAACGCCTCGCCCGTAGGATAGGCGCCCCAATGAGGCGGGCGCAACCGGGCGACGCGGCCGCCTTCCTGGTCGATCGAGATCAGCAGCCGCTCCCGCCCGTGAAGCGCGCGCAGGTCGTCGGTGAGCGCGCGCAATTGTTCCCGGTCGATGCAATTGCGACCGAACAGGATGTAGCCCGCCGGATCCGCTTCGCGGAAGAAGGCGCGTTCATCGGCCGTAAGGCTAGGGCCGGAACATCCGAAAATCGCCGGTGTCATGTCTTGAGCCTTGCACCGCCCAGACGGGTGCGCAAGCGGGGTAAGCATCCGCCATGGGGAAAACGCCGCCGCGGGAGCAAGCCATCGCTCAGGGCTTGACCTGGCAATCGAGCCCGTCGGCCTTTAGCGCGGCGCACAGCACATCGGCGCCGGCCCGGTCGCTCGCCATCGCCTGGAGGCGATAGACCGTGCCGATGTCGATCTGCCCCTCGGCAATGCGGTAGCGCACGCCGGAGAGCGCATCCGTGCGGCGCGACAGCTCGTTCCAGCCCTGCTGTGCGCGGGCGCGGCTTGAATAGGCGGCGAGCTGGACCGCGACGCCGTCATCCGTTGCCGCTTCCCGTGGTTCCGGGGCGGCCGTTTCGGCGGGTGCGGGAACAGGCTCTTCATCGCTCGCGACCCGGCCTTCGCGGGTCTGGCCTTCGCCGACCACCGGAGCGACATTGCCCGTGCCTTCGAATTCCTTGCCTCCGGGATCGTCGGGTTTGACTTTCACCGGGATATCGGGCGCAGCAATGATGCTGCCGTCGGCGACAAATTCGCCATCGCCCGCGCGGTTCGTGAAATACCAGATCCCGCCCACGACGATCACGAGCAGGGCGACCAGGATCGCGACGAAGCCGATCACCTGCGCGGTGTCGATCCCGCCTGCCTCGTCGTCCTCCTCGTCGGATTCGAGCCAGGGCAGGCTGTCGTCGCCGGACAGTGCCAGCTCCTCGCCGTCGTCGATCTCTTCGTATTCGGCCTCGACCATCACCTTGGTGTGCACCTTGTCCCTTCTGTCCCCATTGCCCCGATCGCGAGCATCCGCGGAGGCGGCGTCCTACATGGATTCTACCGCTTCCACCCCCAACACGGCCAGCCCGGCCCGAACGACTTGCCCGATCGCCTGCCCCAGGAAAAGCCTCGCGCCCGTAAGCTCGGCGTCCTGTTCCACGATGAAGCGCTTTTCGGGCGAATCGTTGCCAAGATTCCAGAAAGCATGGAGCTCGGCCGCGAGGTCGTAGAGATAGAAGGCGATCCGGTGCGGCTCGCGCGCCCGCGCGGCGGCCTCGATCTCGCGCGGGAAGCGCGCGGCAAGGCGGATGAGCGCGATTTCCTCATCGCCAAGCCGGTCAAGCGCATCGCCCGAAGGGGCAAAGCCGGCCTCGGCCGCCTTTCTCAGCGTCGAGCGGATCCGGGCATGGGCGTACTGGACATAGAAAACCGGGTTGTCCTTCGATGCCTCCACGACCTTGGCGAAGTCGAATTCCATCTGCGCTTCGGGCTTGCGGGTGAGCATGGTGAAGCGCACCACGTCCTTGCCTACCTCGTCCACCATGTCGGCGATGGTGATGAAATTGCCCGAACGCTTGGACATCTTGACCGGCTCACCCGCGCGCATCAGCTGAACCATCTGCACCAGCTTCACGTCGAACGGGATTGTGCGCCCCTGCCCTTGCGACAGGGCGGTGACGGCGGCCTTGATCCGCTTGACCGTGCCTGCATGGTCCGCGCCCCAGATGTCGATCAGCTCGTCGGCGTGAGCGGCCTTCTGCATGTGGTAGGCGAGGTCTGCACCGAAATAGGTCCACGCGCCGTTCGACTTTTTGATGGGCCGGTCCTGGTCGTCGCCGAACTTCGTCGAGCGGAAAAGCGGCAGTTCGACCGGCTCCCAGTCCTCGGGCGGGGCCTTGCCCTTGGGCGCTTCGAGCACGCCGTCATAGACGAGATCGTGCGCGCGCAGCCATTCCTCCGCCTCTTCGGGCTTGCCCGCGACATGGAGCGCGGCTTCGGAGGCGAATACGTCGTGATGGATGCCGAGCAGCGCGAGATCGGACCGGATGAGGTC
This sequence comes from Erythrobacter litoralis, assembly GCF_001719165.1. Classification (NCBI taxonomy): domain Bacteria; kingdom Pseudomonadati; phylum Pseudomonadota; class Alphaproteobacteria; order Sphingomonadales; family Erythrobacteraceae; genus Erythrobacter; species Erythrobacter litoralis. The sequence continues at coordinate 2,513,685 of NZ_CP017057.1, forward strand.
CATCATCTTCTCCACCGCCTCGGCGCGAAACGCGGGGAGCCAGTCCTCTTCCGGGGCATCGCGGAACCGCGCACCCAGTTCGCTCGCGAGATATTCGCCCACCGGCTTCAGGTAGTCGCCCGGATAGAGGCCCTCGGGGATCGCGCCGATATCCTCGCCGAGCGCTTCGCGGTAGCGCAGGTGCGCCGACCGGGCGAGCGTGTCGACCTGCCCGCCCGCATCGTTGATGTAATATTCGCGTGTCACCAAGTGCCCGGCATGTTCGAGCAGCGTCGCGAGCGCGTCGCCCACCACCGCGCCCCGGCAATGGCCCATATGCATCGGACCCGTCGGATTGGCCGAGACATATTCGACATTGACGCGGCGGCCCCTGCCCATCTCGGAGCGCCCGTAATCCGCGCCGAGATCGTGAATCGCGGAAAGTTCGCCGAGCCATGCGCTCGAATCGAGCCGCAGGTTGATGAAGCCGGGGCCTGCGATGTCGGCGCTGGTGACGGTCGGATCGGCGGCGAGCTTTTCGACGATCAGCTCGGCCAAAGCACGCGGATTGGTCTTTGCGGCCTTCGCCAGCACCATCGCCGCATTGGTCGCAAGGTCGCCATGCGAGGGATCGCGCGGCGGCTCGAGCGTCACGTTGGCGAAGGATGCGTCGGCGGGCAGCTGCCCTTGTGCGACCAATGCCTTCAGCGCGGCTTCGATCCGGCCTGCGTATTCGGCGTAGAGAGTGGTGTGTTCCATGAGTGTCCCATGCGCTTGAGGTCCCCGCCTTCGCGGGGACTCGCCAAAGATTCAAGTGCTCAGAATCGGGCCTTTAAGGCCCGCAGGCCCGACCGGGCGCCCTCAGCGATGCGGTCGTCAGGCCGCGGGGGCGGGGAATCGCCCGCCGCATGTCGCGCGAAAGACCTAACGCGTCGCGTTGTAGGCGAGTTGATCCTCGGTCAGCTGGAAGCCCAGCAGCATCTCGAAGCGGGTGCGTGCGATCGCCGCCTTCACTTCCGGGTCGGCGAGCGGATCGAGCGCGGCTTCGGGATCGCCGGGCCGGCGTCGTCGCGTGATCTGTTCGCGGATGTCCTCGGGCAACGACGAGGCAGAGCGGTCGACATAGCTCGCCGCATTGCCGCTCGCCATGGCGCGCTCCTCGCCGTCGGCGAAGGTCAGCGTGACCTCGCCCACCCTCTTGGAGACGACCGCCGAGCCGGCGCGCAGCACCGTCACGAAATAGGGCAGCGTCACCGTGCGCGCGCCCCGCACGTCGGCGCGGCGGGCGACCACATCGAAAGTCGCGGTCGTGTAGACTTTCTCGCCGCCGTCGTCGCAGTTCGAGCGCAGGTTCGTCATCGCCGCGGTCAGGTCGAGATCGGACGCGGTCTTTCCACTGCCCGAAAACAGCGTCACGTCGCCCGTGTAATCGGGAATGCCGACCGCCGGGCAGGAGGTCAGGACCGAGGTGATGCCGACGCCCTGATCGACCACCAGCTCGCCTTCCTGCGAGCAGGCGCCGATAGCGGCAAGGGCAGCCATGGCGGGCAGGAGACGAGCAGGCCCGAGGGGGGTGCGTCTGAACATTGTGAAAAAGCCGTCCTCGATTGCCTTGTCGAATATGCACGGGGTTTCGCCCGCAGCCGCGGACCGCCCCTTAAAGTCGCGTCAGCCCTAGCGATGCGCGCCACAAAACGCTAGAGGAAGCGACATGAACGCGCCCATGCCCGAAACGCCGCTCGCCGAGAGCGCCGCCCCCGCAGCTTCTGCCGCAGCCGATGCGGCTCCGCTCAACCTCCTGATCGCCGCCCCGCGCGGGTTCTGCGCCGGGGTCGACCGGGCGATCGAGATCGTCGAGAAGGCGCTCGAACGCTATGGCGCGCCGGTCTATGTCCGGCACGAGATCGTCCACAACAAATACGTGGTCGAGGGACTCGAAGCGAAAGGCGCGATCTTCATCGAGGAACTCGACGAGGTGCCCGACGATGCGCCGGTCGTCTTCAGCGCGCATGGCGTGCCCAAATCGGTGCCCGCAGAGGCCAAGCGGCGCAAGCTGCTCTATGTCGATGCGACCTGTCCGCTGGTCTCCAAGGTTCACCGCCAGGCCGAACGCCAGATCGAAAAGGGGCGCCACATAATCTTCGTCGGCCACGAGGGCCACCCCGAAGTGATCGGCACGATGGGCCAGGTGGAGCCCGGCCAGATGACGCTGGTCGAGACGATCGAAGATGTCGACAAGCTCCCCTTCGACAGCGACGAACCGCTGTCCTATCTGACCCAGACGACGCTTTCGGTGGACGACACGCGCGAAGTCATCGAGGCGCTCGAATGGCGCTATCCCAATATCGAGGGGCCGAAGGCGGAGGACATATGCTATGCCACCTCGAACCGCCAGGCCGCGGTCAAGGAGATCGCGCAGGATTGCGATTTCGTGCTGGTGATCGGGGCGCCCAATTCGTCCAATTCGCTGCGCCTCGTCGAGGTCGCGGAGCGGCTTGGTACGCCCTCGAAACTGATCCAGCGTGCATCCGAGATCGACCCCGCATGGCTCGAAGGGGTGACGACGCTCGGCATCACGGCAGGTGCCTCGGCGCCCGAGATCCTGGTGCGCGAAGTGGTCGAGGCGCTCGGCAGGATGCGCCCGATCGCCGAGGAGACGATCACCGCGGCGGAAGAAAAGATGGTCTTCAAGCTGCCTCGCCAGCTCACCGAATAGGCCCACTTCGGGGGGGCGAAATGGCGGTCTATACCCATCTCGGCGCGGAGGAACTCGCCCGGCTGATCAGCGAATACGATGTCGGCGAACTGATCTCGGCCAAGGGCATTGCCGAAGGCGTCTCCAATTCGAACTGGCTGGTCGAAACCTCCGGCACCGGCGCGGGCACGCAGCGCTTCATCCTGACGATGTACGAAAGACGGATCGAGCTATCGGACCTGCCCTATTTCCTGGGCCTGCTCGATCACCTTTCCGAGCGCTCCTGCCCTGTCCCGCGCACGATCCACGATCGCGGCGGCGCGGCCTACCGGATGGAACGCGGCAAGGCGGTTGCCATGATCGAATACCTGCCGGGCGTCTCTCCCACTCGGCCCACTCCGGCGCAGGCAAGCGCGGTGGGCGCGGCGCTGGCCCGCATCCATATCGAAGGACGCGACTTTCCTCTCAGGCGGGCCAACACGATGGGTTTCGCCGACAATCTGGCGATACTCGAATTCTGCGGCCAGGAAGCTCTCGGCGGGATCCATCCGGAACTTCCCGCCCTTCTCGCCCCTGCGCGCGAGGCGGCCGCGCTCGACCTTTCCGCCCTTCCGCGGGCGAATATCCATGCCGATCTCTTCCCTGACAATGTCCTCATGCTGGGCAAACAGGTCACCGGGATGATCGACTTCTATTTCGCCTGCACCGACGTGATGGCACTCGACCTTGCGACCACCCATGCCGCCTGGTGCTTCCATGCCGACACCAACGTCTACGATCCCGAACGGGGTGAAGCGCTGCTTTCCGCCTACCAAGCGGTCCGCCCGCTTGAGGAGGACGAGCGCGCGTTGTTCGGGCGAATCGCGCAAGGCGCTGCCCTGCGCTTTGTCGCGAGCCGAGCGGAGGACTGGCTCGATACGCCCGAAGACGCGCTCGTCACTCGCAAGGACCCGATGGAATTCGCCGCCCGCTGGCGCTTCTATGCCGAAAACGGCGACCGGCTCCTCGCCTGATCGCTCCGCCGCCCCTTGCCTCGCGCGCCAATCCCGGCAAGGAGGCTTTCCGCGATGAGACGTCCGATGAAACGGGTCGAGGTTTTCACCGACGGCGCCTGCAAGGGCAATCCCGGCCCAGGCGGCTGGGGCGCGCTGTTGCGCATGGGCGAGCACGAGAAAGAGCTTTCGGGCGGCGAGGTGGACACGACCAACAACCGAATGGAACTCACCGCCGCCATTCGCGGGCTCGCCGCACTGACCGAACCGTGCCGGGTCGAGCTCTATTCCGACAGCAAATACGTCCTCGACGGGATGACCCGCTGGGTCGAAGGCTGGAAGAAACGCGGCTGGGTGAATGCCAGCAAGAAGCCGGTGCGCAATGCCGATCTATGGCATGACCTGATCGATGTCGCAGCCCGCCACGAGGTTACATGGCACTGGGTAAGGGGGCATTCGGGCCACCCGGAAAACGACCGGGTGGACCGGCTTGCCAGCGACGAAGCGGAGAGGATCGCGCGCGGCGACGAGGGATGACCTCGCCGGAGCCTTGGTTCATGAAATGCGCGCAGGGAGTGTTCCTTTTCGGAAAATCCCCGGACCGGAAATTTCCGGCTTTCCTCACGCAATGTCCTGCAATCAGCCGCATATTTCGTGCAGCAGTCCCTGGTCGAGCGGCTGGGTCAGGGAGCCGGGCAGCGCGACCATTTCGGGCATCGCTCCCGCATCGGCCAGCCCCGCCCCGCGCTCGTGGAACGGTTCGGCCAGCACGGAGGCCGGCTTCGCCTGCTACGAGCCCTGCGCGGTCGTAGAGCCGAACCAGTCGCCGAACGTGCTTTCATCGTATCCGTTGGCGGTGAGGTAGTCGATCACCTCCTGCTCGGACTGGTAGTTGGCCTAGCGGATATTGCCGTCCTCGTGCATCAGCGCGCGCAGGAACGCGGTCCCGCCGGTGAGCGCGAAATACACCTCCTGGATGCCGTCGCCGTCATAGTCATCGGCGCCGAGCACGCGGTTGATGTTCTCGATCTCGAGATCGTTCTGGAAGCGGCGCTGCGAATCCTCGTCGCTGCCCGCCACGACCTCGCCCGATTGCACGAGCGGGTCGATGTAGATGCCCGCGACGCGCGTCTCGCCACGATCGCCGCGGGCGTCAGGACATCAGCTATTGTCTTCGATCGGCGCGTCGGGGCCGTTCTTCTTGATCGATGCGATGGCGTTCTGCGCGCTCGCCTTGCTCGAATAGCCTTCGGTCGAGAACATGATTTCCGAATTGTACTTGAACCGCACGCGGAATTCGCCGGCCTTGTCCTTGTAGATCTCGAACGCGTGAGACATCGGCTTTCCCCTTTCCCTTAACCTGTGTGAGGCTTTCAACCTTACAGATCGAAGCCGCCTTGGCTAGCCAGTCCGGGCATTTTCCCCGGCGTGAAATCGCTCCGGCGAATAGGCGGACGCGTCGATGTCGGCGGTCATCGCATCGGCCTTCAGCCCGAGCATGATCTGCGCCCCCAGCCGCGCGGCGGCGGGCGCGGTCTGAATGCCGAAGCCTCCCTGGCCGGCGAACCAGAGAAAGCCCGGCACCAGCGGGTCCGGCCCGTAGACCGGCAGCCGGTCGGGGGCGAAGCTCCTCAGCCCCGCCCAGCGATGCTCGACCGCCTCGATCCGCCATTCGGTCACCTTTTCGAACCGGTCGATCGCGAGCGCAACGTCCATTTCCTCTGGCGCGGCATCGCACGGTTCGCTCGGCACTTCGTCATGCGGACTGAGCCAGAGACGGCCATTGTCCGACTTGAAATAGAATCCGCCATTGATGTCGAGCGTCAGCGGCAGGTCGTCGGGGGCGGCGGGCGAAACCCGCAATTGCGCGACCGTGCGCCGCTTGGGATCGATGCCGAGCCGCTGGGCGCCCGCCATGTGCGCGACGGTGTCGGCCCACGCGCCCGCCGCATTGACGAGGTTCGCGGCCAGGAATTCGCGCCCGTCCTCGCATCCGATCCGCCAGATGCCGTCTTCGCGCGTAAGGTTGGCGACGCGCGCACGGCAGGCCAGGTCGACCCCGGCGGCGCGCAGTTTCTTGAGATAGTGCTGGTGCAGCCCCGCAACGTCGATGTCGGCACAGGCCGGTTCCCATATCGCATCGACCCAATCGGCGCGCATGTGCGGTACGCGCGCTTCGAGCCCCTCGCGGCCCAACCGCTCGATCGTGACGCCCGTGCCTTCGAAGGAGCGCATGAAGGCGTCCATTGTCGCCCGATCCTCGCCCCGCCCGACATAGAGCGCGCCGCGCCCATTAAGGAATCCACGTTCGCGCAGAAAGCGCCCGGAGGGAAGCGTCAGCGGGACCACGCCCGGCCCGCCATAGCATTCCTCCCAGAATGCGGCCGAGCGTCCGGTCGAATGATAGCCCGGCGCGTCCTCCGCCTCAAGCACGCAGACCCTGGCATGCGCAGCAAGCTCGGCGGCGATGCTCGCGCCGGCCATTCCGGCGCCGACGATGGCGAAATCGTGAACAGTCCCGGTCATGGCGCCTCAATCCCGCGCCGGGGCGACCTCGTCAAGGAAAGCGGCGATCGCGTCCATCGCGCGCGTCCGCACCGGGTCGGCCTCGCGCAGGATCTCGTGCCGCGCCTCGCTCCCAAATTCGACCAGCCGCGCATGGGGAAGGCGGCGCGCGGCACGGACATTGGCGGGATGACTGACGAGCTTGTCGGCGCTGGTCGAAAGGATCAGGACCGGCGTTTCGACCGCTTCGAGCGCGCCCGCTTCCTCGAGCCCGCGCCACGAGGCGTAGGCGCGTTCGAGCCAACGCCAGCTTGCCGGGCCCATCACGAGTTCGGGGCGGTGCCTGCGCCACCAGATCTCGTCCTCGTAGCGGTCGTCGTCATGGGTGAGGAGCACGTTGCGCGCGGCCGGCATCTCGCCCGGCTTCTCGCTCCACTTCCACGCCTGCCGGGCGGGATCGCCGATCCGGGTCATTGTCCTGGCGATGGCGTGAAGCGCGGGCAGCGGCAGCGGCGGGCCGTTCATGCCAAGCATCGGGGCGGACAGCACGACCGCATCGGGATCGACCCGGCCTTCGACAGCGGCGCGCATCGACAGGTGCCCGCCCATCGAATGCGCGGCAAGGACATGGGGGCCGGGCGTTTCGGCCTTCCAGCGCTCCCACAGGTGGGCAAGATCGTCGACCCAATGGGCGAAATCCTCGACATGGCCGGTCACCGCGTCCTTGCCGAGCCGCCCGGAAGCGCCCTGCCCGCGCCAGTCGGATGCGGTCACGCGCCAGCCGGCGCGGTGCCACTGCTCGAGCGCTTCGAGATATTTCTCGTAATGATCGCCGCGGCCGGGAAGAAACAGGATCGACCCGCGCGGCCGAGCGGGATCGGATCCGGGCCAGTCGATCCGGCGCACTTCGTGCCCGTCGGGCGCGATCCAGACGGTTTCGACCGCATGGGGCGGGATCGCGCGCCGATCGATCGGCGGCTGCCCGGCCCCCGCTGCTGCCCCGCGCTTCACCGCCGCCGCTTCGTTCATATCGCCGATCTCCGCCTTCGGGTTTGGTTACTATTTGGTAAGCCATAACCTGTAGCACAGCCTCAAGCGAGAGCCGCCGGGGCCGACCGGGCGGGCCAACCTCGCCAGTTTCCGGGGGGCATCATGCTTGTGACGACCATTCACTACGGGCTGCTGATTGCCTTGGCAATCGCGCTGCTTTTCGCCGCTTTCACCGATATCCGGCGGCGCCAGATCGACAATTGGCTGAATGCCGCGATCGCATTGGGCGCGCCTGTGTTCTGGTGGTCGTCCGGCCTTTCGCTGTGGCCCGACGTCGCGCTGCAGCTGGGTGTGGCGATCGCCGCCTTCGCGATCCTCGCCGGGCTGTTCGCGCTGCGCGTGATGGGCGGTGGCGACGTCAAGCTGCTGACCGCGCTCGCGCTGTGGATCGAGCCGATGCTGTTCCTCCAGCTGATCGTCATCATGGCGCTTTCGGGCGGCGTGCTGACCGTGGTCATGGGAAGCTGGCATTTCCTGCGCCGCGAGCGCGATCGACTCGCTATACCCTATGGCGTCGCCATTGCGATCGGCGGGCTGTGGGTGCTGGGCGCGAATTACCTGCCCGATAGCGCCTATGCCGCCGCTTTCGAAGGCGCCGACAGCGTCGCCGCCGCGAACGGGCTCACGGAGAACGCGATTTAACGTGCTCCGGAGTTTCCCGGGTCAACCCGATCTTAACCCTTCCGGGCTTACGCATTGAAACCATACCCGCCCGCCAAACGACTAAGGGCGCTTACTAGGGGGCTAGATTAGCCATGGATAGGAAGAAGCTGGTTCTGCTGCTTGGCGCGCTGATCATCGCTGTCGGTACCGCTTTTGCCGCGCGGAGCATGTTCGCAGGCGGCGCCGCACCCGAAGCGGTCGCCGCGCCCGAGCCCACCGGACCCAAGGTGCTTGTCGCGCAGCGGGCCCTGCCCTCGGGCACGATCATCACCGCCGATGCGCTGGGTTACCAGCAATGGCCCGAGGAACTGGTGCAGGATGCCTATTTCCTCGATGGCGAAAGCGACGTGAACCAGCTGCTCGGCACTGTCGTGCGCTATCCCGTCACTGCCGGCGAGCCTGTCACCCAAGGCTCGCTGGTGAGCCCGGGCGACCGCGGCTTCCTCGCGGCGGCGCTCGGTCCGGGGATGCGTGCGGTAACCGTACCCGTCTCGGCCCGCACCGGCGTTGCCGGCTTCGTCTTCCCGGGTGACCGCGTCGATCTCGTGCTCACCCAAACCGTCGAAGGCGAAGGCCGCCCGCTCAAGGCCGCCGAGACCGTGCTGCGCAACCTGCGCGTGCTCGCCACCGACCAGTCGACCGAACAGGTGTCCGACGAACAGGGCAAGACCGTCGTCCGCGCCTTCCGCACTGTAACGCTCGAAGTGACGCCCAAGATCGCCGAAAAGATCGCCGTCGCCCAGACCGTCGGCACCCTGAGCCTCGTCCTACGCTCGATCGCGGACAACCAGGCCGAACTCGAACGCGCGATTGCCTCGGGCGATGTCCGCATCCCCGATGACGCCACCCCCGAAGAGGAGGAGCGGATCCTGCGTGCTGCGATGGGTCGCCCGATCGACAAGGGCTCGACCTACGCCACCGGCGGCGACGTTTCGCGCTTCCAGCGCTCGTCGATCCCGCCGCAGGACGATGGCGGCGACGCCAAGTCCACTCCGGCCGGACCGGGCGTTTCGGGGACGAGGGGCGGAGCGCCGGTCATCACCGGGCCGAGCGTCCGCGTCACCCGCGGCCAGCAGACCACCGAAGTTCCGGTCAGTGGCGGCATCGCCGCGGCCACCGGGCAGGGCGTTCGCAATGCGGGCAAGACCGTGCCCAGCGCCATGCTGACGGTGCGCTGAAGCGCGCGCCGAGGAGACAGAAAATGACCGGGGCACTTACCCAGTTCACAGCGCACGGGGCCGAAACCATGCGCGCAAGCCGGACCATCCGAGGGGGTCAGACAATGAAACGCCGCCTGAAAGCGAAACTGCTGCTGGCAAGCCTTGCGCTCGTCCCGCTGGTGGCAGCCATGCCCGCGACCGATGCCACCGCGCAGCAGGTCATCAAGCCCAGCCAGGAGATCGTCCTGTCGATTGGCCGCGGCGAGCTCGTCACCGTGCCGGGCGCGATGACCGATGTCTTCGTCGCCAACGAGAACATAGCCGACGTCCAGATCAAGTCGCAGCGCCAGCTCTACGTCTTCGGACGCGCCGGCGGCGAGACCACGATCTATGCCAGCAATGCGCGAGGCGACGTCATCTTCTCGGCCAATATCCGGGTGGGCAACAACATCTCGAGCATCGACCAGATGCTTGCGCTCGCCATGCCCGATGCCAAGGTCAACGTCGCGACGATGGGCACCAACACCGTGCTTCTTACCGGCACGGTCAAGGCACCCGAGGACGCCGCCGAGGCCGAGCGTCTCGTCCAGGCCTTCCTCGGCGAGGAGGCCAATGTCATCAGCCGGATGAAGACCGCGACGCCGCTGCAGGTCAATCTGCAGGTCAAGTTCGCCGAAGTCAGCCGCAGCCTCGTTCGCGAGATCGGCGGCAATCTCACCCAGATCGACGGGTCGAGCGGTTTCCGCTTCGGCGTCGGCACGGGTCGCGAGCTCGGGGGGTCCCAGGATTGGTCGCCGCAGGGCCCGCTCGGCGTCGGCAACAATGTCGCTCAATCGGCCTTCATCCTGCCCGACGGGACCGAAATCCCCGGGCCGGCCGTAAGTTCGGAGGGCGGCACCACCATTTCCGGCCTAGGTCGCCTGTTCGGCATCGACACGCTGGGCGCGCTCGACCTGTCGGAGCGCCTCGGCCTCGTCACCACGATCTCGCAGCCCAATCTCACCGCTCTGTCGGGCGAGACCGCGACCTTCCTTGCAGGCGGCGAGTTCCCGATCCCGATCGCCCAGGGCCTCGGCAACGTGGCGATCCAGTTCCGCCAGTTCGGCGTTAGCCTGTCCTACACGCCGACCGTGCTTTCGAACGGCCGCATCTCGATGCGGGTCCGCCCGGAAGTCTCCGAACTGTCGAGCCAGGGCTCGATCACGCTCAATGGTTTCCAGGTCCCCGCGCTCACCACCCGTCGCACCGAAACGACGGTCGAGCTGGGCTCGGGCCAGAGCTTCATGATTGCAGGGCTGATGAGCAGCAATTCGCAGAATGCGCTCGACAAGGCGCCGGGTCTTGGCGACGTGCCGATCCTCGGCAACCTCTTCCGCAGCCGGGAATTCCGCCGCGGCGAGAGCGAGCTGGTGATCGTCGTGACGCCCTATCTCGTGAAGCCTGTGGATGCGAACGACATCGTGCTTCCGACCGACGGCTATCGTTCGGCGAACGAGCTCGAACAGCTCATCGCTTTCCAGAACCATGCCGGCCAGTCGGGTGCCGATCGTCCCAAGCCGACCGCGGTCGGGGATGACGCACCCTCGCCCAACATCAGCAATGCCGACCCGTCGGCGATCGTGCCCAACAACGTGCCGCAGCTACCGAAACCGGCCAAGCGCGCTGACGATCGCGGACGCGGACGCACCGACCGCACCGCGGATTCCGACGGCGCGGCCGCGCCCGGCTTCAGCCTGTAACGCGAGAGGAAAGGTAATCCCATGACCCTTCAACGAAACCGCAAGCGGCCCCGCGCCCTGCGTATCGCCCCCGGCGTCGCAATCGCCCTCTCGCTCGGCCTTGTGCTTGGCGGATGCGCGGGCATGCCGACCAACCGCACGCTCTATTCGGTCAAGCAGCCGGTGGTGGAACGGACCAATTTCACGCTCGATGTGAACACCGATGCCTCCGGCCTGCCGATTTCTGAACAGCAGCGGCTCAATGGCTGGTTCGAGGCGATGGACCTCGGCTATGGCGACCGCATCTCGATCGAGAACCCTACCGCCAACCCGGCGGTGACGAACGCGGTGAACGACCTCGCCGGCCGCTATGGCCTGATGGTGAGCGAGACCGCGCCGGCGACCGAGGGCATGATGCAACCCGGCCAGGCGCGCGTCGTCATCAGCCGGTCCGAGGCGCGCGTGCCCGGATGTCCGGACTGGTCGGCGCCTGCCGATGCCAATTACACGAACGCAACCAGCCCCAATTTCGGCTGCGCGACCAACAGCAACATCGCCGCGATGGTGGCCGATCCGCAGGACCTTCTCGAAGGCAAGAAGGGGGATAGCGAAACGGTCATCTCCACTTCGAACAAGGCGATCGGTGCCCTGCGCGATGCCGAGCCCACCGGGGCGCGGGGTCTCATGAATGCGGTGGCCGGCGGTGGCGGCGGCGGCGGTGCCGGCGGCGGCGGCGGCGGAGGAGGAGGAAACTAAGCCATGAATGCTCCCTGGAAAAACGGTCTTCCCGGCAATCGCGATCCGTTCGCGGCCTATATCTGCGACGACACCGCACTCGACGTGCTGCGTCCGGTCGTGATCGAAATGGGCTGGCAGCCGGAAAAGTGCAACAAGGGCGGATTGCGCAATGCAATCCAGTCGCTTTCGGTCAGCGCTTCGCCGGCGATCCTCTTCGTCGACCTGTCGGAAAGCGGCGATCCGCTCAATGACATCAACGCGCTCGCCGAAGTGTGCGAGCCGGGCACGGTCGTGATCGCGATCGGCCAGGTCAACGACGTGCGGCTCTATCGCGATCTGCTTGCAAGCGGGATTCACGATTACCTGCTCAAGCCGCTTTCGGCGCAGCAAGTGCACGATGCCCTCAACAACGCGCTGACCGTGTTCACCGCGCCGCGTTCGGGTGACGGCGACACAGTGCGCCGCCACATCTCGACCGCGGTGGTCGGCACGCGCGGCGGCGTCGGCGCCTCGACGCTGGCGACCTCGCTCGCCTGGCTGTTCTCCGACCATCACAAGGCGCCGACCGCGCTGCTCGACCTCGACGTCCATTTCGGGACCGGCGCGCTTGCACTCGATCTCGAACCGGGCCGCGGGCTGACAGACGCGATCGACAATCCCAGCCGCATCGACGGCCTGTTCATCGAACGCGCCATGATCCGGGCGAACGACAACCTGTCGATCCTGTCGGCCGAAGCTCCGATCAACCAGCCGTTGATGACCGATGGATCGGCCTTCGTGCAGCTGGAGGAGGAGTTCCGCCAGGCCTTCGAGATGACGGTCATCGACATGCCGCGCAACATGCTGATCAACTTTCCGCAGCTGCTCGGCGACGTGAACCTCGTACTCGTCACCTGCGAATTGACGCTCGCCTCGGCGCGCGATGCGATCCGCATCCTGTCGTGGCTCAAGACCAATGCCGCGCACGCGCACCCGATGATCGTCGCGAACAAGGTCCAGCCGGCCGTCGCCGAGATCTCCAAGGCGGATTTCGAAGCCTCGATCGAGCGCAAGATCGACTTCGTCATTCCCTACGACATCAAGGCGGCCTCGAACGCGGCCAAGCTGGGGCAGGTGTTCGTCGATGCGAACCGTTCGAGCAAGGCGACCGCCGCGATCAAGCAGCTCGCCGAACGCGTGATGGGCGCGAGCGAGGACGATCTCGAGAGCATAGCGGAAGAGAAGAAATCGCTGCTTGGCAGCTTCGACTTCAAGTCACTGCTGGCCAAGAAGGACAAGAGCGAGGCCGAAGCGGCCGAATGACGGGGCGCGCGCGGGGGCCGGACGGACGGGCCGACAGGCCTGCACCCTCCGCGCCCCCGCAGTGACCGTCACGTGGGACCGCAAGGTCCGGGGAATGAATTGAGGCAGGAGCCAGAGGCATGAGTTTTTTCGAGACCCTGCTCATTACGGGCGTGATCTTCGGCGTCCTGCTGATCGGCTATCTCCTGCTCGATGGTGCGGGTGTGGGCAAGGCGCAGAAGCGCCGCGTCCAGGCGCTGCGCTATCGCCACTCCGAAAGCCTCGATGCCAAGGTCGAATCCCAGTTCAAGCGCGCAATCGCGGCACGCAAGCCCAAGCTCTACCGCAAGGCGGGCGCCGGCTCGAGGCTCGAGGCACTCGAAGGGCGGCTCGACCGGACCGGCAAGGGCTGGAGCCTGTCGCAATATCTCTATTCCAGTCTCGGCCTGTGGATCGCGGTCGCGGTGATCATCTTTATCCAGAGCGGGGCGTTGCTGCTCTCGCTCGGCGTCGGCCTGCTGGTGGGCGCCGGCATCCCGCACATGGTGGTAGGCTTCTTCATCAAGAGGCGCACCAACGCGTTCAACGCCAAGTTCCCCGACGGGATCGAGCTGCTCGTGCGTGGGCTTCGCTCGGGGCTCCCGGTGACCGAGACGCTCGGCGTGGTCGCGCAGGAAGTGCCCGGCCCGGTGGGCGAGGAATTCAAGGGCATCACCGAACGCATCAAGATCGGCAAGACGATGGAGGACGCGCTCCAAGACACCGCCGACAGGCTCGATATCCCGGAATTCAACTTCTTCTGCATCACGCTCGCGATCCAGCGCGAAACGGGGGGCAACCTCGCCGAGACGCTGTCGAACCTTGCCGACGTGCTGCGCAAGCGTGCCCAGATGAAGCTCAAGATCAAGGCGATGAGTTCCGAATCCAAGGCGTCGGCCTACATCGTCGGTTCGCTTCCCTTCATCGTGTTCGCCATGATCTTCTGGATCAATCCGGAATATATCGGCGGCTTTTTCACCGATGACCGTCTGATCGTCGCCGGGCTCGGCGGGTTCACGTGGATGGGCATTGGTGCCTTCGTCATGGCCAAGATGGTCAGCTTCGAAATCTAATCTATCCGGGAAACAGAACCATGCTGAACCAACCCCCCGGACCCACCCTGCTCGGCTTCGACGTCGTGCTCGTCGGCTCCATCCTCGCCGGGATCGCGGCGCTCGCCGTGCTCGTCGCGATCTACAGCGCGGTGACGATCAAGGACCCGATGGCGAAGCGCGTGAAGGCGCTCAATTCGCGGCGCGAGGAGCTGAAGGCGGGCATCGTCACAAGCAGCGCCAAGAAGCGCGCCAGCCTCGTTCGGCGGACCGATACGACCGACAAGGTCAAGGACCAGCTCAGCCGGATGAAGGTCCTGCAGCAGAGCCAGGTCGAAGCGGTTCAGCAGAAGCTCGCCTATGCCGGCTACCGCAACAAGGAACTGGCCGTCCTCATTATCGGCCTGCGCGCGGTGCTGCCGATCGTGTTCGGGTCTGTCGGCTTGCTCGTGTTCTATTGGGCCAACTATTTCGACAACGGCCCGTTCATGCAGCTCATGGGCTTCGCGGCTACCGTTCTGCTCGGCTACAAGGGCCCGGAACTTTATCTCAGCAACAAGGCGTCGAAGCGCACGGCAGAAATCCAGAAGGGCCTGCCCGACGCGCTCGACCTGCTCGTCATCTGCGCCGAGGCCGGTTTGACCGTCGATGCCGCGTTCAACCGCGTGGCGAAGGAACTGGGCCGGGCCTATCCCGAACTCGGCGACGAATTCGCGCTGACCGCGATCGAGCTGTCGTTCCTCAACGAACGCAAAACCGCGTTCAACAACCTCGCCTATCGCGTCAATCTCGACGCGGTGAAGGGCGTGGTGACGACCATGATCCAGACAGAGCGTTACGGCACCCCGCTCGCTTCCGCGCTGCGCGTGCTCTCAGCCGAATTCCGCAACGAGCGCATGATGCGCGCCGAGGAAAAGGCAGCGCGCCTGCCGGCGATCATGACGGTGCCGCTGATCCTGTTCATCCTGCCGGTGCTGTTCATCGTCATTCTCGGACCGGCGGCCTGTTCGATCTCGGATGCGCTCATAAAATAGGCGCACGATCCCAATCGAGAACCGGCCGGGCCCGCAAGAAGCGAGCCCGGCCGGTTCGCGTTTGCGCGTTGCCTTCGGGGTTTTCAGACCGCGGGCGTTTCCACGGAGGTGTCTTCGGAAAGGGCGATGGCGCGTTCGTAGAGCCGCTGGAGCAGGCGCTTCACCTCCTTCTGCTCGGCAGGGGCGAGCCCCTCGAACAGCTCGGCCTCCGTCGCAAGCGCGAGCGGCATGATCTCGGCATGGACCGCCCGGCCCTCCGCCGTCAGCTCCAGGATGTGCGAGCGTCCGTCCGCCTCGTTCGCGGCGCGCGCGATTAGGCCACGTTCCTCCAGCACCTTGCACGCCCTGTTGACCGCGACCTTGTCCATCAATGTCGCGCGGGTGAGGTCGCGCTGCGTGCGCCCCTCGCGCCCCGTCCCGTTCGCCGTGTCGCCCAGCACCGCCATCACCCGCCATTCGGGGATCTTGAGCCCGAAGCGCTTGCGATAACGCTCCGCGATCAGGCTGCTGACCGCATTCGAGGCGAGCGAGAGGCGGTAGGGCAGGAAGCCGCCGAGCCCCCAGGGTTGGTCGGTCTCAGTCGTGGCGGGCGCATCGGCGCTAAAGATTTGTGTCATGCCGGTTAGTTTCTAGTGAAACCAGTGCGTCATGCAAGTGTCATGTCGCGCAGCCCCGCGCTCACTCGTAGGTGCGCTCCTCCCACCAGGGGTAGAAATCGGGCATGTCCTCGCTGACCCTACCGGGATAGACCGGGCGGCGTTTGTCGAGGAAGCTCGCTATCCCCTCCTTCGCATCGGCCCCGCGCGAAAGGCGGTAGATCGCGCGGGAATCGATCTTGTGCGCCTCCATCGGATGATCCGCGCTCATCAGCCGCCACATCATCGCCCGCGTCATCGCGACCGAAATGGCCGAGGTGTTCTCGGCGATCTCGCTTGCGAGGTCCTTCGCCGCAAACATAAGGTCGGCCGGCGCATGGACCGACCGCACCAGACCCCCCGCCTTGGCCTCGGCGGCATCGAACACCCGGCCCGAATAGCACCATTCGAGCGCTTGCGAGATGCCGACAATGCGCGGCAGGAACCAGCTTGAAGCGGCTTCGGGCACGATCCCGCGCCTCGCGAAGACGAAGCCGTAGCGAGCGGTCTCGCTTGCTAGGCGAATGTCCATGGCAAGCTGCATCGTCGCGCCGACGCCAACCGCGACCCCGTTGCAGGCCGAGATCAGCGGCTTTTTCGATTCGAACAGGCGCAGCGTAAGCAGGCCCCCGCCGTCGCGCACGCGGCTGTCGGACAGGTCCTTGACCTCCTCGCCGCTGGAAAAGACCTGGCCTCCGCCCTCGGGTGTGAGATCGGCACCGGCGCAGAATGCCTTTTCGCCGCTGCCCGTAAAGATCACCGCGCGCACTTTGTCGTCGGCATCTATATCGTCCATCGCGGCGATGATCTCAGCCCCCATCGTGCCGGTATAGGCGTTCATCTTTTCTGGGCGATCGAGGGTGATGGTGGCGATGCCGTCGGCCTTTTCGACCGTTATCTGGGTGGGATTGGTCATGGGTTGCACTCTCCTTCGGCGGTCACGATGGCACGGCTTTCGGCAAAGAAAAACCTGTCAGATTGGCCGGGGATGAAGAGCGGGTGAATATCGATCCCAAAGTTTGGGAAATTTTGCCGATCTTGCGCAAAGAGCCTTGGCCAGCACCTGCTGGTGAACCGCCGAAAGTCAGGATTTCCGCCATTTCGCAAGTTTGGCACGGGCTGTGCAGAGTCTTGGGCATGAAGCGGAACGACTTCCGCACCGAACCGAACCAAAGCCAAGGAGACCGACCCATGTTGAACACCGATACCAGCCGCAACCTCTTCGCCGCCGCCATCTCGCTGGGCGTGAGCGCCATCCTCTTCGCCTATGCGATCATCCCCGCCAGCCCTTCGCTGGTCGCCTGATCCGCCGGGCCATTCACCAAAGGAATACCGCAATGTTCGCCGTCACCAGCCAGACCCTGCTCGCCGCCGCCGTCTCGATCACGCTTTGTGCGATCCTGTTCGCTTATGCGATCGTCCCGGCCACACCGAATCTCGTCATCTGATCCCCCGTCCCCCGCGCGGGACCCACCAGTCCCCCACCCCCACCGGGTCCCGCAACCGAACCCCCGCCGCATCCCGGCGGGGGTTTTCGCTTGGCCCAGGGACTGCCGCCCGCGCCCACTCGGTGACATCGCGTCATCGCAACGGCGCCGACCGCTTACCGGGCAAGCCCGCGCTCGCGCCCGCGGCGATAGAGCCTGTTCATGAAGTCCTGGTCAAACAGGTCCTGATCGCCTTGCTCGGCCTCGGGCCCGATGCTCTCGATATCGAGCACCAGCCCGGCCTCCTGCGCGTATTGCTTGAGGATCAGGATCTCGCCTTGGTCGGCCTGCTTGATCGCAGTGAACAGGGCGCGCTCCATGATCGAGAAGGCATCGGGCTTCACCACTTTGTGGACCGCGCCGAGCGCGCCGTTGTAAAGGACGGTAAGACGCGCATCGACCTTGGTCCCGTTGGCCTGGTCCTCGAACGCGACGGCCGGGGGGATGACGAGGATACTCGAAACCACTCCGCCATCGACATGCAGCTCGCTGAAGCGCTGCTGCCCGCTGGTGACGTCGATCAGGACCGGAGGGAAGAATCCCGGAATGCTGGCCGAAGCGAGCAGCACCTTGCGAAACAGGGCATAGCGTTCGGCGCTGTCGCTCGAAGCGATGGCTCCCATGTCCCATACCACGCCGCGCTGCGCGTCGAGATTGGCGGTCATCACCAGCAACCTGCGTCCGCCCGCATGCTCCTGCGCGACCCGGTCGATCACGGAAGTATCGGCATAGCGCTCGATCAGTTCGGCGAGCGGTTCGGTAGTCGCCAGCGCAGGCCCGCCCAGAAGACCTTGGACGGAGCGCATGCGGTAGATCATGCGCGCATTGATCCCGGTATAGAGCTCTTCGAGACGGCTATCGTACTCCTCGCCGAGGAAGGCGAAGGGCGCAATCAGTGCGCCGGTGCTCACGCCCGAGACGATGTCGAATTCGGGCCGGGTTCCAGCTTCGCTCCACCCGCCGAGATAGCCTGCGGTGAAAGCGCCCTTGTCGGCGCCCGAGGAAATGGCGAGCATTTCGAGCCGCCCGGTGCTCCCGGTCTGCGCCCGCTGCGCTGCGGCCCGTGCGCGCCAGCCGTTCCAGGCGCTGGCTCTGCCGTCTTGCCAGAGCCGGGCGTTTTCGAACCCTGGGACGACGGCGCCGACCTGCGCGTCTGCGGAGACCTGCGGACGTTCGGGCAGCGCGCCGCAGGCCGACAGGGCCGCGGCGGCCACGACGCCCAACACCGTCCTTGCGAGGTGTGCGATCATGGCCTGCCCGCGATTGCGCATCTGCGTCCCCCTGAATCGTCAGTACTTCCGTCTCCTAACGCATCGCACATCGAATCAAACGAAAAAGCCCGCCGGAATCGCTCCGGCGGGCTGTTCGTCTCCGGCAATGCCGGCGTTTCGCGGATCAGCGCGGAGGCATGCGGCCACCGCGAGCGATCAACGAGGGGCCATGCGGATCGCGCCGTCGAGACGCACGTCCTCGCCGTTGAAATAGCCCGTCTCGATCATGCACATGGCGAGCTTGGCGTATTCCTCGGGCAGGCCGAGCCGCTTGGGGAACGGCACGGAGGCGGCGAGCGCTTCCTTCACCTGCGGCGGGGCGGCGTTCATCAGCGGGGTGTCGAAGATGCCGGGCAGGATCGTGTTCACCCGGATGCCTTCGCGCATCAGGTCGCGCGCGATGGGCAGCGTCATGCCGACGACCCCGCCCTTCGACGCCGAATAGGCGGCCTGGCCCATCTGACCGTCTTCCGCGGCGACGGAGGCGGTGTTGACGATCGCTCCGCGGTCGCCGTCCTCGGACAGCGGGTCCAGTGTCATCATGCCCGCGGCCGACTTGGCGATGCAGCGGAAGGTTCCGATGAGGTTGACCTGAATCACGAAATCGAAGGCCGAAATCGGGAAATGCTTGATCTCGCCCGATTGCTTGTCGCGGCTGGCGGTCTTGATCGCGTTGCCGATGCCGGCGCAATTGACGAGGATGCGCTCCTGCCCGTGGGCTTCGCGCGCCTTGGCGAAGGCCGCATCGACGTCTTCATCCGAAGTCACGTTGACCTTGCAGAACACGCCGCCCAGTTCCTTGGCAGCCTTTTCCCCGTCCTCTTCCTTGAGGTCGAAGATCGCGACCTTGGCGCCCTTCGCGGCAAGCGCCCGGGCGGTGGCAAGACCGAGGCCCGAGGCACCGCCGGTGACGACGGCGGGGGTTTTTGCAGATACTTCCATTACTCTCTCCTGTCGGTCGGAAACCTGTTGTTCCTGAAACTCTTACACGGCCTCGACGATGGTCACGTTGGCGACGCCGCCACCTTCGCACATCGTCTGCAGGCCGTATTTCTTGCCGTGCCGCTTCAGCGCGTGGACCAGCGTCGCCATCAGCTTGGTTCCGCTCGCGCCGAGCGGGTGGCCCAATGCGATCGCGCCGCCATGGACGTTCAATTTGTCCGGGTCGGCGCCAGTATGCTTCAGCCAGGCGAGCGGCACCGGGGCAAACGCCTCGTTCACCTCGTAGAGGTCGATGTCGTCGATCTTGAGCCCCGCGCGCTCGAGCGCCTTATCGGTTGCGAAGAGCGGTTCCTCAAGCATGATGACCGGATCGCCCGCCGTGACGGTCAGGTTGTGGATGCGCGCGATGGGCGTCAGACCATATTTCTTGAGCGCCTCTTCGGAGACGACCAGCACCGCGCTCGACCCGTCGCAGATCTGCGAGGACGAGGCCGCGGTGATCTTGCCCTCGGGCGACAGGAGCTTGACGCCCGCGATCCCTTCGAGGGTCGCATCGAACCGGATGCCTTCGTCCACGGTGTGCATCTCGGTACCCTCTGGGGTCTCGATCTCGATGGGAACGATTTCGTTTTCGAACGCGCCGGCCTGCGTCGCGGCGATCGCCTTTTCGTGGCTGGAAAGCGCGAAGCGGTCGAGATCGTCCTTGGAAAAGCCGTGCTTCTTGGCGATCATTTCGGCGCCCATGAACTGCGAGAACTGGATGCCGGGGAATTTCTCCTCGAGCCGGGGCGACTTGTAGTGGCCGAGGCCCTCCTTCATGTGGAGCGTCGCGTTCGAACCCATCGGCACGCGGCTCATGCTTTCGACGCCGCTCGCGATGACGACGTCCTGCGTGCCGCTCATCACCGCCTGCGCGGCGAACTGGATCGCCTGCTGCGAGGAGCCGCACTGACGGTCGATCGTCACCGCCGGGGTAGAATCCGGCAGGTTCGAGGCGAGCACGCCCATGCGAGCGACCTGCATCGCCTGTTCCCCCGCCTGCGTGACGCAGCCGGTGATGACATCGTCGACCGCATTGGGGTCGATCCCGCTGCGGTCCACGATCGCGTCCAGCGACGCGGCGAGCAGATCGACCGGGTGCACCCCGGCCAGCCGCCCGCCGCGGCGGCCACCGGCCGTGCGGACGGCTTCGACGATATAGGCTGTGCTCATCTCTCTCTCCTTGTGATCCCGAAACGTGATCCCGAAAACCGGTTGCGGTTTGATACTCGCCTATGGGACGCGCGAGCCGGAATCAAGCGGGCAAAATCGGGCGGCAAGGCGCCGCGAATGCCTTGCCAGCGGGGCGAGGGGCTGGCAGGCATCGCGGCGTGAGCACAGCGGCGCCCAGGACCCTCTTCGCGATCAATCCCGCGCTCGACCGGGCGGCCCTCGCGCGGCGCTTTGCCGCGACCGGGCGGGTGCAGGTGCGCGACGTGCTGACGCCCGAAAGCGCGCGCGAGGTCCTGACGGTACTGGCGAAGGGCACGGCCTGGGGCATGGCGACCGGCGCGGGCGAGGCCGAGCCCAAGAGCTTCCGCGCCGAGGAAACCGGCACTCCGCAGGGTCAGCAGGCGCTCGGCGCAGCGTTCAAGGCCGCCGAAGAACACACGTCGCGCGGCGAATACGGTTTCCGCTTCGCGCATTACCCGATCCTGACCGCGGTGCAGGAAGGCTGGCGGGGGAGCGAGGCGCACCAGATTCTGCTCGAACACATCAACGCGCCTGCCTTCATGGAGCTCGCCCGCTCGGTGACGGGAATCGAGGGACTGTTCAAGGCCGACGGGCAGGCGACCCTGTTCGCCCCCGGCAATTATCTCGGCCGCCACATCGACAGCCATGTCGCCGAAGGCTGGGAAGTCGCATACGTCCTCAATTTCGCGCGCGATGACTGGCATCCGGACTGGGGCGGCTATCTCCTCTTCCTCGACGAGGATGGCGACGTGGTCGAAGGATTCCGCCCTCGCTTCAACGCGCTCAACCTGTTCAAGGTGCCGCAAGCGCACATGGTGAGTTACGTCCCGCCCTTCGCGCCGGTCGGGCGGCTCGCCGTGACCGGCTGGCTGCGCACGAAATGAACCCGCCCTCCCCCACGATCTCCGCGGCCGAGGCGATGGTGCAGCTGCGCATGACGATGCAGCGCGGCGAACTCGAACGCGCGCGGACCATCGCCGAGGAAGCGCGGCGTGCCCATCCGAACGATGCCGCGCTCGCCGATGCGGCGGGGGACATCGCGCTCAAATCGGGCGATTCCGCGGCGGCCACGGCGCATTTCGCCCGTGCCTGCGCGCTGGCCCCGGCGATGATCGACTATGCGCTCAACCACGCGATCGCGCTGCAAAGGCTGGGGCGACACGAGGACGCGCTGGCGGCAATCGCGCCCCATGAAAAGGAAGGCCGCAGCGTCGCGCGCTATGGCAGCGTCGCCGCGCTTTCCCATCGCTCCGCCGGTCGACCTGCCGAGGCGGCGCGCTGGTACGATGCGGCACTGGGCGCTGATCCGCGCCACCCGCGCGCGCTGCATGGCCGCGCCCGCGTCGCGCTCGAACGCGGCGAAGGCGATGCGCTCGCCCGGTTCGATGCGGCGATCGCGGTCAACCCGGGCGATGCCGACCTGTGGCTCGGCAAGGCGCAGGCGCTCGAGGTCGCGGGCGATGCGGCGGGCGCGCGGCTGATCGCCGAACAGGTCTGCGCGCAGGCCCCCGGCTTCATCGCTGCGCTGACCTTTCTCGCCGGACTGAAGCACGCGGCAGGCGAGGCCGACTGGACATCCCCTTTCGCCGAAGCCGCGAAAAAGATCCCGCAGGATCCCAATATTCCCGCCGCCCATGCAGAGGCCTTCGCCGGGCTCGACCACGCTGCCGAAGCTGCCGAAGTCGCCGCCGAGGCTCGCCGCCGCTTCCCGAACGAGACGCATTTCGCGCTGATCGAGGCGGTGCATGCAGGCTCTGCGGGAGAGTGGGACCGGGCCGAGGCGATCTTCGCGCATCTGTCGGACAACCGGGCGATGCGCTTTCTCCACGAGGCCCGCCACGCCCTGCGCGCGCGCGACCTGACCCGCGCGCATGCCTGCCTGGACCGGGCGCTGGCGGGCAATCCGTGGGATATTTCCGCATGGGCGCTGCGCGGGATCGCGTGGCGGCTGGGCGAGGACGCAGCTGCGCGCGAAAAGGCCGCCTGGCTGCACGAACAGGCGGGGTTGGTCGAACTGCGCGAACTGGTCGGACGCGAGGGGCTCGTCGCCGATGCCGTGGCCGAATTGCGGGCGATCCACTACCGATCGACCATGCCGCTCGGCCAGAGCCTGCGCGGGGGCACGCAGACGCGCGGCATCCTGTTTCACCGCACCGAACCCGTCCTCGCCGAACTGCACGAGGCGATCCTCGCGACGCTTGAGGTGCACCGCGCGGGCTTTCCGCCGCTCGACGACAGCCACCCGCTGCTGCGTCACTGCGAGACGCCCTGGCAGCTGCTCGGATCGTGGTCGGTACGGCTTGCGGGGGGTGCAGAACCGGGTGCAGGCTCGCCGAAAGGGGGCGATTACCACACCGCACATATTCATCCGCAGGGCATCCTCTCCTCGGCGCTCTATCTCGTCGTGCCGCAGGCAGCGCATACGCCGGTGGCCGAGGGCGAGCTGCCGCAGGGCTGGCTCGAGATCGGCCGCCCGCCGCCCGATCTCGGCCTCGACCTGCCGCCGCTTGCCACGATAGAGCCGCGCGAGGGGCACCTCGCCCTGTTTCCCTCGACCCTCTATCACGGCACCACGCCTTTCGGATCGGCTGAGAGGATGACGGTCGCCTTCGATGTGGTGACGGGCTCATGAGCATGGGCGACCACGACGACGCGCGCGCCTGGGGCGAGTTCTGGAAGGCGAATGCGGGCGGTGATTCGACAGGCTGCCTGCCCGAACGCTGGGCCGCGATCGAAACCGCTCAGCGCGCCGCGTGGCGCGGCTTTGCCGAAGGTCTGCGCCAAGGTGCGCGGCTGCTCGACCTTGCGACCGGCGATGGACGAGTGCTGCGCTGGCTGCGCGAGGAACGCCGCGATCTCGACCTTCAGGGCATCGACCGCGCGCCCAAACTGCCGCCCGCGCCCGAAGGCACCGCGACCCGCGGCGGGATTGCGATGGAGGACCTGCCCTTCGCCGATGACAGTTTCGACGCGGTCACCAGCCAGTTCGGTTTCGAATATGGCGATGTCGCTGCCGTGGCCGGCGAAATCGCGCGCGTGCTCGGCCCGGACGGCCGGGTCGGGCTGATGGTCCATCGCGGCGACGGGCCGATCCTCGAACACAATCGCGCGCGCCGTTCGGCGATCCTGTGGGCTATAGAAGAAAAGGCGGTTCCCGCGACCGTGATCCGCGCGCTTCACGATCCGCGCGGCGGTATCGCTGCGGCGGCGCAGGTGGCGGCCGCTCTTACCATGCTCGGGGAAAAGGCGCATGGCCGCGGCACGCCCGCCTGGGAAATTCCCGAAGCGGTTCGGCGCGCGATCATGATCGGGGCCGATCGCGGGGCGCAGCCCGGAGCGATCGAGACGACGATCGAGGCCATCGCGGCCCAGGCGGAAAATGAGCTCGGCCGCATCGCCTCATTGGCGCGCGCCTGCGAAAGGGCCGATGCGCGCGCCGATATTAAGGCCGCCTTCGCCGCCCATGGCCTAGAGCCCGGCGAAACCGTGCCCGTGGCCGAGCCCTCGGGCCGGGCACTCGCCGATTTCCTGACCTTCTCCTGAAAGTTTCTCTCGCAGAGGTGTGATGGGCGCGTCGGCTTCCCGCGCTTCTCGCCTCGCGCATGAAAAAGGGCGGCGAACCGAAGTCCGCCGCCCCTCTCTTGTTCCGCTCTTGCGGGCGTCGTCGCTTAGAACGAGAACGCTGCGGAGATGAAGAAGTCCCGACCCAGGACGTCGAAGACGCTCGGGAAGGTGTTGGCCTGCTCCTGGTTGTCGCCCAGCAGGAGGCTGTTGGGACGGTTCGTCACGATACCGTTGGCATCGATGTTCGGCGTGCCCGGCAGGGTGTCGAACAGGTTGTTGATACCGGCCGAGATCGTCACGTTCTCGGTCGCCTCGACCGAGAACGTGAGGTCGATCAAGTCGTACGCACCAATCCGCTCGATGCCGTTGAAAGCAGCGAAATCGACCGTGTCGAGCGCGTCATCCGTGCCCGAAAGGTGACGCCAGCGAACCGAGGTGGTCAGCGGGCCATCGACCCAGGTAAAACGCGACGTCCACTTGAACGACGGGATCGGCTGGCCGCAATTGCCACCGAACGCCCCGGCGCACTGGTCGACCTGCGGGAGGCCGGCGACCGGGGTGAAGTCGTTCTGGTCGGTCCAAGTGCCCAGGAAATTCACGTTGAACCGCGAGTTCCCGGTATCGGTCAGCAGCGAGAACGGCAGGTCGGCACGGTAGTTGACCTGAAGGTCGACGCCCGAAACCGTAAGTTCCGCCGCGTTCACGCCCGAAACCAGAGGGGGCGCGTCGACTGTGATCGCACCGTCGAGGTTGCGGATACCGACGAAGGGTTGACACGCCGGAGTGTTGATGTCCTGCACCTCACCATAGCACAGGTTGAGCAGGCCTTGGAGACTGCCGCCCGCGATGGTGATGAAGTCTTCAACCTCGATGTTAAAGTAATCCGCCGTGATCGTCAGGCCCGGCACGAAGCTGGGCTGGAAAACGACACCGCCGGTAAAACTGGTCGAGGTTTCTTCACCGAGGTTCGGGTTGCCGCCGAACAGTGCAGGGATCTGCGCGTTCAGCTGAACCGCGCCGGCATTGCCGACATTGCCGGCAGGAACGCCGGTGTCGATGCAGGTCTGCGCCGCGCCGGGATTGTCGCCGATGAAGGTCGCGCTGCCGCACGGGTCGGTCGCAGCCGGGAAACCGATCGCCTGGCCTTGGAACAGCTCGGCCACGTTCGGCGCGCGAACCGCGCGCTGATACTGACCGCGCAGCAGGACGCCCGGGGTCGGGACGAACTGTACGCCGCCGGCATAGGTCCACACTCCGCCGACGTTGTCTAGCGAGTAGTCCGAATAACGGGCAGCGCCGTTTAAGTCGAGCCGGACCCCGCCATCCGTTTCGAAGATCGGCACGTCGATTTCAGCAAAGATTTCCTTCACGTCATAGGCACCCTCGGTCGGGCTGCCCGCGTTGAATCCGATGACGTCGCCCGAAGCGAGCGCAGTATCGGGGATAAACTCTGCAGTGACCCGGCGATATTCCGCACCGACCGCAAAGCCGATATCACTACCGCCAAGACCGAGATTGCCGAGGAAACCGGAGACCGAGCCCGCTGCCACTTCGACAGTCGAGACGTCGCCGTTTTGCGCGGTGATGCTGAACGAATCGACCATTTCCGGCGTCAACGTGCCGGGGCCGAAGATGTTCAGCGCAACATCCCCCGTCCCATCAAGACCGGCCTGGAAGGCCGAACGCGACACGTTGCCCTGCTGGACGTTGGCGTTGCGGGTACGAGCGTACGAGTAGTACATATCATAGTTGAGGTTGTCGGTGATCGCACCCTGAACCCCAGCGAGCACTCGGAAGGCGTTGCGCTCGTCGAGCGTGTTGCGTGCACCGGTTTCAAGCACGCGGCGCTGGAGCGATGCTCGCACGACGCCGAGTTCCGCACCCGGCAGCGCGGTCAGACCGTTCGCGACGCGCGCAGCGCTCGCTGCGGCTTCATTGGCGTCGAGCTGATTGAGCTCGGCCAGCGAAGCTGCGTCGAGGAAAGGCGCAACCGTCGCGATGTCGACATTGAACGTGCCGGTGACCGGGGTCGCCGCAAGTTCCTGCGCTACGCGGTTGTTGACGAAGGTCACTTCTGTGTACGCACGGTGGCCGTCCGTGAACTCGTAATCGGCAAAACCGCCGAGCAGGTAACGTTCCTGCGGAATCTGCAGGTAGTTGACCGGAGCATAGTTGTACGTATCGCCCGCACGTGCACGGCCAACGCCCGGAGTGTCGAAAATGGCGTCGTCAATGACGAGACCGTCCGCGAGCGGAGCGCACTGGCCCGCGATATCGCAGTCAGCGTCGGGAACGATCCCGATCTCGGTCGGGGCGTTGAAACGCGCCGTGGGAAGAGTCGAAGAACCGAACGCCTGGAGCGGAAGGCCGAAAGTTTCGCCGCCAAGTGCAGAGGCGGAGAAGGCGCGACCGCCCTGAAAGATGGATTCGCGGTTGAAGTATTCGGCATAGACCGTTGCGTTACCGCGACCATCGTCGAAGCTGGTGCCGATCGCGCCGTACATCTGGTAGCGCGCACCGTCACCGCGTTCAGTAAGCGAGTACTGGCCGCCGAATTCAATGCCCTCGACTTTCTTGAGATTGAAGTTGACGACGCCAGCGAGTGCATCCGAACCGTAGACCGCGGAGGCACCGCCAGTGACTGTGTCAACGCTTTCGATCAGGAACTGCGGGATCGTGTTGAGGTCGACGATCTGGTTGGTGTCGAAGGAAACCCAGCGGCGACCATTGACAAGGACGAGGGTACGAGTCGCACCGAGACCGCGCAGGTTGAGCGTGGCGGCACCGTTACCCGGATTGTTCGAGAATGCCGTGGTTCCCGGAACCGCCTGCGGCAGGGCGTTGATCACGTTTTCGACGTTGACCGCACCCGTCAGCTTAAATTCCTCGGCCTCGACCACCGCGATCGGCGCAGCAGTTTCGACATTGCGCTGTTGAATGCGCGAGCCAGTGACCGTGATGAAATTGTCGGTATCGGCATTCTGGTCGGCACCCGACTGGATCGCCGGATCGACATCGGTGTCCTGGGCCATGGCCGGCGTTGCGATCATGGCGCTGGCCATCATCGTGCCCGCAAGGAGCGAACCCTTATTAAAACGCATGATATGTGTCCCCTATCATAACGCGCACCGAAATGGCGCACGCAACTCTCTACGGGCCGATGCCCGCTAAGTGGCGGATGTATGACAGTGTGGCTGTCCAGAGCAATTGTCGGGCCGCAGTGTCGCGCGGGTTGTCTCCAACCTGTGGCAAAAGCGCTACATCCTTCGGCGAAGCGTGCCACATGCGGCACCGGGCGAAACTATCCTGCGCTGTGCAGGCGAGTCACGGATCGACTATGGGCGTATGCAGACCAGATAACGGAAAGGGTGTTTCATGAAACGATTCGAAAGGTGGAGCCCCAGCCTGGCACGCGCCGGCTGCGCCTTCGCGGCGGCCGCGCTCCTTGCATCGGGCGGGGTCCTGAAATCGCAGGATACTTCGCCCACGGGTGACACCGTGGTGCGGGCGGACATTCTCGACCAGTTGAAGACGTGCCAGCGGATCCAGGACGACACAGAGCGGCTCGCCTGCTTCGATGCCGGGGTCGGCTCGCTCGTCGTCGCGAGCGAGGCAGGCGATGTTCGGCTCGTCGACCGCGAGGACGTGCGCCGCACGCGCCGCCAGCTTTTCGGCTTTTCGGTGCCCGATGTCGGCATCCTGAAGGGCGACGAGAAGGACAGCGAGGCGACCGAAACGCTGACGACGACCATCACCAGTGTGCGCTATCGCCCGCGCCGCAGGGCCGAGTTCACGACCGCAGAAGGCGCGCGCTGGGAAATCTTCAAGGTGCCCACGCGGCTCGCCGACATCGAACCGGGCGACGAGGTCGAGCTCAAGAAAGCCTCGCTCGGCACCTTCTTCATCCGCATCAACGGGCAGATGGGGGTCAAGGGCAAGCGCATCGAATAGCGCGCACCCAGCCCTCCCGGCCCGTCTCTTCCCCGGCGGCTCGGCATTCGGCAAAGCAAAGGGGCCCGGCCGCATCGCGACCGAGCCCCCTCAGCTAATCTCGCGCCGGATCAGAGCCCGCCCGGACCGCAATCGTTGGCGAGGTAGTCCGCAACCTTGGTGTAGAGCTGCTGCTGGTGGTTGTACATCAGCGTGTTGGAGAAGTGATCCGCCTTCTCGAGCGTGACGAACTGGCCCTGCTTGCCCGCGTACTCGAAGGCCTTCTTGTAGTCCTTGAAGTGGTAATACATCACGCGGCGATCGACATCGCCGTGGACCATCAGCAGCGGGATGTTGACCTTGTTGACCTCGTTGATCGGATTTACCCCGATCGTGCCGCGGCGCTTCGACCATTCGTCGAGCGCCTTCAGCGAGGAGTCGCGCCGGCCGAGATATTGCTTCTCGGCATCGGCCACTGCTGCGACGGCTACCGTGCACTGGTAAAGCTGCGGCTCACGGCTCGCGGCGACGAGCGCGGCATAGCCGCCATAGGACCAGCCCATGAACGCGACCCGGTCCGGATCGACCAGGCCCTGCTCGATCAGGTAGAGGACACCATCATCCTTGTCGTCCTGCATGGCGAGGCCGTGTTCGCCATAGCCCGCATCGAAATGCTTCTGCCCCCAGCCGACCGAAATACGGTTTTCCGGATGCAGCACCATGTAGCCTTGGCTGGCGAGGAACTGGCCGATCTCGTCATAGGAGACCATCCCGTTCACGTGCGGGCCGCCATTGTGCTGCACGATCAGCGGAAAGGGCGGCTTTCCGACCTTGGGCACGGTGACATAGGCCGGGATGCTGAGCCCGTCGCGCGCCGTGTAGCGAATATACTTCACATCCGCGAGCATGTCCTGGTTGACCAGCGGGTTGCGGCTGCCGAGCTTTGCGAGCTGGCCGTCCTTGACCAGCCAGTAGGAGCCCGGATCGTGCGGCCCGCGATTGGTCACGATCATGGTCTTGCCGTCGACCGATCGGCTCGAAATCGAGATCTGGTGGGCATAGGGGATCTGCTGTTCGAGCGCCTCGTAGAACGCCTTCTCGTCCTCGTCGAACCAGTGGCGCTCCATCTTCGCGCCCGGATAGACCGCCGCGACGAGCTTGTCGTTGCCGGGGATCGAATGGGTCTGAATGCCCATCACGTCCGCATCCTCGGGCTTGAACAGCTCCTTGCCGATCTTGCCGGTGTTAAAATCGAATTCGTAGAGACCTGCCTTGTCGTTACCCGGAAGGGTTTCGATGATGTAGCCGATGTTCGGGTTTTCCGGATCGAAGCCCTGGATACCGTGAATGCCTGAAAGGATGCGATAGAGGTTCGACTGGTCTTCCAGATCGTATTCATTGACCTGCGTCCAGGAACCCTCGCCAGGCTTGCGATAATAGGTCTTCTGCTTGCCCTCGCCGCGATCGAACGTGCTGGTAAAACGTGGATTGCCTTCATTATCGAAGGCCTGAACAACCGGAAATTCGGTATTCCCTTTGATGATGAGCGATTTAGTGCCCCTCTCGAGGTTGAACTTGTAATAGGAGCGCGGGCGGAACGCCGCGATCGGGTCAACCCCGGAGAGCGTCGCCACCGCATTGCCCTCGCCCACGAGAACGTGTTCCGGGTCGTTCGGCAGGATGTCGATGATCTCCAGATTCTCGTCGACCGTATTGAACTCATTCTCTTCGAGATTGTAGGCGTATGTCAGGTAATCGCGCGTGTCCTGTTCGGGGCGCTGCACCTTGCTGCGGCGCTGCTGCCAGGCAGTACCGAAGATGAAGTTGTCGCTCACCCAGCTTGCCGCGATGATCTCCATCGGGTCGGCGTTGAGGCGACGATAGGGTTCAGACAGATTGTCCGTCTTGTAGATCTCGAGCAGGTACTCCCCGTCCTTGCTCTCGATCTTGTGGACGAGGAGATGCTTGCCATCAGGCGAGACCTGCACGGCGTTGACCACGTCGCGCAGCGCCCAAACGTCGATCGGAACGGCATTCTGCCCCTGCGCCTGCGTATCTGCGGGAGCGGCGAGCGAGAGGCCGAGGACGGATACGCCGGCCATGGTAGCCGCGAGCGAGGCTTTGAGGAATTTCATGAGTTTCGTCTTCCAGATTAGCTTTGGGTGCCATGCGTCGGATGGTGGTTCGATGAGCCCTGCCGCGAAGCCTCCCGTCCGCGCGGCTCGAACATTGGTGATTAAACCAAAAAAGCGGCCTCTCGACAAGGGCGAGAGGCCGCTCTTTTCATGGTCTGATCGGGCGTCCCCGCGCGATCAGAAGGCGTAACGGACGGTAGCGAAGAACTCGCGCCCATCGAGGTCGTAGCCGTTGCCGATCGGAACGTTGACCACCGAGAACACCTCATTCGAGTCGACCCGCGGCGGCGAGCGATCCAGCAGGTTGGTGATCCCGACCGTGAGCGTCATGTTGTCACCGCGATACTGGAGCGAGACGGCGTGTTCGAAATACTCCTCGGCGAAGCCGACGTCGCGGCAGAACACACCGTCGCCGGCGACATTGCCGTTGATCGTGCCGTCCGGATCGCGCGAACCGCTGCCGAGACAGGTGTCGGCGAAGACGCCGGTGAACTGCCCGTCGGGTCCGTAGCCGAACGCGTCCGAAAGCGGGTCGATATCGCCGGCTTCCTGCTCGACCCGGCCGATGTAGAAGGTCTCCCAGGTCAGGCGGAGATCTTCCCAATCAACGAAGAACGTCGCGGTGCCGGTCCAGGACGGGAAGAAGAACTCACCCGCATCCTCATCGAAGGTCGGCGTGCCATCATCGCCGATGAAGAGGCTCGACCGCTCGATCAGGTGGTTGGCACGCATGATCAGATTGAAGTCGAACGTCTCGCCCCCGATCACGAAATCCTTGCCGAAGGTCGCATTGAGGTCGATGCCGCGAACGCTTTCCTGGTTGAGGTTGATGAAACCGCTGTTCACGTCGGTGATGCGGCCACGGGTGGTCGAATCGAGCGGCCCAGCGGTGATACGCTCACAGAACGGGCTGCGGTTCTCTTCCTGGCGGGTGAAGCAGTCATTGATGATGAACTGCGTGCCCGGCTCGACAATCGAACCCTTCAGCTTGATGTCGTAGTAGTTGAAGTTGAAGGCGAAATCGAAGCCGTCTCCGAAGGTCTCCTCGAATGCGAAACCGGTCGCGATGGAGCGCGAGGTTTCCGGATCGATGTCGAGCGAGCCGCCAGTCGTGATCTCCACACCGGTAAGCGGGTTTGGCGGCAGGTCCGGGTTGTTCGGGTCGAGACCGACGCGGGTCGGGTCGCGGCCTTCGCGGCGGCAGTTTTCGAGCACACGCGGGTCGCGCTGGTCGCCGGACTGCACGTATTCGCCGGTCTCGGTGTTGTAGGCGTCATCCGGAACGGCGCACGGGTCGTTGAAGGTGTTGAAGCCCGACTGGCCGCGCAGGAAGTTCTCTCGCAGGTTCGGCGCGCGGAAAGACGTGCCGTAGCTGAACTTGAAAAGCAGCGGCGGGATCGGACGCCATCCGGCCTTGATCGCGAAGGTTCCGTTCGTGCCGTAGAACTCCTGGTCGGTGATACGACCCGAGAGGTTGAGGTTGAGTTCCTCCACCATCGGCTTGGCCGCCATGAGCGGAATGTCGACTTCGCCGAACAGTTCGCGGATCCAGGCGGAACCGGCCGCGCCCTGGTCGGCGCTGAAGGAGACGAACAGGCCGTTCGCGGCCTCGCCGTTCGGCTGGGAGTCGATCTTGTCCTCGCGCCATTCGGCCCCGAGCACGACCCCGACCGGACCGGCCGGCAGGTCAAACAGATCGCCGGTGACGAACGCCGAGAGCAAGGTCTGTTCGTAGACCGTGTTGAAAAGGCGTTCGCCGAACAGGTAATCCCGCTCCGCCTGGGTCTCGAAATCCCCGATCACCTGGCCGAGCGCCCCGGGCGCGAACAGGTTGACCGGGACACAGCCCTGCGCAAGATCGCCCAGCGCAAGGTCTGGGTTGCTCAGACCGTCAACGTTGCATGCCCCGCCGGTCAGCGGCGGGAACGCGTTGTTGCCATCGTAATCGTCGGCGATGCCGTCACCGTTGTTGTCAGCGATGCCGTCGCCGTCGAAATCGGCGGTCGGGTCGATCCCGAGCGCAAGCGCCAACTTGTCTTCGCGAATGCCGCGCAGGCTCGAACGGCCCTCGGAGCGCGAATAGACGCCTGAAACGTCAAACTGCCAGCTCGACCCGATGAAGGGCAGGTCGCCGCGAACGCCGAGCACGCCGCGATACTGTTCCTGCCTGATATCGCGATTGTTGCGGTCACCAAGGATCGACAGCACCGGGATGACCGGCAGGCTGAAGCCTGCATTGCCACCGGGACGACCGAGCAGGGTGACTTCCGCACCGGCGCAATCGTTGTTGTTGATGTTGCACGGGTTGAACGGGTTGCTTGCCGGAACATACGGGAAAAGCTGCGGCGCGCCGGTATTGTCGGCCGAGATGTCCGCGCGGGTGTAGTTCGCCTCGAAATAGGGGGTGATGTTGGCTTCACCCGGGAAGGTGTATTCCCCGTAGGCCATCACGTTGTAGAGATGCTGCTGGCTGAGGAAGATCTGGTCGAGGTTGGTCCCGTTGCGATTGACCTGCTGGAAATCGACGTCGCGAAGGCCATCGCCATCGGAATCGATGTCCTGGCCACCCGTGAAGAACACATCGTATCCCGGAATGCCCGAGTTACCGAGGCCGGGGATGCTGAAAAGGTTGCCGTAGGTCTGGAAGGGCGAGACAAAACGGCCGACCTGGCTGGTGATTTTGCACTCGTCGACCGAAGTGGTCACGCCCGGCGTGCGGTTCTCGACGATCGCGGCAGTGCGAACGTCGAGCGTGCGGATGTTACCATCGGCGTCGATTTCGTAATGCGTGTCGCAACCGTTGAAGAAATCGCGGTCGTTGAAACGGATTTCGTCGCGATAGCGGTATTCGGCGCCAATGCCGAAGAAGGCGCGGTCGGTGTTCATCCCCCACGAGGCGCTGAAGGTCGCGTCGTTGCCCGCACCCTGCTCGTTCAGGTCGCCGGCCGCGAACAGTTCGAGCCCGTCGAAGTCCTTGCGCAGGATGATGTTGATCACGCCCGCGACCGCGTCCGAACCGTAGACCGAGGACGCGCCGTCGAGCAGAAGGTCGAACCGGTCGACAAGCGAAGCCGGGATGAGGTTGGTCGAAGGGCTGGTGGGAGCGCCTTCCACGCCCGAAGGCGCAAGCCGGCGGCCATTGACGAGCAGCAGCGTACGGCTCGGATCGAGGCCGCGCAGGTTGATGGTTTCGGAACCCGGACCGTTGTCGAGTACGAAGCCGTTGAACGTCGCGTCGATCTGAAGACCCGCAGCCGCTTCAGAGCGCTGAAGGATCTGGGTTGGGTCGAATGCACCGACCGCCTGACGCGCCTCGGTCGAGATGACCTGAAGCGGCGAGACGGACGAGTAAGTGTCGCGAACGATGCGCGAACCCGTCACGGTGATGCCGCGCTCCTGGTCCGGCTGGCCGCTGGCACCGGTCGTGATCTCGACCTGTTCGGCCTGCTGGGCGGTGGCGCCGGTCGGCCCTTCCTGAACCTCGACGCATTCACCCTCGGCATTGATGACGCCGGGCACGTTGTTGAGGAGGCAGTCCTCACCCGGTTCGGCGTCCTGCGCGAAGGCGGGCATGGCGGTGGTGAAGGCGATGGCGGAAGCGGAGAAGGCGAGCGCCTTCAGCGTGTTGCGGTGAAAGGTATTCATGATCACTCCAGTTGCGACAACCGGAGCCTTTCGCCCGTCAAGTCAGCCCTGCGCGCCTTTCATGTCCCCGGACAAGGCAAGCAGCACTCTCCCCGTCGACGGTCGAACAGCCCCTGCGATGGAGAATTTCTGCAATAGCGAAACATGGTTGTCATCATTGTCCGCAAGCACGGCAGCACTTTTAACGCCTGTGTTGCGTTAATCCCACATTCACGGAAATAGCAAGCAAGCAAATGTCACTGTCGCTTTTCTTTCGCTACAGGAAATGCCCCTTGCGCGACACAAATTGCTAGTTTCGCAAAAGGGTCATGTTTCCTGATCGGTAGCCGCGGGCGGGAATCGCTCCCCGCCCGCTCCCCGCTCACGAACTTTCGGGCGTCATCACCAGAGCGCCGTCGCCCTCGTCGATTCTGAGCGCCATGCCATCGGTCACCTCGCCTTCGAGAAGCATTTCGGCGAGCGGGTCCTGGAGATATCTTTGCACCGCCCGCTTGAGCGGCCGCGCGCCATAGACCGGATCGTAGCCGACCCGCCCGAGCCAGCGGAGCGCCGCATCGGTGAGGTCCAAGGTAATCTTGCGGTCGGCGAGCAGCTTCTGCACCCGGCCCACCTGGATCGCGACGATCGGCGCCATGTCCTCCTGGCCGAGCCGGTGGAACAGGATGATCTCGTCCAGCCGGTTGAGGAATTCAGGCCGGAAATGCCCGCGCACCACGTCCATCACCTGCGGCTCGACATCGGCCACGCTCTGATCGTCGGTCATATTGGACAGGTACTGGCTGCCTAGATTGGAGGTCAGGATGATGAGGGTGTTCGAAAAATCCACCACCCTGCCCTGCCCGTCGGTCAGCCGCCCGTCGTCGAGCACCTGGAGGAGCACGTTGAATACGTCGGAATGCGCCTTCTCGACCTCGTCGAACAGCACGACCTGGTATGGCCTGCGCCGCACGGCCTCGGTCAGCACGCCGCCTTCCTCGTACCCGACATAGCCCGGAGGCGCGCCGATCAGGCGGGCGACCGCGTGCTTCTCCATGAATTCGCTCATGTCGATGCGGACCATCGCCTGGTCGTCGTCGAACAGGAATTCGGCGAGCGCCTTGGTCAGTTCGGTTTTGCCGACCCCGGTGGGGCCGAGGAACAGGAAGCTGCCGAGCGGCCGGTTCGGGTCCTGCAATCCGGCGCGCGCGCGGCGCACCGCTTTCGACACCGCCATGACCGCCTGTTGCTGGCCGATCACCCTTTTGCCGATGATGCTCTCCATCTGGAGCAGCTTGTCGCGCTCGCCTTCGAGCATCTTGTCGATCGGGATGCCGGTCCAGCGGCTGACCACGGCGGCGATGTCCTCTTCGGTCACCTCCTCGCGCAGCAGCGCGTTCTCGCTCATCGCCTCGGCTTCCTCGAGCTTCTTCTCGAGTTCGGGGATGCGCCCGTAGGACAGCTCCCCGGCACGCGCGAGGTCGCCCTCGCGCTGGGCCTGTTCGAGTTCGAGCCGCGCATGGTCGAGCTGTTCCTTGATCTTGCCTTCGGCCTCGATCTTGTCGCGCTCGTTCTGCCAGCGGGTGGTGAGTTCGCTGCTCTCCTGTTCGAGATTGGCGAGTTCTTCGCGCAGCGCCTTCAGGCGATCCTTTGAGGCGTCGTCGTCCTCTTTGGCGAGCGCGGATTCCTCGATCTTGAGCTGGATGATCCGCCGGTCGAGCGTTTCGATCTCCTCGGGCTTGGATTCAACTTCCATCCGGATGCGGCTCGCGGCCTCGTCCATCAGGTCGATCGCCTTGTCGGGCAGGAAACGGTTCGAGATATAGCGGTCGGACAGGCGCGCGGCAGCGACGATGCTCGCATCGGTGATGCGCACGCCGTGGTGCAGTTCGTACTTGTCCTTGATGCCGCGGAGGATCGAGATCGTGTCCTCGACGCTCGGCTCCTCGATGAAGACCGGCTGGAAACGCCGCTGCAGCGCTGGGTCCTTCTCGACATATTTCTGGTATTCATCGAGCGTGGTCGCGCCGATGCAGTGCAGTTCGCCGCGTGACAAAGCGGGCTTCAGCAGGTTGGACGCATCCATCGAACCCTCGCTCGCGCCTGCCCCGATCAGCGTGTGCATCTCGTCGATGAACAGGATGATCTGCCCGTCGGCGTTCTTGACCTCGTCGAGAACGGACTTGAGCCGCTCCTCGAATTCGCCGCGATATTTCGCGCCCGCGATCAGAGCGCCCATGTCCAATGCCATCAGCGTGCGGCCCTTGAGGCTGTCGGGCACGTCGCCATTGGCGATTCGCAGCGCCAGCCCTTCGGCGATCGCGGTCTTGCCGGTGCCGGGTTCGCCGATCAGGGCGGGGTTGTTCTTGGTGCGCCGGGCGAGGATCTGGACCGTGCGGCGGATTTCCTCGTCGCGGCCGATCACGGGATCGAGCTTGCCATCGCGCGCGGCCTGGGTGAGGTCGCGGGCGAATTTTTCCATCGCGTCATAAGCGTTTTCCGCGCTCGCGCTGTCGGCCTTGCGCCCGCCGCGCAGGTCCTCGATCGCGGCATTGAGCGATTGCGGCGTGACGCTGGCGGACTTGATCGCCTCGCCCGCCTCGCCCGGGGCGAGAGCGAGCGCGGTGAGCAGGCGTTCGACGGTCACGTAGCTGTCGCCCGCCTTGTCGGCGAGCTGTTCGGCCTGGTCGAGCACGCGCACGGCGTCGTTGTCGAGGCCCGGCTGCGCTTGCGCCCCGCCGCCGGTCACGACCGGGACCCTGGCGAGCGCGACATCGACCGCGCTCACGGCTAGCGCGGGCTGACCCCCGGCGCGCTGCAGGAGGCCCGAGGCCATGCCCTCCTCGTCTTCCAGCAGGGCCTTGAGGATGTGAACGGGCGAGATCCGCTGGTGGTTCATGCGGATGGCGATGGTGAGCGCGCTCTGGAGGAAACCCTTGGCGCGATCGGTGAACTTTTCGAGATTCATGAAAGACCCCTCATCGGATAATCGGCTTACCCTTCCCAAATAGTGTTGCATTTCTGCAACACAAGTACCGTCCTCCCGGTTTTCGCGCCCCCGCCGATCCCAAGGCGGGCGCGCCCGGTGTGTTAGTTCAGTAGGTGGGTTCGCCCGGCGCGCTCGGCAAGACCCCCAGGCGCGCCTCCCAAGTTGCCGATCCGTCCTTCCATCCTGCCGCAGCGCCCCTTGACCCGCCGGACGCACACCCGCAATGACGCATGCCAAGCGATCACGAAGCTCAGGGACCGTCCATGAAGTGGCTGAAAAGAGGCGGGCTTACGCTCGCCGTGTTGTCCGTCCTCGCCTTTGTCGTGCTGGCGACTTGGGAACCGTTCTTCGCCCGCGAGACGACACCGCCTCCGACGCGCACCTACACCGCCGAAATCGTCCGCGACGGATACGGCGTGCCGCATATCTACGGAAAGAGCGATGCCGACGTCGCCTATGGCGTCGCGATCGCCCATGCCGAGGACGATTTCTCCACCCTGCAGGACGTCGTCGCCATGGCCAAGGGCCGCTATGGCGCGATCGCGGGCGAACAAGGCGCGCAGTTCGATTACATCTACCACCTGCTCAATGCGCGCGGCACGGCCGAGCGGCATTATCCCGACCTGCCCGAGGACACCCGCGCCCTGTTCGAAGCCTATGCGAGCGGGCTCAACCAATTCGCCGCCGAGAACGCGGATGAGGTCAAGCTCGGCAATCTCTTCCCGGTCGATGGCGAGGACGTGGCCGCCGGTTTCGCACTGCGCCAGCCGTTCTTCTTCGGGCTCGGCAACGTGATCGAGCCGCTGGTATCGGGCAAGCCGCTGCGGCGCGAATTCGGGCCGGACATTCCCGGCTTCCCGCGCGAAATCTCGCCCCCCATGCCGGAAAGCGAAAACGGCGCCTCGGAACAACCCGAAGAAGTCGCACATGCCAGCCGCCTCGTCCTGCCGCTGGGCGAAGAAGCGGGACTGCTCGGATCCAACGCCTTCGCGGTCGCGCCGGAGAAATCGGGCGGGCCGACCACGCTGATCTCCAATTCACACCAGCCCCTGCGCGGCGGGGTCGCGTGGTACGAATTCAGCGTCGAAAGCGAGGAAGGCTGGCACTTCACCGGCGCGAATTTCCCCGGCTCGCCCTTTCCCTTCCTCGGCCACAACGAGCATCTCGGCTGGACCAACACGGTCAACCGGCCCGACATGGTCGATGTCTATGAGCTGGAACTGAACGAGGACGCGAGCCAGTATCGGCTCGACGGCGAATGGCGCGAACTCGAAACCGAATGGGTGACCCTGCCGGTGCGCATGGGGCCTGTCGTCCTGCCTATCCGGCGCGCGGTCCATCGCAGCGTCCACGGTCCCGTCATCCTGCGCGAAGGCGAGGACGGCGCACAGGAAGGTTTCGCGATCCGCTATGGCGGGATGGACCGGATCGACCAGCTCGATGCCTATTACCGTCTCAACAAGGCGACCAGCCTTGCCGAATGGGAAGAGCAGCTTTCCCGAATGGCGATTCCGTCGACCAATTTCATCTATGCCGACCGTGAAGGCAACATCGCCTATGTCTACAACGCCGCGATCCCCGATCGGCCCGAGGATACGGGCGCGAACTGGCGCGGAGTGCTGCCGGGAGACCGCTCCGACCTGATCTGGGAAGGCGCGGTCGATTATGCCGAGATCCCGAAACTGGTGAACCCGGCCTCCGGCTGGATCTACAACGCGAACAACGAACCCTTCACCGCTGCGGGCGAAGGCAGCGATCTCGATCCCGATGCGTTCTCGCCCGTGCTGGGGATCGAGCGCAAGCAGACCAACCGTTCGCGCCGTGCCTACCGATTGCTGTCCGAGGCGCAGGTGCTGGACCGTGAGACGCTCGAGCGGATCAAGTACGACATGGCCTATGAGCGCGAGAACTACGTCGCGGTGCTGTGGGACGCGCTCGAGAACCTCGAGGCAGAGGACGAACTGGCCCCGGAAATCCGGGAGGCGCGCGACCTCCTGCTCGGCTGGGATTTCACCGCCGACAATGAGGGCCGCGCGGATGCGCTCGCGCTGCTGATGATCCGCGACTGGATGTCGGCCGAATACCAGAACAAGGCCGAATGGCCCGACGTCCGTGAGGAACTGGCCAAGCACGTCGCCCACCTCAGGGAGCATTTCGGCCGGATCGACCCGCCGATGAGCGAGCTCCTGCGCCTGCGCCAGGGCGACAAGGACCTCGGCCTGGACGGCGGCTCGGACACGCTGCGCGCCTCCACCACGTGGGACGTCGACGAGGACGGTCGGCTGAGCCTCGTTCATGGCGACAGCTTCATCCAGTGGGCCGAATGGCCGGCCGATGGCGGAAAGGTCCGCTCGCGCTCGATCCAGCCGTTCGGTTCGGCCACGACACGCCCCGACAGCCCGCATTACAACGACCAGATGGAACTCTACGCGGCGAAGGAGCTGAAGCCGGTCCATTTCTGGCGCGAAGACGTGCTGGCCAACGCGAAAAGCCGAAAGACAGTGACCAACGCGTCCTGATCGCGCCGCGCACCTCACGCGATTTGGCGTTGGTCGATTGAAGCGGGCGCTCCGTCGAACGCGGCGGAGCACCGCTTGAACGCGCCCGGCGCGGCTGTAGGGTGCGAGCATCCACAGACATGCCTTTCGGAGAGCTTACATCGATGAAACTTCGCCTTTTCACGGCCAGCCCGCTTGCGCTCGGCGCAGCGCTGGCGCTTGCCGCCAACGTGCCCGCTACGCCCGTATTCGCGCAGGATGCGCCGGCCATCGATGCCCCGCAAATCGAAGCGGGCGCCGATCTTGAGAACCTCGTCGAGCAGGTCGCCATTCCCTATGAGAGATTCCAGCTCGAAAACGGCCTCACCGTCATCGTCCACGAGGACCGCAAGGCCCCGATCGTCGGCGTCGCGGTGTGGTACAATGTCGGCTCCAAGGACGAGCCCGAGGGCAAGACCGGCTTCGCCCACCTGTTCGAACACCTCATGTTCAACGGCTCGGAAAACGCGCCCAACGACTATTTCCAGTACCTTCAGGAAATGGGCGCGACCGATTACAACGGCACGACCAATTTCGACCGCACGAACTACTTCCAGACCGTGCCGCGTCCCGCGCTTGAACGCGCGCTGTGGCTCGAAAGCGACCGGATGGGCTACCTGCTCGGCGCGGTCACGCAGGAAAAGCTCGATAACCAGCGCGGCGTCGTCCAGAACGAAAAGCGCCAAGGCGACAACCAGCCGGGCGGGCTCGTCTTCTACGAGATCCTCGAGACGCTGTTTCCCGACGGCCACCCCTATCAGCACTCGGTGATCGGCTCGATGGCCGATCTCGACGCGGCCTCGATGGAGGATGTGCGCAGCTGGTTCATCGACAATTACGGCCCGAACAACGCAACCCTCGTGCTCGCCGGGGACGTTTCGGCCGAAGAGGCGCGCCCGCTGGTCGAGAAATGGTTCGGCGACATCGACCGCGGGCCGGTCAACACGCCCGCCGCAGCCGACATCCCGACGCTTTCCGAAGATGTGCGCAAGGTGATGAAGGACCAGGTCGCGGCGACTTCGGTCGACCTCTACTGGCCCGCGCCCGGCATCACCAGCGAGGAGCTGACCGCGCTCAATGTCGGCACGCGCATTCTCGGCGGGCTCGCCTCCAGCCGGCTCGATGAAATCCTCGTGCGGGACGAACAGCTCGCGGTCGGCGTTTCGGCGGGCAATTACGATTTCCAGCGCGTCGGCATTCTCAATGTCAGCGCGACGTTGAAGGACGGCGTCCCGCTCGCCCAGCTCGAAGCGCGGCTCAAGCAGCTGATCGACTGGTACATCGAGACCGGCCCGACCGAGGACGAGGTGCGGCGCGCGGCGACGAGCGAGCTTGCGGGCACGATCCGCGGGCTCGAACAGGTCGGCGGTTTCGGAGGCAAGGCGGTGACGCTGGCGCGCGGCGAAGTGCTTGCCGGCACGCCCGATTTCTACGCCAGGCAGTTCGAGACGCTCGCCACGCTGACGCCCGAGGACGTCAAGGCGGCGATGGAGAAGTGGATGACGCGGCCTGCCTTCACGCTGGTGCTCGAACCGGGCGAGCGTGAGGAGGAATACGAGGAAGCCGCAAGCGTCGCGGAAGAAGACGAGAATGCCTCCGAACGGGATCGCTCGGCCGAGCAGATCACCGTCTCCAAGGAACGCCCTGCTCCGCCGATCGATACGATCGCGACGCTCGACTTCCCCGATCTCCAGCGGACCACGCTGGCGAACGGGATGCAGCTGACCTATGCCCAGCGCGACGCCGTGCCCGCGACCTATGTCACGATGAGCTTCAATGCCGGGAGCGCCGCCGATCCCACCGAGATGCGGGGCCTCGAAAACCTCACGATCGGCCTGTTCGACGAGGGCACCGAAGAGCTGACATCGCAGGAAATCGCCGAAACGCGCGAACGGCTGGGCGTCAGCATCTCGACCGGCGGAGGCGATGACCGTTCGACCTTCACCCTGTCGGCGCTGTCGGCCAATCTCGCGCCCTCGCTCGAACTGTTCAGCCAGATCATCCGCGAGCCCGCCTTCAACGAGAAGGACATTGATCGCCTCAAGTCGCAGACCGTGACGGGCATACGCGCGCAGATGCGTTCGCCGCAGGGCCTCGCCGGCCGCGCGATCGGGATCGAGCTGTTCGGGACCGACACGCCCTATGGCGGCGTCACCACGATCGAGAGCGTGGAGAGCATCGGTCGCGACGACATCGTCGCATTCAAGGACCGCTGGATCCGCCCCGACAATGGCGAGGTCTTCGTCGTTTCGGACCGCCCGCTGGGCGAGATCGTTAGCGAGCTGAACGCCGCTTTCGGAGACTGGGTCGCACCGAGCGTCCCCAAGGGCGAAAAGGATTTCTCAAGCCTCGCCAGCGCGGAGGTTAAGGGCAATCGTATCGTCCTCATCGACCGGCCGAACTCGCCGCAGAGCGTGATCTATGGCGCCCAACGCACCGATCTTGATGCGAGCGACGAGAGCTGGGTCGATTTCACCAATGCCAACAATTCACTTGGCGGCAACTTCCTCTCGCGGCTCAACATGAACCTGCGCGAGACCAAGGGCTGGAGCTACGGCGTGCGCGGCGGACCCCAGGCGCGCGAGAACGCGGTGGTCTATGCCGTGGGCGGCGGGGTGCAGGCGGACAGGACCGGGGATTCGATCGCCGAGATGATCCGCGAGACGAGCGAATTCCTGACCACCAGCGGTGTGACCGCAGAAGAGCTGACGCGCAACGTCGCCTCCGAAGTCGGCGCGCTCCCGGGCCGGTTCGAGACCTCGCCCGCGGTGCTGGGCGCGATGCAGTCGCTGACGCTCTATGGTCGCCCTGACGATTACTACGAAGGGCTGGTCGGCAAATACGAGGCGCAGACCACCGAAAGCCTCGACGCCGCAGCGCGCGCCGCGATCGACGTCGAGGATTTCGTCTGGGTCGTCGTCGGCGACGCTTCGAAGGTGAAGCCGCAGCTCGAGCAGCTCGGCCTGCCGATCGAAGTGCGCCCGATGGAAGGCAGCGAGGCCGCCGGCGGCTGACGCTACGGCTTGCGGGATCGGGGCGCGGGAGGACCGAAAAGGCTACCTTCCGCGCCCCTTTCTGTGCCCGTTTCCGGTTGAACCTGCCTGCGCTCCGTGCAAGGAAAAGCGCGAGCCAGCGAGGCCGGGCCAGAGCGGCCGGGAGGGCCAGCCAGTTCGACGCAAAATCCGCCGAGGCCGAAGAGAGAGCGCCCCGGACGAAGCCAAGGAGATCATGAATGTCCGTTGCAGGTACCTACAAGACCGTCGTCAAGAGCCCGATGGGCGACCAGACCGGCACTTTCACCGTCGTCCCCGGTGACGATGGCAACACTTTCACCGGCACGATGGCCGGCGGAATGGGCCAGATGGACGTCGAGGAAGGCAAGATCGACGGCAACACGCTGACCTGGAAGATGAACATGACCGTCCCGATGCCGATGACGCTCGAATGCGAAGCGACGGTCGAGGGCGAGCAGATGACCGGCTCCGTCAATGCCGGCGCGTTTGGCGCGATGCCGCTGACGGGCGAAAAGGAAGGCTGATCGCCTTTTGCAGGACGGTTCGCTGGGGCCGCCGTAGCTGACGCTGCGGCGGCCCTTTGCGTTGGGGTCAGTCGCCCGGCTCCTCGGCCCGCACCACCACCACGTCGCACGGCGCATCGCGCGCGATCGCGGTGGTCTGCGTGCCGAGCACCATCCGGCCTAGATCCATCCGGTGCGCGCCCACCAGGATCGCGTCGATGTCGAGCTTTACGGCGATGGCATTGACCTCGCGCGCGATGCCGCCGGCGGGCGCGAACACGCCGTCGACGCTCGCGCCGCAGCCATGCGAGCCGGCGAGTCCTTCGAGTTCGCGCTCGGCCGCTTCCTGCTGTTCGAGATCCCACGCATCAGGCAGCGCTCTGGAATAGGAATGGGGCAGGTCCGGGCGGACATGGACGAGAGTGAGCCGCGCGCCGGTCTCCCCCGCCATCTCCGCCGCGCGGCGCATCAGGATGCGGCTGCCCAACGTGTCGTCTAGGTCGACCGCCACCAGCACCCGTTCGTACATGATCCCCTCCTTTTTTGGCGTCTCAGGCGTCCTCGCCCTGCCGTTCCAGCGAGATGCGGCGCTGGATCACCGCCTCGTCGGTCCCGAAATCGCGCAGCAGCACTTCGGCGAGCCGCAGGCTGCCCTCGATCGTCTCGGGCACCGCGAAGCTCGCGCCGAGATCGATCAGCCGGTCGGCATGGCCCTGGTCGCGCGCGCGGGCGAAGATGGGAAGCGCGGGCGCCTGGCGACGAATCTCGCGTGCGAGCGCTTCGGTCGCTTCCTCGTCCCCGATCGTGATGACGAGCGCACTGGCCCGGTCGAGCGAGCATTCGCGCAGCACGTCGACGCGCGCCGCATCGCCCAGGCGCACCGGACGGCCCGCCTTCTGGGCCGCGCGGGCAAGGCCCGGATCGCGCTCGATCGCGAGATAGCGGATATGCTGCCGATCGAGCACGGAGGCTATGGTCTCTCCCACGCGGCCGAAACCGGCAACGATGATATGCCCCTCGATCTCGTCGTCGATCGAATCGAGTTCACCTTCGGAAAGCCGCTCGGCCGGGGCCACCCAATCGCCCGCCCGGCGCGCCAGCCAGTCGAGCCCCGGCGTTGCCAGCATGGTAAGCCCGACGACGATCAGCATGAATTGCGCGATCGCCGGAGTTATGAGGCCGACCGTGACCGAAAGCCCGATCACGAGGAAGCCGAACTCGCCCGCCTGGCCGAGCATGATCGCGACCTCTCCGGCACGGTTGCGCGGCAGGCGCCAGGCGAGACACAGCGCGAAATTGATCGCCACCTTGAGGAAGATCAGGCCGAGCGCAGCGGAAAGGATCAGGAGCGGCTGATCCAGCACCACCCGCCAGTCGATCCCCATGCCCACCGAAAGGAAGAACAGGCCCAGCATCAGGCCCTTGAAAGGCTCGATATCGACCTTGACCTGGTGGCGGAACTCGGTTTCCGCGATGAGGAGGCCCGCGAGGAACGCGCCCAGCGCCATCGACAGCCCGGCATAACCCGTCACCGCCGCCGTCCCGACCGCGAGCAGCAGGCCGATCGCGACGAAAGCCTCGCGGCTGTGGGTCTGCGCCACGAGATGGAGCAGC
Source organism: Erythrobacter litoralis (assembly GCF_001719165.1). Taxonomy (NCBI): domain Bacteria; kingdom Pseudomonadati; phylum Pseudomonadota; class Alphaproteobacteria; order Sphingomonadales; family Erythrobacteraceae; genus Erythrobacter; species Erythrobacter litoralis. Next base: position 2,558,066 of record NZ_CP017057.1, read on the forward strand.
GGGCGCAGCGTGAACCGGCCCACGCCATAGATCACCGCAATGGTCAGCGCCGCCTCGCCCAGAGCCATGCCGAGGCCGAGCGCGGCATTTTCCATCGCGAGCGATCCCATCACGCTCACCGCGAACAGGATCGGGACAACCGCGAGATCCTGCATCAGCAGGATAGAGAACGTTGCACGGCCCGCTGTCGTCCCCAGCCTTCCTCCTTCGATCAGGATCGCGGTAACGATCGCGGTGGAGGACAGGGCAAGGCAGGCCCCCAGGATTATGGCGGTTGCAAGGCTGTTGCCCCAGGCGAAGGCGATGGCGGCGATCACCGCGCCGGTCACGAGGATCTGCGAGCTGCCAAGCCCGAAGACCAGCCGCCGCATCGACCACAGCCGTTCGAAGGAAAGCTCCAGCCCGATAACGAACAACAGGAAGATCACGCCCAGTTCGCCAAGCGCGGCGACGCCCTCCTGGTCGGTGATGACGAACCAGCCGACCGGCTCCCACGTATCGGCGAGCAGGCCGAGACCAAAGGGGCCGATCAGGCCTCCGATAAGGAAATAGCCGAGCACCGGGCTGAGCCAGCGCTGGAGGACCGGCACGAGCAATCCCGCTGCCACGAGGAAGACCAGCGTCTCGCGCAGGTAGGGGATGTGAAGCTGCGATTCCACGACAGCCTATGTCGAGGAAAGCCGCCCCGCTGGCAAGCGCGGCAGGGCGGCTCCGGGGCGCTGCCTCAGCGCACGATGTCCATTTCCTCGATCAGCCGCTCGGCGCCGTCGACCTTGTCCATGACCCACAGCATGTAGCGCGTGTCGACATGGATCGTGCGGGTCGTGCGCGGATCGAAATCCCAGTCGGAATTGACGCTCTCGAACGTCCCGTCGAACAGCAGGCCGACCAGTTCGGCGCGCGCGTTGAGCGTGGCCGAGCCGGAATTGCCGCCGGTGGAGTCGAGGTCGGACAGGAAATTGACCGGGACCGAGCCTATGCTTTCAAGCTTGTAGGGACCGTAATCGCGCGCCTCGATCGTATCGAGCAGGTCCTGCGGGGCGTTGAACGGGTCCTCGCCAGTGTCCTTCTCGGTGATCCCTTCGAGCGTGGTGAAGGGATAATAGGCCATCCCGTCCCTGGGCGATCCGCCCAGCACCTCGCCATAGGTGACGCGCAGGGTGGAATTGGCGTCGGGATAGGTCAGCACGCCGCTTTCGCGCTGCCAGCCGGTGATCGCCTCCATGTAGGCGGGACGCAGCGCGAGCGCGAGTCCGGCGCGGGTCTTGCTTTCGGTTTCGAGCTGGAAGCCGTAATCGTAGAGCGCCACCGCGAGTTCGATGAACGGATCGTCCGAGGCTTCGAGCTGCTGCGGCGTCGCCTCCATCAGCGCAAGGCGCGTTTCGGCGTCGTCGAGCTCGGTCTCGGCGTAAAAACGGTCCAGCAGCGCGGGCAGGTCGGCCGGCGTCATGTCGGCGGTGATGCCGAGCGCCTCGTCGAGCACCGCTACGCGTTCGTCCACAGGCTGGGCGAGATAGCCCGTCAGGAAAAGCTCCCACTCGGCCTTGTCCACCGCCGGGTCGAAGCGCCGGTCAAGCGCCTGGAGGCCCTGGCGGAAGAAACCCATGTCACGTTCCTGGTAGCCGGATTCGCGCTGGGCGTCCTCCTTCTGGCGCTCCTTCGACAGGCGATAGAGGCGCTCGGCCACGCCCAGCAGCGCAGGCCGCGTCGCGTTGTTGTACCAGAAGTTCGTCCGGCTCGCCTGCGCGCTTTCCTCGGAGAGTTCGGCCAGTTCGGCGATCGCCTTGCCATATTCCACACGCGAGGGATCGGCCGCGATCCATGCCGCCAGAGCCTCTTCGCGCTCCCGCCGCCGTTCGACGAGGCCGACGCGGCGCGCGCCCTCGATCTGGCCGCGCAGGTTCTTCTCGAAATTGTTGAGCCCGGCGAGGCGCGATTCGTATTTCACCCGCGCGTCCGTGCCTTGCGGAGCGGCTTCCTCGATGGTCGCGATCCAGTCGGTCAACAGGGTCTGGAAGGTCGGATAGGTCCAGCCGAAGGTGTTCTCGACCTCGGCCATCAGGGTATATCGGCTGGTCGAGCCGGGATAGCCCGCGGCCATCACGAAATCGCCTTCCTCGAGGCCCGCCGCGCTCACTTTCAGGTGGTGTTCGGGCTCATAGGGGACGTTCTCCTCGGCATAGTCCGCTGCCGAACCGTCGGGCGCGACATAGGCGCGGTAGAACGCGAAGTCCCCCGTGTGGCGCGGCCACATCCAGTTGTCGATGTCCCCGCCATACTTGCCGATGGAATCGGCAGGCGCATAGACGAGCCGCACATCGCGCACTTCCAGACGCTTGATGAGCTTGTATTCGGCCCCGCCATAGAAGCTCGCGACCTGGCAGCGGAAGCCCGCATCCTCTTCGCATTCGGCGGTGATGTCCTTGGAGCGCTGCTGGACGAGTTCGTAGCGTTCATAGGGCTCCATGCCCTCGGTCCCGGCGCGCATGCGATCGGTCACGTCGGTGACCTGCGTCGTGACGTAGATACGCGATCCGGGCGCGGCGGGCAGTTCCTCCGCCAGAGCGTTCGCAAGGAAGCCGTTCTCGAGATAGTTGTTATCGGCGGTCGAATTGTACTGCACCGATCCGCGCGCGCAGTGATGGTTGGTCACAACCAGCCCGGTGGGCGAGACGAAGCTCGCCGAACACCCGCCCAGCGACACGATGGCGCCCATGGGGAACCCGGTGAGATCGGCGAGTTCCTCAGCCTCGATCTCGAGGCCGGCTTCCTCGAGCTGGCCGGCGATTTCCTGCAGCTGGTCGGGGGTGAACATGCCTTCCTTCGCCTGTGCAGGGGCGAAGAGCGGGGCGATGCTCGCCGAAGCAAGCAGGGTGGCGGCAAGAAGCTTGCGGGTCATGTGGGGGTTCTCTCTCTTGGGTAAATCGGTGCCGGCTCAGCCGAGCTTGTCCTTGAGGATCTGGTTGACGACGGCGGGGTTCGCCTTGCCCTGCATCGCCTTCATCGTCTGGCCGACGAAGAAGCCGAACAGCTTGTCCTTGCCGCCGCGATATTGCTCGACCTTGTCGGCATTGCTGGCGAGGATTTCGTCCACTGCCGCCTCGATCGCGCCGGTGTCGGAGACCTGCTTCAATCCCCTTTCATCGGCGATGGTCTCGGGATCGCCGCCTTCCTTGAGGACGATCTCGTAGATTTCCTTGGCCTGGCCGCCGGAAATCTCGCCCTTGTCCTGCATGGCGAGGATGGCGGCCTGGCGCTCTGCCGTGGCGTTGGCCATGTCGGCTTCCTCGCCCAGCCCCTTCGCCACGCCCGGCGCGACCGAGAGCGCCCAGTTGGCGACCTGCGTCGCGACCTCGGCTTCGGGTTTGCCGATCCTGGCGGCGGTGGCTGCGAGCAGCGTTTCGAAGCGGGCGTAGGTCTCGACCTCGGCGGTGAGTTCGCGCGCATTGTAGGGGGTGAGGCCGAGCTCTTCCTCGTAACGGCGGCGCTTGGCGTCCGGCAGTTCGGGGAGCGAAGCGCGGCATTCCTCGAGGAAGCTGTCGTCGAGCTCCAGCGGCAGCAGGTCGGGATCGGGGAAGTAGCGATAGTCGTGCGCGTCTTCCTTCGACCGCATGGTGCGGGTCGTGCCCGTCGCGACATCGAACAGGCGCGTTTCCTGGTCGACCGTCCCGCCGCCCTCGATCACGTCGACCTGGCGGTTGGCCTCGTATTCGATGACCTGCATGACGAAACGGACCGAATTGACGTTCTTCGTCTCGGTCCGGGTGCCGAATTCCTCGCCCGGACGGCGAACCGACACGTTGACGTCGGCGCGCATCGAGCCTTCTTCCATGTTCCCGTCGCAGCTTCCGACATAGCGCAGGATGCTGCGCAACTTGCGCACGTATGCTCCGGCCTCGGCGGGCGAGCGCATGTCGGGGCGCGAGACGATTTCCATCAGCGCGACGCCGCAGCGATTGAGGTCGACATAGCTCATGGTCGGGTGCTGGTCGTGCATCAGCTTGCCCGCGTCCTGTTCGACATGGATGCGTTCAATGCCGATGATCTTGTCTTCGGGAATCCCGGCCTTCTCGTCCGCCTCGATCAGCAGCTGCCCCTCGCCCACGAGAGGGTGATAGAGCTGGCTGATCTGGTAGCCCTGCGGAAGGTCGGCGTAGAAGTAATTCTTGCGGTCGAACCGGCTCCATCTGTGGATTTCCGCCTCGATCGCCATGCCGGTGCGCACCGCCTGGCGGATGCATTCGCGGTTCGGCACGGGCAGCATTCCCGGCATGGCCGCGTCGATCAGGCTGACCTGCGTGTTCGGCTCTGCCCCGAACGCGGTCGAGGCGCCGGAGAACAGCTTGGCGTTGCTCGTCACCTGCGCGTGCACCTCGAGGCCGATCACGACCTCCCATTCGCCGGTTGCTCCATGGATGCGGTATTCACTCATCGCTTTTCTCTTTGTCCGAAATCAACTTGCCCGAACTGTCGAAGCGCGCTTCGCCATGGTCGACATTCTTGCGTACCCAATTTGCCACCATGAAAGTCAGCGGCACGGCGAGTATGATGCCGATCCCCACCACCGTCAGGGCGAACTCGTCGCTCACCACCATTTCTCCGGCGCTGCAGTAAAGCCCGCCCGCTGTTCGATCGCGAGCCCCGCATCGAGCACACTCTGCTCGTCGAAAGGCTTGCCCACCAGCTGCAGCCCCAGCGGCAGGCCATCGGGGTTGAGCCCGGCGGGCACGCTCATCGCCGGAAGCCCGGCAAGCGAGGCGGGGACCGCGAAGACGTCGTTCAGATACATCGTCAGCGGGTCTTCGTTCATCGAACCCAGCGGAAAGCTTGCCGTGGGCGTCGTCGGCGCGAGGATCAGGTCGACTTCGCCAAAGGCGCGCTCGAAATCGCGGGCGACCAGCGCACGGACCTTCTGCGCCTGGTTGTAATAGGCATCGTAGAAGCCAGCCGAGAGCACATAGGTCCCGATCAAAATGCGCCGCTTGACCTCGTCGCCGAAGCCGGCCTCACGCGTTTCGGCGTACATATCCTGCAGCCCCGCGCCTTCCGGCAGTTCGCGCAGGCCGTAGCGCACGCCGTCATAGCGCGCGAGGTTCGAAGAGGCTTCGGCTGGCGCGATGATGTAATAGGCGGGCAGCGCGTATTTCGTGTGCGGCAGCGAGACATCGACGATCTCGGCCCCCGCGTCCTTGAGCCATGCCTTGCCCTGCTCCCATGCATCGAGGATCGCCTGATCGGTCCCCTCGCGGCGATATTCCTCGGGGATGCCGATCTTCTTGCCGCGCAGGTCGCTGGAGAGCGCGCCTCCCCAGTCGGGCACCGGCATGTCGAGGCTCGTCGCGTCCTTCGAATCGAAACCGGCCATTGCGCCCAGCATGATCGCGCAATCCTCCACAGACCTTGCCATCGGCCCGGCCTGGTCGAGCGAGGAGGCGAAGGCGACCACGCCCCAGCGCGAGCAGCGGCCATAGGTCGGCTTGATTCCGCAGATGCCGGTGAAGGCGGCCGGTTGCCGGATCGAGCCGCCGGTGTCGGTCCCGGTCGCAGCCGGCGCGATCCGCGCGGCGACTGCGCTGGAGGACCCGCCCGACGAGCCGCCCGGGCTCATCGGCTGGTTCGAGCCCGCCTTGCGCCACGGCGAGGCGACATTGCTGAAATGGCTGGTCTCGTTCGACGAACCCATCGCGAACTGATCGAGATTGAGCTTGCCGAGCATTCCCGCGCCCGCCTTCCAGAGGTTCTGGCTGACGGTGCTTTCATACTCGGGCCTGAAGCCTTCGAGGATGTGGCTCGCCGCGCTGGTCTGGACGCCGCGCGTGGCGAACAGGTCCTTCATCCCGATCGGCACGCCCGCCATCGCGCCGAGCTCGTCCCCGGCGGCGCGCGCCTGGTCGACCTCGTCCGCCGCGGCGAGCGCGTGTCCGGGGGTGGTGACGATGAAGGCGTTCAATTCGGCCGCCTCGGCGACCGCTGCGTTGAAGGCTTCCGCCACTTCGCGCGCGGTGAATTCTCCGACGCGCACGCCGTCGCGGATCGCCTTGATACCCAGTTGAGTGAGGTCGGTCATTTCTATTCGATCACCTTCGGCACGCCGAAAAAGCCGTGTTCGGCAACCGGCGCATTGGCGAGCACGTCCTCGCGGCGATTGCCGCCCGTAAGCGGATCGGCATCGACCTCGTCGGCGCGCAGGCGCAGCGTGTTGGGAATGACGGCGGTCATCGGCTCGACGCCTGTGACATCGACCTCGCCGAGCTGTTCGACCCAGTCGAGGATCTGCGAGAGTTCGGGCGCCATCCGGTCGAGCTCTTCGTCGGTCATGCGGATGCGGGCGAGCGACGCGATCTTGGCGACCTGTTCGCGGGTTACGGACATGAAGCCTCCCTTTACTCGCCTTCGGGCAGAACCGGCGGCGGACCCTGCGGCCCGGCGGCACCCGGAGGTCCGCCCATCTGCGACTGCATCATCGACTGCAGGATCGCCATGTCGCGCTCGTATTTCTCCTGGCTCATGATGTCGGTCACCTCGATCTCGAAGATGAGATCAGCATTCGGCGGGATCGGCGATCCGGGCGGTGGCTGGTCGCCATAGGCCTGGTCGGCGGGGATGAAGAGCTCGTACTTCCCGCCTTTTCTCATCTGCAGCAGGCCGTTGAAGAAGCCCGGGATCATCGCCCCTTCCTGCATTTCCCAGGGCGAGCCTTCCGGGAAGATCGAGCGCACGACATCGGCGATCTGCGGGGGGAGTTCCTGGGTCTGGTCGAAGACTTCGCCAGTGGAAGCGAGCTTGCCGGTGTATTTCACCCAGGCGACGTCGCCGACCGCGATCGTCGGGCCCTCACCTTCGACCAGCGTTTCGACGTCGAGGCCCTTGGGCATGGCGGCAAAGGCGAGCCCGCCGCCGATCAGCACGGCGAGTATCACGCCGAGCCACAGTTTCGTGAGCGAGCCCTTGGCGACAGGCTGGATGGGAACGCGGGTTACTTCGGCCATTGAGCGTGTTTCCTGGTGTCGAGAGGCGCGCCGCACAAGCAAAAGGGCGCGGATGTTTGCCGCGCCCTGATGGCTCAATCGGTTGGGGGATTCAAGCGCTACGCGAAGGCAGCGCGAGCGTCCGGAAAGCGCCACGCCCTGGCCCGGAGCGAAAGTCCGGGCACTGCGCGGCAAACGGGATCACTTGCCCCCGTCGCGCTCCGCCCGCTTACGCTCGAGTTTGCGCGCGCGGCGCACGGCGGCGGCCTTTTCACGGGCACGCTTCTCGCTCGGCTTTTCGTAGTGACGGCGCAGCTTCATCTCGCGATAAACGCCCTCGCGCTGGAGCTTCTTCTTCAGAGCACGAAGGGCCTGGTCGACATTGTTATCGCGGACGATGATTTGCATAAACGCTGACTACCTCTTTCAAACGCGCCGAGCCCGCCCGAATCGGCGGGAATGCGCACAAATTGGACGCTAAAACGGGCGCGAATCCAGCAGGTTTCCCCCGGGACGCGCGCTTTCGATGACCCGTAATACCGCAGGAGCGGCGGAATTGCAAGGTTTCCTACAGGTAGTCCGCCGCATGCGCTAGGCATGGCGCGCGCTCGGCGCTAAGGGGGCGGGAGCGATGCACGCGATTGCCCCCACTCCTCTCCTCGCCTCGCTGCTGGTCATGACCGGCGGCGCACTGGGCGCATTGGGCCGCTACCAGTTGGGGCGGGCGATCACCCATGCGCTGGGCCCGATGCAGATCGGGCAATTCCCCTGGGCGACGCTCGCCGCCAACGTGATCGGCTGCGGTGCGATGGGTCTCCTCTTCGGCTGGCTGGCGCGCAGCGGCGGGGGCAGCGAGGCGTTGCGCCTCCTGCTCGGCGTCGGCCTGCTAGGCGGATTCACCACTTTCAGCGCCTTCAGCCTCGAAATGCTGCTGCTGATGGAACGCGGCTCGGCGGGGCTGGCGCTTTTCTATGCCGGCTTCTCGGTCGCGGCGGGCCTCGGGGCGCTCTGGTTCGGGCTTGTCCTGATGCGGGGCATGGCATGAGCGAACAGGACCGCAAAGGCCCCTCCGACGAGGTGCGCCAGTTCACCATTTCGCCGGACGATGACGGCATCCGCCTCGACCGCTGGTTCAAGCGCAACCTGCCGCGCGTCGGCTTCGCCACCGTCTCGCGCTGGGCGCGCACCGGGCAGATCCGGGTCGACGGCAAGCGCGCAAAGCCCGAGGACCGGCTCGCTGCCGGGCAGGTCCTGCGCGTGCCTCCGGGCGGCGAGGCGAAAGGCGGCAAGCCGCCGCCCAAGCGCCGCGAGCTGACCGAGGCCGAGATCGCCGAGGCGCGCGCCATGGTGATCCGCGAGACGCCCTCCGCGCTCGTGTTCAACAAGCCTCCTGGGCTCGCGACGCAGGGCGGCATCAAGACGACGAAGCACGTCGACGGCCTGCTCGACGCTTTCGTGGAAGGGGACGAGCCGCGCCCGCGCCTCGTCCATCGGCTCGACAAGGACACGTCAGGCGTCCTGCTGGTGGCGAAGACGCCGGGCAGCGCGGCAAGCTATTCCAAGCGGTTCTCGGGCCGTTCGGCGCGCAAGATCTATTGGGCGCTCGTCGTCGGCGTGCCTGACGTGCGCGAAGGCACGATCGACGCCCCGCTCGCCAAGCAACCCGGGGCCGGCGGCGAGAAGATGCATGTCGACGAGGAGAACGGGCAGTCCGCGAAAACCCGCTACCGCGTGGTAGAACGCGCCGGGCAAAAGGCGGCCTGGGTCGAACTGGAACCGCTCACCGGGCGCACGCACCAGTTGCGCGTCCACATGGCGGCGATCGGTCATCCGATCGTGGGCGACGGCAAATATGGCGGACAGGACGCCTTCCTGACCGGAGCGATCAGCCGCAAGATGCACCTCCACGCCCGCCGGCTCATCATCGGCACGCCCGAAAGCAAGGGCAATGCGGGCGGCAAGCTCGACGTGACGGCTGACCTGCCCGAACATTTCGCCGCGAGCATGGAATCGCTGGGCTTTGACCCCGCCCTGTCCGACGCCGCGCCGATCCGCGACGAACCGCCCGAACGCACGCCGGCCGAAAAGAAGCTCGCCGCCCGCCGCCATTTCAAGCAGGCGCGCAAGGAGACCCGCGCGCCCCGCCGCGCGCGCGGTGATGCGAAGAAGGCCGGTACTAAGGGCAGGAAGGGCAAGCCGAAGGGCACCGGAAAGGGGCGCTGATGCATCCCGATCCCGCCTATCGAAGCGACGACCGCGTCCTGTCCGAGACCCTGATCGACGGGGCCTGCTTCGGCATGGTCTTCGCCCCCACCCCCCGCGGCCCGCGGGTCGCACACACGCCGCTGCTTCGCGCGGGCGAGGGCGCGGTGCGCTTCCATCTCGCCCGCAGCAACGACCTTTCCGACCATCTCGAAGGCGCGCGGGCGCTGATCGTGGTCAACGGGCCGGACGCCTATGTTTCGCCGCGCTGGTACGACAATCGCGACACGGTGCCGACCTGGGATTATGTCGCGCTCGAGATCGAGGGCACGGTCAGGCGCATGACGGACGGGGAGCTCGAGGCCTTCCTGCACGCCGCCATAGAAAAGCACGAGGCGCGGCTCGGCGGCGAAACATGGCAGGCGCAGGAATCGTCCGAGCGAACCTGGTCCGGCCTGTTCCGCGGGATCGTCGGTTTCGAGCTCGCGATCGAGGCGTCCCGGCCGACCGCCAAGCTGTCGCAGAGGAAACGCCCGGCCGAGCGCGCGCGCATCGCGGCAGGGCTGGAGGACGCGGGCGCCGCCGAACTGGCGCGGCTGGTGCGGGAGGGCACAGTGTGACTCGCCCTCGCACGAAATTGGCCGTGTTCGATTGCGACGGGACGCTTGTCGACGGGCAGGCCGATGTCTGCTGGGCGATGGAGCGCGCCTTCATCCGCGCCGGGCTCCTCCCGCCCGAGCCTGCCCTCGTGCGCCGAATGGTCGGGCTGAGCCTGACGGTCGCGGTGCGCGAACTCGCCCCTGGCCTTGACGAGGGAAAGGCGCGCGAAGTTACCGAGTTCTACAAGTCGAGCTTCCGTGCCCGGCGCGAGGAGGGCCTGCTCGACGAACCACTGTTCGACGGGATCGCCGAATTGCTCGCGCGGCTGCACGAAGCCGGATGGAGTCTCGCGGTGGCGACCGGCAAGTCGGATCGCGGGCTGGCCGCCTGCCTCGCGGTGCACGGCATCGCCGACCTGTTCGTCTCGCTCCAGACCGCCGACCGACATCCGTCAAAGCCGCATCCCGCCATGCTCGAAGCGGCGCTCTTCGAAGCGGGGGCACAGCCGGAGGAAGCGGTGATGATCGGCGATACCAGTTTCGACATGCAGATGGCCGCCGCAGCCCGAGTGCCGGCGATCGGGGTCGCGTGGGGCTATCACGACGCGTCCGAGCTCCTCGCCACGGGCGCGCGCGGGGTCGCTGGCACGGCCGCGGAGCTCGCCGAGTTGCTGGCCGAGTTGCTGGAACGCCCGTCGTGAGCCCGCAGGAGGAAACCGCGCGGCGGCGCTACATCGCGATGAACGCGGTGCGGATCGGCGGCATAGCGGTGTTGCTGATCGGCCTGATGATCGCGCGAAAGGTAATCGGCGGGCCGTGGTGGCTGGGCGCCTTCCTTGCCGTTGCCGGGCTCCTTGCCTTCTTCTTCCTGCCCACGCTGATGGTGCGCCGCTGGAAACGCTCGGAAGACGAGGGCGGTCGGAGCCGCGGGGAATGAAGCGTTTCTACGACAAGGTATCCCTCGCCCAGGCGCAGGGCGGCTGGCAGGTCACGCTCGACACGCGACCCATCCGCACCCAGCAGGGCAGGCCCCAGATCGTCCCGAGCGAGCCGCTCGCGCAGGCGCTCGCGGCGGAATGGGACGGCGCGGGCGAGAGAATCGATCCAAAGGCCTTTCCGCTGCGCGACATGGCCGACTACGCGATCGACGTGGTCGCGCCCTCGCCGCAAGCGGTCGCGGGCAAGCTCCTCGCCTACGGAGAGACCGACACGCTGTGCTACCGCGCCGAGCCGGACGAGCCTCTGTTCGAGCGGCAGGAGCAGGTCTGGGAACCGCTTCTTTCCGCCTTCGAACGCCGCGAGGGCGCGGTGCTGGTGCGGGTGAGCGGGGTCGTTCACCGCCCGCAGGACCCGAAGCAGATGGAGCGACTGCACACCCGGATGCTCGAGGAAAACCCGTTCCGTCTTGCCGCGCTCGAAGCCATGGCGTCGCTTTCCGCTTCGCTCGTCATCGGGCTTTCGGCGCTCGGCGAGGAGAGCGCCGACGAGGATACGGCGCGCGGTTTGTGGCAGGCGGCGAGCCTTGAGGAGGAATGGCAGGCGCAATTGTGGGGCCGCGATTACGAGGCGGAGGCACGGCGGGCGCGGCGCGAGGCCGATTTTCTTGCCGCCTGGCGCTTTGCGAGGCTCGCAGCGGGTTAAGCCTTAGGCCTTACGCGCCGCCGGCGATCCAGTCCGCGACATCGGCGGCGACGCGGTTGGCGGCGCGGTTCAGGGCCGGGCCGACAGCGCCCGCATCCGCCGCGACACCGCTTTCGATCGCCTCGAACCGGCGCGACACGGTGTTTCCGTCGATATCGCTACGCACCGCATTGAAACGCACCACGGCAGAGCCGGTCGATGCATCATAGCCCATGTCGATCAGCATGCCGCGCAGCTTTACGCGCGGTTCGGTCGGGCTGTCGTCGCTGTCGATGATGAGCGCATCGGTCCGCGTGCGCAGGGTCTCACCGAGCAGGCGGCGGAACAGGCGAGCCGGCTTTTCGACCCAATAGGCGTCCTTGAGATAGGCGATCTCGGTCTCGCTCACCGTCACCGGCACGCGCAGGACGTCGAGCTTGGCAGGGGCTTCGGGCGTCATCACCGCGATCGCGCCCTCGCTCGCCTGCCCCCCGGCGCGCGCGCCCGATCCCTGCGGCGCGGTCGCAGTCGAGGTCAGCGTGAGCAGGCTTTCGGGCGGTTCGCCTCCGCCAATGCTGACGCAGCCGGCGACTGCCAGCGTGCCTGCGGCAAGGCCCGCCAATGCAATGCTGCGTGCTCTCATGGTTCGCTTCATTGCCCTAATCCTCGTAATCCGGAAGCGTCCGGCCCTCGACCAGCGCGCCGACGCCTTCGCTTTCGAGCTTCTCGGTTATCGAGCGAAGCGAGCGGCTGGTCGCGCGCAGGTCCTGCAAGGTCGCCTCGGCGGCGGGCAGCGTGCCTTCGCGCAATTGCCGCGTCGCCGGCCGCACATCCTCGAGCGTCACCGCGAGCGCGTCGGCCGCCTTCGATGCCGATTGCAGCGTGCTGCGCAGCTCTTCGGCGAGCGATGAGCCTTCACCCTGCACCAGTTCGTCGGTGCTGCGGGTGAGGTCCTGGATCGCCTCCATCGTCTCGTTGAATTCCTGCATCGAGACGCGGAATTCCTCGAGATTGGCCTTCAGTTCGGGCGTCGCATCCGCGAGCCCCGCCGTCAGCCGATCGGTGTTGTAGAGGATATTGGTGATCTCCTTCTGGTTTTCCGGGCCCAGCAGGAGGTTGAGATTTTCGGTCAGGGTGGCGAGTCGTTCGAGCAGGACCGGCGCCGAATTGAGCAGCGCGTTGATGCCGCCGTCCTTGGGCGGGATGACCGGCCGGCCTTCGGGGCAGGCGGTTGTCTCGCAGGTGATCGCGGGCGCGTTCTTACGCGCGCCATCGAGCAGGATGGTCGAAACCCCGGTGAAGCTGGACTGGATCGTCGCCGTGGTCCCGACAAGGATCGGCACGTCTTCCTGCACCCGTATGCGCACGCGCACAAATTCGGGATCGTCTTCTGAAAGCGCGATGTCGGACACCTGGCCGACCGGAACGCCCGCGAAGGAGACCTGGCTCCCGCGCGCAAGGCCCGAGACGGTCTGACCATAGAAGATGTCGTATTCGCTCTGCGAGCCCTCGCCCGCGCGGGTCAGCCACACGATGAAGGCCGCCAGCGCCGCGAGCAGCACCAGCGTCACCGCGCCGACCCAGAGGTGGTTCGCCCGCGTTTCCATCTAGCAGCCTACTTCCATGAGCGTCCCTATGAACGCGGGCGGGGGGGCTTGTCCATGCCTCGCTCGCCTCATGCGCTGGTCCCTGCATCGCGGCTGCGCTGGTGAGCGCCCTGCGCCGCGCGCCCGCGCGGCCCATTGAAATATTCCTCGATCCAGAGATGCCCGGTCTCGACCAGTTCGGGGATCGTGCCAACCGCGATGATCTTCTTCTCGGCGATCACCGCGACCCGGTCGCAGGCTTCGTAGAGAGTGTCGAGGTCGTGGGTGATGAGAAAGACGGTAAGACCGAGCGTGTCGCGAAGGTCCACCGTCAGCCGGTCGAACTTGGCCGCCCCGATCGGGTCAAGGCCAGCTGTCGGCTCGTCGAGGAAAAGCAGTTCCGGATCGAGCGCAAGGGCGCGGGCAAGCCCGGCGCGCTTCTTCATCCCGCCCGACAATTCGCTCGGATACTTGGTCACCGCGCTTTCGGGAAGGCCCGAGAGCAGCACCTTGTAGCGCGCGATCTCGCGCCGCAAGTCGTCCGAGAGTTCGGGATAGAACTGCTTGAGCGGGGCCTCGACATTCTCGCCAACCGTCAGCGTCGAGAACAGCGCGCCGCCCTGGAACAGCACGCCCCAGCGGCTGCGTACCCCCACGCTTGCATCGGGATCGACCTCGGTGATGGCATGGCCGAGCACGTCGATATGACCCGCGGTTGGCTGTTGCAGTCCGATGATCGAGCGCATCAGCACCGATTTGCCGGAGCCCGACCCGCCGACGACGCCGAGGATCTCGCCGCGGTTCACGGTGAGGTCGAGACCGTCGTGCACGGTGAAATCGCCGAATCGGTTGACCAGCCCCTCGACCACGATGGGCGGGTCGTCGGAATGGCGTTCGTGGCCGGGATCGCGTTTGCCCGCCATGGCTCAACCCCAGCCGATCTCGGTGAAGAACACGGCGAAGAAGGCGTCGATCACGATCACCGCGAAGATTGCCGAGACCACCGCAAGCGTGGTGCGACTGCCGACTTCCTCCGAATTCCCGCGCACCTGCATTCCGTGATAGCACCCTGCAAGCGCGACAATGAGGCCGAACACCGGCGCCTTGATAAGCCCGACCCAAAGGTCATAGGTCGGCACGACCTCCTGGATCCGCTCGAGGAAGGTGAAGAAGGGTATGCCGAGCGCGAACTGGCCGACCACCGCCCCGCCCACGATCGCGACCATCGAGGCATAGAAGCCGAGCACGATCATCATGAAGGTCGCTGCCATGATGCGCGGCAGGACCAGCGCCTCGATCGGGGAAATGCCGATCGTGCGCATCGCGTCGATCTCCTCTGTCAGCTTCATCGTGCCCAATTGCGCGGCAAAGGCGCTGCCCGAACGACCCGCCACCATGATCGCGGTCATCAGCACGCCCAGCTCACGCAGGGTGATCCGCCCGACGAGATTGATGGTGAGCGATTCGGCCCCGAACTGTTCGAGCTGCACCGCGCCCTGCTGGGCGATGACGACCCCGATGAGGAAACTCATCAGGCCGATGATCGGCAGCGCGGCGACGCCGACGAGTTCCATCTGGCGCACCAGCGCGCGGTGGGGAAAGCGCGAGGGGTTGATCAGGATCGTCAGGAAGGCGAGTAGGACCTGGCCGAAGAAGCCGACCACGCCGATCACGCCCGCGCGCGCGGCAAAGACCTTTTCTCCGGTCGCGATGGGCACGCGCTCCCAGACAGGGGAGCGCTCCTCGGCGATGCCTTCGCCGCCCATGCCCTGGATCGCATCGAGCAGGTGGCCGGCGCGCTCGTCCGCTCCCTCGATCCGTGCGGAATGTTCATCGGCGAGGCGAGTGGCCACCCAGACGCCGACCGTGTCGATCTCGGTCACGCCGGACAGGTCGATGACCCCGATTTCCCCGGATAGCCGGCGCAGTTCCGGTTCGATCCGCCCGACGGTGGAGATCAGCAGCGGCCCGGACAGGACAAGGCGGCGGCCATCCTCTCCGGGGCCCTCTTCTAGCTCGTAATGCGCTGCCTCATCCATCGCGTGACGCTATGCGGACAAAGCGGCGCGGCCGCAACACCCTGACGCGGGGGCGGCCGTCACACGTGTTGCGCCGCACAAGGGGCTTTGGCATGGGGAAGCGAAGAAATGCACCGCCGGACGGGGGATGGTCCGGGCAACGACAAGAGAAAACATGACCCTACCCACCACTTTCAACCCCGCCGAGATAGAGGCACGCTGGTACGAACATTGGGAGACGAACGGCTGTTTCCGGCCCGAGCGGCCGGATGCCGAGGCCTTCACCATCGTCAATCCGCCGCCCAATGTGACCGGCTCGCTCCATATCGGCCATGCGCTGGACAACACGCTGCAGGACATCGTGATCCGTTATGAGCGCCTGCGTGGCAAGGACGCGCTGTGGGTGGTCGGGATGGACCATGCGGGGATCGCAACGCAGATGGTGGTCGAACGCCAGCTGGAGACGCGGCAGGACAAGCGCACCAACTACACCCGCGAGGAATTCGTCGAGAAGGTGTGGCAATGGAAGGAGGAGAGCGGCGGCTCGATCACGGGCCAGCTGCGCCGCCTTGGCTGTTCGATGGACTGGTCGAGAGAACAGTTCACGATGGACCCGCATTTCACCAAGGCCGTCACCAGGGTCTTCGTCGATCTCTACAATGACGGCCTCATCTATCGCGACAAGCGGCTGGTGAACTGGGACCCGAAACTGCGCACCGCGATCTCCGACCTGGAGGTCGAGCAGCAGACGATCTCGGGCAATTTCTGGCATTTCAAATACCCGCTCGAGGACGGCGTCACGCTAGATGACGGGCGCGATTACATCGAGGTCGCGACCACTCGTCCCGAAACGATGCTCGCCGACATGGCGGTCGCAGTCCACCCTGAGGACGAACGTTACGCCTCGGTCGTCGGCAAGCATGTCATCCTGCCCATCACCGGCCGCCGCGTGCCGATCGTCGCCGACGAGCACGCCGATCCCGAACTCGGCAGCGGTGCGGTGAAGATCACGCCGGGGCACGATTTCAACGATTTCGAGGTCGGAAAACGCGCCGGCATCGCGCCCGCCGACATGCTCAACATGTTTGATGGCGATGCCAACGTGGTCCAGACCGCCGACGGCCTGATCCCGCAGGAATTCATCGGCCTCCACCGCTTCCGCCGCGAAAAGGTCGCGAGCGAGGAAAAGGGGGCGCGCGAACTGGTGGTCGAGCGGATGAAGGAGCTCGGCTGCCTCATCCCGCATGTCGCGAAGACCAAGAAGGGCGAGGAGGTCGAGATGGACGCCGAACCGCGCCAGATCGCGACGCCATTCGGCGACCGCGGCGGCGTGGTGATCGAACCCTGGCTGACCGACCAGTGGTATGTCGATGTCGAAAAGCTCGCCAAGCGCCCGATCGAGGCGGTGCGTTCGGGCGAGGTCGAAATCGTGCCTGCAAGCTGGGAAAAGACCTTCTTCAACTGGATGGAGAACATCCTGCCCTGGTGCATCTCGCGCCAGCTGTGGTGGGGCCACCGGATCCCCGCCTGGTTCAGTCTCGACGGAGAGGTCTTCGTCGCGGAAACCTATGAAGAGGCGCAGGCCCAGGCGGGCGAAGGCGTCGCGCTGCAGCAGGACGCCGACGTGCTCGATACGTGGTTCTCCTCCGCCTTGTGGCCCTTTGCTACGCTGGGCTGGCCGGACAAGACCGACCTGTTCGAAAAGCATTATCCCAATTCGCTGCTCATCAGCGGCTTCGACATCCTGTTCTTCTGGGACGCGCGGATGCTGATGTGGGGCTATTACAATACCGGCGAGCGGCCCTGGGACCGGCTCTATCTTCACGGCCTCGTGCGCGCGCCCGACGGGCAGAAGATGTCGAAGTCCAAGGGCAATGTCGTCGACCCATTGGGCCTCATCGACCAGTACGGCGCGGATGCGCTGCGCTTCTTCATGGCGGCGATGGAAAGCCAGGGCCGCGACATCAAGATGGATGAAAAGCGGATCGAGGGATACCGCAATTTCGCGACCAAGCTGTGGAACGCGGCGCGTTTCTGCCAGTCGAACGGGATCGGCGCGTCGGGTTCCGTGAAGGCCCCGACCGCGCGGCTCGCGGCGAACCAGTGGATCATCGGCGAAGTCGCCGAAACCGCCCGCGCGATCGAGAAGGCGATGGAAGACCTGCGCTTCGATGCGGCGGCCAGCGCGATCTACCATTTCGTGTGGGACCGGTTCTGCGACTGGTATCTCGAACTGATCAAGCCGGTCTTTGGCGAAGGGGCAGACCCGGATGCCATGCCGGCGGTCGAGACGCGCGAGGTCGCAGGCTGGGCGCTCGACCAGATCCTCGTCATGCTGCATCCGTTCATGCCCTTCATCACCGAGGAGCTGTGGCACTCGCAGGCCGAGCTAGCGGGCGCGAAGCGGCCCTATGAGCTGATAGTCGCGAAGTGGCCCGAACCCGATGCCGAAGTCAGCAAGGCAGCGACCGACGCGATCGACTGGGTGATCGACCTCACCACCAATGTCCGCTCGGCGAAAAACGAGCTCGGCATCGCGCCCGGCGCGAAGCTGGCGGCCTTCGTGCCGTCCCCTTCCGATCTCGCCGCGAGCACGATCGAGCGCTCCAGCGCAGCGATCGAACGCCTCGCCCGGCTGACGCCGGTGACGCTCGGCGAGGCCCCGCAAGGCCCCGCGATGCAGGTGACGGCGCAGGCAGGATCTGAAGGGGCGGACGTGTTCGTCATCCCGCTCGAAGGCATCATCGACATCGAAGCGGAAAAAGCGCGCCTCGCCAAGGCGCTGGAGGCGAGCCGCAAGGAGGCAAAATCGCTCGAAGGCCGGCTCGGCAACCCGAACTTCGTCGAGAAGGCCAAACCCGAAGCGGTCGAAAAGGCGCGCGAGGACCATGCCCACCACACGAGCGAGATCGAGAGGCTGGAGGCGGCGCTGGCACGGCTGGGCTAGGTCCCGACTCCCCTTCTGGCGGGGCCGCTTAAGGAACAGGCATGAGAGGCTGCGAATGAGCGGATGTGGGCGGAACTCGAGCCGTCGGTTAGGTCGAGACTTTCCTCGAAATCCTGCGGGAATTCTCCGGAAAGGTTCGCCTGACCTGTTCGCAGGCGCCAACTAGCTTTCCGTATCCATGTCTCTCTTGTTCCTATCGAGGGAAAACGTGATCCTTTCGATGCAGCGCGTTTGTGCCTCCTTGGCCGGTTCAAAGCGCGCCGACAATAGCACAGCCTCTCCCGCTGCCCCGAATTCCTCGCTGGGCTGGGCTGACAGCACAGCTACATTTCTGATGGCCCCGTCGGACCCAACGTCGAACCCAAGCACAGCCCAGCCTTCGATCGCGCGATCATTGTAGGGCTGCGGGAATGTGAGCTTGGGGGCGACGGCCCAGCGGCGTTGGGCACGGCAATCTTGATATCCCGGAAAGCTTTCCGTTTCCCTTGCAGGAGGCGCGGGGATCACGTCCGGATTGCGCCACCATGGCGCAACGCATCCGGTGCGCGGCCCACCGGCGAAACGGCTGCGGCTGACGGCGCGGCGCGCTTCCTCGTCGAGATCGTCATGCCCGGAGGAGGCGATGACAGCAACATTCGCAGGTGCGCCATCGGCCTCGATGTCGAAGCTGGTCAAGCTCCATTTGCGAGCACCACGGACGCCGGGAATCTTGCGCCAGTCCGGGTATGCGCGAAGCAGGAAGGCTGGCCATCCGACAGCGTTACAGTTTGACCCGCCGAGCCGATCAAGCTGCGATGGAGAAAACCTGAAGCCAGGCGCTGCGCCGATCCTTGCCAGCTCCACCAGCGTGAGTTCGTCTGCTTCGACATATTCCGGCGTGTAGGTAATGCGGCAGCCGGTCTGCGGCGACTGTGCTGCAAACCGGCTAGCGCGGAGCGACGGCATGAGATCGCGGATCGTCAAACTCTTGAGAAAGTTATCGGCTGAGAGCTTCAGGGTGCCTCGCTCAGGTTCAAAGGAAATCTCAAACTTCCCCTCGACATAGCCGCCCTCAAGCGCCCTGATGTCAATGGCGCGCCCCGTCTCGTCGATCCCGAATCCGATGGTGACGGGAAAATCCTGGAGTATCTCCGCAGCGAATTGCGGCCGAGGGGCAACCCATTCCACAGCCTCGACGGCTCCGTTGGCGCAGGTAACCGCGGCGTTCTGCCAAAAGAGCGCAAACTCTCCGGAAACTTGCGGGGACAACTTCATCGACAGCTGGTTTGTGCTCGGTACGACGGCCACCTTCGGCTGTTCGTCGGCGCGCAATGTCTGCGATGTCAGCGCCAAAGCGATTGCAACGGTGCTTGCGATTGCATTTCTTACCATGGCGACACCATTCAATTCATGATCATCCCTAAGACAGCATCAAAGCCCGGGGCTATCGAGTAAAGCGAAAATTCCCCGTGATGCTTGGCACTTGCGGAACAATTTCTGCCGCTATGCTGCATCTAGGATCCGATGGAATGTTTGCTCGGCTCCGTTATCTTACAGTGGTTCAGTTCATCATCCAGAGCGCCGCCGATGTCCACACAGGGGTCGCTAGCCGACAGTCCGCATTCGCCCAAAAACCTTCCCAAGCCGCCGCGCCCGGCTTGCAAAATTTCCTATGCCTTCGTTTCGTGCCATAGGCGGGGCATGAGCGTTCGCCCCGGTCCCGCCTCAAGGCCCCTTCCCCCTGTTCGTCCGCGAGCCGTTCGTGCGGCCGAACACCTGTTCGCACGGCTTTTTCCGACCGCCTACAAAGTTTGCGGGGCGTCAATTTCTTCACCATCGCGAAGCAAGCCATGAGCCTCGTCCTCGCCACCGACAATGCGGGCGCGCCCGAAATCTTCGCTTCGCTCCAGGGCGAGGGGCCGAGCACGGGGCGCCCCGTCGCCTTCGTCCGGCTGTCTCGCTGCAATCTTGCCTGCACGTGGTGCGACACGGCCTATACGTGGCGCTTTGAAGGTGACAATCGCCCGCATCGCGACGACACCGTCTATGATCGCAAGGCGAACCAAGTCGCGCTCTCACCGGCCGATGCGGCGGAGCAGATCGCGGCGCTGGGTCAGGACCGGCTCGTCATCACCGGGGGCGAACCGCTGCTGCAGGGCGGCAAACTCGCCGAGATGCTCGAACACCTGCCCGACATGACTGTCGAGATCGAAACGAACGGCACGGTGAAAGCTCCGCCGAGGCTGGACGTGAGAATCGACCAGTACAATGTCAGCCCCAAGCTTTCGCATAGCGGCAATCCAGCCGAGCTTGCGCTCGTCGCCGAAAGGCTCGACGATTACGCGACCGACAGCCGCGCCTTCTTCAAATTCGTGATCGCCTCGCCCGAGGACGTGAGCGAGGTGCTCGCGCTGCGAGACCGCTACCGCTTGCGCCCCTGCCACGTCTTCCTGATGGCCGAGGGGAGGGACAGCAGGACCCAGCGCGCGCGGCATGAATGGCTCGCGCCCCTATGCCTCGAACACGGTTTCCGCATGAGCGACCGGATGCACATCCACCTCTACGGGGACACGCGGGGGACATGATGGCCTAAGCGCACCCGCCCGCGACCGGGTGAGCTGCCCCCGGCCCTGGAGGCGCGAATTCTACCCCTGCGAACGCCAGCGAAGAACGACGCGCTGAACGAGTTCCTCCTCGCCGCCGCTGTGGTTCCACAGTTCGGCAAAGCTCGGGTCTTCCGAGGCCGGCCGCTTGTGCTCCTCGAGATTGTCGAAGGTCACGCGAATGGGGATCGCGACGCCTTCGCCGCAAATGATGCATTCGCGGTTGCGAAGCGCGGGAATCGAATCGAGGAAGCCGCGCGCGCCTTCGGGCATGGCCGCCTTGACGAAGGCCTGGTCGCGGTCGTTGTTGAGACGCATCGAGATGATCGTGCCGCATTGAGAGAGCACGCCCTCGGCAAGGTCGGACGGACGCTGTGTGATGAGGCCAAGGCTGATGCCGTATTTGCGGCCTTCTTTCGCGATCCGGCCGAGGATCTTGGCGACCGAGGAACCGTCGGCGTGCTTTTCGGAGGGCACGTAGCGGTGCGCTTCCTCGCAAACGAGCAGGATAGGCCGGGTCTTTTCCTCGCGCCCCCAGATCGCGAAATCGAAGACGAGGCGGCTGAGCACCGCGACCACGGTCGAGGTGATGTCCGACGGAACGCCCGACACGTCGATGATCGAGATGGGCTTGCCGTCGCCGGGCATGCGGAAGACCTTGGAGATGAACTGCGTCATGGTGTCGCCCACCAGCATGCCCGAGAACATGAACTGGTAGCGCGGATCGGCCTTGAGCTCCTCGAGCTTGCCCTTGATCCGCATGTAGGGCGCCGACGAGTTCGCCTTGTCGAGCTTGCCCATCTCGTCCTGCAGGATGTTGGAAAGGTCCGACAGGAGATAGGGGATCGGGGAATCGACCGTGATCTTGCCCATCGTCTCGGCGAGCCGGTTCTTGGACCGCGCGCCGAGCAGGCATTTCGCGAGGATGTCCATGTCGACCTGGCGTTCATTGCCGTCGCTGGTCAGCAGGACTTCGCAATGTTCCTCGAAATTCATCAGCCAGTAGGGCATCTGCAGGTTCGACACGTCGAAGATCTGGCCCGTCTGGCGGAACGCGGCGGAATATTCGCCGTGCGGGTCGATCATGACGATATGGCCTTCGGGCGCGGCCTCGCAGATGCGGTGCAGGATCAGCGCGGCGCTGGTCGATTTGCCGGTGCCGGTAGAGCCGAGCAGCGCAAAGTGCTTGCCCAGCATGGCGTCGATGTAAAGCCCGGCCCGGATGTCCCTGGTCGGGAATACCTTGCCGATCGTGATGTTGGCGCGCCCGTCGCTGGCATAGATCTGTTCGAGATCCTTGGTCGTCGCCGGATAGACCATCGCGCCGGGAATCGGATAACGGGTGACCCCGCGCTTGAAGCCATGGATGCGCCCGGTCAGCTTTTCCTCAGCCCCTTCGCCGAGAAAGTCGATATGGGCGATGATCCCGCCCTCGGTTCGGCGGTCCTTGCGCTGGTCGCGCACGCTGGCAAGCAACCAGGCATCGCCCACCCGGATCTTGATCTGGCTGCCGACCTGTCCGGCGAGCGCGATGGAAGGATCGGGGTCCTCCATGCATTCATTGATGCGCTGCAGGTCGAAGGCGATCTGCGAGCCGGAACCCGAAATCTCGAGCACGACGCCGATAGGCAGGCGCGCATTTTCCTGGGCCTCGCCGTAGTCCTCATCCACCTGCGGAATGTCCGGTTCACTCGAGCCGAGCGACGGCTCTCCGGTGAAGCGATCGAATTCGTGCTTGCCCATGTCGGCCATTTTCGGCTGTTCCCTGCCCGTTTCCGTCTGCAAACGACCCGGCTTGGCCGGGGCCCTGCCGACCCGCGGCCGGCGCGTCCTTGATACCGGGATCGGGGTTAAGAACGCGTCAACGGAGCGAGCGCTCGCGGTCCCTTCATCCGTCTCTCAGATGCGTGAGAAGAGGCGCCCGGCAAGCCAGCCCATCCCCACCGAAAGCACGATCGCGCCAAGCCCGTAAAGCAGCGACCAGCGCTGTGAGGCGGCGACGACCTGTCCTTCGAGGCCGACCTTGACCACTTCGATGTCAGCCGTCGCCGAAGCGAGCACGCGGCCGCCCGCGATGGCGAAGGTTTCCGCGGTGTATTGCCCGGTCGTCACGTTCGACGGCAGCGTGATCCGCGCCTGATAGAGCACGCCCTCGCTGATCCGCACCCCGTCCGGGTCCTGTTTGTAGAGCCCGCCGCGCCGCCGCATCTCCACAAGGCCGCGGGTGAAGCGGGTCTGCTCCTCCGGATCGATCTCGCCGGTCGGGGAAAACTGGATGAAATCGGTGCCGAGTTCGTAGATCGCGGCGGTCAGCGGATCGACGATCTCCTCTACCGGGCGAGAGGACGCGACGGCGAAGAAGGACGGGGCGGAACGGAAATCGGTCGATCCCGCATTCATCCAGATGCCCGCAATGCGCTCCTTCTCGCGGATGCGGACCGGTTCGGTCGGGCCCTTGAGCACCACGACGATGTCGTGATCGGTCCCCGTGCCCGGCCCGTCCGGATCGATGATCGCGCCGTAAAGGAGCAGGTTTGCGCCGGTGAAACCCTGCCTCACCTCGATCCGCGACTGGCTCACCTCCGGGACCAGCACCGGCTCGCGCTGGCCCATCAGGACCGGCGCGGCGAGCGCGAGCAGGAAGGCTGCCTCTATTCTCCTCAAAGGGGATCCACCGTGTAGATTTCGTCCGGCTGCACGCCGAGGCCATAAAGCATCCTGAGAGCGATAAAGAGCACGATCGCCGCCAGCACCAGCCGCAGCAATTCGGGCCGCGCCTTCATCGCGATCTGCGTGCCGAACTGCGCACCCATCACCGACCCAAGCAGCAGCAGGCCGGCCAGCACGATGTCGACTGCCTTCGTCGTGAGCGCATGGGTCATTGTCGTCACCATGGTCACGAAAAGGATCTGAAACAGCGAGGTGCCGACCACGACATTGCCGCTCATGCCGAGGATGTAGAGCATCGCAGGGACCAGCATGAAGCCGCCGCCCACGCCCATCAGCATGGTCAGGATACCGACCAGCGTGCCGAGTATAAGGGGCGCGAGCGGGGAGATGTAGAGGCCCGAGGCATAGAACCGCCAGCGGAACGGGAGCCCTGCGACGAGCGGGTGATGGCGGCGCTTTCTCGGTTGGGTGTCGCCTCCGCCCTTGCCCGGCCTCAGCGCGGTGATCGCCTCGCGCATCATCAGCCAGCCGATCGTGCCGAGCATGATGACGTAGAGCATGTTGATGACGACATCGATCTGGCCCAGCGCCTGCAGCAGCCGGAACAGGACTGCGCCGATCAGGGCGCCGATCACCCCGCCGCCGACCATCACCGCGCCCATCCGGTAATCCACACCGCCGCGGCGGCTGTGGGCGAAGACGCCCGAAACGCTTGCTCCCGTCACCTGGGTCGCGGCGGACGCCGCCGCGACGGTGGGCGGGATGCCGTAAAAGATCAGCAACGGCGTCGTCAGGAAACCGCCGCCAACGCCGAACAGGCCCGACAGGATACCCGTCAACCCGCCTAGCAGCACGATGAAGAGACCGTTCACCGAGAGATTCGCAATGGGCAGGTAGACGTCCATGAACGCCGCCCTAGCCCAGCGCGAGGACGGTTGAAAGACACCGCAAGCCGCCCGATTCCACCGATTTGGCAAAGGCCAAGGTCGTGGGGCCAGAGCTGCAGGGCCGGTGCCCTCAGAACCTCGTCGAAACCGTTGCGGCCACTCCCGAAGCGGGCGCCGCGTCTCCGCCGACGCGCTCGCGCCAGTCGATCGAGACGCGTGCCGGCACCTCGCCAACCTTGAGATCGAGCCGCATGGTTGGGCCGATGTCGACCCGGTTCGCCCCTTCCTGCGCGCCGCCCCACGCCCCGCCCCCGATGCTAAGACGGATCGGGTTGTCCGGACTCGAACTCCACCGCAGGACTTCGCGGGTGAGAGCGACCTGACCGTCGGCGAAAGCGGTCGCCGCCTCGCCGCCGACATAGCCGGCCTGCGCATAGGCTTCGAGCGCGAGGTCGAAAGGAAGCCTGACGGGCGCCAATTCGGTGACGGCGAACGCGCTGGGGCGCAATTCAGTTGCAAAGGGGCCGTCGGTTACCCGCAGCTCGCCCGCGAAACGGATCGGGACGCTCGGCAACGGCCGCGCGGATGCGCCGATCGCGAGTTCGTTCTCGCCCTGGGTGACGAGCGCGCGATAAGCCCGTGCATAGACCCTTGGATCGTACGGTGAGGACGGGCGGGCGCGCCATTGCAGATTCGCGCCGATCTGGCTCGCCCCGTATATCGGCACGCGACCCTGCGAAATCGGCGCGGCATCCGACCCTTCGCGCAGGAACGCCCAGCCATCGAGCGACCAGCGGTCGGCGGGCGCCGGTGAAGAGGCTGGGCCCGGTGGTGCCGAAGTGGCAGTCGCAGCCGCACGGGGCGGAGCAAAGGGAGGCGGATTTGCACTCGCCGGTGTCACGAAACCCTCCGCCGAGCGCGATTGCGTGAAGGCAGCGGGGCTGAAGGTCGAGCGTATCGTCGCTGCAAAAAGGCGTTGGTGGGCGAGCGAGAGGGACCCGCCTGCCCGCGTGGCCGGGGATTGCCCGCGTGAAGCAGGACCACCAGACGCCGTCTGCCGGGGCCCCGTCTGTCGGGCCGTGCTGCCCCCCGGATCGTCCTGCAAGCCGATTCGTGCGCGGGCGGCCGCGCGCTCCGCGGTTGAAAAGCGTGGATGGGCAGGACGGCATTTTCGGCCACGCGCCTGCGCCAGAGGCAACCGGGCCTTCTTCCATCAGGCTCGCGAATTCGAATGGTTGCGGCTCGGCGAGCGGGTTTCGCCAGAATGTGGCGCGGCCAGCGACCCAGGCAGCGACAAGCACCCCAAGCACGGCCAGCGGCCGCCCGCGCGGACGCCCCTTTCCGCTTGCGGGAGCATTCGCCATCACGAAGCGGCCAGCCCTTTGCCGGCATCGGACCCCGTCCGGTTCCGGGCGCTGGGCCGTGAGTTACCGACCGATAGGCGCGCGGGCAGACCGCCTGACGGATAGGCGAGCCGCGGTGCGGAACCTGCGATACCGATCTGGGCCGCTCCCGTGCGCAAACCCTCGTTCATCGACCGGCTTTCGTGGGGCGTCTTGTCCCACCCGATAGCGCGTCCGGCGAGCGTCTTCGCATAAGCGGTGACCGCCCGCCGTCCGGCGAGAATCGCGACCCTATTGGCAAGCGGGATCCGCAGCACCGCACGCAGGCCCTCGCTCAGGCCGTGAACGCTCGCGGTGAAGGCGAGGCGCCACGCCGCGCGCCAGGCAAA
The DNA here is from genome assembly GCF_001719165.1 of Erythrobacter litoralis. Lineage (NCBI taxonomy): Bacteria > Pseudomonadati > Pseudomonadota > Alphaproteobacteria > Sphingomonadales > Erythrobacteraceae > Erythrobacter > Erythrobacter litoralis. Next base: position 2,583,877 of record NZ_CP017057.1, read on the forward strand.
GGCCGCCAGATTGGCGACCAGCAACGCCTCGATCAGCGGGCTCACAGCGAGCAGTGGAGCCAGCCCCGCCGCATGCGCACCCCAAAGCACCGCCGTCAGGACCAGCAGCACATAGCCAAGCGAAAGCACCAGTGCCGTAAGCGGTCCGCGCCGGTCGCGCCCGCGCATCCATATCTCGAGCGGGCTGCGCGTCCAGGCGACCCGGTCCCAGCCCTGCAGCGCGATGCCGTGAATCCATCGGGTCTTCTGGCGCACGACGGTTTCGAGCCGTGCCGGGAACAGCGCACGGGTGGCAATAAGGCGCCCGTCTTCCTGCGCGCGCGCACGAACCGGCACGCCCCGCCGCATTCGGCAACGGCAAGACCGAGCTCGTAATCCTCGGTCAGCGAATCCGCGTCGAACGGCATCGGCCGCGTCTTGGTGTCCCCTTCGTGAGCGTTGACCCTCCGTTCGTCGGCCCGCTCGCAAAACAATTCGAGCGAAGCGCGCGCGACGGCGCAGCCGACTCCGGCGGCGGGCAATGCGGCCCCTAGCGCGTCACGTACCACCATTGCCTTGCCATGCGATTCGGCAAATTCCTCGCAGTAATGGCTGCCGAGATGGCGACGCTGGAAACCGTTCGCGCGCTGGACGATCGGCTCCACCGGCAATTGCGCTAAAGCCGTGCCGCGCGCGATCGCGACATCCAGCAGTCCGAGCCCTGCGGGATCGACGAGATCCTCCGCATCGTGGAAAACGACCATCGCGAAACGTTCGCCCATGCGCCGTTCGTCGGCGCACAGCGCACGATAGAGGCGGTTGAGGCAATCGGCCTTGGTCTAGGGCCCGTCGCGATCATGGATCACGATCCTCAGCCGGTCGTCTCCCGTCGCCGCGTTCATCGCGGCAGCGATCGTCTCGGGATCGTTGCGATAGCAGCCGACATAGACGCGCAGATCCGCCTGCGGCCAGGCCGTGAGCATGTGCGCGAGCGTTTCACGGATGACGGAGGCTTCGGACCAGGCCGGGATGAAAACCGCCGCGCGGCCGCGCAGCCTGCGCGCGCGCAATTCATCGCGATCGAAACGCGCAGTCTTTGCCCGGCCGTTCAGCCTGAGCCACAGCCAAACCAGATCGACCGCGATGTCGTCGATCGCCCCGATCAGGAAAAATCCCCGCCGCGAAAAGCAGCAATTCGTGCTGGAGCACGGCCAGCACCTGCCAGAAATACAGCTCTGTGAATGTCAAGGCGACCCCCTTAACCTGTGTTAGCTTATCGCTGACACAGGTTGCCTGCAATAGTGACGAAGAGGGCCGGTGGGACTTGACAATTTCTGAAGGTCACCGGCGAAAAACCGCAATCCCCTTTTCAGCAATTTTCGCTCGGCGAGGCGTCGGTGCGGCATTGCGCGCAGCCCGGTTGCGGCGGAATTTCACTTTGACGGCGCTGATGCGATGCGCAAAGGACCTCAGCGGGGCGCAACCTTCCCGTCCTGCCGCACGTCACTCGAACCGCCAACCTGACCCGGAGCGTCATCTTGGACCTGCTGACGATATCGCTGCTGCCCTTTCTCGGCGCGCTCGCTCTCGCGATCGCCGGCGGGAGCCTCCCCGGCGGAGGCTCGCGCAGGGTGCACGGCGCGGTCGCGGGCGCATTCGCGGCGACGGCGCTGGCACTGGTCATGCTGCATGCGCCTGCCGTTCTCGGCGGAGAGGTCATCGCCGAACGCCATAGCTGGATTCCCGCGATCGGGCTCGATGCGAGTTTCTTTCTCGACCCGCTCGGCCTCCTGTTCGCCGGGCTCATCCTCGGCATCGGCGTGCTGGTGATCGCCTATGCGACCTTTTATCTCTCGGACGAGGAGGATTCGGGCCGCTTCTTCGCGTTTCTGATGCTGTTCCAGGGCGCGATGCTGGGGATCGTCCTTTCGGACAACATCCTGTTCATGCTCGTCTTCTGGGAGATGACGAGCCTGTCCTCCTTCTTGCTGATCGGCTTCTGGAATCACAAGCCGGAAGGGCGACAAGGCGCTCGCATGGCGCTCGCGGTTACCGGCGGCGGCGGACTGGCGCTGATCGGGGGAATGGTGCTGCTCGGCAATATCGCCGGGACCTATGACCTGACCGCGATCCTAGCCCAGCGCGAGGTGGTGCAGGCCTCGCCGCTCTATCCGGTGGCGCTGGTGCTGATATTGCTCGGCTGCTTCACCAAGTCGGCACAGTTTCCGTTCCATTTCTGGCTGCCCCACGCGATGGCCGCGCCCACTCCGGTCTCGGCCTATCTCCACAGCGCGACGATGGTGAAGGCGGGCGTGTTCCTGATGGCGCGGCTCTGGCCGGTGCTGGCGGGGACCGACTTGTGGTTCTATCTTGTCGCGACGACCGGGCTGCTCACCATGCTGGTGGGCGCGGCGATCGCGCTGTTCAAGGACGACCTGAAGGGCCTGCTCGCCTATTCGACGGTGAGCCATCTCGGGCTGCTCACCATGCTGCTCGGCTTCGGCACGAAGATGGCCGCGGTGGTGGCGGTGTTCCACATCGTCAACCACGCGACCTTCAAGGCGGCTTTGTTCATGAATGCGGGCATCGTCGATCACGACGCGGGCACGCGCGATATCAGGCGGCTGGGCGGGCTCATCGGCCTCATGCCGATCGCGGGGATTTCCGGCACGATCGCGGGGCTTTCGATGGCGGGCCTTCCGCCCTTCAACGGGTTCATTTCCAAGGAGATGATGCTCGAGGAAGCGGTGCACACCGCCTGGGCCGGGGTGCCCTGGCTGCTGCCTGCGCTCGTCACGCTGGGCTCGCTGCTCTCGGCGGCCTATTCCTTCCGCTATGTCTACGGCGTCTATTTCGGGCCGCGGCACGACGATTATCCCAAGTCCCCGCATGATCCCGGCATCGGGTTGTGGGGCCCGCCCGGCGTGCTGGTCGCGCTGGTGGTTCTCATCGGTCTTTTCCCCACTACCTTCGCCGGGTCTCTTGTCGAAAGCGTGTCGCGGGCGGTCGTGCAGGATACCGAGCTGCCCTATTACTATCTCAGTCTTTGGCATGGTTTCACCCTTGCCCTTCTCATGAGCGTCATCGCCGTCGTGGGCGGCGCTGCGCTGCTGTGGAGGCACGGCATCGCCGAGCGCGTCTGGCAGAGCCTGCCGGTGCCCGTGGCCAAGCGACTGTTCGACAGCGGGATCGCAAAGCTCGTCGCGGCAAGCCGGGCGTTCACCGAGGGCGTCCATACCGGCTCGCTGCCGCGCACCCTGTTCGTGTTCTTCCTCGCCGCGCTCGCGCTCGGGATCGAGGGGATGAGCGCAGGCAGCCACGCGCCGGGCATGCGTGAGACGATCCCCGCTTCGCCGGTCGCGATCATCTCATGGGCCATCCTGATCGCCGGCGCTGTCGCGGTGGTGATGTCGGAGACGCGGCGATTCCTGTCGCTCATTTATATCAGCATCATCGGCCTCATCGTCTCGCTCGCCTTCGTCTTCCTGTCCGCGCCCGACCTTGCGCTGACGCAGATCTCGGTCGAGGTGGTGACGATCCTGTTGCTGCTGCTCGCCCTCAACCTCCTGCCCAAGGCGCCGCGCTCGATCAGTTCACTGCCGCGCCGGGTGCGCGACGGGGCGCTGGCGAGTGCTATCGGCGGCGGCGTTGCATGGCTCGCCTATGCGGTCATGACGCGGCCTGCGAACGACCCGATCTCCTCCTATCACTGGGAGATGTCGAAACCGGGCGGCGGCGGGACCAATGTCGTGAACGTCATCCTCGTCGATTTCCGCGGCTTCGACACGTTCGGCGAGATCATCGTGCTCGGCATCGCGGCGATCGGGATCTATGCGCTGCTTCGAACCGCGGTGAGAGGCGAATCCGGGCAGCGCCTGCTCGCCTGGATACCCGACCAGATCCGCTCGCCCGAGCGCCACCCTATGATGCTGGTCGTGGCCGGGCGGCTGATACTGCCACTGGCGCTGGTGGTCGCGCTCTACATCTTCCTGCGCGGGCACAACCTGCCGGGCGGCGGCTTCATCGCGGGGCTGGTGTTCTCGATCGCGCTGCTGATCCAGTACATGGCCTCGGGCTTCGAATGGGCCGAGGACCGCCGCCGGACCGAGCGTCATGCGCTCATTTCCTGGGGCGTGCTGATCGCCGCGGCGACCGGGCTCGGCTCGCTCGTCTTCGGCAAGCCGTTCCTGACCTCCGCCTTCGACTATTTCCATCTGCCGCTGATCGGCGAGATCGAACTCGCCACCGCCATGCTGTTCGACATCGGCGTCGCCCTGACGGTGGTCGGCGCGGTCATGCTCGCCCTCGCCCAGCTTTCGGGCGCGGCACAGCGGGCGGAAAAGCTTGAACCTTCGGAGCATCCGATGGACATCGATCCCTCGCGGCCGAAGGAGCAGGGAACATGACCTTCGGCCTCAGCATCGAATTCCTCGTCGCTTCCGGGATCGGCGTGCTGACCGCGGCGGGGGTCTATCTCACCCTGCGCAAGCGGACCTTCCCGGTCGTGCTCGGGATCGCCATGCTGTCCTATGCCATCAACGTCTTCCTGTTCGCGATGGGGCGGCTGATGGTCGACCGCCCGCCGATCTACGGCAAGGATGTCGCCGAATACACCGATCCCCTGCCGCAGGCGCTGGTGCTGACCGCGATCGTCATCAGTTTCGGCATGTCGGCCTTCGTCGTCGTGCTGGCGCTTAGAGCCTATCTCGAAAGCGGGTCGGACCATGTCGACGGCGATCCCGACGACGCACCCGACCACGAGGACGTCCTCGCCCGCCAGCAGCGGGAGGATGAACGATGAGCGATCTCATCATCGTCCCGATCCTGCTGCCCGCAATCATCGCGGCCGTGTGCCTCGTGCGCGTCGTTCGTCTTTCGCAACTCGCCCGGCTGCTGTCGGGCGCATCAACGCTGGTGATCCTTGCAAGCGCGCTTGCGCTGTTCCTTTCGGCGAAGGACGGGAACATCACGATCTACGAACTTGGCGATTGGCCCGCGCCTTTCGGCATCGTGCTGGTGCTCGACCGGCTGTCGGCGCTGATGGTCCTGCTGACGAGCGTGCTCGGCGTGGTCGTGCTCGCTCATGCGGTGCTCACCGGGCTCGACCGCAGGGGGATGCATTTCCATCCGCTGTTCCAGTTCCAGCTGCTCGGCCTCAACGGCTCGTTCCTGACGGGCGACCTGTTCAACCTGTTCGTGTTCTTCGAGGTGCTGCTGATCGCATCCTACGGATTGATGCTGCACGGCCAGGGGCAGCAGCGACTGCATGCGGGCGTCAAATATGTCGTCGTCAATCTCGTCGGATCGACGCTGTTCCTGATTGCGGTCGGCATCCTCTACGGAGTGACCGGGACGCTCAACATGGCCGACATGGCGCTGCGCGTCGCCGAAGCGCCGATGGGCGACCAGCCGCTGATCCGCGCCGGCGCGCAATTGCTGATCGCGGTCTTCGCGCTCAAGGCCGCGCTGCTGCCGCTCCATCTGTGGCTACCGCAGACCTATGCCTCGACCAGCCCCGCGGTCGCCGCCCTGTTCGCGATCCTCACCAAGGCGGGCGTCTATCCGATCATCCGCGTCACCGTGCTGATCTTCGGGGCGGATGCCGGCGTCGCCGCCTTCGCTCCGGTGGGCTGGATGCTGCCAGCGGCCATGCTGACGATCCTTGCAGGCTATGTCGGCGTGCTCGCGGCGAGAAACCTCAGGAGCCTTGCCGCTTTCGGAGTGATCGGGTCGACCGGCACGTTGCTTGTCGCGGTGAGCCTGTTCACGCCCAAAGGGATCGCTGCTGCACTTTATTACATGCCGCATTCGGTGCTGGCGGGCGGGCTCGTCTTCCTCGTCACCGATCTCGTGCGACGTGGGCGCGGCGATGACGAAGATCACCTTCGCCCCGGCCGCCCTTTCGCCCGGATCGGGCAGGTGTCGGTCCTGTTCATGCTCGCCGCGATCGCGCTGGCCGGCCTGCCGCCGCTTTCGGGATTCGTCGGCAAGGTCCTGATCCTCGATGCGAGCGCCGGAGCGGCGTTGATGCCGTGGATCTGGGCCGCGGTTCTGGGCGGCACGTTCTTCGCCATTCTCGGCCTCGCCCGCGCGGGCAGCACCTTGTTCTGGAAGGCCCAGGGCGAGCCTGCCGAGGTCCCGCCGACCCGTCACCCGTTCGAAACCGCGCCGGCCTGGTTTCTGCTGGCGCTCGTCGCGGGTCTTACGATCTTCGCAGGCCCCATGACCGACTACGCCGGCGAGACGACCACGCAATTGTTCGAGCGCACCCCTTATATCGAGGCAGTACTGGGCGAAGCGCCGCGGCAGGCGGAGGGGCTCCGGTGATCCGCAATCTCTTCCCCCATCCCGGCCTTTCCGGCCTGCTCGCCGTTTTCTGGGTCCTGCTCGCGAACAGCGTGAGTTGGGGATCGATCATCATGGCGGGGATCGTCGCCGTGGTGGTCCCGCTTTTCACCTCGCCCTATTGGCGGGAGAAGCCGCGCCTGCGCTTCGGCTGGGCAATGCTCGAATACCTTCTTGTGGTGCTGTGGGACATCGTCGTCGCCAATTTCGAAGTCGCCTGGATCATCCTGACCAAGCGCGACCGCGACCTGCGCTCGGCCTGGCTGGTGATCCCGCTCGATGTTAACCAGCCCGAGGCGATCACCGCACTGGCAGGGACGATCAGCCTCACCCCCGGCACCGTCTCCGCGGATGTTTCGGCCTGCGGTCGGATGTTGCTCGTCCATGCGCTTGACGTGGGCGATCGCGACGAAGCCGTCGCCCGCATCAAGGCGCGCTACGAGGCGCGGCTGACAAGGATATTCCGATGATCGATTTCGCCGTCTCCGCCGGGTTCGTCATCATTGCGCTCGCGCTGGTGCTGAACCTTTGGCGTCTGCTCAAGGGCCCGACGCGCGGGGACCGGATCCTCGCGCTCGACACCATGATGATCAACGCGATCGCGCTCATCGTGCTCTACGGCATCTATGAAAGCTCGACCTTCTACTTCGAGGCCAGCCTCCTGCTTGCGATGGTCGGTTTCGTCGGGACCGTTGCCTACACCAAGTTCCTGCTGCGCGGAGACATCGTCGAATGAGCCCGCTGATGACGCAGATCGCCGATTTCGCAATCGCCGCGCTGATCCTCGCAGGCGCGGGCTTCGCGCTCGTGGGGTCTTGGGGCCTTGTCCGGCTGCCCTCGCTGATGACGCGGTTGCACGGGCCGACCAAGGCGACGACGCTGGGAGTGGGCGGGATCCTGCTTGCCTCGATGATCTATTGGCCCGTGCACGAGGGCCGCTACACCGTGCACGAACTGCTCATCACGATCTTCCTGTTCATCGCCGCACCGATCACGGCGAACATGATCGGCAAGGCGCATCTTCACCGGCAGGGCAATTACATCGACCCCAATCCAGCCGACGACATACGCGAAGGCCTGCCCGAGCGCGACCGCTGGGCGACCTTTACCCGGGACGAGAGCTAGCCCTCTTCAATCCTTGTCGTCGACATGCTCAGGCTTGCCCTTGCGCTTGCCCTCGGCGAAGTCCTCGAGCTGGTCCTCGCTCATGGAATCGTACATTTCCTTGGACGCGCCCTGAAGGTCGGAGACCTTGGTCTCGCCGCGTTTCGCGGACAGGGCCGCCCCCGCCGCCTTCTGCTGTGCCTTTGATTGTGCCGGCATGGTTTCTCTCCTCTCGCTTTACCGCTCCCCCGCTTCCCGAACGACCGGGCCAAAGCGGGGGTTCCGGATCGGAGGGAGCGCGGGGGGCCGTTACCAGCTGCCGACATTCTCCATGCTGGCCCAGGGCTCAGCCGGTTCAAGCCGGCCTTCCTGCAGCAATTCGACCGAAATGCCGTCCGGCGATTTGACGAAGGCCATGTAGCCGTCGCGCGGCGGGCGATGGATCGTGTGGCCCGCATCCTTCAGCTTCTGGCAAGTCTCGTAGATGTTCTCGACCCGGTAGGCGAGATGGCCGAAATTGCGCCCGCCGTCGTAGCTTTCCGGCTCGCTCCCGTCCTCGGGCGGCCAGTTCCAGGTCAGTTCGACCTCGGCCAGCCCCTCCTGCCCGGGCGCGGCGAGGAAAATCAGGGTGAAGCGGCCCTGCTCGACATCGAAGCGGCGCACTTCCTCCAGCCCGATCACCTTGAAGAAAGCAACCGTCGCATCGGGATCGGTCACGCGGATCATCGAATGGAGATATTTGGTCATTGGCTTCCTCGGATGGTTTTGCCGCTCCTCTCTATCACTCATTCAAAAACGGTTCATCGACGATCCTACACAACTCGTCGCAGATACTCAGGGAGGACAGGATGTGCGACGAGACGGGCGGAAACGGGCTGACGGGTTCGGCCAACAGGCGGTGGTTCGGGACGGCGGCGATCGCTGCGTTCGGCATGATGGCAGGCGGCTACCTGCTCGGCGACGGGTTGCTGCGCGCGAAAGAGGCGGAACGTTCGGTCACCGTGCGCGGACTGGCCGAGCGCGACGTGACTGCCGATCTCGCGACCTGGACGATCTCCTATTCAGCCTCCTCCACCAATCTCGCCAGCGCGCAGGCCAAGGCGCGTTCGGACACCGACGCGATCGAAACCTTCTTCGCCGATCTCGGCTTTCCCGAAGACGCGCTCCAGCCGACCGGGGCGAACGTGTCGAGCTACACCAACGACGGCATCACCACCTACACGGTGCGCCAGCGCCTTGCACTGCGGACCGACGACATCGCCCGCGCGCAAAAGGCTGTCGCGCGGCAATTCGATCTCGTGGGGCGCGGGGTGTTCCTGGAGGAAGGTTCGGGCATGAGCTATGCCTTCACCCGCCTCAACGACATCAAGCCGGAAATGGTCGCAGAAGCGACCCGAGACGCCCGCGCCGCCGCGCAGCAATTCGCCGAGGACTCGGGCGCGAGGGTCGGCTCGATCAAGGACGCGACGCAGGGCTATTTCTCGATCGAGGCGCGCGACGGCGAGAGCGGCGGCTGGGGCCAGTCTGACAGCCCCTACAAGAAGGTCCGCGTGGTCACGACCGTCAGCTTCACGCTCGACTGAGCGGTTCAGAAATAGGCGGTCAGCGTGCCGAGGATCGTGCCCGAAGTCGGATTGAATGCGCCTGGCGGAGCGACATCGTCGGCCGCGTCGACATAGGCGACCCCCAGGACCAGCGGGGTGTCGCGGATCGCCCAGTCCGCGCCGAGCGACCAGTCGAATGACACGCTCTCGCCCGCGAAATCGATCGCCCCGTCGGTGTAGCCGAGATGCGCGTTCACCGTCACCGGTGTCCCCGGCACCCCTGCCGACAGGTCGGTGTAGACATAGAGGTTGTCGCGCCTGAGGCCGCCGAACCGGAGCCCGTCCTCGCCCACGTCCCAGGCTGCCCCGACCGTCGCCTGCGCCGGCCCCAGAGTGAAACCGACCGAGCCGTAGAGTTCGAGATAGTCGAAATCGCCCTCCGGCGCGTCGGGAAAGGTGTAGGCGATCACGCCCAGATTGGCGCTCAGCCCTTCCGCGACATCGCCGCTCCAGCCGGCATAGAAATCGAGTTCAAGCCCGCCATAGCCGGTGGTCTCGTCATCGAGAGTGGACGCGAAGGTGCCCGCGTAAAAGCCGGTATCGTGGAACAGGTCGATCCCGCCCTGCACCGTCGGATCGCCGCCCGAAAGATCGACGCCGCGAAACCGGTATTCGCTCGCCAGTGTCGCATTGGCGGTAATGGTGAAACCCTGGCCCGAGATCGCGCTGGCCGTATTGTTTGCTTCGCGACCCTCACCGATGCCGGAGCGGGCCTTGATCGGGATAACCGGGTCCTGGGCGTCCGGCCCCTCGTGCGGAAGTTCCTCGCCGGCAGGGGCGGCGAAGGCGGGCGCCGCAGCAAGAGCCATTGGAATGAGGGCAGCTGCAGCCAGCCGCTGCGCAGCGCCGGGCGGGCGCCCCGCGCAGTCCCCGCCTCGCGCCGGCGCGCTCGCCCAGCCTTTCAGGTTCATCGACCGATTTCCGGAATCTCGCCTCAAGCCCATCCCCCTGTTTCACGATCCTCTTCGCCCCGACGGACCCTTAGCATGCGCTTAGAGAGAACGTGGCCTTGCAGACCCTGCTCAGCGACGAATTGTGCGATCCGTGCGGGCGAGTGCACGCCCTGCTCAGTTGCCGTTAAGCCGCATGCCGCCTAATGGCCGTGCATGACCACACGATCCGATCCGGCTGCTTTACCCCCTAGCCCGAAACGGGGCGAGCGCCCAGGGATTGTGCCCATATCATCCGGCAGGGCACCCGGGCGGGAGCTTTTGCGTCCGCTTGCCCAGCCCTCCCGCAATCGTTTTCCGCGAAATCCCATCTGCCGCCAGGACCCATGCTGAACGCGCTCAAGGACCTTTTCCGATCCGCTCCCTCGCCCACCGCCTCGCGCGTTCCGGCGGGAACGCGTTATTACGTCATCGGCGACATTCACGGGCGGCTCGACCTGTTAGAGGCGATGATGGACGCGATCGAGGCGGATATTTCGCGGGACGGCGATGCCGAGGCGCGCATCATCCTGCTCGGCGACCTTGTCGATCGCGGACCGGACAGCGCCGGCGTGATCGCAGCGACGCGCGAATGGCAGAGCAGGCGCAATGTCCGCGTCCTTGCCGGCAATCACGAGGAAATGTTCCTCCAGGCCTTCGAAAAGCCGGAAATTCTGCGCCATTTCCTCAAGCATGGGGGACGCGAAACGATCCTGTCCTACGGCCTGTCGCGCAAGCGCTTCAACACGCTCGAACTCGATGAATTGTTCGCGATGCTGCCCCGCCTCGTTCCGCCGGAGGAGCGGGAATATATCGCCTCCTTCGAGGAAATGATCGTCGCGGGCGATTATGTCTTCGTCCATGCCGGGGTCGACCCCGGCAAGCCGCTTGAGGCGCAGAATCGCAGCGACCTGCTCTGGATCCGCGATCGCTTCCTCGATCACGACGGCCCGCTCGAGAAGGTCGTGGTGCACGGGCACACGATTTTCGACCGGGTCATGGATTGCGGCAACCGGATCGGGATTGATACTGGCGCTTTCCGCTCGGGTGTGCTTACGGCGCTGGTGCTCGAAGCCGACCAGAAGCGAATCATGCAGGCCTGCCAGCAGGATGACGGGCCGATCGAGACCTTCCACGGCGACCGGGCACGTTAGCGGCGCGCAGACGGCGCGAGCGCAGGGCACGGACGACACGCGGGCGCCGCAGTCTCGCCGAGGGGAACGAATTCGATGAAAATCGCGATGGTGGGTTCGGGCTATGTCGGCCTCGTGTCGGGCGCCTGTTTTGCCGATTTCGGACACGATGTCGTGTGCATCGACAAGGACCAGAGCAAGATCGACCGCCTGCATGACGGGATCATGCCGATCTACGAGCCCGGGCTCGACGCGCTGGTCGAAAACAACGTGCGCGCCGGAAGGCTCTCCTTCACGACCAGCTTGGCCGAAGCGATTGCCGACGCAAGTGCCATCTTCATCGCCGTCGGCACGCCGAGCCGCAGGGGCGACGGCCACGCCGACCTGACCTTCGTTCATGCGGTCGCGCGCGAAGTGGGCGAGAACCTGTCGGGTGATGCCGTCATCGTGACCAAGTCGACCGTGCCGGTCGGAACCGGTGACGAAGTCGAGCGGATCATCGGCGAGACGGGCACTTCGCACCGTTTCAGCGTCGTCTCCAATCCCGAATTCCTGCGCGAAGGCGCGGCGATCGGCGATTTCAAGCGCCCCGACCGCATCGTGATCGGGGCGGAGGACGATTTCGGCCGCGACATCATGCGCGAGGTCTATCGCCCGCTCTTCCTCAACGAATCGCCGATCCTTTTCACCAGCCGCCGCACCAGCGAACTGATCAAGTACGCCGCCAACGCCTTCCTCGCGACCAAGATCACCTTCATCAACGAAATGGCGGACCTGTGCGAGAAGGTCGGCGCCAACGTACAGGATGTCGCGCGCGGGATAGGGATGGACAATCGTATCGGGCCGAAATTCCTCCACGCCGGGCCCGGCTATGGCGGATCGTGCTTTCCCAAGGACACGCTTGCGCTGCTCAAGACGGCAGAGGATTATGACAGCCCGACCCGCATCGTCGAGGCCGTGGTCAAGACCAATGACAGCCGCAAGCGGGCGATGGGCCGCAAGGTGCTCGAGGCGCTCGGCGGGGCCGAAGCCGCTCGTGGAAGGAAGGTCGCGCTGCTTGGCCTGACGTTCAAACCGAACACGGACGACATGCGCGATTCGCCCTCGATCGCGATTGCCCAGACGCTGAGCGATGCCGGGGTCGAGCTTGCCGCCTTCGATCCCGAAGGCATGGAACTTGCCCGCCCGCTGATGCCCGAGGTGACGATGTGCGCCGATCCCTATGAGGCGATCACCGGGGCGGATGCGACCGTGATCGTAACCGAATGGGATGCCTTTCGCGCGCTCGACCTCAAGCGGGTAAGAGAACTAGCGAATGCGCCGGTTCTGGTCGACCTGCGCAACATCTACCATCCCGAGGATGTGCGTGCCGCAGGGTTTGCCTATACCAGCGTCGGGCGCCTCTAGCTGCCCACGGTCTACAGACCGAGCCAGTGGCGCCGGTTGCCGGGCCGCGCTAGGCTCGCAAGGGTCACCGCCAGGACGAGCGCGCCGCTTGCCATGCAGGCGATGGCGATGATCTCGGCCTGCTGCCCGCCGCGGAAATAGATCGCCGACAGCGCCCAGCAGAACACCAGCGCGTACCACGGATTGCCCTTGCTGCGTGCGGTCGCCAATGCGGCGACCAGCCCCCCGATGCCGACCATGACTGCCGCTGCGAGCGGATTGGCGAAGCCGCCCCCGACGCCGTGATAGACAAGGCTCGCCGAGATGTTGACGATGCTCGCGGCCGTCAGCCACGCTGCGAGCGCGCTCAGCACGAGGCCTGCGAACCAGCGCTCGCCCGCCGACAGCGTCTTCGCCAGTGCAAGCGCGCGCAGGCAGGCAAGCAGCCCGGCAAGCGAAACGAGGATGATCGCCGCAGATACGAAGGTGAGATTGGCAAACTGGGTGTAGGTCGCCCATACGCCCTGTGCGGCGAGCGCAATTGCGGCCGGCCAGGCGATCCGCGCCAGCAGGGCATTGTCGCGCTGCGCGGGCAGCGCCTGCCAGATCGCGAAGACCGCGCTGCCGAGGAAAAGCGGCCCCCAGATCGCGAAGGCCCAGCCCGATGGCGTGATCAGCGTGCGCACGCTGTCCGAACGATCACCGATCTGTTCGCCAAAGCCCAGATCGGGCAGAAAGGTTGCCCCGATCTGCACCACCACCGCGAGGATCACGGCAATGCGCTGGACGAGCGGGCGAGTGGGGGGAGCAAGGCTTGTCATGGCGGCACGATGGCGCATCGCGCACCGGAACGACAGCACGAAAAAGCAAAATATCAGGGGGCCGATAAGCCGGGTTCTGTGCCGCGCGCGGTATTCCGCAAGGGAACCTGCCGCGTGGTGGCAGCCATTCATCTGGGCCGCCCGTTGCCGGACGGCTCTAGCAGCCAACCCGGGCCTCTCGGGGCGAAACACCCCTGTCCCGGATCGATCCGGGACACGAGGCCCCTATTTGGCCTTGCTCCGGGTGGGGTTTGCCATGCGGACGCCGTTGCCGGAGCCCCGGTGCGCTCTTGCCGCACCCTTTCACCCTTGCCTGTGCGCTTTAGGCGCCATCGGCGGTATACTCTCTGTGGCACTTTCCCTGAATGCCGACCCGAAGACCGACACCCGGCGGGCGTTACCCGCCACCCTCGTTTCGTGGAGCCCGGACTTTCCTCGCACCTCGCGGTACGCGGCTGCCTGGCCCCCTGACAAGGCTCATATAGGCGGAAAATGCGCGGGGCGGTAGGGCCTTGGCGCTTCGGAGGCCCTTATCGGGTCAGGCCGCGGTCGCGGTCGAGCAGAAGCTGGAACAGGATCGCCCCCACCTGCCCGTCGATCGCCCCGTCGATGATCTCGGGCCGCCAGCGCCGCTGGAACGCTTCGACCGCCGCGGTCGCATCGGTGATGTCGTAGCCGAACCGCTCGAGCGCGAGCATGAAGGCCCCGTCATTCTGGAACGGGTCGCCGAGCTCGAGCTTTTCCGGCTTCGGCAGGCAAAGTCCATATTCCGCCAGCCGGTCCCACGGGAACAGCTCGCCCGGGTCGAGCTTGCGCGCGGGCGCGACATCGGAATGGCCGACCACATTGGCTCGCGGGATGTCGTAGTCCTCGATGATAGCCGCCAGCAGCGGGACGAGCGAATTGATCTGCGCTTCGCTGAATTCGCGGTACCCCCCTGCATGACCGGGATGATCGAGCTCGATCCCGATGCTCGCCGAATTGACGTCGGTGATCCCGCGCCAGCACGAAACGCCCGCATGCCAGGCCCGCCTGGCTTCCGCCACGAGCTGGGTCACGGTCCCGGTCTCGCTGATGAGGTAATGCGCCGAGACTTCGCTTTCGGGATTGATGAGCTTGCCCAGCGCCTGTTCGACCGGCTGCATCTCGGTATAGTGCAGCACGACCATAGTGATGGGCAGCTGGCGTTTGCCGAAATTGGGAGACGGTACGACCGCATGGACCAGTTCCCCTTCGCGCATGCCTTCGGGAAGGCTGCCGCGCGGGGCTGGTGGAGCGGCGCTCATCCGATCATTCCCTCGGGCTCGGGAATCACCGCACCCAGCACCAGGGCATCGTCCGCAAGGCGGTATTGCAGGCCCCCGCCGAGTTCCTCGGCGAGCACCGCGATCATGTGCGCGGCCGCCGTCCGGCTGGTGAGTTCGCCCGCGCCGAGTTCGCCCTGCAAAGCGCGTCCGATCGTCTCGTCGAAGGCGATCCGCGGCCCCGTCGCGCGCGCCACGATCTCGACATTGCCCTCGAGCCGCTCGGCCCCGATATCCAGCCGCCCGCCGCGCACCAGCGCATCGAGAGCGATCTGGGCCAGGTTGAGCAGGACCTTGATCGCGGGCTTGGGAAGAGTGTTCTCGGCCATCGCCCAGTTGACCTCGATCTTCTTGGCATCGCCCGCAAGCGCGCCGATCACCTGCTGCGCCTCCTCGATCGGGACGCTGTCGCCGAACCCGCCTGCCGCCCCGAAGGCGAGGCGGAAGAACTTCAGCTTGTCCGTGCTTATCTTCGCGCTCGCCTCGAGCAGCTCGACGCAGCGTTCACGCATTTCCGGGTCGTTTTCGTCGGCAAGCAGTTCGAGCCCGTTGGACAGCGCTCCGACCGGCGAGAGCAGGTCGTGGCAAAGGCGCGAACACAGGAGAGAGGCAAGATCGGTCTGCGAAATCATAGGCGCGACCTTAGCCATCGATTATCGTGCTGGAAAGCGTCTCGAAACCGCCTTCCACCGCGCGGAAGAAAGCGAGTTCTCCCTCACCGCAGATCGCCCACACCCGGCCGTCGGATGCCGCCTCGGCGCGGTCGGTCGAAGAGGGTTCGGCAGGGCCTACGGGGTGCGAATGGAAATAGCCCACGATCTGCGGACCGCCGCTGCGTGCGGTGCGATGTGCGTCGATCAGCGCCTGCGGGTCGATTTCGAACCGGCGCGCGGGCCGATCATGGACATTGGCCGTCTGCGAGAATGCCTCGATCCGCTCGCCAGCACCAAGCAGGATCCCGCAGGCCTCGTTCGGATGCGCCGCACGCGCCGCTGCCAGCATCGCGTCCGCCGCCTCTCTTGTCACCTCAAGTCCCATGGCGCATGGCCCTAGCCGTGTCGAAGCGCGAAATCATCACCGGCACGATTGCCGCTCCCGCCCGGCTCGACAAGGCCCTTGCCGAGGCGAGCGGGCTTTCGCGCGCGCGGGTGCAGGCGCTGATCGGCGAAGGTGCGGTCGAAATCGGCGACGCGACGGCGACCGGCGCCTCGGCCAAGGTCGCCGCCGGAACGCCGTTTCGCATCGCCCTGCCCCCTGCCGCCGAGGCAGAGGCATGCCCGCAGGCGATCCCGCTCGTCATCGCATACGAGGACGATCATCTGATCGTCGTCGACAAGCCCGCCGGCATGGTGGTCCACCCAGCCGCCGGAAATGCAGACGGTACGCTCGTCAATGCGCTGCTACACCATTGCAGCGGGAGCCTGTCAGGGATCGGCGGGGTCGCGCGCCCCGGCATCGTCCACCGGATCGACAAGGACACCTCCGGGCTTCTCGTCGTTGCTAAGACCGACGCGGCGCACGAAGGTCTTGCCGCGCAATTCGCCCAGCATTCGGTGCATCGCCGCTATCTCGCCGTCACCGCCGGACATCCGCGCCCTGCGGCGGGGACGATCGAGGGGCGGATCGGGCGTTCCGACGCGAATCGCAAGAAGATGGCGGCGCTCGATCCGAAATCGACGCGCGGCAAGCATGCGGTGACGCACTACCAGACACTCGAAGGGCTGGGGCACGCGGCGCTCGTCGAATGCCGGCTCGAAACCGGACGCACCCACCAGGTGCGCGTTCACTGTGCGTCAATCGGCCATGCGCTATTGGGAGATCCACTCTACGGGAGCACTCCCAGACCGCTAAGACCCCTGCTCGCCCGGCTTGGTTTCGCCCGCCAGGCGCTGCACGCGGCGGAGTTGGGTTTCATGCACCCGGTCTTGCGCAAAAACGTCCAGTTTAGGAGCGATTTGCCGCCCGACATGCAGGAACTGATCGACGAATTGGATCGTTTTGATCGATGAAAAGCGCACACAATTGCGCATTCTTCGTGTATAACCTGCCCTCGTGACCCAATCGGCCGGATGCCCATCAGGGGTCCGGCAAAAGCGGTCGACAACAGAAAGGTCCGTCAAACGTGAGCACTACCAAGACCCAGTCGGTCCCGGCGCTCAGCGGAGAGCAGAGCCTCAACCGCTACCTGTCCGAGATCAAGAAGTATCCTGTTCTCACGGCCGAGCAGGAATATATGCTGGCCAAGCGTTACCAGGAACATGAGGATCCCGAAGCCGCCGCGCAACTGGTCTCGAGCCACCTGAGGCTCGTGGCGAAGATCGCGATGGGCTATCGCGGCTACGGCCTGCCCGTCTCCGACCTCATTTCCGAAGGAAACGTTGGGCTGATGCAGGGCGTCAAGAAATTCGAACCCGATCGCGGCTTCCGCCTCGCGACCTACGCAATGTGGTGGATCAAGGCGTCCATCCAGGAATTCATCCTGCGCAGCTGGTCGCTCGTGAAAATGGGCACGACCGCGGCGCAGAAGAAGCTGTTTTTCAACCTTCGCCGGATGAAGAAGCAGCTCGAAGCCTATGAGGACACCGATCTCAGCCCCGAGGACGTGAAGAAGATCGCAACCGATCTTGGCGTTCCCGAGCAGGAAGTCGTGAACATGAACCGCCGGATGATGATGGGCGGCGACGGCTCGCTCAACACGCCGATGAGGAATGGTGAGGAAGGCTCGGGCGAATGGCAGGACTGGCTGACCGATGACGGCCCGTTGCAGGACGAACTCGTCGCCGACGCCGAGGAAGCCGACGTGCGTCACGAGATGCTCATCGAGGCGATGGAATCGCTGAACGAGCGTGAGAAGCACATCCTCACCGAACGGCGCCTGACGGAAAAGCCGCAGACGCTCGAGGAACTCAGCCAAGTCTACGATGTCAGCCGCGAACGCATCCGCCAGATCGAGGTGCGCGCCTTCGAAAAGCTGCAGAAGGCGATGCAACGGATCGCGGGAGAGCGCCTGCTTCCAGGCGTCGCGTAAGCGTTCGTCGGACGCCGAAACACAATGGCCCTCCCCGGTTCGCGCCGGGGAGGGTTTTGTCTTTGAAAGCGGTGCGGGCCGCACTATTGCCTCGTCATGGCTCTAACCCTAGCGCGTCTGGTCGCGAAGATCATCGCCGGCTTCATCGCGCTCACGCTGCTGCTGGTGCTCGCCTTCAAGTGGATCCCGGTGCCCGTCACCGCGACCATGGTGATGGATGAACACGGCATCACGAAGGACTGGGAAACCCTCGCCAACATCGACCCAAACCTCGTCCACGCCGTGATCGCGGCGGAGGATTCCAAGTTCTGCGAACATTCGGGCTTCGACACGGAAGCGATCGAGCAGGCGCTGGCGGAACGCGAGGAAACGGGGCGCGTGCGCGGGGCCTCCACGATCAGCCAGCAGACCGCGAAGAACGTCTTCCTGTGGCAGGGCGGCGGCTGGTTCAGGAAAGCGTTCGAGGCGTGGTTCACCTTCTGGATCGAGCTTGTATGGGGCAAGGCGCGTATCATGGAGGTCTACCTCAACGTCGCCGAGACCGGGATCGGCACATACGGCGCGGAGGCCGGGGCGCAGCGCTATTTCGGCCATTCCGCCGCCCGCCTGACCCCGGACGAGGCCAGCCGGATGGCCGCAGCGCTTCCCAGTCCGAAAAAGCGCGAGGTCCGCAATCCCGGCGGCTGGCTCGCCCGGCATGGCAATTCGATCGAGCGGCGTATCGTGATCGTGAAGCGTGACGGGCTCGCCGCCTGCGTCTATGAATGAGCGTGATGGGTCTCGCACACTCACATGACTATTCGCACGGCCAGGCCGGTCATGCGCATTCGCACGGGCACGGGCACGGGCACGGGCATCCGCACGCCCACGCGCCGAAGGATTTCGGCGCCGCCTTCGCGATCGGCGTCGCACTCAACACGGTGTTCGTCGTGGTCGAAGCGGCGGCCGGATGGCTCTACGATTCCATGGCGCTCATCGCGGACGCGGGGCACAACCTGTCGGATGTGCTCGCCCTGCTGCTTGCCTGGGCCGCCGCCGAGGCGGCGAAGCGCCCGCCGCAGGGCCGCTTTACCTATGGCTTCAAGAGCTCCACGATCCTCGCCGCGATCGCCAACGCGCTGCTGCTCGCCATCGCGATCGGGGCGATCCTTATCGAGACCGCCCACCGCCTGTTCGAACCTTCCGAGCCGCAGGGCATGGTCATGGCGATCGTCGCCGGGATCGGAGTTGCGATCAACACGTTGACTGCCTTGCTGTTCATGCGCGGTCAGGAGGACCTGAACATCAAAGGGGCTTATCTTCACATGGCGGCCGATGCGCTCGTCTCTTTGGGAGTGGTAATCGCGGGGCTCGCGATCCTCTTTACGGGGTTCTGGTGGATCGATCCGCTCACCAGCCTCGCCATCCTCGCGGTGATCGCATGGGGAACCTGGGGGCTCGCGCGCGACAGCGTGAAGCTTGGCCTCAATGCCGCGCCCGCGAATATCGATGTCGATGAAGTGCGCGCCCATCTGCGCGCGCTCGACGGGGTGGAAGCGGTGCACGACCTGCATGTCTGGCCGATGTCCACCACCGAAACCGCGCTCACCGCCCATCTCGTCATGCCGCGCCAGCAAGGCTCGGACAGCTTCCTGCGCGAGGCCGCCCGTTCGCTCAGGGATCGCTTCGGCATCGGCCATTCGACCATCCAGGTAGAGCGCGACGAAAGCGCCGCCTGCGAGCACCCCTGCTGATGGCGCGGCGCGTGCCTTCGCAAGACGAGGCGGACCTCCCGCCCGACGAGGCCGCGATCGCGCGCGAAAATCTGCGCGCGGCGATGGTCCGCCTCGCCGATGGTGACAGCGCGGCGCTCGAGGAGATTTACGCTGCGACACGGGTGAAGCTATACGGGATATGCCTGCGTATCTTGGGCGACAGAAAGGAAGCCGAGGACGCCTTGCAGGACGTCTATGTCAATCTGTGGCAGCGGGCCGACCGCTATGACCCGACCCGCGCGAGCCCGATATCGTGGCTGGCCACCTTCGCGCGCAACCGCGCGGTGGACCGGCTGCGCACGGGCAAGGTGCGCGGCGGGGCCGTACCCGTGGAGGAGGCGGCACCGCTTCCCGACGAGACCCCGCTTGCCGACGATCTTCTCATCGATGCGGAACGCGCGGCGAGAGTCCATTCCTGCCTCGAAACGCTCGACGAGAACGCGGCAACGCAGATCCGCGCGGCCTTTTTCGACGGGTTCACCTATGCCGAACTGGCAGATCGCTCCGGCGTGCCGCTGGGCACCATGAAGAGCTGGATACGGCGCGGCCTCATCCGCCTGCGCGAATGTCTGGAGAAGAGCGAATGAGCGCCGGGGAAACCATGCGCGGCAGTGCCCCCGGAGGCGAGCCGGTGCTTGCTGCGGAATATGCGCTCGGCCTGCTCGAAGGCGAAGCGCTGCTCACCGCGCGCGGTCGCATGGCGAGCGATCCCGATTTCGCCGCCGCCGTCCGGCAATGGGAGGAACGTCTCGCCCCGCTGCTCGACGAGGTGCCCGCCGCCATGCCGTCGAGCGAGGTATGGCAGCGGATCGAGGCTCGGGTGACCGCTCTAAAGGCCGTCAAGGCCGAGGCCGAGCTCGCGGGTGGCGGAGCTTCGGCGGCGAATGTCGTCGAATTGCAGGACCGCGTGCGCCGCTGGCAATGGACGGCCGGGCTGACCTCGCTCGCCGCGGCGGTTGCGCTCGCACTGCTCGTGTTCTCTCCCGATAATGCGCCCGCACCCGGCCCTGTTGCGCCAGAGCAAGCTCCCGCCCTTGCCGAGGCCGATCCGTTGGTCGCGACCGTGCCGATCGGCGACACCGGCCTGCGGCTCGACGTGACCTACATCCCCGAAAGCGAGCGCATGGTCATCGCCGCGATCGGACTTTCGGCCGACGGCGTGCATGACCACGAATTGTGGCTCGCCCCTCCGGACGGAGGCGACCTGCAATCTCTGGGCGTCGTGGCCCCGGGCGAGATCCGCAGCATGAAACTGCCTGAAACCATCGGTCGCAACCTCGCCGAAGGAGCGGGGCTGGTGCTCACCCGCGAACCGATCGGCGGCAAGCCCGAAGGCATGGACGCAGGACCTGTTGTCGCCCAGGGCTCCTTCACCGAAGTTTGATCCGTTCCCGGCACGGCCGGGCGCGAATGAGACACACGGCATCGCGCAAATCCCCGATTTTCCCGACGAATTCTCCGCTGGCCGCATCCGGTCCGCCCCCCGATGCGTAAATTCCGCGCAAGATCGGGAGGGCTTGCGCAAACAAGGAGAGTTTCACATGCGCCATATCCCCAGCACGATCAAAGCCGCCGCTTTTGCGGCCGTCGCCTCGGCCACCGGCCTCGCCGCCGTGACTGCCGTCCCGGCCGCAGCCGACCATCACATGGAAAAGGAAGCCGGCACGATCGTCGACATCGCCAAGAGCACCGGCATGCACGATACGCTAGTGCAGGCCGTAGTCGCCGCCGAGCTTGCCGAGACCCTATCCGGTCCCGGCCCGATCACCGTCTTCGCACCGGTGGACGATGCGTTTGCCGCGCTGCCGGACGGCACGGTCGAAACGCTGCTCAAGCCCGAAAACAAGGGTGCGCTGCAGGCAGTACTGACCTATCACGCGGTGGCGGGGAAAGTTACCAGCGCCGATCTCATGAACCTTATCCGCCAAAGCGGCGGCTCGGCCACGATCGAGACCGTCCAGGGCGGCACGCTCACCGCCATGCCGATGGGCGACAACATCGTCATCACCGACGCGCGCGGACGCCAGACCAAGGTCGTCAAGGCCAATGTCGAGGCCTCGAACGGCGTGGTCCATGTCACCGACGGCGTTTTCCTGCCCGGCTGATCGACCGACCCGAAAGGCTTGCGTCGCCTCACCCTTACCTCCCACCCGGGGCGACGCGGACCGCGCCCCGTCCGGCTTTTCCTCCAGGCCGGGCGGGGCCTTTTCGTTTCGCAGCCGCGCCCGTGGCCGCATCCGGAACCCCGAACCGCGCCGAGTGGTGGGAAGAGCGCGGCAGGGCGCCTAAGCAGGTCTGAACCCTTGCAGGGGCCCATGCATTGATAGGGAAAGGGTGGCGTTAGGCCGCCTGCCAACCCATACAAAGGACCATTGCGATCTTGCTGCCCCTGACCGTCAAGACATTCTTCAACGCCGCGACCGTCGGCACAGTCTACCTGATCGCCGACGCGGTCGTCTGACGAACGGACAGGCGGCACGCCTCCACTGGTGAGCCGGAAAGCAGAAACGGAACGGACCAAAGGCGTCGTCCTGTTCCCCCCCCCTCCCCCCCCTGAGGGCGGCGCCGAATGCAGCCCCGTCCGGCCTGAACGGCCCGGGCGGGGTTGTTTTTTTGCGTCGTCTTTGTGCTGTAGTCAGCCTAGGGCCCTGCGTGCCGCGGCTTCGGCGTGCAGCGCGGCGGTGTCGAACAAAGGGCGCGCGCTGTCTGCGGGGCCGATCAGCAGCGCGATTTCGGTGCAGCCGAGCACCACGCCCTCGGCCCCGCGTGAGGCGAGCCGTTCGATCGCCGCGCGATAGGCTGCGCGCGAGCTTTCGAGGAAAAGCCCTGCCACCAGTTCCTCGTAGATGACGCGGTGGATTTCGGCGCGATCCTCGGCCTCTGGCACAATGATCGTAAGCCCCGCAGCTTCGAGCCGCTCGCGATAGAACGCCTGCTCCATCGTGAAGGCGGTGCCGATTAGCGCGATCCGGTCGCACCCTGCCGCGCGGATCGCTTCGGCCGTTGGGTCGCAGATATGCAGCAGGTCGAGCCGCGTCGCCGCCTCGATCCGATCGGCAAGCTTGTGCATGGTGTTGGTGGCAAGGATGAGGAAATCGGCCCCTGCCGCTTCGAGCCGGCGTGCGCTTGCGGCCAACATCTCACCGAGTGCGTCCCAGTCACCTGGCCTCTGCAGCGGTTCCACCTCGCCGAAATCCATGCTCTCCATGACGATGCGCGCCGAATGGGGTGAGCCGAGGCGGTCGCGGACGGCGCGGTTGATGAGAGCATAATATTGCGCGGAGCTTTCCCAGCTCATCCCGCCGATCATGCCGATGGTGCGCATCAGGCGGCGGTCAGCGCAGCGAGCGATCCCAGCGCCGGGTAAGCCGCAGCGCGAAAATCTCGCTTATGAACATGGCGATCCCGGTTCCGACGACGACGATGGTGGGTTCTCCGCTCGCTGCCTCGCCCTCGACAAGGAGGGCGATGGCGATGGCAGCACCGGCGATGAACATCAACAACATCGGTGGGAGGAACAGCGCGAGCGGGCGCGGGTCGAGCCGGACGGGGCGTCCCGTCAGGCTGAACAGGCCGGGAAGGCGGTCGTGGTGGCGGGACTCGCGATCAGCGGCGAGCGCCACGCCCCAGCTTGCCAAAGAGAACGGCGCCGCCGTGGCAATCGGCAGCCCCGCCTCCATCTTAAGCAGCCGCTTCCTTCTTCTCGCTCTCGTGAACGAGGATCGGGGCCTTTTCGCCCTTCACGACCTCGGCGTCGATCACGACCTCGGACACGCCATCCATGTCGGGCAGGTCGAACATCGTGTCGAGCAGGATCGCTTCGACGATCGAGCGCAGACCGCGCGCACCCGTCTTCCGCTTGATTGCGCGTTCAGCGATTTCCTTGAGCGCGTCGTCGGTGAAGGTGAGGTCGACGTCCTCGAGCTCGAACAGCTTGCTGTACTGCTTGACGATGGCGTTCTTCGGCTCGGTCAGGATCGTCACCAGCGCATCGACGTCGAGGTCGTGAAGGGTCGCGATCACCGGCAGGCGGCCGACGAACTCGGGGATCAGGCCGAACTTGAGAAGATCCTCGGGCTCGCTCTTTTCAAGGAGCTCCCCGACCTTGCGCTTGTCCGGATCGGCGACGTGCGCGCCGAAGCCGATCGAACGCTTCTGCAGGCGATCGGCGATGATCTTGTCCAGACCCGCAAAGGCGCCGCCGCAGATGAACAGGATGTTGGTCGTGTCGACCTGGAGGAATTCCTGCTGCGGATGCTTGCGCCCGCCCTGCGGCGGAACGGAAGCGGTGGTGCCTTCCATCAGTTTGAGGAGGGCCTGCTGCACGCCTTCGCCCGACACGTCGCGGGTGATCGAGGGGTTTTCGGCCTTGCGGGTGATCTTGTCGATCTCGTCGATATAGACAATGCCGTGCTGCGCCTTTTCGACGTTGTAGTCGGACGCCTGAAGCAGCTTGAGGATGATGTTCTCCACGTCCTCGCCCACGTAACCGGCCTCGGTCAGAGTGGTCGCATCGGCCATGGTGAACGGCACGTCGAAGGTACGCGCCAGCGTCTGGGCGAGCAAAGTCTTGCCGGTCCCGGTCGGCCCGACAAGCAGGATGTTCGACTTGGCAAGTTCGACCTCGCCCGCCTTTCCGGAGTGCTTGAGCCGCTTGTAATGGTTGTGCACCGCGACCGCGAGGTTCCGCTTGGCGCTGTTCTGGCCGATCACGTAATCGTTCAGCGTCTCGAAGATTTCCTTCGGGGTTGGGACCTCGCCTTCCTTCTTTCCGGCGATCCCGGCCTTGGTCTCCTCGCGGATGATGTCGTTGCACAGCTCCACGCATTCGTCGCAGATGAACACGGTGGGGCCGGCGATGAGCTTGCGAACTTCGTGCTGCGACTTGCCGCAGAAGCTGCAATAGAGGGTGCTCTTGCTGTCAGATCCGCTCAATTTGGTCATTCCTGTCGTCCTGGGCGCCGCACGCGAAAGCGGTTCTTTGCGTGAGGATTCGCCGAGTGTATCTGTCCGCGCGCATGAATCAACACATGCGGCGATGATTTTGCATCCACACAGGTGGAGTTAATCCGCACGGAGCCGCACCAATGGCATGGCGTCCGCCTGTGCGTGCCAGGGCGGAACGCGTCTCCGCCCTTTCGTTCATGTCCCCGCCCTGCGGCGCCTGTCGTCGCGCCGCGACGCGGAGTGAGGGAGCGACTCCGGCTTATTCCGGAGCGCCGCCCGAGCCTTCCGCGTCGCCCTCTTCCTCGGATTCGGGGCGGGTTTCGAAGACCTTGTCTACAATCCCGAACTTCTGCGCTTCCTCGGCTTCGAGGAAAGTGTCGCGATCCATCGCCCTCTCGATCTCGTCGAGGCTCTGCCCCGTATACTTGACATAGAGGTCGTTCATCCGCGCCTTGATGCGCAATATCTCGCGCGCCTGAATCTCGATGTCGGAGGCCATGCCGCGCGCGCCCCCCGACGGCTGGTGGACCATGATCCGCGCATTGGGAAGCGCGATCCGCATGCCCGGTTCGCCCGCCGCCAGCAGGAAACTGCCCATCGAGGCGGCCTGACCCATGCACACGGTCGAGACCCGCGGCTTGATGTACTGCATTGTGTCGTGGATCGCCATGCCGGCCGTCACCACCCCGCCGGGCGAGTTGATGTACATGCTGATCGGCTTCGAGGGGTTCTCGCTTTCGAGGAACAGCAGCTGGGCGGTGATGAGCGAGGCCATCCCGTCTTCCACCTGACCGGTAACGAAGACGATTCGCTCGCGCAGCAGGCGCGAGAAGATGTCGAAGCTGCGTTCGCCCCGGCTGGTCTGCTCCACCACGACGGGCACGAGCGCACCGGTCAGCGGATCGCGCGTGAATTGGCCCTGAGTGCCGAAGGTTTCGCCCTTGTCGCCGAGCAGATCGATCATCGTCGTGAAGTCCTTCCCTTTGTTCCGGCCTCGCTATGTCGGAGTGTGGGGGGCAATTTCAAGGGGTTTGACCACGCGCCCTTCCGAAACTTCGTGTCCGAAATGGTCTTGCCCGCACACGCGATCCGGGCAATCCATGGATCCATGCGCTCCAGGACCCTGTTTTCGCTCGCCGCGCTCTGCGCTTTTGCCGTCGCTCCGATGTCTTTGGCCCAGCGCGGCCCCACCCCCGATTTCGACGCGCTCGGCGATATCGGCGCGCGTGTGGAGCGGATCAGGCAGTATGATGACGGCCCCGAAGGCATCAATGCGGTAATCGCCTATTCGCACACGGCCGGATTCAAGGCGCGCGATCAGGTCGGGGTCGGCCTCCTGAAAGGCCGCAGTGTCCTGGTGAAGGACAATATCGAGACCGAGGAATGGCCGACCACCGCCGGCAGCCTCGCGCTGGCGGAGAATTTCACTCGCCGCGATGCGCCGCTGATCGCAAACCTGCGCCGCAATGGCGGTGTCGTGCTGGGCAAGACCAACCTGTCCGAATGGGCGAACATCCGCTCGGATTTCTCGACCAGCGGGTGGAGCGCGGTGGGCGGGCTCACCCGCAATCCTCACGCCATCGACCGTAACGCCTGCGGCTCGTCCTCGGGTAGCGGCGCGGCGGTGGCGGCGGGCATGGCCTGGGGCGCAATCGGGACCGAAACCAATGGCTCGATCACCTGCCCGGCCAGCGTCAACGGCATTGTCGGCTTCAAGCCGAGCGTCGGCCTCGTCAGCCGAACCCATGTTGTGCCGATCTCCTCGACGCAGGACACGGCCGGGCCGATGACGCGCACCGTCCACGACGCAGCGCTGCTGCTTTCGGCCATTGCGGGCGAGGACCCGGCCGATCCGGTGACTTTGGATGCGGTGCGAACCTACGATTACACCGATGGTCTTATCGACCATTCGCTGGAAAGCGTGCGGATCGGAGTGATGCGGCAGCAACTCGGCAGCCGCGCCGATGTACGCGAGGTGTTCGAGCGTGCGCTTGCCGACATGGAAGCGGCGGGCGCAGTGCTGGTCGATATCGAATTCGAACCCGACCCGCAGATGTATCGCGACAGCTTCACCGTGCTGAAATTCGAACTGCGCGAGGAGATGAGCCGCTATCTCGCCTCGATCCCGCAATTCGAAAGCGGACGGACGCCCCGCAGTCTTGCCGATCTGATCGCCTTCAACAGGTCCAATGCCGGGAGCGAAATGCGCTGGTTCGGGCAGGACATCTTCCTCGAAGCCGAAGCGACCACCGATCGCGAAGCCTATGAGAAAGCGCGCGCGAATGCCCTTCGGATCGCCGGGCCGGAAACGCTCGACAAGCTCTTGGCGGAGCATGATGTGGCGGTACTCATCGCCCCCACGCGCGGTCCGGCCTGGACGAGCGACCTCGTCAACGGCGATAATTTCGGCGGCTCGATCGGTTTCGGCAGCCCGGCGGCGATCGCGGGCTATCCGCATCTCACCGTGCCGATGGGGGCGGTAGAACGGCTCCCGGTCGGGATCAGCTTCATCGGGCCGAAATGGGCCGATCACGAGGTTCTCAAAACGGGCGCCGCATATGAAAGAGCGCGGACAGCAGTGCTGCCCGCGCCCTCATTCAAACGCTGGTCGGCCGACTAACCGGCCGCCAAGGTCAGTCCTTCGAAGCGGTCTTCTTAGCCGGAGCCTTCTTGGCCGCCGGCTTCTTGGCGGCGGCGGCCTTCTTGGGCGCTGCCTTCTTGGCGGCAGGCTTTTCGCCCTCGCCCTCGGCTTCAGCTTTCTTGGCGGGGGCCTTCTTGGCGGGAGTCTTCTTGGCCGCAGGCTTCTTTTCCTCGCCCGCGTCGGCTGCCTTCTTCGTCGCCGCAGCCTTCTTGGGAGCCGCCTTCTTCGCCGGAGCCTTCTTCTTCGGCTCGGCCTTGGCCTTTTCCTTTTCCGCCTCGACGTCCTCATCCGCCTCGATGGCGGCCTGCAGTTCGTCCTGTGTGACTTCGCGCTCGGTCACTTCGGCCTTGTCGAACAGGAAGTCGACGACCTTGTCCTCATAAAGCGGCGCGCGCAGCTGGGCAGCGGCCATCGGCTCCTGCTGGATGTACTGGACGAAGCGCTCGCGGTCCTCCTCACGATACTGCGAGGCGGCCTGCTGGATCAGCATCGACATTTCCTGGCTGGTGATCTCGACACCATTCGCCTGGCCGATCTCGGACAGCAGCAGGCCGAGCCGCACGCGGCGTTCGGCGATCGCCTTGTAGTCGTCCTTCTCTTCCTCGATCTGCTTCAGAGCGGCCTCGGGATCGTCCTCCTTCGCCGCTTCCTGCTGGAGCTGGGCCCAAATCTGCTCGAACTCGGCTTCGACCATGCCCTGCGGCACGGGGAAATCGTGGCCCGCGGCAAGCTGGTCGAGCAGCGCACGCTTCATCTGGGTGCGGGTGAGCCCGGCGGTCTGCTGTTCGAGCTGGCCGCGCATCAGTTCCTTGAGCTTGTCCAAGCTGTCGAGACCCAGGTTCTTGGCGAAATCTTCGTCGACCTTGGTCTCGCTCTCGACCTTTACGGCCTTCACGGTGATGTCGAAGGTCACTTCCTTGCCGGCGAGATGCTCGGCCTGGTATTCCTCCGGGAAGGTAACGGTGATCGTCTTTTCCTGGCCCGTCTTCACGCCGACCAGCTGTTCCTCGAAACCGGGGATGAACGTGCCCGACCCGAGCACCAGAGGCGCATCCTCGGCAGCGCCGCCTTCAAAGGGTTCGCCATCCAGCTTGCCGACGAAATCGATCACGACCTGGTCGCCCTCGGCCGCCTTCTTCGTCTTGGCGGCGTCCTTGTAGCTCTTGTTCTGGCCAGCAATGCCCTCGATCGCTTCCATCACCTGTTCGTCCGTCACCGGCACGACCAGCTTTTCGAGCTTGAGCCCATCGGTCTTCGGCGGCTCGATCAAGGGCAGCACTTCGAGTTCGACCGTGACCTCGGCGTCCTTGCCCTCGTCATAATCCTCGCCGAGCGAGATGGCAGGCTGCATCGCCGGGCGCAGTTCCTCCGAGCGGATCAGCTCGTCTACCGAATCGCGGATCGTGTCGTTGACGACCTGCGCGTGGAGCTGTTCGCCATGCATCTTCTTGACGAGATTGGCCGGGACCTTGCCCGGGCGAAAGCCGGGCATGCGCACCTGCGGCGCGATCTTCTTGATCTCGGCGTCGATCTTGGCCGCGATGTCGGCGGCGGGGATCGTGATCACATAGCCGCGCTTGAGGCCTTCATTGGTGGTCTGCTTGGTCTGCATGGGGTCGGTATCGAAGCCTTCTAGAGCAAAACGTGAATGCGGCGGGCGCGGGGCGAACTGGTGCGGGCGAAGGGACTCGAACCCCCACATCTTGCGATACCAGGACCTAAACCTGGCGCGTCTACCAGTTCCGCCACGCCCGCGAGCCTGAACGAAGCCGCGCGGGAAACCGTCCGGTCCCCCGCGCGTATCAGCGCGCCTCTATATCTTGCCGGTCGAAAGGGCAAGCTTTGAGGATCCGAAGGGTCGGGGAGCTGCCGGACTGCATCGGGAAACCCCTCGGTAAAGACACGTTAGGATTATCCGGTTTTCCCTTTTGACCAAAATCCCGCTCTAACGCCTGAGAGTTGCGCCGGTTATTGGACGGGTCCCGGTCTTCGCAGCCTCAAGCAAAGCAGGGGACACCGTTGAAACAGGAAGTGATCGACGCAATCGGGGAACTCTCCCCCACCGGTTCAGGCTTGTCGGAACGGATTGGCGCTGCCCGTCAGTGCATGGTGTGCAAGCTCGATGGCAATGACAGCCCCGGGGTTCGCAGTTCGACTTCAGCGACAGGTTCGCCGAATGCGGGGCCGGCAGCCCAGTCTATTCGGCGACGCTGGCCGACCATGTTTCCGACCAGGCTAAGGATTAGGCCATCCCGCTCGTGCCGCGCGCGGCATTGCGGCACGGGGTCGCCTGGTCTCGTCCGGTTTGCCGCGGATAGGGCGCCTCGCGTGGAACAATCGCCAGCGCGGCTCGCTTGATTTGGCAAAGGAGAATGCCGTCATGGCCGATGAAAGCCGTCCCGATCCGAAGACCGCCCGCGACTATGACACGCCGAAGACGCCGGAGGGTACGCCGCCCGTGATCCGCTCTGACGCCGATGCCAAGGAGCAGGAAAAAAGCAAGGGCACGGACGAGGAGGCGCGCGAGGAATTCGAGAAACGCCAGCGCAGGCGCGAGGACCAGGAAGGAGCGGGCGAGGAAGAACTCGATTCGATGCGCCCGGAAACCCTCTTCCCTCCCGATTGAACGCAGCATTGCATATTGTCAGCGCGCCCATGCGCGATTACGGGCGGCGCTGACATGACAGACGAAACCCCTCAACCCGCCGAAACCGCGCCCGGGCGCGACGTTCCGCCCGACCACCTCTCGGTCCATCCCAGCAGCCCGCACTTCAATGCCGAAGTGCTTCAGCGCGGCGTGGGCATCCGGTTCAAGGACCGCGTGCGCACCGACATCGAGGAATATTCGATCTCCGAAGGCTGGGTCCGGGTGCAGGCGGGCAAGACGGTCGACCGCAAGGGCAATCCGCTCACGATCAAGCTCTCCGGCCCGGTCGAGGCATGGTTCGAGGATCTTGGCGAAGACCCGCCGGTTGCGAAGAAGGACGGCTGACCCCGCACACCGACGCACCTTGCCATTCCCGGGCCGAGCGGCCACTTGAGGCCGCAGCCATGGAAAAGCCGGAAAAACCGCAAGTCATCATCATCGGCCGACCCAATGTCGGCAAGTCCACCCTGTTCAACCGGCTGGTGGGCAAAAGGCTCGCCCTTGTCGACGACCAGCCGGGGGTGACCCGAGACCGGCGCATGGGCGATGCCGAAATCGCGGGCCTGCGCTTCACCATCGTCGATACGGCCGGTTGGGAGGACGAGGACGAACTCTCGCTGCCCGGGCGCATGCGCAAGCAGACCGAAGCGAGCCTCGAAGGCGCGGACGCGGCGCTGTTCGTGATCGACGCGCGCGCGGGCCTGACCCCGCTCGACACCGAGATCGCACGTTACCTGCGCGAACACGACGTGCCGATCGTCCTCGTCGCCAACAAGGCCGAAGGCGCCGCCGGAGAGGCGGGTGCGCTTGAATCCTATTCGCTGGGCCTTGGCGAACCGGTCGCCCTGTCGGCCGAACACGGAGAGGGGATCGCGGACCTGTTCGGCGGGCTGTGGCCGATAATCGGCGCCAAGGCCGAGGCGGCGGACGAACCCCAGGAGCTTGAGGAAGACTACGAGGAGGCCCCGCTCGGCCCACTCAAGCTCGCTATCGTCGGACGGCCCAACGCCGGCAAATCGACTCTCATAAACCGCCTGCTGGGCGAGGACCGCCTGCTGACCGGGCCCGAAGCCGGGATCACGCGCGATTCGATCGCGATCGACTGGGGCTGGACCGATCCGAAGACGGGCGACGTCCGGCAGGTCCGGCTGATCGACACGGCCGGGATGCGCAAGAAACGCAACGTCACCGAGAAGCTGGAAAAGCTCTCGGTCGCGGATGCCCGCCGCGCGGTCGATTTCGCCGAAGTCGTGATCCTCCTGCTCGACGCGACGCAGGGCCTCGAACATCAGGACCTCAAGATCGCCTCCGCCGTGCTAGAGGAAGGCCGCGCGCTGATGGTCGCGATCAACAAGTGGGACGTGGCCGAGGATGCCAGTCATCTGTTCAACGGCGTGCGCCATGCGCTCGACGATGGCCTTGCGCAGGTGCGCGGCCTGCCGCTACTCGCGGTCAGTGCGAAGACCGGCAAGGGGCTAGACGCCATGATCGGGGCGGCATTCGATCTACGCGACAGCTGGTCCAAGCGCGTGCCGACCGCGGCATTGAATCGTTGGTTCGACGATGCGCTCTCAGCCAATCCTCCGCCAGCGCCCGGCGGCAAGCGGATCAAGCTGCGCTATATCACGCAGGCCGGAACGCGCCCGCCGCGCTTCGTCGTGTTCGGCACGCGGCTTGATGCCCTGCCCAAGAGCTACGAGCGGTATCTAGTCAATTCGATCCGCGACAATCTGGGTTTCGAAGCGGTTCCGGTGCGGGTGAACCTGCGCAGTCCGAAAAATCCATACGGCGGGAAGGACCGGTGAGCACGTTCGACCTTCTCGCAGCCGCCCAGCCCTTCGCCTTCGACCTTCTCGAGCGCACTGCCTCGACCCCGCGTGTGCAGGCAGTGGTGCAGCAGAGCCTAGCCCCGGCTTTCCTGCTCGGCGCGATCGGGGCGATCATGAATGTCATCATGACCCGGATGATTTGGATCGCGGGAAGGATCGAGCGGCTCGAGGAGAGCGACGCCGAAGCGCGTTCCGAGCGCGCCGTGCGCGAACTTGCCTGGCTCGGCCGGCGAAGGCGCGCGGCGCAGCGGGCGATTAGCTTCGCGACGGCGGCGGCGGTCAATATCAGCCTCGTGATCGGCCTCGTGTTCGTCTCGGCCTATATCACCGCTCAGATCGGCAGCCTGATCGCGTTCCTGTGGGTGCTGACCATGCTGCTGCTGGTGACCGGCCTCGCCCATTTTCTCCACGAAACCCGCCTCGCGGCGCGCGGATACGGCAAGGCCGAGTGAACGCGTTCATCCCATCGCTGGCCGTTGTCTTGGCGGTCCTGATGCCCGCCGGGTTACCCCTGGCCGCGAGCGTGGCAGCGCAGGAGCCTGCCGCGCCCGAAACCGCGAGCCCGTTCGGGAGCGACCCAACCCCCGACCAGGTGATCCAGTTCTTCACCCTCTTCAGCGCCGATGAGGGAATCGCGGCTGCGCTCGAACCGCTCGTCAAGGAGATCATGCAGCCGGGCGAGATGGAGGAAGGCTGGGAGGACGCCGGCATCGACATCCTCGCCGATCTGGCCGCAATGGAGGGGGGTCCCGGTGCCTTCCTTCTGCGCGATACCGATACCGAGGTGCTGAGCGCGGTCGACCTGTTCGCGCGCAGCCGGCCCGACCTTGCGCGCTTCGAAAGCTACGCGCTTCGTCCCGAACCGGTCGGCCTCGTCGAGGAACGCGTCTTTCTCGGCGCGGCCCCCGGTATCTGGCTGGAAACCGCCCATCAGCGCGAACGCCGAGGCAATGCGCTCTGCTATTCAGGCTATATCGGGGTGACGCTGCACAGCGATCGCCCGGTCGCTTCATGGAGGGAACAGACCGCCATCGAGATTGCGACCTACTTCGCGCTTATCGACCAGCTGGCGAGAGAGGAGGCCTGCAACGTCTACAAAAAGCGGGACGATGGCACCTATATCACCCGCACCTATCGGCCGGACGGGACGCGGCTCGCTCTGCTCGACGCGGAGACAACGCCGCTCGTGCCAATGCCCGCGAGCGAGATCGATGCCTTCCTGAGCGAAACGCCCGGAGGCTTGGTCGTCCCGACCGGGCAATAGGCCGATGCGAACGCGAGACGGGCGGAGCATCGCTGCCCCGCCCGCCGGTTTCGCATCAGGGCATGCAGGTCACATCTTCATCTTGAGCTCGCGCAGCATGTAGGTGCCCTGGATCTCGCGGATCTCGTTATAGAGCTCGCGCACCGTCTCCTGCGAGGCGTCCATGTTCGCCTTGCCCCACGCCTCCATGAATTCCATGTAGCGCTCCTTGTTCGGGGTCAGCGCCTCGTCATTGGCGAAGCGGATGGTGAGCACCAGGTTGAACTCGCCTTCGCCGTAGGGCACGCCATAGATGCCGTAGCCCTTGATATAGCCCATCTCCTTCTGGACCTCGTTGGCCTTGACCCAGGTTTGCTTGAGCCCCTCGAGATAGGTGTCGAGCTGGCCTTCCTCGACCTTGACCAGGGTCATTTCGATCACTTCCTCGGACGGCTCGTAGTCCTCCCAGAGCTGCAATTGCGCCGCGGCCGGGGCGGCGGCGGCGAAACTTGCGGCGGCAAGTCCGGCGGCAATCATGGTGCTAAGCTTGTTCATGTGCATCTCCATCGTTCGGTCCTCGGCCGGGCGCGGCATGCGCACGGCCTTTCGGGCGACCCGAGCAATGGAAGCAGAAGATCTGTCGGATAGGCGCGACCCCAGTCAAAGTCTCCACGCGCCTTTTGCTCCCGACCGAATGCCTGCCCGCTTCGCGCGGGCGTGTCAATTGCAGGCGCGAAAAGGCCCGCTGCCGGAGGGCGGCGCGGGCCTTTGCAGGGTGGCGCCAAACGCCCGGGCTTAGCCGACTACTTGCCCGCGCCGGTTTCGCCCTCGCCTGCGGGGACGCTCTGCAGCTGGCAGTAATTTTCGAGCCCCATGCGCTCGATCATGTCGAACTGAGTTTCGAGGAAATCGACATGCTCTTCCTCGTTGGCGAGAATGTCCTCGAAGATCTGGCCCGAGGTGAAGTCCTTGACCTCCTGGCAATAGGCCGCCGCTTCACGCAGGAGCGGGATTGCCTCGTGTTCCAGCGCGAGATCGGCCTTGAGGATCTCCTCGACCGTCTCACCGACCTTAAGCTTGTGAATCGCCTGGAAGTTGGGGAGCGCGTTGAGGAACAGGATGCGCTCTGCCAGCCGATCGGCGTGCTGCATTTCCTCGATCGATTCGTGGCGCTCGTAATCGGCAAGCTTGGTCAGGCCCCAATCGGCCAGGACGCGGTAATGCAGCCAGTACTGGTTGATGGCGGTGAGTTCATTGGTGAGCGCCTTGTTCAGGAACTCCACGACTTTCGGATCGCCCTTCATGGCGCTCATTCCCCTTTGCATGCGCCGAGCGAGATGCACGGCCCCTGTTCATGTCGCGATGCAATATGGGGCGGAAAACGGGGGTTTACAAGCCGCCCACGTCAGATTTTCCGTTGCAAATCAGGGTTTTGCAAGCCACTCGCAATAGCGGCGCGCCTGTTCAGATTGCGACTTTCTCGCAAGCCGAAAGCGCGCGTTCCTGCTCGATGATTTTCCCAGCTTCGCCAAGGCACTGGCCGCAATTGGGACGCTTGCCAAGCGCCGCATAAGTGGCCTCGGCATCGCCCGCACAGCCCAGCGCGGCGCGGCGCAGGTCGTCTTCGCGGATCGCGTTGCAGATGCAGATATACATGCGAAGAATCTCTCCTGCGAGTCGTTTGCAGAACCAAGATATGAGACCCATTCTCAATAGCAAGGAAAAACGTCACCGCTTCAGCGCAAAAATTTGGCCATAGGTCAGGCAGCGCCAAAGCCATTCGAGCGGCCCGTAGCGAAAGCGCTCGAGCCAGGGCTTCGACCACAGCAGCATGAAGGCCCAGGTCAGCACGACGACGATGTAGAGCTGCGGCCGCGTCAGCTGTCCGAACAGCCCCAGCGCCCAGCCGTGAAACACGAACAGCATCAGGATCGAGGTGCCGAGGTAATTGGTGAACGCCGCCCTCCCCGCCGCACGCACGCGCTCGGCCAGCGCGCCCGTCCAGCGCGGCGAATATTCGACCATCAGCGCGGCAAGACCGAGCACCATCATGAGCTTCGGCAGCGGGCTCCAGCCGACGAAAGCCGCAAGCGTCATGTAATAGGTGAAACCGCCTTCGCGCACGAACAAGGCGATGGCGAGATGCAGGGCGGCACCGAAGATCACGCCCGTCCAACCCCAGAACCGCATTCGCCGCGGATCGAACGCGCCCGAGAAGAATCCGAAGCGATAAAGCGCCACGCCGATCAGCATCAGCGGGATCGTCTCCAGCGCGAACAATGTGAGATTGACGAGCGGGTCCATCCAGTGTTCGGCCGCGCGATAAGCGACGAGCCCCGCATAATCGCCCTCCTGCTTGAGCCCCGTCACGATCGCATCGTCGGCGAGCACTTCGGCCTTGCCCTCCAAAAGCCCCGCGCGCACCTCGACCAGATCGCCCTGTTCGCCCATCGGGGTGTCCGCCACGGCGTAGAGGAAGGTCATGTTGAGCGCGTAGAAAGCGGCCCCCAGGACGAAGCCGACCAGCCCGACCCAAAGCTGGACCCTGGCGCTCCATCTGAGACAGGGCACGACGAGAAAGCCAAAGACGGCGTAATAGAACAGGATGTCTCCCGCCCAGATCAGGATGAAATGGACGAGGCCAAAGACCATCAGGACGAACAATCGCCACATCTGCCGCCAGCGCGTCCCGCCGCGTTCCCACACACGCTCCATGAAGAGATAGAGCCCAGCCCCGAAAAGCAGGGTGAACAGTCCGCGCATCTTGCCGTCGACGAGGACGAACTGCGCGATCCACATCCATTCGGAGGTCGCGCCGTGATCGGTCAGGAAGGCGGAGGGATACATGTAGGCGGCGAAGGGCTGGCCGAACGCGACGATATTGGCGGCGAGGATGCCCATGACCGCTATGCCGCGGATGAAATCGAGGCTATCGATGCGCTCGGATGCCGCGATCGGCGCGAGGCTCGTCTCACCGGCGGAAAAGCCCGCCGCATTCCCCGGTGTATCGGGCGTGGATCCCGTACCCGCAATGCTGCTCACAGACCGATCCCCCTCGCGCCGTTGTCGCCAAGGACGAGATATTAGCAGCAAGGGGGCTGAGGGGAAGCCTTACGTCGCGAAGCGACCACTTCCGCATCGGCCACTGCTTGCGACGCTTGGTTCAGGAAGGCGGCGCGGCGACGATGCAGGCCTGACCTTCGCGCCTGAGCGCAAGGCACGCGGCCCGGGCATCGGAGCGGCTGCCGAAGCCGACCGCCTGCAGTTGCATTAGCCGACCCGCCGGGACGAGCGCCCGGTCCGTTCCCGCGAGGGCCGGATTGTCGGAGATCTTCGACCATAGCCGTTCGGCATTGCCGTGCACGCCGAACGCGCCGAGCTGCACGCGCCATTCACCGCGCGGGTTGGCGGAAGCTGCCATCCGCTCGGGCAATTTCTCCGGCGGCGCGGCAACGCGCACAGCCGCCTGCTGCGCAGCTGGCGCGCGCTCGCTTGTCGCAATGGGCCGCATCGCATCGCCGGAAGCGGGCCCGAAGTCCGGCGAAGCGGAGGAAGGAGCAGGAAGGGCGGCAGAGCTCTGTGCCATCAGGACCGGCCGGGCGCCGGGATCGGTACCGCCAAGATCGGCAGCGGCCAGTTCGGCCGCGCGGCGGCGGATCGATTCCATCTCCAGCCTCCGGGCGAGCGCCTGTGCCTCCTGTCTCTGCATCTCGGGAACGTAGCGATCCATCTGCGCCAGCGCTTCCGTCGCCTGCGGCAGGCCCTGCGAGCGGGCAAGCGTAAGCAGCGCATAGGCCCGCACCCAGTCCTTGTCCGCGTAGTCTGCGTTGAAATGGGCCAGCCCCAGCACATACTGGGCGCGCGGATCGCCGCGATCGGCAGCATTGCGGATCAGCGGCATCGCGTCTTCCTGCTCCCCCTGCTGGAACAGCAAAAGGCCGTAATTGTCGGCTGCCTTCACATGGCCCTGGCGCGCCGCCTCGGCATAGAGTTCGCGCGCCCGGGCGATGTCGGCTTCGACCCCTCGGCCGAGCCTGTAGGCCTGCGCGAGATTGAACAGCGCATCCGCATCGCCATTCGCGGCAGGCCCGCGCCATTCGGCGACGGCGCGGGCGTAATCGCCCGCGCTCCATGCATCAACGCCCTCCTTGACGCTGGCGAGCCCGGGCGCGGAGGCGAGCGCCATCGCAGCAGTGAGCACGGCGACGGGCGAACGGGCGAGCAGGCGTTTGTTCAGGTGCATTTTCTGATCCTCGAACCTCTGACATTGCTCGGCAGATTGGGCCCGGGCGCATCCCGCCCTCGCCAAGGGGAGATTCGCGCGGTGCCGGGCGTACGTCCATCCGGAAAGGAACCATAGTGAACGAAGCGTTAGGAATTCGTTGCCACATCTCTTGTCACGAAGCGTTGCCAGCAATCTCCCCGATGCCGCGCGATGAACGGCTCGACGATCGGCAGATAATGCGCGGCGCCGCATCCTTCGGAAGACTGCTGCGTTAACCCAAAATTAGGGGTATCCTGCGAAGCCTCGTCTCATCCCGTCGCAGACAAGCGGCATCACACGGTTGAATCCAGGGGGACTGAGGCGTTGCGTGTACTCGCTTTGGCATCGCAGAAAGGCGGATCGGGGAAAACCACCCTGTCCGGACACCTTGCCGTCCAGGCCCAGCGCGCAGGCGCCGGCCCGGTCGTATTGATCGACATCGACCCGCAGGGTTCGCTGGCCGATTGGTGGAACGAGCGCGAGGCTGAATATCCGGCCTTCGCCCAGACCACCGTCTCGCGCCTCGCGAACGATCTCGCGGTGCTTCGTCAACAGGGATTCAAGCTGGCCGTGATCGACACGCCGCCGGCAATCACCATGGCCATCCAGTCGGTCATCGGCGTAGCCGAGCTTATCGTGGTCCCGACCCGGCCGAGCCCGCACGACCTGCGCGCCGTCGGCGCCACGGTCGATCTGTGCGAACGCGCGGGCAAGCCGCTGGTGTTCGTGGTCAACGCCGCCACTCCCAAGGCAAAGATCACCTCCGAGGCCGCCGTTGCGCTTTCGCAGCATGGAACGGTCGCGCCGATAACGCTCCACCATCGCACCGACTTTGCCGCCTCGATGATCGACGGCCGCACGGTGATGGAAGTCGATCCCGAAAGCCGCAGTGCCGCCGAGATCACGGCGCTGTGGAAGTACATCAACGATCGGCTGGAAAAGAATTTCCGTCGTACCGTCTTCGCCGCCGCCCCGAACGGGCAGGTTCCGGCGAACGGAGTCCATCGCCCGGCCGGCGGTTTCGGCCGCCGGGTTGCGCAGTAAGGGACGGCAAGAGGCCATGTCCGAAGCCGGTTTCGCCTCACTCGGTCCGACCCTGCTTGCGCGCAAGGGCGGAGCCAAGCCCGCCATGCGTCCGCAGCTGACTCCGCTCGCCCAGAGCCCGGAGGAAATGGCCGCGCTCGCCGACGAACAGCTCGAGGATCTCGGCTGGAACGACATGGGCGAGGATGCAGGCGGGGAATCGAGCGATCATTATGGCGGCGCGGACATCGTGCCGATCCTTCCCACTCTCTCGGATAGCCACGCGCAGGCGGACGAGAATCCGGTCGTCACCCGAAGCCCGGTCGTGCGGCGCCAGCAGAAGCAATTGCTTGACCGCGTGCTCGCCGATGCCGCGATGGACGGGTCCGATGGCGAACTGGGCGAGGAAGAGGAAGACCTTTCCGCGCGCTATTTCGAGGAAGCCGAAGACGCCGGGGACACCGAAGATGCCGGTGCCGAGG
Organism: Erythrobacter litoralis; assembly: GCF_001719165.1. Lineage (NCBI taxonomy): Bacteria > Pseudomonadati > Pseudomonadota > Alphaproteobacteria > Sphingomonadales > Erythrobacteraceae > Erythrobacter > Erythrobacter litoralis. Next base: position 2,622,340 of record NZ_CP017057.1, read on the forward strand.
AGCAGGTCAGCGGCCCGCGGCAGCGCAGGAAGCTGCAAAAGGTCGCCGCTCGCGCGGCCGGCAAGCGCGCCGCATTCACGCTGCGCCTCGACACCGAACGCCACCTCAAGCTGCGCCTGGCCGCGACGATGCAGGGAGTGAGCGCGCAGGCACTCGTGACCGAGGCGCTCGATGCCATGCTCGCCGAATTCGAGGAACTGGACGCGCTCGCCGCTCGCATGCGGCGCGATCGAACCTGAACCGAACGAACGACCGAAAACGCGAACCGAATCACAGGACCTACAGGGGAAACATCATGGATCGCACTGCCATCAACCGCACCAAAGGTCCGGGGATCGGACCCAAGCTCGGTCTTGTCGTCACCACTGCGCTCGCCAGCGCGGCTCTGGCCGGTTGCACCTCGACCGGTGCGCCGCCCGCCGAGACCTCCTTCACCAAGGCGCAGAGCGCGCTTGCCAAGGGCGATTCGGTCAAGGCGATCTCCCATGCCGAGGCCGCCGTCCTCGCCGAGCCGCGCAATCCCGCCTTCCGGGCGATGCTGGGTGCGGCCTATCTCGAGAACGGCCGGTTCGAAAGCGCCGCGACGAGCTTCGGCGACGCGCTCGCGCTCGGTCATGAAGACCCGCGCACTGTGCTGAGCTTCGCACTCGCCAGCATCGCGACGGGCGATTCGAAGACGGCAGTCGCCACGCTGCGCGAATGGGAAAACGCCATTCCGGGCGACGATCTGGGCCTTGCCTATGCGCTCGCCGGACAGCCCGAGCGCGGCATCCACGTGCTCACCAATGCGGTGCGCGCCGGCCTTGCGACGCCCAAGGCGCGGCAGAACCTCGCCTACACCTATGCCCTGGCCGGCAACTGGCGTGCGGCGCGCGTCATGGCGGCAGAGGACGTGCCCGCCGACAAGCTCGATGCGCGCCTGTCCGAATGGGCCGCGAATTCGGCGCCCGAAGACTACCGCGCCCGTGTCGCCGGCCTTCTGCGCGTGACGCCCGTGGCCGATAGCGGCCTGCCCGCGATGCTCGCCCTTTCAAACTTCCCGAGCCAGGAACAGAGGGTAGCCGAGGCCGCCGCAACGATCCCGGCCCCGGAAAAGCTCGCCGAGGCGAGCGAGACGGAGAAGCTGGTCTTCGCCCGCACCGATGATGCCGGGGAAAAGGCCGCGAAGGCTGAAAAGGTCGCAAAGGTGGCGCAGGTTGAGCAGGTCAAGCCGGCCGAAAAGGTCGAAACGATCGACCCGACCCCGGTGCGCTTCGCAGCGGCCGAGCCGCGCAAGGCCGCCAAGCCCGAGGCGAAGCCGGCTGCCAAGCCCGCCCCGCGTGTTTCGGACACGGTTCCGGCTGCTGCGCTCGATACTGCGGCGATGGCCAAGACCTCAGCGAAGGACGAAGCCGAAGGCGCCAAGCCCGAAGCAAAGCCGGCTGCCAAGCCTGCGGCGCGCGTCGCCGCTGCGAGCGGTCCGCGTTTCGTCTCCAATCCCGTCGTGCAGACCGTTCCCGCCGCCAATCCGCAGGCGAAGCCCGCGGCGAAATCCGCCCCCACCCGCATCGCGGCAAGCGCTTCGCAGCGCCGCATGGCCGCGACCGAAGCGGCGAGCGAGCCCGCTTCGGCAAAACCGTCGGGCGCGGACACCCATCTCGTCCAGCTCGGCAGCTGGGACAGCCATGAACTTGCCAAGGATGGCTGGGAAAAGCTCAAGCGCAAGTTCCCGCAGCTCACGGACCACGACGTCGTCATCACCGAGGCCCTCGTGAACGGGAAAACCTATTTCCGCGTCGCTGCGGCTGGCTTCGGCCTGTCGGACGCGCGGAGCATGTGCCGCACGGTCAAGTCCGGCGGAAGAGGCTGCTTTGCCTATGCCAAGACCAACCCGCCTGCGGGCGCGGTCGATCGCGGCGTGCGGATCGCAGCGCGCACGAAGTAGGCGCGCTTCACAATTCAGCGAGCCTGCCCCCGGAGCACAACGCTCCGGGGGCATTTTTTACTGGGTGTCGCCGCCCACGCGCACACCGCCCTTCAGCAGCATCCTCACCCGGCCCTCGGCGCCCTGGCGGTCGAAAGGCGTATTGTCTGCGGTCGCCTCCATCCTGCGCCGGTCGATGACCCAGGGCGCATCGGGATCGACAAGCGCGATGTCAGCCTCCAGACTCGGCTCGAGCCTACCCGCAGGTACGCCCAGCAGGCGCGCCGGATTGGCCGCGAGCAGCTCGAAAGCGCGGGCGGTGTCGATCACGCCGTCGCGCACGAGATTGAGCGTCATGGCGAGCAGCGTTTCCGCCCCCGCCATGCCCGGCGCCGCATCGGCGAAAGGCAGGCGCTTGTCCTCCGGCCCGCACGGATCGTGGCTGCTGGTGATGACATCGACAACGCCCTCGCCGATAGCAACGCGCGCGGCTTGGCGATCGGCTTCGCTGCGCAGGGGAGGCGAAAGGCGGGTGAAAGTGCGGAAATCGGCGGTGGCGAGGTCGGAAAGCATGAAATGCGCCGGGCTGATCCCGCAGGTCACGGCAACACCGCGCCGCTTCGCTTCACGCACGAGGTCAAGGCCGCGCGCGGTCGTCACCTGCCTGACATGGAGCCGCGCCCCGGCCATTTCGGCGAGCGCAACGTCGCGTGCGATGGCGAGCGCCTCTGCCTCGGCGAGCGCGGCGGGCAGGCCGAGCCGGGTCGCTATCTCGCCCGCGGTCGCGGCGGCTTCGCCTGCAAGGCCTGCATCCTCGGCATGGCTCACCACGACGAGGTCGAGCATCGCGGCATATTGCAGCAGCCGTAGCATGACGCCGCTGTCGCCGATCCAGCGCCTCCCGGTCGCGACGCCGCGCGCGCCGGCTTCCTTCATCAACGCGATCTCGGCCAGTTCGCGCCCCTCCAGCGAGCGCGTCGCTGCGGCGAGCGGGTGAACCCACAGGTCGGGCTTGCCGCTCTTGGCGATGTGGCCGACCCGGCTCGGGTAATCGAGCGGCGGCGACTGGTCGGGCATCAAAGCGGCCCTTGTGATGCCGCCGAAATGGAATGCCGGCTTGTCGACCGCGAACACGCCGAAATCGACCAGGCCCGGCACGACGAGGCGTCCGCGCGCCTCGATGATCTCATCGCCCTCCTTCGCTCTCACCTCGGGACCGAGCGCCTCGATCAGCCCGTCGACTAGCCGCAGCGAGCCCTCGGCAACGCCCTCCGGCGTGACCATCCTGCCGCCGATGATCGTGATGGGCCGCACCTGCTTCATTCGGTCGCATCCCATCCATCGACCTCGCGCGCCGTCCGGGTCAGGATGTCGAGGCACGCCATGCGGACCGCAACGCCCATTTCGACCTGCCGGGTTATCAGCGAGCGGCCCACAAGGTCGGCGACCTCGCTGTCGATCTCAACCCCGCGGTTCATCGGACCCGGATGCATTACCAGCAGGTCCGGGGAGGCGCGCTCAAGCCGCCGCGCGGTGAGCCCGTAGAGATGGCGATATTCCCGCGCCGAGGGGATGAACTGCCCGGCCATCCGCTCCGACTGGAGGCGCAGCATCATGACCACGTCGCTCCCCTCGATCGCGGCGTCGAAATCGTGGAAGCGCTCCGCCCCCATCGCCTCGATCCCCGCGGGCATCAGCGAGGGCGGCGCGCACAGGCGCACGGTGGCCCCCAGCGCCTGCAGGCACAGCAGCGAAGAGCGCGCGACGCGGCTGTGGAGGATGTCGCCGCAGATCGTGATCGTGCGCCCGGTGAAGTCCTCCCCGGCCTCGCCGCGCTCGGCCAGCGCATAGCGCAGTGCGAGCGCATCGAGCAGGGCCTGCGTGGGGTGTTCATGGCTGCCGTCGCCCGCATTCAGGACCGGGCAATCGACCTTGTCCGCGATCAGCTGAGTCGCCCCCGATGACCCATGCCGGATCACGATCGCGTCTGCGCGCATCGCGTTGAGCGTGATCGCGGTGTCGATCAGCGTCTCGCCCTTCTTCAGGCTCGAGGTCGAGGCCTGCATGTTGACGACGTCCGCACCCAGCCGCTTGCCCGCGATCTCGAATGACAAAAGCGTGCGGGTCGAATTCTCGAAGAAGGCGTTAATGATGGTGAGCCCTGACAGCAGATCGACGTGCTTCGAACGCTGACGGTTCAGTTCGACCCACTGTTCGGCCTGATCGAGCACGTAGAGAATCTCGTGCCGCTCAAGCTGGCCGATGCCGTTGAGGTCCCGGTGCGGAAACGCCGCCCGCCCCGCCGGAAAGCGGCCCCGCGACGGCGGTTGCTGCGGTGAAGACGGCGACGTGGTCATCAAGGCAACGCCTTTAGTCGAGCGCCATGCGCCGCTCAACCCATTCGCCTCGCGCTTTCTCATGGAAAGAGGCGCATCGGCGCACTACCTCCCGGTAAAGCATCATCCGAAGGAACCGGCCCGTCCCGTCCCTCCGCCTACGGCAGGGACCATACGCGCCGACAAGAAAGCTGACGCAGCAAAGGGCCGCATATGAGTTTCGTGGGCAAGATCTGGAAGGTCCTGGTCGGGATCAAAGACGGGCTCGTGCTCGTCTTCATGCTGCTCTTCTTCGTCGCCCTGTTCGGCATTCTTTCCGCAAGCCCGAATCCCGGGCAGGTGCGTGAAGGCGCGCTCTATATCGATCTTGCCGGCTTCGTGGTCGAGGAACGCTCGCCGACCGATCCCTTCACCGCGATCCTTACCGGCGAGGCACCGGTGCGGGAATTCCAGGCCCGCGACCTGGTGCGCGCGCTCGATGCGGCGGCAGGCGATGACCGGGTCAAGGCGGTCGTGTTCGACCTCACCATGTTCGCCGGCGGCGGGCAGGTCCACCTGCAGGAAATCGGCGAGGCTATCGAGCGGGTGAAGAAGGCGGACAAGCCGGTTCTCACCTATGCGCTTGCCTATGGCGACGATCACCTCCACCTCGCCTCGCATGCGAGCGAAATCTGGGTCGACCCGATGGGCGGCGCGCTCGTTAGCGGACCGGGCGGATCCAACCTGTATTACGCCGACCTGCTCGACCGGCTGAGCATCAATGCGCGGATCTACCGCGTCGGCGAGTTCAAGTCGGCGGTCGAGCCCTATGAACGCAATTCGATGTCAGCCGAGGCGCGCGAAAATCTCGAGGCGCTTTACGGCGCGCTGTGGGAGGAGTGGCAGGCCAATGTGAAGACGGCACGGCCAGCCGCCCAGATCGACCGCGTGACAAGCGATCCGGTCGGCTGGATCGAGGCATCGGCCGGCGATCTGGCCGACGCCGCGCTCGATGCGAAGCTGGTCGACCGGCTCGGAAGCCGCGCCGAATTCGGCGAGCGCGTGGCCGAAATCGCGGGCGCGGATCGCTGGAACAAGCGGCCCGGCGCCTTCGCCAAGAGCGATTACGCGCCCTATCTCGCCGACATCGCGCCCGACCAGCCGGGCAAGGCAATCGGCGTCGTGACGGTCGCGGGCAATATCGTCGATGGCGATGCGGGGCCGGGCACGGCGGGCGGCACGCGCATCGCCGGCCTGCTCGACGACGCGCTTGACGATGATCTTGCCGGCCTCGTCGTCCGGGTGAATTCGCCGGGTGGCTCGGCCCTCGCCTCCGACCGGATCCGCTCGGCGGTCCAGCGATACCGCGACAAGGGGGTGCCGGTGGCGGTCTCTTTCGGCAATATCGCCGCGAGCGGCGGCTATTGGGTCGCGACCGCCGGCGACAGGATCTTCGCCCAGCCCGAGACGATCACCGGCTCGATCGGGGTGTTCGCGGTGCTGCCCACTTTCGAACAGGCGGCAAAGCGGATCGGGGTCACTGCCGACGGTTTTCGCACCACGCCGCTTTCCGGCCAGCCCGATGTCATCGCCGGACTGACGCCCGAGGTCGACACTATCCTGCAGGCCACGGTCGGTGACAGCTACCGTGACTTCATCGCGCTCGTATCGAGATCGCGGGGTCTTTCGGTCGAAAGGGTCGATGCCATCGCGCAGGGCCGCGTCTGGGACGGCGGCACGGCGCGCCAGATCGGGCTCGTCGATCAATTCGGCGGGCTTGACGACGCGCTCGCATGGGTCGCCGCGCAGGCCGAGCTCGAGGAAGGCGACTGGCACCCGCGGTTTCTCGGCGAGACCGCGCCGCGCTATGATTCGCTCATCCGCCAGATCGTGACCGGTGCCTCAGCGCCCGCGGCGAACGCCGGCCGAGGCGCAGGCGGAGGCGATCTCTTCGCGCAGGCGGCCCGCCAGCGCGAAAGCCTGATTACCCGTATCGCCGCCGATGCGGAACGCCTGTCAGGTACACGCGGCGTGCAGGCCTATTGCCTCGCCTGCCCGGGCGACACGCCAGGCGCAGCTTCGCGCACGGCAAAGGGCTGGGTCGAGGTCCTCATGCTGCTTTTCGCAAAGTAGCCGCGCAGCCAAAGGGGGTGCTTGCCAAGCGGGCGAGCACAAAGTAAACGCGCGCCCCTGTCCGACGCACCGGACGGGCGCGTAGCTCAGTGGTAGAGCACACCCTTCACACGGGTGGGGTCGCAAGTTCAATCCTTGCCGCGCCCACCATCTTTTCAATGACTTAGAAGAGATGGTCCGCATTTTTATGAAAAAATTATGGAAAAGACGCTGTAGAGTGCGCCTTGCTCCATAAGAGTGCCGGCTGCGTTCTGGCGCCATCTGCGGACTGGCGGTGTAGGCTTTGCCCGCCAATCATGCAGCGCCCGTTTCCGTTGTGAACCTTCAATCGAGCTGCCGCGTGCGCCTCAGTCGATGATCCGCTCCAAGCGCCCATCGCTAGGCGAGTATCGATACGATATGATCGATCGATCTCGAATACGGTCGACAGCTTCATTGATGACCTGCAGCGGAATAGCGAACCATTCGCGCGGCTTCACCATGTGGCCGAACCGATCGGGTATCGAAAGATCAAGCTGAGCCTCGGCGAACACCTTGTGCAGAAGGCTTTCAAGCTTCTGGCAGTTCACGCCATAAACCTTGTATGTCGCGACCACCTCGACACCAGCCAAGAGATAGGTCGAGCTTTTTTCGGCTCCGGATATTCTTGCATCGACCGAGCCGCTAGTCACTCCGATCTTGTGAACGACGTCGCGGTGCTCCGCTACGAAAGGGTGGTCGGACTTGCTTCTAAGCACATAGATCGTGCCCGCTTCCGCTTCGCCGTCTTCCGGCGTGTCCGCAAACAGAGGCCCTGGTGCCGGATCGGTAATCCTGCGCCCTGCATCGTCGTCATGAAGCTGGCGCTGGAGCGACCGCATCAGCATCCCGCTTTCGGTGCCGTTGTCAAAGATCACGCGCAGCCGAGCATCAGTGCGCCCTTGGGCGTTGGTGAAAATGTCTTCCATCTCGGCGACGTAAGTGATGAGCCCGCCGACGATGAAGAAAGCGCCCGGCCGAATTTCGGCTTTCAACTCGAAGGGCCGCGTCACCCGCGCGCCCGAAGCCAGCTCTTGCTTTACCTGCTCAAACAGTGGCTTGAACTTCTCGAAGTCGTGACACTTATCCCGGCGCGCTATCTCCTCGGCGGCTCGCTTTTCTTCGGCGGAGCGAACGTGGCGAAGCTGCGTAATGTCCTCTTCGCTTTCAACTGCGGACAGCTCGGAAGCCAGCGCGTCGACATCGAACTCGGCCTTCCCCTCAGTTCCGATGGAAGGCTGCTCAAGTAAACCGTGTTCATCAAGCTCCGCCAGCAACGCACGGCAGTCCTCCTGTGCGCGCAGGCGGTCGAGACGGACAGCGTAAAGCCGCTCGAATATGTCCCGGTCCTTGCCATGCTGAGGGGTGCGGCTCTGTTCTTCGAAAAAGCGGACGATGTCCTCAAACCCCGCGATGATCCGCTCTTCGCGAGCCGTGTAAGCGGCTTGCTTCTTCTTTGCCGGAGCGAAATCGGCCAGTTCGCCGGCAAGGCCTTCTAGGTCTAGCTCACTCATAGCGCCCCTCTTCGCGGAAGCGCATAAAGGCTGCAGCACCTTCCGCAAGGCGCTGCTCCCATGCATCGGGCGAAGTGACCGCAGGCAGGCGCCCGCGCTCCTTCTTGAACTTCACCGCCGCAGCGGCGAGGTCCTTCGCCTCCTCGGGGCTGATCTTCGTGCGCTTCGCAGCGATCGCAGCCTGCACCTGCTTGAGCGTGCTTTCGCTCATCGACTTTGCGAGGACGGCGTAGGCGGCCTGCCACGGGTTGATGCTGTCGATGAGGTCAACGTCGAGTTCCCGGACGTCCATCGCGTATTGCCGCACGCCCTCGAGCAACGCGGTGTTTGCCCGCTGCTCGCCATCAGCGGGATCGACGGCGTCCATCGCCAACGATTTCGCCTTCTGGGTCAGGTTGAGCGCAGCTATCGCGTGCTGGCGCACGGCTTCTTGATCCTCGGCGCTCAGGTCCGGGTAACGATCGCGAACGATAGCGCTCATCGCGACCTGGGTTAGTTCTTGCGGCGGGGTCTCTTCATCGAACATCCCGCGCTCGGCCACGGACTTCTTTTGCACAAAGGCCGCGATGACCTCGTTCAGGTCCTCATCGCAGATACGCGCGGCTTCAGGCGATTTGGGCGTGACGAGTCCGGCGATCTCGAAGTGATACTGTCCACGTTCCTCGTTAACGCCGACGTTCGCCTTGCCCTCCTGGTAGCCCTCAGGCCCGTAATCGAAATCAGGCAGTGGTCCGGCGTTCTTAGGGCTGAAGGTGAACCGCGGGGCAAGCACCTGCTCCATCAAAAGGCTGGCCGCGATAGCTTTAAGGGTGTCGTTGATCGCATCGGCCACGGCCGCTTCGGACGCATCGGGTTCGGCGATGAGGTTCGTGAAGGTCGCCGTCGCCTTGCCTGGTGCATCGCGAGTCGCGCGGCCGATGATCTGGATGATCTCGGTGAGGCTTGAGCGGTAGCCCACCGTCAGCGCGTGTTCGCACCAGATCCAGTCGAAGCCTTCCTTTGCCATCCCCAACGCGATGATGATGTCGACGTGGCCACGATCGTTCTTGTGTGCCGGGTCCTTCAGCGCCGCCAGCACCTTCGCGCGTCGAGCCGGATCGCTGTCATCCACCAGATCGGCGATCCTCAGCACGCGGCCATCCGGCATGGCGACGAGCTCGAAGCCGGTCACGGGGTCTGCGCCCGTCCACTTGCCGAGGTAGTGGAGGATCTCGTTGACCTCGCTCACCTTGTCCTTCGTGCTCTCCCTCGCATTGACCGAAGGGATGTGCACGATCGTCTTCAGCGCCGGGTCAAGGCAATGCTCGATCGCCTCCAGATACCGGCCCGTGTAGAAGAAATAGCCGATATTGAGCGCCTTGAGGTGCTGATAACCGTTGAGCTGCTCGTAATAGGTATAGGTGACCGGCTCGAACTTCGCCTCGTCCTCCGGGGTCAGCACCGGCACGGCATCGCCGCGGAAATAGCTGCCGGTCATCGCCACGATATGCACCTTGTCGCGGGCGATGAACTCCGTGAGCTGATTGCCGAGCCGGTTGTCCTCGCCAGCAGAGACGTGGTGGAACTCGTCCACGGCGATCAGGCGATCGTCGAACGCCTCTACGCCGAACCTCTCGACTGCGAAGCGGAAGGTGGCGTGGGTGCAGACCAGCACCCGGCCCTCACTTTCGAGGAACTGGCCGAGCGCCTTGATCTTGGACGGATCGGCCTTCTCGTCATCCGCGCCCAGCGTGTTGCACAGGTTCCACTTCGGCTTCACCGCCCAGTCCGCCCAGAAGCCGTATCGCGACAGCGGCTCGTCCCCGAAGCTGCCGCCGATCGACTTCTCGGGCACCACGATGATCACCTGGCGCAGCCCCTGATTGTGCAGCTTGTCGAGCGCGATGAACATCAGCGCGCGGCTCTTTCCCGAGGCCGGCGGCGACTTGATCAGCAGGTATTGCTCGCCGCGCTTGTTGTAGGCGCGCTCCTGCATCGGGCGCATACCCATCTCGTTCGACTTGGTCGAGGCACCGTTACGTGCGGTCTGGAACGATACGGCGGGGATGGGCTTGGTGGTCATTTGGATGCCTCGCTCGCGTTCTCCTCTGGCGCATCCACCTTCTGGAACTGACGAACTTCATCTTTCATGGAGGTTGTATCGACGAAAGACACAAACTTTTTTGACGCTTTAGCCAAGACCTCAAAACGGCGATCCATTTTCTTCAAGGTATCCTCGATAGACCGAAGCGGAGGCTTTGCCATGAAGCCCGAGAGTCCGGCGAACTGCATGACATCGATATTTGAAATCGTGTTGCGCTGACGACCGTTCACGTCTTTGCATGTTATCTTCACGCTGAAAGGCTTTAACGGGCCAATTGGCTTCTCGCCGCGGCTGCCAAAAAGATCGACGCCCAACCCAAATAGAGCAACGATTTTTTCGCCTGACGGAATAACATTGATGGGCGCGTGCGCTTTAACCGTTTTCATCAGCACACGGTGCGCCTTGAAATCAGCATCATTACAATCAATGCTGAACACCACATCTTTGGCTAGGCCAAGTCCAACATTGGCGAAAACGATGTTGATTGCGCCATTCCCGTCCGGATGCGGCAACAAATAGGCGACGACCTGTGGTTCTTGTCCAGACTGGCGAAGCCTGCGATTTTCGCGAGCCAGCTGAAATGTCAGCCAAGCGATCGCAACGGTTGCCAGTGCCGATACGAGCGATGCGTTACCGTTCAACCAATCGAAGGTGACCATTAATTGCCCGCCAGTCGCCTCGATCATCTCATTCACTGGCGTTCTCCATGTTGGCCCTCCAATTTGGGGCTTCATAGCGTTTCGTCATGCGGCTTTCCCCTTCCCCGTCATCTTGGTGTAAAGCTCGAACAGCTTTTCCAGCCGTTCGGTGTCGTTCTTGAAGCGGCGGCCGATGTAGATGCGTTCGAGGGTTTCGTCGTTTTCCTCGTGGGCGCGGCGGAGGTTTTCGGGCATGGCTTCGGGATTGTAGAGATCGGCGATGGTGGCGGGGAAGTGCGCCTCGCGCGCGAGCAGGATGTTCTCGGCGCAACGCGTTAGGTCAGCCTTGTTCTGCTCGGTCAGCTTGGGGAGCGGGTAGGTGTTCCAGCCCATTGTGTTGGAGTATCGGAAGTCAGTCTTCATCTTACCGCAAACTGTGGCGATCCAGACGAGGTGCAGGCGGGAGCATAGGACTCCTAGGTTCCAAAGGGGAGCGTCATACAAGCCGAACGCCAGATCCGTGAGGATGGAACCGGGAGGCAATAAGCCGGCAGGAAGATAGTCCCTATTCTCCGATGAAACCTTCGGCGCAATGGTGACGACCTCACGGCCAGTCTGCTTTACCTCCTCGAAACGGTGGGGCCATGCAGCAGCGGACCTAGTTGGCAGCTTGGGACTTTTGCTGCGCGCTAAACGCACCGCTTCAAGTCGTTCCGAAAGTTGGTCGCGAGGGTCAAGACCGACCACGTCCTCATCGGATAGCCAGAAACAGTGACGGACATCGCCCCGAATATACTCGCTCGCTCCAAAGGCTCGTAGAACGACCTTCGTTCGTTGGGTCCATTCTCGAAGGTATGCTCGCCTTTGATCTGGAGTGAGGAACAGATGCCCCCCATCAACTGGCTTGCCCCCTGCATCCATTTGGGCACGGTCATCAGCGGGCGCCGACCTCTTGTTTACGGTGACGTCAGGTGCTGGGACCAAGTAGGCGTTGATGTGCTCAACCTCTTTGAGGATCGATCCATCGTTTGGGCCCGGGGAGTATAGCTTCTTCAGAGAAGAGGTCGGACGCGCGATGCCAATGATGGCGACCGTCACACCCGCCTTCTTAGCAGCCAGATTCGCCCATTTGAAGCTAGTGTGCGCGAACACGATCTCGTGTCCCGTAGCGAACATCAGCGGCCAGAGGATGGGAACCTGTTGCCCCTGGCAAATAGAATTGGTGGACACGAACGCTGAGACGGTGGGGGTATGCAGCCCGTAATCCGCCGCCTTGATGAACCAGCCAGCGACGTAATCGAGGGATTTCCAGCTCTTCGTCCGGTGGCCGAATAGCCGCTGTAAGTCGGCCTTCTGCTCGGCATCTTGCCAAGTGCTGCCGAGATAGGGCGGGTTCCCGCAAATGTAGGTTTCGCCACCCGCGTTCTCGAAGTCAATTTCCGACTGATCAAGCGGCGTCTGGAACAGGTCGTCCCCGCGCACCTTCACCCCCGTGCCGGTCGGTGGGCAGATACTCAGCCAATTAAGCCGCAGGGCGTTGCCGCAGGTGATCCAGTTCTGGCTATCGAGCGGCAGGAACTCGGCCAGCGCCTCCTTTTGCCCGCGATAGAGCACGTCGCATTGGTATTCGGCGATGATCAACGCCAGTCGCGCGATCTCGGCCGGGAAGTCGCGCAACTCGATGCCGCGGAAATTGGTAAGCGGGATGTCCGATCGGCGTTCGGGCTCGCCGCGCCGCTTGTTGATCTCGGCCTCGATCGCCCGCATCTGCTTGTAGGCGATCACGAGGAAGTTGCCGCTGCCGCAGGCCGGATCGAACACGCGGATCTTGGCCATACGATTGCGTAGGTTGAGCAGCTTGCGCGCGTTCTCGCCCGCCTCATCCAGACGGCCACGCAGATCGTCGAGGAACAGCGGGTTCAGCACTTTCAGGATGTTCGGCACGCTGGTGTAATGCATGCCGAGCGCGCCGCGCTCCTCGTCATCAGCGACCGCCTGGATCATCGAGCCGAAAATGTCGGGGTTGATCTTAGTCCAGTCGAGGTTGCCGATGTGGATGAGGTAGGAGCGGGCGATCTTGCTGAAGCGCGGCACGTCGATGCTGCCGCTGAAGAGCTGGCCGTTGACGTAGGGAAAACCGTTCGCCCAGGTCTTGGTGCCCGCTGCCTCGCGATCTTTCAGCGGGGTGTTCATCGCGCGAAAGAGTTCGGCGATGACCTCGTGCGTGTTGTCCGCCCCGCCGCCGCTCATCCATTCGACCGTCTCGGTGAACTTATAGCCGGCGTGGAAGATGTCGGTGTCCTCGGCGAAGAAGCAGAAGATCAGCCGGGCCATGAAGTGGTTCATGTCGGCGCGGCGATCGGCCGAGGCCCATTCGGGATTGTCCTGGAGGAGGGTGACGTAGAGCTTGTTGAGGCGCCCGGTGGCGCGGATGTCGAAGCTGCTCTCCCGGATCTGTGCGACGGTGGTGATGCCGGCGAGGGGCAGGAGGAAGCCGAAGTGGTTGGCGAAATCGGCGTATTGACAGACGACCGTCTCGCCTGTCGTAAGATCCTCGGCCTGAAGCTCATTACCGTCGGTGGCGAGGATGAAGCGTGCCTTCTGACTGGAGGTCTTGGGGCTGTTGCGGAGTTTCGTCAGCATATCGGCCACCGCGCCGGGTGCCGCCGTGGCGATGTGGATATTGCTGCGCTGGAGCACGCCGCCGGCGATGTCGGACTGATTGGTGTTGCCGGCCCGCAGACGATCGATGGTGGTTTTCTTGTTGCCAAACGCGGTGAGGAACTGGAACGGGAACTCGGCACCGTCGAATGGCAGCTGGGCGAGTTCGGTTACGGCGTCGGCGATCTCAACGGGGTTCATGGCATCTGATTACGTCGAGGCGATTGAAGCAACAACCTTTTCTAGGTGGAGGAGCCAGCCGGCCGAAGTGATTGATCAAGGCTCCCTTCGTGCCCTCCAAAGCATACGATGCCGTTCGACATGGTTCGACTGAAAGCTTGAATTGAGATATTCGTCTTCCTCGTGATGAACGAACCTCAGAACGAAGAGCCCACACGCCTGGAGGGCGATGCCAACTCCGTTGACACGAGCGCTTACCACGCCGCTGTCGAGCTCCATCATGGCCGAATTGAGTGGTTAGCGGAGCACATAAAACGTTCGGATTTCCATATCGACCCGCTGGTCGCGCGCAAGATCCTTGCTCTGATCGAGCGGACCGAACCGAACCTCTTTTTTGAGCTTCGTCTCGTCCGCCGTCCCGATGTTCATTCAGCACAAAAAGACCCGCACTTAGTCGAACATCGAAACCTCGATATGGCCGTCCAAGTTGCGAGGGGTGGCGGTTTCAAGAGAGGTTTCAGGATGAAGGTTTGCCATAAGGTCGGCGAACCGAGGGGTCTGGAGGGCACCTACGTCTATCGATGCGTTAAGCCCTATCGCGATATTGCGCTCGAGATCGTGGAGGCCGAGCAGATGCAAGCCGCCTACGAACGCGGCGAAATTGATTTTTTAGGCCGCCCAATTTCGTCACATTCAGGCTTTGCCGAAGATCCGAACTCTCCTTAGTTGGTGTGCCCGTTCGATCATGAACGGAGACATATCATGCAACACGATGTTCCCAAGCCGAAGCTGGCATACAGCATTCGGGAGGCGTGCGAGGCTACCAGCCTGAGTCGCACGACCGTCTACGCCCACATCTCCAGCGGCCGCATTAAGGCCATCCGGGTGGGTGGGCGAACCCTCATCCCCTCGGAAAGCCTCATCAAGCTCATCAACGAGGAGGGCTGAGACATGGCGCTCAAGGGGCAAACCCAGCCGCCCTTCAACAACCCGCGAGAAGCGGCGCTTGCGCTCCTCATCGGCTCTGATCGGTGGTCACGCAAGGCTGCCGGTTTTCTCGGCCATATGGCTGTGATTAAGCGTCAGCTGACTGCCCGCGAAAAGGCGTGGCTGGAGGATATGCTGCTGAAGGCTGGCTACTCTGCGCTTTCCGAAGTCGAGGATCGGTGAGCGGTTGGGAATGCCCTGGGTCGATCCAATCATCGAATCCGATTGAGATGCGATGGGACGCACGGCCCGGGGCATTCCACAGTCAGCCTTCATGTCTGTCGCGCCAGCAGTGACCAAACCAAAAGATCAGCATGCTTCTTTGAAACTTCACCGCGACTCAGGATCCGGTGAAGTTTCAATTGGTGAGGCTACAGCGAGCATCGTGGAAAATCTGCGAATTGCCGAGGCTGGCACGAAAGCTGCAGTAGATACTATTACCTTAGGTGTTGCAGCCAATTCTGTCCCATGCTCAGGTCGAGGAGGCGCCCGCAATCGCTCGAACCGCGAAAGCCATGCGCTCAAGCGCTCTCAGGTCGAGAACCTACTCGCCGCGACACGCTTTGCATATGAGATTGGACTGCCCTTCAACCGGATGATCACCGTGCATTGGGAGGCAGCCGGCCTCCCCTTGTCCGACATGCCTCGTGCCACCGGACACTTCATCGACCTTCTGTCGAAAAACATGCTGCGCCGCGGGGCACAGATCGCATGGATATTTGTCCATGAAGGCGGGGAGGGCAAGGGAGGTCATGCCCACATTATCGTCCACATTGCGGATGACTTGATCGACGTGGTGACGAAGGCACAGAAGCGCTGGCTGAGAGCGATTACAGGGATTCCCTATCGGCGGGGGGTGATCTGCACAAGGCCGATCGGTCCACGCCGAGGCGTAGAGGTGGCCAATCCTCCCCTTCATCGAGAAAACCTGGAGACGACTGTTCTCTACATTCTGAAGGGTGTCACGCCTGAGCTCGCAGGAGAGCTAGGCGTTACAAAGCTCGAGCCTGGAGGTAAGGTGATCGGCAAGCGGTGTGGCACCTCCCAGAACATCGGCCCGAAAGCGCGTGCCAAGGCTCGACGCGCTCCAGCTGCCTGATCATCAGGGCTGGACAGAGTGGACTTCCGCCGATGAGATCATGATAGCCAGAAAGACTATCAAGACCCACGCCCAACGACTGATTCTCGTTGCGCGGAAACTGCCTGATCTGGCCAGAATGATCGTGTTGCTTACGCTAATCGCCACGAGCAGCCCGATAAGAACCCCAGCGCCTGCCATCCATCCGTAGAGGGTTCCCGCCCACACCGCAGCTGCGATAACCGCGAACCAGTGCAGGTAGTGATCGGCGCGCACCCGGTTTGCATAGGCTTCGAAGTTGTCATCCATGAGCAACCCTTGATTTGCAGCATCGACCATGATGCCGGATCGAGAGTGTAGAGTATACTCCGTTGTGAAATACACAACATCTGGCAGCCATCTTGGCGATGGCGCTGCGTCAGATCTTCGCCGAGAATCTGCGCCGCGCTCGGCTCGCGGCTGGAATGTCGCAGGAAGAGCTGGCCGACGTTGCCGGGATTGACCGGACATACGTCAGCGCTCTGGAACGGTGCCGGTATGCTGCCTCAATAGACGTCATAGAACGGCTTGCGACAGCTTTGCAGGTCACCGCTGCATCATTGCTAGAGGACACCGAGCACGTGCCGCCACGTAAGGACGATACGTAGGAACGTGGGCTAGACGTTCAGATGCAACGGGCAGCTACAAGCGACCATGAGCGCCAGTGCAGTCTGTATATGTGTTATGATCGGCCACATATTCACCACGTAGCAGCTTACCCTGGACTTACCTCATGAAACGGCTTCCAGAGGCAATCAAGAGACGGATCGTCGAGCATCTGGCGTGCTTCCAGAGGCCGGCCGACGTGGTGGACCTCATCGCCGAAGAGTTCGACGTTACTCTCACGCCTAGACACGTTCGCGCTTACGACCCGGCCTCTTTGCAGTTCGCCGGATCATGCCGCTGGCTCGAATACCATGCTGCCGTTCGTGAGCGCTATCGCGAAGAGATCGGGAAGGTCGCGATCGCGCACCGGACCTATCGGCTGGGTAAACTGCAGCAAAGCATCGACGCTGCCCTAAGGTTATTGGACAAGGATGACGCCACTGCGCTCGAAGCCGCTGAGCAAATCCGCAAGGCGGTCGAGACCGCTGCCAAAGAGGTAGGCAACGTCCACGTGAAATATCCCGATAGGAAATACTGACCGAGCGCTCACATCGTGGATTTCCAGCGATATTTGACGTCTCGAGAAAATGTGATAGCTTCACATTTGTCGAGAGATTTTTCCTCGATGTTCCCAAACAACGGAACCGCAACCGTGAACCCGAGCCTTGAGCTCTGCTGGGTTCACAACCTGCGGCGCGAAGGCTCGGCGTCTGATGGAGACTGCCGATGCACCCTGATGCGTCTAGCCAATTCTCGCTTTGGCAAGCACCCTCTGATGCGCCATCCCTCGGCGGCCAGCGCCACGTGTCGGACGACACGATGAGCGAGGCGGACATGGCCTTTCATCAGAAGCGCGGCGCCGAAGCCGACCTCCGCGAACTGATCTGGCAGTGCCGTGATCGCTATTGCTTCGCGCACGAGCTGCTCAAACCCCACGCCGCGCTGCCCGATCGCCTGTTTGACCGTGACATGCTCGACCTTGGCCTGTTCTACTTGCCCTGGTCAGAGCTCTGCTCGGCCTGGCGCAGGACGTTCTTCGACCCGCAGATGTGCCTACTCGAAGACCAGCGAACCCGCGAGCTCCGGCGTTGGCGGACCTTCGTGGAGGACGAGGTCTTCGTACGCTTCCTCAAGCATCCCGACTGGATCCGCTGCGTGCTCGAAACCGCGAACCTCGTCCCCTTGCGCAGACCCGACTTCGAGCTCTTCGTCGGCGATCTGTTCGACGACATCATTCAGGACGTTCAAGAAAGGAACGAATATGACCACGACGACCATGACTGACGCTGCTCGGCTGCTCGATGCTGCCAGCTTTGCTGCCGGCAGACATCGCGACCAGCGTCGCAAGGATGCGGGCGCGACACCCTACATCAACCACCCGCTCGACGTGGCGCGCATCCTCGCCGAGGCCGGCGTGGCCGACATCGAGGTGCTGATGGCGGCGATCCTGCACGATACGATCGAGGACACCGACACCACGGCCGACGAACTGGCCGAGCGCTTCGGTGAGCGAGTCTGCGGCCTCGTGCTCGAGGTGACGGACGACAAGAGTCTGCCCAAGCTTGAGCGCAAAAGGCTTCAGGTCGCGAAAGCGGAGAGCAAGTCGGACGACGCCAAGATGATCAAGCTGGCCGACAAAACTGGGAACCTGCGCGATCTGAAGTCGTCGCCTCCTGCCTGGAGCGAGGCGCGGATCGGCGCCTATGTCCAGTTTGCCGAACTGGTCGCCAGAGGATGCGCGGGAATCAGTGCGTCGCTAGACGAGCGCTTTAGGCAGGAAAGGCTGCGCTTCGACTGAAAGGCGCCAGTCCACTTGTGACCCAATCCAGACACAACCGCTGCCGTCTGCCTTGCGCCCTAATCTCCGACGCTGGCCGCCAACTTTTTAACTCCTGAAAGCAGACAATCTAAACGCGACGTATTTCGATCGCTGTCTCGCAAAGGGAAATGCCCGACGCATGTGCGACAATACTGCAACGTCCTTCATTCTCGAAGTAGGCACCGATCGGAACGGAGAAGCTGGTAGACAAAAGACCATCTTCGCGCACGGCCGCACCTACTGCCCTCCGCGCTTTCTCTTCTCCATTAAAGAACAAGCTAACAAAATAGCCCATCCGCTCTTCAGGTTGCTTCGTGACGGCGGTGAGTACATTGAA
The DNA here is from genome assembly GCF_001719165.1 of Erythrobacter litoralis. Classification (NCBI taxonomy): domain Bacteria; kingdom Pseudomonadati; phylum Pseudomonadota; class Alphaproteobacteria; order Sphingomonadales; family Erythrobacteraceae; genus Erythrobacter; species Erythrobacter litoralis. Next base: position 2,640,651 of record NZ_CP017057.1, read on the forward strand.
AACGATCTCCGCAGGAAACTCATGCACATCCCATGCGCCGAGGGCAAACCGCCCGATGGCATGAGCGCCATCCTTGATGGTTGCGTCTCCAACGACCGCAAGGCAGCAAACCCGCACACCCGTTTGTATCGCGGAGGCATCAATCTCGGGTGTGCCGTCTGCCAAGTAGCTGTCGCCTGACAGCGCTCCGCCGACTTTTGGCCCGATGGGCTCGGTGCTACCGTCAGCGGCGACTCTCGCTAAGTAGCTCGCGCCGCCAATCTCCCCGGGCAGGCGTGCGCGTCGGCCGACAATCGCGCGATAGGTGCCTTCCTCAAGATCAACTTTACCAACAAGGATTTCGCCTCCGTCGCCACCTCTGCCACCGACGGCGTCATCCCCTATGGCAGGGGCTCCGCCCCCTCCGGAGCCTGGGGGACGGTTGTCCGGGGAGTTGCGCAACACATTGGTCCATGGAACGAGTGCCGAAGCGTCCGCCAGTCTACCGTCTTTATGGACGCGACCTCCATCTCCACCTCTTCCACCTTGGGCATTGGGCCCGATCGCGGCGCCACCGCCGCCGCCAGCACCAAGAGCTGCGCCTCCTTCGCCGCCCAGGGTTACTGTTTCGGCCGTAATGAGCACGTTTGTCTGTGCAATAGCCTCCAAATCGTCCGAAGCGAGTGGATTGCCGTTTTCGCTCTCCTGCGTGGCCTTCCACTCTTTCAGCAAGCCGGCTGTATAGTAATTCTCGTTCCGGCGATCATCCACGACGGCGTGATGTTTGCGACAAAGAAGCAGGAGGTTCATTTCGCTTTTGTTATCTTCGGAGCTTTGAGATTCATTCCACCTCGGGCCGTTCTCCCGCCGAGCGTGAATGTGGCAAATTTCGGTGTTGCAGACCTTGGTGCCCGTATTCTGATCGACCTCGATGTGAGGTTCCCTACAATCGGGGAATGCGCAATACAGACTACTGCCGTACAGCTGTTTTGCCGTTGCTTCCGTCGGTCTAGGATGCTCCATTTACGTCCTCACGTTACTCCATTCTGGGACTGAGATGGTACTACTCTTCCTCCAAGCAAATAAGAACGCTGTTCACGGGACGCACTACCGCACGTGGCCGGGCTGGCACCCATACCTCCCTAATCTTGTCCCATGGGGCCCGTAGTGCCGTCTACATACTGTTTGGCTCATTGAGTGAGTGTTTCTTACGATTGGTCGAAGAGAGAGCTGCTCTCGACCACACTGAATGCGGACTGTCCGGAATCGGCCCAGACGGGGTCTTTCGGGGACGAATTTTGAATGTCCGCTCCCCACCCAGGAGTGGCCATAGAGCGGCCCTTCCTGCTCTTCCGGCTCTTCTAAGGGCCGACTGTCGGCTTTGACAGGCTACGGCCCGAAAGCGGCTGGTCAGCTACCGACCCCATTTAAGCCGCGAATTATTATCCGCGTTTGGGTCTGGAAGCCAATTTTGCTTTCCTGCAAGTTGCTCGCTTACTGCCTGATCAAACGTGAGGTTTGCATTTTCGAAAGCCAGTTGCGAAACATGCCAAATAATTTGGAAGACGTGCCAATTTAAGGCCCCGGCCCCCGGGGAGGAGAAAAGTAATGAAATTCCACGAAAAGGAAGTCATAGAAGTAATACGGTCGGATGATCCTGGCGCACAACCCATCCTGATCAAGGCAAAAAACCTCGGTAAACCTAAATTCGAAGGTCAGTTTGATTTCCTGTTCGAAGACCGAGAAGATACACAACGATTAACCCGTAACGATGTTCAGCTGGAGATGGCAAAGAATACCCGAAAAGGTGTTCTTAAGGCCTTCGCTTGGGGCTTTCCTGAAGGCGGCAGAGGGAATTTGGGTGTGAACGTGTTGGGAAACCTTGCTGGCCTTTCTGATTGTCTAGACGAAATGAAAGAAACGGGTCTCTCCGAAAGGAGTTGGGAGGCAATCAATGGCTTCCATGGCATAAAATTCGCGACAACTACGAAATTTCTCCACTTTGCTAAGATTACCTCAGCCTCTGGACCGTGTCAGATATTCGACGAAAGAGTCTGGAATTTCTTGGAAAAAGTCCAACCGGATGAGTTTTCGGCCACCCTTGAGAAACTTTCTCGCAAGCGTAGCTATGGTATAAGATACGCGACATATCTGACGTATCTCAATGATTTAAACGCGCTTGCGGACAAGCTGAGAGTTTCTGGAGCTGCGGTCGAAATGTATATGTTTAAAAACTCCCCTGACAAGCGCGCGGCACGTCATCAATGAATTTTTGATTGTTGAGAAATACGAAATGCGCCTTTGCCCTGACTTAAAATTCATCAACGGTGAAACGATTTTTGCGTATGAATAATCATAAAGAAAGCTTGCTAACTTGGTCGATAAGGGCAGCAAAATTTCATTTTGATAGCGCTGAGGATTATCAAGATTGGAAGCGGGATAAGAGAGTATTTTTTCTCTTCAGACCGTCACAGTCCGATGACCGAGGTGAGACTGTTTTTGCTGACCCAGAAAACTCGTTCGATGATTTCGAGATCTCGGCAGGGGATGGTGATCTTCTAATTTATCTTGAAGATTCCGGCCCGGTCATCACTGCCCGAGTCACCATCAAGGTGGCTCTGAGGCCGGGCGTCGATGACGAGGCCATCGCCTCGTGGGCATTGGAAAAGGGCGGATGGTTCGGCTCGACCATAAGTCTCGGCCTTTACGATGTTTCGTTAACGGAAGATCAAGGAGGGGATTGGGAGCTGATCGGGTAAAGGCGTCCCCTTCGTTCCGGTGCTTAGCTTATTGAAGTAGCCTTGCCATCCGGGTCCCGCCAATTCGGATTAAGGCGTCTTTGCCAAGCTCGCCAGCATTGGTCGAACGGTTTGGCGATTCTTCGGGACAAATTAAGGTTATCCGATGGCGTCTGCTCCCCACCCACCCCCGGACATTTCGGCCGCGCCGTGACGGACCCGAAAGCGGACCAAAAGCGACCCTTGCTGGAGCACCGGCCAGAGACCCAGCCAGCTGCCAAAGCGCCGCGCTTAGATCGCAATGCTCGCCAGCGCCTCTTCGGCATCATCTCGCACAAGGTGCCCGTAGTGCTTTTCGATCATGGCAACGCTTGTTCCCGACAGCTGCGCCACAGTGAGGATCGGCAGGCGCTCACGGATCAAGTCGGTGATCACACTATGGCGCAGAGTGTAGGCCGATGCGGCACGGGGCAGATCAGCCGCTTTGACCGCATCCTTGATCGGATGCTTCCAAGCGTCCTTGTTCCACGCCTCGCCGCTAGCGCGGGCGAAGATCGATGCGGCTGGCAGTTTGTTCTTCACCTGCACTTCAAAGAAGTCGGCAATCACCTGCGGCATGGTAAGCTGACGCGGGTTGCCGTTTTTGTCCTTGCCAACGGTGAGCGCCCGGGTGCGCTTGTCGAAGTCGCGCACCGTCAGGCCTGCCAGCGCACCGGGGCGCAGCGGCAAGAGGCACAACGCCTTCACGAAGGGCTTTGCCTCACCGCAGGTGGCATCGATCATCCGCTTGCGCTCATCGCGGTCGAGATACAGTTCGCGGCGCTTATCGGCCCCCTTGAACGGGCGCAGCGCCTCTTGCCATGCCGCGTCAGTGTTAGGGGCACCGGGCTTCAGCACCATGCCCAGCGCGGCGCGCAGCGGCACCATGTCGCGGTTGACGGTCGACTTGGAGCGTACTTTCGTCTGCTTCTTTTTGGCTTCCTTTGTCCGCGTAAGTAGCGCCGGGGAGTGCTCCAGCCGCTCGCGCCATGCCTTGAGGTGGTGCCGCCGGAGCTTGTCGAGCTTCACCTTGGCGATGGGATCGGAATAGACGTGCCGCCGGAAAACCCCTTCGGTGATCGATCCGGGCTTTTCCTTCAGATAGGCCTCGCAGGCATCCTTGACCGTTTCCATGTCGCGGGCGCGCTCGCCGCCGGTTTCGACCGTTTCCGCCCATGCCTCGGCGTCCGCCTTGGCCTGCTTGAAGACGTCATGCCCGGACAGGGTGCCATAGTCGCCCAGCCGCTTGCGGGCGTTGCGATTGGCCTCAGCGTCATAGAAGCGGGCAAACCAAATGCCGCCCGCCTTCTTACGAGATGGGCGGTATCCGAGATAGACCCCTTGGCGCAGACGGTGCCAGTGCGGCTCATTGCCGTTCCGCGGCTTCAGCTTTTCGCGCTCCCCGATGCGGCTGAGATCGGCCATTTCCGCCACCCTCCAAAACTTATGAAAAAAGTATGAAAAACATGGGCGAACAACGTCGAACGCCATAGATTGTTTTTACATGCTTTTCTTGTACGAGGAAAGCCGAATCTGTCCACTTTCCCACCCTTCACACGGGTGGGGTCGCAAGTTCAATCCTTGCCGCGCCCACCATTTCCCGGACCCGAACGCCTCAGGATTCTGCGCCCGCGGTATCGGCGTGGACCACTTCGACATCCTCGCGGCGTTTGCCCTTGAGGCGGCTCTTGATCGCAACCAACGCATCGGAATGGGCCTTCGCCAGCGCGGTAACGACGAGCATCTGGACGAAGGTCGCAAACAGCACGCCAAAGGCAACGCTTGCCGCCAGCGGCACGAGAAACCGCGCCTGCACGCTCTGCGCAGCGATGAGGGGCAGGATGCCGAAAAAGGTCGTCATCGAGGTCAGCAGGATCGGGCGCCATCGGCTTTTCGCCGCCTCGACGATCGCGCTCGCCATCTCCTCGCCTGCGATCCGCCGCTCGTTCATGAAATCGACCAGCAGCAGCGCGTCGTTGATGACGACGCCCGCGAGCCCGACGATCCCGAACAGGCTCAGTATCGTGAGATCGAGCCCGAGCAGCAGGTGGCCGAGCACCGCGCCAACCAGCCCGAGCGGCACGGCGGAAAGGATCACGAGAGGCTGGGTATATGAGCGCAGCGGCACTGCGAGCAGGGCGTAGATCGCGAACAGCGCGAGGACGAGATTTCGCAGCAGGGCCGGGACGACTTCGCCCTGTTCGCGCTGCTCTCCGCCGAAATTCCAGTCGAGGCTGGGTATCTCCTGCCGCAGTTCGGGCAGCACTTCGCGCTGGAGGGTCGCCGTCACCTCGGAACCGGTCGTCACGCCCGGCAGCACGTCGGCAGTGACGGTGATGATCCGCCTCCCGTCACGCCGGTCGATGGTCGAGGGTGCGGAGCCGTAGTTGATCCGCGCCACCTCGCCGAAGGGGATGCTTGCCGGGCTTCCGGGCGGGCGGATGCGGTAATCCGCAAGGTCCTCGAGCGAATCGCGTTCATCCTGCGGCAGGCGGACATAGACCCGCACTTCCTCGCGCCCGCGCTGGATGCGTACGGCCTCGGTCCCGAAAGTCGCCGCGCGCGCCTGCTGCGCGAGGTCCTGCCGGGCGAGGCCGAAATTGCGCGCCTGCGGAAGCAGTTCCAGTTCGAGCTCGCGCTGACCGCGGGTGAGATCGTCGCGGATCTCGACGACACCCGCCTCGCTTGAAAGCGCCGCGCGCACCCGCTCCACCGCGCGCTGCAATTCGGCCTCGGTATCGGCGGACAGTTCGGCGACGACAGGAGCGCCGACAGAGACGAGGCTGGCCGAATAGGACAGGCTGCGTGCGCCTGCGACCTCGCCCACTTCCTCGCGCAGCCGTTCCTGGAACTGGCGCGATGTGATCTCGCGCATGTCGGGGTCGGACAACTTGAATCGGATCGTCGCGAGGCTCGGCTGGATGAAGGGGGTCGAGGCATTGCCCGGCCCCTGGCCGGCCTGCGGCGCGCGCCCGATCGTCGTATAGGTGCCTTCGAGCACGGGCGGCGGGGCCTCGCCGTCCTTGCTTTCGCGCTCCTGCTCGATTCCCACCGCCACGCGCGTTCCGGCTTCGCGGACGTAATCGGCCACCGCCAGCGTAACCGGCGCGGGCGTACCCTGCGGCATTTCCAGCTCGGCGGTGACGAACTGACCCTCGATCTGGGGGAAGAAGATGAACTTGATGTATCCCGCCGAAAAGAGGACCGCGACGACCGCAAACAGGCCGACGACCCCTGCCATTACGACCATGTAATGCGCGACGGCGAAACGCACCGCCCGATCGAGCGGGCCTTCGCGAAAGCGCGCCAACCGCTCGTCGAACCACGCCCTGAGCTTGCCATGGGCGCGCAGGATGCGACCCTTTTCCTCACCGTCCTTCATGCCCGACAGGTGGTGCGGCAGGATGAAGAGCGATTCGACCAGCGACAGGCCCAGCGCGATGATGACGATGACGGGGATGGCGTAGAGGAACTTGCCCGTCGTGCCGGGAAGGAAGACGAGCAGCGAGAACGCCGTCATCGTCGTCAGGATCGCGAACACGACCGGGCGAACCACCCGCTGCGCGCCCGACACGGCAGCCTCGATTCCGCTCTTGCCCTTCTCGCGTTCGGCATAGATGTTCTCGCCCACCACGACCGCGTCATCGACCAATATGCCGAGCGCAAGGATGAAGCCGAACAGCGAGAGCTGGTTGATCGAGAGGTCCGCAAGCCCCATCACCGCGAAGGTCCCGACAAACGACACGACGATCCCGAACGAGACCCAGAACGCGACGCGCAGGTCAAGGAACAGCGCAAGCGTGACGATGACGAGAATCGCGCCGAGGATCGCACTTTCGACCAGCAGGGACAGACGGCTGCGCAGCTCGTTCGCCTCGTTCTGCCAGATCGCTACGGAGACGCCGGGGGGCAGGTTCGCCTCCTGATCGGCGATGTAGCTTTCGACCTCCGCCGCGATGTCGAGCGCCTGTTCATCGCCCACGCGGAACACCTGCACCGCAGCGGCGGGCTGGCCGGCGAACTGCGTGACGAGGCCGCTGTCCCGAAACCCGTCGGTGACGGTCGCGATGTCGCCGAGCCTGACCTGTGCGCCTGCGCCGTTCGCGAGCAGAACGATGTCCTCGAACTCGCTGCGGGAATAGTTCTGCTCCTCGACCCGCAGGAGGATGTCTTCGCCCCCGGTCTCGACATCGCCCGCGGGCAGGTCGACGCTGTTCCGGCCGATCCGCTCCGCGATCTCGGGGAGGGAGAGGTCGTAGGCCCGAAGCGCATCCTTCGAGATTTCGATCGCGATCTCATCGTCGCGCACGCCGGAAACCTCGACCAGCGAGATCGCCTCGCGCGCGGCGAGCTCGTCCTCGAAGCGATAGGCAATCTCCTTGAGGCTGGCGGGCGGCACGTCGCCATAGATTACCAGTTCCACCACCCTCTGGCGATTGGTGAGTTCGCTGACCTGCGGGCGTTCGGAACGATCGGGCAGGCTGGTGATGCGGTTCACTTCGGCCTGGATCTCGTCGACCTTCTGCGAGGCGGAGACGCCCTGCTTGAGCTGTGCGGTGACGATACCGAGCCCCTCGGCGGCGGTAGCGGTGATCTCGTCGACCCCTTCGACCGCCTTGATCTTCTCCTCGATCGGCTGGATCACCGAATCCTCGATCTCCTCGGGCGAGGCACCGCGATATTCGACCTGGACCTGCACAGCGCCGAGCGCGAATTCGGGAAAGACCTTGGTCGGAACCTGCTGGATGCTGATCGCGCCCGCGACCAGCAGAAGCAGCATGAGGAGGTTCGCCGCGACGCCATTCTTCGCCATCCATGCGATCGGACCGCTCATGCGCCGCCACCGATGGCCGGTTCCTTACCCCCACTTTCCCGCGCATCGATTGCAGGCGTGGTGCGACCTTCACCGGTGCGCACTTCCATGCCTTCGGTCACGCTCGGAAGGTCACCGGTGACGATCCGTTCCCCGTCGCGAAGCTTCGGCCCTGTCACGTAAAGATTCGGTCCCTCGCGCGCCACGACCGTGACGGGAACAAAGGCGATCCGCCCTTCGCGCACCGCCCAGACGCGGTTTTCAGCGCGCAGCGCGTCGCGTGGGATCGTGAAATAGGCAGGCGGTGTGCGGGCCAGAAATTCGACATCGGCGAAAAAGCCGGGGAGAAGCGGAGGCGCCTCGCCTGCGGCTTCGGCGCCCGAAACGGGGCGCCCGCCACGCAGGGGGCTGGCAACGCGCACGACCACGTCAAGCGTCCGGGTATTGGGATCGATCGCGCCCTCGGCCCCTTCCACGATCGCATCCCACGCCCAGGTCGCGCCGCCGAAATCGACCCTCACTTCGGCTGGCACGCCGGAGGCCGCGCCGCTCGTCACCGGCGCGAAGACCCGCGGGATCAACGCGGCCTTGCGCTGGGTGAGAGGCACAGCGACTTCGAGCGTGCCCGCATCGTAAAGCTGACCGAGCACTTCACCGGGCTGGACGAACTGCCCGCGCTCGACCGATTTCGATCGCACCACCGCGTCGAAAGGCGCCGCAATCCGCGTGCGGGCGACATTGCGGCGGGCGCTTTCGAACCGCGCGCGAGCGCCCGCGAGCGCCGCCTCGGCCGCATCGACCTGCGGTTGTCCGAGCGCGAGCGCGGAAGGATTCTCGGCAAGACCTGTCGTCTCCTCCTGACCCGCTTCACCGGGACGCACGAAATCGCCCTCGATGGGATCGGGCGTGAGCGATCCGTCGCTTGCCAACCGCTCTTGAAGGCGCTCGAATTCCTCCTGCCGGGTCGCGCGCGCTTCCTTCGCCTGGGCAAGTTCGACCCGCGCCTGTTCGACCTCGGCGCGGGCCTGCTCGGCGCGCGAAGCGTAATCGGCGCTTTCGATCCGCACGAGCGTTTCGCCCCCGCGCACCCGCTCGCCTTCGCGGAAGGAGGGGTTCACCCAGGCGACCCGCCCGCCCACTTCCAGCGCCAGCCCGACCTGGCTCGCGGGGCGGACCGTGCCCTGCCCGGTCAGGCGAATCGGCTCGCTGCGCTGTTCGACGGCCGTGACGCTGACAAGCGGCGGACGATCGGGCGGCTGCTCGCCCTGCTGCTGCGGACGCAGCAACCAGAGCGCGGCAGCGATCGCGACCCCTGCAAGCAGCACACCGAGTGCGATTAGGCGCCACTTGCGCTTGTCGGGAGCATCGTCCTGTGCGTCGGTCTCATCCTCAGCCATCGGCATCGCTCCGGGCCAGCCATTCGCGCTTCCAGGCTCCGCCCAATGCGCGGTGCACGCCGAGCCGTGCCTCGGCGACCGCGCGTTCGGCCTCGACCATCAGCCGGCGCGAATTCAGAACGTTGAGGCGCGCATCGAGCCAGTCCGAATACCCGCCGGTCCCGCGCTCGAATCGGCGCAGCTGGAGATCGGCGGCTTCGCGCGCGCTGGCGAGATCGGCTTCGATCAGGCGCACCCGGTCCGCTGCCGCGGAATGGCGGGCGAGCGCGCTCTCGACCTCGGCGAAAGCATCGAGCACGGTCCGCCCGTAGGCCACAGCGCGCTGGCGCATCTGCGCCTCGCTGATGTCGATCTGCGCCCCGATCCGCCCTGCATCGAAAATCGGCGCGGTAAGCGCGCCCAGCAGGTTCACGAACCAGTTCTGCGGGTCGAATGCGCCCGCCGGATCGTTCCCTTCAAGGCCGCCGCTTGCATTGAGGGTGAGCTGCGGAAGCCGTGCCGCCCGTGCGGCCGCGACGCCGAAGCGCGCCGCATCGAGCCGCGCACGCGCCGCGACGATATCGGGCCGACGTTCGAGCAGGCGCGCAGGCAGGCCCGCCGGGACAGCCTCCATCGGCACGGTCACCTCGAGCAGGCCCGCTTCGGCGAGAGCATCCCCGATCTCGCCGGGATAGGTACCGAGCAGCACGCCGAGCCGCGCCTTCGAACGCGTCAGGCTCGCCTCGAGAAGTGGCACACCCGCTTCCGCCTCGCGGCGGCTTTCGCGCAGGGAAATGAGTTCGAACGAGGAGCCTATCCCGCGCAGGAACGAGCGTTCGGCAAGGGTCACGCGTTCGCCCAGGATGTCGGCCCTGAGTTCGCCGAGATCCCGCAATTGCTCGGTTTCGACAAGGTCGAAATAATTGCGCATCACCTCGCTCGCGATGCGGATGCGCACCGCCTGCAATTCGGCAAGGCTGGCATTGAGATTGGCATCGGCGGCGCGGGCGCGATTGCTGATGCGCCCCCATAGATCGACTTCCCACGAGGCCTGAAGCTGCGAGGTATAGGTGGAAAAGGAAAAGCGCCGGGGACCGGTACCGGGTGGGGGAACTTCACCGCCGGCGCCGGACCCATCGGTTTGCCCTCCCTGCGCCGCTTCGCCCAGGGCCGCGCCGAGCCCGGTCGCGGGCTGGTTCGCGTAATTCGCCTCGGCACCGGCATTGACCTGGGGGAACAGCCCGGCGCGTTCGCGTTCGTATCGCGCCTCTACCTCCTCGATCCGCGCGACTGCCTCCCTTATGTCGAGATTGGCCGCCAGCGCGCGTTCGACCAGCCCATCGAGTATCGGGTCCTCATAGCTCTGCCACCATTGCACCGGCTCGTAGCGACGCGCACCCTCGCCGGCTCCGGCATAGCTGTCGGGCAGCGCCGACGGCGCGGCGGGGATCGAGGGTTCGGGTGGGTCGATGGCGCAACCGGCAAGCATCGTCGCTGCCGCGCCCACTGCAAGGGTGCCTCGCATCATGCGGCCTGCGCGGGCTCAAGCCCAATATGGGCGCTGCGTCGAAGCGCGACCTGCGAGGGGATCACGCCGAAGACAGGCTTTGACGCAAGGGCGAAACGGGCAAGCCAGGCGAGAAATCTGATGGTCGAGAAGTCCGACAGATGGCCAATCGTGCCATATTGCCAGAAGGCATATGTCAGAAAATTCTCGATCGAGGGCAAGGACGCTCTCCGGCTGTTGGCGCTGGATCAAAGTGAACCCTGAAACCCAACGTTACCGGAGATTTGACAGTTCCGAGATTTTTCCTTCAGTTGCGCACAATTGCATATACTTCATCTTGCCTTGCATTTTGCAAAATCAAAATATAACATGGATCAATCTTTGTCGCTGCCCTTCGGGTCTGAACCGTCACCGCTTTCCCGGTCAGCTGGCGCCGCAAGCTCGGCATCGATCGCCTCCGCCTTCTCGGCTATGGCCGCTTCAGCCTCTTCATAGCGGGTGTCGAAATCCGGTTCCTCGGCGCAGGCCGCGACAAGGATGAACGAGCTCAACAAACCGGCGCGAAGCATCAGTAATCCTTGCTGTACTGGATGTTGACATTGGTCGCCCCCGAACCGCCCGCCTGGCTCAGGACCGATAGCGTCCGGGTGAGACTGATCTCGATCTGGGTGGCGGTGAAGCCGCGCGCGTCGGTGATGAATTCGACATAGATGTCATCAGTCAGATACTGCCCCGCCGCGATCGCGGTGCCGCGCCCCAACGCCTCGTCCGAACCGAGCACGCGCAGCCGGTCGATGCCAGTTGCCGAACGCAGCTCGCCCAGCGGGTTGAACCCGCCGCCAGTCGACCGGAGCGAATTGAGCGAGGCGGCAAGCTGCACCGCCTGGATCGCCGAAAGGTTCGCGATGGAGGACCCGAACAGGATCCGCGAAAGCACCTCGTCCTGCGGCAGCGACGGGGTGCTGCCGAACGCGATCTGCGGCTCGAAGGCGCGGCCCGTGACGTTCACGCTGACGCTGATGTCGTCGATCGTCTCGCTAGCGGAGAGGTTGACCGTGGGATTGATCTCGCGCCCGCCGACGAAGCCGAGCCGACCCTCGGTCAGGTCGAACGAACGTCCCGCGAAACCGAGCGTCCCGCGGATGAGATTGATCGTGCCGGACAGGCGCGGATCGGCGCTGGTCCCGGCAAGCCTGAGGTCGGCGCTCCATTCGCTTTCGAGGCCCATGCCCGAGACGTAAAGCTCGTCGGGTGCCCGCAACGCGACGTCTAGCCGCACCTTGCCGAACACGCCCTGCCCGGTCGTGGCTGCCTCGTTTCCGGTGATCCGCCTCGGTCCCGCCTCCTCCTTGAAGCGGACGCCTTCGAGCTCGGGCACTTCGGCGGCGCCCTGTCGCACGATCCTGTAGCGGGTTTCGGGAAGCCGGATCTCGCCTGCGAGAAGCGCGGTCTCGCCCGCCTGCTTGGTCAGCCGCAATTCCCCCGTGGCACGCGCCGATACGGAATTGCTGCGCGCGAGCTGCGCATTGTCGAGCCGCGCGGTAAGATCCATCGGATAGCCGCTTTCGGCCGCAAGGCTGATGAAACCGCTCGCCGAGATACGCCCGCTTCCCGCATCGGCGGTGAGCCGCTCGATCTCGAGCCGCGACCCGTCGAAGCGGGCATTGAGCGCCATGTCGGAAAGCTGCGTGCCGTAGAGTTGGTTGCGATATTGAAGCGATTTCGCGCGAACGAGTCCCGCCAGTTGCGGCTGGTCGACCTGTCCGCCGAAATCGGCCGCGATCCCGATCGTACCCTCGAGAGTTTGATTGGGCTGGCCAGCGAAGGAGAACAGCGTGGCTGCCGGGCCGTTATAGCGCAGCCCTCCGCTCAGAGGCGCTTCGAGGAGGCGCTCGGTCCACGGTCCCGCTCCCGGCCCCAATGGCCGCAGCGAGGCGATCATCCGTCCGATCACTGCGCCCCGGCGCCGCGCAACGGCGCGCGCCTCGCCTCCGTCGGCAAGCAGTTTTCCGACGAAATTGATGTCGATCGGCTCGCTCACCGCGGCGGCGGTCGAACGGCTGAAATCGTCGATCGCGAGCCGCGCATCGGCACGGGGAAAGGCATCGGCGGAGCTTTGCGCGAAATCGAGACTGCCGCTCGCCGAGCCGGAAAGGCCGAGACCGGGGACGAAGGCATTGACGAGAGCGACATCGAGCTCGTCGAGCCGGCTCTGTATGCGCAGCCCCTCGTCATAGCGCCCGGCGAGGCGCAGGCTGCCCGAGCCCACGTCGATCCGGGTCGGGAGCAATTCGTAGCCTTCCTCGCCAGGCACGATCCGCGCCGGGCTGGCGGTGCGGAAACGGATGCCGCGCACCCGTCCACTGATCGCGGCGCGCCACAGGTCGGGCTTGAGTTCGGCATTGGCGGCAATGCGGAAGGGCGCGCCGCTCGTCCCCTCGGCAAGAACGCGCGCGCTCCCCGTGCCTTGTCGATAATCGATCACCGCCTTCGCCGCATTGATGTTGACCGCGCCGACATTCGCGCGCGCAACGTCGGCTTCGGCGATCACGCGCGGGCTGTCATAAAGGACGATCTGCGCATCGAGGGTCGCCGCACCGATAGATATGTCGAGCGGCCCGCCGAGATTGCTGTCCCTCGCACGCAGGTTGACGAGTGCCTCCTGATATTCGCCTTCGGCGCCGAGCCGAACGATACCGGTGAGCCCGCGCCCATCCGCATCGAGCCGCCCGACGAAAGGCCCCGCCGCGCTCTGTTCGAGTGCGCCCGAGAGCTGGATCCCGGCGAAATCAGCGCGCGCTATGTCAAGGGTCAGCGTCTCGCCCGTGCCGAGCACGAAATCCCCCTCCACGGGCCCGTAATCGGTCTCTCCCGTCGCGACGAGGCGATAGCCGCCCGGCGCGCCCTCGATCTCGGCGCGCAGGTTCGCAAGGCCGACGCCAAGCCCGGGCCGCTCGGCGGTGAGCACCGCGTCCGGATCGGCGATCGTCCCGTCGACCGCAAGAGCGAAAGGACCATAGGCCTCGCTCGTCCCGGCCGCATCGAGCGCGATCCGGCCATCGAGCGCGTAGAAGCCGCTGCCCCCCGACACCTCGATCGCGGGCGCACGAACCTGAAGATTTGAGAGCCTCAGCTGCCCGCTCGAATCGTAGACGATGTCGCTTGCCGCGACCGCCTGACCGCCGAGGAAATCGCGCACGCCTTCATTCAGGATGCGCTGCGATCTGGTGCGGACCCGGCCGCGGACCGCGTAATCGCCCTCGCCCGTCGCCTCGAGTTCGAGATCGGTATCGATATCGAAGATGCCGACGCTCTCGATCCGGTAATCGTCGAGACGTCCGTCGACCGAGCCCGAATAGCGCCCTTCGGCAAGGTTAGCGAGCACCGTCCCGCGGGCATCGATCCGGCGCGAGGTGAGCCGCAAATTGTCGGCGAGGAGTCTGTCGCCCTCGAGCGAGAAGGAACCGGTGAGACGCAGATTGGTGAGCGGCCCGCCGGCCGCCGTATCGATCCCGGTGACGCGCGCGGCTTTGGCATCGACGGGGATGGTCAGCAGCCCGTTCTCGCGCCGCGAAACGCCCGCCGAGACAAGATCGACGAAGGTGACGCCGGCAATGCTCAGCCGCTCGGCGGTCACGCGATAATCGATCGCCGGGGTCGCGAAGGCGCCGTCGAGGACGAGGTCCGCCGCGATCCCGCGCCCTGCAAAGGCATCGGTCAGCGCCGATGGCTGCAGGAGCCTGAAATCGACCGCCAATCGTTCGAACGTGCTCGCGCCGATATCGACACCGCCTTCGGCCTCGAGCCGGAACGCATCGCTGGAGAGCGTCCCCGCGATGTCCGCCGCCGAGCCGTCGAGCTCGGCAGTGAGATCGATAGCGAGCGCAGGGGAGAGGAGGCTCGACGCGCTCCCCTCGAACAGCAGCGCGGCGCGCGCCGTGCCTTCGATCCCGAAGGTGCCGTCGCGCGCTGTCAGGCCAAGCCGGGCAAGCTCCTCGCCCGCGAGGTCAGCGACCAGCCGCCCGTCCCATTTCGACCAGTCGCCCTCGCCCGTCAGCTGCGCCTCGAGCGGCTGCGAGAGCCCGGCGAGCGCGGCGATAACCCCGTCCTCCGGCGCGGACAGGTCGAGATCAATGTCGAGCCGGTTGTCCTCGGGCACGGCATCGAGCAGCAGTGCGAGCCGGTCGCCCGACTGCGCGGACCCGGGGGTATCCTCGACCGGAAGCGTCGCGAGATCGGCGGAAACCTGCGCGCGTCCTTGCTCGACATGCGCCTCTCCTTTCAGCGTCAGAACCCGGCGCGTGCCCGTGACCGCTTCGCCGACGATGATCCGCTCGATCACCAATCGCCCGATATCGATGTCGAAGGAGGGAAGGAGGGGCGCATCATCGGGCGGGGTCTCGGCGAATTCGGGTAGCCGTTCGAGACGCACTTGCGGACTGGAAAGCGAACGGATGTCGAGCCGGTTGCCGATGAACGCGAAGGGGCGCCAGTCGAGCGTGACCCGCTCCGCGCTTGCGAAGACGCCCTGCGGGTCGCTCAATTCGAGATCGCGGATCACGAGATTGCCGTAGAGCGAGCCTTCCAATCTCCCGATGCCGATTTCGAGACCGTTTTCGAATTCGAGCGCCTCGACCTGGCGTTTCACGAAATCCTTGCCCGGCGGCGTGTTGATCCCGATCAGGGCAAGCGCGACGAGGGTTCCCAGCACCGCCAGCACGATGGCGAGCCAGCGCAGCAGGCGTTTTGGCCAGCTACGGCGCTCTTCCACGCCGCCGGTTTCCTCGGGAATGTCCGTCTCGCCCGCCATCAGAAGGCCTGCCCGATCGAGACATAGACCGCAAACGAGCTTTCGCCGCGGCGTCGGTCGATCGGCATTGCGATGTCGACCCGAACCGGACCGAAATTGGTATAATATCGACCGCCGATGCCCACTCCGAAGCGGATGTCGTCGAACTGGGGCATCGACTGGGTATAGACCTGGCCGGCATCGACGAAGGCGGCGACACCGTAATCGCCGAAGCGATAGCGCACTTCCGCCGCCGCTTCGACGAGGCTGCGTCCGCCGATCGGCCGTGAGCGGAAGGGGTCGGGCAGATCCTCGGGATCGGTGCCGGGCTCGATGTCCTCGGGATCGGGAAAATTCGGATTGGGTTCGAGCACACGCGGTCCGAGCTCCTGGAAACCAAAGCCGCGCACCGAGCCGCCACCGCCGGCATAGAAACGCCGCGAGGGGGCAAGATCGAAGCGGTCGATGCCCTGGATCGTGCCAACCCGCACCCGGCCTGCGAGCACGATCGATTCCGATGCCGGGAAATAGGCCGATCCGTCGATTTGCGCCCGGACATAGGGCTCGAACCCGTTGTTGAGCGAAGCCTCCGGCTCGACCAGGGCGGTAAGGCGGAAACCCTCCGTGGGATTGAGCAGGCTGTCACTTGTATCGAAACCGACCTCGCCCTTGAGCCCGGCGACCATGAAGGTGCGCCGGTCGCGCTCGTTGCGGACGAGGTCGAAATCCTGTTCGTTCGAAACGAAGAACTGCACGCCGTACCCATAGGTCAGCCGTTTCTGCCAGATCGGGGTCGAGATGTAGCGCACCATCGCCGCGACGCGCCCGGTGAATGCCTCGAACGCCTCGAAATCGGATCGCAGCGCGTCGGCGCTCAGTTCGAAGGAACGGTCGCGCCGTCCGGCATTGGACCGGCGGAAAGTGACGCCCAATGCCTGTTCCTGCGTCCCCGCCAGCGCTCTTGCCGAAAGCGCGCCTTCGGGCGGAAAGAGATTGCGGTGGGTCCAGCTGCCTTCGACGCTGAAGCCGCGGCCGGTGCCGAACCCGGCATTGCCGGCGATGGTGCGCGGTGGCCCCGCATCCTGTTCGACGACGACACGGGCATATTCGCGGCCCTCGCCAGCCCCCTCGCCGGTCGGCTGCGGATAGACCGCGACCGTATCGAACAGCCCGGTCGCCACCAGCGCCTGCCGCAGGTCGTTCAGCATCCGGCTGTCATAGGGCTCGCCGCGCTCGAACCGGGCGATCTCGGCGACGTGTTCCTCGCTGAAGGCAAGGTCGCCGCTGGTGGTGATGGCGCCGAAGACCGAAAGCGGCCCGGGATCGACCGGCAAGGTGTAGACCCCGCCCCCCGTCGCGCGGTCGAGCAGGATGTCACGCTCGCCTATCTCGACGAAGGGATAGCCCTCCTGCGGCAGCTTCACCGCGACCCGCGCCTCGGCTCCCTGCACGCGGCTCGCGACGATCGGCTCGCCCGGCTCGAGGTCCAGCGTGTCGCGGATGAGATTGGGCGGGTCGACCGGCGGGGCATCGACGATGATTTCCTCGAAGACATAGCGCTGGCCCGGCTCGACCTCGATCCGCGCGACGAGCGGCCCCGTATCGTCATCGCGGTCGAGCCGCGGCCGCACGCTCGCCCCGAACCACCCCTGCGCCGCGAGCAGGCGTTGCGCGAGTTCGGCATCCTCGGTCAGGCGCGCATTGAGCTGTGCGATATTGGCGGCATCGCCGTCGCCTGCTTCGAGCGCGGAGAGTTCGAAGAAGCGATCGCGCAGATCCGCTGCGGTTTCGGCGTCGGCCTGCTCCAGCCCGGCAAGCTCGATCCGGTAGGAAATCTCGATCAGCTCCGGCGCGGGCTCATCGTCATCTTCGAAAGTGACGGCTTCGAGTTCGAAACTCTCGATCGGGCTGAGCGGATCGGTCAGGGCCGTATCCTCGATCGGAGCATCGCCGATAGCCTCGATCGGGTCGCCATCGGCGAGGTCCTCCTCGCCGAGCGGCGCGGGCTCGCTCGTCCCGCGCGGCGGATCTTCATCGGCCCCGTCCATGCGGCGCTCGAATTCCCCGATCGTCTCCAGAGGTTCATCGAGCGCGGGATCGTCCTCGGGCGAGAGGTCGGGCATCTCGCGCTCGAACTCCTCCTGCGAGATCACGGGTTCGGGCTGAGGCAGGTCGGCGCCGTCAGGTGGCTCGGGAGGCCCCGGCATTTCCTCGTCGGATGGCGGAGGCCGCGTCGCGGCGCCGGCCACCTGCGCAGCGGAGGGAATCGAATGGGCGGCAAGGGCGAACCCCAGCGCCAGGCCAAGAGCGCGCCCGCAAACCCTCCCGGCCCAGCGGGAGCGAGCGAATGGCTTGGTAACTAGCGACCCTGTCGGGTTCATGTCCGGAACGTTCCCCTCGGCTTTCGCCGTTTCCCGATTCGCTTCTTGTCCGACGGAAATCCCGCGGCAAGCTAATTAAGCTACCGGGGATGCCGCGAGGTCCCGCAATGCTCCCAAAGCACGACGGGGCGTGGCTGACATGCGTTGCAAACCGTGGTCAGCGCCGCCCCCACATGCGCATGAGATTGGCGATCGTCTTGTCGAGCGTGAGCAATTCGGCCGATTGGCGAGACATTTGGGTGCGCAGAGACACGCGCAGGTTCTCAAGGTCGAACAGCATTTCGCGCTGGCCCTGATCGGCGATCCAGCTCTCGATCCAGCCGACACAGGCGATCCGGCAGCCGCTGGTCACGGGCCGCACCTCGTGAATGCTGGAGGATGGATAGAGCACGATCTCGCCCGCCTGCGGTTTGACCCATTGCGTCATCCCGGCAGCATGGATCACAAGTTCGCCGCCTTCGTATTCGGCGGGCGGCGTAAGGAAAAGCGTGAAGGAGATGTCGGTCCGCATCCGGTCTTCGCCCTTGCCCATCAGCGCATTGTCGACATGTGCGCCGTAATGGCCCTCGCCTTCGGTCCGGCTGACCAGCAGCCGGGAGAAGCGGTGCGGCTGCGCGGCAGCTTTCACCACCGCATTGTCGGCGACGATCCGCATGAGGTCGCCATGCAACGCCTCTCCCTCCCGGCCCGACAGCACCGCCTGCAGGTTGCGCTTTACCGCCTTCGCCGTCGCCCCGGCGGTTGCCCCTCCATCGCGCCATTCGAGCCGATCGATACGCGTGGCAAGGGCATCGAGGGCGGCGGTGTCTTCGATGGCACGGACAGTGAGGATCATGGGCGCGCACCCTGTTGCTGGGTTGATCTGATAATGATTTGCAAAAGCCGCCCTTCGCGATAGAGCGCAGCAAGCAATTATAGACTGGAGAGACATTATGAAAGTCGAGCTGAAGACATGGGCCGGCCTCGGCCTTGCCACGGCGCTTGCGGGGGCAGGCCTTGCCGGTTGCGCCGGCGAAGGTGGCGGCGAAGGTGGTGAAGGCGGCGAAGCTGCACAGACCGCCCCTGCCGGTGAAGCTGGCGAAGGCGAAGGCGGCGAGGGCGAAGGCGGCGAGGGCGGCGAAGGCGAAGGCGGCGAATCCGGCTCGGATATCGGCGCGCTCCCGCTACCGCAGCGCCTTGCGTTCATGTCGGGGCATGTCGCAGCCGGGCTGGCTCTATACCGGGCGGGCGAGGCGGAGGCGGCCGCGCCGCACCTGATGCATCCGATTTCCGAAGGTTACGAGGCCGAGCGCGCGGGGCTCGACCGGCTGGGCTTCGAGCCCGATACATTCCGCAGCGTCTCGAACGCCCTTGAACAGGGCAAGCCCGCTAGCGAGATTGAGCGCCAACTCGAGGCGGCCGAGGCGAACCTTTCCGCGATGCGTGAGGAAGCGGGCGGCGATCCGGCGGCGTTGATCCGCTTCCTGATGGACACGGCGGTCGAGGAATATTCGGCGGCGCTGACGGACGGCAAAGTGACCGATGCGGCGGAGTACCAGGACGCCTGGGGTTTCGTGACCGTCGCGCGCGAGCTTTCGAGCGAACTTGAGGGTTCTTCGTCGCAGAAGGTCGCCGCGGCTGTAGACGAGATGCTGGGGTTGTGGCCGAAGGATGCGCCGCTTTCGCCCGCCGATCCTGCACCGGCCGGCCAGGTCTCTGCGCTGGCGTCGCGCGTGCTGCTCGCCCTGCCGCAGTAAAGCGGGGCAGCAATCGCGCCGTCGATGCGAAAAGGGCGGGATGCGGTTCGATCCGCATCCCGCCCTTTTTCATGCAGCAGATGCCCTTCGCGGGTCAGCCGCCGCTGCGCGCAGTGCCCTGTTCGATCAACGCGACCGCCTTGGCACTGGCTTCCTCCGAAGCCATTTCACCCTTCTTGATCGCGTCCGCCATCTTGAGCAGATCGCCCGCGATGGTCGTGCCGACATCGGGATTCTGCGGGATGCGGATCCCGCCATTCTCCAGCGCCACGCGATCCCACGCGTCGCGGATGGCCTCCCAGTAATCCTTGGTCTTCGACCAGTATTCCTCGGCCGCCGAGACCGCGTAGCCATCGTAGCGCTCATAGGTGTTGAGCACGTATTCCTGCACGACCGGGACCAGTTCGCCGCTGCCGTCCTCGGCGGGCATCATCTTCGTGTTGTCCTGCCAGTGGATCCAGCCGTCCGGCGTGATCTGGTGGCGGTTGATGCCGACGTAGCGGTCGTAGATCGGCCCGCGCACTGCGTCGCGGCGGGCAAGCGGACGGGCGGTCCAGTTCGAACGCCAGCGCTTCACGCCGTGGGTTTCCTCCCACTGACCCCAGCCGGCATAGCGCGGGCTGTCGTCGACCTGGTAGACGGTCTGCGACCACCGACCATTGCGCATGGCCTCGGGCACTTCTTTCATTTCCCAGGTGTCGCCGCCCTTGAACACGAGGATCGCCTCGGGCTCGTATTCCCAGTCCTGCCGCCAGTGCTTGACGACATAGGGGCCTTCCTTGGTGTCGACGACGAGGAGGTGCTGGAGAACGATCTTTTCGCCCGTGTCCTCGATCACGCGGACCGATTCATAGCCGCTGGAGACCTTGCGATCGATCGGTTCATAGCCTTCCATCCAGGGAGTCGATTCCTGCATGTCGAAGACGACGGCATAGTCGCCCGCCATCGACAGGATTGTCTCGCGATCCGCCTCGAAAGCGGCCGTATCGGCGGCTTCGCTGCGCACGATAGGATCGTCGGCAAGCGCGGGAGCAGCGGGCATGGCGGCAAGCGCGATGGCGGCGAAGCCACTGGCGAGCATGGTCTTGGTCAGTCTGTGCATCGAAGATCTCCGATTCATGAGATGGTGTTATATCGCAAATGATAATCAGAATTGGAAGCTTGCCGAAAGGCTGAAATTGCGGCCCGGCCGGGTGAAGGCACCGGCAATGCCTGAATCCGCCACCGAAAGGCCGCGCACGTCGGACCAGTAGATGTACCGCTCGTCGGTGAGGTTGAAGATCCCGCCGCGCAGCTTGATCTCGTCGGTGACGGCAACGAAGGCGGTGAGATCGACGATGGTGAAGGATTCCGGCCGGAACAATTCGCCTCCACCCGGTGCAGGCGGGGTCTCGTCCGCGTCCTTGCGCGCATTGTGGGTGACGATCAGTTCGCCCCCGAAACGCCCGGCGGGATCGCGATATCCGAGCCCGGCGACGAGATTGTAGGGATCGATCGTATCGAGAGGCGTGCGCGTGCCGTCCGGCTCGATGACGTCGCCATTGGCATAGGCCATCGCGAAACGCCCCGTGATCCCGTTGTCCAGTTTGAGATCGGCGCGCGCCTCGATCCCCTCGATCTCGACCGCGTTGAAATTGACGAACTGAAACACCGCCGGATCCTGAGGGGTGAATGAACCGCTGATGACCTGCTGGCTGATGAAATTGTCGTAATCGCCCTTGAAGCCGACCACCTGCACCGAGAACACATCACCCGTATAGCGCGCACCTGCCTCGAAACTCTCGCTCGTTTCGGGGCGCAGGTCGGGATTGGGCGCGGAGATGTAGCCGCCTGCGGGGAACTGGAAGAAATTGTTCACCTGGCTCGGCGTGGGCGCGAGGAAGCCTTGCGCATAATTGCCGAAAAGCAGGAACTCGTCGGTCAGGTTGACGGTCGCTCCCAGCTTTGGCGAGAGGCGGCTGTCGCTCTGGCCTTCAGGAACGAAGCCCACCAGCAGGGGGTCGTCGGTCGGTTCGAGATCGTAGAAATCGAAGCGCAGCGCCGGAAACAGGGTCACCGCCCCATCGGCGAACGTGATCTCGTCCGAGATGAAAAGCCCGCCCAGCGTGAAATCGGTCACCGGGAAGGCGCGTGTCGGGAAGGTCTCGCTGCGGCCCGGGAAGGTGCCATCGCGCAATCCCTCCTGCCGGGTGAAGCTGACATCGCCGCCAAAGGCGATCTGATGCCGCATTCCGCCCATGCCGAAGGAGCTGCGCGCCTCACCGACCGCGCCATAGACCCGGTTCTCGAAAGTGTTCAGTCGCTCGCGGTCGGGCGCCGGAATGAACCCGAGCGGCGTGCGTTCCTCGAAAGCGAACTGGCGGTCCTCAGCATCCTGCCAATAGGCCGAGAGGAAGGCGTATTCGATCACGTCATCCGCTTCGCCGTCAAAGGTCCAGTCGAGTGAAGCGCGCACGCGTTCGTTGGTGTCGCGCGCATTCAGCGCATCGACGTTCCAGACCGGCGCGGGGCCGAACAGGAAAGCCGGGCCGAGCGCGGTGAGCACTTCGGTTTCGACCGCGCTGTCAAGATATTCGCCGGCCAGGCGGATGCGATGCGCGCCGCTGTTCCAGACGAGCTTGGCGAGGACCGCGTCGCTCCGACCGATCTGCGGGTTGGGCGCCGTGCGGGTTTCGCCGATGCCGTCGTTCTCGCCCTGGTTCTCAAGCTCCTCGAAATCACGGCTTGTGTAAGCGATCATTGCCGAAATGTCGCCGAGCTCGCCCGCCATCGTGGCGGTCAGGGCGAATTCATCGTCCTCGCTCGAATATTGCGAAGAAACGAAGCCGCCGAAATCATCCTCGCCGATCAGGTCGACCGGATCCGACGTCGTGAAGCTGACCGCACCTGCAAGACCGTCGCTGCCATAGAGCGCAGAGGCCGGACCGCGCAGGATCTCGACCGACTTGACGAGGCTGACATCGGTGAAACCGCCGCGTCCGGCATCCTGCGCGCCAAAGGCGAAACCCTGGGGCGAACGGATGCCGTCGACCTGGATGAGGACGCGATTGCCGCCGATCCCGCGAATGACGAAATCCTCGTTTCGCGCACGGCCCGTGGAACCGAAGGCGGCGCCGAAGCGCGCGGGCGCGCGCCGCACGGTGACGCCAGGCTCGTAGCGGACGAGGTCCTTGATGTCGGTCGCGAGCTGATCGGCGATTTCCTCGTCGGTAAGCACGGTGACGGTGGCGGGCACGTCCTGGATCCTGACCGGGGTCCGCGTGGCGGTAACGACGATCGTGGGGTCGTCCTTTACCTGCGGCGCGGCTTCGGCCTCGATGGATTTGGTCTCGGCGGACGCGGGCATTGCGGTCAGGAGAGCAGCGGCAAGCGCGGCGAGCGAAGTCGTTGCGTGTGGAGCTTTCACGTTCGATCCCATGTGACAGTGTTACAAACTCGGTCGGAGGCACTGCCGTTGTTGCGAATGAGAGTCAATATATTTGCGAATGCGACTGCGAATTATTCTCATAAGAGGGTCCAAGCCGTCATCGGCTTGCCCTCATCGCATGGACGACAAAGCTCTTGGGATCTCGTCATGAGGATTATGGAATGGGGCCTGCCCCATCAGGGGCAGCAAAGCCGGGCGATCGCAGGCCCGGGCCGGCAGTCCAGGCCCAGCGATTGCGTCAGCGGCGCTCGATCCCCTCGGCAAGCAGGCGGTTGACCGCAGCGGCGATCTCCTCCGGATCGCCCGGCGACGCGTCCTCGCTGCCCCATACCGCGTAGCGCAGGCCGACGAAGACGTTCATCCCCATGATCGCCCAGGCCTCGATCTCGCCTAGGCCCGTGCGCAGTTCACCGGCGGCGGCCCCCGCCTCGATCCGCGCCCGGATGCGCCCTGCGATCGTTTCATAATGGTTCCGATAGCTTTCCGGGTCGACGAATTCGGCTTCGTCGATGATGCGGTAGATTTCCTTGTGCTCGCGCGCGAAGGCGAGGAAGGCCGCGAGCGCCGCACGCTCGATCTCCATCGCGCCCATGCCTTCCTTCAGCGCCGAACGCGCTGAAGTCCGGACATTCTCGCTCATGTCCTGAACCAACGCCCGGAACAGCGCATCCTTGCTGTCGAAATAGGTGTAGAAGCTGCCCAGCGCGACGCCCGCACGCCTCGTGATCGAGCTCACGGAGGCTTCGTGGAAGCCTTTTTCGCCGAATTCCACAGCCGATGCATCAAGCAGCTTGCGCAGCGTCCTGCGCCCGCGCTCGGTTCGCGGCGCCTTGCCCTCGGCGGCGGCACTATCGACCTGCGCGCGCGATTTCTCGCCCTGATCGGAGCGGTTCGAGTTCGCCATGACTGCCTCCCGTCAACGCATGGGTAGGCAAGCCGGTGGATCGAAACAAGGAAAAACTTGAAAGTTGGTTCATCTTTCAATATCGAGCCGAAAACGACAAGACCGGAGAGGGAAAATGATGAAGAACGTGATCGCACGCCGCACGCTGCTGCTGGCGGGTTGTGCCGGGCTGGGGGCGATCGCCGCGCCCGCCGCCGCGCAGGACAGTGACATCGACACCGCTGCCGAAGAGGCGGAAACGCTCGACGCCGGGAACACCATCGTCGTCACCGCCCGCCGCCGCGAGGAACGCCTCATCGACGTGCCGATCTCGGTCACCGCGCTGACCGGCGAGACGCTGCAGCAGCAGGGCATCCTCGAACTCACCCAGATCGGCCAGCAGGTTCCCAACATCACGCTCGAAGTGAGCCGCGGCACCAACACCACCCTTACCGCCTTCATCCGCGGCGTCGGCCAGCAGGATCCTGTTGCCGGCTTCGAGGCGGGCGTCGGGCTCTATATCGACGATGTCTATCTCAATCGCCCGCAGGCCGCAGTGCTCGACATCTACAATGTCGAGCGGATCGAGGTGCTGCGCGGGCCGCAGGGCACGCTTTACGGACGCAACACGATCGGCGGCGCGATCAAGTATGTCACCGCCGAACTGCCCGATGATCCGAGCCTGCAGATCCGCGGAGCCTACGGCAATTACGACCAGGCCGACCTGATCGTGACCGCATCGACCCCGATCACCGACAATCTCAAGATCGGCGCGAGCGGCGCGCGCCTGTCGCGCGGCGGATTCGGCGAGAACCTGACGCTCGGTACGGAGAACTACAACAAGGACGTGTGGGCCGCACGCGGCACGATCGAATTCGACAGCGGCCCCGTCTTCGTGCGCCTGTCGGGCGACTATGTGAAGGACAACAGCGAAGCCCGCCAGGGCCACCGCCTGATCCCCGGCCTGCTTAGCGGAGCGCCGGTGCTCGACGACGTGTTCGACACGCGAGCGGGGCTCAATGTGGTCGACCAGGAGGTCGAGGCCTATGGCGGCGCGCTCAACATCGCGATCGAGGTCTCGGACACGATCACACTCAAATCGATCACCGGCTACCGCGAGGACCGGTCGACCACCCCGATCGATTTCGACAGCCTTCCCGCCGCCGACCTAGACGTGCCTGCGATCTACGAGAACGACCAGTTCAGCCAGGAACTGCAGCTGCTTTACGAAGGCGATCGGCTGTCGGGCGTGGTCGGCTTCTACTACCTCAACGCGAATGCCTTCACCGCGTTCGACGTCGCGCTGTTCAACACCGGAGCCGCGATCGGCCTTCCCGGCCTCAACGCGCAGACGCTGGGCGATGTCGATACCGAAACCTGGTCGGTCTTCGCCGATTTCACCTATGACCTGACCGACACGATCAGCGTCTCGCTGGGCGGGCGCTACACCAATGACAAGCGCACCAGCCGGGTGCTGCGCACGACCTTCATCGGCGGGTTCTCGGACCTGTTCGACGGGACAGGTGTGCCGATAGCGGTGACCAGCGATTTCGAGGGCAGCGAGACCTTCGAGGACTTCAATCCGCGCGCCTCGATCAGCTGGCAGCCCAACCGCGATCACAACGTCTATTTCACCTATTCGCAAGGCTTCAAGGGCGGCGGCTTCGACCCGCGGGGCCAGACGACGGCGGCGCCCGATCTCGACGGGGACGGCGATATCGATTTCGACGATCAGTTCGAATTCCTCCGCTTCGCGCCGGAGACGGTCGACAGTTTCGAATTGGGCTGGAAGGCCTCGCTGCTCGACAACCGCCTCAACATCTCGCTCGCGGGCTTCCTCAGCCAGTACAACGATGTCCAGATCCCCGGCTCGGTCGGGCTCGACACCAATGGCGACGGGGTGAACGACAGCTTCATCGGCATCACGTCGAACGCGGCGAGCGCCGACGTCAACGGTATCGAGTTCGAAGGCAACGCGCTGGTAGGCAAGGATTTTGCCGGCAATGGCAGCCGCTTCTCGGTCAACTGGTCGCTGGGCGTGCTCGATGCGCAGTTCAACACCTTCATCGACGCCTTCGGCAACGATGTCGCCGATCAGCGGGTGTTCCAGAACACACCCGACATCACCGGCCACATGGGCTTCAATCTCGGCATCCCGGCAGGGGACGGCATTTTCGACCTCATTGGCCTTGCCTCGCTGCGTTCGGATGCGAGCCAGTTCGAGGTGCCCAATCCCTTCCTCGACCAGGATGGCTTCGTCCTGGTCGATGCGAGCGTGGTCTACACCTCCGAGGACGGGTTCTATTCGATCGGCCTTCACGGCAAGAACCTGTTCGACAAGGAATATATCGTGGCGGGCTACAACTTCGTCAGCGGCGGCACGCCCCCGGGCACGCCCTTTACGCCGACCCTGGGGCTTGAAGGGACGCTGACCGGGTTCTACGGAGACCCACGCCGGGTATTCGTCACCGCGCAGGTCAATTTCTGATCGGCCCCTTGGACGGGAGCTGAAACGGGAAAGCCCGGAAGGCAAGCGTGGCCTTCCGGGCTTTTCTTGTTCGCGTCGCTTGCGATCAGCTGACCGTCGGGGGCGACCCGTTGGTCTTGGCGAGCGCTCCGCCGGGCGGGTTGTCGATTACCGTGCCGGTATCGCTGTTCGGCCCGTCGGTCGGCTTCGCCTTGGTCCCTTCGGCTTCCTTCCCGTCGAAATAGCGCTTCGCCAGGTATCCGCCCGCTCCCATGGCGAGCATCGCGGGAAAGCTGATGCGCTTGAGGATGAAAGGCGCGGCGCGCGCGACGATGACCCCGGTGGTCCCGCCGAGCACGGGATAGCGCTTTGCCATTTTCGAGCCGACTGCGGCCCCGATGAGTGATCTGAGCATTGTTGTTCTCCTTCACCTGATCAATCGGTTCGGGGGGCAGGCGGTTCCGTAGGATGGTCGCGCAGGCGCAACGCATGGCCGCCAGGCAGGCCCGCGGCAAGAAACGGGTTTTCTTGGGGGCCGCGAGCAGGCATAGGCGCAGCCCATGCACGATATCCGCCTGATCAGGGACGATCCCGAAGGCTTCGATGTTGGCCTCGCCCGGCGCGGCGCTGAGCCGCAAGCGAAGGCGCTGCTCGCGCTCGACGAGGAACGCCGCGCGCTCACGACGAAATTGCAGGAAGCCCAGAGCCGCCGCAACGAGGCCTCCAAGGCCATCGGCAAGGCGATGGGCCAGGGCAATGCAGACGAAGCCGAGAAGCTCAAGGCCGAGGTCGCCGAGCTGAAGCAGGCCATGCCCGAGCTTGAAAAGCGGCTGGAGAAGGTCTCGGACGAGCTCGACCACGCGCTCGCGGTGATCCCGAACATCCCCGCCGCCGACGTGCCCGAGGGCGAGGACGAGGACGCCAATGTCGAGGTCGCTCGCTGGGGGACGCCGCGCGGGTTCGACTTCGAACCGAAAGAACACGCCGATATAGCGCCTGCGCTCGGCATGGAATTCGAGACCGGGGCGAAGCTGTCGGGCGCGCGCTTCACCTTCCTGCGTGGGCCCATGGCGCGCCTGCACCGCGCACTGGGCCAGTTCATGCTCGACCGGCAGGTGGGCGAGAACGGCTATACCGAGTGCAACCCGCCGGTGCTGGTCCGCGACGAGGCGATGTACGGGACCGACAAGCTGCCCAAGTTCGCCGAGGACAGTTTCCGCACGACCGATGATCGCTGGCTCATCCCCACCGCCGAGGTCTCCCTGACCGCGAGCGTGATGGGCGACATCCTCGATGCGGACGCGCTGCCCATCCGGCTCACCGCGCTGACCCAGTGCTTCCGCTCCGAAGCGGGCGCGGCGGGGCGCGACACGCGCGGCTTCATCCGCCAGCACCAGTTCGAGAAATGCGAACTCGTCAGCATCGTGAAGCCCGAGGATTCGGAGGCCGAGCACGAACGCATGACCAAATGTGCGCAAGGCGTGCTCGAAGCGCTCGGCCTGCCCTATCGCACCATGCTGCTATGCACCGGCGACATGGGCTTCGGCGCGAAGAAGACCTACGATCTCGAGGTCTGGCTTCCCGGACAGGGCGCGTTCCGCGAAATCTCTTCGTGCTCGAACACCGGCGATTTCCAGGCGCGGCGGATGAAGACCCGCTACCGTCCGGAAGGCGAGACGAAGAAGACCGAATTCGTCCATACTCTGAA
Organism: Erythrobacter litoralis; assembly: GCF_001719165.1. Taxonomy (NCBI): domain Bacteria; kingdom Pseudomonadati; phylum Pseudomonadota; class Alphaproteobacteria; order Sphingomonadales; family Erythrobacteraceae; genus Erythrobacter; species Erythrobacter litoralis. Next base: position 2,668,494 of record NZ_CP017057.1, read on the forward strand.
CGGATCGGGCCTTGCGGTGGGCCGTACGCTGGTCGCGGTGATCGAGAACTATCAGGAGGCCGACGGCAGCGTTACCGTGCCTGAGGCCCTTCATCCGTACATGGCGGGCACGACCCGGCTGGAGCCGACGACGTAATGCGCATCCTTGTCACAAACGACGACGGCTACCACGCCCCCGGCCTTGCCGTGCTTGAGGAAATCGCGGCGCAGTTTTCCGACGACGTGTGGATCTGCGCCCCATCCGAAGAGCAATCGGGCGCGGGCCATTCGCTCACGCTCAACCGCCCGGTGCGGCTCCAGAAATATGCCGAGCGGCGCTATGCCGTGACCGGAACGCCGACCGACAGCGTGATGATGGCGCTGCGCGAAGTGCTGGACGCGCCCCCGGACATTATCCTGTCGGGCGTCAATCGCGGGGCCAATCTGGGTGACGACATCACCTATTCGGGCACGGTTTCGGCTGCGATCGAAGGCGCGCTCGCGGGCGTGCGCTCGATCGCGCTTTCGCAGGTCTACAGCGGCGCGACGCGCGGGACCGATTCCGAATTCGCTGCCGCGCGCGACTGGGGGCCGAAGGTGATCGCCCCGCTGCTCGACGCGCCCTTTGCCGAGCGCACATTGGTCAATGTCAATTTCCCGCCCCGTCCGGCCGGTGAGGTAAAAGGCATCCGCGTTTCCCGGCAGGGCTTTCACGATTACAAGCGCGGCACCGTGGTCGAAGGCCGCGACCCGCGCGGATATCGCTATTTCTGGTTCGGCCTCGACCCGATCGAGCACACGCTGGACCATGGCACCGACCTTGAGGCGATCGATGACGGCTATGTCTCGGTCACGCCGCTGCAGCTCGATTTCACCCATTATCCGACCATCGGCCAGCTCGCCGAGAGGTTCGGGGACTGAGCCGGGCCGGGGGCAAGGGGGCGATGGCGGAAGACAGGCCGCAAAAGCTGACCACGGCCCGGTCCAAGTCCGAGCCCAAGGCGCGCGCGCGCCGCCATTTCCGGCCCCTGCGCCGCGCGGTCCGACTGCCGGTCTGGGGCGATCTCAGCATAAGGATCGGCCTTGCGCTGTTCCTGATCTTCGTCGTCATCGGCATCCACTGGTGGGACCGCGAGGGGCTGGTCGACAATTTCGACGGCCATGTGAGCTTTCTCGACGTGGTCTATTTCACGATGATCTCGATCACGACGACGGGCTTTGGCGACATCGCCCCCATTACCGACCGTGCCCGCCTGATCGAGGCGGTGATCGTGACGCCGGTGCGCTTTGCCGTCCTCTTCATCTTCGTCGGCACGGCCTATAACTTCATTATCAAGCGCAGCTGGGAGAAATGGCGCATGGCCCGTATCCAGGAGCAATTGTCAGGCCACGTCGTCGTGCTGGGCTATGGCGTTTCCGGCTCGCAGAGCGTCGAGGAACTTATCGCGCGCGGCACGCCGGCCGACAACATCGTGGTCGTCGATCCGAGCGAGGACCGGCTTGCAGAGGCCGAAAAGCTCGGCGTCAACGTCATGGCCGCCGATGCGACCCGCGACGAGACGCTGAAAGCGGTCAGGATCGGCAATGCGCAGAGCGTGCTGGTATCCGCCGGGCGCGACGACACTTCGATCCTGATCGTTCTGACCGTCCGCCATCTCGCGCCCAAGGTGCCGATCAGCGTCGTCGTGCGCGCGCAGGACAATGAAGTGCTCGCCCGGCAGGCGGGGGCGAACAATGTCATCAACCCGGTGCGCTTCACCGGGTTGCTGCTGGCGGGAAGCGCCAAGGGGGCGCATATCTCCGACTATCTCGCCGACCTCGCATCGGTTTCGGGCCGCGTCCAGCTTGTCGAACGGGTCGTGGATGACGAGGAATGCGGCAGGTCGATCACCGATCTCGCCAGCGGCGGCAAGGGCCTCAGGATCTATCGCAATGGCCGCGCGATCGGATATTGGGAGGAGGAATGCGAGAGCCTCCAGAAGGGCGACGTCGTGGTCGAGATCGTGCCGACCGAAAACGGCACGAACAAGGGCGACGGGCACGGCGACAATCGCAAGTAGAGCCTTACCGAAACAGCAGGAATACCCCGCCCATCGCCGCCATTCCGACGAGGAAATGGCCCGCGTCGATCGCGAAGAGCCGCCCACTCCTTCGCTGGTAGAGGTAATTGATCCCGATCGCCGGGATCATGACTCCGACGGCGAAACCTACCGCCATCATGATGACGACATGCGGGGCAGGATCGGTCCGCGCGATCAGGTGCCACAGCACCATGGCGACCAGCATTTCGAACAGAAAGGTGAGGCCGAAGATCACACCCATGTTGCCCGAACGCACATCCCCGTCCGACAGCCCCGCCGCTTTCTGCCACGCCTTTCCGAAAAGGATTCCGTACCAGATCGCCCCGACCGCGAAGAAGGCGGCGGCCCCGGCCAGCACCGGCCACAGTGCGAAGTCGTTCATCTCGGTTCTCCTCGTAAAGCATCGCGCTAGCGCATTCCCGCCTTTGCGTGTAGAGGCCCGCGCCAAATGAACACCGCAACCGCCTCCCCTCCCCGCACCCTGCCCGACCAGAAGCGCGTCGGCATGGTCAGCCTCGGCTGCCCCAAGGCGCTGGTCGATTCCGAACGCATCCTCACCCGCCTGCGCGCCGATGGCTATGCGATCAGCCCCGATTACGCGGGCGCCGACGTCGTGCTGGTCAACACCTGCGGCTTTCTCGATTCCGCGAAGGAGGAAAGCCTCGCGGCGATCGGGGAGGCGATTTCAGAGAACGGCCGCGTCATCGTGACCGGCTGCATGGGCGAGGAAGCGGACGCGATCCGCGCCGCGCACCCGCAGGTGCTGGCGGTGACGGGTGCGCATCAATACGAACAGGTGGTGGACGCGGTACACACCCACGCCCCGCCGTCGCAGGGCCCGTTCGTCGACCTGATCCCGCAGCCCGACATCAAGCTGACGCCGCGCCATTACAGCTATCTGAAGATCTCCGAGGGCTGCAATCATTCCTGCGCGTTCTGCATCATCCCTCAGCTGCGCGGAAAGCTCGCCAGCCGGCGGATCGACGCGGTGCTGCGCGAGGCGGAAAAGCTGGTTGCGGCGGGGACGAAGGAACTGCTCGTCATCTCGCAGGACACGAGCGCCTATGGCGTCGATATCCGGCATGAACCGCGCATGTGGAAGGACCGCGAGGTGCGCGCGCACATGACCGATCTCGCGCGCGAACTGGGCGGGCTTCGCACTAACGAGGCCCGCGCACCCTGGGTGCGGCTGCATTATGTCTACCCCTACCCCCATGTCGACCATGTCATCCCGCTGATGGCCGAGGGGCTGCTTACCCCCTATCTCGACATCCCATTCCAGCACGCGAGCCCCCGGGTGCTCAAGCTGATGAAGCGCCCCGCCAACGAGGCCAAGGTGCTCGACCGGCTGAAAACCTGGCGCGAGACCTGCGCCGACATCGCGGTGCGCTCCTCCTTCGTGGTCGGCTTTCCGGGCGAGACCGAGGAGGATTTCGAATACCTCCTCGACTGGCTCGCCGAAGCGCAGCTCGACCGGGTCGGTGCGTTCCGGTTCGAGCCGGTGGAAGGCGCGGCGGCCAACGCCCTGCCCGATCCCCTGCCCGAAGAGGTCAAGGAGGAACGCTATTCCCGCCTGATGGAACTGACCGCCCGGATCAGCGCGGAAAAGCTTGCGGCCAAGGTCGGACGCACGCTCCCCGTCATCATCGACGAGGTGGGCGAGCCCGACGAGGACGGTGATATCGGCGCGACCGGCCGCAGCGAGGCCGACGCGCCCGAGATCGACGGCGCGGTCCACATGCGCGAGGTTCCCTCGGACCTTCGCGCCGGGCAGATCGTTGACGTGACAATCGAGGATTCCGACGAACACGACCTGTACGGCGTGATCGCCGCCTAGTCCCGGCTCGCAGGGCCACGTTGCCGCCTTCCCGGCGGTGGACTAGCATCCGAAGCGACAGGCGCTGCCGACAGCGCTGCAAGGAGGGCCAGTCTTGACCGAATTCGCCGCCGACCGGCTGCTTCTCTTCGGCGCCACCGGAGACCTTTCGCGGCGCAAGCTGCTGCCTTCGCTGTGCGCGCTCGACGCGGACGGACTGCTGCCTGAAAAGCTGCGGATCATCGGCACCGCCCGCACCGAAATGGATGATGCGGGTTTTCGCGACATGGCGCGAAAGGCGCTCGAGGAGCACCTGCCCGCCGAACGGCGTGGCGGGATGGCGGGCTTTCTCAACCGGCTCCACTACCAGCCGCTCGACGCCTCGACGCTCGAAGGGTTCGAGGATCTCGCCGAAAAGGTCGGCTCCATCGGCGAGGGCAGCGATACCGGCGTCGCCATTTTCCTATCGACCGCGCCAAGCCTGTTCGGCCCGACGATCGAGGGGCTGCGCCATGCCGGGCTCGCGGGCGAGAACGTGCGGATGTGCCTCGAAAAGCCGCTCGGTGACGATCTCGAATCGAGCCGCGCGATCAATGACGCGGTGGCGGACGCGTTTCCGGAGGAGCGGATCTTCCGGATCGACCATTATCTCGGCAAGGAGACGGTGCAGAACCTTCTCGCCCTGCGTTTCGCCAACATCCTGTTCGAACCGATCTGGAACGCGACCTATATCGACCACGTCCAGATCACGGTCGCCGAGACGGTGGGCCTTGAAGGCCGGGTCGATTTCTACGACGGCGCGGGCGCGCTGAGGGACATGGTGCAGAACCATATGCTGCAGCTCCTCAGCCTCGTCGCGATGGAGCCGCCGACCGGGTTCGGCCCGACCGCGATCCGCGATGAAAAGGTCAAGGTCCTGCGCGCGCTACGCCCGGTCAAGGCGGGGGAGACCGTCACCGGGCAGTATCGCGCCGGCGCGATCGGCGGCCAGGCCGTGCCCGGCTATGACGAGGAACTCGGCCGCGATTCCGACACCGAGACCTTCGTCGCGATCAAGGCGCATGTCGACAACTGGCGGTGGAAAGGCGTGCCCTTCTACCTGCGCACCGGCAAGCGCCTGCCCGAGCGCGTGACCGAAATCCTCGTCCAGTTTCGCTGCGTCCCCCATTCGATCTTCGAGGGCGCAGGAGGGCCGAGCCCGGTCGCGACCCATCCCAACCACCTCCTCATCGGTATCCAGCCCGAAGAGAACATCACCCTTGCCCTCATGGCGAAAGTCCCGGGTCTCGACGAGAACGGGGTCAGCCTGCGCGAAGTCCCGCTGGAGATCGCCATGCCCGACGCCTTTGTCGGCCAGTACCGCCGGATCGCCTACGAACGGCTGCTGCTCGACCTGATCAAGGGCGATCAGACCCTGTTCGTCCGCCGCGACGAGGTCGAGGCGCAATGGCACTGGATCGACGCGATCCGGGCCGAATGGAAGGCGGGCAACATGACCCCGCGCACCTACACCGCCGGAAGCTGGGGGCCGAGCGCGGCGATCGGTCTCATCGAACGCGACGGAGTGAGCTGGCATGAGTAAGCTCGACGACACAATCCACCGCGTCACGCAGCGCGTGATCGCGAATTCGAAGGACAGCCGCAGCGCCTATCTCGACCTGATGCGGCGCGAAGCCGACCGGCGGCCCGAACACAAGGACATCGCCTGTTCCAACCTCGCCCATGCCTTCGCCGGAGCGATGGAGGACCAGGAGGCGATGAAGAACCGCCGCGGGCCCAATATCGGCGTCGTCACCGCCTATAACGACATGCTTTCGGCCCACGCCCCCTATTACCGCTATCCCGAACGGCTCAAGCTCCATGCCCGCGAAGTCGGCGCGACGGCGCAGGTGGCGGGCGGGACGCCGGCGATGTGCGACGGCGTGACGCAGGGCGAAGACGGGATGGAGCTCTCGCTGTTCAGCCGCGACACAATCGCGCTGGCGACCGGGGTGGCGCTGTCGCACCAGATGTTCGACGGGGTCGCCTGCCTTGGCATCTGCGACAAGATCGTGCCGGGCCTGATGATCGGGGCGCTGCGTTTCGGCCACCTGCCGACGGTGTTCGTGCCCGGCGGCCCGATGCCCTCGGGCATCTCGAACGCTCAGAAGCAGGAAACGCGCCAGAAATATGCGAGCGGAGAGATCGGCCGCGACGAATTGCTCGAAAGCGAGCTCGGCAGCTATCATTCGCCCGGCACCTGCACCTTTTACGGCACGGCCAATTCGAACCAGATGATGATGGAGATGATGGGCCTCCACATTCCCGGCGCCGCTTTCGTCCAGCCGGGGACGAAGCTGCGCCAGGCGTTCGACCGGGCGGCGATCCACCGCCTTGCCGCGCTTTCGGGGACCACGCAGCGCACCCTCGCACAGGTCGTCGATGAAAAGGCGATCGTCAACGCGGTGATCGGCCTCCTCGCCACCGGCGGATCGACCAATCACGCGATCCACATCCCGGCGATGGCGCGTGCCGCGGGGATCCGCATCGACTGGAACGACATGGCCGAGCTCAGCCGCGTCGTGCCGCTCGTCGCGCGGGTCTATCCCAATGGCTCGGGCGACGTGAACCAGTTCCACGCTGCGGGCGGGATGGCCTATGTCGTGGGCGAACTGCTCGATGCCGGGCTCGCCCATGCGGACATCCTCACCGTGTGGGACGAAGGCTTTGCCGCCTATGCAAAGGAGCCGGTGCTGGAAGACGGCGCGCTCGGCTGGGCGGCAGTCGAGACGAGCCGCGACGAGACCATGCTGCGCCCCGTTTCCGACCCGTTCCAGAGCGATGGCGGGATGCGGCTCCTCACCGGCAATCTCGGGCGGGCCTGCTTCAAGAGCTCGGCGGTGGAGCGCGAGCGCTGGACCACCAAGGCGCCCGCACGCGTGTTCGAGGATCAGTCTGACGTTCTCGCCGCGTTCAAGGCCGGAGAACTCAACCGCGACGTGGTGGTGGTGGTGCGGTTCCAGGGGCCGCGCGCCAACGGAATGCCCGAACTCCACGCGCTCACCCCCTCGCTCGCGGTGCTCCAGAGCAGGGGCTACCGCGTCGCGCTGGTCACCGACGGGCGCATGTCGGGGGCGAGCGGCAAGGTCCCCGCCGCGATCCACCTGACGCCCGAGGCGAAGGGCGGAGGTCCGCTTGCCAGGGTGCGCGACGGGGATGTGATCAAGGTCTGCGCCGAGACGGGAGAACTCTCGGTCGATGCCGATCTCGAGGCGCGCGAACCGGCGCCCGACCGCGAGGCCGAATGGGGCGTCGGGCGCGAGCTTTTCCGGATGATGCAGGCCCATGCCGACGGGGCCGAGCAGGGTGCCTCGGCGATGCTCGCCAGCGCCGGGCTGTGATCGCGCCCGTTCCCGAAATCGCAGTCGCCGATATCGGCGGAACGCATGCCCGCTTCGCCCGCGCGCGCGTTGACCAGGCTGGGAGGGTCGCCCTTGGCGAACCGGTCGTGCTGCGCACCGGGGACTATCCCGATCTTCCCTCGGCATGGCGCGCCTTTCTCGAATGCGAGCCCGGCTTCGCGCCCGCAGGGGCCAGCTTTGCGCTCGCCGGGCCCGTGGGCGAAGGCCCCTTCAAGCTGACGAATGCCGACTGGAGCTTCGATCCGGACGCGCTGCCGCGCGAACTCGACGTTGAAGACGTCACCCTGCTCAACGATTTCGCCGCGATCGCCCATGCCGTCGCGGGATCGAGGCGCGAGGATCTGGCCCATCTCGCTGGGCCGCAAGAGCCTCTTCCCGATCATGGCACGGTGACTGTCATCGGCCCGGGCACCGGGCTCGGCATCGCCCATTTCCGCTGGCACGAAGGCCGCGCTCTGGTCCAGGCGACCGAGGGATCGCACATCGATTTCGCCCCCGTCTGCCCGCTCGACGACGCTATCCTCTCGGACCTGCGCACGAGGTTCGATCGGGTTTCGGTCGAGCGGGTCGTATCGGGCGCAGGGATCGCCCATATACAGGCCGCCATCGCCGCAAGCGAGGGCCGCGCGCCCGCCCTCGGCGATGACCTCGCGATCTGGAAGGCGGGCATGGCGGGCGAGGACGAACTCGCCGAGCGGGCCGTCGACCATTTCGTCGCCACGCTCGGCCGGATCGCGGGGGATTACGCACTCGCCCATGGCGCAAGCGCGGTGGTGATCGCCGGCGGGCTCGGCCAGCGCCTCCAACAGCACCTGTGCGCCCCGGCCTTTCACGAGGCCTTCATCGCCAAGGGACGCTATACCAAGTTGATGAAAGCCATTCCCCTTTCCCTCGTGCAGCATCCGCAGCCGGGACTGCTCGGAGCCGCCTTTGCGCACCTTGCAGGAAAGCCTGTAGGAAAAGCTGTAGGAAAGCGCCGTTAGGAAACCCCCGGGCGGCGTCCCTTCAGGGGACGCAACCTCGTTAGCCTCTGGCGGGTTCGCGGCTAACCCGGCATAATGCATCCATGACCGAGCCTGCCGCCGCGCGCGTTTTTCGCCTTGCCATCGCCCTCGGCCTTGCCGCTCTCGCGATCGGTGCGGGCCTTGCCGGCGCGCAGGAGCGGGGCGGGCAAGAAGCCGCCGACCGCGCGGCCGAGACCGCGAGCGACCTTCGCGACGCGGCCGGGAATATCCGCGCGATCGACCCCGACACGCTGGGCGAACCGCGCGCTCCCTCGCCGGCAAGCGCCGCAGCGAATCCGGGCGCCGCGCTCGCTCCGGGCGAAGTGCCCGAGGCGGACCTCCCGCCGCTTCAGGGCGGCGCGCAGATCGCCGGCATGGCAGAACGCGGGGCTGCAGCGCGCCTGACCGCGAACCCGGTCGTTCAGGCAGTCCCAGCCCCGCAATCCGACCCCGACCAGACCAGCGCCGGCGCCGGCTCCGGCTCCGGCTCCGACGATCCGTTCGTCATCAAGAGCATCCTGCCGATCGAGGGCTCGATCCGGTATGGCGAGTGGTTCTGGGACGAAAGCGCGGCGCCCGACAAGGGCACGCTCGTCATCACCGTCGATCTCGACGCGCGCGTCATCAGCGCTTTTCGAGACGGACACGAGATCGGCACCGCGGTTGCCCTGCTCGGCACGAGACGGCACCCGACCCCGACCGGCACGTTCCCGATCCTGACCAAGGAGAAGGACAACATCTCCGAGAAATACAACAACGCGCCGATGCCCTGGACGCTGCGGCTGACCTGGGACGGGATCGCGATCCACGGTTCGCCGGTCATCAACGGCTATGCCAGCCACGGCTGCATCGGCGTGCCCGATCCGTTCGCGAAGAAGCTGTTCGAAGCGGCAAGGCGCGGCGACAAGGTGGTGATCACGCGCGGGCGCTATATCGGCGTCGGGGACCGGATCCTGTTGTAGCTGGCCGGTGTGCCGGTCGGGTCGTCACGCGCCGCAGACCGCCCGCCCTGTCAGGCGACGGACAGGCTGGGACAAGACGTGGGGATCAGTCAATGCACCCTGCGCGCAGGCTCGGGGCGGAAGCGCCAGACCCGCATCTCGACACCGATCTTCTCGACCCGCTCGATCCCCGGCACGACCAGCACACCGCCAAGTGACGCATTCTCGCCCCGCCACAGCCGGTCGGCGGCGCGGCCCGCTTCGCTGCGGGTCACCTGCCCGCCCAGCTCTGCGACTATCCGGCGCACAGTCTCGACCTGGATAACGCGCGGGACATTGGCGTAATAGCGCCACACCGGACCATCCGGCCCTTCTCCCTCGCACAGCACCATCTCTTCCCAGTCGATTTGCGCATACCATTCGATCGCGCGCCATGCCTCGGCAAGGTGGCCCGCGCTCGCCGCGAGCGCATCAGGCGCGAGCCAATCGTTCTCCGCCAGATGGCGGCGCACCCGTGCACGGTCGAAAGCGAGGTCTTCATTGGTCGGGTCGCGCGCCGCTTCGAGCCCGCAGGCCTCCACGATCCCCTCGAGATCGGCCTTGCGCCAGCCGAGCAGCGGGCGAACGAGCGGGATGTCGGTGCCGGGAACCGTGCCATAGGCGCGCACGCCGGCAAGGCCCGAAAGCCCGCTCCCGCGCGCGAGGCGCATCAGCAGCGTTTCCGCCTGGTCGTCGGCATGATGCGCGGTGGCAAGCGCGCCGCAGCCGATGTCGCGCGCCCAGCGGGAAAGCGCAGCATAGCGCGCCTCGCGCGCGCGGGCCTGGAGATTGCCGCGCGGCACCGCGACCGCGAGCGGGCTGAACGGGATGCCGCGTTCCCGGCAGGCCGCCTCGACCAGCGCGACTTCGCCCGGCGCCTCGGCGCGCAGGCCATGATCGACGCTCGCCGCGGCGATCCCTCCCGGCAGCGCTTCATGCGCGAGCAGCAGCAGGGCGAGACTGTCCGGCCCGCCCGAAACCGCGAGGCCAAGCGGCCCTTCTCGGTCCTCCTCGGGCCAGAGCCGCGCGAGTTCCTCGTCGAAGCGAGCGATCAGATCGGGTGCGATGGTCCCGGCAATAGGCGCCTCCCCGCGGCCGGACGCCCGGCCGCTATTCGCAGGTCACCTTGCGGCGATTGCTTTCGTACTGGTCGGCCAGCCGCCCGCTCGCGATGGCGGGATAGGTCTCGCCGAATTCGGCGAGCGCGATGCATGCGCGGCGATCATCGCCCATCTCGATCATGCTTTGGGCAAGGTAGAGCAGGCTGTCGGGCGCGCGCCGGGCTGTGCGGTCGGCCTGGTAATTGCGCAGGAACCATCGTGCGGCCTCTTCGGCCATGCCATCGTCGAGGAACGCCCGGCCCAGCAGGTTGCGCCCAAAAGTGGTCAGAGGGTGATCGGGATAGGCTTCGACGAAGCTCGACAATTGCTGGCGCGCCTCGGGATAGAAGCCAGCATCCCACAGCCGGAAGCCATAGGTGTATTCGTCCTCGCCCGCATCGCCGGTATCGGGCTTGGTGATCGCCTGGACCGCGGCGAGCCGCTCGGGGCTGGGACCTGCGGTTTGGGGATTTGCCGTCTGCGGGCCTGCGGTTTGGGCGCCAGAGGTCCGGGTGCGGGCGGCGACGGACGTGCCCTCGGTGAGAGCTTCCGGCTCGATCCGCCGCTCGCGCGCACCCGCGTCGCCGTTCGTGCCTTGCGTGCGGCCGGTCATCGCCGCGAGATTGCTGTCGGTGGCCGCGTCCTCCGGCTGTGCTTCAACGCTCGACGCGGTCTCGAGCGCGGTGATGCGTTCATCGAGGCGAGAGAGCACATTGGTGTTCTCCTCGGTCAGGGAAGTGAGCCGCTGGAGCTGCAATTCGAGCGCATCGAGCCGGGCGAGGATATCGGTCAGCGCGCTGGTCGTCGCGCGGTCGGGCTGGCTCGGGGCCTGCTGTCCGCCGGTAATCTGCGGCTCGAAAAAGCGACCGTCGCCGCCGGGAAATACATTGCGCTGGAGCGCGCGGATCTCGGCCTCGATCTTGCGCAGGCGGGCTTCTTCCCCGGCGTCCTGCGCAAAGGAGGCGGCAGGCGTGGTCGCGAGCACGGCGGTCGCGGCGAAGGCGCCGATAAGGCGCCCGGACAGCCGGCCTGGTCGGCGGGTGAAGGGGACGGTTTTCATCGGCTGGCGGGCCTCCTTCTCTGGTTCTTTCCTCGCGCGGCCTGCGATTGCCGGGCGGGCCGCGGGCTTGCGCCCCCATGCGGGAGCGTTCCTGAATACACGCCGAATCTGTGCCTGCTGGATGGCTCCAAGTCGAGGGGCGACTCCAGCGAAACGGTGGGAAATCGGCCCGGTCGCCGCGCGATCAGTTGGCCGAGGGGCCTTCGTTTTCGCCCCGTGCAAGCAGGGCTCTTGCCGAAACCGGTTCGCCGCCCATCGTCTGCGGCCCCTCGGCGAGCGGGGGAACCTCGCGGCCGCCGATCGTTATCGCGAGCGCATCGGGGCGACCGGTATTGATGAGAGGTTCCTGCGCGCCCGCGGGCACCGTGAAGCTCTCGCCGCTTTCCATCTGCGCCTCGTAAAGCCGTTCGCCGCCGCGTTCGTAGAAGCGCACCCAGACCCCGTCCTCGAGCGCGGTGAAGACGACTTCGCCGGAAGGATCGGCAGGCGCCACGGCCGCAGCCGATCCCTCCTGCGCCGCAGCGAGTTCCGGCGCGGGATCGGCCGGCGGGGTGGGCGCGGCGGGCGCGCTGTCCTCGCGGGTGAGCGCGGGAAGATCCGCGCCCTGGCCGAAATAGGAGCTGGAGAAGGCGATCACGCCGACGATGAGCACGATCGCGGCGAGCGCGCCGAACCAGGTGAGCGCGGAGGAAGGCAGCTTAGCCGGGTCGCCGGGCTCCATCGCGCCTGCGCCGTGATGGCGCCGGTCCCTCTCGTCGGAAAGTTCGGAGCGGACCGCATCCGCGATCGCGCCTTCGTCGAGCCCGACGACGCGAGCGTAATTGCGGGCAAAGCCGATCGCATAGGTGCGCGAGGGCAGGGCTTCGAATTCGCCCGCCTCGATCACTTCGAGATGGTGCATCGGGATGCGGGTTTCGGCCGCGATATGCGAAAGGTCGAGCCGCTGACGCTCGCGAGCGGCACGCAGGGTCGGACCCGCCCCGGCGGGCTCGCCGCCGAAATCGGGCTCGGCATCGTCGGCGCGCGTATCGTCGCCGAACTCGCCGGTCTGTGTGTCGCTGGTCATGACCCGGTCCACGTCTTTGCGGTGTTATTGTCGAAAATGGTTCTTTTACCTTTCCAATCGGTCCTGCGCCCTGCTGTCAAGGATTCGCCACCCGCCAATCGCGCAGGCTGCCGCAGGCGCGCGGCAGACTGCCGAAAGCCGGCTCAATCGGTCTCGATTTCGCGCGCCGCGGCCCAGGCGGACAGCTCGGTTCGGATGTCGACCGCGGGATCGGCGAGCCAGCCATTGATCGCGGCGGACAGCTCGTCGAGGTCGATCTTGCGCACCAGTTCCTTGATCGGGCCGACGGCGGCCGGCGTGATCGAAAGGCGGCGAAAACCGATCCCGAGCAATGCCAGCGCTTCCAGCCTGCGCCCGCCCATTTCGCCGCACACGCCGACATCGACCCCGCTCCCTACGCTCGACTGGATGACGCGCCTGAGGAACCGCAGGATCGACGGGGACAACCAGTCATAGCGCTGGGCAAGCTTGGGATTGGCGCGGTCGGCGGCGAACAGGAACTGCGTGAGGTCGTTGGTGCCGACCGACAGGAAACTCAGTTTCGGCAGCAGCAGGTCGAGCACTTCGGCCAAGGCCGGCACTTCGAGCATGGCTCCGAAATGGATGCGTTCGGGCATCAGCTTCTTCTTGGCGCGCAGGAAGGCGAGCTGTTCGTCGAACACCGCCCTGGCCGCGTCGAATTCCCACACTTCGGAAACCATCGGGAACATGACGTAGAGCGCCCTTCCTCCCGCCGCTTCGAGCAGGGCGCGGGCCTGCGCCTTCATCAGGCCTTCGCGCTCTAGGGCAAGGCGCAGCGCGCGCCAGCCCATCGCCGGGTTCTCGTCGTTGCGGGCGATGTCGGAAGCGAGATAGGGCACCGACTTGTCCCCGCCGATATCGACCGTGCGGAAGATCACCGGCCTGTCGCCCGCCGCATCGAGCACGTCGCGGTAAAGCCGCGTCTGCCGCTCGCGCTGGGGCAGGGTGGCGGAGACGAGGAACTGGAATTCGGTGCGGAACAGCCCGACCCCGTCGGCACCCGTCATGGCGAGATTGCTCATGTCGTCGCGCAGGCCTGCATTCATCATCACCTGGATGCGCGTCCCGCAGCGGGTGAAAGGCTCGACATCGCGCAGGCTCGCATAGGCGGCCTGGCGTTCCTTCGACCGGGTGAAGCGCGCATGGAAGGCATCGGCGACCTGATTGAGCGGGCGCACGATCGCATTGCCGGCACTGGCGTCCAGCAGCACCTCGTCGCCTTCGCGGATCACGCCGCGCACGCTTTGCGCGCGGCCCAGCACCGGCACGCCCATCGCCCGCGCGACGATCACGACATGCGCAGTGAGCGAGCCTTCCTCGAGGATCACGCCCTTCAGGCGCCGCTTGTCGTACTCGAGCAGTTCGGCCGGCCCCAGATTGCGCGCAATCAGGATCGTGTCGCGCCGCAGCCCCTGCGAGGCCGCCGTCCCGAGCTGACCCGAAACGATCCGGATCAGCCGGTTGGCGAGGTCCTCCAGATCGTGCATCCGGTCGGCGAGCAGCGGATCGTCGATCTCGCGCATGCGCATGCGGGTGTGCTGCTGCACCCGCTCGATCGCGGCCTCCGCCGTCAGGCCTGAATCGATCGCCTCGTTGATGCGGCGCGACCAGCCTTCGTCATAGGCGAACATCTTGTAGGTCTCGAGCACCTCCTCGTGCTCGCCCCCGACGCCGAATTCTGCCTGGCCGGCGAGGTTGTCGATCTGCTCGCGCATCTTGTCGAAGGCGCGGTAGACCCGCTGACGCTCGGCCTCGATGTCCTCGGCCATAACCTGCGTGATCTGGACGCGCGGCTGGTGATAGACCGCCTGCCCCGCGCCCAGCCCCTTGACCATGGGAAGGCCGATGATCGTGGCGGGCGCGGTCTGTTCCTCGGTCAGGCCGCGCGCTTCCTCCTCGTCGACCAGTTCGGCATTGGCGATCAGTTCGGACAGGACCATGGCCGTCGTCTGCAGCGCCTCGATCTCGACGTCCTCGTAACGGCGCGGATCGACATGCTGGACGCACAGCACGCCGACCGCGCGCTCGCGATAGACGATCGGGACCCCGGCGAAGGAATGGAATTTGTCCTCGCCCGTTTCCGGGCGATAGAGAAAGTCGGGATGCGCCTTGGCCTCGGCGAGGTTGAGCGTTTCGATATTCGCCGCGATCGTGCCGGTCAGCCCCTCGCCCACCGCCATGCGGGTGACATGGACCGCGCTCTTGTTGAGGCCGCGCGTGGCGAAGAGTTCGAGCATGCCTTCGCGCAGCAGATAGATCGAGCAGACCTCGCTCGTCAGGCATTCGCCGATGATCTCGACCACGGCATCGAGCTTGCCCTGCGCGTGCATGCGCGAGGCCATGACCTCGGTCAGGCGAGTCAGGATCTGGCGGGCGGATGCGGCGGCTGTCATGGGCTTCACGCCCACGTCTACTGCGGAGCGGGCGCAAAAGCAAAGCGCCCGATCACGCGCCGCGCCGCGCCGGGCATGACGGCATGCGCAACGCGGCGCGGACAGCGCCGGGGCCGGGCGAACGCGCGCGAACTAGCGCGCGCGCCCGACCGGATCGGCCGGGTCAGCCGACAATCGTCGCGTCAACCGCGCGCGATTTCCTCCTTCAATCGGAGCTTTCGTTTCTTGAGGTCCTGGACTTTCGCAGCATCGGGCGCAGGCCGGGCCATCTCGTCGCGCAGGCGGGCTTCGAGGCCAGCATGCTTGGACTGGAGTGCCTGGACGTGCGAAGTGGAAGCTGCAGTTGCCATAGTCGATACCTCCTTCAAGTCGGGGGGCTGCCCCCGGGGAAGCGACTCGGACATTTGCGGCCGAGCCGCAGGTTTGAAGCAAACCACACCAAAGCTATCTTGCAAAGTCATCAGAATGCGTGAATCGGTGGCTGCGTGGCCCCGCGCGACAGATCGTTAATGCGATGCGCGCGATTTTGCGGGCCGACGGGGAAACGCTCCGGTGCGGCAGCGGGTTTTAAACAGGCGGACAGACGGAATGAACGAGGCGGAGCTGCGCAAGAGGCTCGAATTGCTGCGCACCGAACATCGCGATCTCGACGCGGCCATCGCCGCGCTGACCGAGGCTGGGGAGCGCACCGGCAGCGCCGACCAGCTCCAGATCGCGCGCCTGAAGAAGCGCAAGCTGCGCCTCAAGGACCAGATCGCGATCATCGAGGACGAATTGCTGCCCGATATCATCGCGTGATTTTTGCGCAGCCCATCCGGGCTGCGATTTCCTCGGCCCTGGCGGGCCTGCGGGCGGACGGTCGCCCTCGCGGACCTTAGGGCCGGACCAGCACGGCACACCCATTTTGTGCCAGGACTGAACCGGCGAGAACCAGCTGATCGGCGGCGCAGCCGCCGCAAGGCCGGCTGGCCGCCAAGAAAAATGTCCCGCGCCGGGACACATCGATCTTTTACCGGGAAAGTAACCATAGGCTTGTGGAGCTTCGCACATGGGCGTTCTAGCTCGTTGGGACTCATGGCCCGCACGACCGATCTCTCCCGCCCCATCATCGAGGCTCTTTACACCGAGGCGCTCGTCCTTGCCGACGAGGTCCGCGCGGTCTTCTCCGCCGGCACCCGCCCGGTCGAGCCCGCCGACCCGCTGAGCGGGGAAGGCGCAATGATCCGGCTCGCGCTTTCGACCGAGGGACTGAAGACGACGACACGCATGATGCATGTCCTCGCCTGGCTGCTCAATCAGCGCGCCTTTTTCTCGGGCGAACTCAGCGCTAGCCAGGTGCGCCGCCACGGAACGCTGCCGCCCGACCGCGATTCCGACGAACAAGCGCTCGCGCGGCTCGAACCGGAAACCCGTGCTCTGATCGAAGACACGGTCCTGCTCCACCGCCGCATCGCGCGCCTCGACGAGGCGTGGCGACAGGATTTCGCGGTTCAATCGCCCGCGCGCGCATTCCAGCAGCGCATCGGGCGCGAACTGGGCTGAAGCCCGGCTTTCAGGCCGCCGCCAGCGCCTTGCGCCAGCGGGCCAGCCGTTCCTCGCGCACTTCGTCGACCATGACCGGTTCGAAACGGGTGAGATCGCCCTGCATCGCCGCGGCCGCGCCTGCGAGGTCGGGATAGAGTCCCGCCCCCGTCGCCGCCAGCATCGCCGCGCCGAGCGCGGTGGTCTCGACGAAGCCGGGACGCTCGACCGGCATCGCCAGCATGTCGGCGAGGTCCTGCGCCATCCAGTCGTTCGCCGCCATGCCGCCATCGATGCGCAGGCCTGCCCAGGCGGTCCCGTCGGCGGCGAAGGCCTGCGCGAGGTCCCAGGTCTGGTGCGCCATCGCCTCAAGGGCGGCCCGGGCAAGCTCGGCCTTGCCGCTCGCGAAGCTCAGCCCGGCGATCACGCCCCGCGCATCGGCCCGCCAGTGCGGCGCGCCGAGCCCGGCGAGCGCGGGCACGATCGTCACCCCGCCGCTGTCGGGGATCGAGCGGGCGAGCGCCTCGGTCTCCTCGGCCACATCGACGATGCCGAGCGAATCGCGCAGCCACTGGACGAGGCTCCCCGCGACAAAGACAGAGCCTTCGATGGCATAGGTGCGCTGCCCGAGGATCTGGGTCAGCACCGTCGACAAAAGGCGGTGCGTCGAACGCGGCACCTCGCTGCCCTGGTTGGTCAGGATGAAGGCGCCGGTACCATACGTCGCCTTGGTCTGGCCGGGCGAAAGGCAGGCCTGCCCGATCGTCGCCGCCTGCTGATCACCCGCGCAACCGGTGATCGCGATCGGCCCGCCGAACAGGCGAGGATCCGTGCGGCCAAGTTCGCCCGCCATGTCGATCACCTGCGGCAGCGCGGCGCGGGGCACGCCGAATAGATCGCACAGCCCTTCGTCGAATTGCTGCGCGTCGAGCTCCATCAGCAATGTGCGGCTGGCATTGCTCGCATCGGTGACGTGCCGCGCGCCGCCGGTAAGCTTGAACAAAAGCCAGCTGTCGACCGTGCCGAATGCGAGCGTTCCGGCCTCGGCGGCGGCTCTCACCTCGGCCACGTTGTCGAGCATCCAGCGCATCTTCGTGCCTGAGAAATAGGGGTCGAGCACGAGCCCGGTGCGGCGCTGCACCTCCTGCTCGCGGCCCGCCTCGCGCAGTTCCATGCAAAGCGGTTCGGTCCGCCGGTCCTGCCAAACGATGGCGCGGGTCAGCGGCTCGCCCGTGTCGCGGTCCCAGGCCACGACCGTCTCGCGCTGGTTGGTGATGCCCAGCCCGGCGATCATCGCCGCGCCGCCCGCATGGGGGATGACCTCGCGCGCGCAGGCAAGCGTCCTGTCCCAGATTTCACCCGCATCGTGTTCGACCCAGCCGCCTTTCGGGTAATGCTGGGTCAGTTCGGCCTGGGAACTCGCCACCAGCACGCCGTCGCTTGCGAACAGCATGGCGCGCGTCGATGTAGTTCCTTCGTCGAGCACGAGGATATAGTCGCTCATCGTCTCCCCTTCCGGCGCTTGCCCGCCACTCCCTAACGCTCGCCCCGCCTGCAAGTCGAGAGGCCGCGCGCCGCTGCTCCACCGCCGCTCCCCCTCGACAGGGCGGGCGCGCGCCGCCATATCCGCAGCCATGGCCCAGATACCCCCCAAGCCCTGGCCCACCGGCGAGGCCGAGCAACTCGAACCGCTGGTGCGCCGCGTGCTCGCCCCGAACCCGTCGCCCTACACCTATACCGGCACGCAGACCTATGTGGTGGGGCAGAGCGAGGGGCCGGACTGCGCGGTCATAGATCCCGGCCCGGCGCAAGAGGCGCATTTGGACGCGATCGAGGCGGCGGTCGACGGACGCCGCATCCTTGCGATCATGTGCACCCACACGCACCGCGACCACTCGCCCGCCGCAGCGCCGCTGGCCCGGCGCACCGGGGCGCCGATCGTTGGCTGCTCGCCGCTGGTGATGTCGACCGAAATGCCGCGCCTCGACGAGAGCTTCGACACGACCTACGCGCCCGACCGCGTGCTGGAGGACGGGGAGGCGATGACGGGCACCGGCTGGACGCTGACGGCCGTCGCGACGCCCGGTCATACCTCGAACCACCTGTGCTTCGCCCTGGAAGAGAGCGGCGCGCTGTTCACCGGAGACCACGTGATGGGCTGGTCGACCAGCGTCGTCGTCCCGCCCGACGGCGACATGGGCGCATACCTGGCGAGCCTCGATAAACTGCTCGCGCGCGAGGACAGCGTCTATCACTCCGCGCACGGGGCGGCGATCACGAAGCCGCGCCAATTGGTGCGCGGGATGATCGGCCACCGCCGCCAGCGCGAGAACCAGATCCTGCGCCTGCTGGGCGAAGAGGCCCGCGCGGTCGGCGAATTCATCCCGGCAATGTACAAGGGGCTCGACCAACGCCTCGTACCCGCCGCCGAAATGAGCGTGACGGCGCATCTCATCGACCTCGAACGCCGCGGCCTGGTCGCGCGCGGCGAAGAGGCGGGCGTCGAAATCTGGCGCGGGGCGTAAGAAGCCGGTAACTTCCTCTCCGCCGGGTCGCACCAGCATGTGAGTCGCGCGAGGCCGCGCGGGGGGAGGATCGCATGGCAACCACGGCACCGCGCGCCGCGCCGGCAGAAAACACGCGCTTCTTCACGATCATGGCGTTCCTCATGTCGGGGGTGATCGTCACCGGGTTCACCCTGCAGGTCGCGCTCGGCCGTTCGACCTTCGCGGTGCCATGGCCCTATCACGTCCACGGGGCGATCTTCATGGGTTGGATTGCGCTCTACCTTGCGCAGCACGTGTCGATCGCATCGGGCCAGCGCGCGCTGCATGCCCGGATCGGCCGGATCGCCTATGCCTATGTTCCGATCATGGTGGCGGCGGGCGTGCTAATCATGGTGACCGTCGCGAGGCGCACCGGGGCGCCGTTCTTTTTCGCGGCGAACGAATTTGTCGTCAGCAATCTCGCGCTGCTCTTGTGTTTCGGCGCCCTCGCATGGTGGGCACTGAAGGCGCGGCGCTACAGCGGCTGGCACCGCCGGCTCATGCTGGTGGCGATGGCGGTGCTGACCGGGCCGGGCCTTGGTCGGCTGCTGCCGCTCCCGCTGCTGATCCCGAACGCATGGGTCATCACGATCTGCACGACCTTCTTTTTCCCGCTCGTCGGCATGGCCGCGGACATCAGGGCGACGGGCCGGGTACATCCGGCCTATCTGTGGGGTGTGGGCGTCTATGCCGCTGTCTTCGCGGCTTCGATGGCGCTCGCCTATACGCCGCTCGGATATGCCTTCACCGAATGGATGATCGCCGGGACCGCGGGGGCGCAGCGGCCGATGGAAGCGTTCCTTCCGCCCGGCTTTGCGATGTGATCGGTCTTTTCCGAAAACGCTCGAAAATCGCGCGTCGCGCCCTATATCGGCGCCAAGTAAATCAACGGGGTTCGTCAATGAGCATCGCCACCAAAGTTCCAACCGGCAAGGACCTGCTCGCCGAGATCGACCGGCTGCGCAAGGAGCGCAACGCCGTCATCCTCGCGCATTATTACCAGACCGCCGATATTCAGGACATCGCGGATTTCGTCGGCGACAGCCTCGAACTCTCGCGCAAAGCGGCTGATACCGATGCCGACGTGATCGCGTTCTGCGGGGTCAAGTTCATGGCCGACACGGCCAAGATCCTGTCCCCTGAAAAGACCGTGATCCTGCCCGACATGGACGCAGGGTGCAGTCTCGAGGATTCCTGCCCGCCGGAGAAGTTCCGCGCCTTCCGCGAAGCCCATCCCGACCACATCGCGCTCACCTACATCAACTGCTCGACCGAGGTGAAGGCGCTGTCGGACATCATCGTGACCTCTTCCAGCGCGGAAACGATCCTGCAGCAGATCCCCAAGGACCAGAAGATCATTTTCGGCCCCGACCGGCATCTGGGCGGCTGGCTGTCGCGCAAGTTCGACCGCGAGATGCTGCTGTGGCCGGGCGTGTGCATCGTTCACGAAGCCTTCTCCGAGACGGAGCTGTTGAAGCTCAAGGAACAGCACCCCGGCGCTCCGATCGCGGCGCACCCGGAATGCCCGCCGACGATCCTCGACCATGCCGACCATGTCGGCTCGACCTCCTCGATCCTCAAATTCGCGCAGGAATTCGAAGGCGACACGCTGATCGTCGCGACCGAGCCGCATATCATCCACCAGATGGAAAAGGCGCTGCCGAACAAGAATTTCATCGGCGCGCCGGGCGCGGACGGCAATTGCGCCTGCAACATCTGCCCGTACATGGCGCTCAACACGATGGAAAAGCTCTACGTCGCCCTGCGCGACCTGGAACCGCGCATCGAGATCGACGAGGACATCCGCCTCAAGGCCAAGCGCAGCCTCGACCGGATGCTCGAGATGGCGAGCGGCACGGTGGGCAAGGGCGATCTCGGCCGGGTCGAGATAGAGGAAATGCCGAAAGGCGAAGTGCCGAGCGGGGACTGACCCTGGACGCTCCCGCCCCTGCTTGCGCTTCGGCCGCCGCATGACAGCCGAAATCCGGTTCTTCTGGGCGCGGCTTAACGCCAATTACTGGTTCTATCCGGCACTGTTCGCGATTCTCGCAGGCGTGCTCGGCTTCCTGCTCGTCTGGGCCGACCGGGCGGGCGCGTCCGATTATCTTGCCGGTGTCAGCTGGCTCGTGCCGGTAGGTCCGAAGGGCGCCTCCGATATCCTGTCGGTCATGGCGAGCAGCACCATCGCCATCGCGTCCACCGTGTTTTCGATCACGCTGGTCGCCGTCACCTATGCCAGCGGGACCTATGGCCCGCGCCTGCTCACGAATTTCCTGGAGGATCGCGGCAACCAGTTGAGCCTTGCGACCTTCATCGGCAGTTTCGTCTATGCCCTCGTCGTGCTGCGCAGCGTGCGCGCAGCCGATGAGGCCGCGCTGGTCGGGGCGGGCAACGGGACCGCCGGCTTCGCGCCGCAACTCTCGCTGCTCGTGGCGTATGCGCTGATGGGTCTGAGCGTCGCGGTTCTGGTGTTCTTCCTCAACCATGTCCCGTCCTCGATCCGGATCAACATGGTGCTGGAGAAGATCGGTAAGCGGCTGATCCGGCTGATCCGCAAGACCTATCCGATCGAGAACGAGTTCTCCGACGCGCAGGAGGCGCAAGGCGGGGACCCGCTCGAGTCGGGCGGCACGGGCTATGTCCAGCTGATCGATTTCTCCGATCTCGAAACGCTCGCGCGTGATGTCGGGGCAACGTTCTCGCTGCGGGTGCGTACGGGCGACTTCGTCCATACCGGCCTGCCCCTGCTCGACGTGTCGGGCTGCCCGGTCGACCGGATTGCGGAGCGCGCCCGCGAAGCCTTCACCTTCGGTTCGGTGCGTACGCCCGAACAGGACCCGCAATTCCTGATCGACGAACTGGTCGAGATCGGGCTGCGGGCACTGTCGCCGGGGATCAACGATCCCTTCACCGCCATCACCGCGCTGCACTGGCTGGGCGCTGCAACGAGCGAGATCGCGCGGCGCGACCTGCGCAAGGATGTGTGCGAGAGCGATGCGGACGATTGCCCGGTCATCCCCCTCCCCGACGATTTCGCGCATTACGTCAGCCGCGGCTTCGGGGCGATGCGGTCCGCGGTCGCGACCAGCCCGGTCGCCTGCCTCGTCATGCTCGACGTGCTGGCGGATGCGGCAAAGCCGATCGGGCACGACGGCCGGATCGCACAATTGCGTTCGCAGGGGATGATGCTGGGCGCACAGGCGCGCCTGGCGCTCGACGGTCCTGATCTCGAAATGGTCGAGGCGCGGCTGGAGGTGTTCGAGCGGCGCTTCTGGAACTAGCCCTCGGTCCCGCGCGCGGCCCCGGCCGCTGCCGGAGCCTTGCTCTGCAATCCGCGCGCCGCCGCCAGCGCACTTCCGAGCAGCAGCATCCCGAATACGTCGAGCGCGGTGAGCACCTCGCCGAACATCGTATACCCGACAAGCGCCGCGATCGCCGGCTGGGTCAGCAGCGCAAGCCCGATGACGAGCGGCGGAAAATGGCCGAGCGAATAGACAAGCAGGCCCTGCCCGACGAGCTGGCTCGAAACGAACAGGATCACGATCGGGGTCCAGTCGGTCGGCCAGACCGGCTCGCCCAGAACGAGCGCCAGCGCCAGCAGGGTCGGGCAGGCGAAGACGCTGACCCACACGAGCAGGCTCCACCCCCCGAAACCGGTTCCCGTTTTCTGGCCGCGCGCGCCCTGCAGGTTGAGCAGATAGACCGCGTAGAGCAGGCCCGCCGCCAGGCAAAAAAGGTCGCCCGCGAAAGTCGCATCCGAAATCTCAAGGCTGCGGCCGAGCAATATGCCCGCGCCCCCCAAGGCGCATCCGATCGCGAGCCATTCCGGCCCGCGCGGCAGGGTGCGAGCGGCGAGAAAGCCCCAGAACAGCAGCACGATGCTGCCCGAATTGCCGAACAGGGTCGCATTCGCGAGCCGGGTCATGCCGATGCCCGTGTGCCAGCTTGCAAGGTCCAGTGCGAAGGCCGTCGCCCCGATCGCCACCGCGACCATAGTGGCGCGCGGCATGCCCGACAGCCGCTGCCCGGCCACCCGCGCGAAGATCACGAGAAAGGGGAGCGCCAGCAGCAGCCGCCAGAACGCAGCCGAAACCGGGCCGGTATCGGCCAGCCGCACCAGCCACGGCCCCAGCGCCAGCGCCACATTGCCCGCCAGCAGCGCCGCGAGCAGCAGCCAGCCGCGCATGCGGCCAGCCTCGGCCTGTCCAAGATTTTCTGTCCCGGCCCCCTCTTTTTCCATGCTTGCGCCCTAGCCCCATCACCGCCAAGTGAACAGCCAAGCGACAAGCAACAGGAGGAATTTCGCCGATGCACGATGCCCTTTTCCAGCCGCTCACCATGGGCGCGCTCAATGCACAGAACCGCATCTTCATGGCCCCGCTCACCCGCGGGCGCGCGGCCGAGCCGATGTTCACCCCCAACGAGATGATGGCGACCTACTACCGCCAGCGAGCGGGCGCGGGGATGATCCTGACCGAAGCGACCGGCATCAGCCGCGAAGGGCTCGGCTGGCCGAGCGCGCCCGGCATCTGGAGCGAGGAACAGGTCGAAGGCTGGAAGGCGACGACCAAGGCCGTGCACGAGGAAGGCGGGCTCATCGTCATGCAGCTGTGGCACATGGGCCGCCTCGTTCACCCTCATTTCCTCGACGGCGAAGCGCCCGTCTCGGCGAGCGCGACGCAGGCCCCCGGACAGGCGCACACGCCGATCGGCAAGCAGGATTACGCAATGGCGCGCGAGCTGTCGGTCGATGACATCAGGCGCGTCGTCGGCGATTATCGCCACGCCGCCGAAAACGCGAAGAAAGCAGGCTTCGACGGGGTCCAGCTGCACGGCGCGAACGGGTATCTGGTCGACCAGTTCCTGCGCGATTCCTCTAATCTTCGCACCGACGAATATGGCGGCAGCCCCGAAAACCGCACCCGCTTCATGCGCGAAGTGCTCGAGGCGCTGATCGATGTGTGGGGCGCGGACAAGGTCGGCATCCGCCTCTCGCCCAATGGCGAGACCCAAGGTGTCGACGACAGCGATCCGGCGGCGACCTTCGGCGCGGCTGCAAAGGTGTGCGAGGCACTTGGTCTCGCTTTCGTCGAACTGCGCGAACCCGGTCCCGACGGCACCTTCGGCTCGACCGACGTGCCCAAGCAGAACCCCGTCATCCGCAAGGCCTATTCAGGCCCGCTGATCCTCAATTCGGACTACACCGCCGAGGCTGCCGAAGAGGCGATCACCAGTGGCATCTGCGACGCGGTGAGCTTCGGGCGGCCCTATATCTCGAACCCCGATCTCGAAACGCGGATCGCGAAGGGCGCGCACTGGAACCCGAACAAGGACGTGCCCAAGAGCTGGTATTTCCCGATCCCGGAAGGCTACATCGATTACCCGACGCTGGCCGAGGAAGAGGCCGAGCGCGCCGCGGCCCAGAGCGCCTAGTCGGCGACCGGCGGGGCGACCGGCAGCCCGGTCGCAGCCGGTGCGGGTGCGGGAGCAGGCGCGCGAGCGGGGGTTGCGTCCCCTTCTTGCGCGCCGCCTTCCCCGTCGCCTTCCGCCCTCGCATCCGGGTCTTCGCCATCCGCCTCGGCGTCACCCTCGCCATCAGGTTCGCGCTCGAGCGGCGGCGATTGCGAACGCAGGCGTTCGAGCGGCAGCATGTCGTCGCTGATCGTGCCGCCCAGCACCTCACCCGCGGCACGGCCGCCCTGTTCGCCGGTGCGCGGGGCCTCTGCCGCTTCCTCCTCGCACGCGGCAAGCAGCAGCAGCGCGGCGCAGCAAGGCGCGGCAAGTTTCGCGAAAGTCAGCGGCATGAATTGCGTCCCGTCCTGTCCAGCGTATCGAGGAAATCCTGCGCCCGCGCGATGAGCGCCGCGTCCCATTCCTCGCGCGTCACCTCCTTGCCGAGGCGGACAAGGCTCGTCACGCCGAATTCGTCGATCCCGCACGGCACTATGCCCGAAAAATGCGCAAGGTCAGGGTCGATGTTGACCGAGAAGCCGTGCATCGTCACCCAGCGCCGGACCCGGACGCCGATCGCGCCGATCTTCGCCTCGCGCCCGTCAATGTCCCGCGTCCAGATGCCGACGCGGCCCTCGCTGCGCCACGCCTCCACCCCGAACTGGCCAAGCGCCGCGATCACCCAGCCCTCGATCGCGTGGACGAAGCAGCGCACGTCCTTGCCGCGCCGGTTGAGGTCGAGCATCAGATAGCCGACCCGCTGGCCCGGCCCGTGATAGGTATAACGCCCGCCGCGCCCGGCCTCGACCACCTCGAAGCGCGGATCGACCAGTTCGGCCGGGTCCGCGCTGGTCCCGGCAGTGTAGACCGGCGGGTGTTCGAGCAGCCAGACCATCTCGCGCGCCTCTCCCGCCGCGATTGCGGCATTGCGCGCCTCCATGTCGGCGAGCGCGTCCGTGTAGGGAACGAGCGCATCCGACACGCGCCATTCGATCGCGGGATCGGGCGGGGACAGGGCGCTGGAATCGGGGGCGATGCTTGCCATGGGGCCTTGCGTGGGGGCATTGGCGACGCATATCAAGAGGCAAGCACGGCGGCGGGCGAGGCTCCGGCGCGCATTGGTCGCAGCAAAACCGGGGGATCGACATGACGCAAGGCGGGGCAGGCAATCCAATCAAGCTCGACATGGGAGCCGCCTGGAACGAGGCGATGGCGCTGCTGTCGGCCAATTTCGGGGTGATCGCGACAGTGGTGGGCCTGTTCTACTTCCTGCCGCAATTCGCGATCGCGCTGCTCGCGCCCGAAATGTCGCAAACCGCCACCACCGATCTGCCGCCCGACGCCTCGCCCGAAATGATGATGGAGGCGCTGAATGCGACGTTCCAGGAGGCCTATGCCGACAGCTGGCCCTATCTCCTTCTGACCGTGATTTTCGGCTATGTCGGCGCGCTCGCCGTGCTCGCGCTGCTGCGGCGGGGCGGCAATCCGACGGTGGGCGAAGCGCTGAAGGCCGGCGCGCTCGGTTCGCCGAGCTATTTCGCGACGCAGGTCCTGTTCGCGATTGCTGCGGGGCTCGTGATCGGCCTGCCGGTGGCGCTGCTGGCGACGGTCGCGCCCGTGGCGGCGGCGCTGCTTGCGCTCGTGCTGGTGGTGGCGCTGGTCTATGCCGCCTTCAAGCTGATGCTGATCCCGGCGGTGATCGGGATCGAGGGGACGTTGAACCCGTTCGCCGTCATCGCCCGTTCGTGGCGGCTGACCAAGGGCAACACCTTGCGGATCTTCGTCTTTCTCATCCTCCTTTTCGTCGTAATCACGATCATCACGATTATCGTGACGCTGGTTTTCACCCTCGTCTTCGCGGCGATGGGGGATGCGGTGGCCCGGATCGGCAACGGTTTCGTCGGCGCGCTCGCCAATGCGGCGACGGGGGCGATCTACCTCACCGTACTCGCTGCGATTCATCGCCAGCTTTCGGGCGGCGGCAGCGAAGTCGCAGAGACTTTCGAGTAGCGCCAAGCCCGATTGCGCGAATCCGCGCCCTCGCCTAGCGCAAGGGGGCCATGGCCGATGTCGATCCCCCGCCCCTGACGCGCCCCGCCGGCTCGATCTCGCGCGGGCGGATGGCGCTGCTTTTCACCGTCATGCTGGTGACGGCGGCGGGCAATACCGCGATGCAGTCGGTCATGCCCTCGATCGGGACGGCGCTGGGGGTCGAGGACGTGTGGATCAGCCTTGCCTATTCGTGGTCGGCGCTGCTGTGGGTCGTATGCGCCCCGATCTGGGCGCGGCGGTCGGACCGGCGCGGGCGCAAGGCGATGATGGCGGTCGGCCTGTCGGGTTTCGCGGTGTCGATGACGCTGTGCGGGCTGGCGCTTTATGCCGGCCTCTCGGGCTGGCTCGGCGCCTTGTGGACGCTGATCGCCTTCGCCGCCGCGCGCAGTCTCTACGGCGGTTTCGGCAGCGCCGCGCCGCCTGCGGTCCAGGCCTATGTCGCCTCACGCACGCCGCGTGCCGAACGGACGCAGGCGCTATCGCTGATCGCCTCGAGCTTCGGGCTGGGGACGGTGATCGGCCCGGCGCTCGCCCCGCTTATGGTGCTGCCCTTTCTCGGTCTCGGCCTGGTCGGGCCGTTCCTGTGTTTTGCGGCAATCGGTCTTGCCGCGCTCATCGTGCTGCGCCTGCGCCTGCCCAATGACGAGCCGCAATTCGCCGCTCGCGGTTTCGCGGCCCCCTATTCGAGCGGATCGGGCGCGCCGAGCGATCCCGATGCTGCGTTCGAGGCGGAAGGATCAGAGCAGGGCGAGCCGCCCCGCCTGCGCTGGCTCGACAAGCGGCTGCGCCCCTGGGTGATCGCGGGCTTTTTCGGCGGGCATGCGCAGGCCATGGTGCTTGGCATTTCGGGCTTCCTCGTGCTCGATCGGCTGGGCCTGCGCGACACGCCGGCCGAAGGCGCTGGGCCGGTCGGCCTTGTCCTGATGAGCGGGGCCATCGCGACCCTGCTTGCGCAATGGGGGCTGATCCCGCGCTTCGATCTCGGCCCGCGTGCGGCGACGCTCTGGGGGCTCGTCATCGCCGCTTTCGGGACGACGGTTCTGGCGTTGGGCGATACGATCCACACGATCGCACTGGGCTATGCCATCGCCTCGCTGGGCTTCGGCCTGTTCCGCCCGGGCACCACGTCGGGCACTTCACTTGCGGTGAGCCGGGCCGAACAGGGGCAGGCATCGGGCATCGTCGCGAGCCTTGCCGGGGCAAGCTACATCTATGCGCCTGCCCTGGGCGTGTGGCTCTACAACCATTCGGACTGGCTCGGCTTCGGGTTGATCGTCGCCCTGTGCCTCGGCGTTCTGGTGCACGGCTGGTTCGCGCTGCAATCCGACCGCGACCTTACCGGTGCTGCCGGGGACTGAGCCTCACAATATCTCAAGCACTTTGTCCTGCGGCCGGCACAGCCGCACGCCCTTGTCGGTTTCGACCAGCGGGCGCTCGATCAGGATCGGGTCGGCGACCATTGCGTCGAGGATGGTGTCGATGTCCGCCTCGGGCAGCCCACGCTGCTCGGCATCGGTGCCGCGCAGACGCAGGCCGTCCTTCGGGCTGATTCCGGCATCGATATAGAGCTGGGCAAGCTTGTCGCGCGTCGGCGGGTCCTTGAGATATTCGACCACGGTCAGATCGACGCCCTTCAGGTTCTCGAGAATCGCGAGCGTCTTTCGCGAGGTCCCGCATTTGGGATTGTGCCAGATCGTCGCCTTCATGCCTGTCTCCTGCCTTGGATCGGCCATTCGCCTTGTTTCAGGGGTCTCGGCTCAGGCGCCTAGCCCGATGGCGGCGCGAAAGCCACAGCTTCGCGGCGGGGCGAGAAAATTGTCCGACTTCGCTTGCTCTTGCGAATAATTTGCAATAGGCGCCCTTCCACGGATGCGGGGGCATCCGCAGACGACACGCATATCCAGGGAACTTTCATGACATATCGCCTGACCCGCGCCGCCCTCCTCATGGGCTGCGCGACCCTTGCCCTCCCGGCTCACGCGGAGACTGCCGCCGAAACGGATGGTGCTGCCGCTCCTGGCGCTGCCGCCGCCGCCGACAGCAGCCCGGCGCTCGACAACATCGTGGTCGAGGGCGAGGTGCTCTATTCCGATCTCGTCAACGCGCTCAAATCCCCCACCCCGATCCTTGACGTGCCGCAGAGCCTTTCCATCGTCACCGACGAGGAAATCGAGCGGCGCGGCTTCACCTCGATCGCGCAGATCGCCGACTACACGCCGGGCGTCACCATGTCGCAGGGCGAAGGCCACCGGGACGCGATCATCATTCGCGGCATCCGTTCGACCGCCGATTTCTTCATCGACGGGGTGCGCGACGACGTGCAGTATTACCGCGCGCTCTACAATCTCGAACAGGTCGAGATCCTGCGCGGCCCCAACGCCCTGCTGTTCGGCCGAGGCGGCACGGGCGGCATCGTCAACCGCGTGACCAAGAAGGGCGTCTTCGGCGAGACCTTCGGCAGCGCGCAAGCTTCGGTGGACACGTTCGGCGAAGTCGGGATCTACGCCGATTTCAACCTGCCCGCAGGCGACAACGCGGCGTTCCGCGTTAACGCCATGTATGAAAGCCTCGACAACCACCGCGATTTCTATGACGGCGAACGGATCGGCATCAACCCGACCCTGCGTGCCCGGCTCGGCCCCGACACGGTGATCGACCTCGCCTATGAATATATCGACCACGAACGCTTCATCGACCGCGGCATTCCCACCGGCGCCGACGGCCGCCCGGTCGAAGCGTTCGAGGACATTGTCTTCGGCGATCCGGAAGAGAATTTCACCACGCTCAGCGCGCACACTTTCCGCGCGCTGCTGCAGCACGATTTCTCCGAGAACCTCAAGGTCAATGCGAGCGCCTTCTACGGCGATTACGACAAAGTCTATTCGAACTTCTATGCGAGCGGCTACGATGCCGTGAACACGCCCGACCAGGTCACGCTCGACGGTTATGTCGACGAGGTCGAGCGCGAGAACCTCATCCTTTCCGCCAATCTCGTCGGTGCGTTCGAAACCGGGAGAATCGCCCACACGCTGGTCGCGGGGGCCGAATACATCGACACGTCGTCCGACCAGTTCCGCTTCAACGCGGTCTGGGACACGACCCAGGACGACAATGAAATCTTCTCGATCCAGCGTCCGCTCGCCCTTCGCGGCGGGGTCGGCACGAATGCGTTCGGACAGCCGACCGTCAATTCCTTCACCGATCTCAACGACGACACGCGCGTAAATATCGAAGTCGTCTCGGCCTATGTGCAGGACGAGATCGAGGTGACCGACTGGCTCAACCTCGTCATCGGCGCGCGCTTCGACAGTTTCGACATCGCGGTCGACAACGCCGTCTCTGGCGAATTGCGCACCCGCCGCGACGAGGAGATTTCCCCCCGCCTCGGCGTCATATTCAAGCCGCGCGAGAACGTCTCGCTCTATGCGAGCTATTCGGAAAGCTTCCTTCCGCGTTCGGGCGAGCAGTTCGATGATCTCGGGCCGACCGACGCCGCGCTCGATCCCGACACGTTCACCAATATCGAGGCGGGTCTCAAATGGGATTTCGCCGACCGGCTCGCGCTGACGGCGGCGGTGTTCGAGATCGAGCAGAGTTCGCCCCAGCCGAGCGATGCGGACCCCGAAACGCTCGACGTGATCGATTCGCAGATTCGCGGTTTCGAAATCTCGCTGAACGGCGCGCTGACCGATTTCTGGTCGGTGTCGGCGGGCTATTCCTATCTCGACGGCGAACAGGTCAGCCGCACCGGCCCCACGGGTATTCGCCCCCGCGAACTGCCCGAACACATGGTGTCGCTCTGGAACGACTTTTCCGTCGGCGAACGGCTCGGCCTCGGGCTGGGCCTGACGCACCAGGGGGCGAGCTTTGCCGACAACAGCAACAACGCGATCCTGCCTGCCTATACGCGGATCGACGCGGCTGCGTGGTACGACGTGAGCGACTATGTCCGCGTGCAGGTCAATGTCGAAAACCTCACCGACGAGCTCTATTTCCCCAACGCCCACGCGGTGCACCAGGTGACGGTCGCGCCGCCGCTCAATGCACGTTTCGCGGTGACGGCGCGGTTCTAGCTCAGTCGGAGGTTTCCATTCCCCTGCCGGGCCTCAGCGCCGGGACGGCCCTTGCGGCGTCCTCGGTGCTAATGCCCGGCGGCGGGGCGGCGCTGATGTTTTCGCGCCGCTGCTGCACGCGACCTGCGCGCTGCACCGCTCTCACGAGGCGCGGATAGACCCCGCAGCGGCACATGTTCGGGATCGCCTCCACGATCTCGGCCTCGCTCGGCGAGGAATTGCGCTGGATCAGCGCGGCCGCAGCGATGACAATGCCGGGCGTACAATAGCCGCACTGGATCGCCTGTTCGGCCACCATCGCCTGCTGGACGGGGTGCGACCGGTCGCGCGACAGACCCTCGATCGTGGTGATGAAGCGCCCCTCCGCCTCAGCCAGGGTGATCCGGCAGGATCTGAGCGCCGCCCCGTCGACCAGCACCATGCATGCGCCGACGCAATCGCCCCCGCAGGCCTTGGTGCCCGTAAGGTTCATCGCATCGCGCAGCGCGTGGACGAGCGGCATTTCGGGGTCGAGATCGAACTGGACCGGCCGGTCATTGACCGTCATGCGCGACATGGATCGGTGCTTTCCTCAAGGGCGCGAAGCCGCGCGCGGGATCAGTTGCGCCAGCTGTCGTCGATCCGGTCGATCCGGCGCTTCCACGCCTCGAAATCGAACAAGCCCGCGCCGCCCTGTCCGGCCATGACCGAAAGGTCGCGCTGGTGCACGTCGACGACGTCCTGCGGGACGGGCTGCGGACCGCCCATGCCGAGCGTCGCGACCTGGATCTCGCACGCGCGCTGCAGTGCCCACATCTTGACGAACATGCCCTGGATGGTCTTGTCCATCACGACCGGGCCGTGATTGCGCAGCATCAGGATCGAGTGGTCGCCGAGGTTCTCGACCAGCCGCTCGCCTTCCTCGGGGCGCACCGTGATGCCCTCGAAATCGTGATAGCCGATCTGGCCCTGGAAATTGCAGGCGTAGAAATTGGTCGGCAGCAGCCCGCCCTTGTGGCTGCACACCGCCATGGTCGCGGTGGTGTGCACGTGGCAGATTGCCGCCGCGCGCGTCCCCAGATGCTTGTGGAAATAGGCGTGCTGGGTGAAACCGGCCTTGTTCACCATGTAGGGCGAGCCGCCGACATTGTTGCCCTCGACGTCGATCTTGACGAGATTGCTCGCGGTGACCTCGTCATAGAGCAGGCCGAACGGGTTGATGAGGAAGGTGTCCTCCTCGCCCGGCACTTTCACCGAGATGTGGTTGTAGATCGATTCCGACCAGCCGAGATGGTCGAAGATGCGGTAGCAGGCCGCAAGGTCCAGCCGCGCCTGCCATTCTTCCTTGCTGCATTCGATGCCCGGTTCGTTTCCGGATTTCAGCTGGGTTGCCATGTCGATTGTCCTCTCGTCTCGCTTGGCATTGGCTTTGCTGCGTTTATCGCACGGCTTTGCCCGCCCGCACAAGCTGGCATGCGCGCTTTGCCTTTGCCAAGCGGCGCCCCCGCCATTACCCCGGTCGGCGATGAGCGCGGCGAGCAAGGCAGAGACAGGGCAGACCGGGGCGCCCGCCGATCCGGCGAGCGCGCCCGCAAAGCTCGTCACGGGCAGCATTCCGCGCCATCTCGTGAGCCAGACCCTGCCGATGATCGTCGGCGTCGCGGCGATCATGTCGATCGGGCTGGTCGATGCCTATTTCGTCGGGCAGCTGGGCCCGGACGCGCTGGCGGCGATATCCTTCATCTTCCCGATCTCGGTCGCGCTCACTTCACTGGGCGTCGGACTGATGGTCGGGATCAATTCGGTCGTGGCGCGCGCGCTCGGCGAAGGGGACGCGCACAAGGCCGCGCGCCGGGCCAATTTCGGGATCGCCTTTGCCTGCGTCACGGGCCTTGTCATGGGGCTCGGCCTGTTCGCGCTGCTAGATCCGATCTTCGCGCTGATGAATGCGGGGCGCGACACCCTGCCTCTGATCCGCACCTACATGCAGCCCTTCGCGCTCGGTTTCCCGCTGCTGATCGCGATCATGGGATTCAACGGCGTGCTGCGCGGACAGGGCGAGGCGCGCAGGACCAGCCTCGTCTCGATCACCTATGCGGCGGCGAACTGGGTGCTCGACCCGATCCTTATCACCGGCGCTTTCGGGATCGAGGGGCTGGGCATTGTCGGCGCGGCCTACGCGACGGTGATCGGCTGGGCACTGGGCGTCGGCGTCGCGGTGCTGCTGGTGAGGCGGAGCGCGATCCCGCTCGACCTTTCGCTCATTTTCAAGGGCCGGATGCTCGATCCGGCGAAGGCGATCCTGCGGGTCGGCCTGCCAGCGAGTTTCTCCAACGCGATCAACCCGTTCGGCCTCGCCGTCCTCACCGCGCTCGTCGCACTGGAAGGCGAGGCGGCGGTCGCAGGGTTCGGCGCGGCAGGGCGGTTGCAGAGCTTCGCCACGGTCCCGCTGCTGGGCCTTTCGGCGAGCATCGGGGCGATCGTCGGGCAGAATTGGGGCGCGCGCCAGTTCGACCGCGCGCGCGAGGCGGCGATGCTCGCGGGCGTCTTCTGCATCGCCTGGGGTCTGTTCATCGCGGTCGGCATGATCACGGCGGGCGATTGGTTCGCGGACCTTTTCACCGACGATCCGCCGGTGATCACTGAGTTCAAGACCTATCTCAAGATCGCCGCCTGGGGCTATGCCGGGTTCGGCCTGCTCATCGTCGGCAACGGCATCATGAACGCGATCGACAAGGCGGGCTATGCCCTCGTCCAGTCGATCGGCCGCGTCTTCGTCGTCATGCTGCCGGTCGCCTGGCTGCTACAGGGCGCCTGGGGGAGCGAGGCCGTCTATTTCGCCGAGCTCGCCGCCAATGTCTTCGGAGCGGTGAGCGCCATCGGTCTCGTGTGGTACCTGTTCGAGCACAGGCAGGAGCGGGAGGCCCAAGCGAAGGCGCGCTAGGCCTTCGTTAACCATCAACCTGCATACAGGCGCGCACTGACGCAATTGGGGCGCGCACCATGGACGATCTGCTGGCGGATTTCGTCGCGGAAACACGCGAGATGCTGGAGGCGAGCGAGGGCGAGATCATCGCCTGGGAAGCCGACCCGGCCGATCGCGCGCGGCTCGATACCATCTTCCGCTTCGTCCACACGGTGAAGGGCAATTGCGGATTCTTCGACTTTCCGCGTCTAGCTGGCCTCAGCCACGCGGCCGAGGACGCGCTTGCCGATTGCAGGGCAGGGCGGCGCGAACCCGACAGCGCGCTGGTCTCCGCCGTGCTCGCGATCATCGACCGGATCGCCGCGATGATCGACGCGGTCGAGGCGGGCGAGGATTTTCCCGAGGGCGACGACGAGGCGCTGATCGCCGCGCTCGCCGAGGAACCGGAAATCGAGATCGACGCGCGCGGGGAAGGCCCCGTGGCCGGAACCGCTACCGAAGCGACCCTCGCAGGCGATGAGGCTGGCGCCGAAAAGGGCGATGCGCGCTCCTCCAACGCGGCCCCAAATCCCGCGCTGCGCTCGATCCGCCTGCCGGTCGAACTGCTCGACCGGGTGATGAGCGGCGTCTCCGACATGGTGCTCGCGCGCAACGATCTTGCCCACCGGCTGCGCCAGGCCGGCAACCAGCCGACCATCGACGGCCCGTTCGAGCGGCTGACCACCATCCTGTCCGACGTGCGCGACGCGATCACGCGCATGCGGATGCAGCGGATCGAGACGCTGTTCTCCTCGCTCCCGCGGCTCGTGCGCGACCTCTCGGCCGAACTCGGCAAGCAGGTGATGATCGATCTCGAAGGCGGCGATGTCGAACTCGACCGCGAGATGATCGAGGTCGTGCGCGATCCGCTCACCCACATCATCCGCAATGCGATCGACCACGGCATCGAACCGCCCTCCGACCGGCTCGCCCGCGGCAAGCGCGAGATCGCACTCCTTTCCATCGCCGCGCGGCAATCGGGCAACACGATCTCGATCGTCGTCAGCGATGACGGGCGCGGGCTCGACGAGGAGCGGATCGCGGCAAAGGCTGTCGCGACCGGCCTCATCAGCGAGGCCGAGCGGCGCGAAATGGGCCGCGACAAGATCCTCCAGCTGATCTTCGAGCCCGGCTTCTCGACCGCCGAGACGGTCACCGGCGTGTCCGGGCGCGGCGTCGGATTGGACGTGGTGCGCCAGAATCTCGAACGCGTCGGCGGATCGATCAAGGTATCGAGCCAGCCGGGCGTCGGCACGCTCTTCACGCTCCAGATCCCGCTCACCCTCTCGATCATCGCCGGGCTGACGGTCGAAACCGGCGATCAGCGTTTCGCCATCCCGCAAAGCTATGTCGAGGAAATCGTCCATTCCTCGGCCAAGGCGCTCGATTACACCCGCATGGGCGAGACTTCGCTCATCACCTTCCGCGGCCAGCGCGTGCCGTGCCTGCTGCTCTCCGACGTGCTCGGGCTCGATTGCGGCGACGTCGCCGAGGGCGATCACACAATGGTCATGCTGCGTCTTGCGAGCGGGGACCTGTTCGCGCTCGCAGTTGACCGGATCCACAGCCATGGCGACCTGGTGGTGAAACCGCTCGCGCCCGCCGTCATGAAGAGCGGCTTTTACGCGGGCTCCACCCTGCTTGACGACGGGCAGCCGGTCCTGTTGCTCGACGTGACCAACATCGCGGGCATGTACGATCTCGTCTCGGATGCGCGCACCCGGGTGCTCAAGGCGGGGATGGACGATCTCGACCGCGCTTCGGGCGACGTGATGCGGGCGATGCTGTTCACCGATTTCGCCGGCCGCCGCTCGGGCCTGAGGCTCGAACTGGTCAAACGGATCGAGACCGCTCCGGCAAGCGCGATCGATCGGAGTGCAGGCCGCGCCCGGGCGGTGATCGACGGCGTGATCCTGCCGCTTGTCAGCCTTCCCGAAGGCCCGCTGGCGAGCGAGAAGGTCCGCCTGCTGCGCCTTTCGGACGGGGCGTGCGAACTGCTCCACGCCGTTGCCGAAGTCGACGATGCGGTCGAACTGACAGAGCCGCTCAAACCCGTTGCGGACGATCCGCTGGTCGAGGCAGTGACACTGGTCGCGGGGCAGACCGTGACACTTATCGACGGGCACGAACTCTTCGCCCGCCACGGCGAACCGCCCGAACCCGCTGCCCGCCCGCTCGCCCGCCTGCCCGACAGCGAGTGGGCGCGCACTATCCTCGCCCCGCTCGTAACCTCGGCCGGATACGCCATCGCCGAACCGAACGTCGCCGATGACAAAGTCGCTCTCACCATCATGTTCGAGGATGTCTACGAAGTCGCGGCCGCGCTCGATCGCCCGGTCGCAGGATCGGTCATCCGTCTCAGCGATCAGCCCGACGGCGGCGATCGCGAGACGATCTACCGTTACGATCGCACCGCGCTGGTCGAAGCGCTCCAGCACGCACGTGGCCGCAGCGGCAGCGCCAGCCGCAATCGGAAAGCAAACGCATGAACGACCTTTTCGTGATGACCCAGATCGCCGGGCGGCGCTGCGCACTCCATGCCCATGACGTGAGCTCGGTGATCGAAATCGGCGCGGTTACGCCGGTCCCGCGCACCCCCGCCTTCATCGCCGGGATCACCGCCATGCGCAGCCAGGCGCTGACCGTGATCGATTGCCGCCTCGCGCTCGGCTTCGACGCTCGCGAGTGGCCGACCGACCACCGCGCCGCGGTCGTCGCGGTTTCGGGCCATTCCTATGCCCTGCGCGTCGATGCGATCGAGGACATTACCACCGGTTCGGCCGAGGCGGGCCAGGTCCCCGGCGGGTTCGGGCCCGAGTGGTCGCGCGTCGCCACCGGCATGATCGAAACCGCGATCGGCCCTGCCCTGCTGCTCGATCTGGCCGCCCTCATCGCGGGCCCGGCGGTCTCGCCCGAGCTATTCGGCGCCGCGGCTTAATCCAATGCTTACCTCTTGTTCCTAGGTTCCGGTGCATCGCCACCATTGGGGGTCCAATGAAAACGTGCCTGATCGTCGATGATTCTCGGGTGATCCGGAAGGTTTCGAGGCATATCCTCGAAACGCTCGGCTTCATCGTGAGCGAGGCGGAAAACGGCAAGGAAGGGCTCGATGCCTGCGAGGCGGAGATGCCCGACGTGGTCCTGCTCGACTGGAACATGCCGGTGATGACCGGCATCGAATTCATCACCCAGTTGCGCCAGTGCCCGGGCGGCGATGCGCCCAAGGTGGTGTTCTGCACGACCGAGAACGACGTCGCCCATATCCGCGAGGCGATCTCGGCCGGGGCCGACGAATACGTGATGAAGCCGTTCGATCACGAAACGCTCCAGATCAAGCTCCAGCTGGTCGGTTTTGCATGAGCGGGGCCCCTTCACCGGCTGACCGGGGCGCGACCGCCGAGCACAAGCGGAGCGGCGAGATTCGCGGCGGCATCCGCGTGATGATCGTCGACGATTCGCTAACCGTGCGCACGATTTTCAAAAGGATGGTCGAAAGCGACCGGCAGATGGTCGTCACCGGCACTGCAAGCAGCGCCGAACGGGCCATCGTGCAATTGAAGAGCGTTCCTGCCGACGTCGTGCTGCTCGATCTCGAAATGCCGGGAATGGGCGGCCTCGAAGCCTTGCCGCAGATCCTTGCGACCTCCGACGACGTGCAGGTGCTTGTCGTCTCCTCGCTCACCCAGGACGGGGCGGAGCACACGCTCGCGGCGCTTTCGACAGGCGCAGCCGACACCATGCTCAAGCCGCGGCCGGGCGGCTTCAACGAAGACTATCGCAGCCAGCTCCTCGGTAAGATTCGCGCGCTCGGCCGTGACACGGCCGAGGCGATCGGCCTCGAGGCGGAGATCGCCCCGGCGGGCGGCCCAGCGCGCAAGGGTCCGCGTCCGGGCGAGCGGCTGCTGCGCGGAAAACGTCCCGAAGTGCTCGCGGTGGGCGCGTCGACCGGTGGCATTCACGCGCTCAACCTTATGCTGCGCGCGCTGACGCCGGAATTCGACCTGCCGATCCTCGTCACGCAGCACCTGCCCTCGTCCTTCATGCCGGTCTTCGCCCGCCAGATCGAGATCGCGAGCGGGCGCCGCACCCATATCGCCGATGACGGCACGCCGATCCGCCCGGGCGAGATCGCGATCGCGACCGGGCACGGCCACATGATGGTCGAACGGCGCGGCGACGACCTTGTCGCGCGCGTCTGCGCCGATCCGATGCCGAGCGGCTGCCTGCCCTCGGTCGACCCCATGCTCTCCAGCCTCGCCGAAGCCTGCGAGGGCCGGGTGCTCGCGGTGATCCTGTCGGGCATGGGCCGCGACGGGGCCGAGGGCGCGGCCGCCCTGCACCGCGCGGGCGGCACGATCTACGCGCAGGATGCAGAAACCAGCGCCGTCTGGGGCATGCCCGGCGCGGTCGCCAAGGCCGATCTTGCGACGCTTATCGCCCCGCCCGAAATGCTGGCCGAAGCGATCATGGCGCTGGTCCCCGCCCCGCTCGCCCGCTAGGCGGCGCAAGGGACCCGACGCATGATGGATTCCAGCCAGGCCTCTCACCAGATCGTTGCCGACCTGCTCGCCGAGCGGACCGGACAGCAATTGACCGAAAGCCGGCGCTGGCGCGTGTCGAGCGCGCTTGGCGGGGTCTTTCGCGAATACGGCATCAGCAATGTCGACCAGCTCGTCTGCCTGCTCGACGAGCCGCGCCGCCGATCGACCGACCGCGATCTCGCGACCGAAGTGGTCGAGGCGCTGCTCAACAACGAGACCTATTTCTTCCGCGACAAACCGACCTTCGACCAGCTTCCCGCCGACATCCTCCCGCTGCTCGCCGAACGGCGACGGGACACGAAGCGGCTGACCATCTGGTCGGCGGGCTGCTCGACCGGGCAGGAAGTCCATTCGCTCGCCATGATGTTCGCCGAACAGAAGGAGCGCTGGGCGGGCTGGAGCATCGACATCCTCGGCACCGATGTCTCGCACAAGGCGATCCGCGCCGCGCGCAGCGGGCTCTACAGCCAGTTCGAGGTCCAGCGCGGGCTCGGCGTCGCTCAGATGCTGCGGCATTTCGAGGAGACGCCGGCGGGCTGGCAGATCCACGAGGAAGTGCGGCGCATCACCCGTTTCCAGCAGCACAACATGCTTGGCGAGGCGCCGCTGCGCCAACCGGTCGATCTTGTCCTGTGCCGCAACGTGCTGCTCTATTTCGATCAGGACACCCGCCGGCGCGCCTTTGCCAGGCTGTCGGGCGCGCTTGCGCCGGACGGCTTCCTGATGCTCGGCGCGGGCGAGACCGTGGTCGGCCAGACCGACGCCTTCGTTCCCGCCGACAAGCGTGCGAGCATCTACATGCGCGCGCTTCCCGCGGTCCGCGCAAAAGTGCTCCAGGCGGGGTGAGGATTACCGCCGCCCTACGTATTTCCACGTGGCACGCGGCGCATGGTTTACGCTTCCTTAGCCCTTCGCCTTTACGAAAATCCGCGCGCCGCCGCGAGACCGGGCAGCGGCCGTTGCTGCGGACGATAAGGCCTGACGGGAATGACCTTGTGTCGATGAAAAGCAAGCCCCTGCGACTGACCCCGGCCGGGCTCGTGCTGGTTCCTCTCGCCGTGCTCAGCCTCGTCTTCGGGCTCATCACCATGGTCGTCATCGCGAGCGACCGTATCCAGTTCCTGTCCTCCGGCTCGCTGCTCATTTCAGGCGCGCTGGTCTATGCCGCGACGCTGGTCTTGCTCGGCAGCACGGGGATCGCCAATGTCCGCGAGTTCGAGGAGCTTTCCCTTAGCGACGGTCTTACCGATCTGCCCAATCGCAGGGCGATGATCCGCGACATCGAGGAATTTTCGCGCGGGGAGGAGGAAGTCGCGCTCGCGCTCATCGACCTCGACAGTTTCAAGGAAGTGAACGACCATTACGGCCACGCGGTCGGCGACCAGCTGATCCGCGAATGCGCGCTGGCCCTGCGCCGGGCCTGCGGGCGCGAGGCCACGTGCTACCGGCTCGGCGGGGACGAATTCGCGGCGGTTATGCACGGGCGCGTGGCCGGCACGATCCTCGAAGGGATCTGCCGCAGCCTGCTCGACACGCTGAAGAGCCCGGTCGAACTCGAAATACCCGCCGGCCGTCGCCAGTTGTCGGTCGGGGCGAGCATCGGGCTGGCCCGCTCGACCGAGGCCGAGCGGCTCGAACCCTCCGAGATGCTGCGCCGCGCCGATGTCGCGATGTCCGCGTCCAAGCGCAGTGGCAAGATGCGCTGCACCTGGTTCAACCGGACATTCGACCAGCGCCGCGAGGCGGTGCGCGAGATCGAGGACGACCTTCACCGCGCGCTCGCCGACGGCGAATTCGAACTTGCCTACCAGCCGCTCGTATCGGCGCGCGACCAGCGGATCGTCGCAGTCGAGGCGCTGCTGCGCTGGAACCGCACGCGTGGCCCCATCATCGGCCCCAATGTCTTCATCCCGGTGGCCGAGGAATCCGGGCTCATCAATCCGATCGGGCTGTGGGTCCTGCGCCAGTCGGTGGTCGACGCGCTGGGCTGGGACGACATCACCTTGTCGGTCAACATTTCCGCCGCGCAGCTGCGCAATCCCGAATTCCCGATCAAGCTCGGCGAGATCCTCGAGGAAACCGGCTTTCCCCCGCGCAGGCTCGAACTCGAAGTTACCGAAACCTGCCTCGTGCTCGACCCCGTGGTCGCGGAACGCACGCTCGACGTGATCCGCGGCTTCGGCGTGCGCATCAGCCTCGACGATTTCGGCACCGGCTACGCCTCGATCGGGTTTCTGCGCCAGTTCCGGTTCGAAAAGCTCAAGCTCGATCGCAGCCTCGTCGTGCAGGCGGGCGAGGACGATGGCAGCCGCGCGATGATGCTTTCCAGCATCGCGGTCGCCCGCGCGCTCGGCATGGGCGTGACCGCCGAAGGGGTGGAAACCGAACCCCAGGCCGATCTCGTGCGCGCCGCCGGGTGCGACCAGATCCAGGGCTGGCTCTATTACCGGGCGATGCCGGCCCGCGAAATCGACCGGCTCGTCGAAGAACAGAACGCCGATCAGGGCATGGCAAAAGCAAAAGGTAGCAACGCGGCATGAGCGCGCTCCAGGAACTCGCAGTCGATCTCGAAGCCGAACGCACCGGTGCCGCAGCGCGCAGCAACCGGCCCCGGGCCTTGTCGGACCTGGGCGCATGGTTCGGCGCGCTGTCGATCGGGCGCAAAATCTCGCTGTTCTTCTTCGTCAATCTCGGCTTCGCGCTGGTCGCGGGCGTGTTCATCATCTTCGGCTTCATTCGGCTTTCCGACCGGGCCGAGAGCATCAACGTGATCCATGACCACGCGATCGCCGCCGAACGGCTGGTGGTCGATCTGTCCCAGGCGCAGCGGCATACCGAGATGCTCGTTGCCGAGGGCGAGACGGCGCGCGCCGAGGCCGCTCTCGCCAGCCTGTCGGCGGCCGATGCGAAGGCCGGAACCTTGCGCGAAATGGTGCGCGGGACGAATGTCGCCGCGTTCGAGAAACTCGCCCTCGTCGAAGAAGGGATCGCCGATTTCCGCCGCCAGCTGGGCGTCTTCGACCGGGCCGCCAACGACGCGCGCCGCGCGAGCCGCGCGGCCGAAGTCACCGCGACCGGCGGTCTCGTTCTGAAGGAAGCGTCCGAGATGGCTGCCCTGCTCGGAGCGGATGCCGATGCAATGTCGGATTCGGGCGAGGAGCTCCTCTCCTCGCTGTTCTTCATCGTCATCGCGCTCGCCGGCGCGCTGAC
Source organism: Erythrobacter litoralis (assembly GCF_001719165.1). NCBI lineage: Bacteria > Pseudomonadati > Pseudomonadota > Alphaproteobacteria > Sphingomonadales > Erythrobacteraceae > Erythrobacter > Erythrobacter litoralis. Next base: position 2,709,733 of record NZ_CP017057.1, read on the forward strand.
CGTGCTGACGCTGGTCGTGCAGCGCTATTTCGACCGCAATGTCGGCGGCACGCTGAAGGACATCACCGAGCAGATGACCAAGCTTGCGAGCGGCGATGCGAATGTGACGATCCCGGGCAAGGAGCGCCGCGACGAAGTGGGCGAGATGGCCCGCGCGCTCGAGATCTTCCACCGCGCGGGCAAGCGTCTCGAGAAACTCAGCCGCGAGCGGGCCGATCGCGCGAGGAAGGAGCTCGACGAACAGGCGCGCCTCCAGGTCCAGCAGGAGGAGGCGCGGCTCGAACGCGAGCGCGTCCTGCGCGATATCGCCGACCAGTTCGAACGCACCGTGGGCGACGTGGTGAGCGGGGTCGCCGCCGCCTCGACCCAGCTGCAATCGACATCGCGGGAAATGGCCGTAGCCGCCGAGGAAACCAGCCGCCGCACGGGCGAGGTCGCCGTCTCGATGGAAGAAGCCAATTCGGGCGCCACCGCCGCGGCCGCGGCAAGCGACGAATTCGCCATGTCGATCGGCGAGATAAGCCGCCAGGCCGCCTCTTCGGCGGAGCTTGCACGGCAGGCGACGAATTCCGCGACCGAAGCAGATGAGACCATCTCCGCGCTTGCCGACAGCGCGTTGCAGGTCGGCCAGATCGTCGAACTGATCCAGACCATCGCCCAGCGCACCAACCTGCTCGCCCTGAATGCCTCGATCGAGGCGGCACGCGGCGGAGAGGCCGGGCGCGGCTTTGCCGTGGTCGCGAGCGAGGTCAAGGAACTCGCCATGCAGACCAGCCGCGCGACCGAGCAGATCGCCGACCAGATCCGGGCCATGCAGGACACGACCGGGGCAAGCGTTTCCGCCCTGCGCGCGATCGCATCGCAGGTGCAGGAACTGGAAACCACCGCAGTCTCGATCGCGACCGCGGTCGATCAGCAATCGGTCGCCGGCCAGGACCTTGCGCGCAGCATCGACCTCGCCGCACGCGGGACCGAAAGGGTCGCGGGCCACATCGACGACGTGCGCGACCTCGCGCTTTCGACAGGTTCCGCCGCGAGCCAGGTGCTCTCGAGCGCGACCAGCCTCGAAGAACAGGCATCGACCCTGCGCGGACAGGTCAATTCCTTCCTCGCCAAGGTCCGCGCCGGCTGAACGCCTCGGCCCCGCAAGGCCCCGGGTTCAAGCGCCGCGGCAAGGTTTTGGAAAGGGTTTTCCTTTAGGAATTTCACCTAGTCACGCGTCCGCCAGGGGGAGCGCGAAGGGCTTTGGGGAAGCGCCATGAACATGATGTCTTTGCAGGAGCAGCGCGAGGAACAGGCCGTTCCCGACGTCTTTCCCGGCAGCAATGACGTGTTCGACGAGGACCTCCTCGCCAGCGAAGAGGGCGAGGCCACCGCGTATCGCCGCACCCTGCTCGAACGGATGAGCTGGTTCCGCAATCTCAGCCTCCCGGCCAAGATACACACCGTATTCGGCACCTTTTTCGCGGTCGGTTTCGCCATGGCGCTGGTACTCGGCGCCGGACTGACCGAGCTCTGGGTGCGCTACAACACCTCCGCCGACGTCAAGAACGCCGTGGTCGCATCGACCGAACTGCGCAGCACGACCGGCGAATTGCGCTACAACACCGCGCGTTTCCTGTTCGAGACCGAACCCGAAATCCTAGTGCGACAGCGCGAAAGCTACGAGACCGCGATCGCCCAAGTCGAGGCGATCGACGCGATCGTCGCCGAAAAGGCTCCCGCGATCGAGCCCAAGGTCGCCGCGATGCGCGATGACATCGTCGAATATAACGAGACCTTCGAACGCACCGTCGCCACCCTTAGGACCGAGGGCCGCAGCGAACGCGCCATCGCGCTCGCCTACGAGATCTCGGACAAGGGCGATGCGCTGTTCGACGAGGCCAAGGAATTCGCGAGCGATCTCGACGATTATGCCAAGCGGCTCGAGAAGACCGGGATCGACTACTTCTTCACCATGGTCTGCATCGTCGCCCTGCTCGGCACTTTCGCGGCGGTGGTGCTGCTGTTCGGCCTCGCCTATCTCTCGCGCGATTTCTCGCGCAAGATCACCGAGATCACGCAGGCCATGAGCAGGCTCGCACGCGGCGACCGGCGTTTCGAGATCGACGGCGCGGATCGCGGCGACGAGATCGGCGAAATGCTGCGCGCGCTGGGCAAGTTCAAGCGCGCCAGCCGCCAGCTCGAAGTCTGGGCCCGCGAACGCGCCGAACGTGCCGACGAGGAAGTCCGCACCCAGCAGGAACGCGCCCGCGAGCGCGAAGAGGCCGAAGCGCGCAAGGCGACCCTGCTCGCCGAAGTCGCCAAGCAGTTCGAACGCACCGTGGGCGATGTCGTATCCGGTGTCGCCAGCGCTTCGAGCGAATTGCAGACCACTGCCACACGCATGGCCGAGACCGCGGAAGAGGCAAGCGCGCGCACCAACGCCCTTGCGCAGAACATGGAAGAGGCGAACACCGGCGCCACCGCCGCTGCCGCGGCGAGCGACGAATTCGCGCTGTCGATCGAGGAAATCAGCCGCCAGGCGGCCTCGTCCTCCGAACTCGCCCGCCTCGCGGCCGATGCCACGACCGAAGCGGACACGACGATATCGGCGCTGTCGAGCTCGGCCGAACAGGTCGGCCAGATCGTCGAACTGATCCAGACCATCGCCCAGCGCACCAACCTGCTCGCCCTGAATGCCTCGATCGAGGCGGCGCGCGGCGGAGAGGCCGGGCGCGGCTTTGCCGTGGTGGCGAGCGAGGTCAAGGAACTCGCCATGCAGACTAGCCGCGCGACCGAGCAGGTCGCCGAACAGATCCGCGCCATGCAGGACACGACCGGGGCAAGCGTTTCGGCGCTGCGCTCGATCGCCGGACAGGTCAAGGAACTCGAAGCCACCGCCGTCTCGATCGCGAGCGCGGTCGACCAGCAATCGGTCGCGGGCCAGGACCTTGCGCGCAGCATCGACCTGGCCGCGCGCGGGACCGAGAAGGTTGCGGGCAATATCGAGGACGTGCGCGCCCTCTCGCTCTCGACCGGAGCGGCGGCGAGCCAGGTGCTATCGAGCGCCACCAGCCTGGACGAACAGGCCCGCACGCTGAGCGAACAGGTCCGCACCTTCCTCTCGCGCGTTCGCGAGGCCTGATCTCCCTTTCGCGCGCGCTCGTCCCCTGATCCCGCGGCCCGGAAAGTGCAAGAAATGGCGTGACATTCGGGCGGATCGTGAAACAATCACGACAGCTCGAATGCGGCTTTCAAAGCGCGTTCGGCAGACAGGGGAAGGAAGGCACCTTTTGGAACGTATGCGGTCGCACACCGGCAATTTCACACTTCGCACACATCTCGCCGCCCTGAAGGGAACGCTCGCAGTATCGACCGGGCTGGCGCTCGCCGCGATGTCGGCGCCCGCCCTCGCCGGGGAAGAGGTTCTGTACGAACCCGCTCCCCATTGGGTCGAGGAAATCGATGTTGCTGCAATCGAACGCGATCCTGCCAACGCACAGGTGGTGCGGGACAAGCAGGTCCGCATAGAAAGCGGGCGTCTGTGGGAATATTACGATTTCGTATTCCACATCAAATCGCTCGACGAGATGACGCGGATCGGCACGGTCACCGCTCAGTGGCTGCCGGACAAGGGCGACCTCATCGTCCACGAAATCGCCATCCGGCGCGAAGGAGAGACGATCGACGTGATCGCTGCGGGCGAAGAGATGGAAGTCCTGCGGCGCGAGCAATTGCTCGAACGCCAGATCCTCGACGGCTCGCTCACCGCAACGATGTCGGTCCCAGGCCTGCAGGTCGGCGACGAGCTGCGCGTGCGCTATTCGGTCACCAATTCGGACCAGGCGCTGGGCGAAGAAGTCCAGACCCAGACTATGCTCTGGAGAGAGCCGAACAAGCTCGCCGATTTCGGCCGGGTCGTGGTGTCGTGGGAAGACGGCCTGCCGGTCGAGTACCGCGCCGGTCCCGATTTCCAGATGTCCGAGCCGACCCTGAGCGACGGCTATCGCCGGCTCGAAGTGACCATGCCCCTGCCCGAAGCGGAGGAATATCCCATCGATGCGCCGTGGGCCTACCGGCAGCCCCCGATCCTCCAGCTCGGCACCTTCGAGGATTGGGCGGAAGTATCGAGCGTCATGGCTCCCTTTTACGCGACCGAGGGCGCGCTCGACGGACTCGAGGACCTCGCCGCGAAGATCGAGGCGATCCGCACGGGAAAGACGGGAGAGCTCGGAAGGGCGGTCGCTGCGCTGGAACTGGTGCAGGAGGACATCCGCTACCTCATGAACGGCCTCGACGGGGGCAATTACATCCCGCAGGACGTGGCAGCGACCTGGGAAAAGAAATACGGTGACTGCAAGGCGAAGACACTGATCCTCCTCGCCATACTCGACGAACTCGGGATCGAGGCGGAGCCGGTCCTCGCCTCGATCCAGCGCGGGGCGCTCGCCGAAAGCTCGTTGCCGCTGCCCGGCGCGTTCGACCACGTGCTGGTCCGCGCAAAGATCCAGGGCACGCATTACTATCTCGACGGGACCGGGATCGGGGCCAACCTCGATGTCGTCGGCAATGTTCCCCCCTTCCTCTACACGCTGCCGATCCGGCCCGAGGGCGCCGCGCTCGAAGAGATAGTGCAGGAAATCCCGATCGTGCCCGATGTCTCGGTCGAGTTCGCTCTCGACGCGCGGCTCGGCGGAGACCTGCCGATGCCTGGGACGATCACGATGAAGCTTCTCGGGGCGGGTGCGGCGCAGATGAATGCCTCGGCCGACAAGCTGACCGACGACAACAAGCGCGCCCTTGGCGGGCGTTTCGCACGTTTTGCCGGTGGCGAAGTCAATGTCATCGACATGCGGATCGAACAGGGCACGGACGATAGCGAAGCGACGGTGGTCGTTGAGGCGCTGTTCCCGAGCCTTGTCCAGTACGACGGATCGGTCGGCGAGATCGAGCCTCAGTTGCCGACGGGATCGTTCCAGTTCCGTCCCGACCGCTCGCGCCGCAAATGGCGCGACCTGCCGGTGATCGTTCCGCCGCCGCGCGGCTCGATCGGGACCTATCGCTTAACCCTGCCCGAGACGGAAGGCGAGTTCGAGATCAGGGGGGAACGCCAACTCGACATGATTGTGGCGAACCAGCGTTTCGAACGGGAAGTGACGCTGGCTGACGGCGAACTGACGATCTCGGAACGGCAGACGAGCCTCGGCGGGGAGATCGTGCCCGAGGACATCAGGGCCGAACGGCGCAAGGCTCTCGCCCTGGCCCGGACCAAGCTCAAGGTGATCGTGCCCGACGACATGCCGCGCCGATGGCGTTTTGCCCAAGGCGGAACGAAGAACGCGGACCGCAGCGAACTCGCGGGCATCGAGGACATGCTGGCGCGCATGATCGAACAGCAGCCGGACGAAACCGACCCGATCCTGCGGCGCGCCAATTTCCGCTTCGTCACCTATGATTTCGAAGGGGCCCTTGCCGACGTGAACGCGGCGCTGGAGATCGAGGCGACCGCCAAGCTCTTCCAGGATCGCGCCTATGTCCATGCCGAACTGCGCGACTTCGAAAGTATGGCAGCGGATCTCGAGGATGCCTGGCTGCTCGATCCGAACCCTGACCGCGCGATCGCGCTCGCGCGGACGCTGACCCTTGTCGGACGCACCGACGACGCGCGCGACTTGCTCGGCCAGGTGGACGGTGATGAGGAGGTGCAGCGCGCGCTCGCCTATGCACTCGCCGATATCGAAGCTCTGGAAGGCGATGGCCTCGCTGGGCTCGACCGCTTCGCGGAACTGCTGCTCGATGCACCCAATGACGGATCGGTGCTGAACGCAAAGTGCTGGTATATGGGCATCTGGCAGGTCGAGATCGCCGATGCGGTGACAACCTGCACGCGGGCGGCGAAAACAGCGAGAATACGGCGGTGGCACTCGACGGCCGCGCCATGATCTTCCTGCGTAATGAACGGCTCGATGAGGCACTTGCCGATGCCGACGCCGCGCTCGATCTCGCGCCGGACCAGACCGAAACGCTGCTGCTTCGCGGCCTGATCCTGCGGGCGATGGGGCGCAGTGAGGCCGAGGCCGATATCGCCGCCGCGCTTGCCCGCAGCCCACGAATTCGCGAGGATTACCGGCGCTGGGGGTTCGAGCTCTGAGCGCGTTGGGAGCGCCAAAGCGGCGGACGCGGCATTGCGCCCGCAAGCGTGGCCTGGGACGTCTAGGTGATCGTTCTATTGCGGGTTTTCTTCGGATCGGGCACGTTTTCGGGCAAGCTTGGACCGCTTAGCGATCATCGGGCGCGCGATCAGCCCACGCCTTGCGCAAGCAGGCACCGCCCCCCGGTTCTCACCCTGAATGTCTGGAAATACGCTGGTTGCGGGAGTTGGATTTGAACCAACGACCTTCAGGTTATGAGCCTGACGAGCTACCGGACTGCTCCATCCCGCGCCAGCGTGTTTTCCGGCGGCCCTCGCTCCTGCAACCCTGAAGTCGCGTCGCTGCGGCCGGCCGGCGGGCTCTCGGAAACTTGAAGCATCCGAAACCCTTGGCCCGAAACATCGGTCTCGGGCGGTTCTTTCCGGGCCATGACCTCGGAAAAGACGGCCTCTCGAGGAGACAAGCTCCAGAGACGCCAAAAGGGCCGACCCGAAGGCCAGCCCTTTGACTTGTGAATGGGTTTTCCCGCGCGCTCGCCGGCTACAATGCCTGGCGGCGACCTACTCTTCCGTGCCTTAAGACACAGTACCATCGGCGCAGTCCGGTTTCACGGCCGAGTTCGAGATGGGATCGGGTGGGTCACGGACGCTATGGCCACCAAGCAATGAAGCCGGCGAAGCGCGGGTTTAAATCGATGGGCCTGCCGTCAATCCGGCAAACCATTTGCAAAGGGCGTATCTGGCATCGACAATTCTCGTCATCGACGATCGGCCACGCAGGCCTCTCGTTGACAGTGCGAACTCTCAAGCGCGATCAGAACTATTAGGACCGGTTAGCTTCACGCATTACTGCGCTTCCACACCCGGCCTATCAACGTCATGGTCTATGACGGTTCGAAGATACCTAATCTTAAGGGAGGCTTCCCGCTTAGATGCTTTCAGCGGTTATCCCGTCCGTACATAGCTACCCTGCGGCACCGTTGGCACGATGACAGGTACACCAGAGGTACGTTCACCCCGGTCCTCTCGTACTAGGGGCAACTCCTTTCAAGTATCGACGCCCACGGCAGATAGGGACCAAACTGTCTCGCGACGTTCTGAACCCAGCTCACGTACCACTTTAATTGGCGAACAGCCAAACCCTTGGGACCTGCTCCAGCCCCAGGATGTGATGAGCCGACATCGAGGTGCCAAACGATTCCGTCGATATGAGCTCTTGGGAATCATCAGCCTGTTATCCCCGGCGTACCTTTTATCCGTTGAGCGATGGCCCTTCCACGAGGGACCACCGGATCACTATGACCGACTTTCGTCTCTGCTCGACTTGTCAGTCTCGCAGTCAGGCAGGCTTATGCCATTGCACTCTCGCAGACGGTTTCCAACCGTCCTGAGCCTACCATCGCGCGCCTCCGTTACTCTTTAGGAGGCGACCGCCCCAGTCAAACTACCCGCCACAGAGGGTCCCAACACCGGATAACGGTGCGTGGTTAGACATCAGAAAACAGCAGGGTGGTATTTCACCTATGGCTCCACTTGGACTGGCGCCCAAGTTTCAAAGCCTCCCACCTATGCTACACAACTCTTTCCTAATGCCACTCTGAAGCTGCAGTAAAGGTGCACGGGGTCTTTCCGTCTAACCGCGGGTACTCCGCATCTTCACGGAGAATTCAATTTCGCTGAGCATATCCTGGAGACAGTGGGGAAGTCGTTACGCCATTCGTGCAGGTCGGAACTTACCCGACAAGGAATTTCGCTACCTTAGGACCGTTATAGTTACGGCCGCCGTTTACTGGGGCTTCAATTCGGAGCTTGCACTCCTCCTCTTAACCTTCCAGCACCGGGCAGGCGTCAGACCCTATACGTCGTCTTGAAGCCGACTTAGCAGAGTCCTGTGTTTTTGATAAACAGTCGCTACCCCCTGGCCTGTGCCCCCTGAAAAGAGTTGCCTCGATTCAGGGCCTCCTTCTTCCGAAGGTACGGAGGCAATTTGCCGAGTTCCTTCAGGATACTTCTCTCAAGCGCCTTGGTATACTCTACCTGACCACCTGTGTCGGTTTCGGGTACGGTCTATACGGAGAGGCTATTTCCCGGGACTACTTGGCTGCATGCCCAATCCAATAAGGACACACAACTTCCGCAATCCGTCACACATCTCCAGGCCCACGAATATTAACGTGGTTCCCATCGACTACCCCCTTCGGGCTCGTCTTAGGGGCCGGCTCACCCTGCGCCGATTAGCGTTGCGCAGGAACCCTTGGTCTTTCGGCGAGAGGGCATCTCACCCTCTTTGTCGCTACTCATGTCAGCATTCGCACTTCCGATACGTCCAGCGTCGGTTACCCTTCGCCTTCACTCGCTTACGGAACGCTCCGCTACCGCTGCAGTAAACTGCAACCCTAAGCTTCGGTGCGTATCTTTAGCCCCGTTACATCTTCGCCGCAGGAAGCCTTATTTAGACCAGTGAGCTGTTACGCTTTCTTTAAAGGATGGCTGCTTCTAAGCCAACCTCCTGGTTGTTTTGGGCTTCCCACATGCTTTCCCACTTAGATACGACTTGGGGACCTTAGCTGTAGGTTAGGGCTGTTTCCCTTTTGACGACGGACCTTAGCACCCGCCGTCTGTCTGCCAGACAAGACTCGATGGTATTCGGAGTTTGGTTAGGTTTGGTACCGCTCGCGCAGCCCTAGCCCATCCAGTGCTCTACCCCCATCGGCATACATCTGACGCTCTACCTCAATAGATTTCGCGGAGAACCAGCTATTTCCCGGCTTGATTGGCCTTTCACCCCTAAACACAAGTCATCCGAGCATTTTTCAACATGCAACGGTTCGGCCCTCCAGTGCGTGTTACCGCACCTTCAGCCTGCTCATGCCTAGATCGCCGGGGTTCGGGTCTAATCCAACATACTCATTCGCCCTATTCAGACTCGCTTTCGCTTCGCCTACACCTAACGGCTTAAGCTCGCATGCTAGATTAAGTCACTGACCCATTATGCAAGAGGTACGCTGTCACCCCCTATGGGGCTCCAACTGATTGTAAGCATTCGGTTTCAGGTACTGTTTCACTCCCCTAATCGGGGTGCTTTTCACCTTTCCCTCACGGTACTGTGTTCGCTATCGGTCATGTACGAGTATTTAGGCTTGGAGGGTGGTCCCCCCATGTTCAGACAGGATTTCACGTGTCCCGCCCTACTCGAGGCCTTCATCATCACTTTCGCATACGGGGCTGTCACCCGCTATGGCCACACTTTCCAGAGTGTTCTGCTAGTTGAAATGAAGGCACTGGCCTGGTCCCGGTTCGCTCGCCACTACTACGGGAATCTCGGTTGATGTCTTTTCCTCCGGGTACTGAGATGTTTCAGTTCCCCGGGTTCGCTTCACCAAGCCTATATATTCAGCTCGGTGATACCTTATCCACCTCTCACCGACCATCACGAGTGATGACCGATAAGAAATGGTGAAGGTGGGTTTCCCCATTCGGAAATCGCCGGATCAAAGTTTGCTCACAACTCCCCGACGCTTATCGCAGCGTGCCACGTCCTTCATCGCCTGTACATGCCAAGGCATCCACCAAATGCTCTTACCTCACGCTTGAGAATCCACACCATCAACGACAGGCCTGCATAAAAGCCCGATCGCTTGAAGATGGTGGGAGAATTATCTCAGCCAGATAATCAATTTGATTGATTTGTGATGATATCGATCGCGTCGGACTGCGGACCCTAAGGCCCCGACCTTGACGACGATACCGCCACGGCATCGATTTAAAAACCCATTCACAATGTCAAAGAACGGCGGCAAATCCGCCTGACCCGTCCGAAGACGGGATCTGTTTTCGTTTCATCATCAGATTGCATGCCTGGTGGAGCCTATCGGGATCGAACCGATGACCCCCTGCTTGCAAAGCAGGTGCTCTCCCAGCTGAGCTAAGGCCCCTAAAAGCAATGGTGGGCCTGAGAAGATTTGAACTTCTGACCTCACCCTTATCAGGGGTGCGCTCTAACCAACTGAGCTACAGGCCCACACCACCGCGTCCGGCCAAACCTCTTTCGAGGCTGCCGCGAGGGGCGTGCGCCGGCTCAGGCAAACAGCGCTCGCTCAGCCATGATGGCCGCACTGCGCTGTATCTGATTGAT